>NZ_LAQO01000038.1 GCF_000971975.1 Paenibacillus algorifonticola | reverse complement strand
AAATTCAGGACCAAGGCCGCTTAACTAATCTTTATTTTTTATACTGTCTACTTGACGGGGTGCAGTTCAGCCATCTTGGATGACTTGAAGGGCAGCCCCATTGCGGTTGATCTCACTTTGATTATTGAATCAGGACTGATTTTTGCAGCAGTCTTTGCATGATGGCAGCAACCTCTGCTCTAGTGATAAAGGCTTTAGGAGCCAGCTCGGTGCTGGTTCGTCCGGATACAATGCCAGCCAGCACGCTGTCGGCAATGCCATTTTTCGCCCAATCAGCAGCATCCACTGCATCTTTATAAGGAAGCAGAGTTTGTTTTGCCGCCTCATTGGCTAGTTGGGTTTTCAAATTCGTAAGCGTCATCGCCTTGGCGACAATGAGCATTGCTTGCTCCCGTGTTATTTTATCGTTTGGACGGAACGTACCATCTTCAAACCCATTGATTAGATCATAGGCATGAGCGGTATGAATAGCGGAGCTATACCAGTCCGAGGCGGATACATCTGAAAAGGAAGCCGCACCGTCTTCCAGTCGCAAGCCTAGTCCACGGACAATTACAGCCGCAAACTCTGCGCGTGTAATATCGCGATTGGGATTAAAGAGACCTTGTGTATCGCCCTCAATAATCATTCGGGAGCCCATATCGTTGACTGCATTTTTCGACCAATGCGAAGCGACATCGCTAAACTCAAAGGGATGCCAGACAATCGCATACGTACTGTTGGTTAAGCTATTTATTTGTGCAAAATAGGCTCCATCCTCCTTGACGACCTTTGTTGGAACATGACGTACAGTTCCATCCGGTTCAACGACAATTCCGGTTGTAATCTTGCTTGGGTCTATGCCAGTTGGAATGGCAATCGAGCGCTGTACATAACGGTTGAATTTCGTGATTTCAAAGGTTTTATTGCCGTATATACCTTTGACAGTAAACTCAATGGCAGGAACGACAAGCGTGAGGCCTTCTTTAGCTAATGCATTATTCACAAAATTTTTCACATCAGCTGTT
This sequence comes from Paenibacillus algorifonticola, assembly GCF_000971975.1. GTDB lineage: Bacteria > Bacillota > Bacilli > Paenibacillales > Paenibacillaceae > Pristimantibacillus > Pristimantibacillus algorifonticola. Next base: position 74,328 of record NZ_LAQO01000038.1, on the reverse strand, counting down.
GGCGTGGATATTGTAATTTGAATTTTAATATCCTGCAAAGATCTTGCATTGCCGAGCTGGGCGGAAATAACGCTGCTATTGATTTGCAGAGCGGGAATTCTGTAGGCTGCATGATCTGTTCTGATTTCAAGAATGGCTTGGTAATCTTCCATCGTTTTAAGCATTTGCCCATTTATTTCACCAATGATGACATCAGATTGGCTGCTTACCGGAATCGTGATGACGGCAAACTGGCCTTCCTCCGCGAGCTTTTGCTCCAGCATCTTTTGATCCACCATAATGGTAGTTGTGGAACGGTTATTAATGCTGCTAGTGATAGAAGTACCGATATTTTCAACCTTGCCATTAATCCACACTTCAACACCGGTACGGGTAGCCGTCGACGCTGTCGGCTGGACAGCTGGCGAAGAAGATCCACCTCCACCACTGTTGTTGGTTGCCGCAATTGGCGTGACGGCATTAGAGACAACGGAATCCACACTCTCGCCTGCAGCATTAATGGCCTTGACCGTAAAGGTGTAGCTCGTACCATTTGTTAAGCCTGTAATGGTGATCGGGCTTGCTGTTCCAGTAACCGTTGCATTTCCTGGAGAAACGGTTATTTGATACCCCGTTACTAAGCTTCCGCCGTTGTCTGCTGGGGAATTGAAGGAAACAGTTGCCTGTTGATCTCCGGCTACTGCAGTAATGTTCGTTGGAGCCGTGGCAACGGTAGCAGGAGTGGTGCTGGCTTCATTGGAATCGAGGCTCAAGCCTCCTGCACCGCCTGCTTTTACAATGAAGTAATAAGCTGTGCCGTTGCTTAGACTTTGCACAATCGTGCTAGTGCCTGTCCCTGTTGCGACAGGTGTATTACTGTACTGCCCGGAAGCATCCGCTATATAAACGTTGTAATAGCTCGCTCCTGCTGAAGAGCTCCAATTCAAGGCGACTTGTTGATTACCGCCAAGGGCAACAAGGTTTTGCGGTTGATCAGGTGCGTTTAGTGCATTAACCGTTACGCCTGCTGCATTGCTTGTAGCTGTAGCGGTTTGATTGCCTGTTGCACTGCTGTCTGTGTTAGTGATGACAACATAGTAGTAGGTTGTGCCTGCACTGGAGGTAGGTGCTGAATACGAAGCGCTAGTTGCGCTGCCGATAAGCGTCCCGCCAACGTTGCTGTTAGTTGAATTACTGTACCATTGGTAACTCAGCGTCGCGCCCCCGCTAGCCGCAACACTTAGGTTCGCGCTGTCGCCCACATTCACTGTCTTATCCGTTGGCTGTGTATCGATAGTCGGAGTAGATGCATTGGTCAACGCATTCACGGTTACAGTAACCGCATTACTAGTAGCCGTAGCGGTTTGGTTTCCAGTAGCACTGCTGTCCGTATTGGTTACGACAACATAGTAGTAAATCGTGCCTGCACTAAAGGTAGGTGCTGCATACGAAGCGCTAGTCGCGCTGCCGATAAGCGTTCCACCAACGTTGCTATTCGTAGAATTGCTATACCACTGATAGCTGAGCGTCGCACCACCGCTAGCCGCAACACTCAAGCCAGCACTGTCGTCGACGTTCACGGTTCTATCTGTTGGTTCTGTATCGATAGAAGGTGTAGAAGCGTTAGTCAATGCATTCACGGTTACGGTTGCTACATTACTAGTAGCGGTAGCAGTCTGCATTCCTGTAGCACTGCTGTCTGTATTGGTTACAACAACGTAGTAGTAAGTTGTACCCGCACTGGAAGTTGGAGCTGCATACGTAGCGCTAGTTGCGCCGCCGATAAGCGTACCGCCCACTGTGCTGTTAGTTGAATTGCTATACCATTGGTAGCTCAGCGTCGAATCGCCGCTAGCTGCGACACTGAGGTTTGCACTATCGCCGACGTTCACGGTTCTATCTGTTGGTTCTGTATCAATAGAAGGTGTAGAAGCGTTGGTCAACGCATTCACGGTTACAGTAGCTACATTGCTTGTAGCTGTAGCGGTTTGATTGCCCGTTGCACTGTTGTCTGTATTGGTTACGACAACATAGTAGTAAATCGTACCTGCACTGGAAGTTGGCGCCGAATACGAAGCGCTAGTTGCGCCGCCGATAAGCGCCCCACCTACGTTGCTATTCGTAGAATTGCTGAACCACTGGTAGCTCAGCGTCGCACCACCGCTAGCCGCAACACTTAGGTTCGCGCTGTCGCCCACATTCACAGTTTTATCCGTTGGCTGTGTATTGATAGAAGGTGTAGACGCGTTGGTCAACGCATTCACGGTTACAGTTGCCGCATTGCTAGTAGTCGTAGCAGTCTGGTTCCCTGTAGCACTGCTGTCCGTATTGGTTACAACAACATAGTAGTAAGTCGTGCCGGCACTGGAGGTAGGTGCTGCATACGAAGCGCTAGTCGCGCTGCCGATAAGCGTTCCACCAACGTTGCTATTCGTAGAATTGCTATACCACTGATAGCTCAGCGATACGCCCCCGCTAGCCGCGACACTCAGGTTTGCACTACCGCCTACGTTCAAGGTTTTATCTGTTGGCTGAGTATTAATAGTCGGAATGGAAGCGTTGGTTAACGCATTCACGTTTACAGTCGCTGCATTGCTAGTAGCGGTAGCAGTCTGGTTCCCCGTAGCGCTGCTGTCTGTATTGGTTACGACAACATAGTAGTAAGTCGTACCCGCACTAGAGGTAGGTGCTGCATACGAAGCGCTAGTCGCGCCGCCGATAAGCGTACCGCCCACATTGCTATTCGTCGAATTACTGTACCATTGGTAGCTCAGCGTCGCGCTACCGCTAGCCGCGACACTCAGGCTAGCATTACCGCCTACGTTCACGGTTTTATCTGTTGGCTGCGTGCCAATAGTCGGCGTAGCCGCATGAGTGAGAGCATTCACGGTAACCTCAGCTGCATTACTGGTAGCCGTAGCAGTCTGGTTCCCCGTAGCGCTGCTGTCTGTATTGGTTACGACAACATAGTAGTAAGTCGTGCCCGCACTAGAGGTTGGCGCTGCATACGAAGCACCAGTTGCGCCGCCGATAAGCGACCCGCCCACATTGCTATTCGTCGAATTGCTATACCATTGGTAGCTCAGTGTCGCGCCCCCGCTAGCTGCAACACTCAGGTTCGCACTGCCGCCGACGTTCACGGTTTTATCCGTTGGCTGCGTGCCAATAGTCGGCGCAGCCGCATTAGTGATGATTGGTTCCTCGATTTGAATATTATTAATTCCATGCCAGCTTGAAGCTGCTGAATATAGAAGCACCTTGTCTACATTGTAAAAAGCCGTTCCCAGTATCTCGGTTTTTGAACTGTAATCATTTACTAATTCATCTGTATTAAATGAAGTACTTCCTACCTCAATATCATTGCGATAGCCTTTTACGGTAATGGAAGTGGACACCCCAAAATTAGAGTAAAAGAAACCTTTCAAGCGAAACGTGGTTCCATCAGACGATTGTATGCCCATGCCTTTCCAACCGCCAGTTATATTAGCAGCATAACTAGTCAAAGCATCAAAGGAATCACCGGCTTGTGTATCTCCATGTACCAGTTTTTCTGTGATAATCGTACCAGCGGTATCGCTGATATTGTAAAACTGCATATTAATACCTGCGATGTTGGAAGATCCTCCCTCGCCGTCCTCGGCAATACCGTCGTTCCACGCAGTTGCTTCATTGGTGGAAAACGTGACAGTTGTGGGGGTGATAGCAGCAGCAGCGACGTCTATAAATGGATTCATAGACAAACTGCTAGAAAGAACGATCGTCAAGCTTAATAAAATAACAAAGGCCCTCTTGAGATGTTTAACCGAGCGTATAATATGGATCACTCCCTCAGATGTAGGTGCTCTTAATAAAATGGTTTACAACGGTGCACGACTTCATATTATTTCTATAAGCTTACGGTTCAAAATCTCTCATACAATCTGCTGCTAAAGCCCCCCCAATCCCTCAGTTATCTGAAAATAGTAGTAGATAATATAACAGACAATATTCGACAAAAAGGTGTCGATTTCCTTTGCCTTAAAACAGCGCTATCAATAATATTTTTCCTGCGAAAAGCACGCCAAAAAGCCGCCAATAAGTTGGCGGCTAAACAATATTTTTGATCAAGGTCAGGGTTCTTCTAAATAAAACTTTATCGACACGACCCTAACATTTATTAGAGTAATTGTCTTTCCGTATTAGCCACGATCCGAGGTCAGATCCAGCCAATTCCGCTCTTCCGCCGTCAATGTAATGAGCGAGCCTTCATCGCAGGATCGCAGCTCCTCCAGCGATTGTGCACCGATTAAGGCGCAGGTTGGAAATGGCTGATTCAGCACGTAAGCAAGTGCAATTTGAATAGCGGTTACTCCTTTGCGAGCTGCAAGCTGCTTGGCACGCTCGAGTCGCTCCCAGTTGCCGTCGCTATAGAAAACACGGACCAGATCGGCATTCGACCGATCCTCGGGTGTGAAGCGTTCCGTGAAGAAGCCTCTGGCTTGGGACGACCATGAAAATAACGGCATTTGCGTTACTTCATGCCATGCGGATGTCTCCTCATCGGCGGAAACGCAGCCTGCCCAGAACGGTTCGTTTGCTTTTGCCAGGCTGAAGTTGGGGCTGTTGAAGGAAAAGCCGACCAAGCCTTTGGCTGCTGCATAATCATTGGCTTCCTTAATACGCTGCCATGACCAGTTGGACACGCCAATCGTCCGGACGGCGCCTGAGGAGATATGCTCGTTCAAAATTTCAATGACCTCACCAGCGGGAACGGCTGGATCATCGCGGTGCAGCGCATACATATCAATGTAGTCGGTTTGCAAACGCTCGATGCTTTTGTTTAAATCGCTGCGAATGGCTTCGCTGCTTACACGTGGGCCATTCTGATCATGGTGCGCGCCTTTGGTCAAAATAACCCACTGCTCGCGATTGCCTCTTTCCTTCAAATAACGGCCGATGACTTCCTCACTTTGCCCGCCGCAGTAAATATGAGCCGAATCAATAGAATTGCCGCCGATGGCGAAAAAAGCATCCAAATTTGCCGCAGCTTTATCGTAGCGTTCATGGATAAAATAATCGGAGCCTTTCATTAACCGGGATACCGGTTTGTCCAAGCCTTGCACCTTTAAATATTCCATTGTTGTCGAGGCCTCCTCAATAGGCTAATGTGCTTGATTATCTTATTTATAAAATAACTCTTTGATGCTCGCGCGCAGACAGCAGGCAGGCATCAATAACTTTCATATTGCGGATGGCATCCGCAGCACCGAAGGTTAGAGCTTTACCTTCTGTAATGGCTCGTGCTATATGATCGGCTTGCTCGGTATAGGCATTGACATAAGGGACTTCCACTTCCTTGCGCTCGCCGCCAGACGTGACGAATATCGTGCCGCTTTCTGGAGTAGGCGTAACAAAAGCAGAAGGAACCTCAATGATTCCGTCACTGCCTAGCACCTCAAGCGGATTACGGAAAGCGGACCACATGCCGCAATCGAAGGTGAGCGATACATTGCCCTCGAATTCAATCAATCCGGATGCCATCATATCCACGTCGTCATGCTCGGGTGAAAATTGGGCGTTCACCGTTACCGCTTCGGGTTCCTTGCCGAGCAATAGGCGGGCTGCATTAATCGGGTAGCAGCCTACGTCATAGAGGGAGCCGCCGCCCCAAGCTTTGCGATAGCGAACGTTTGCTGTATCGCCTGCATTATTGAACGTAAATGCACTGCGTATGCCGCGTACTTCACCGATTGCACCGTTTGCAATTAAGTCTTTGATCGTTTCGTAACGGGGATGATAGCGATACATAAAGGCCTCGGAGAGCAGGACGCCAGCTTGATCAGCGGCTTCAGCCATTTCTGCTGCTTCGTGTGCCGTAAGGGCAAGCGGTTTTTCGCATAAAATATGCTTGCCCGCAGCAGCAGCCTTGATCGCCCATTCCTTATGCAAATGGTTAGGAAGCGGTATATAAATGACGTCGATGGAGCTGTCCGCCAAAAGGGCTTCGTAGCTGTCGTATGCAGTCGAAATTTGGAGTTGTTCGGCGGTTTGCTTTGCCTTGTCTCCGTCGCGGCTGGCGATGGCTGCTACTTCATTTAGTTCAGATAAATGCAGCCCCGGAATAACAGCGCGTTTCGCAATTCCAGCACAGCCTACAATGCCCCATTTTAACTTTTTGCTCATGATTCAACCTCGCTTTGTATGTTGATTTATGATGATATTGCGATTATAGAGGATGTGAATTAAAATTAAAATGATAATATTTTGCATCCTATTAAAACAATATTGTCATTGAGGTGTTGAATTTGCATCGTCAAAGCCATTTGCTTACCCTTCCGAAAATGCCTTACTTTTGCTTTCCGGAATCGATTGGAAATTACAACGAGCAGCCCGAGCATAGCGTATATCGGGAAGCGGGCGCTTTGAACAATTTTAATATTCATTTTGTTGCTGCGGGCAGAGGATTTGTCGAATTGGACGGTGTCGTTCATGAGCTGCGCGCGGGGGAAGCGGTGCTTTATTTTCCACTGCAAAAGCAGCGTTATTACAGCAGCAAGGATGAGCCGTGGGACATCCGCTGGTTTCACTTTTATGGCGGCAGCGGACTCCGCGATTATTTGCTTGAACAGGGCTTGCATAAAAGCCCTTTATGGAGACTGCGTCAGCCCGCAGCTTGGGAGAAGGCTCATGAGGAGCTGCTGCGCGAGGCGGAGACGCATCGCATGCTGCATCCGGCACATCTCTCTATGCTTACTTATGCCTTGCTTACGATATTCGTCGAGCAGGCAGTGGCGCTGAATCAGGGCAAGGCGGAAACGTCCGCCGACCGAATCATGGAGCTGCTTCCGCTGATGCAGCAGGAGGCGGTGAAGCCGTTTATTTTGGATGAATGGGCGGAGAGGGTCGGAGTGACGCCTTATTATTTCTGCAAGCTGTTTCGAGCGGCGACGAGGATGACGCCGATGGATTTTATTACGCGCTGCCGTCTGCAAGCGGCCAAGCAATGGCTGTTGGAGCGGAAGGACGACAACATTGGGCAAATTGCCGAAGAGGCTGGCTATCCGAGCGTCAGCTATTTCAATAAGCGTTTTATGCAGCATGAGGGCATGACGCCGACAGCTTACCGCAGACTGTATGGGATACATGGCAAGGAATAATGGGGTCTGATCTAGCAAGCTGGGAGAAGAGCAGAGGGATTCCGGCGTTGCAAGGGAAAAATAAATAAGGTTGGGTCTCCTCAATAAAGGAAAATCCAACCTTTTGCCGATTGCGGCATATTTGCATTCGTTAGCCGCTTATAGTGTGCAGGTTTACGAGGAGTGCTTTTTTAACTCAGACTTTTTGTAAACCAGCTGTCGGGAGAGCTCGGCTTGTTTTTTGGCGCTTTCAGCGATTTCTTCATTCAATTTATTAATACGGGTCAGTTTGCTGCTTAAATCGCTGGGCAAGCTGCTTTTTTTGCTATCCTTTTGCAACTGCTTCAGCTTCGCCTGCGCTTTTATGGATTTATTCTTTTCCAATACGCTTTGGGCTTCTAGAGCAGCAATTTCTCTTTTGAGCCGGCTTATAATCGATGTAGTGAAACTAATGGACATTCAGGCACCTCTTCATCATATCGTAGAGCATGCTCCCATTTTACTATAAACCGCACGGTTGTGCGAATAGCCTGCGACATTGCCGATCGCTGCATCGAAAATTTCCGCTATATCGTGGGCAGATAAATGGGCACTAGGTTCGAGTCTTCTCGACATTTTAAGCAGGCAGCAGCAGTGCGCCCGTTCCGCTCCGGATCAGCTTGGCTGCCGCTGCCGCCAGTTCTTCCTGCGGGGTTTCCTGATGATGGCTCCATTTGTGGGCAACGCCATAGATGGACCAGCTTACGAGCGTTATTGCCAGCTCCAGCTCCCCCTGGCTTGCCACCGCTTATTCCCTCCGAACGTGCAACAGTTTGCTTAATAAAGGCACCCAGCCTCGAAATAATTTTCTCTTCCATAAGGGACATGACGGAAGGTGTTATCTTCTTGCAGCCACGCTTTACTAATTTGAAATAGTCGCATACCGCCATAATCAGATTTTCCAGCGTTTCTGCGCTGAAGGAGCTTTCATCGAGCTTTTTCGAACTAACGTCTGATCAAAAAACTCCAGAAATAACACCTCTAAAAGCATATATTTATCCTCGTAGTGAGCATAAAAGGTCGCCCTGTTCATAGTTGCGATTTCAGTAATATCCTTCACGGTAATCGATTCAAAATCGCGTTCTACAGCCATGCTTGAAAGCATTATGGATCGGTTTTTGGAAGCCTAAAATGACGCTGCCCGCTGTCGGACTAGTGATCATACTTATGCTGGGCGCAGTCGTTACGCATTTAGCAGCAGGCCAAGGAATGGGCGAGCTTGTAAGTCCGGTCATTATGCTTGTTTTAGCTCTGGCAATCGGAGCAGGGAAGCTATGGTTAGTAAAGGTGAAAATAGCATAAAAGGCACACACCATAATCTATTAATCTCCATACAATAATATCAACTCTATGACTAAGGAGATGGTATTTTTGTCGAGAAAAGGAGGAAGCAGCATCCGGGGCTGTGGCAATAAGATTTCCGTCAGTCGCAGCTATGGCAGCAAAAGTTATAGAAACAATAGCTCCAGCATTATAAGCTATGGAAATACAAGCTATGGAAATAAAAACCACGTTAATAAAAGCTATGAGAATAATAGCACAGGCGATCGAAGCTACCGCAACAAAAGCGGAGGCAGTAAAAGGGAGGACAGCAACAGCTGCATTCGGAATATTCTTATGCGTATTGGTGTAGGTACTCCTAATATTCGCATTCATTTTGACGGTACCTCCCATGTCGGCGTGTTTATGGGATTTTCCGATGGCTGCGCCATTCTTAACGTGAAGGGTGTTGTTACTTATATTAAACTTGCCTCCATAACCGCGATCGAAATTGGGGTGAAAGCGAGCCCTCGCCGAAAAAGAAAATGGAAATGCAAAAAAGCTTAGCATGGGTAGAGTCAGGCCGCTTTCTAAGCGGATATAGCGGCCTTATTTTCTACGCTGAATATGCAGCCGATATTGATGCGGCGTATGTCCCATCTGCTGACGAAATACCTTGCAGAAATAAGAGGGATTGCCCATGCCGACACGGGTAGCGATTTCAGGTACGGTCAGCGTCGTTTCGATTAAATAGAGGCAGGCATGACGGACGCGCGTCGCTTTGGTATAGTCCATAATGGTCGAGCCCGTAGCCTGCTTGAACAAATGGACGACATGATAGCGGGACAGATGAAGCGCTTCGGCCATTTGCTCCAGCCGAAACGGCTCCTGATAGTGCTGCTCAATCCACTCCATCATTTCCTCTGCCCGGTGGCTCGGCCTTCTTGTTCGCAAGGTGGACTGGCTGCCGGGCTTTTGGCGAATTGCTTTTAATTGCCGTAGCAACTCCAACAGCAGAAAATGGTCCTCCTCCTCTTCCGCTTGTTCATCAGCAGCGAGCTGCTCCCGCGTTTCCTTAAATTGCTTCAACAGCAGCGCAAGCGGCGACGTCTCAGCAATACCGTACCAGGGCTCGCCGCTCGATCGAAGCAGCAATTCCTCGAAAAAGGCTTTCAGCAGCGGGAAGGCGCTCCAGTATTTTTTGAGCGGCGAAGGTTCAAACATGAGCACGGTGCGAATGAACGGCTGCTCCGCCGATATATCCATCTGTACCCGGTGAAGCTGAAAGGGATGGAAAACCATTAAAGTATTCGGCTCAACCCGGTAGCGCTTGCCTTCGACGATAAGATCCCCATGTCCGGCATGGACATAGGAAAATTCCATTTGGGGATGGGCGTGAAACACTTCCCAGAAGCTGCTATCGGATGATATGCGATAGTGGAATGAAAACTGCTCTTCCATTTTGTGCACGGCTGTCCTGCCTCCCTTATCTCGCATATAACTGCAAACACTTTAAAAACCGCAATATAGTTGTATTTTATCACAATTCCCAATCATAAATGATGTGGATTTTCCTTTAAAATAAAGAGGAAAACATCAACTCATTAGCGGACGGGGGAGTTCGTTTTATGCTGAAAGTAGCGATTATTGGGGCAGGGGCCATCAGCTCTGCTCATTTGGAAGCGTACAGGACGTTTGGCAGCCGCTGCAAGGTTGTAGCGATTTGTGATGCGTACATGGATAAGGCTCAGGCAAGGCTACAGCAGTTTCAATTAGAAGGCGTGAAAATTGTAGCTGATTACAAGGAGCTGCTGGGAGAGGATATCGATTTGGTATCGGTATGTACGCCGCCGTATACCCATGCGCCTATTGCGGTCGATCTTCTGAACGATGGCAAGCATGTACTCGTGGAGAAGCCGATGGCCTCTTCTTTGCAGGAATGCGACCAAATGAATGAAGCGGCCCGCCGCAGCGGGAAAATCCTTTCCATTGTTGCGCAAAATCGCTTTAAAACGCCGATGATGAAGCTGAAATCGGTGGTAGATAGCGGTCTGATGGGGCCTATCGTCCATGCCCAGGTTGATTCCTTCTGGTGGCGGGGGCATTGTTATTACGATTTGTGGTGGCGAGGCACTTGGGAGAAAGAAGGCGGCGGCTGTACGCTGAACCATGCGGTGCACCATATTGATGCGCTGCTGTGGATGATGGGGCAGCCGAGCGAGTTGCAAGCATTTATGACAAATACATCGCATGATAATGCGGAAGTCGAGGACCTGTCGATGGCGATGCTGCGCTTCCCGCAAGGGGCGCTCGGCATTGTGACCAGCTCAGTCGTGCATCATGGAGAGGAGCAGCAGCTGATTTTTCAAGGCAAGCAAGCCCGCGTATCCGCGCCGTGGAAAATAAAAGCGTCGCTCTCGAGCCCGAATGGCTTCCCGACCCCGAATGAGGGGCTGGAGCAGCAGCTTCAGGAGTTGTATGACAGCCTGCCGGAAGTGAAGTATATTGGCCATGAGGGCCAGATTGATAATGTGCTCACCGCAATCGAGACGGGGGCCCCCGTTCTCGTTGATGGCATCAGCGGACGCAGCACGCTGGAGTTCATTACGGGCATTTACAAGTCGGCAAGCACAGGAGAGAAGGTTGTCTTTCCGCTTGCTGAGAACGATCCATTTTACACGCGTGAAGGCCTGACGGCACATACGCCCCGTTTTTATGGGAAAACCGCTTCGGTGGAAAATTTTCAGGAAGCAGCAATTACGACAGGCAGCAGCCTGGAAAATAAAGTATAACGCTCACTTTTTAAGCAGCCTAGCCCAAGCATACTGATGCTTGGGCTAGGCTGTTATTCATTTTGCTCATCCGGTATGAATGGGTAAAAGGTAAGCTTCCTCTGTAAGATATGATTGATTTGGATATAGCTTTTTCTCTGGTTGCGGTTGATAATACAAGAATGGGATAGGAATTATCTAGGAGAAAGTAGAGGGGGAGAATCATGGAGCTTCAAATCATCAATGAATCAAATTCAGCCGATAAGAAAGCTGTGCTAAATAAGCTAATCGCCTTTAATAGGAAGCACTTTCCGAAAGAATTAAGCGACAGATACCAAGAGATTAATCTGATTTTAAAAAAGGACGATGGCGTCGTGTATGGCGGGCTTCTGGGCGAAGTGTGCTGGAACTGGCTGGAGGTGCACATTTTGTATGTAGATGAGGAGCTGCGCAAGCTCGGATACGGGTCGAAGCTCCTGGAAGAAGCGGAAAGGCTTGCCAAAGAGAAAAAATGCGATTTTATTAAGCTGGATACGTTAAGCTTCCAAGCGCTGGATTTTTACAAGAAGCATGGCTATGAGGTGTATGGAACGATAGACAACGCCGGTGGCCATCAGCATTATTATTTGAAAAAGGATCTTTAATACTCCATAAGTAAAGGCGGATCGGAAATGGCGGATTTATACGAAATGCTGGAGCAGCGAATTGTAAGCTGGGCTGGTGAAAACGAAGAAATACAGGCGATGTATGTCATGGGCTCACGGGCAAGAACGGAAAAGCCGTTCGATGAATTTTCCGATCTGGATATTGTCATTTATTCGACCAATCCGGACTACTATTTTCAAAATAATGATTGGCTGCTAGACATTGGGGAAGTATGGACGAGCTTCATGTACCGGACGGCAGGAGGGGATCCTGAGAAATTAGTGCTTTTCAACGAGGGACTGCAGGTGGATTTCTTGTTTTGTCCTATCGCTGAACTAGAGCGTTTGGCTGCTAGCGGACAAGTGCCGCAAGGCTTTAAGCGCGGGGTGAAGCTGCTGCTGGACAAGACGGGCAGCGGCGACAAATTGATTCCCAAGGAAGCTGTCCCTGACCTGCCGCCACCGATTACGGCAGTTGCCTTCCTGCAAGCCGTTCAGCAATATGGGTTTGCCTGCCTGTATGTGGCGAAGCAGATTTTGCGCGGCGAATTGTGGGTCGCGGGTGAAAGGGATCACGATTGCAAGCAACTGCTGCTGCAAATGATGGAGTGGCATGCCAAGGCGATTCATGGACAAAACTATGACACCTGGCATGCAGGCAAATTTATTGCAGACTGGGCAGATGATGCGGTTATAGCGGACTTAAAACAATCGTTCGGAGGTTTTGATCAGATAGCTAGCTGGAAAGCTTTAAATGTTTCCTTTGAATTATTCAGCCGTCTGTCTTTCGAGACAGCGCAAGTTTATCATTATGATTACCCGCACAGCTTGTATAGCAATATCAAAGCTTGGCTGCATGCGAGACGAATGGAGAAAGTGACTTAGCATGGCTTAGCTGCGTGCAGCTTGAGCAGGTGAATTAAGGACGAAATTTCCGTATTTTCTATAATTGCCAAAAACTCCTCCTCATGTTATGCTCCCAAGTAGAGATGCACGAAAAGGAGACTTGAACCAGCCATGTGGATGTTCCTGTAGAGGTTATCAGCAGAATAGAATGCCGATTTAGTAAGAGGCTTTATCTTACTATTGTATTTGGCGTTCCTTTCGCAAACCTTACAGGATAAGCAGGGCTGGGGCTATCATATACCCCTGTCAGCGGCTGCCTATAGGCAGTCGTTGTTCGTTATGGGGAAGATCAGCATCTCGGGTGAATGCCCATCGTCTTCTTATCCTCCAATAAGGAATGGGGGAATTACACATGACTTCTATGAAAACTTCTATGAAAAATAAAATCGCTATCGTGACGGGCGCAAGCCGCTCCACGGGCATTGGAACAGCGATCTGCCGCGCGCTCGCGGGCAGCGGAATCGATATCTTTTTTACGCATTGGCAAGCGTTTGATGAGATGGAGGGCAATGGCCTAGAGCAAGCTTGGCCGGAGCAATTGTGCGGCGAATTGGAACGTTTAGGCGTAAGGGCAAGTCAGATGGAGGCTGATTTTTCCAATTCGGAAATGCCATCTCTCATTATGGATGAGGTGGAGCGGACGCTCGGCAGCCCCTCGATATTAATTAATAATGCGGCTTATTGTGTGCCGACTAATTTTCGAACGCTGAATCTGGCTCTGCTGGAGCAGCATTATGTAGTGAATAACCGAACAACGATGCTGCTCAGCACCGAGTTCGCGAAGCGCTTTGAGCACAATCATCCAGCAGGAACGAACGGAAGAATTATATTTATGGTTTCCAAAGGGCCGGATGCGAATAACCTTGCTTATACGGCTACGAAAGGCGCTTTAATCGCCCTCATCGAGCCGCTTGCCGTGGGGCTTGCTCCGCTGCAAATAACGGTCAATGGCTTCGATCCGGGGCCGACCGATTCGGGCTGGATGGATGATGAGCTGAAAGCCCACCTTCTGCCACTATTCCCAATGGGGAGAATTGGCCTGCCAGAGGATGCAGCGAAAACGATCCGTTTTCTAGCCAGCGACGACGCGCAGTGGATTACGGGCCAGGTGATTAAATCCGAAGGCGGATTTTTGGGGAAATAATAGGGAAGCGGCTGCTATGATGCGGCCGCTTTTATTTTTTAAAGGCGTGTGACACAATGAAATGACTATTCCAATGGCTAGGAGGGACGGCGTATGTCATTACTGTTTATTCCCGGTGGCGGGAGGGACAACTGTCTGGAGGAGTTTGCACTGCCGGATTTCCAATTCAGCTTTCAGCTTCATGGCACGCACTGGCGCAGCGCGGGGCAAGGCTGGTTTTACCCGGAGCATGAGCACCCTTTGCTGGAAATTAATTTGGTCGTTGACGGCTTCCAAAAAATGATCATTAATGACGTTCCTTATGAGCAGTCGCCTGGCGATCTTGTCATTATTCCTCCCAGTTACACACATGCCAGCGAGACGAATGCGTTGGAGGGGGTGACCTACTTTTGTCTTCATCTGGACATTGATGACCGATCGCTTGCCTATTCCATTTTTCACCCCCCACAGCTGTTCTATGCGGCAGATTCTCACATGACGGAGCGGCTGAGGCCGATTCTCAATCAATTAATGGAAGCTTCGCGCCACTCTGCGGCGATGAGCCAACTGGAACGGATGAAGCTGCGCACTTATGTGCTGCAATTGCTCATTGTGCTGATCGAGCATAGGCTGGAGGGAAATGACAGCCTTGAGCCTGCGGCTGCTTCAAAGGATGAAGGCCGCGGCCCATCCCTGGAAATAATTAAATTGCGCGAGCAAAATGTGCTGGAATCGCGCGTGCAGGATTTATTTTATGAGCAGCAGCTGCCAGAGCTGCCGCTGGATCATTCTCTTTTTCCCCCGCATCGGTGGGTGGGTCTGTTCACTTTGACATGCTCGGATCGTGAATTTTGGACGAAGCCCGACCGCTTCTGGGCGAAAAGCTTGCTGGAGGACGTCTTGGCTCCTCACGGAACGAGCGTCATTATTATGGAAGCCTCGCGCATGACGGCGGTGTTATTTTCCACCGAAATATCAGTTCCGCACCTGGAGCAGCTTATGGAGGAAGCGCGGCGAGGCCTGGAGCAAAAGCTGGCTGTGCCAATGGCAGCTGGACTCGGTGGCGTAACGGCGGATTTGGCGTCGATGCGTGCGATGTATGAGCAGAGCATGAGAACGTTTCAAGACGGCCTGCCCGATTCCACGATCAATCGGACGATGAATGAATTTGTTCATCGCATTATTCGAAATGCGATGTCTTATATCCAATATGAATATGCCAATCGCGAGTTTTCCCTCAGCATGTTGGCAAATCGGCTTGATGTAACACCCAATTACTTGAGCGCCCTATTCACATCTGAGACGGGCCTATCCTTCACCCGGCATTTGACGCAAATTCGGATGGAGCGGGCAAAGACGCTGTTGCGCGAAACAAATTTGAAAATTTATCAAATTTGCCATAACACCGGCTACTCCGATCAAGCTTATTTCAGCCGATTGTTTAAATCGCTGGAAGGGGTCAGTCCATATGACTATCGCATCCGGTCGAGTTCGACCTGAAAAAATGCCCCGATTGTAGAATAGTTCAAAAAATCGTATATCCCCCACATTCTCGGGCCTTGCCTGCAAGTGGTATAACTGACTTGTAAAGGCTTACATTATGATGCAGGGGGATATAAAGATGAGAATGAAGCGACCTTTTATTATGCTGCTGGCCGCCGGATTATTGGCTGGTTCCTTGGCTGCTTGCAGCTCCTCGAATGACCCATCTTCAAGTGACACTTCAGAAAACGCTAACACGCCAGTCAAGCTTACTTACTGGAATACGAACGGTCCCGGACTTGATGGACTGATTAAACAGTATCAGGAAGAAAATAAAAACATTACGCTGGATGTGCAAATTGACGAAGCCAACCATAAGCAAAATCTGTTAACCGCGCTTTCCGCAGGCAGCGGAGCGCCGGATATCGTTATTTTGACGGTTGATGATATTCCGCAGTTTAAGAAAGAGGATTATTTCTACAATTTGAAAGATTTTGGAGCGGATGCGCTGCAAAAGGATTATCTCGATTCCCGCTGGAAGCAGGGCACAAGCGCGGATGGCAGCTTTATTTTTGGCATACCGACCGATTCTGGCCCTATGGCGATGATGTATCGCACCCAGCTGTTCGAGCAGGCGGGGCTGCCGACTGACCGCGAAGAGGTATCCAAGCTTGCAGCCACCTGGGATGACTATTTCAAACTGGGCGAGACGATTAAGGAGAAGACGGGCAAGCCGCTTACGACCGACGCCTTCTTCGGCGCCTTTCTGCCTAAAATCCAGCAGGGCGGAGAGTTTACCTTTTTTGACAAGGACGGCAATTTGACGATGGATACGAATCCGGCGGTTAAAGAGGCCTGGGATTTCTCAGCGAAGCTCGCTCAGGTTGGTCTGACCGCACAGCAGCCGGATTTTTCGAATGACTGGAAGGTCGGACTGGACACGGGGGATTTCGCGACGATGTTTGCCCCTCCGTGGATGCTCGGCCTCGTGAAGCAAAATGCTCCGAATGCCAAAGGGAAATGGGATATTGCGATGATGCCAGGCGGCTCGGCGAACTGGGGCGGCTCCTTCCTGCTCATTCCTAAGCAAAGCAAGCACGCGAAGGAAGCTTATGCGTTTATTAAATGGATTTTGGCGCCGGAGCAGCAGCTTTCAGTCTATGAATCCAATGGCAATTTTCCTTCGACGCCGGGTGTATACAAGGATGAAGGGTTCACCTCGAAAAAGGATAATTTTTTCAATGGCGCACCGGTAGGCGAGATTTATCCGAAAGCAGCGGAGCAGGTGACGCTAATGGACTCGATTAATAATTGGTCCGCCATTACGAATGAAATTGGGCAGCAGCTCCCGAATGTGGAGAAGGGTGCTGATCCCGAGCGAACGTGGACGGAACTGGTCAGCAAGGTGAAATCAACGCTTGCTCGCTAAGGGGAGAGACGCTTGCAGGATTAAGTGGCAGAGCTAAGAGGATAGGGAGCAGCCTTCTGGCTGCGCTCTGCCTCTATTTTTCAAGGGTGAAATGGCGTAAGGCTGCCAGGAGGGAGGCTGGAAAGTGGAGAGGAAGATGAGGACCGGGCAAGCCGCCCGCCGCTTTAATCAGCGAATGAGCGACCATATTTCCGGCTATTTGTACACGCTGCCGTTTTTTGCGATCTTCATGGTATTTGGCTTCTATCCGATGCTGTATACCATTTATATTTCCTTGTTCAAATGGGATATGCTCGGGGACCGGACGTTTGTCGGACTGCGGAATTATCGGCTGCTGTTAACGGATGACCCCTTGTTTTGGAAATCGATTGGCAACACTTTTTTAATTTGGTTTGAATCGGTGCCCTTTCAAATTTTGTTTGCGATCTTGCTGGCGGTGCTGCTTAATCAGGCGTTTATTAAAGGAAAAGGCGTGTTCCGCTTTTTTATTTTTTTGCCGAATATCACCTCGCTCGTTGCGGTGAGCTTGATTTTCGCTAATGTGTTTGGCGTGAAATACGGCTTGTTCAACTATTTGCTTACGCTGCTGGGCTTGGATCGAATTGATTGGGCGGGGGATTCATGGGCTACGCAGCTTGCTGTCGCTGCGCTTGTGTTTTGGCGCTATCTCGGCTTCCACATGGTCATTCAGCTAGCAGGCCTGCAAAGCATTCCAGGTGATTTATACGAAGCTGCTACGATTGATGGGGCAAGCAAGGGGCAGCAGTTTTTCCGCATTACGATTCCATTGCTGACGCCAACGATTATGTTCTCTACGCTGATTGCTACGACCGGGGGGCTGCAGCTGTTTACAGAGCCGTTCACCTTCATGTCCGATTTGTCGGGAGCCGTCGCGGCTGTGAATGGCGGTACGAACAATCAGGTGCTTACTGTTGTCATGTATTTATATAAAACGGCATTCACCGACCACGCCTTCGGCTATTCTTCGGCGATTGCCAATTTGCTGCTCGTCATTATTTTGTTGTTCGCTTTATTCAATTCGCTGCTTGTCGGAAAGCTAAGGAGGTAGGAGGCAGCTATGCGAAATAAGACGGGACGTTCCATCGTTTATGTGTTGCTGCTGCTGTTTGTCGGCTTCTCAGTTTTCCCTTTTTATTGGATGAGCGTCATTTCTACCCGTACAGCTGGCGAAATTTCGGCGATACCACCGAAGGTGTTTTATGGCAGTCGTCTGGCCGAAAATTTCGATAAGATTTTCAATAATGAAAATGTCGATTTTCTGCGGACGATGGGAAATACGGCCATTATTGCGATCAGCATCACGGTATCGATGCTGCTGCTCAGCTCGCTGGCCGGCTTCGCTTTTGCCCGGCTGAATTTTACGGGAAAAGGTTTTATGCTGCTGTTTGTACTCGGGACACTGATGATTCCGGCGCAGCTCGGCATTATCCCGCAATATTTGATTATTACGAAGCTTCAATGGCTGAATGATTATCGAGCGGTGATAGTGCCGGGCATGGTGAGCGCCTTCGGGGTGTTTTTCATGCGGCAGTATATCGAGGCTTCCGTTCCGAACGAGCTGGTGGAGGCGGGGCGAATCGATGGCTGCCGAAACCTGCAGCTGTATGCCTTGATAGCTGTGCCGACGATTGCTCCTGCTTATGCGACCCTTGGCATTCTGACCTTTATGGGCGCGTGGAATGACTATTTATGGCCGTCGATTGTGATGAAATCGAATGAGATGCTGACGGTGCAGGTCGCACTGCTGCGATTGGATACGTCGTCTTATTTTCAAGATAAATCGCTTGTTATGGCGGCTTCGGTTATGGCTACACTGCCGTTGTTTCTAATTTTCCTGTTCTTTAACCGCCAATTTATTGCGGGCGTGACCGATGGAGCGGTGAAGGGCTGACAATCGTACGTACAGCGAGGGCGAGGCATTATTTTGTGAAGGGAAGAGTAAAATTATGGCCTATCAGAACCCGGTCTTAAGCGGCTTTTATCCTGATCCCAGCGTGTGCAGGGTGGGGGAGGACTATTATTTGGCGACAAGCTCCTTTGAATATTTTCCCGGTGTGCCGCTGTTTCACAGCCGTGATCTGATCCATTGGAAGCAGATTGCCCATGTGCTGACGCGCCCCAGCCAGCTGCCGCTGGAGAGGGCGAACAGCTCGGAAGGGATATTCGCACCGACGCTGCGGCATCATGATGGGATTTTTTATATGGCTACAACGAATCGGTCGCTAAATGCGAATTTCTACGTATGGACGGATGATCCGGCTGGTGAGTGGTCGGACCCGATTGTCGTCGATATGGACGGCTATGATCCGTCATTGTTTTTTGATGACGATGGGCGGGTGTATTTTACCGCCTGCCGGCCGCATCCCGAAGCGGAAATTATTCAATGTGAAATTGATATTCGGACAGGGGCGCGAATTTCCGAGGTCCGATCGATTTGGCAGGGAACGGGAGGCGCCTATCCCGAGGGACCGCATATATATCGCATCGGCGGCAAGATTTATTTGATTATCGCTGAAGGAGGAACGGAGAATGGTCATATGGTGACTGTGGCGAGAAGCGACAATCCGTGGGGGCCTTATGAAAGCTGTCCTTATAACCCGATTTTGACGCATCGCAGCAGGTTTTCTCCGATTCATGCCACCGGACATGCCGATTTGCTGCAAGCTCACGACGGCAGCTGGTGGGCGGTGTTTCTAGGAACGAGACCGGTGCCGTATCCTTTCCGGACGCATCTGGGTCGAGAGACGTTTCTTGCGCCAGTTAGCTGGACGGAAGCAGGCTGGCCGCTCATTGGCGACAAAGGGCAGGTCGCGCTGGAGATGCATGGCCGGGCGCTGCCGCACGTAAAGTGGGAGGAGGCTGGGGAGCGTGATCATTTCGACCAGCCGGAGCTTGGGCTGGAGTGGAATTTCCTGCGCAACCCGCGCAAGGAGGATTGGTCGCTTGCCGAGCATTCCGGCTTCCTGACGCTTCGGGGTTCGGAGATTACGCTGGATGATGCCGATTCGCCAGCCTTTATCGGCAGGCGGCAGCAGCATTTCCATTGCTCGGTGCAGACGGCGCTGCATTTCGCACCGCAGCAGGATAGGGAAGAGGCGGGATTAACGGTGTTCATGAATGAACGGTTTCATTATGAGGTCGCCGTGACGCGGGATGAGGGACAAAAAGGGATTATTTTTCGCAGGCGGATCGGTACGTTGTGGAAAGTAGAGGCGTTCGTCGAGCTAATCTCCGATGAGGTGGTGGTGGAGCTAGGAGTAGAAGCTGATCCGCATCAGTATATGTTCACTTATAAGCTGCCAGACGATGAGGCTCAGACAATCGGGATCGGGGAATGCTGTCTTCTTGCACCGGAGGTTGCGGGAGATTTTACAGGTGTCTATTTCGGTTTGTATGCGACGGGGAATGGCAGGCGCAGCGCTGCTCCTGCGCTGTTCGACTGGTTTGATTATGTGGCAGGGGAAAGCTAGTAGGCTTGTTTCGCTTGAGTCGGCTACGCCAATGACTGTGTCGTTTTTTAAGAAGCATCGTTCAACCGCATTTGTTGCGGTTTGAACGATGCTTCTTTCTTGTCGGATGGGGAGTCTTCTTGTTATTTGTTCGAGTTGAAGAGGAGAACGTCCAATTAAGTTGTAGAGAGATAGTTTGCTCTAGCGTTTAAAGGGTGAATATGAAGGGCTCTAGCGGAAATTTATCATACGCTAAGTATGGTAGCTTTCATAATGGACAAAATGCTAACATAAATTAGTTTTAAATTGGTTTTAATTTAGTTTCAGTTTAATTGCAATTTGTAATTTGAAAACTTATAATGGGAGTTGAACAAACGATGTTATTTAAAGAGGTGAAACTAATGTCAAGTGTAATGGATCGGCGTACAATGATGGGGATTTTTGAACTGTGGGAAAAGCTGAGTAACGAGCCAGAGGATAATTATGTAGAAATTCAGGTTGGAGTATTAAAATCGATGATGGAAGTCATCAAGGATTATCAAACTATAACTCAAGTAAGCTTGGAAACGGACCCTCTCCATACTGCTGCTGCCACTATTGATTTGCTTGTAAATAAAAGGGTAGACCAGATTTATCGCCCTCAAATAACCCGAAGCTATTCAGTAGGAGAGGGGTCACATATATCTATTATAGAAAAAAGCGGTTCTGATGAATCCATCGCTCAGTCGATTGGTCGTGTAAGCAGGGGGGGCATCGATTCGAAAGTACAGATTGCTTATACAGTTAATCCACTATCGCAGCATACATTTTACAAGACGGCTCAGCTAGCTGAGGTATTTAATGTTTCTGTAACAGCAATTAATAAATGGATAAAAGAAGGGCGTTTTCTCGATTACAAAAGGCCTCAGGCCGGCATTCATGCACGTATTCCAGCAGATGGGAGATTTTTAAAGTCGGATGGTTCTATCGTGTACCTACAGCAGTTGGTGAAACAGTATAACGGTAAGAAACGAACTTTTGCAGATGACGAAGAGCGTCTGGAATTGATGGAGCAAATTCATCAACTGCAACAAAAATATGGCAAGTTATCCTGTGAAGATACATTTAGTGACCGTCCTCTGACACCAGCAGAAGAAAGTGATAAATCATGGTGGACCTTCTATGAGAGAAAGTTGGAGGAACTGAATGATGGCTAGTTATGGACATTGGGCAACGAATAAGGATGAAAAAATGACTGCTACAGATTTTGACTATATAGCCATCCAGTTTGCCGATATGATCTCAGGAGAAATTAAATCTGGAAATAGTGAAGGTCAAGAAAAAGGGTCCCAAATAAGGAAAACGATTCGCCTGCAAAATGGAATGGGCGTTATAGAAGCTAGTGAATTTGTCAATATTCGAACCAATACTATTGATAAATTTGAATATAATTGGCAGTATCTCCCGGATAGGCAGTGGAAGTTTCATTTCGATACGTTCCATCCCAAGAAGTATTGGACCGAAACTATTCATTATCACCAACATGATGAGCCAACGCCTAATAAGTCAGAGCATGAAAGAATAGCCAATTTTAGATTGCGTGACATTATTCATATTTTAGAATCCATTCAACTCATCCAACGCTATCGGGACGAATGGCAGGTTTGGAGAGTGGAAGAACTTAAGAAGCGCGAAGCATGACAATAGTAGGTTGCATAGTGAAAATTGGAACGACTTTGTTAGGTCTTCGCACATTTTTTAGAGTGCGGAGCTTTTTTAAATTGTATATCAAACAAATTGTCAAATTAAATGGCTGGAATATGTAACACTATGTCTAATGTAATTAAAACTGAGTGTTATATAATATTACACAAAGATAGCGTTGATTGAAGATAAGGAGGGATGGCATGGACACTCCGAAGGAAAATCAACCAGTAGAAATTAGCATCGATGATATATCCATGTATTTTGGCAGTGGGGAACGCAAGGTGGCTGCGCTGCAAAATGTAAGCTTTGACGTCCGAAACGGCGAATTCATCTCGCTCCTCGGCCCAGCCGGCTGCGGCAAATCGACGCTTCTGTCTAATGGCCGATTTAATGCAGCCTACCTCGGGACAAATTACGATTGGCAATCAGCATCCCCGCGAGGCGCGCCTGCGCCGCAAATTCGGCATTGTTTTTCAAAGCGCTACGCTGTTTGAATGGCGCACGGTCAAGGACAATATTGAGCTGTCGATGGAAATAATGGGACTTAAAAAGTCTGAATATTCTGAAATAACAAAGCATTTGCTGGAGCTTGTCGGCCTTCCCAAATTTCAAAACCACTATCCGTGGCAGCTCAGCGGAGGCATGCAGCAGCGGGTTGCGCTTGCTCGGGCCTTGTCGCTTGATCCTCCCTTGCTGCTGATGGATGAGCCCTTCTCTGCACTTGATGAATTTACGAAGGAGCGCTGCAGCTTGATTTGCTTGATATTAAAAGACAAACGAATAAAACGGTCGTCTTTGTCACCCACAGCATTTCTGAAGCGGTGTATTTATCCGATCGCATCGTCATTTTATCGGCCCATCCGGGACGTGTTCACTCCATTGTGAAGGTTGAGCGGGAGGAAGGAAGCTTTGCGCATGCTCGCAGATCCGATTAGTTTCATGCGATGACCGATTTGGTACGGAGCTGCTTCCATGAGGAGATATCTGCATCTGGTACTGCATGCGGCTGTGCAGTATTGGCCGGTTTTAGCCGAGCAGGGTGCCATCACATTCGGCAATTCACTTCTGGGCTTCGCCATTGGCTCCTCGGTCGGTTTCCTTCTCGCGGTGCTGATGAGCTTATCCCGTACGCTTGCGCATACGCTGTCGCCGTATATGATTGCCTCGCAAATGGTACCTATTGCGGACGGTTGATATTTCGCTTAAATATGCGCTGATTAAGAAGGCGCCAGATTTAACGGTGGCTGTGGATAAGACGATTTTAGAGGATGCGGCTAAGCCATAAGCGCAGCGGGACTTTGAGACTGCGAGACTGTGGGATAACAGGGCCTCTTAGGCTCGTGCATAAATGGATGTTGCAGGGCATAGACAACATAAATGGCAGATCGAGCACATAGACGGCAGTCGGCGGGAAGGGTGAAGAAGCTGATGGATATTCACGAAGCAATGGATGAAGAAGCCAAGCATGCAGCCATGCAAGCAGATGAGCTGAAGGAAGCGCTGCTGGAAAAGGATCGAGCGTACCTGTGGCATCATATTACACCTCACAATGATCATCCGATGATTGTCGCGTCAGGGGAGGGCAGCTGGATTACGGATATGGACGGCAATCGCTATTTGGACGGCATGTCAGGCCTATGGTGCGTCAATGTGGGACACGGGCGAAAGGAAATTGCCGAGGCGGCTGCCGTGCAAATGACGACACTTGCCTATTCGCCGCTCATTCAATCCCATGTCCCTGGCATTGAGCTGGCGGCGAAGCTCAATGATTGGCTGGAGGGGGAATATCGGATATTCTTCTCCAATTCCGGCTCTGATGCAAATGAGGTTGCGTTCAAAATCGCCCGCCAAGCTTTTCATCAACGTGGAAAAGCGACCAAGCACAAGTTCATTTCGCGCCACCGCGCTTATCACGGCAACTCAATGGGGGCGCTAGGCGCAACGGGGCAGGCGCAGCGCAAGCTAAAATACGAGCCGCTTGGGGTCGGCTTCTCCCACGTGCCGCCGCCCTATTGCTACCGCTGCCCATTCGGCCAGACGAGTGGAGCCTGCGAGCTGCAATGCGCCCAGGCCTATGAGGACGCGATCATCTGGGAAGGGTCAGATTCGGTCGCTGGCATTATCGTCGAGCCGGTCATTACAGGGGGCGGCATGCTTGTTCCGCCGGACAGCTACCTGCCGAAGCTGCGCGAGATTTGTGACAAGCATGATGTGCTGCTCATCGTCGATGAGGTCATCTGCGGCTTTGGCCGATCGGGGCAAAAATTTGGCCATCATAATTTTGGTGTAAGGCCTGATATCGTCACGATGGCGAAGGGGCTGACGAGTGCGTATTCGCCTTTATCCGCAACCGCTGTATCCGCCGAGCTGTATGAAAGCTTCAAGGAATCGGGGCCGGACAGCCACTTTCGCCATGTTAATACTTTTGGCGGCAATCCGGTGTCCTGTGCCGTTGCCCTGAAAAACCTTGAGATTATTGAGCGTGAAGGGTTAGTTGAGCGCTCTGCTCTCATTGGCAGGCGAATGCGCAGCCGCATGAAGCCGCTGCTCCGGCATCCGAATGTAGGAGAAATCAGGTGCTTCGGCTCCGCCATCGGCATCGAGCTGGTTGAGGATAAGGAGACGAAGCATCCTGCGTCTGCCACGTTGGTTGCGGGCATCATCGCGGATTGCAAGGCGCGAGGGCTGCTTATTGGCAAAAACGGGGATACCGTCCCGGGTTTTATGAATATTTTGACACTCAGTCCGCCGCTTTCTTCGACGGATGAAGATATCGCTTTTATAATCGATA
Organism: Paenibacillus algorifonticola; assembly: GCF_000971975.1. GTDB lineage: Bacteria > Bacillota > Bacilli > Paenibacillales > Paenibacillaceae > Pristimantibacillus > Pristimantibacillus algorifonticola. The sequence goes on along the minus strand of NZ_LAQO01000038.1, from coordinate 49,633 downwards.
CGCTGCTGGCAGTTTTCGGAGCCGCTGGCGGAACGTCAGAGGAGGGGATGCAGCATGAAGCCGCTTCAGGCTAAGGAGAATAAGCATCACATTCAGGCAGAGCGGCTTCATCAGCGGATTATGGCGCTAGCGGCAATCGGCAGGATCGGCACGACAGGCGTATGCCGCCTCGCATTATCCCCAGAGGACCGCGCAGGAGTGGAGCTCGTAAAGGGCTGGATGGAGGAAGCTGGCATGACGGCGCGGATCGATCCTTTTGGCAATTTGATCGGTGTGTACAAGGGACGGGATAAGCAGGCACCTGTGCTTATGCTGGGCTCACATATTGATTCTCAGCCTTATGGAGGCCGATTCGACGGCGTCATTGGCGTTCTCGGCGCGATTGAAGCAGTGCAGACGATGGCGGAGCGCGGCATTATGTCAGAGATGGATATAGAGGTCGTCGCCTTTTGCGATGAAGAGGGCTGCCGCTTCAATAAAGGGCTGTTCGGCGCAAGGGGAATGACTGGAAAGCTGGAGGAAGGGGAGCTTGCGCGGGCGGATAAAAACGGTGTAACCCGGCGGGAAGCGCTGCTGCAATTCGGCTGTGATCCAGCAGAATATGACAGCTATTCCTTTGAGGCGGGAAGAATCAGAGCTTTTCTGGAGCTTCATATTGAACAGGGGCCTGTGTTGGAAGCGAAAAATGAACCAATCGGCATCGTCAGCGGCATTTCCGGCCCCGTCTGGTGGACGGTCGAAATGACCGGCTTTGCCGGGCACGCCGGCTCCGTCCCAATGGCGATGCGCCAAGATGCGATGGTCGGCTGCGCCAAGGTTATCGTCGCGCTGGATGAGCTGGCGCGGCGAGAGCCGGCTGCGCCAACGGTCGGCACCGTCGGCTCGGTCGCTGTTTTCCCGGATTCGCGCAACATTATACCGGAGAAGGTCAGCTTTACTGTTGATTTCAGAGACATTGAGCTGGAGCGGAGAAACAAGCTGGAGCAGGAGCTGCGAGGCATTATCGAGCAGGTTAGCCTGGAGCATGGGCTCGCGTATACGATCCGCGAGGATACGAACAGCGAGCCGAGATATTGCGCGGACTGGCTAAAAACGATTTTGCACCGCGAGGCTGCGGGTATGGGGCTTGCGCCGCCAGAGCTGATGAGCGGGCCATTCCATGATTCGCTCACGATGTCTTACGTGTGCGATTACAGCATGATTTTTGTACGCTGCGAGGAAGGCATTAGCCATAATCCGCGAGAATATGCAGCGCCGGAGGATATTGCGCTTGGAGCGGAGCTGCTGTACCGCGCGGCTGTGCAGATTGCTAGGGGAAGGAGTGAGGCAGGATGAGCGAAAATGGGATGAGCAAGGTGTCGATTGCGTTAATACAAGCGGCGAATGCACTGCATGGCAGCGAGTCTGTCGAAGCGCATAAGGCGGCTGCTATTGAGAAGCATATCGGCATGATCAGGAAAGCCGCTGCTGAAGGTGCGCAGATTGTATCGCTTCAGGAAATTTTTTATGGCCCCTATTTTTGCGCGGAGCAGCAGACAAAGTGGTATGCCGCTGCTGAGGAAATTCCGAACGGGCCGACGACGCGGCTTTTTCAGGAGCTGGCAAAGGAATGCGGCATCGTCATCATTTTGCCGATTTACGAGCGGGAGGGCATCGCCACCTATTACAACACCGCTGCGGTTATTGATGCGGATGGCGCTTATCTTGGCAAATACCGCAAGCATCATATTCCTCATGTCGCCGCGGGCGGCGGAGGGAGCGGGTTTTGGGAAAAGTTTTATTTTAAACCGGGCAATCTGGGCTACCCTGTCTTTGATACGGCATACGCCAAGATTGGCGTGTATATATGCTACGACCGCCATTTCCCAGAAGGGGCACGGGCACTTGGGCTGAATGGAGCGGAAATCGTGTTTAATCCATCAGCGACGGTAGCGGGAACGTCGGAGTATTTGTGGAAGTTGGAGCAGCCGGCCCATGCGGTGGCAAATGGCTATTATGTTGCGGCGATCAACCGCGTGGGAATAGAGGAGCCTTGGAACATGGGCGAGTTTTATGGGCAATCGTATTTGGTCAATCCGCGCGGAGCGATTACGGCTATCGGCAGTCGGGATAAGGAAGAAATCGTCATGGGCGTGCTGGATAAGGAGCTGATTCGCGAGGTCCGCGAGGTGTGGCAGTTTTACCGCGACCGCCGCCCAGAGACGTATGACAATCTCGTCAGTTTGTGAGTGAAAACGGATAACGAGTCATTTTCAAAACAAGTAGGCGATTAAAAAATAGGAGGAGAAGCAGCTATGGGCATCGCCTTTATATCGGAACAAACGCTCCGGCGCAATTTTGCCGAGGTGAAGGCAGGCATGAAACGCAAGGAGGCGGTCGATGAATCGAATCGCTGTCTGTATTGCTATGACGCGCCGTGTATGACGGCCTGCCCTACAGGCATCAATATCCCTTCTTTTATAAAAAAGATCGCTTCCGGCAATTTGAAAGGCTCCGCCAGAACGATTATGGATGCAAACCCGGTCGGGGCGACCTGCTCGCGCGTATGCCCAACCGAGGAGCTGTGCGAGGGCGCATGCGTGCTGAATCATTCCTCCACGCCGATTCGGATTGGCGATTTGCAGCGCTACGCCACGGACTGGGCGATTCATAATGAGCAGATGCTGTTCTCTGCCGGGCAGAGCAATGGCAAGCGCGTCGCGATTATCGGCGGCGGGCCGGCAGGGCTGTCTGCGGCAAGAGAGCTGGCGCGATTCGGCTTTGCTGTAACCGTGTTTGAGGCGAAGGAGCAGGCGGGCGGCCTAGATACGTATGGTATCGTCTCCTTCAGGCTGCCGCAGGAAGTTTCGCTCTGGGAAGTCGAGCAAGTACGGCAGCTAGGCGTAGACATTCGGACGAATGCGAAGGTCGGAGCAGATGTGAGCATAGAGCAGCTGCGCCGCGAATATGATGCCATCGTGCTGGCGATTGGCATGTCGAAGGTGCCGTCGCTCGGCATTGAAGGCGAAACGCTGGACGGCGTATTCGACGCCATTGATTTTGTAGAGTCGACGAAAACAGCTGTGCGCACCGATATAGCGGGCAAACGTGTCGCCGTTATCGGCGCGGGCAACACGGCGATCGACGCGGCGACCTGCTCGGTACGTCTCGGAGCCATGAATGTGAAAATCGTCTATCGCCGCAGTGCCGCCGAAATGACGGCTTATGCGTTCGAATATGATTTCGCCAAGCAGGACGGCGTTGAATTTCAATGGCTGACGGCACCAGCCCGCATTATCGGGAATGCCAAGGGACATGTGACGGCGCTGGAATGCATCATGATGGAGCTGGAGAAAACAGAGGAAGGGCGGGCCCGCCCAGTACCGATTCCCAGATCGACGTTCAAGCTGGAAGTGGACGCTGTTATTCTAGCCATTGGACAAACGCGCCATCTTCCACTAATCGAGCAGCTTGGCATCGCGCATAAGCGCGGCATTGTGACGGTGGACGAAAGCAGCTATCAGACGTCCGATCCGCAAATTTTTGCCGCTGGGGACGTTGTTTTTGGTGAGGGCCAAGGAGAGGCGATGGTCGTCTCGGCCGCCCAGCAGGGCAAGAAGGCAGCTTATGCCATTTATAAGCAGCTGATCAAGCTGCAGGAGGAATCGGCATAAGCAGGCAAGCAGCGGGATCAAGAATTGATGCCACGCTGCGATAAACGCAGTTGTGCAAATACGCATCTTATCGATGGCTAAAGGAGGGGAACGACAATGGCTGATTTGCGCATCAATCTGGCGGGTATTGCATCTCCAAATCCTTTCTGGCTGGCATCTGCGCCGCCTACCAATACCGGCTATCAGGTGCAGCGCGCATTCGAGGCGGGCTGGGGCGGCGCAGTCTGGAAGACGCTGGGCGATCCTATTATTAATACGTCCTCGCGCTTTGCCGCCGTGCATTTTAATGGGCAGCGGGTTGCGGGCTTCAACAATATTGAGCTCATAACGGATCGTCCGCTGGAGGTCAACTTAAAGGAAATCTATGAGACAAAAAAGAGATTCCCGAATCATGCCGTCATCGCTTCGCTAATGGTCGAGCCAAGCCGTGAGAAATGGCATGAAATCGTCAAACAGGTCGAGGCGGTCGGCGTGGACGGCCTTGAGTTGAACTTTGGCTGTCCGCATGGCATGGCGGAGCGCGGCATGGGCGCAGCCTCCGGACAGCAGCCGGATTTAGTCGAAGCGCAAACGATGTGGGCGAAGGAGGCAGCGCAGACGCCGGTTATCGTCAAGCTGACGCCAAACATTACCGATATTACAGCGACGGCAAAGGCGGCGACTAGGGGCGGCGCAGATGCGATCTCCTTAATTAACACAATTAACTCGCTCGCTGGCGTTGATCTGGATTCTTGGCTGACGATTCCGCATGTGGGCGGGAAGGGCGCGCATGGCGGCTATTGCGGCCCTGCCGTGAAGCCGATTGCGCTGAATATGGTCGCGGAATGTGCCCGTAATCCGCAGGTGAATATTCCGATCTCGGGAATCGGCGGCATTTCCAATTGGCGCGATGCGGTCGAATTTATGCTGATGGGCGCAACGGGCGTTCAAGTATGCACGGCAGCGATGCATCATGGCTTCAGCATTGTCGAGGATATGATCGACGGCTTGAACAATTACCTGGACGACAAGGGACTATCATCGGCGATGGAGCTGATCGGCAAATCGGTGTCCCGCTATTCGGACTGGGGCGATCTCGATCTGAATTACCAAGTCGTTGCCCGTATACATGAGGAAGAATGTATCGTATGCAACAAATGCCATATCGCCTGCGAGGACACCTCGCATCAATGTATTGAGCGGCATACGGACGAAGGCGGGCGTGCTTACTTGAAGGTAAGGGAAGAGGACTGCGTCGGCTGCAATTTGTGCTCGATCGTTTGTCCGGTTGAAGGAGCGATTTCGATGGTAGAGGTGCCGTCTTCCGCTATGCCGATGTCCTGGAACGAGCGTCAGGAGGCCATTGCGGGCATAGGCGGCGAAGGGAATGCCAAATCAAGTGCGAGAGAGGCGGTGTAGGGCATGGCGAAGCTGATTAAAAATGGGACGATCATAACCGCTGCGGACACGTATCAGGCAGATGTGCTGATTGAAGGAGGCATCATTCAGGCTATCGGGACGGGGCTTGAAGCTGCTGGTGCGGCTATTGGCGCGGAAATCATCGATGCGGCTGGAAAATATCTGTTTCCCGGAGGCATTGATCCGCATACGCATCTGGATATGCCGTTCGGCGGCACGGTGACAGCGGATAATTTTGAGACAGGGACGATTGCGGCTGCGTTTGGCGGAACGACGACGATTATTGATTTTTGCCTGACGGATAAAGGCAAGCCGCTCGCTGATTCGATTCAGAAGTGGCATGCCAAATCGGCTGGAAAGTCGGCAATCGACTATGGCTTTCATCTGATGATTGGCGAAATTAACGATGAGGTGCTGGCCGAGCTGCCTGATATCGTCCACACGGAAGGCATCACGTCGTTCAAGGTGTTTATGGCTTACAAAAATGTTTTCCAAGCCGACGACGGCACGCTCTACCGGACGATGCTGACCGCAAGCGAGCTGGGAGCAATGGTTATGGTCCATGCCGAAAATGGCGATGTCATCGACTATCTCATTGCCAAGGCATTGGCGGAAGGGCATACGGAGCCGATCTATCATGCGCTGACCCGCCCATCGATGCTGGAGGGAGAGGCGACTGGAAGAGCGGCAAAGCTTGCTGGCTTGACCGGAGCGAGGCTGTACGTCGTGCATGTCACCTGCGAGGAGGCGGTGAAAGCCATTGCTGAGGCGAGGGAGCAGGGCTTCGACGTCTGGGGCGAGACCTGTCCGCAATATTTGCTGCTCGACCAATCGTATTTGGAGCTGCCTGATTTTGAGGGAGCCAAGTACGTATGGTCGCCGCCGCTGCGCGAGGCTCGGCATCAGGATGTGTTGTGGAATGCGCTGCGAACCGGAGGGCTGCAAACGATCGGCTCGGACCAATGCTCCTTTAATTTCAATGGGCAAAAAGAGCTCGGGAAGGGCGATTTCAGCAAAATCCCGAACGGCGGACCGGTCATCGAAGACCGCTTCTCACTGCTCTATTCCGAAGGCGTGGCGAAAGGGAGATTGACGCTGAACCAGTTTGTGGACCTCGTTTCGACGCGCAGTGCAAAGCTGTTCGGGCTGTTCCCACGCAAGGGAACGATTGCGGTAGGGAGCGATGCCGACATCGTGATTTTTGACCCGGCGGCAGAGCGGGTTATTTCGGAAGCTACACATCATATGAATGTGGACTATAACCCGTTTGAAGGAACGGCTGTAACGGGAGCCCCGATCAGCGTGCTGTCTCGCGGCGAGTTCGTCATTCGTGACCTGAACTTCGTCGGACGAGCAGGCGCCGGACAATATGTGAAGCGCGCCCCCTATAAACAGCCCGTACAGGCGGAGCTGGCTACTGCTCCCTAAGCAGCGGTCAGCATAAGCAGCAAAAACAAATAGACGGCTCAATGATAGCGAGGAGGGATCGAAATGTCGGAATATCAGCAGGTTTTGGAGGAGAAGGCGAAGCTGGACGGCTACATGGGCAGGCAGTTTAAATTTATTCACATTGAAGAAAATTTGAGCGGAGCGACGGTAACGCTCCAGCACCCGGGAGGCGAAGCCGCAACGGTGCAGCTGCTTACCGCCGAAGCACGCAAATATTTAACCAATTTGCTGATCAGGCAGCTGGCACAGGCCCGGACATCGGCCACTGCATCATCCTCCAGCTCAAGCGCCGCGTCATCTGTGCCATCCTCGCCATCCGCTGCCCCCCATTAGCGGATGGCACCGCGCGTATATTCATAGGCGTTCACAGCGAGCTCAATGGCGAGCCGCTTATCGGCGCTCATAAAGTCTTCGCCCAGCAGCGCAATGATTTTATCCAAGCGGTGATAAAGCGTCTGCCGGGCGATGAACAGCTCGCGGGCCGTATCCTGCTTGGAGCCGGAGCGGATTAAATAGGTTTTCAGCGTGAGCAGCAGCTGGCCGTGTTTTTCCTTATCATAGGAGGCAAGCGGCTCAATGTATTCGCGGATCAGTTCATCCAGCATCCCGCATTTTTTCAGTGCGGAAATGATTTTGTACGTATGCAGCTCGTCGAAGAAAGGAGCCGGCAGCGGTCCGGCATCCCGCTGTATGGCAATCGTTTCTTTCGCGGTTGCATAGCTTTCCGCCGCTTGGTCGATCTGTGCGGCCAGCTTGCCAATGCCCCAAAGCCCGGAGAAGAGCGCTGGCTCCTGCTTCATCTCCGTCCTGCGCAGCCGCTCAACCGCTTGCAGCAGGCGCTCCTTCCACTTTTGGCGCTCCAGCTGATCGAGCAAAATAAACACCATTTGCCCTTGCAGCAGCAGCGGGAACAAATAAAAGCCCTCCCCCTCAAAAATCGCCCGCGCCACCCGATTGCGCTGCAGCATCAGCGATTCAAAATCCTTCGCTTCTGCATGCGAGGCTTTCAATTGAAACACGCATACCGCTAAGCTGCCGAGCTTGGCAGACGGTTTAATATGGCGAATATAATAGCTGATTTCGGTTAAGCCATGTTTGCCGGATAGCCAGTCGCCGAGCCAGAGATCGTCCTGGTAGCGGCGTTTTTCCTCGACATATTGAGTACGCATCATTTCCTGGGCTACCGCCGTCGCACAGCGATCCAGCGCAAGAATTTGAAATTCAGTCAGCTCCTGCTTCGCGTGAATGAGCAAATCGGCGAATAGACGGCCGAGCGCCACAATGGGACGATGGGCAAGCTGCAGGCTCAGCAGCGGGGAGGGGAACATTTCGTTGTAAATCCACCGCTCGTAAAATTTGTCTGCCTTCGCTTTCGTAATGGCGGGGACAAACTGGGCTTCCGCATTCAATGGAAAAAAAGCGACCTGTGCATCCGTTGTTTGCTGAAGCAGCTCCAGAAGGGGCCTCAGGCCCTTGCCGGACAAGAGCAGCTGTCCGAGCTGCTTGGACAACACTTCAAGCTCGGCTACCATTTTATGATGCTGATTAATGAAGTGGGCGTGCAGATCCTGGGTGATGTCAATGTAGCGAACTTGCTCGTGGAAGAGGAGAATGGGGAAATGCTCGCGTTTTGCCAGCTCCAGCATGCGTTCCGGTGGTCTGGCGGTATAAGTGACCAGCTCAATACAAAGCCCAGAAGCGCCTGAACGGAGCAATTGCTGCAGAAAAATCAGGCTTCGTTCTTCATCCTCCTGCCAGCCGATGCCTGTCGTCAAAATAAGCTCGCCGCCGCTTAAAAGCTGGCCAGCTTGAATGACCTCCATAATGTGGACCCATCTGACGGTACGGTTCAAGGCTTCTTCACTTGCAAGCACCTCGGCTTTTTGGAATAGCGGCCGTTGTAAAATATCGCGGATTGTCAGCTGCAGCAGCGTTTGTACGATAGCGTCCACCTCCTCATGTGAAGATGGTTGACACTATTATACAGGATAGCGCCTTGAAAATAGAAGCGGGCTATGAAAAAAGGTGAAGCTTCCCATCTAGTATGAGCGGCCCGCCTGCTTGGTTTTGCGAAAAAACCGATCAGGAAAGCGATAAACAGAATAAACATTTGTACGGGAGAGGCAACAATGCCCATAAAGTCGAATACGCCAGCCAGCAGCATAAACGTAAACCGAATGAGACGGGTGCTCAAGCTTTCATTGGCTGTGTATTATTTGTGGCTTTAGTTAGAAAAGCAAAAAAACAGCATGACCGATTCAGCGGTCATGCTGTTTTTTTGATGGTCGCCCAGCGGTTGCCTAAAGTTTAAGGCGATATCGCTGAGCTGTTTTTATACAACCTATTAAGGTGCTGTTTGTGGATCAGGCTGTTGTTCCGGTTGTTGTTCTTGTTCTTCTTCTTGCTCCTGCTCTTGTTCTTCAGAAGGTCTTTGGCCGTTGTCGACAATGGTCATGCCTCTTGCAGGATCCGTATTCGAGAACGCATTAACATCCGTGAAAGTAACTTGACCATCCGTGATTGTCATCGTGAATACGGTCCAATATCTTTCATTGCCTTTGTCCGTCGGCACCTCATACACTTTAATTGGTGTAACAGAAGAACCACGGTATACTTCAATTTTTGCACCGGAAGCCGAAATCGTGCTTGCTCCGGAGTAGTGATGCACATAGAAAGTATACGTGCCGTTTGTATCTTTGCGGATCGTTGTTGTCTCAGGTCCATATGACGATGTGTCATCTAGATCCAGATCAGCAATTTTGGAATTGTTATAATAATACCCTTTATCCGCATACCAAGTGTGGAAGAGTCCGCCTTGTGACGCTGGTCCAATTAGATGCGAGTCCAGATCGGCAGGGTCCTTGCCCCATGTTAAAACAATACGGGTTTCATTCTCGGATGGGATGCCGATTGCAGTCTGGTTTTCATTCTGGTTATTTACATTTACAGCCGATACTGCGGTCATATAGGTCGTTACATATGGCGTGCCTACGCCGCCCAACTCACCTGTGTAAATACCAGGAGCTAAATAAATGTAATATCTGCCGTTAGCATCGGTTACAGCTGTTCCAACAACATCCCCGTTGGTAGCACCAAGGCCTTTGCGGAACTCAATGGTCAGGTTAGCTACAGGATTGCGGGCCACATCAATAATTGTACCGCCGAAGCCCGTCAGCTTAACCGAGCCGCTTTGGCTGCCTGCAAACTTGGTTTTTGTTTCATTCGCTTCAACATGTACGTACAGCGTGGAGCCATAGCTTTGAACCGGATTAAAGGTGATTTTGCCATCCGCATATTGCAAGCCGCTCAGCTCATAAGCCGCACCGTTAAGTGTTGCAGAAATCGCGAAATCAGACAGGCTCACATCATCCACTTGCTGATCAAAAGAAACATTCACTGCCCCGTTCGTCACTTGTACAGCGGAAATCGTCGGGTAACCTTGCTCATACACAGCTACCGTTACAGGGACCTGTACATCGTACGTGCCATAGGTTGCTGTAATGTAGGTAGTGCCTTCGCTAACCGCTCTAACCTTGCCGTATACCACTTCGGCTACAGATGCATCTGCACTGCTCCAGCTGGAATGAGTCGTAATATCGATAGGGTTAGCTGTGTATTTCACACCTGTTGCAACGATTTGACGAGTTGCGCCAATAGCGGAAAGTTCAAAGCCTTGTGCAGGTGCCGCTGTGATGCTTGAAACCGCCGGATCAGCTTGCAGAACAGGCTGGCTTGGCAGTGAGCTGAAGTCCACGCCATCTACATTTACCAATGCCTCAGTAACCGTACCTTGTCCAAGGAAGGAAACGATCGCATTAAGTACTGCATTTGCAACGTTTGAGCCTTGTTCCAGGTGGAAAACGGTATTCAGTGCGCTTGCGAATACATCAAGCTGGCCGATAGATGCGTTCTCGCCAAGTGTAATGGCGGCTTGCTCAGCATAGACGGAAACCGAATTAAACACGCCGTTTAACGAAACTTGTGCATTATGTGGAACGCTGCTTGAGATATTGACGTCGCCAATTTGTCCAACGCCTGGCAATGTTTCAATAATAGCGCCAGAACGAAGCGTAACCTGCTGGACATCTGCTCCATTTTCCAATACGAGACGGATGCTTCCATCTTGCTTATCTACAATGACGGTTGCCAGAATGGAGTTTTGTACGTGAATACTGTTAGGACCGCCGCCATTAATGGTCGTCGATCCGCTAACCGTAACGTTCTGGAGCGTTACATCGCCATTGCCGATGCTTGTTTCCAAGTAAAGATTACCCGTAATCGTTGTGTTTTTAAGCGTAACATTGGCAGCGTAGATGCGCACATCGCCAGTAACCGCACCCAGCGTGTATTCACCTGCGAGCCTAATGTCTTTGCTCGTCGATCCGCCATTGTTCCCGCCGCCATTGCCGCTGCTGTCTGATGACTTCGGCGTGCTTGTCGGAGTCGGTGTAGCAGATGGCGTTGGAGTAGCAGATGGTGTAGCAGTTGCACCAAGCGAAGCTGCTGCTAGCTCATAGGACGTCTTGTTGAAGACGAATTCGTAGGCTAGACGAGCTAGCGCTTGACGATCTGCCACGCCCGAAGGATTGAAGCGAGTCGTACCGTCTGCATTGGCTACGCCTTTAATGAAGCCGATTTGATAGGCGAAGGAAACGTAGCTTTTCGCCCATGTCGACACGGTGGAGAGATCCGACAGCTTCTCATCCAGCGGCACCGCTTGAGCGGCTTGCTCCAAGCCGAAGGCACGAATGAAAAACACAGCGAGCTCTTCGCGTGTAACGGTTTTGTTCGGAGCGAACTGGTCGGCGGAAATGCCTTGCGTAATGCCGGATTTCACCAGTGCGCCAACATAGCCGCTATACCAGATTTTGCTGTCCACATCTTTGAAAGGTGCTGCGCTTGCAGCATCCTGCTCTTTGCCAAGTGCAAGCACAAGCACTTTAGCCAATTCGGCGCGTGTAATAGAGTTCGATGGCTTAAAGCTGCCATCTCCATAGCCGCCCAGAATGCCTTTTTCAACAAGAGCGGTTACTTCATCTTTGGCATAAGATTTCTCGATGTCTGTAAACGACACGGAGGAGGAGACTGCCTCTGCCCCAAAAGCGATGTAGTTCGTGGAAAAAATCGATAGGACCATTGCAAAAACAAGTGCGACAGAAATACGTTTGCTTGCCATGTTGCCAATCATCATAACTCTCTCCCTTATCTATTCTCTGTTTTCCAAACAATTGCATATTGTGCATAGGACCTAAAATAGTAAGACTATGTACTTAATCTAGCAGATGAAAAAAATAGGTCTTTTTGCTCAATAGTATAATACTACCATGGAAAATTATGTGGAGGGAAGATGTTTTATTGAATTTAGCAAAATATTTTGTTGAATAAAGCTGAATAAAGTAGAAATAACGCATGTATCAAAATGGGTTCAAGTTGCAAACCAATTTTGGGTAATAGTAGTAAATTTACAAATAATCAAAGTGATCTTTACATTCCCCTATCAATTCTCTTATAAACTAGTTGTGTTGAAGCATAATCCAATCTAGTTAATAGGAGGGTGTACATGTTAAAGAGGTTCCATGCTCGTGCAGCCAAGGTGGCACTTGCCGTAGCGACTATTGTGGCAGTAACAACTGTAGGGGGAAACAGCGGAGTGAGCGCAGAGGATGAGCAATCGCCAATCAAAAATGTCATCATTCTCATTCCTGACGGCATGGCAAATGATGCAACTGCGCTCGCCAGATGGTATAAAGGCTCTTCCTTAACGCTTGATCAAATGGCGAGCGGCATGGTCCGCACCCACTCGGCAGATGCGCCGATCGCTGATTCTGCACCTGCGGGCACTGCTTTTGCCACTGGACATAAATCGCATACGGGGTTTGTTGGCGTTTTGCCGGACAAGGCTACGATGCCAGGTCAAAAGGCTATCGCCCCGGGCGATGAGAGAAAACCTGTCGCTTCTGTTCTGGAAGCATCCAAGCTTGCTGGCAAGGCGACTGGCATTATCGCAACCTCAGAAATTATGCATGCGACTCCTGCTGACTTTACCGCCCATTATCCCGATCGTAAAAACTACGATGCCCTGAGCAAACAGCAGGTATATAATCAGGTCGATGTTGTATTAGGCGGCGGCAGCGATTATTTGGTTCCTTCCGGCCGCAGCGATGGCGAAAATTTGGTTTCTTCTATAAAAGCGCTCGGTTACGACTATGTGACGACGCCGGCGGCGATGAAGGCCTCCAAATCGGGCAAGCTGTGGGGCATGTTTGCACCGGCAGGTTTGTCCTATGATATGGACCGCGATCCAGCTAAGCAGCCAAGCCTCGCCGATATGACGCAAAAAGCGATCGACATTCTTTCCAAGGATAAAGACGGCTTTTTCCTCATGGTAGAGGGCAGCAAAGTGGATTGGGCAGCTCATGCCAATGATCCAATCGGTATTATCAGCGATGTGCTAGCCTTTGATAATGCGGTTAAAGTAGCGCTGGATTTTGCGAAAAAAGACAAGCAGACAGCCGTTGTTGCTGTTACTGACCATGGCAATGGCGGACTGACGATTGGCAACGCCGCGACGACAGGCAGCTACGATAAAGAGCCATTGTCCACCTTCATTGGTCCGCTGAAAAAAGCGAAGCTGACGGGGGAAGGCTTGGAAGCGAAGCTTGATGCGAAGAGGACGAACATTAAGTCCGTGCTTAAGCAGTATTATGGCATTTCGGATTTGACGATAGAGGAGATTGCCGCAATTAAGGCTGCGGAGCCGGGCAGAATGAATTATGCAGTAGGGCCGATGATCAGCAAGCGCGCAGGTATTGGCTGGACGACTGGCGGACATACGGGCGGAGATGTGGTGCTGTACACGTATGCTCCGAATAATGATAGACCGTTTGGCGTCATCGACAACACGGATATTGCGAAGTATATGGCACGCGTGCTTGATCTTGATCTGGATGCGGTTAGCAAGCAGCTGTTCGTGCCAGCGAAGCAGGCTTTTACCGCTAAAGGGGCGAAATACGAGCTTAACCTGAAGGATGCGAAAAATCCTGCAATCCTCGTGACGAAGGGCAGCCAGAAGCTGGAGCTGCAAATTTACAAAAACATCGCGGTGCTGAACGGGAAGAAATCGAGCCTTAACGGCGTTATCGTTTACAACGGAACCGATGCTTTCGTGCCACAGGATGCGGTTGATCTAATCAAATAAACCATTGATTGTGAAAATGGTGCAGATAGCAAGAGCCCGCATTTGCCGCGGGCTCTTCTTTTTTGCTGCTATGGCATGTCGTGCGGTGCGGTGGGCAGATTATTTTTCCTCGATGCTTGAAGCGTAAATTTCGCCTAGCCCGCGCAGAGTCAGGAGGACATGCTCCAGCAAGCCGGGAATATCCTCCATCTGCTCTTCGTTGATTTTGCGCTTGAACAGCAGCTTGATCTCGTTTTGATGTTCCGCCTGTCCCTCTGCGTAGACAAAGCTAAGCGTCTGCACAGGGGCGGGGTTTTCCGGCCAAAGCCGCTGGAATACGGCTTCAATTTGCGGACATTGCTGCTCGAAATCCTTCACCCTCATATGAAAAATCAAGCTCAGCTCGCATCCGGGCGTCTCTCCCGGCAGCTCCAGTAGCTCGGCAGCGAGCTCCTTCAAGGAGGCTTCGAGTCGCAGCTCGGCGGAGACAGCTTCCTGCCTTGTTAAGTGGAAGGCAAGGCTGAAAGCTCGTCCCATCACGGACATTTCCATCGTATCCTTGCGGCCCGTAATCTGAATCGTTTCGTCCAGAGTATCCAGGTCGTACAGCTGATTTTCAAAAGCAACCTTCAAATTGTCGAATACGGTTGGATCATACATCTTTTTTCCCTCGCAGTGGTCGAATTTTAAAGCTCGAATCGTTCGTATAGAGCTGTGTTTATTATACAACGGTTTTCTGGCAGAGGTGAAAAGGAGCGGTTATACTATTTTTAATGCAGTCAATCATCGCGATGATACAAAGATCCGGATGATTCGGATGATATTGTGACGGTGAGGTACTGTGCACGCGTGAAGCTTCAGGAATTGAACGCTAGTAATCTGCTAGAGGCGATTGCGAATCGTTCGCTTGGTCTTGAGCCTATTATTGATGGAGACATATATATAATTAATGACACGAACAAAACGATATTTCACCTTTATGATGACAGAGGGCTGGACATTGCAGCACCGTACTGCGTTCTCGAAATAGGGCAAGCGTGCACCAAGAAAAGGCCTGCCTGGAAACGCCAGAGCAGGCCTTAAAGAGGTTTGGTGCTTAAGATTGATTGATAATGCTGCCCCACGATGCAAGCATTTGCTGGCGTTCGCGATCAGTCGTAATTAATGATTTCAGCTTCTGTATCGTTTGGGGGGCATTCCATTCCGTACGTCTGTTGAAGTATTTGCTGGATAAGCCATAGAAGAGATGGGGGAATAACAGATCCGCATAGATGACGCTGCATTCCTCAGCGCTTAAAGGATGAACCTCTCGGTAAGCGCGCAGCATGGATATGGCTTTAGACGAGCTCCATCCATGCTTCTTCATCACCTTGTTGAATATTTTGCGAATATCCCTTGCTGGTAAGTCAAAGGTTAATGAATCCATATCGATGATGGCAAGCCCTTGCCTGGTCTTGATCAAGTTAGCTGCTGCAAAATCCTGATGGCAAAGATTTTTTTGGATGGCCACTTTATTTACCCAATTGGTATAAGGGCTGCCTTGAATAAGGTGCAGTGCTTCTTTGCCTTGCTCAATAAATTTGTCCGCATGAAGCAGATACAGCCTCTCGAATTCGCTGCTGCTCCTCCGGGCCATTCCCTTGAAGCGTTCTAATTGATCGAGATGCTTCGCATAGCCCCGTCCCCAGCTTCCAAGATGCTCCCTTTCATTCGTTGTATAGGCGGATTGAAAACCTCGGGAGGCCAAATGAAATTTTCCAAGCTCTTTCATAATAAGAAGGAGATCCGACGTTACATAGGAGGGCGAATTGCCTTCCGCCGCATCTGATAAGACGTAGCAGTTGCCGCTGCTGTCCTCTGCATAATCATTTCCGTCCTTGGTAGCTACCATGCGAGGGATAGGCGCACCATTTTTCTGCAAATGTCTAATGGCTTGAAGAAGAAAGAGGAGCCTTTGCTTGGAGACGGGCGTCTTTTTCAATATTTTAGTTCCCGTGCTTGTCGCAAGGCTCCAGGTCGCCTTCTTTCCTTTATCCGAAATGAGCTTAATACTCTTCACTTGAAGCGGATATTGGGTCATCAGTCCAGTTATCGTTTGCATAATCGTTACCTGCCCCTTTGCTGAATTCGTTTGATTCCAGAGTGGCGATTAATTTTTTTACGAAGAGGCCGCAGTCTCTTGAGCTTGGATACAGTAAGATTCGATAACCGGGTAGGCTCACTTCTATAGGCGGACATGTAAATTTTATTCAGACGATCCGCTACATGCTGGAAGGTGTAAAATCCTTCGACCATTTTCCTGGCTCTGAACGTCATCGTTCTTGCTTCGTCTCGATAAGTAAGCATATAGTTAATGGCATTGGCAAATGAGTCTGAGCTTGTGTAGTGGCGAACAATATAGCCGTTCCACTTATGTTGAATGACTTCGGCATTGCCGCCGCGATCGGTTGTAATGACGGGGATACCGGCGGCCATCGCTTCATAATGAACGCGAGCGAGCGGTTCCTGCCATTGGGAGCTGCAAACAAATACGTCACCCATTGAAAAATAATTTTGGATTTCGTTAGCCTGAACGAATTTGGTGAATATGACCCTGCTGCGATAAGGCTCAGCCAGCTTTAATAACCATTGTCCATAGTCATCAATGGTGTTATCGCTGAACCATTTACCTCCTACGATAACAAGGACGGCATCCGGATGCTCATCGAGGACACGGCTCATCGCCTGAATGAGCAGGTGAGGCCCTTTCTTGATGCTGAGCCGTCCAACAAACAAGATGACTTTGTTGTTCTGGACGCCGTATTTTTCACGCATTTGATTGCGTAATTGCAAGCCGCGGGTGGTCCAAATGGGGTAATAAGAGTTAGGGTCAATTCCGGAGTAGATCGGCTCTGTTTTATCCTCTGCAGCAGGAACGCGCCTAGTAATCGTTGATTTAATATATTTGCTTACCGTCGTTATTTTGTGTACATATTCCACGCAAAGCTCTGCTTCGATGTCGGATATTTTGTTGAGCTCAAACATTTCATTATGCAGGCTGACGACAAAACGGCTAGTCGGGGAAGCTTCCTTATAAGTCACGATGTTTTTAGGACGATTAAATACATGAACGACATCATAGGCGTGCTCTTTCAATGAACGCGCAACATCCTCAACATAGCTTTCTCTTGGAAAGCGGATATATTTAGTGTCACCACGCGTCTCCCTGTCGGGCAGATCAGCATCGGTAATGGAGTAGATCGTTAATTGATGTTTCTGTGATAAAAAGGGAGTTACTCCGTCCATCATGATTTGGATGGCTCCCCCTCTAACAGCGGGAGAGGGGAGCTTTTCCGTACATATGAATGCCAGTCTCATACGGAGACAGCCTCCTGTCATTTATAAAGGTTGCTAAAATACGCGAGTTCCTTGGCTAATCCGGTTTTTAAACTGATTTTGGGTTCGTATTGCAGAAGACGTCTGGCTTTGGATATATTGGCCCAAGTGTGCATAGGCTCTCCGTGCATGCTGCCACTTGGAGCGATTGCTGCTTTTTTTCCAGTAAGAAGCTCCAGGGTTCGAATAACCTGTATGATAGTAGCCCGCTCTGAACCGCCAATGTTAATGGTTTCTCCTATGACGTGGGGGGCGCTAGCTACAGCGGCGATTGCTTCTACGCAATCACTGATATATGTGAAATCCCTAGATTGCAAGCCGTCGCCAATTAAAGTAATCGGATCATCAGCCAGCAGCTGTTTAATAAAACGATGAAACGCCATGTCGGAGCGTTGACGAGGCCCATACACGGTAAAGAAGCGTAAAATAACGATAGGAACATTTTGGCTATAGACCCGGCATAAATGCTCGCCTGTTAATTTGCTGACACCATAAGGGGCGAGAGGGGCAAGCGGCGAGTCCTCAGATACTTGCCCCATCGTTTCTCCATAAACGGAAGAGGTAGATGCGAATACAAATTTTTTAATCGATGCTTGACGACAAGCCTCGAGAAGCTGCTGAGTAGCAAGAATATTGGATTCAACGTAGCTCTGGAAATCGGTTCCCCAGCTGGAGCGAACACCCGGTATGCCAGCCAGATGATAGATGATATCTACATCTTTAAGCAATTTTTTCCAATCAATGAGGAGCATATTAGTTGTAATCATTTTGAATTGCGGGTGATTCAGAAAGCTATCCATGTTTTTAGTGCCAATCCATTGCAATTCTTCACGAACGAACGCATCAACTCCGATAACTTCATGCTCACCGCTTGCCAGCAAATATTCGCATAGGTGGGATCCGATAAAGCCAGCAGCGCCAGTTACGATGATTTTCATGGGCGACCAACCCCTATATAAGCAAACCCATGTGATTCTATCATTTTCTTGTTCAGGGAATTTCGTCCGTCTACAATAACTGGGTGCCTCATTAGCGTTTTGACCCTTTGCCAATCGGCTTCTAGGAATGAGTCCCATGCAGTGGCGACTACCAGCACATCCGCTTGCTCCACAGCTACATACGGACTTGAGCACCAAATAACGGAAGGAAGCTCGGGGGTTGCAAGCGGGTCGTAAGCATATACCGCATACCCTTTGCGCGTTAGCTTTTTCATTAAAGCAACCGCTTGGGAATAGCGAATATCGTCTGTGTTTTCTTTAAAGGTTGCCCCCCATACGGCAATTCGCGGCGTTTCGGTCCATTCGCCTAAAGCATGGGTTATTTTATTCAGGTAAATGTCTATTTGTGAACGATTGATTTTCTTGACAGCATGCAGCAGATCAAGCTTAACACCCTTAGAGGCAGCCACATAATTCAAGGCGTTCACGTCTTTAGGAAAGCAGGACCCGCCGTAGCCGAGGCCGGCTTGCAGGAATCTGCCCCCAATTCGCTCATCCAGGCCAATTCCCTGCGATACCTCTGTAATGTCAGCATTATAGGCGTCGCAAATCCTGGCGATTTCATTAATGAAGGAGATTTTGGTGGCGAGGAAAGCATTGGAGGCGTATTTGATCAGTTCAGCCTCCAGCTGGTTCGTTAACAGAAACCTCGTTTGAAGGGAGCTATACATGTCTTGGACGATCATGGCAGCCTCACCTCGCTTAGCGCCAATCACAATACGATCAGGATGAACGGTATCCTCGATGGCTGTTCCTTCTCTTAGAAATTCAGGATTAGAGACGATGTCGAATAAATCGGGATCAATCCCTCGCGCCTGAAGCTCTTCTTCAACCCAATCAGCCGTGCCGGGCGGAACGGTGCTTTTCATAATAATGATTTTGTGTGAGCGAATCGTCTCTGCAATAGCGGCAATGACATGCTTGACATAAATCATGTTGGCGCTGCCATTCTTCGCTGAAGGCGTGCCTACTGCAATCATAATGACAGGACAATGAGCCATATGCTTCTTGCTATCCGTATCGAAAAAGAGCGTCCCTTGCTGCTGTTTTTCCGTAATCATTTCGGTTAGGCCAGGCTCGTAAATCGGAATAATCCCTTTCTGAAGCTTGGCAATTTTGCCCGCATCAACATCCGTGCAAAATACGGTATGGCCAATGTCTGCCAGCACAGCTGCTGTTGTTAGGCCAACGTAGCCCGCTCCAGCAATACAAATCTCCATTAATATCGCTCCTCTCGAAATCTACTACTACTACTAAAATATAGATTTTTGTTAAGAATGGTCACGGCTGCTGCATCTATTAAATTAAGATCGTGGTTATTGAATTGGGTTGCCGCATTCGCCTTATTTTCATAGAGGACAAGCTTCAAAATTGATTTTCGCTAATATACTACTAGTAAATATTAGGTGAGCTTCCAGCAAAACGAGGTGATATCAGTGGTATTTAAAGCTATTATTCCTGCAGCGGGATACGGAACACGCAACCTGCCGATTACTAAAGCGATTCCAAAGGAAATGTTTCCTATTAATAGTCGGCCCGTCATTGACTATATTGTTAGGGAAGCGATCAATGCCGGAATAAAAGAAATCTTAATTATTCTCTCTCGCAATAAGACAGAGATTATGGATTACTTTGATCGCTCCATTGAGTTGGAATGGTTTTTAACCAAACATCAGAAAAACAGCATGCTTCAAGGTATAGAGCCGCCGAAAGTTTGCTTTCAATACGTAAGGCAGCCGGAGGCTCTCGGGCTTGGCCATGCTGTTCAGTTAGGACAAACGTTCGTAGGGGATGACCCGTTTGTTGTATTGCTGCCGGATCAGCTTTGCTTGAAACAGCCGCCTCCGCTGCGCAAAATGATTAAGCTGTACGAGCAGTACAAGCGTCCGATTATCGGACTGCAGTCTGTGGAGAAGGAACTTCTGCAAAATTATGGAGTGATTTCTGGAATACAGATTCAAGCCGGAGTGTACCGGCTTACTTCTATTGTCGAGAAGCCTAAAATGGACCCGCCATCCCAGCTTGCAGTCATGGGGAGATATATTTTGACACCCAAAATATTTGCTGCTCTTGATCAATTGAAGGCTAAAGACGGGGGAGAGCTCCAGCTAACAGATGCGCTGAATGATCTCTGTCAGAAAGATGCCGCGTTTGGCTATGTTTTTAAGGAGAAATGGTATGATACAAGTATTGAAAGCGAATATATTCATGCACAGTATCATGCTTACAAAATGAACAAGCAGTCTTAAAAGAGGGGAAAGAAAACCTTCAAACAAAGCTGATGAAGCGTTGTTTGAAGGTTTTCTTTGATCTTTTGTTCTTTTTTTGCGCAAATGAGAAAAGTCGCCTTCATATAAAAGGCGACAGTTGGTCCAAGCATGTGAGCTGCTTAGTTATTTACTCGTAATCGTCATCCGAGTTTTTTTTGTATTGCTCAGCCTGGTTGCATTGACCACGCGAGTGGTGATGGTGGCCGTGCGAACGGTGATGGTGACCATGCGAGTGATTGCCTTTTGAACGCTCGCCGCCAGTACGGTTGCCACAAGTGCAGTTGCTACCAGTGTGTTTACCTCCAGTGCGATTGCCGCCAGTACGGCTGCCACCAGTGTGTTTACCTCCAGTGCGATTGCCGCCAGTACGGTTGCCACCAGTGCGTTTACCTCCAGTGCGGTTGCCGCCGGAACAGGATGATGATCTGAAGTTTGACATGTGCAAACCTCCCTTTCTTGTATGTATTACAATATATGACTGAAATCTATTTTCCGTAACGAGGCATTTGATTGTTTTTATAGTCTAATAGTCTTCATATATCAGGCAGCTAGTAAAGGTTTATACAAAAGTAAAAAAAGTGCCCTTTTCTTTGGTAGAGTGATGTTTGACTAGAACACATCACCCAAAGAGAGGGCACTTATATGGAATCTTAATCTACTGTAATTTTCAGTACAACCGGATACAGGCTGCGAACGTCATTCGTCTTCACGACTAGCGCCTCATCAGTCCGCTCCCAGACGGGCTGCTCCTCAAAGCCAAGCACCTCGACCTGCTGAATAATGCCTTGGAAATCATGGGATTTCTCTTTCAGCGATGTAATTTTAACCTCGCCGTCCTCTGGATAGACGAGCACGGTCGCATACAGACAGCTTCCCTTCACCGTAAAGCGGATATCCTGCGGAGTGAAGATTTTGCTTTTGCCGTCAGTAAATTGTCCCTCTGCAACCTTCGTCGGTCCTTCCCCGTAAGTACGCCAGTAGCTCGTATCATAGATTGCCTCGCCGTTCGTCTCAAGCCATCCTCCGATCGCGAGCAAAATGTCTTGATCCTCCTGTGGGATCGTACCATCAGCTTTAGGACCAACATTCAGCAGCAGATTGCCGTTTTTGCTGACGATATCGACCAAATCTTGAATGAGCTCAAGCGGCGATTTATAATCATTGTTAGGCGTATAGCTCCATGAGTTTCGGGCAACAGCGGTATCGGTTTGCCAGTAATACGGCTTCAGGTCGGCGAATTGTCCGCGTTCCACATCTGGAACGGCGCTGCCGAGCATATAGGCGTCATGCTTATAGTTAATAATGCCCCCGAAGCCAAGCTCAGCGGATTTATTGTAATAATATGCCGCTAGCTTTTTCAAATACGGCTTGAACGAGGCATGCTGAATCCACCAGTCAAAATATAAAACTTTCGGCTCATAATTATCGATCAGCTCGCAGCAGCGAATGAGCCAGTCCTCCATATATTCATCCGTCGGAGGGGATTCATACAAGTTATGATGATCCGGCTCAGGCATGGAGGGCCAGTAGAAATCGCCGCACTCAAGCGGTTCTTGGATATCGGATTCGAACTCCTTGCCATGCGACAGGAAAAACCAATGCTCCGCACGGTGGGAAGAGACGCAGAAGGTCAAATTCTTTTGTTCAAAAGCGGTTTTCATTTCATTCAGCAAATCCCGTTTAGGTCCCATTTCAAAGGCGTTAAAGCGGGAAACGGCGCTTTTGTACATTTGAAAGCCGTCATGATGCTCCGCAACGGGCATGACATATTTTGCTCCCGAGCGCTGGAACAGGTCAGCCCATTCCTCGGCATCAAATTTTTCAGCCTGAAACATGGGGATAAAATCCTTGTAGCCAAAGTTTTTATGCTCGCCATAGGTGGCAAGGTGATGCTCATATTCCTTGCTGCCCTGGATATACATATTTCGCGGGTACCATTCGTTGCCGAAGGCTGGAACGGCGTACACGCCCCAGTGAATGAAAATGCCGAATTTAGCTTGCTTATACCAAGCCGGAATCTCAAAATCGCCGAGGGATTGCCAATCATCACGATAAGGGCCCTGCGCAATTGTTGCGGCTATTTTGTTCAAATAATCTTGTTTATTCATGGTTTTTGTTACCGTCCTTTCCGATTTGAAATCTACATGGCTATTCTAGCAAGCGCTAACAAGATTAAGAATGTGGGACACTAACTTTTATTTGTATAAAATTAACCATGGAAGCGGGTTTGCCCCATGAATGCTCATTCCTTGCTCGCTTATTATTTGTCCCATATGCAGGTCGAGCTATTTATCGCCCATCATAATACGGTCAGTACCGAATGGCGTGATCTCGATTTTACGCCGGATTACAGCAAGTTTTATTTCATCGAGCATGGCAGCGGCTGGGTCAAAATCGGCGATGAGGAGTATTCACCTGCTCCAGGACAGCTTATCCTGATGCCGGAGGGCGTGCCTCAATCGTATTCGTCTATTGACGGGAGTGCCACATACCGCAAATATTGGTGCCATTTCAGCGCCAAAGTTGGGGAAATCAACTTGTTCAAGCTGCTGGATGTGCCTTATCTTTGCGCGGCTGCTGATCAGGAGCGGGTACGGACGATTTTTGCCGAACTGGTGCATTATGCGAACGATCAGACGATCTACGCCAAGCTGCTTGCAAAAGCGAAGCTGCTGGAGCTGTTTTCGTTGTTCATTATGCAGCAGGGCGAGGAGAGCATCAGCTTGAAGAATGCGGCTGCCACTCAGCGGCTGACGGAAATTTTGAGCTATATCCATATGAATAGCAGCAGCGACATCACCATTCATGACCTGGCAAAGCGAGCGTGCCTGCATCCGAACTACTTTATAAGGATGTTTAAGGAGCAAATGGGCGTACCGCCGATTCAATACATCGCTCGTTTAAAAATCGAAAAAGCGAAGGAGCTGCTGGCCGATTCTTCGTTAAGCATTAGCGAGGTTGCCGAGCAAGCGGGCTTTAATGACCTGTTTTATTTTTCAAAGCAATTTAAGAAAATCGCTGGCCTTCCTCCAACGGAGTTTAGAAAACAAGGACCATAAAGGATCATAGAGGCCGAGAAAACAGCTTGATCTTCCCAATCTTCTCAATTACGGATATCGTTTCCTGATGCAGCAAATAATAAAGCGTCGCAACTTATGAAGTTAAATAGGGATAGAACGTTGTTTCTGTGAAAAAAAAGAACGCTGAACAGCCAGCGCCTGCCGTCTATCTTTCGGCAGCGCTGGCTGTTCATTTTTTAAACCTGTGTTAGCTTATTCTGTTCTAAAGCTTATTTGTAAGTCTAAGCTCCTGCAACGGCAACAAAATGCCCCGGCTTCACTTCAATAAAGGAAGAATGCTCCAGCCCGTATGGATCGGCTTTGGATGCCTCCGTATGCGGCAGGAGTCGTTTCTTCGACTCAATAGCTGGATCAGGAACCGGGATGGCCGCGAGCAGCGACTTCGTATACGCATGGAGCGGATTCGTATATAGCTCCTCGCTTTCAGCCAGCTCAACGATTTTGCCCTTATACATAACCGCGACCCGGTCGCTAATATGCTTAACCATGGACAGATCATGGGCGATAAACAAGTAAGTCAAGCCAAGCCGCTGTTGAAGCTCCTCCAAGAGCTTCACAATTTGCGCCTGAATCGAGACGTCGAGAGCAGACAGCGGCTCGTCGCAGACGATAAATTCCGGCTCGACCGCCAGCGTACGGGCGATGCCAATACGCTGCCGCTGCCCGCCGGAAAACTCATGCGGATAGCGGAGGGCATGGGAGGCGTTCAGCCCGACCAATTCGAGCAGCTCCTCTACGCGTTTGAGACGGTTCGTCTTGCCCTTCGTCATGCCATGAGCGTCCAGCGCCTCGCCAATAATATCGACAATGCGCAGGCGTGGGTTAAGCGAAGCATAGGGATCTTGAAAAATAATGCCCATATGCCGCCGCATTTGCTTCATCTCTGCCCGATTTAAATGCTGGAGCGGTATTCCCCGGTACAGCACTTCCCCGCCTGTCGCTTCGTTTAACCGCAATATCGTGCGGCCTGTCGTCGACTTGCCGCTGCCCGATTCGCCGACAACGCCAAGCGTCTCGCCAGCTTTAATATCAAAGCTCACATTGTTAACCGCCTTAACGATTTGGCCTTTGCCGAGGTCAAAATGCTGCCGCAAAGAGCGCACCTGCAGCAGCGGAACATTGTCCTCCGGACGGGATAGCAACGGCTTCGGCTTGGGCTTCTTTTTCTCATCCAGACGCGGCAGGGCGTGAAGCAGCTTTACTGTATACGGATGCTGTGGACTTTCGAAAATTTGCTCCGTCGTGCCGGTCTCCACAATTTCCCCATCCTTCATGACGACTACGCGGTCGCACATCCCTGCTACAACGCCCAAATCATGCGTAATCAAAATAATGGACGTTCCAAGCTGCTGCTGCAATTCCTTCATCTGCTGCAAAATTTGCGCCTGAATCGTTACGTCCAGTGAAGTCGTAGGCTCGTCTGCGATGAGCAGGGAAGGCCGGCAAGCGAGGGCGATCGCAATCATAACCCGCTGCCGCATGCCACCGGAAAATTCATGAGGGTATTGATAATAGCGGGACTCGCTATTCGAAATGCCAACCATGTCCAGCATCTGGGTTGCCGCTTTCCGGGCTTCCTGCTTGCCGAGCTTGCGATGCTTGATTAAGCTTTCTTCAATTTGCCGGCCGATGCGCATCGTCGGATTAAGCGAAGACATCGGGTCCTGAAAAATCATGCCGATATCCTTGCCGCGTATTTTCTCCATTTCGTGCTCTGATTTATGGGCGAGATTATCGCCTTGAAATAATACCTCGCCGCCTTTGACTATAGAGGGGGGAGAAGGGAGCAAACGCATAATGGTGCGGGCGGTTACGCTTTTGCCGCTGCCCGATTCGCCTACGATGCCGAGCGTCTCTCCTTGCTTCACTTCAAAGCTTACACCGCGTACCGCTTCAACCTCTGAATCGCGAGAAAAGAAGGAAACGGACAAATTATTTACTTGTAATAATGGTTTCATATCGTCACCTGCAATGGATTAGTTTTCCTTAGGGAAAATATTAAATGCAAATCATATTTAGTAGAATGTTGACATTTTGTATTCCTTAAAATAAAATCTACTATATCCATCGGAATAATGCAATTAAAATTGCTAGAGTAAAAGGGGCGGACATGCTTGACGGGGCAAGATTTGAAAATAGGAAATGGCATCACAGACCTAACGGCTGCTGTCTATCGTAAAATGCTTCAGCATCCAGCCTACAGGCTGCTGCTGCTTATCGCAGGCGCACCCGTATCCGCGTTCGTATTCGCGGTTTATTTATATCGTAAAGCCCGGTTTGGCTATCGCCGGCTTGAGGAAGAGACGAGAGAAGAGCTGCTGCAAGCAGGCAGCATGGACAAGCTGCTTGCGGAGGCGCTGGATCAGATACAGCGCAAGCAGCGTTTTTTCGGTCAGTCGCCCAGCGCAGTCAAAACGGAGCAGGAAGCGAGGCGAATCGCTGCCGCTAAATTTAAAGAGCAGCTTGCCACCCGCGTATTGGAACGTCTGACAGAGAAGCAGCAAGGGAAGCTGACGTTTAGTGATACGTTCCACTCTCTGCTCAAGCGGCCCGCGTTTTTCGTACTGTCGCTGATTTCTGGACTACTGATCGTCTCGACGCTGATCGCGGTATTGATTGCTTTGCCAATCGGCATTATTTCGGCAACGAGGCCAGGTTCCTTTTTCGACTACACCTTTATGTTCATTGCTTTGCTAGGGCTGTCGATTCCGAATTTCTGGCAAGGATTGATTTTTATTTTGAATTTCTCGATCAAGCTATCCTGGCTGCCAGCTACTTATAATCCACAAAATGCGCTGTCGGCGATTATGCCGATCGTCGTTCTAGGTACAGGCCTGACGGCGGCGGTTGCGCGCATGACCCGCTCTTCAACGCTGGAGGTTATCCATGATGACTATATTACGACCGCCAGAGCGAAAGGACTGGCCCGCCGGCAGGTCATTTGGAAGCATGCTGTAGGCAATGCGCTCATTCCGATTATTACGGTTATTGGACTGCAATTTGGCGCGATGCTTGGCGGGGCGGCAGTGACGGAGAAGGTGTTCAACATTAGCGGGATTGGGAGCTATATTGTAGACAAGCAGTTTATTCCGGATATCCCGGCCATTATGGGCGGCGTCGTCTACACAGCCATTACGATATCGGTTATTAACGTTATTGTGGATCTGCTTTACGCCTTTTTTGACCCTAGAATTCGCTCCAAAATGAAACAATACTAAAGCAGGTGCTATCCATGTCCAATGATTTCATAAATAAGCAACAAATTCGTTTTAAATTAAAATCTAGCCTGGAGTACAGCCAGGCCAGCTTCGCGGGCATTGTTTCCCTCGCTTTGGCGCTTGTGCTGCTGCTCAGCAGCTATACGCCTGCTGACGCCTCATTCAAGCCAACTGGACTTGCCATAAGCGCTGCCTATTTTGGTTTTGCGCTGCTGCAGCTTGCGGTATGGGCGTTCATTCGGCGCGATTTGCTTAAAGAAGGCGGAGAGCTTGGCCGCTTGACTAGAGCGCTTGGCTATGTGCTGCTGCTCAGCTTGGTGACGGTGAATGTGTTTATTGCTACCGCAGCATTCCAGCTCATTAAACGGAAGAAGAGCGCTGCTTATACGCTTGCTGTTTATACTTTGCTGACTACGGTGCTTGTGTTCGCCGTCTCTGCTTTAAATCTGTTCAAGCCTTATGTCGCGAATACGTTTTTGCTCGGCATGCTGTTGCTGCTCATCTCAGCGGTTATCCAGCTTGCAAGCCTGCTGCTTGTTGCCAAATACGCTGACAAGGCGGAATTGCCGCGCTGGATGTGGCTGGTCGCCTTGATCCTAATCGCAACGGCAGTGAGCGGCAATCTGTTTGCTCTGTTCCTCGGCTTGCTGCTTATCGCCAAGCTCCGAGATCGAAGCTTTACATCCGGCTCACGGGTGAGCAATGTGGTGGAGCGGCTGTCCAGAAGCTCAACGTCGATGCTGGGACTGCTCTTTATTTTGTTCCTGCTGACCTTGTCGGTCACCAGCTATTTGATCTTTGATTATGGACTGGCTATCGATAATAATTATGGAGCGATTTTGCAGCATCCAAGCCTCGCTTATCCGCTGGGTACGGACAATTTCGGCCGGGATTTGCTTTCACGCATCGTATTTGGAGCCCGAATCTCGCTGCTAGTCGGCTTTTTATCTACACTCATTCCCGTCTTAATCGGCGGTGTGCTGGGTGCGGTGTCCGGCTATTATGGCCGCCATGCGGATAACATTATCATGCGTGCACTGGATGTGTTATACGCCATTCCCGGTATTTTGCTGGCTATCGCGATTATTGCCGCTTTTGGCGCCAGCACGACTAATTTAATATTGGCGCTGAGTATCGGCGCTATTCCGACCTATGCCCGTACGATGCGGGCGAATGTGCTGCTCGTATCGACGCTCGAATATGTACAGGCCGCGCGGGCTTTCGGCTCAGGCGACCTCGTTATTTTGTTCAAGCATATTGTGCCTAACGCTATCGCTCCTATGATTGTGAAATCGACGCTTACAATAGGCACAGCTGTCATTTCAACAAGCAGCTTGAGCTATCTCGGTTTGGGAGTCGAGCCGCATATACCGGAATGGGGCAATATTTTGCGGCTGGGCAGCGCCTATTTGGAAACCCACGCCTATACGGCGATATATCCGGGGCTTGCGATTATTGCGCTCGTGCTATCGTTTAATTTTCTCGGCGACGGCCTGCGGGATACATTAGATCCGAAGCTGGATTAGGGCAGCGCTAAAGCTGCAATTGCAACTGTATTTGCTGTAACCTCATTCATATTCCATCCAAAGCTACGTTACGAAACGATGTATTGGCGATGTACGAATGTGAGTTAACTTATAGACTATAGATTATTACAAGAGGAGAGAGAAACATGAAACACAAAAGAAAGCTATTTTCACTTATTCTGCTCAGTCTGGCTATTATGCTGAGCGGCTGCACATTGACGACGAAGGATGAGGCTGCAAGCTCGCCGCAAGCGACGGAGGGCGCAGAGGCAGTTGTTGACAGCAAGCCGGTTGATATTGAATTGCTCGGAATGAGCAGCAATGAGACGGATCTCAACATTGTACGTGACCAGCTGGTGAAAAACGGCTTTAACGTTAAGCTGAACATTCAAGCGGATTACGGTACTTTTAAAGCGCAGCAGGATGCTGGCAACTATGATATAGCGTTGTCGAGCTGGACGACAGTAACGGGAAATCCGGACTATGCGGTTCGCTCGCTGTTTAAAACCGGCGGTGACTATAGCATTATGAGCGATAAGGACATTGATGCCCTCATTGATACGGCTTCCACACAAACACCGGATCAATACACAGAAACGTATAAACAATTGGAGCAAAAGCTCGTTTTTGACAACGCCTATATTGCTCCGCTTTACAGCTCGCTTAAGTCGCAAGCATTCAATCAGGAAGTGCTGAACAAGGACAGCGTTCGCCTATCGAAGTCTAGATCGCTCCCGTGGGAAGAGCTGGATTTTAAAGACGCATCGAAGCGCAATACGGAAGCGTTGGTGCTGCAATCGGCTATGGCGACCTTGACTTCGCTTGACCCGATTAAAGGCAATGATGGCTCCATTAACATTATCAACACGAACCAATACGTGCGCCTGCTGAACCTGACCGATGACGACAAGCTGACGGCAGAAGGCTCATTGTCGTATAACTTTGCGATTGCCGAAGGCAATTCCGATTATTATTTCATTTTGCGTGATGATATTCATTTTGCGGAAATTAAAGACAAGCTCGTTGCCGATTCTGGCGAGCGTGTAGGCGCCGACGACGTTATTTTCTCGCTGGATCGCGCCAAAAATAAAGATTCCGTTCCTGACCACCGGACGTATACCCTGCACGAGCATATTAAAAATGTCGAGCTGGTTACTGATCCGGCAGCGCTTGAGTCTGTAAAGCTGTCCAGCGGCAGCGATAATGTGAAAAATGAACTGGAAAAAGGGCTCGATGCCAAAATTTCCGAGCTCGTGTCGGATAAGGCACAGGCAAATAGCAAGGAAGGCAAGTACCAGGTTGTGAAGCTGACAACAACGGTGCCATTCCCGCAAGTGCTGAATTATTTGGCCCACCAATCTGCGGGTATCGTATCCAAGAAGCAGGTAGAAAAAATTAATACGTACGATGTAGCCAAATTCGATGTGAACAAGGATATTCCTTACGGCGACCAAAACACGGTAACCGAGGGCAGCCAGTACAACAATACGCTGTACACAAGCGGACCTTACATCTTGGCTCACAAAAACGACTATGAAGCTGTCTTCTATAAAAACCCTGGCTACATGAAGGGCACGAAGCATGAGCCGAAAATTACATCGATTAAAGTTCGCTTTATTAAAGATGCCGATAGCGCATTGTCCGCACTGCGCAGCGGCGAAATTCATCTTTATTACAGCGTGCCTGAAACGAAGTTTGACATCGTGAAGGGCGACAGCAAGCTGGCGCTCCAGACGATTCCGAGCAACGCGGCTTCGTACCTGCTGTTTAATACGAAAAACCGTCCAGTTGCAGAAAGTGCAGATTTGAGAAAAGCTGTGCTTTACTCGATCAATCAGGATGAATTTTTAGCCTATTACGGCGGCAATAAATTCAAAGCGATTTCTACGCTTAGCCCGCTCGTGAAAACAGGCCTAGAGCTGAAAGCTGATTCGGCAAAAGTAAAAGAGTTTTTGAACGCCTACCAAGCAGGCGCAACAGCTAAATAATAGAAAGAGATTGCCCCCCTCCTTCGTGATGGCCGGGGCAATCTCTTTACTCATATAAGGACAAGTATAGGCACAAATAAAGGAGATGTATTTGATGGATGCAAAGACAGGAACGGTTATTAAACTATCACAGTGGGATGCGCTATTGCTGGAATCGCTTAAGTCCTATGGCTGGACGGATGAACAATTGATCCGCAAGGTGCATGCGGGCGATTTTCCCGAGGACACGAGCCCCTTTCAATTTGACTACAGCGTATTAAATGCTTTAGCCAGCAGCGATGCGGAGCTTTTTGCACAGGCTGTGACCGAGGGCTATCAAATTAAATACAATACGATTCGCGGCATTCACAGCTGGCTCAAGGTTGCCTTCAAGCAGGAGGCGGAGCTCCTATTGGAGTCAGGCAGCGAAGCGGTCCATGCATGGCTGACGAACGATGAAGCTGATCGGCTTGCCGCAGTGCTTTCTTACGGTTGGTCGTTGTCCAGATTGGATGGTGCAGCCCCCCATGCCTCCGACGCTGCTGGCCGTGATGCCTATCGCATTTATCCGGCGGCCGATTAACTAGCTATTTATACAACAGCTCTACGATCCGGTTGAGCGGTAGCGCCGAACGCCGATTTGCCAGATGAGCAGACAAGGCACAAGGAAAAGCAGTCCTGCCAGCGGCAGAAAAGCATATATCGGGTTTTCCTCGCGTCCGAGTATGTATTGCAGCGGCAAATAGTTGGCACAGCCGAACGGGATAATAAAGGTGAAAAATTGCTGAATGCGCCTATGGTAGATGCTCAGCGGATATTGCGTCATTTCCCGCCCGCCATCGGTCAAAATATTGGCGATTTCAAGTCCCTGTACGGTCCAGAAGCTAAACGAAGCGCACAAAATAAAGATGCTGGCAAAAATAATGACGCCGCTGGCTTCCATCAGCACGAGCGCCGTTATTTTGAGCGGCGACCATGCGATGTCCAGATTCATGATCGCCCAGATGAGGACCCCGGCTCCGAGCAGCAGACGCCCGACGCGGGAAAATTCAAATTTGGAGCCCAGCACCTGAATAATGGTGCCGCGCGGCCGAACGAGCAGCCGGTCGAAATCCCCGCTGACAACTAGCGAGGAGAACATATCAAACCCGCGTGCGAAGCATTCGGTAATTGAGAAAGCCATATGCGTCACAGCAAAGCACAGCAGCACCTCGTAAAAGCTCCAGCCCTTCATGTCCCCGAAACGCTCGAACATGAAATATAGCCCGGTAAATACAGTAAATGGCGTTAAGCATTGTCCAAGCACAAGCAGCAGAAAAGAAGCGCGGTACTCCATTTGCGCTTTGAACAGCAGCAGCATGTATTTAAAATAAAGCGTCATCGCCGCATCAGCCTCCTTGTACAACGACGCGTCGCAGCGCCTTGTTCATCGCGATTTTGCCAATGAAAATAAGGGCGGCGAGCCACAGTAGTTGAAACAGCAGCCCCGCTCTGGCATCCAGCGTGGAAATGTTTCCGGTGTAGACGCGAAACGGGAAGTCAACGGTCCAGTGGAAGGGAAGAGCATAGACGATCCGCTGCATCCAATCCGGCATAAGCGGCACCGGAATAATCATTCCGGCGAAAAACTCGCCAAACACGCTGAACATCAGCAAGGAGCCGGCCGGTGACATCGTAATAAATACTGAAATATAAATGAGCATAGAGATAGCTACGATCAGGAACAAGCCTATGATAAGCGAGCAGACGAATAGGAGAAAGGCGGCAAAGTCAGGTGGCAGCTCAAGCCTGTAGGGCTGTGGCAGAAAAAAGCTCACCAGCAATATCGGCAGGCAGCGAAGCAAAGCGCTGGACAGCCGCTGGGCGAGCAGCTTTGCATACCAGAGGCCATAAATGCCGCTTGGCCTGCACAGCTCATAGGCAATATTGCCGCTTGTAATGAGCTGAAACAGCTCATTGTCCCGCAGCCATAATACGATGAAGGCAAGGAACGCTTGCTTGAGCCAGCAATAGGCGACAACCTCGGAGAGGCTCATTTGTGGTGCGGCTGCACTGGTCTGGGCATAAAAGGCTTCAAACACCATAATGAAAATAAAGCCGAAAAAAAACTGCGTCCCGATGCCTGCATATGCGGCGGCACGGTATTGCAGCCCGTTGCTGAGCCGCAGTCTGAGTACGGCGTAATAAGGTTTTATCATAGCGCGTACTCCTTATACATTTGCACGACAATGTCTTCGATGGACAGGCTGCCTGTAGAATGGCCCTGTTCAGACGTTGAAGCGGATGCCTGCTGCAGCTGTGAAGCTTCTGCCGCTCCGCTTTTGCTGCCATAACGGCTGCGTAGTCCTTGCACGGTGCCGTCATAAAGCAGCTTCCCTTTGCCGATGAGCAGCAGGCGGCTTGCGAGTGCTTCAATATCATTCATATCGTGGGTCGTCAAAATGACGGTAACGCCTTTTTCTTCATTGATCGTTTTAATGAACTGCCTGACGGCGATTTTGGATACGGCATCAAGCCCAATCGTCGGCTCATCCAGAAACAGCAGGCTGGGGCTATGCAGCAGCGAAGCGGCAATTTCACAGCGCATTCGCTGTCCAAGACTGAGCTGGCGAACGGGAGTATGCAGCAGCGCTTGTAAATCCAGCGTTTCCACGAGCAGTGCCAGAGTAGATCGATATTCCAGCGGAGGAATGCGATAGATGTCGCGCAGCAGCTCGAAGGAGTCCAGGACCGGAACGTCCCACCATAGCTGCGAGCGCTGTCCAAACACGACGCCGATATTTTTTACATATGAAACGCGATCCTTCCAAGGGGTGTACCCCATAATCGAGCATGTCCCGCTATCTGGTACGAGAATGCCGCTCATCGTCTTAATCGTCGTCGATTTTCCGGCGCCATTCGGGCCAATGTAACCGACAATTTCGCCGGAGCCAATCGTAAATGAAATATTCTGCAGCGCCTCCACCACCGTATATTCCCTCCGAAAAAGCGATTTTACCGCATGCGCCAATCCCGGCGGCCGCTTCGACACCAGGAAGGACTTGCTTATTCCGTTAACCTCAATCAAGTGCTTTCCTCCTCACGTTGTTAAAATGACAGGGAGAAGATAGTATCATTTTATGGGAAGCGCTGTCAAACTAATTTTTTTATTGACTAGGATGTGTATACAAACGGGAGCCCTTCCTGCTACTCCTTGCTTAATGCTTATTCGAGGCCAATCTCCTCTGACCATTCAAGGCTTAAGGAACCACAGCATGCGATTGTTGCTGAGAGCAAGTTGCAGAGAACACTGTGGCTGAGAACACGCAGCTTGGGACGCTCAACTCCTTTTTTGAAGGACTGAAATTCCGCTATTCTGGCTTTTAATCCAATTTCGGACCTTAAGCGGACAGGAGATCCGCTATTGCCTTCATAATCCTCTCAAAATGATGATGGGCAGCGCATTAGCGGCTCCTGAGTCCGCAGCCTGTGCCAAAACCAGTGATTTGGTTGAAATAGCGGCTGCTGTGTCCTCCAATTCTATCTTTGTGTCTTCGTTCAGGAGGCAAACCCCTGAAACGAGGAGCATGAAGCTGCCTTTTGGTAAGTAGGTTCACATTCATGAGGGGTGACATCCCCGGTAATAGGGGGAGTATGTTTGACGCTGGCATCTATCGGGATCTGGCTCTGGCTCGCTTACGTTTGCATACACGTCCTAGATTTTAGAAAGAAACGATATCAGGTTTTAAGAAAAGTAAAAGCGCCTTGAACAGGCGCTTTTATCTAAAAATATTGTGGGATCACAATTCTGTTTTCTTCTAATTCAATTGTATTCAACTAAATCCTGCAAATTTGTCTCCATCAAAATACAATCTGCTTTTTTCTTGGAAACTCTTTTAAAGCCGCATTTTTCATAGTATTTCGCAAGCCTTGCTTGACTTTTAAAAGTCTCTTTCTTTTTAGAGAGAGTGGATTGCATTGGTTTTGCAATTAAGAATACCATCCCATTTGCGTTTCTAATAAGATGTTTAAAAGTATACTGAATTAAATTAATGCCTGTGTGTTGTCCCCGAAACTTTGGGTGTACATCGATCCGTTCTATATAGAATAGACTTCCAAATGAAAATGGATCATCATATAAATCTTGCTCCTCGATCTCATCGGCTCGGCTGCCTATAACACAATGGTCTCCATCCAGTGTGTCTAACCACATGAACCAAGAATCTTCCATGTTTTCTTTCCATTCAGCTGGAAATTCAGTAATGCTGATTTTCGCAATAACTAATTCGTTACTTTCGTCATCTAAATAATATTCGGCTTTCAGTTTTTCTTCTATATCTTGCTCCTTTGTTTCGTCTAATATCATATCTAAAGATGCTACTAATTTAATACCATGCCTAATAGGTGAGAAATCATAATTTTCTTCAAATTCGGGATATTCTAGATATTCATTGAAAGTTCTGTGAGTAACCGATGTGTACAACTGAATTCTGTTATTTTTTGAGTCTGTCATATCAAGAGTGAACATGTCTAACCCTCCTTTGGATAAAAGTGTTATAACAGATAAATATTATAAGTGTTATTAATAGAAATTGGAAGTTTAACTATTAAGAAAATCTCTTTTGGGAGTTAATGAAACTGAAATTGAAAAATACTGAAGGGTTAAAAGCAAACCATCGAAAAATTCTTAAACAGTTGGTTTAGGAAATATAAATAAATACAAAGGAACCTGGAAGTCCAACCTTTCTCGTAGTGGCAACCTTGGTTCCAATCTAACAGGCAGGTAAGAATGAATAAATAAATGAATTGAGGAGTGTTTTGGACCGCATTTCTTAAATCGTCCAAGCGAACCTGCAATAAACCATTGTCTCCCAACGCTGTTTTCTATATATTTTTAAAGAGACAGATGATAAGGGGGATTGGAGCAAGCTGATGATACGTCGTTTTTTTTCTTATTACCAGCCTTATAGAGGGTTGTTCATGCTGGATTTTGGCTGTGCGGTGCTGGCCGGGCTGCTTGAGCTGGCTTTTCCGCTCGTCGTCAACCGGTTTGTAGATGATCTGCTGCCAAAGGGAGAATGGATGATCATCGTGTGGGCATCGTTGGGGCTGCTGGCCTTGTATGTGTTTAATACGCTTCTGTTGTTTGTCGTGAATTACTGGGGGCATATGCTGGGCATTAACATTGAGACGGATATGCGCAAAAAGCTGTTTGAGCACATCCAGAAGCTGTCCTTTAAGTTTTTCGACAATACGAAGACGGGGCATTTAATGACGCGTCTGACCAATGATATGATGCAGATCGGCGAGATGGCGCATCACGGCCCAGAGGATTTATTCATCGCCGTTATGACGCTGGCAGGCTCCTTCGTGCTGATGATGCTCATTAATTGGAAGCTGGCGGTAATGACCTTCATCGTCGTGCCAGTCATTATTTGGTTCGTTATTTATTTCAACCGCAAAATGACAACCGCTATCCATCAGCTGTATACCGATATTGGCGATTTCAATGCGCGGGTTGAGGATAATGTCGGCGGTATTCGCGTCGTTCAGGCATTTGCTAATGAGTCGTATGAGAAGGAGCAGTTCAACACGAACAACAGCCGTTTCCGTCTGACGAAGCTGCTTAGCTACAAGCTTATATCGCAAAACGGAACGATCAGCTACATGATGATGCGGTTGGTTACGGTTTTCGTCATGGTATGCGGCACTTGGTTTGTTATTCAGAACGAGCTGACGTACGGCGAATTTATCGGATTTTTGCTGCTGACGAACGTCTTCTTTAAGCCGATTGAGAAAATTAATGCCATTATTGAAAGCTATCCGCAAGGCTTTGCTGGCTTCAAGCGCTATGTGGAGCTGCTCGATATTGAGCCGGATATTGCAGATGCCCCGGACGCGGTAGCGATGGGTGAGCTTAAGCGTGATATTCGTTTCCAAAATGTATCCTTCGGCTATGAAGGCGAAGAGAAGGTACTCAGCAACATTAGCCTCACCGTGGGCAAAGGAGAAACGGTCGCTTTTGTCGGGCCTTCTGGTGCGGGGAAAACGACGCTATGCAGCCTGCTGCCGCGCTTTTACGAGCTGAATGAAGGCTCCATTACCGTGGACGGCGTCGATATTCGTCAGATCAAGCTGCAATCGCTGCGCAGCCAAATTGGCATTGTGCAGCAGGATGTATTTTTGTTCTCGGGCTCGATTCGTGAAAATATTCTCTACGGCAAGCTAAGTGCCACAGAGGATGAAATCTGGGAAGCCGCTCGAAGAGCGCGTCTGGATGATTTTATTCGCACGCAGCCGGAAGGGCTGGATACGGTCATTGGCGAGCGCGGGGTCAAGCTGTCCGGCGGGCAGAAGCAGCGGATGTCGATTGCGAGAATGTTCTTGAAAAATCCGCCGATTCTTATTTTGGATGAAGCAACGTCGGCGCTTGATACAGAGACGGAGCTGATTATTCAGCAGTCGCTGGCTGAGCTGTCGGAGGGCCGGACGACGCTCGTTATTGCGCACCGATTAGCAACGATCAAAAACGCTGACCGCATCGTCGTCGTTACTCCGCAAGGGATTGAGGAGCAGGGCCGTCACGAGGAGCTTGTTCACCAAGGCGGCATTTACAGCAGGCTCCATCAGGCACAGTTTGGTTAATGGCTGAAGCAGACCAAGAGAAAAGCAGTTCTCTCGATCTGCTTTTTTGTTTGTATAGTGGGACAAGTAGAGTGTTCAGAATCAGTTCAGATTTATTTTTATAATGAATAGTAAGAAGTTTGCAGAAGATTGTACGCTCAAAGAGGTGATGGAGCAGATGATAATAAAAATAGCGCTCGTATCCGATGCCGAAGCAATCATCGCGCTGAAGCAAGTGGCGAGCAGAGGAAAGGTCGGCCGATTCGGCAGGTATAGGCTGGAGCCTTATATTTCGTCCTTGGCGGCTATAAGGGAGCAGTTCCAAGACCATATTTTTCTCAAAGCGGTTGTGGATGGCGATGCCATTGTCGGTTCGATTCACTTGCATGTGCGAGGGGGCGTTCCTTATATTGGCGGGCTGACCGTACATCCGGAATACGTGGACAGAGGCGTAGGAGGGCAGCTGATGCTTGAGGCGGAATCGCTTTTCGAGATGGGGCAGCAGCTCGATCCCCCTACGCCGTTTCAGGAGGGGCCGGACTACCGCAAGACGACATTCGTATACAAACGTTTAATTCGGTTTAATTGAAAATCAGGAGAAAAGAAAAACGAGAAACAAAAAACGGCTGCAAGCAGTGTCTGAGAAGACCGATGCTCGCAGCGGTTTTATTATGTTTACTTATTCAGCGGTGCCAATCGTTTCCCCCTGCACAGGCTTAATGCCGCCTTCCCATTTGACCGCAATAGCGAGGGAGGTGAACAAATCCTTCCCGTCGGACAGCTGAAAATGCAGATGGGCCTCGCTGGAGTTGCCGGAATTGCCCGTCTGTCCAATGACATCGCCTTTGCTGACCTTGTCGCCTGGCTTTACAGTTGCTGAACCTTTTTTCATATGGGCGAGATAGCTGTATTCGCCTCCATGATCAATGACAACCACATTGCCGGCAGGCGCCTTTTCATTCATGACGCCAACGGGCTCGTTATCGGCAATATCGTTAACAACCGATACGACCGTACCGTCCGCAGGGGCGATAATATCCTCGCCAAATGCGAAGTAGCTTTCATTTTTCAAAGGATCGCCTTCATAGGAATAACCGTCCTTCGCCTTCACAAAATCATAGGCGTACCGCTGGCTCTCATATTCATAGTGATAATTGACCATCGCATTGTTTCCGCCCCAAATGACAAGCCATTCCCCGCGAAACGGCAGACTGTAACTGTTTTTGGTCAGTATGCTGTCTGTTTCCGATGCAGGGGTGAGCTCCTTTACTTGAAGCCCGAGAATCGTGCCTTCCGTATCAAAAATGCCAACAATTCCCTTGTTTCCAGAATCGCTCACCCATGTTCGCTGTTCAGCGCCGCTTTTGTTCAAAATGGAGGATTTTTCGAGCGATTTCACGCCACTCATAAAGGACTCGGCCATTTTTATAAAATCAGCCTCGCTAATCTGTTCCTTGAACGGAGCGCTAAAGCGCTCATAAATCCCTTTATAATTGCCAGCAAGCAGTGCCTCTGGCAATTGCTCCGGCGTTACCGGCGCTTCACTTGGATTTGCTGCTGACTCCGTCGCAGCTGGCGGATTTGAGGCAACACTTTCTGCCGGATTAGCAGCTCCGGCGGAATTTGTTGCCCCGCTATTGCTCGTTGCCGCTGTATCCCCGCCCCCGCATGCGGTTAAAATCACGGCAAGCGTGCCGATTGCAGCAGCTATTTTAACCGAAGTGCCGCCTTGTTTAATCATCTTAAATGATGGTTTCTTCATTTCTATCTCCTCCTCTATATTCCTATCGTCTATAACTCTATAGTAGCAATCCACTCTTAGCTGCTATGAAACGGCGGCTTAACGCTGTCTTAACTTTCAGCAACAGGCTGGTGTGACGAATTAAGCTTCTGTTAAGACGGCCTAGCGTATTTAATCAGGGCTATCATGCTATGATGGAGAAATAGCATAAATACAGCACAGATAATGAAAGGAGGCGGCGTAGTGGAGAATGCAGCGATTTTGCTTGTGGATGATGAACAGGCGCTGCTGGAGCTGTTGCAGACGGTGCTGCGCAAGGAAGGCTACACGAATATTGACAGCGCTGGAACGGGAGAAGCGGCGATTGCCGCCTGTACGGCGAAAAAATATGATTTAATCGTTTTGGATGTGATGCTGCCGGGGCGCAGCGGAATCGAGGTATGTCCGTTTATCCGGCAGACGACGGATGCTCCGATTTTATTTTTGAGCGCACGCACTTCCGATTTCGACAAGCTGACTGGCTTTGCCATCGGAGGTGACGACTATATTACGAAGCCCTTTAATCCGCTTGAGGTAGTAGCGCGTATAAGGGCGCAGCTGCGGCGGTATTTTGGCGCGTCCACTCAAGTAAATGGTGGCAGAGCTGCGGAGATGGAGCGGGGACAAGCCCATGCCAGCCCTATTTTTGATTATGGACGATTTAAGGTGGATGAAGCGGCGGGCGAGCTGACGGTGGAAGGGCAAGCGGTTGCCTGCCCGGCGCTAGTGTTTCAACTGCTGCTGTTTCTATGTAAAAACCCGAACCGGATTTTCAGCAAAAGCGAGCTGTACGAGAAGGTTTGGGGCGACGACGCCTTTAGCGACGACAATACCGTCATGGTTCATATTCACCGTATTCGGGAACGGATTGAAGCCGACCCTTCCAATCCGCAATTAATCGTCAATGTGAGGGGGCTTGGCTACAAGCTCGTTCAAGGCCTGCCGAGGGAGAATATCCCACGATGAACATGAAGCGCCAATTGACGTTGAGGTTTATCCTCCAGCTGGCGGTAGCCGGGACCATTGTATTGCTCATGTCCGCTGTTGCGGTGATCTGGATGCTGCAAAAGTTTAACGAAATTAGCATTACGCGTGATTTTGCTAGCGTTGGGCTGGAGAGGCTAGTTGAATCGTCGGAGCTTGGAGCAGAGGGGATTCGGTTTGATCCGAGCCTGCTGAAGCAGGTGAAGGAAAATGGCGGCTGGCTGCAAAGCCTGGATGAGAAGGGGCAGGTGGAAAGCTCCTATAATACGCCTGCGGATGTTCCCAAGCAATATGGGCCGGGTGAGCTTGTCGCTTATTGGACAGGGAAGCAGCCGTTTGCTTACCATTTGGCAATATGGATCGAGCAGAAGGACGGGAGGCTGTACACGCTCGTTTATGGCGCGCCGAATATCATTCAACCTCTATTAACGCAGGTGAGCGATGGCGGATTTGCAGCTCAAGGCGGGCAGCTGTTACTTCCTGATGCGATGGCATACGAGCTTAGGCAAGGTCAAGTGTTCGTGCAACTGCTGGATCGGGCAGGCACGGAGCTTGCCTCATACAATAAGCCGGATGCCATTCCGGGGCAATATTCCGTTCAGGAACTGGTACTCCGGACGCTCTACTCCGACAGGTACGGCTACCTCATTCAATCTTCCTATAATGAACAGACGAAGCAGACATGGATTGTTGGGCAAAAAAATGCCGGAACAGCGGCGACGGGCAAAGAGCCGCTCATTCCGGCCGAAGCGCAAATTGTCATCATTGGCGTCATTGCGATGTTTGCCGCGATGCTGATCCTGTTCCTGCTGCTGTCTCTGTGGCAGGCGCGCCGGTTTGGCGCACCTTTGCTGCATATGCTGGTGTGGCTGGATGCCATCGGCAATGCCGTTTATCAAGAGCCGCTGGATCGCAAGGGCTTGTCGCGCAGCCGGATGCCTTCTGGCAAATGGCGGCGGCGATACCGTGTTTTCGCCGATGTCATTTTATCCATTGATAAGCTGTCTGCTGCTTTGCAGCGCGAGCAGGAGCTGCGGAAGCAGACGGAAAGCTTGCGCGAGGAATGGATTGCGGGAGTTACCCATGATTTGAAGACGCCTTTGTCCTCCATTACGGGCTACGCCCATTTACTCGCGGAGCCCAAGTATGAATGGTCACAGGCGGATGTGCGCAAATTTTCAGAAACGATGCTTGATAAATCGGCTCATATGGATATGCTGATCAGCGATCTGGCGATGACGTATCGATTGAAGACGGGGATTTTACCTCCTGAGGTTGAAGAAGTAGAATTGAA
This sequence comes from Paenibacillus algorifonticola, assembly GCF_000971975.1. Taxonomy (GTDB): domain Bacteria; phylum Bacillota; class Bacilli; order Paenibacillales; family Paenibacillaceae; genus Pristimantibacillus; species Pristimantibacillus algorifonticola. Next base: position 8,861 of record NZ_LAQO01000038.1, on the reverse strand, counting down.
TGCCTGGCTGCGAGATACGCTGCAGCTAGCGGCAGATGATCCACTGTTTGGTAAAGGTCGAATCAGGTACCAAGCGTCGGCGCAGAAAGCTGTGCTGGTTCAGCTCTATACTCCTTGGCTGGAGCGTGTCGTTAACAACATTACAGCAAATGCGCTTCTGCATAATTCGCCGGATACCGTTCTAACCGTCTCGTTGATCATTTCGGATGAGAAGAGGAATAGAGGCGTGACGATCGAATTTGCCGACAATGGCGGTGGAATGGACGAGAATACGCTGAATCGGCTGTTTGAACGATATTATCGTGGCACAGATACCGCCTCCTCGCCGAATGGCTCGGGCCTCGGGATGGCGATTGCCAAAGGGCTGACAGAAGCGATGGGCGGAAAAATCACGGTCGTGACTACGCCTGGACAAGGTACGATCATTCGGCTCAATTGGAGCGATATCAAGGTGAGGGCAGATGGTGCGGGGCTGGATGCATAAAGCATCCAGCGTTTCTTTTTAGGCGACCACTACTCTTGTTACCTATTATATCCTTTTCATGTGATAATGAGTGTCATAAAAACAATGGGATAAGCTTATGAATGGCTGGAAAGGAAAAATGAAGTGGCAGAAAACCTGCCTTATTTTTATTTTCAGGGCTAAAATCCGAGTTTTGACACAAAATTTCGGATTTATATATCAATTGATGTCATATGTCATTTCTTATAACTTTTAAAGAAACCTAACGTTACAATGGACGATTTGAATAATTTTTTGCATTATTATCAAGAAAATTCTTTTAATATGCAGGTGAAAAAGGTAAAATGAAAAAAACCCATTGTCGGTGCAATTCGATAATGCGCGGTCGCGGTAAAGCGGCAGTTTTAATGCATACCAAATTAGAGTGAAGGAATGATTTCGAGAATGACAGTCGCTGTTGCAGAAGAAACATTAAACCCTTATAAAATTGCCCAGCAGCAAATCGATACGGCGGTCGCCCATCTTAAGCTGCCTGAGCATGTGACACAAATTTTGAAGCATCCGATGCGTGTGTTGTCGGTCAACTTCCCGGTTCGGATGGACGATGGTACCGTACAGGTTTTTGAAGGCTACCGTTCCCAGCACAATGATGCGATTGGGCCAACTAAAGGCGGCATTCGTTTTCACCCGGACGTTACGCTTGATGAAGTTAAAGCACTGTCGATGTGGATGAGCTTCAAATGTGGCGTTGTTGGCTTGCCTTATGGCGGCGGCAAAGGCGGCGTTATCTGTGATCCTCGCAAGCTGAGCAAAGGCGAGCTGGAACGCGTAAGCCGCGCATTTATGGAAGCTATTGCTGACTTTGTCGGACCGGATAAAGATATTCCTGCACCAGACGTGTATACGACGCCGCAAATTATGGGCTGGATGATGGACACGTACAGCAAGATGAAGGGCAAATATTCCCCAGGTGTCATTACAGGCAAGCCGCTTATTATCGGCGGTTCCAAAGGCCGTAATGAAGCGACGGCGCAAGGCTGCGTTTATACGATTTTGGCAGCGCTCAAGGATCAGCATCTTCCGGTACAAAATGCGACCGCAGCCGTTCAAGGCTTCGGCAACGCAGGAAGAATCGCAGCGCGTCTGCTTAGCGAAGCAGGCTGCAAAATCGTCGCGATCAGCGATTCGCGCGGTGGTATTTACGATCCGAATGGCCTGGACATTGATCAAATTTCGAACCTTAAGGACAATGCCTCCATTTTGGACTATGGTGAATCCTTCGTCATTTCCAACGAAGCTTTGCTGGAGCTTGATGTTGATATTTTGGTACCAGCTGCACTGGAAAATGTCATTACAGCTGCGAATGCAGACCGCATTCAAGCGAAAATCATCGCTGAAGCAGCCAATGGCCCAACGACGCCGGAAGCAGACCGCGTCCTGTTCCAGAAGGGCATCGTTGTTATTCCTGACGTCCTAGCAAATGCAGGCGGCGTAACAGTATCCTATTTTGAATGGGTACAGAACCTGATGAACTACTACTGGAGCGAGGCTGAAGTGCTGGAGAAGCTTGAAACGAACATGATCCAGTCGTACGTGGCCGTTCGTGATTTGGCGAAAGAGCACAGCACCGATCTTCGTACAGCGGCTTATATGATTTCCATCAAGCGTATCGCTGCAGCAATGGAAGCAAGAGGCTGGGTGTAGAACGGACTTCCGTTCCCAATCTGCTTGCAATCATTTTTACAATTTATAAAAAAGGTGGCGATACACATGGCTGAACAAATTCGCATTGGCATCGTAGGTTACGGCAACTTGGGCCGCGGCGTGGAGCTTGCCATCAAACAAAGTCCAGACCTTCGTCTGGACGCTATCTTTACACGCAGAAATCCGGATTCCATTCCGTCTGAGACGAAAGCTTATTCCATCGAAGACGCAGAAAAATTTATTGGCGACATTGACGTCATGATTTTGTGCGGCGGCTCGGCAACAGACCTGCCAGAGCAGGGGCCTGCTTTTGCCCGTCTGTTCCACACGGTTGACAGCTTTGATACGCATGCTCGCATTCCGGAATATTTTGAGCAGGTGGATGCAGCTGCGAAAGCAAGCGGCAAAATCAGCGTGATTTCCACAGGCTGGGATCCGGGCTTGTTCTCCCTTAGCCGTCTGCTGGCGGAAGCGATTTTGCCAGAGGGCAAGGAGTATACGTTCTGGGGCAAAGGGGTTAGCCAAGGCCACTCCGATGCGATTCGCCGTGTCAATGGCGTGAAGAACGGCGTGCAATATACGATTCCCGTTGAAGAAGCGGTCAATCGTGTACGGAGCGGGGAAAATCCTGAGCTCACAACGCGTGAGAAGCATCTTAGAGAATGCTATATCGTAGCAGAAGAAGGCGCGAATCAAGAAGCAATTGCCGATGAAATCCGCAATATGCCGAACTATTTTGCCGACTATGATACGGTTGTGCATTTCGTAGACGAAGCGACGCTGAAAGCAGAGCATTCCGCAATGCCGCATGGCGGCACGGTACTGCGCAGCGGCAAAACCGGAGCAAACAGCACACAAATTATTGAGTTCGGGCTGACGCTGGACAGCAATCCTGAGTTCACAGCGAGCGTGCTTGTCGCTTATGCGAGAGCAGCCTACAAGCTTGCTCAAGAAGGTGGAGCTGGCGCGAAAACCGTCTTTGATATTCCGTTCGGCCTTCTGTCGCCGAAATCCGCAGCGCAGCTGCGTAAGGAATTGCTGTAGTTCGTTCCAAATCAAACTAGCTTGCTTTGATTTTACTAGTTATTAACGATATAAAAGACAAACAAGCCGTCCTTTCAGCAGTTCATTCTGCGGAGGGGCGGCTTGTTTTTGCTATATTGGCATGGAACAGCTGAATTGCGGATACCTTGGTGGAATCGTTGGCCGATCGTCTCCTTCTTCAATGAGGTCTATTGTTCAGACAAAATGCCCATTTTCACCAGCTGCTCCTGCAAATCCGTATAACCAGACATGATGTAGGCAGGAGCGTGCTCCGTTAACGGCTGCACTTGGCGGTGGTTGAACCAGATCGAGATCCATCCCGCTTGCAGGGCGCCTACTACATCATTGTTCCAGGAGTCGCCGATGTAGAGGCTGTTCGCTGGGAGCGTGCCTGTCCGCTCATTCACGAGCTTGAAAATCCGTGGGTCGGGTTTGTCCCAGCCCACTTCGCCGGAAATGAACTGGCGGTCACGCGGGATCAGATGATCGATATCCATCGCTTCGATTTTGCGGCGCTGATGGCTGCCAGCTCCGTTGGTAATAAGGCCAACGATATACCCGGCTTTCACAAGCCGCTCCAGCATTTCTTTTGCCCCCGGAAACATCACGATGTCGTATTGGCAGCCAATATAGGCAGCCTGCATCGCTGCGGCCTGCTCGTCCGTAAGCGCTGCGTCAAACTCGCCTAGCGCCAGCTGGAAGCGGCGCGTCCGCATCAGCTCCGTCGCAGCCCCAGCTTCCAGTGCGCCAGCGCCGCCCATTTGCTCGGACAGCACATCGCTGTAATGCCGCATGCGTCGGTAGGCTGCTTCATAGGGGAAGGCTTCGCCGAGCTGAAGTACTTCTTTTACCGCTTTCGTGAAAGGGGGCAAATGGTCATACAGCGTATCATCCACATCGAAAAAAATACCTTTTACAGAGGGAGTTTTAGGCCGGTTTTCTGCTGCAGGGGTATCTGCGAATCTAGTATTTAAGGTGTGATCTTCCATAGCTAGTTCTCTCCCGTTTTCATCTATTTCGTTGTCAGTTCCTCTAATAGTAACCCAATCCGTCCCGGACTTGCTAGCAGCAATTGCGTTTATACAGGCGAAGCTCCTTCTGGGAGTCAGGCGAAAGCGCATGAATTTTTTTCAGCAGAAGCTGGCGGGCAAAAGAGTACAGCTCCATATCACTGGCATTTTTCCTTTGGATCTTGTGGATGATATCGCTTGTCATTGCTGTTTTAGGCGGGCGGTTTTTGTTGACATTTAGTTTCGAATAAACCTTCGGCTCCCAGCCCATTGCTTTCATAAACAAAAATTGCGATTCCGCATACAGCTCCGTAATACCCACAAACGACACATGCTGCTCCAAATTTCTTTTCGCCAAGCTTAAATCAGGGGCTGTGTCGAATAACTGTCCGGTCAGAAATCTGGTTTGCAAATTGACGTATTCGGACTCAAAATTCGGATTGTTTATGAAATCCTCGAACGTGAGGTTAGGATTGTAGCTGATGAGATAACGCGGATTTTTATATTTAAAATAAAAAAAAGAAGCAATTTGATCTACCGGATCACGCAGCATCGTCACATATTGGCAGGGTCGGGCAACGGAACGATGGAGACCAAAGGGGAGGTGGCCGCAGATTGCGTCGGCCTGGTTTAGCGTTTGCAGGAGCAAATCGGGTTTGGCTGCTACTTGAAAATAATAGACGGTGTTTGGACAATGCTCCATAATCGCCTGGGTAAAGGACGTACCTCCGGTTTTCGGAATGTGTATATAAAGCAGCAAGGGGTTAGAGTCTGTTTTCATTATTTTACACCTCATTCATAAAAAATTAGCTGGAGCTGACGCCTATAAGCAGCCGTTGTCCCTTAAATAATCCAGAATGAGGCGGACGGATTCATTAGGCGTATGCTTATCGCTTGCGATGATGATTTCGGGCTGGACCGGTGCTTCGTAGATGGAGGAAATACCTGTGAAATCGGGGATTTTACCGGCGCGAGCTTTTTTGTACAAGCCCTTCGGGTCTCGGCGCTCGCATTCTACAAGCGGGCATTTAACATAAATCTCAATAAACTCGTCCTCGGAAAAAGAGGATCTGACCCGCTCGCGATCGGCCCGGTAGGGGGAGATGGCAGCGACCAATACAATCAGTCCGGCATCGACGAACAGCCGAGCGGCTTCGCCAATGCGGCGGACATTTTCGCTGCGATCCTGCTGGCTGAAGCCGAGTCCCTGATTTAAGCCAAGCCGAAGATTGTCCCCATCCAAAACATAGCTGTGCATATGGCGCTTAAACAGCTCATGTTCTACTTCGGAAGCCAAAGTCGATTTGCCGGAGCCCGATAAACCGGTAAACCATAGCACGCAGCTTTTATGCCCATTCAGTTGATGTCGGTCTTCCTTGCTTACTTTGGACGAATGCCGCACTATAGGGGGCGTTTCATGTTTCATATTTCCACTTCACTTCCGGAGGGCGCTACGGTCCTTTTTGTACTAAAATATGTTGTCCTGCAACAATCGTTCGTACAAAAACACAAAATCAGGCACAGTGGCCTGTGCCTGATTTTATTTGGGCGGAGCTGCCCGTTTCTGCCCGGACTTGTTGTCCGGACACATGGTCTGGTTCATCTGCTATCCCATTTAAGCTATAAGGACTAGCGCAGCAAATAGCCGCCGTCGGGATGCAAGGTCGTGCCTGTCGTGTAGCTGTTCGTCATTAAATAGACAACCGTATGAGCGGCTTCCGCTGCTTTTCCAACTCGGCCCAGCACATTCATATCCGTGTAAGCATTGTAGGAGGCATCGCGGGTTGCCTGCTCGGCGCCCTCCCAATTGAACGCCGTATAAATCGTGCCTGGCGAGATGACATTCGCTCTGATTTTCTTCGGTGCCAGCTCGACAGCGAGTGCCTTTCCCAAGCTTTCAATTGCGCCGTTGCAGGCGGCATAGGATGCTCCATCCGTCAGCGGCCGCTGGCTGAATGCGCCTGACATGAGCACGATGGAGCCGGCCGGATGAAGATAAGGAAGCGCGAATTTCACCGCATAATATTGCGGCCAGAACTTCGCCTTGAAGCAGCTTTCCGCTGTCGCTTCATCCGAAGTGATCGGCCCCCGCACATAAGAGGCTCCTGGGGTGAATAAGTGGTCGAAGCTGCCGATTGCCTTGAAAAATAGTTCCAGCTGGCTGTTGTCGCGATTATCCAGCGCATATGTTTCCACTTTGTCAGAGCTGAGCAGCTGACGGGCTGCTGCCAGCTTCGCTTCGGAGCGTCCGGCAATGACGACGGACGCCCCCTGTTCAAGTGCCTGGCGAGCTGTCGCCAGGCCAATTCCCGAGCTGCCGCCGATAATGACGACGCGTTGATTTTTCAAAGTTAGAGCGGTCATAGGCAAACCTCCTGAATTTTATCGATGGGCGAATATCGCCATTACCGTTATTATTGGAGAGATCATAAGCGCTGCCAAGTACGCAGTTTTTTCGTACATAGTCCGAAATTTCGTACCATCAGCCAGCGCGCGGAGGTTGGATAGCGAGTGTGCAGGATAGGCATTAAACTGGTATGATGGTAGAGAGAGGAGTAGACTGGGATGAATTTACAAGAGCCGAGATTGGCAGGAGTTATTGCAACGCTGGAAGTATTCGGAGGCAAATGGAAGCCGCTCATCCTGTTTATTTTACTCGTAGAAGGTACGAAACGGTTTGGCGAGCTGCGGCGGTTAATACCCGATGTGTCGCAAGGAACACTTGCAAAGCAGCTTCGTGAGCTGGAGGAAGACGGGCTTGTGCAGCGTGAAATATTTCAGGAAATCCCGCCCCGCGTGGAGTACAGTCTGACCGAGCATGGGCTTAGCGTGTCGGCAGTGCTGGACAGCATGTGCGGCTGGGGAAGGAAGCATGCCCGGTTTGTGAAAGAGCTGGAAACCAATAAGGCCACGGATTCCCAGCCAGAGGCATCAGCCGAGGTGAGAGGGAAGACGGACCGGACGTATGAGGAGATGAGTTCAAATGCAATTTCGTAATTTAGGAAAAAGCGGTTTGAAAGTCAGCGAGATCAGTCTGGGAAGCTGGTTGACATACGGGGGCTACGTTGAGCGCGGCAACGCCGTCAAAGCGATTGAGACCGCCTATGGATTGGGCATTAATTTTTTTGATACCGCCAATGTGTATGAGCGGGGCGAGGCCGAGAAGGTGATGGGCGAAACGCTGCGTGCGTATCCCCGCGAATCTTACGTGCTCGCAACGAAAGTGTTTGGCAAAATGGGCGATGGGCCCAATGACCAAGGGCTGTCCCGCAAGCATATTACGGAGCAGTGCCATGCGAGCCTGAAGCGTCTGGGCGCTGACTATATTGATCTTTATTACTGCCACCGCCATGATCCGAATACGCCGATGGAGGAGACGCTGCGCGCGCTGGATGATTTGGTTCGCCAGGGGAAAGTGCTGTACGTCGGCATCAGTGAATGGACAGCGGCGCAGATGGCGGAAGCGCATGCGATTGCCGACCGTTATCTGCTGGACCGCATCATAGCGAATCAGCCGATATATAATATGTTCAACCGTTACATTGAGAAGGAAGTCATTCCTTTCGGGGAGCGCAATGGCATTGGCCAAGTGGTGTTCTCGCCGCTGGCGCAAGGCTTGCTGACGGGCAAATACAGCTCGGCGAATGAGCTTCCGGCAGACAGCCGGGCAGCAAAGCTCGAAAACATGCGCAAAAATGTGACCGACGAGAAAATCGCCAAGGTGCAGCAGTTGGACAAAATCGCCTCGGAGCTTGAGCTGACGGTTGGACAGCTGGCGCTGGCCTGGATTTTACGTCAGCCGAACGTGTCCAGTGCGCTTGTGGGCGCCAGCCGCCCGGCACAGGTCGAAGAGAATGCCAAAGCGGCAGGCGTGGAGCTTAGCGCTGACGTTTTGGAGCGAATCGAGGAAATACTGGCTTAATAAATGATCGAGATTAGTGAGCAAAAATAGAGCAGGCCGCCTGGGGTTCATTCCTCAGGCGGTTTTTTAATTGGAAAGAATTCATATTCTTGTTTTTTTGGAATAACGCTATTAAAGGAAATGAAAGAATGGCTCCAAAAAAATGAAATATAAAGCAAGATCAGCGCTTAAGAATTTGAACTGTACCAAAAAAAGCATGACGGCTATATAACCTAAGCTAAACAAATAACATAGTGGCCGATTTTCTTGAATAGGGAAACTTGAAAGTTCGCCAACAATACGAAATGAAGGATTGTTCATTTTACCCCCTAAAGCTAAGCTGTGTAGATTAAAAATTATTTCATACTTATTTTGAGATTCAATAGTGCTGATTTTAAATGTATCTTTTGTAAGTAGATATTATTTTTAGTATAGATGACACACATTGACTGTAGTAGGTATTGATTTCACCTAGGATGTGTATGCAAACGGGAGTCGGCCTGCTGCGCCTTGCTTAGTGCTTATTCGAGGCCAATCTCATCAGATGATTCAAGGCCGGGGAACCGCAGCATGTGATTGTGGCTGAGACCACTCAGCTCGGGACGCTCACTCCTTTTTTGGAGGACTGAGGATCCGCTATTCTGGCTTTTGCTCAGATTTCGGGCTGTACGCGGACAGGATGTAGCTAGAATAAAAAGTGGACACAGCATTAAGGAACGCCTAATAATAGACGTAACGA
>NZ_LAQO01000037.1 GCF_000971975.1 Paenibacillus algorifonticola | reverse complement strand
ATGAAAAAACTCCCCTTACAGTAACAGGTTTTATTATTTCACCTGTCTACCGTATGGGGAGCATATCAGGCTGAGGGGCAGCCCGCTTCTATTTTTCAGCAAACCATCTTCATAATAAAATACAACCACCACAGTTTGCGGCACCGCTGGTTGTTGATCATAAGAGCTGTCAACTATAATAGTACATATAAGCAACAAGGAGCCCGGCATTTATTGAGAAAGCAGGTTTCAGAGGATGGACGTACATTGGCTGGCGAGGACGGCTTTGAATATTATAGCGTCTATTATAAAGCGACAATTCCAGAGCCTGCGCCGCAGCCCATTATTCAGCTCGCTGAACGGCTGCATCCTTTTCACACGTTATATGAATTTGCACCTGCCCACCCAGTCGCTTTATATCGCTGCTTGACGGATATGCACAAGGAATGGAGCAAGGCGGAGGCACTTGGGCAGCTGCGCGCTAAAAACCTGCTTTTTCAGTTCGTCCACGAACTATTAAATCAAATGAAGCTGCAGGGTACTCGTTCAGAAAAACGCGATTTGGCGGCGCAAATCATTGCGATCCTTCATAAGCAGTATGCCGAGCCCATCACACTTGAATCCTTATCGGAAAGCCTGAATTACAGCGTTCCTCACCTATCCTCCTATTTTAAAAGCCGGACGGGCGTTAGCCCCATTGATTATTTGATCAAAGTCCGTATCGACAGGGCAGCGGCTCTGCTGCTTGAAACGGATGCCACGTTAAGCGAAATAGCGTATGGTGTTGGCTATCGCGATCCCTATTATTTAGGCAGACTGTTCAAAAAATATAAAGGCGTCTCTCCCTCTCTATTCAGAGCGGAGCATTCCACCAATCAAGGTTTAGAAGATTGTCCTGCTACAATCATGAGATTCTCCATTGCCCCTCCAAAAACGCTCCGCTATACTGATGTAGCTGATAACGATTATCAACGTAGCAAAGAGGGAGAGTCTGACATGTTTAGTGAATCAAAACCGTCCATGGCGGCGGTATTATTACTCAGCTTTATGCTTCTTCTCAGCGCTTGTGGAACGCAAGCGTCTAGCAATAATGCTGCCACTGGTGCAGCAAGCTCTACGGAACCAAGCAGTTCGCCGCAAGCAACGGCAACCACCGCGCCTGAGCAAGAAGGAACTAAAACCGTATCAACTATTATGGGCGATGTTGAAGTTCCGCTGCATCCGAAGCGCGTAGTGGCCGGAGAATATTTAGGCAGCCTGCTGGCACTCGGTGTGATTCCAGTTGGAACCTCTACTCACCATCTTTCAAATCCTTATTTAAGCGAAGCTTTGAAAAACGTAGAGGATTTGGGAGACGGTAACGGCAATTTAGAGAAAATTGTTGCCATTGAGCCTGACCTAATCATTATGGATGACATGTATACCGAGATGAATGATCAGCTGAGCAAAATCGCTCCAACTGTCATTATTCCTTATGCTTCGCTTAAATCGGTACATGAGGAAGTTTCTTATTTTGGCGAGCTGCTGGGCAAGGAGCAGGAAGCAACAGCATGGCTAGCCGACTATGATAAGCGCATAGCAGCAGCGAAAGAAAAAGTACTTGAGGTCATTCCCGCAGACAGCACGTTTTCCGTCTTGGAATGGATTGGCAAAGACGTTTCAGCTGTCGGCTCTAACTATGGCAAAGGCGGGCAGCCCATTTACAATGTATTTGGCTTTAAGCCTCCAGCCGCAGTGGCAGCTGAACTAAGCGATCCAGGCTGGGCAACCCTTTCGAATGAGGTATTGCCTCAATACGCCGGGGATTATATTGTGCTCACGACCGATAGGCTGTCTATTGACGATCTCAAAGCAGACCCTATCTGGGGATCTCTTGACGCCGTCAAAAATGATCGGGTATTTATTTGGGGCAAAGAGCGCTCCTGGTACTGGGACCCGATCGCCATCCTGACCCAAACGGAAGAGCTGGCTGATTGGCTTGTGAGTACGAAATAATAAATTAATGGCGTTAATGAAATGGACTAATGAGGTCAATGATTAGCTCCATAAAAAACAAGCAGCGACGGCGTTAGCGCCTATCACTGCTTGTTTTGACTTATTCCCATATTTCTGAGTTTAATAGCACAAATTTATGGAAGTTCATATACCATTTGCCGTCAGAAGCTTGGACCACATCCTGTAGGTAATTGCTTGGATATTCCTCCAGCGGATTATCTTTATCTATCATTGTTGAGAAAATATATACTTTAGCTTTATTAGCCTCATAAGATACTATCGCAGCTTGATTTAACTTATACTCGAAATTATAGCTGAATAGATCATGACTATAATACTGCTCCAACTGCTCCTTGCTTGGACTCTTCTTCTCCAGCCAGTAGTCAGGAGGTAGCAGTGCAATTAGAGCTGCGGCATCTTTGTCATTCAATGCCTTTATGTAAGCTTCTACTAAGGCATAAATTTCTGTCTTATCGGCACTCGGCACCTCCACTTCCCTTTCTGGAAGCGACTCGTAATCTAAAAACTCAATATTCGGCATGATTTTATGTATCGCCCATCCCTTGTCATCTACACGTTTCATTTCAATATCCGCATGCAGCATTCGATCCAGCAGCTCCTCCCCGCTCTTAGGTATAAACGCATCTACATGTATGGTCACGAAACTTCCCCACGATTTCAACTCAAAGCTTCTTAGCTCAGCAGCCTCACTAACTGTATAATAATGTGTTTCAAGGATGGAGCGAATCATTCTTAGATCGGCTTTCTTTGGTTTTCCCCACGCGCTTTCGTATACCTCCGCGATATTTTTGTCTGGATAATAATCTGCATACAAATAATCAGTAGCATGAAATAAATGCCCCAGTACTAATGTATTTGCCCCAGATTCAATAATGGCAGGCGTCGCCCAATCATACCTGAACATTCTTCCGTTAACGTAAGTCGTCCCACTATTTAAATCAATTTTAAAAAAGGCATCCTCTGATCTGGCCGTAATGATCTTCTTGGACTTATCATAGTTAAAAGTAAAGCCTAAAGCCTTCACGGCGCTGCGAAACTCCACATACACCCGTCCTCCACGAATAATGGGGGCGTTAACGGGCTTCATTTCTTTACCCTGTACATAAAATTTTATCGGCTTCTCGACTGGGACAGCTGCTGCCGATACTGATGATATAGATATCATAATTAATACTAAAGCTAGTAACAGCAATAAACTGCATTTAACTGCTTGCTTTCTCTCCATTTAATTATCCCTCCGTATATCCGCATAATATTGTAATTATCGGCATTAAGCAGTTTTTAATAGAGAGTTCAGCAGCAACCGCATAATAAAAGAAGCTGCCTCCAGCAAAACGCCGGAAGCAGCTTTATCTTTTCAAATAAGGAGATTATGGTGCCAATGCCGCGAGCACATCATCGATCTTGCTGCTGTCAGCAATCGGGCCGCTTTTCATCCACGTCTCAAAATTAACCTCATGAATGTTTCCGTTCGTAACAGCAGGCAGGTTTTTCCACAATATACTTTCTAGCAGTTCCTTAGCTTGCTCTTCTGCGCCTGTATCTACCGTGAGAAAAATATGATCAGCATCCAATTGCGGAATCATCTCCATGGACAAATTGACCACCTTCTCCTCCTTGTCGAGCACAAGCTCCTGCACCAGCTTGCTTGGCTTCAGCTTTAGCTCGTTGTACACGACAGGTCCTGCATAACCCGGCCCGCCGTAAAGTCTAAGCGACTTGGCATGCACACGCAGTATCGCAACCGTCTCCTCGCCAATGGACGCTTCAAGGACAGCTGCAGCTTCCTCCGCTTTTTTATCATACGAAGCGATAACTTCTTCCGCCTTCTCCTTCTTGCCCAGCAAATCGCCAAGTGTCCGAATCGTCGAGCGCCAGTCCGCGCGTGCATCCGTAAAGGCGTACATCGGAGCAACCTTGGATAAATGTCCATACTGCTTTTCCTCATACACATTTGTCAAAATCAAATCCGGCTCCGCCTTCACAAAAGCCTCGACATCGCCTTCAATATCAATGTCCTCTACCGTAAGCCCCAAATAGTCTTGTCCGCTCCATGTGCCAATTCTCGATTTGCGGATTGGCGTAACGCCCAGTGCCGTTAATTCATCCTCTAAATAAATGCCAATAATTTTGCTCGGCTCAGCCGGAATTGTAATTTCATGCCCAAGCTCATCTGTAACAACGCGTTCTGTTGCCGTGCTCGTTTCCGTTGATACGGGTGCGCTCTCCGTTACAGCCTCTGCGGAGCCGGAGCCAGCTTCTCCTGCCCCGCATCCCGTAATCAAAATAATCAGCACCAGCAGCATGCTGGGCAATAAGCCTGCCTTAAACATCTTTCTAACCACTCCCCGAATATAATGATAATCGTTATCACTATATTCTTTTTTCATTCGTTTCCCAAGGACAAATCGAACTTTTTCATAGGATTTTTGTGTCCTGAGGGTGAGTAGCAAACAAATGCAGCGCTTCTGCTATTTTTAGCTTATCCATTTCCATGCCGCTGCTCATCCATGTAAAATAGTCGGCGATATAGACTTGTCCATTTCGGACAGAAGCAAGCTTGGCCCACGGCTCTCCTGCCATAATGCGCTCCGCTTCTTGCTCCATGCCTGGATCAATAACGATCAACAAATGCTCGGCATCCAGCAAAAGCAGCTGAGAAGGCGCAAGTGCAGCCCACCATTTATCCCATGTCAGCTGCTGTACAAGCCTTGGCGGCTGCAAATTCAAATCGCGATAGAGTATTGGACCGACAAAGCCCTGCTGAGGGCCGCCATATAGCCGCATTTGCTGTGTATGAAATCGCAGCATTGCTACGCTTGCGCGCCCTATACTTCGACTTAATTGCTCACGGGCATGCTCCAGCTGTTTATCAAAGCTTTCAAGCAGCTTCACGGCTGTCTCGCGCCTCCCCAGCAGTCCTGCAATTTCCAGCAAATCGGTCCGCCGATCTCTTCTCCAAGTAACAGGAATAGTTGGCGCAATTCGGCTGAGCTGCAGCTCCTGATCAGGATGAATATAATCGCTGCACAAAATCAATTCCGGCTGCTGCTCCTCCAGCAGATTCGCCTCACGTTCTCCGAACGCTGTCTCCGAGCTTCCTAAGTAAAGCGACCTATCCAAGCGACCTATCAGCGGATGGGTCGTATCGATCATGACTGCGGATGGCACCACGCCCAGCGCCAACATGCAGTCGATAAACGACGGATAAAGGCAGACGACCCGCTGGCGTGGTTGCTTCTGATAAATTGTAGGCGAAATACCGAGCACATTTTTGAATACGCGGCTAAAATAATAAGGCTCCCCAAAGCCAGTATATTCGGCAATCTCACTCATTTTGTCCTTGCCTTGAATAAGTGCCTTTCTCGCATGATTGAGCCTGACACTTGTCCAATATTCCTGAGGCGTTTTTCCCAGCGCCTTCTTGAAGGCACGTGAATAATACGGCGCGCTCATGCCAGCCATTTCCGCCAGTTTATCCCGCGATAACGGCTCGTGAAAGTTCCGCTCCATGTATCTGGCGGTCAACAGCAGCGATTCATGCTGGCTCAGGCCCCTCTTCTCCTCTACATCCTTTAACAGTCGATACAGCAGCTCCTGAAAATCAATATGCAGACGGAATCGCTCCAGTTCGCCTTGATCAAGGCGATTCACATACAGCTCCTTCACACGGTCAATTAGCGGCCCGGCAGCACGCTTAGACAATTCTGCATGATAACAAAAGGCAGCTGATTTGCCCTGCAACAAATCATGCTGAAAAATAAGCTCATAAAAGCCCATCGCCTCTTCATCAGCCGCATGAACAATGATATCTGCTCCCTGCATGCTGAGGCAAAAGCTGCCCCGTCGTAACGTGCGTTTAGCTTCTCGGCCGCCGTAATCCAATACGCCTTCACCGCTTGCAACGAGCAGCAGCCTCCCTCCAGCTCTATTACTCAGCTGAATATGCTCATCCCTTTCCAGGCGTTCGTAATGAATGTGCTTGATTTGTACATTTGCCGCAATGAGTGCCAGCGTCATTTCCCTGCCCTGTTCCATATGCTTCACCTTGTATGCGTATTTTAGATGATGGTGCCCTTCAACCACGGTTACCTTCTATTTTAGCAGAAAGGCCGAAGTGCGGCTGTGGCATTGAAGTGGCTAAGGCTGTGTCCCATTCAATCGGAAGGAAGCAAGCGTAAACAGCTGTAGCCGTCCTCTGGCGGCAAAGCTACCGTTTCGCGTAGAAATATAGAGAAAGGATAGGAAAATCATATAATTTCCTGTATTTCAAAAAAAAGTCCGGGAAGCAAGCTCCCGGACTTTCAGTCTTATTTTCAAGCATAGGGTCCATGACAGACGCCTGCTTATTTTTGAGCATTCGCTACCTTCTCAATCATCTCATCAACCGCTTGCTCCGCGAAATAAGGACCATAGTTCCATTTATCACGGGTCACATTGATAATCCGATTATTTTTGATCGCAGGGATCGATTGGTATAGCGGCTCTTGGAACAGCTTATACATTTCGACCAATTCCTCGTCGGTCATTTGCGTAAAGAAATAGTCCGCTGGACGATCAGCCAGCGATTCCATGGAAAGTGCAGCTCCACCATCAGCGTATTGCTTAAACTGCTCCGGCATCTGATAGCCGAAATCCTCATAAATCAATTTGCCAAGCGTACCGCCTTCGCCTCCAAGAAACAGCTCTCCTTTGTAAAGAATAAAGGTGATAGCCGTTTCGCCCGGCGTCACTTTTACTTCAAGCTGATCGCGGACGCTTTGCAGCTTCGCTTCAAATTTAGTAATCCACGCTTCCGCCTCTTGCTTGCGGTTCATAATATCGCCCATGTCCCGCAGCGTATTGATGACATCTGGATCACCGCCCCATGAGACAGCAACGGTTGGCGCAATCTTTTCAAACTGGGTGTAGGCCGATGCATCATGGTATTCCGGCAAAATAATCAAATCCGGCTCGAGCGCAGAAACAGCCTCGACATTGCCAAGCCCTTCACCAATGCTAGTAACACCTGCCAGCTCCTCCGGATAATGATCAAGCACCGCCTGATCAACGCCAATCGGTTGTATGCCCAGCGGCAGCAAATAACCACCATATGTGATAACAACCACTTTGCTAGGGTTCGATGGAATTTCCACCTCACGTTCGAGTGCATCCTTATACATTCTTGTCGTTGCTGCTGGCGATTCTGCCGCTGTATCAGCCGTGGCGGTTACATTTGGCTGAGCATTGCTTCCTTGAGCGCTCTGCTGCGGCTCTGCAGCTGTACCGCCACATGCTGCAAGCAGCAGCGACAAGCTAAATAATAACGTTACGGCAAAAGATGGCTTAAAACCCCACTTCATTTCATTCACTCTCCATGCATTATATTGATAATGATTCTCGTTATTACCAATATAGCTTTGTCCGGCCTGCGGAGCAATGAACGATTCGGGCATCATTTTCGGACGAATTGAACCAATTGAGCCGAGATTAAGCTTTTTAAACTGTGTAGGAGTGACTCCTGTCAGCTTCTTGAACAGACGGCTGAAATAATAAATATCAGTATAGCCCACCTTTTCAGCAAGGCTGCGAATAGGCGTATCCGTCTCCGTGAGCAAATATTTGGCTCGATTGATCCGAGTTTGCATCAAATATTCCATGGGGCTGCAGCCGAATTTGCGCTTAAACACCCTTGCCAAATAATGCGTGCTGTAATGGAACTTCCCAGCCATCGTTTCCATCGTTACCGTTTTATGAAAATATTCGTGAATGTACTCAGCGATTTGCTCTGGTAAATCTGGTACTGTTGCTTCGGCCTTCACCATTTGCAGTTGGCGAAACTGTTCAACCACGAATTGATAGAAAATTCCCGTTACCTGCAGCCGATCCAGCTCCTCGCTACTTGCCCACAGCTGAGACATCTGCTCCAGCAACGACAGCAGCGACAAAGCATGCATCACCTCAAAGGCATAACGCCGCCCGAACACATCCTGCTGTTCTAAATCACCATGCCTTACTTGATTGCCTATCATACCCAGCGGTTTATACAAAACTAAATAATAGTCAAACGGCTCATCCCCGCACCATATGCTTAGGTTGGCGCCTTTTCCACCATGCAGCAAATAACCATTATCGCAAGGAGCTTCTAGCTCGTCCATTACCAGCCTAGCATTGCCTTGATTGGCATATACAAAAGCGTTTGCAGGAAGGCGATAGGCTAACCTCTTCTCTACCGGCTTCATCGTAAGATGGCGAATATCCAGCACTTGAACAGGCCTTTGGTTCCATAATTGGATAGTATCCTGCCATTCCATAAAAACACCTCGAAACGAAAATAAATGCTGAACCTGCATCCTTTATTATAAAGGATAACATCCAAGCAGCAAGTACGTCAGCCCTATTGCTTTTCTTTTTGCCGATCGGATTTTCAATAACTTAATATGGATTCGAAGCTCCATTTGAATCAAGAATTTAGAAGACTGATCCATTTTGAAACCCTCGATTTGTAAAGAAAGGATAGATATAAAGCTAATGAATTTTGCAAATAGACGAAAAGTAAGTAATTATCTTACGCATGTACATTATTAAGTGAATTATCCCGATAAATATACTATATAGATAATTCACTTGGGAGAAAAGACAAGCGTAAACGGCTGAAGCCGTCCTATGGCGGCAAAGCTACCGTTTCGAGGGTGAAATATAAGAATTAATAAGTGTGAAACTTATTAATTCTTATATTTTAAAAAAACCAAAGGAGAGCATACGTATGTTTAAGCGAGTGGAGAATGAGCTGGAGCTAGCGATGTTTAATGGTGTTTGGACAACTGTCTGGAGAGAAAAAGGATTTGATCTTGAGTTTTCCGCTCAAGCACTGGAGCGAATTATGATTGTCACGGCGGAGGGCCATTATGTAGGCACGGCTGAGATCAAGCCGTATAGTGCTGCAAGCACGATTAACGAAGCCGGATTTTTTCAGGAGCACTCGGAGCTGATACGCGCACAGGGAGAAATTGCGGAAATTGACAAAATAGCCTTATTAAAGCCTTATCGTGGGCAACAATACATATCTGAGCTGCTCTCCTCCCTTGTCTATACTGCGGAGGAACGGCAGATCAAATATTTTGTTTCGTTGCTGGAGCCTGTATTTTTAAGGGCATTGCGGGTTACTTTCAAGGTGCCATTGGAGAAGCTTGGAGAGAAGGAGTTTTATAAAGGCGATTATGTGGTTCCAGTGGTAATTAATGTGGAGCAAATTTATTCGAATAAACAAAAATATGCTTGGCTTTCCTATTCGCAGCAAGCCGTTTTCACTGCACACGCTAGCAACGCAGGAGTCTAGAGCTGAATCGGCTTAGCTGTACAAATTATAAAAAGGTGGATTTACGTATGAAGAGAATACTAACGGAGCTTGATAAGCGGAACCGATTGTTAATAAAAATTCTTTGGGGCGTGCTTGTTCTAGGAGTGACCACAGATATTGTCATCGGTCTGGATAAAAATATGATTCTTTTTCTTGCCTCTGTTGGAGGTGGAACGAGTGCTATAGTCACTTTTATGACTTATAGAGGTATCCTTTCAGACTATATTAAGTATATGGTTCCGTGCATTTTAACGATAATTGTCTCCTTTCTTATCATTTCCGATCCGAATCCAGTCGTAAGCACTTATTTTATTGTTTATGTTAATCTCGCAATCATCACCTTGTACGCCGATTATCGGCCTATTATTTTCACAGGCATACTGGGCGCAGCGCTGAGCACTTATTTATTTATGAACCCTGTGCTTCAGCCTAAGCTATTCCCAGGAGAATCGCTCGCCTATTTGTATTTGTATTTAATGTTTGCAACAGGGGCGCTGGCATTTTCGGCCAGCTTCACCCAGCGGCTGCAGAAGCAGGTAACAGACAAGCAGCGCGAGGCAGTAGCCTCCAAGGATATGGCGGAGGCGCTGCTTACCAAGCTGAAATCATCGATTCATGTGCTTACCGAGTTCAGCAGCAGCCAGCAAGCGACTGTTCGTTCAACCGGAGAAATCTCCAAAGAGGTGACGGTGACCTTCTCAGCCATGTCGGCTGCAATTGAGACACAGACGGGAACCATTATGAATATTAGCGATACGACGCAGATGATAGACACGGCCGTCAAGCGCTTGCTTAATGGAACGGAATTGCTACGACAATATTCAGCGGACAATGCCGCATTGACCGTAGAGAATCGGGATCAAATGGCTGCATTATCAGGCGAGATTGAGCGTGTTAGAGCGATCATCCTGCATACAGTCGACATGATGAACCAGCTTAATGAGCAAAATGATCGCGTAAGCTCGATTGTCGGAACGATCGGCGATATTGCAGAGCAAACGAATCTGCTGTCGCTTAATGCCGCTATTGAAGCAGCACGAGCAGGCGAGCATGGCAAAGGTTTTGCAGTCGTATCCGACGAGGTACGAAAGCTTGCCGATAATTCAAGAGCTGCGACACACGAAATTACTACGATTTTATCCGGTATTCGTTCGCAAATCAGCGCTGTTCACCTGCAGGTAACAAGCGGACAAGCAGCAGTGACAGCCAGCAGGGATGTTTCACGTCAGGTACAGCAGCTTATTGATCGCATCAGCGAAAATATGGAGCTCGTGAGGCAGCACTCTGATACAGTTGGCAGTTCTGCGGGTGATCTGCATGAGCGTTATGCAAGCATGGCCGATGAGATAGTCAATATTGCAGCTACGACTGAACAGAACATGGCTTCCGTTGAAGAGGTTCATGCTAGTATGGAGACGCAGGACGTGAAGATACATACGATGGTGCAGGAGTACGGTCAGCTGGACCAGTTGTTGTCAGAGCTCAAGGCGATGGTAGCAAAGCAGTAGCCTGATATAAGAAATATCCGTATTGCCCACTTTTCTGCGAAACTGCGGATGAGCATATCCGCTTCGTTCTCCACATTCACTGGCTAGTGAAAAATTCGTAAATATACTCGGCAATTTGTGTAGGCAAAGCCGATGCTTCGGCTTCGGCTTCGGCTTCTGCCCACTGTACCCAACCGAGCACTCTCCCTTTCCTAAATCACATGAATAGAATAAGCAAAAAAGACTACGACAGCATAATTAACTAACTTATAAGTGAATTCCATTTTTGCTCTAAGTCGTTGAGGTAGCCTGCGCTATTGCGATTAAATTTTTCGCGTAATATAACGCTGGTTAAACGCTGATCCCACAGTGCTTTTCGAGATTTATAGCGAGTAAAGCAAACTGAGCGCAATCGTGAAATGACATGTTCCTGGCGCAGTGCATCATTCACTAATACGATCATTTCACCATTGCGTATGATGTAGCTGTTCCAATTACGAAGTCCCATAATACGACGGTGACTAGCCTTCGTCTATCGAAAGAATTGCTCTAAGTCATTGTTCGTTCTTGGAATGTAGTAATGGTCATAACAAGTGAACAAGCCTTTCCAAAACCCTCTGGAAAAGTTAAGTAAATTGTTAACCATTTGCTCGTCACTCTGATGCGTGTAGGTTTGTTTCACCCATTCCAGTAGCAGGGACAGTTCCCACTCAGCCGTCTCACTACTTTTGTCTTCCTCAGGAGTGAGAATGCTAGCGATATGTTCCAAGGGTTTCACTAGCCGCGAAACGGCTGTATAACTAGGTTTTAATTCTTCGATTTTTCTGAATATTCTGACAACACCTTGAAGTAAATTAGGCTATTTTATTACTCAAGCATCTTTGTAAGGAAGCTTGTATGGCTTGTGCACGTTCATAAATAATTTATCCAGGAAGCTCCAATGGTGGATCTCCATCTTCAAGGAGCAGAACTCGAACGGCTGCCACATATCCCTTAGCAATCTGCGCTTCGGTCATTTCAGCAGGTTGCGATTCTGACTGTTCCGTTTTCTCTGTTACAAGCGCTTTGGATTCAACTTGCTCTATTTTTCGTTCGATGTCGCGAATCCCGCGCATGCTCTTTTTGAGTTCCATTTTAACTTGCGATCGGCGTCGACAATGGGCTTAGCAATGTCTTTCAGATAGTGGTACTGACAGTACTGGTAAGGCACATCTGGCAAAAGTGTTTCAAATGCCAGCCGTATGGATTTTTGCCCATCACTTACAATACCTACGATTGGATACCCTAGCATCAGGAAGGGTTCGATAAGTGTTTTCAATTCTTCCGCAGTCCCGCTCTTCATATTTTGTGCGGCAAGCACGGTTCCACTGAATACTTCTCTTAGTACATAAAGTGTTTCATTGCCTTTTTCAGGCTGAACCCCATCCATGGAAAGAATGACGCCTCCATTTTGTTCCGTTGTTTCTGCAAGGACTTTGTTAACATGATCATCTAAACTCGCTGAAAGCAAGATTTGATAACGTTCGTACAAATTTTGAGCATGTCTTTCACTCGTTGGAATGCCTTGTTCGTTCAATGCTTCGGCAACTTCCGCAACCGTTCGATGTTGCTTAAAGCGTAGTTCCCCAACGAGAGCAAGCACGTCATATCCATACGAGGAATGCTTCATGCTAAGCATCTCAGCTTCAGCAGATTTATACGCAACGCCTGCGTGTGCGCAGTCTGGATTTTTACAAGCATAAGCCATGCTCCATGCATGGATGATTCCGTCTCTTGTGACAATCTTTTTCTCCCATGCGGTATGAGTTCTCCGCAATTTAGATTCACAGTGTGGACAATTTTTAAACTCAGGTCTGAAGTAAACTCTGGGCGCGGCACCCAATCTATTTTTCTCAAGCATGAAGGTCATCTCCTAGGGTAAATTCTGACCTATATACCTTCGACAGAAGACTGGAAATACCTGATAGTTAATCTTGCTGTAGTAGAAAAAAAAGAAAGCTAACCGCTAAAAGGTTAGCTCCCACTTCTTACGCGTCTTCTTCCCGAACACCAAGCGCCAGATTTTTCTCCCTAAACTTGCTATTATGCGAGGATACATAAGCAACCTCGTCGGCTTTTGGCTCCATATACAGCTTGGCGCTGTTCACGGCAAAGGCCGCATCGGTAAACGCTCCGGCAATTAAGTAAAGCTTTGATTCGTAATCTACAAAATCTCCGGCGGCAAAAACACCCGGTATATTCGTAGCCAGCTTGCTGCTTACCTTTACTCTACGAACGCCAATATCCAAGCCCCATTCACGAATAGCTCCACAATCACTCTTCAAGCCATGATTTACAATTACGGCATCTACGTCCAGCGTTTCTGTCTCTCCGCTCTCCACCTGACTGATAGTCACCTGATTGATTGCTTTACCATCCTTGCTATGCAGCTGAGTAACCGCATATGGCGTTCTGACATTGACCGTGGACTGTCTCATCCGTACAACATTTTTCTCATGTCCGCCAAATTGTTCGCGGCGGTGCACAATGGTAACGCTGGCCGCCAGCGGCTCCAGCTCATTTGCCCAGTCTACAGCTGAATCCCCGCCGCCGGATATCAGAACATGCTTGCCGCGAAACGGTTCAAGCTCCTGCACCGTGTAATGGAGATTGCTCACCTCATAACGATCGGCTCCTTCAATCTCGAGCTTCGACATTTTCAGAATGCCGTAGCCGATCGTGAGAATGACCGTTTTCGTCCAATGCGTCTCTCCAGATTCCGCTGTAAGGAGAAAGGTTCCGTCCTCCAAGCGATCCAGACCGACTATCTGCTGTCCAAATACAAGGGTCGGATCGAAAGTTCGCGCTTGCTGTGCCAGCTGCGCAATCAATTGCCTGCATAGGATCGGCGTCACGCCGCCAACATCCCAAATCATTTTTTCCGGATAAATCAGCATCGTTCCACCAAGCTCTTCCTTGGCTTCAATCAGCTTCGTCTTCATATCGCGCATACCGCTATAGAAGGCCGCGTACATGCCAGCCGGGCCCCCGCCGATTATCGTTACATCGTATAACTCTTTGGATTGTGTCACTCTGCTTCCTCCAATCTAGGACTTCGATTTCTCGATCAGCCAATTTGCCAGCTCTTCAACCTGAGACAGCATCGCGATCGGATCTTGGAACCATGATTGATCCTCTGTCCAGAGAAACACACGATCATTTTTTATCGCATCCAATTGGCTCCATAACGGATCAGCTTTGTATTCTTCCATTGCTTTCGGGCTTGTCAGGACAACATAATCACCAGCGAAATCGCCCAGCTTTTCCAGCGAAATCGGGTAATATTTCTCCTTCATAATTTCTTCAGTAAGTCCTACTGGCGGGTTGAGGCCCAGTGCCTCATAGATTGCACGTCCGCCCCGGCCAGAGATAATACCGAAGACGTAAATCGATTTGTCCTGATCTTCAAGCACACTAACCGTCGCATCCTCAGGAAGCGCCTGCTTCACCTTCGCTTTAGCGGCAGCTATACGAGTATCGTAATCGTCCAGCCAAGCGGTTGCTTTTTCCTGAACGCCCAGCAGCTCACCGAAATAGTTTATTTCCTCATGAACATTGCTGAATTTATTATAGGGAACACTCACTGTTGGAGCTATTTTGCTGAACAATTCATATTTCTCTTGATCACTTGTCAATGTGATAATCAGATCGGGCTCCATTTCCATCACCTTTTCAATGGAATCCCCCACATTTTCAACGCCATCAATCTTATCCTTTAAATACGGATTTTGCATAAGCCACTCTGATGAACCGATCGGATTCGCACCTAAAGCGACGAGAGAACCCAGATAATCTATCGCTACGATTCGCTTAGGATTTACTGGTATCGTAACATCCCCGAACACGGTGGATACCGTTTTAGTTGTTTCAGTTGGTGCTGAGCTCGCTTGATTTGTGCTGCCTTGCTGGCCAGCAGCGGCTCCTCCTTGAGCAGCATCTGCTGGCTGTACGTTCGCAGATTGGCTTCCCCCGTTTGCAGTCGCCGTCGTCGTATTCGTGCCTCCTGTGCCACAAGCGCTTAGCAGCAGCATGAGACAAAGCAATAAAGTTGCTGTCATAGATGTTTTCGTACCTCTGTACAACGTAAAATCCCCCTCTAACTTATATTGATAATGATTTTCATCTTCATCATCAATATATCGTTGAGCGACCCGTTTCACAATGGAGGATGTTAACGATTTTTTTGCAGAATATTGTATCTTGCCGCTGACAAGCTTGCGTTTTTTGTACTGGCCGGGAGCTATTCCCACATGCTTTTTAAACATTCGATTGAAATAAAACATATCGGGATAGCCCACGGAAGCGGCAACCTCCTGCAAGGTAGCATCCGACGTCAGCAGCAGCTCCTGCGCCTTGTCCATTCTAAGCATGATCAGGAAGTTGATCGGGCTGTTCCCCGTCTGATCCTTAAACTTTCTGGACAAATATTGCGGACTGTAATTCAACAGCTGCGCCAGCGATTCAATGGTAATATTGTGCTGATAGTTCTCCGTCATGTAGCGAATGGCTTGCTCCGATAAATCCGGGCTGTCCGTCTCAAAGCCCTGCCGTTGTATTTGCCACAGCAATTCATACACGAATTGATAAAACAGCGATTTGGCATGCAGCTTTTCCAGCGTATTCAGCCGACTCCATTCACGATGCATCCGCTTTACCTTGTTCAGCAATTCAACCGGATATTGTGGAATGAAATCATATTGCTGTTGAAACGGATTTTCCCGTTCCATAAGGAGCTGTAACTCGCGCCGGAAAGGTGGTACTAATGACGCTTTATACAAAATCAAATAAAATTCGAATACATCCTCTGCTTCAATCTCCAGCCGGGTACCTTTGCCGCCATGCAGCACATGAAACCGTCGAACCATGCTCACATTGCCATCCAATGAAACTTTTGCGCTGCCGCGCGTCGTTAACAAGAACGTACTCGCGGGCAAGTAATAAGCCGGCAGCTTCTCATTGAATTCCATGACGATATGACGAACATCCATCATCCGAACTACCGCATGGTTCCATAACAAGATATGATCTTCTATACTCATGTCACCGTTTCAATTCCTCTCCTCAGTTTCCCATATGCTGTACCGCTTTATGAGGTAACCGTCGCAACAACTCCCTTTATTATAATTGATAATCATTCTCTCTCATAGATTATAAGTTTTCGACTACGACGGTGCTGCCAAAATCTTCACTAAACAGCAGAGCAATTAATTTTGCCGCCGTGTAATCAGGTGTCTGCAGCTTGCCCTCTTCCGCGATTTGAATGAATTGATCAACGTAGGGAAAATCCGCTTTGGATGCCGAACGTATCTCCGCTTGCAGCTGGGTATCAATCATCCCCGGATAGACAGACACGACCTTGGCCGGATGCGGCTGAATCAACTGCTCCAAGCTCACACTTTTGGAAAAAGAGTCCAAGCCCGCTTTCGATGTGCTGTAACAGCTTTGCGAAGGCAGCAAATAGCGGGCAGATCCGGATGAAATATTCATAATCCGCTTATCTACTTGATAGTCCCTTGCATGCTTGAGGAAATTCGCGGTAATAATCATCGGAGCCAGCAAATTGATATTTACATTTTCAATGATGCTTTGAGCTGAATTTTGTTCGATTGGCGCCACCGGAGCCAGCATCCCCGCATTATTAATTAAATAGAGGCCTGTTATTTCTGTATCCTGCGGAATCATGCTGAATAGTGCCGTGAACATATGCTCAATATGTAGCAGATGATTCAAATCAAAAGGATAATAAGTCATACTCGTCTTTTTCTGAATCGACCGCTCAATTAGCTGTTCATTTTCCGTCCGCGATAGGCAAAACAAATGATGATCTTCTGCTAACAGCTGATTAGCAAGCTCCTCGCCAATGCCTCTGGATGTGCCCGTAATGAAAAAATATTTCATTCGTTATTCCCCCTCGTCTCTAGCAGCACACTGTTGACCGTTTCCTTCCACACTTCATGGTACTCCATCGCAACCTTCATCATCATGCATCGGGATAAATTATCAATAACCAAGGCCAGCATATGGGCTTTGTATACGACATTTTGCGGCGCTACAACTCCCAGCTCCACACCCCTCATTAATAGATTATGGAAGCCGTTTAGAAAATTGTGCTGCATATTTCCAAGAAGTGACCGGTACTGCTCATCGCGCTCCGCAAGCAGCATAAATTCACTTAACACCCTTAACGAGGCGGCATGCTCTTTACTCCCATCCGGAAGCATTTTTAAGCCGCCTTTATACAAGGCTTCCCTGAAATTCCCTGCCGTAACAAGGTCCGCTTGAAAATAGCTGTCGAAATAATGATTTTCAAAAAGATGCGAATAGATCCGGCTGACCAGCTCTTCCTTTGTCGAAAAATGATAATAAATCGACGGCTTCGTAATGCCGACTTTGCCAGCAATCATGCTTAAACTCGTTCGTTCGATACCATGCTCGGCAAAAAGCTCAAATGCCGCCTCTATAATTTGATTCGTTGTAAGCTCCTTCTTCTTCAAGGCATTCCGCTCCTTCATCCATCCTGCTGGAAATGATTATAAGCGACGGGAAAACGGCTTGTCAATAATTTAACTACCGATAGTTAAAAAACATTCTCCATAAAAAATCGCGCATAGGCAACGCCCGCACGCTCCACGTCAAAAAAAGCCCGCGAATGTGCGGGCTTACGACCATGGCATGCTGGAGGTTGCTGCTGCTGGCCTGCTGGCCATGATGGGCCTATTCGATTTGTTCGGCACGACCATCTCTGGATGGCTATCCGACCATTTCGATAGCCGCAAGCTGCTGTTCTGGTATTATGGGCTGCGCGGACTGTCGCTGCTGTTTCTTCCTTATGCGCTCACCGCGACGCCAGCTATGCTCGTCGTATTCTCCGTTTTCTATGGCCTCGACTGGATCGCAACCGTTCCGCCGACCGCCAAGCTCGCCTCCGAAACGTTCGGCAAGGAGAAATCCGGCATGATTTTCGGATGGATTGTCGTCGCCCACCAGCTCGGAGCTTCTACCGCAGCCTATGGCGCAGGGGTCATGCGAGATTGGTTCGGCACCTATTCGCAAGCGTTCGTCATCGCCGGATTTGTATGCTTCTTCGCGGCATTGATGGCGCTGCGCATTAGAAGAGCGCCTGCTGCTGCCGTTCAAGCGGCATAAAGCCAGCACTCTTCACCTTGCTGCCACAGCATGCGGCACAACAGGCGCCAAAAAATAAGCCATGGGCACCGTCTTATCTGACGATACTCATGGCTTATTCTCATCCTTAAACGATTGCTTACAATTTACTTGAAAAACACCTTGTCCACATTGTGTTTCGCTCTTAGCTTATTCACGATATACGTTTCGTAAATTTCTCTATCCACCGGCTCTTCAATGATGCAAACCTCGATTGTCGTCACTTCGTCGCGATGCGGTTTCATTGGGGATACCGAATCTTCAAAATGCTTCTTGATCCGTGGTCTCAGCTTTCTGGCCTTGCCAACAAACAGCAGCTCCTTGCTCTTGTTGTAAAACATAAAGATGCCGCCCTTGTCGCGAGGGATCAAGTGAAAATCAGTAAAGCCATAAATATTGCTCAGCTCAGGAGAAATTTGCTTCTCAATCGTTACATCCGGTGTTGGTATCGTAATATTAATCACGCGCTGCTCACGTCCTCATTCAATATAAGAGTAAATACTACCACAAAACCCGCCGCAACACCATTTCAAATTTCCCCCTTATTTTCGGCCCCTGCGTATTTACGCTGAAAACACGTATCCATATAATGAAGTAAGAAGAACGAGGCCCCATTTAGGAGGATTAAAAGACTGTAATGAAACTAGATGATCATATCGCGCTCTGGAATCATGCTTCTGTGAAAGTAATGGATTTTCGCTATGCCATGCTGGAAGCTGGAGAAATGCTGTCCCCCTATCGATTGCCAGCTAACGCCTTTCTCTATGTCATTGATGGCAGCGCGCAAGTACAGCTGGATCATTCGCAGCATCACATGAAACGATTCCATGTCCTGCACGGCGGACGCAGCGCACACCTCTCCATTACAGCAGAAGAGCCCTTCACCTATTACCTAATTTTGTACAAGGCAGTTCTTATGCTGTCCCCTTCGCAAAAGCTGGCGCAACCGAATGATTTGAGCCGCCCTTTCCATTATGAATACAGCTTTGTTCCCTTATATCCTTTGCCTTTGCTCGAGACGCTGGGAAAGATGTATACAGCATGGATGAAGCCTGATCCGCTTAATCTGTTCCACGCGCGGACTTTATTTTATCAATTTGTGCATGAGCTTCTTTGGCAAATGCAGCGTCAAGGAATTGAACCCGTTCGCCCAGATTTATTGGCGCAGATGCTGCGATATATGCAGGAATGCTACAGGGACCCCATTACGCTGGAAACGATGTCGGAGCTGTTCGATTGCAGTGTAAGCTATTTAACCAAGCTGTTCAAAAAACAAATGAATGAGAGCCCCATCCGCCTTCTAACCCAGATCCGCGTAAAGAGAGCAGCCGACCTGCTGGAGCAAACCGAAACCTCCCTTCAAGAAACGGCAGAGCTTGTCGGTTATCCCGATGCCCATACGCTAGGCCGCAGCTTCAAAAAATATTATGGACTGCCGCCATCCGAGTTTAGAGCAAAATACCGGCAAAACAGCCTTATACCAAAATCGCCTGTATTTCGTACCAAATTTGCCATTGCCCCTCCCTATACGCAGTGCTATAGTGTGAATGATTACGAGTCTCATTATCATTCAACGCGAAGTGGAGGATTTTCTGTGTCAAAAATAAACAAGCCCTATTCCATGGCGGCAACACTGCTGCTATGTATGACCTTACTGTTAAGCGCCTGCTCTGGCGCTACAAACGCAGGCGCAAGCCAGTCTGGGACAAACAGCAGTCCTGCCGTACAAAGCTCAAGCCAAACGCCAGCGGAAGCATCACCGGCCAGCAGCTCTACTGCATCGACCAAAACCTATACGGATAGCAAAGGAACGGTAACCATACCTGCAAACCCGGAACGGATCGTTGATTTGACAGGGAGTGCAATTGGAAATTTGCTCAAGCTGGATTTGAAGCCGGTAGCGGCTTTGCAGGCAGCATTGGTCAACCCCTATCATGAAGGCAAATTGGATGGAATCGTAGATCTCGGGGATGGCACTAATTTGGAGGCCATACTGAATCTCGATCCGGATTTAATTATCGTCTTTGATTTCCTGGAAGAAAGTGAGTATGAGAAGCTGGCTCAAATTGCTCCGGTTGTACGGCTTAAATATGGGGCAGCTACCCCTTCGGACCTGTTAACCGAGTTCGGGAAAATAACCGGCAGGGAACAAATCGCACAAGCATGGATTGAAGAATGGAACGCGAAAATTGCCGAGGTTAAGCCTAAAATCGCTGAGGTTGTCGGAGACAAAACCGTCTCGATTTTGCAGCCTTATGCGAAAGGCATTTATGCTTGGGGTAATAAAGGCGGTAGAGGCGGAGAAATCCTATACGGCGACCTTGGCCTGAAGGCTCCTGCTATTATTCAAGAGGCTCTCATCGATGGCGCGGAGTTTGGCTCAAGCTTATCTCTTGAACAATTGCCGGAGTATGCCGGGGACTATATTTTTACAAGCAATTGGGGCTGGGATGATGGGGACCCGGACGTCGTTTACGGGAGCAGCCTATGGAAAGGGCTTCCTGCTGTGAAGCAGAATCAGGTTTATTTTATTAACGCTCAAGGCTCTTATTTTAATGATCCGATCTCCTTGGAAGCCCAATTGCAATTTATTGTAGAGAGCTTTTTAGGCAAAAAGGCGTAAAGCCTGCCAAAAATAAAGCATGTTCATCAGCAGCATGATGCCGATGAACATGCTTTTTCTCATTTCGCTACGCAATCGTCGTTAGCTTCCCTTAGCTGGAATACAGCGAACAGTAAGTACGCGTAAAATTCCCTGCCAGCAAATCTTCTTTGCGAATATAAAATTGCAATTCTCCGGCATCCCACCAGCAGAAGCCTACATCATTATCCGAATCAAGGGTTAGCAGCACGAGCGTATCCGCAACCTCCTGCTCAGCTTGTCCTTCGTCGCCTGCGAAGTGGGCCGCCAGCTGCTTCATCGCTTTTTCTGGGCTGTATTCATAATGCTTGCCCGTCATCAGCATCAGCGCCGCCTCAATCTCGCAGTCGCCGTGCTGCGTTGCCGGATAGCCGAACATGACGGCAAGATCGCCATCCTCGCTGCCGCTCAATTCATGTGTCAAATCTTCGTATTCCTCATAATCATGCTCATCATCTTCTACCTGCTCACTATCTACATAACCATAGCCCGGAAGCTCGATCGAAGCTCGGCCCACCACCTCATAGCCTGTAAAATCCGCATCCTCCAGCGACGTTTCCTCAGGAGCAAAGCGGCGCTTGGCACCTGCAAGCTGCTCGTCTTTCAAATGCAGGACGAAATGCTCAATATGATAAGCCGGCTCATCCACTCCTAGGAAAAAATAAAGCACGCCGCCATGCGATAACCGCGAAGCCGCATCATGCGGCGCCAAATCCTCCAAACGCAGCTGCGCCAAAAAGGTCATTGGCGTGCCGTCTCGATCAAGCGGCCATTCTATTTCATCAGGAAGATCAGGATCTCCACCAATTCGCGATACGCAGGTTTTAGAATAATCTGCTATTTCCCGCTTGGCTAAACGCACACCTTCACGGGCATGTTTCATTAAATAGTCCATGGCGTGGGTATACTCCTGTTCTTGCAGCAAGTGTTCCAATTTTTCCTGATTTGGTTTCGTTAATGGCATAAAATCAAGCTCCTCTTGGAAAATATAGTAGACCCTTCGTTTATTTTAAACGTTCGCCTCTTCCATTTTCCACCTGCAAACTACCTATATTTCCGGCCTCTTGACGTTTATGGAAGCCTCTTATTTAATGCCCATAATCTTCGGGAGTTCGTCCAGAAAATGTTATGTCGCCGAGCAATACGATTTTTTGCGGATGTGTTGGAACCGGGAAAAGAACGAAATGGTTACATGACAACACTGTAAGCTTGGATGTCCCATTTTGTAAGGTAAAAACCATAGTTCAGGCGATTTTGGCAGGATAAAATAGGATCAACCTCACCTGTGATTTGTTCGTCTGTGCTTGAGGAATTTTTACACTGCTTTTGTCAAATGTAGGCCTGCTGGATAAACCAAGCGCTGCCTATCCAGAGGTGAAATTTATGACCTCGCTGTTTGCCCGCGTCAATAGGGACATTTCAGAGGAAAGAGAGAGGCAGGTGCCTTGAACGGCCCCTGCCTCTCCTTATTTTATTCCACGATCATATCTATTTCCTCATGTCGCTCGTCGAACGTAATACGCAGCCCTTTATTGTCGAGATACCACAAATTGGCTTCCTCCATGAAGAAGGTGATCCCTTCCACAGTAGTGCTAAGTCCCGGATTTATGGGCAGTTCCTTATTGATACCTAGAGACAAGCCCGGTACTACAGTGCTGCAGCCGCCAAGCTTTACAAATATTCTGACCGACTCTCCATTTTTCAGCTCCAACTGCTGCTTATACCAGCTCGCCGCTGGCTGCTCAACGATTAATTGCATATGTGTCAGCCCCTTCCATTCGATATTCGCCTCTTGAAAGACAATGCTCCCGATAACGAATATCTCCATCATCGCCAATTGGCTGGCCCCTGTCAATGCGGCTGCATTTATTTGCTTTTTTCGTTTATTCACTTAAGCTGGCAGCAGCTCTAACCTTAAGCCGATATTCCTGCGGGGAAATCCCTTCCAGCTCCTTGAACACACGCGTAAATTGCTTGCTGCTCTCAAAGCCTAAGGCGCTTCCAATATCCTGCATTTTATCACTCGTATTTTCCAGCATCGCCTTGCCTTTGCGGATACGCAGCTTTTTCAAATACAAGACGAAGCTTTCTCCAGTATGCGCCTTAAACGCCTCGCTGAAATAGGAGTAATTGAGGCCGACATAATTGCTGACAACCGCCATATTAAGCGGCCGGGCATAGTTCGTCTCCATATAAGCTACAGCCGCACTGATTTCCGCATGCTCGTTATAGGCAGAGCGAATGCCTCTCACATACTCATTTACGCTGTATAACAAATGCTCCAAGCTGCGGTAATAGTCGTGAAAGCTGCGAAAATTGTCCATGCTGCCGACTCTGCGATACAGCTTTAGCACGTCAATAGAAGCTTCTCCGTATAGGCGAAACACTTCATCGAGCACCTGCTCATTGATTCGCTTGCCCACCTGGCGCAAATATTCGATATCCACATCAGGCAATTCCTCGATCCGAAAAATAGCTTTAAGCAGCGCTTGAAGCTCCTTCTCCCGCTCGGTGCCCAGCATATTGCCAAGCTTGCGAATGTCTTCATCCGGCATGGGATGCATGCGGCGCTGCGGCGCGCGAATATCCTGATACTGGAGCAGGCGGCTGCCCGGATAAAGAAAAGAATAGTGCAGCGCTTCCTCTGCCTGCTTATAGCAGCTGCGCAAATCCTCAAACTTGGCTGCCTCTGCGCTTAGTCCCAAACGAAGCCCTTCCAGCTCCTTGCCCCCGGTTAGCCTCAGCAGCTCGTGAAACTGCGCTGCCCGGCCCCCTATCAGCACAAGCCTGCCCGCACTGTCCACAAAAGAAGCAGCGACCGTCCCGCCCAGCTGCCCTAGCAGGTTCCGGGCGAGCGGCCCAAGCTCATCGCGGTTCAACGCTTCCCCATTCTCGGCTTTATAGCTGAGAACAGCTACATGGCATGGCAAGGTGATCGATTCGAATGGTATATCTAGATCGCGGCGCACCTCCTCCACCTGCCCATGCATCTGCTCATCTTGACTGAGCCATTCCTTCAGGCGGCTCATTCGAATCTGCTCGCGGTACTTGTCGCCCTCTGCCGTTTTTCGCGCAAGCTCAGCCTGTGCCTGCAAAATACTTTCGCTCTTGCGCAGCGATTCGAACAGCTCATCCCGGCGGATCGGCTTCAAAATATAATCTCTAACTTGATACTCAATCGCTGCCTTCGCATAAGTAAATTCATCATAGCCGCTCAAAATAATAAAAACAGGCTTTCGCTCCTCCTCAGGCTGCTTCATCACTTGCTTAATCAGCTCAATGCCATCCATCATCGGCATACGAATGTCCGTAATGACGATATCGGCCTGCTCGCTCTCATATTGTGCCAGCGCATCCTCTCCATGAATCGCTAGCCGAATATGGTAGTGATCTGGAAACTCCCGCTCGATCATCGTTTTCAGGCCAATTCTTATATTTTTCTCGTCGTCTACGATCAGCAGCTTTTTAATAGTCATCCCCTCCTCCTGCAATCAACACCTTTGGCAGCGTTATGATGACTTCAGTAAAATGGCCTACCTCGCTGCGCACCTGCAAGCCATAGGGCTTGCCGTAATAAATGCGAATGCGTTGATGCACATTTCGCAGCCCTATGCCAAACAACGGCTTTCCGCTTCGCTCATATTCATCCATAAGGCGCTCGCCCGCCCGTTCCAACTGGATGCGCTCATTCAGAAGCGCAAGCGGCTCAGGGGCGATTCCTTCGCCATTGTCGCGCAGCGTAATGACGATCCCGCCATCCGCTTGCTCGAAAGCGGCAATCTGGATGAGCCGTTGTTCCTCCCCAAGCTCTGACCATGCGTGCTTAAGCGCATTTTCGACAATAGGCTGCAAGGACATTTTCAGCATCTCTACCTCCATCAAGCCCGGCTCGATGCTCCATTCAAGGACGATTGGCTCGTCAAAGCGAATATTCATGACATCAATATAGTTTTGAATATGGCGAATTTCGTCCTGCAAGCGCACATATTCGCCCGACCACTTGAAGTTGTAGCGCATCATGCCACCCAGCGATGTAAGCGAGTCAGAAATGGTGCGCTGGTTTTCAATTTCGGCCAGCATTTTAATATTTTCCAGCGTATTGTACAAGAAGTGGGAATCAATCTGGCTGTGCAGCGTCCGCAGCTCCGCTTCCTTCGTCAGTGCCTTCTTTCTTACACCTTGGGCAATCAGTTCATTGATCGTTTGAATCATTTTGTTAAAATGGAACGCCAGCTCGCCGATTTCCCCGCCCCCGCTGAGGGGAAGCCCCGCCGGCGTCTCGCCCCGCCGGACCTTCTTCATCGCTTCGGTTAAGCGCCGCAAATTTTTGAGAATAATGGCATTCATCATATACGTAATGATAGACAGCAAGCCAATAAGCCCTACATTAACCGCCATAATTCGAAATTGTGCATTTGAGACGCGCTCATACACCAGCTCCAAGGAAATGACATTGAGCAGATCTGCTTCTGCTTGCTCCACGGGCGTACGAATCAGCAAATAAGGATGATCGTCCACGGTAAAACGAATTTCCTGCTGCCCAAGCTCCTTCATTGCGGCGAACTCTTCCTTAATAGCTGTGCGCAGCTTCGGATTACTGCCCGTACCCGCGAAAGCCTGGAGCTCATCGAGCACAATGCTTCCCTTGCTGTCGGCCAGCATCATCTGCGAGCCCTCATCCTGCAAGCTTGCAAATGCCTTTGGCGCAAAATGCTTCAGCAGCATTTCCACCTGAATGACGCCTATCCGCTCGCTGCCTGCCCGCACTACCCGCATAAGGGAAACTTTGGGCAGCTGATTATGGACATCCGCCACATTCCGGTGCAAAATATCGGCGTCCTCTTCCTTAAACACCCACAGCTCTTTGCCGTCCAGCTCCGCAAGCTCTGAATACCAAGGCTCCTTCTGAATACGCCGCTCATGAAACACAATCGGCCACATTTCCGATATGTAGTCATTGTCTGCAAACAGGCGCAAATGGGCGATGTTCGGATTGTTCGTTTGAATATTGATGACATCGTTTAGCGGCCCCCGGTACAAATCAAGCAGCTCCTCCGTCGTAAACTCCTTGTGTGCAGACACATAGCTCGTAAGATCCGCACTCAGTATCGTAAGCTGGGCTGCCAGCTCCATCGCTTCAATTTGATTAAGTATATTGACCTTTTCCAGCTCCACCAAATACTGCCCCTGCCTAAGCGTGTCATTAATATGGCTGTCTCTAATTTCGCCAAACAAATAATTGGATACCACAATGCTTGGAAACAGCAATATAAAAATATACGCGGCGACGAGTCGACTTTGCATCGATCTTCTGCCCAGCCAATAAGCCGTCGATTGAAAATAGTTCCGAATTTGCCTTCCCACGTTAGGCTCACTTCCATCTTCGCGGCCCAGCCCCCTGACTGGCTTGCAGGCGGCAAAAAGCGCGCCAGTCCATGATGGATTTGGCGCACCTAATGCCGGGATGTATGCCCGGGCCTGACCTGTATTAGTTAATGAATTCTGCCAGCTTCGCTACGTTCTCTTCATATTTTTTCTGCTTATAGGCCTGAACGGCGCTAAAGCCAAGAGAATCGCGCTTGCTCAAATACTCCTGCCATAAGCTGTCGAACTCGGCATCCGACTTCGCAAGCAGCAGCTTTGGAAGCGCCTTGCCAAATTCATGATCCAGCTTCGTCTTCATAATGCCTTCCTCCGAAGCCCCCGTCGGGTCTAGCTGATCAAATTGCGACAGGCTGAGCGCTTTCCCGCGCGTCCAGTCTTCCATCTGCTTGAATGGCTCAACGGCTGGCGGCGACCATTCCGGCGTCAAATTCGTATCCATCATCATCCAGAAGGTATGGGAGGCGCCATATTTTTTATCGAAGGCACCACGATCGGTATTAAGCAGCTCCAATACCTCCGGCAAAAACTGGTCTTTCCCGTCTATTGTATCCCAGGTTACGCCCTGCTCGCCGAAAAACATATCCCGCTGGCCCTCTTCCGAGATGAGATAGTCCAGGAAGCGAATCGCGCGCGCTTTATCCTTCACATTTTTGGAGATGAGGGTAACGGTCCAGCCGGAGATGGATGGCCCTGCAAGCGTTGCTTGAGCCTGCGCAGCATTAGCTGGCCCATCCACCGCAATATAAATGGAATTAGGATCGTTCGCAAATAGCGCATTTTGCTGGTTAGCCAGATCAGACCTCGCATACAGCATCGCAAAGTATCGGCCTTGAGCGATTTTTTCCTCCATTTGCGGACGCTTGTCGATGAACACGTCTTTCGAGAGCAGGCCGTTTTCATTCGCTTGACGCATCGTCTTGAGCCATTTTACATATTCAGGGTCCGTGTCGCGATCATACAGCTGTCCATCCTTTTCATAAGGAATAGCCAAGAAATTTTGGATATAAGCTTGCAGCGAGCTGTTGCCCTTTTCATTAAAATCATACATGCCCAGCGGAATTAACGGCTGGCCGTTAATGTCGGGAAATTTCGCTTTTGCATCAGCCAATGCTTGAAGGAAAACGTCCGTTGTCCGCATATCCGGGCTGCCGATGGCCTCATACATGTCCTTGCGTACGAGGAACGTCTGCGTCGAGGTAATACTGTCGCCAAACTTCTCGTAATCCTTCGGCGAGGAGGAGGCGTTCGGATACCCATAGATATGGCCGTCCTCTTGTTTGTACCAGGCAAGCTTCGCCGGGTCGGTAACCTTGTAGAAATAAGGATCATACTGGTCAGCCAGTTCATTAAGCGGAAGCACCATGTCGCCTTCTATCATCTTCTTGACGGCATCCTCGTACCAGCCGAGCGTAATGAAATCGGGCAGGCTGCCGGAGGCGATCATCGTATTCATCTTCTCCGCCTCATTGCCGGCAGGGACGATGAAGTTAATATCTACGCCTGTTTTCTCCGTAATATACTTGGATGTGTCATCTACGCCCCACTTATTAGGAAACCACGCGAAATTAATATACCAATCGAACGTAATCGGGCTTTTATCCACTTCCCAGCCTTTATCCTCCTGCGTCAGCTTCACCTCACTGGAAGCTGCAGGCGTGCCCCCATTCGTTGCCCCCTCGTTCGTATTGCTGTTTGATGAGCAGGCTGCCGTAAATACGAGAGCAGCGGCAAGCGGCAGCAATAGCAACTGCTTTAATGTCGGTTGTTTAACCATGTTTATTTTCCCCTTTTCTATTTGAGTAGACTGTAGACTAGCCCTTAATAGAACCAATCATCATGCCTTTGACAAAATACTTTTGCAAGAAAGGATAGACCAGCACAATCGGAAGCGTCGTGACGACCATCGTTGCCAGCTTGATCGACTGCGACGTAACCGTTTTGCCAACGCCTCCCGGAATCGCCGCCACCATCTGGTTCGAGCTGGACTGTGCAACAACCCGGTATAAATACGTCTGAATTGGCTGCAAATCCATATTGTTCATATAAATAACGCCGGCAAAATAGTCGTTCCACTGATAAACGCCATGGAACAGCGCAATCGTCGCAATAACCGGCAGCGATACCGGCAGCACGACTTTGAGAAAGATCCCCCAGTCGTTGGCTCCGTCTATTTTGGCTGCTTCCTCCAAGCCGTCTGGAATTTCCCGGAAGAAGGTCATGAAAATAATGAGATCGAAGAAGCTGAACATCGCCGGTATAATGTAGACGAGAAAATTGTCCAGCAGATGCAAATCCCGAATGAGCAAATAAGTCGGAATCAGGCCGCCACCGAAAAACAGCGTAACCGTGCCAATTAAAATGTAAAGCTTGCCGCCAATAAGTCCTCTGCGTGAAAAAGCATAAGCGACCATCGCGGTGAAAAAAACATGCAGCAGCACGCCAAGCACCGTTTTTGCTACGGTAATGCCCATTGCCGTCATAATGCCGGCGCTCTGAAATACCGCCTCGAAGCTTTCCAGGCTGAACACCCGCGGCCACCAATAAATCCCCCCGCGCATGCCATCCTGCCCTTCATTAAATGCATTTACAAGCACGTACCAAATGGGATACAGGGTCGCGAAGCATACGAGCAGCATGCCGAAGCCGTTGAACAAGTCGAATACCGCTTCTCCCTTTGTTTTCCGTTTCAAGCTGAGCAAAGCCAGTCGCCCCCTTCCTAAAACAACGATGTGTTATTGATTTTTTTCGTTACACGATTGGCTATGAGCAGCAAAATAAGGGCGATTACGGATTTGAATAAGCCAACTGCTGTCGCATAGGAATACCGTCCCTGCTGCATGCCCGTCTGGTACACAAACATATCAATGACGTTGCTTGCGCTTTCATTTAGTGCGTTTCTCAGCACCAAAATTTGATCAAAATTGGAGTTCAATACGCCGCTGACAGCCAGAATGAACAAAATCGAAATCGTCGCTTTGATGCTTGGCAAGGTGACGTACCACATTTTTTGAAAGCGGCCCGCCCCGTCAATCGTAGCTGCCTCGTACATTTCGGGCGACACGCTGGCAATCGCGGCCAAATAAATAATGGCGGACCAGCCAAGCTCCTTCCATATATCCGAGGTAATAATAATGCCCCAGAAATAATCGGGTTCTGCAAGGTACGAAATCGGCTCCTTAATGACGTTAAGCGCCAGCAGCACATGGTTAACAATGCCCACATCCGATAGCCAAGTCGTCAGGATGCCGCCAAGGATAACCCACGATAGAAAATGCGGCAAATAGGATATCGTCTGCACCGACCTTTTAAACAGCACCGACCGTACCTCATTCAAAAATAAAGCAAAAATGATCGGCAGCGGAAAGCCGATGATGAGCTTAATCAAGCTGATGCCCAGCGTATTGCGCATCACATTTACAAAGCTGTCATCCTGAAAAAACTCCTGAAAATGCGACCAGCCCACCCACGGCGCTTCGCTAATGGGCTTAACGATATTAAATTCTTTGAACGCAATGATAATGCCGTACATTGGGACATAGTTGAAAATTATCATCCATAAGACACCAAGCAGCGCCATCAGCTGCACATGCCTTTGTCCGTACAGCTTTTTCAACCATCTGCTTCGCTTGGCCGTCTTCGGGCTTACAGCAAGCGCTGCCGCCGATTGTGCTTCGTGCTGGTTGTTCACCGATGAAATCCCCCATGCTATTGTTGGAATTGTGCCGAGCAGGCTGGTGTGCCTTCTTTATCCATTGTAGAGGGCAGCTTACGATCCGGTAAGGCTTCAAATTTCGTATTTGGGGCTCATTTTTCGGGTCAGCAACGACCTTTCCTACTAACGCTTGCCGCAAACGCAAAAAGAGCCTGCTCAACCTTTTATGGTTAAGCAGGCTCTTTGACTAGCTTCATTAATATGTCATTCGAAATGGCAGCTTAAGCTGCCATGATTCCATTATTTTGAAGAGCAGCTTGAGCTTGTGCATCTGCCGGGCGATAACCTTTTTCCAACAGCTCTTTAATGTACATTTTATTATAAATGAAAGAAAAGACGATGCCTGGAAGCCATGCTCCAATTCCTAGAGTAAAAATACCTACTGCGATTGCCGCTACAAGCATAATTGCCGCCCATTTCAAATCGCCTCTAAATAGAGCTGGAAAAAAACCAAAAAAGAAAGTTGTCCAGCTAAACCCAACTTTTACTTCTTTAATGGCACCCGCGCCATTAACTAAATTAACACGCATAATACAATCTCTCCCTTATTAATATTCTTCATTTATAAATGTATTATAGGGACAAAGTATTATTTTGTCGATATTTAATTTAATTTGTCATTCTAGTATTACAATTTAAACGATACTAAACATGCTGCCACCATTCGATTTTTAAATTTCATCTAGCTCTCACATAGCGTTAATGCTGAGATGACATTGCCGGAGTATAGTCGAACCATATTCAACTAAATAAAGGATGATGACACTCATGGGCATTCATACGTACTTTAGATCTCTTAACGATTTGGAACGCATTATCCGCACACCAGGCAAATTCAAGTTCGAGGAGCACAGCGTGTCGGCTCACTCCTGGAAGGTCGTCCAGTACGCCAAGACGCTCGCCGATATCGAGGAACAGCACGGCGTCACGATTGATTGGAAGAAGCTTTATGAAATTACAAGCAGCCATGATTATGGGGAAATTTTTATCGGAGACATTAAGACGCCCGTCAAGCATTATTCACTTGAACTGCGTTCGATGCTGCAGCAGGTTGAGGATGGCATGGTCGAGCATTTTATTCAGGAGAATATTCCCGAGGAGTTTCAGGCTATTTTCCGCAGACAGCTGCGCGAAGGCAAAGACCATTCCGTAGAAGGTCTCATTTTGGAAGTCGCCGATAAAATGGATCAGGTATATGAAGCTTTTGCCGAGCTCCAGCGTGGAAATACCGAAAAAGAGTTTATCGTCATGTACCGCTACGCCATCATTAAAATCAAAAACATCGACCTCCACTGCGTGAAGTATTTCCTCCAGCATATCCTGCCGGATATTATTCATGAAGGCACCCTCTCCCCTATCGATATCCGCAAAATAACAGAAGAAGCCTTGGCTCAAGGTGAAACGGCTATCGCCGTCCTTTAGCCGCGCAGTGCGTTTCATTCCGAGAAATATAGAGAAAGGATAGCGTTAGGATATCCTTTCCTATATTTCAATAAAAACGGCACTCCATCTATTGATGAAGTACCGTTTTTTTGAGTTTTTCAGCAGAAACAGGGTTATGCCTCTTAGCTTCTATTGCGGGAAATCAGCGTTAATCGTTGTTTCTTTCCATTCTTCTATGCTTTTCAGCAAATTAGTAAATTTATAGCTCGCCATTTGATAGGCTGCATTTCCTAAAAGCAAACGAAGCGGCGGTTGCTCGCTCTCCACGACTGTAATAACGGCTTCAGCCGCTTTTTTCGGGTCTCCTGCTTCATTGCCTTTTCCTGTGCCTTGAAGTATGGCACCAATCACCTGCTTATATTCCGGAATCGACGATTCGGTTTTGACTGAGGAACGTCCCGACCAATCCGTACGGAAGCTGCTTGGCTCTATTAACGTAACATGGATATGGAACGGTGCAAGCTCTTGAGAGAGACAGCCTCTCATCGTAGGCAAAACGGCATTTGTCATATTCATAAGGCCCCAGAAATTGATTTCAAACATTTTGCGCGTTTCTTCTTCCACGCTTTCCTCAACGGCGCTGAAATATCCGATTCCCGCATTATTCACAAGGACATCTATCGTTCCGAATTTATCAAATTTTAAAAAAGCTTTTGCCAAGCACAACGGCATCATAATAACTAATTTTCTGGTTGATCCGCTCCAAATGGAGGAGCGTCTGGGCTAAATTTTTTTCAATCCGCGCCTTATGCTGTTCCAGGAACTCTCTTCGCTCCGTTAAAGTTTCTTCCCCGCGTACGTTCATGTCCAAATACGATTTAATTTTATCGATGGTCATGCCTGTCTCTTTTAATGCAATAATAAATCTTAACCAGCCGATTTGATCTTCTGTGTAAATCCTTTTTCCGCTTTCTGTCCGCTTAATATCAGGAATAAGGCCTTCTTTTTCATAATAACGAAGGGTTGAGGCGCTTAACCCCAATAAATGCTGAACTTCGCTGATGGAATACATAATGAGGTCCCCTTTAATTTTAATTTTCTATAAAAAGTAAGTTAAACTTAACTCTAATAGGATGCCCGGTCAACAACGGATCGCTGCGAATTTTTTCCTAATGCGTCGTCACAAGCAGCAATAAAAAAAAGAAACGGAAAACGCCTGTTTAAGCGCCTCCCGTTTCTGCTCATGAAATAATAATCATGCGACACTATAGATTCTGCTGGGTAATGCCCGATTCCGGGTCGAACACCAGCATCTTCGTTCCAATTTTATCAATGAAAAACCGATCATGGCTTACGGTAACGACCGCGCCGGGAAAATGAATCAGCGCCTGCTCCATCACCTGAATGCTCGTTAAATCCAGATGGTTGGTCGGTTCATCCAGTATGATAACAGCTGCACCGGAGAGCAGACATTTAGCCAATGCAACCCGGGCCATCTGACCGCCGGAAAGGCTGCCAATGACTTTGCTTAAATCCATCTCGGAAAATTGCAGCATCGATAGAAATTTATTCACCTTTTTCCGCGGGGCATCGAGCCCTAGACCATACGTATTGACGGCGTGGCTCACCGTATCCTTAGGATCAAGCTCCTCCCACATCCGGTTGAAATACGCATAGCTTACCCCTTTTTCCCAAGCGACCTCGCCGGATTCGGGCTTCTCCTGACCCGTCAGCACCTTGATCAGCGTAGACTTCCCGCTCCCGTTCGGACCAACGATAACTAGGCGATCCTCCTTCTGAATGTCAAAGCTGACGTTTTGAAAAATAGAGCGCTCGTCGTAGGTTTGTCCAATTTGCTTGACCTCGCACAGCTTGTCCGGGAAACGAAGCTTCTCATAAATATCCGTAATCAGCACATTCACAGGATTCGGCTCAATTCGCTTCTTGTTATCCGCCAATTTGCGGGATAATCGATCTTTGGACGATTTATTGCTGGCGCGGTTGTCGATAGCTTCCGACTCCATAAGCAGAAGCTCTTCCTCCCACTCGAACTGGCGGTCCAGCTCCTTCTTGCGCAGCTTCTTTTTTCGAATATAGTCCGTATAATTGCCATCGTATTGCTGAAAATGATAGTTTTCGATCTCGATGATTTGCGTAACTACCTTGTCAATAAACTGCCGATCATGCGAGATCAATATCATGGCGCCATTGAATCGGTAGAGCCACTGCTCCAGCCACGCGATACCTTCCATATCCAAGTAGTTTGTCGGCTCATCAAGCAATACAACGTCGGGCAGCTCAATTAGCATTTTCGCTAAAGCCGCACGGTTTCTCCAACCACCAGACAACTCATCAATCGGCTGATTGCGTGAACGATCGTTGAAGCCCAGCTTCGTCAAAACCGTGTTGATCTCGACGGAAACGTTCCAGCCATCCAAATGGTCCATTTGTTCGAAAAGCTCCGCCTGCCTCGCCAGAAGGTCATTCATTTCGCCATCATCAGAAACCAAGCCCAGCTTTTCCCCAACCGCTTGCAGCTCCCGTTCAATAAGGGCAACCTGCTCGAAGCACATTTCCAGCTCTTGCTGGACAGACAGGCTTCCGCGCATTTCTGAAAATTGAGAGAAATACCCTATTTTCACCTTCGGATCTATTTCCACTTTGCCGTTCGTAGGCTCTTCTTTCCCCATAATGAGCTTGAAAACCGTCGACTTGCCGGCCCCATTTCGCCCAATGAGACCAATTCGTTCCCCTTGGCTCACGCGAAAATAAATATCGCGAAAAATCATGGCCTCTTCATATTTCTTCGTCACATTTTCCAAACGAATTACACTCATGCTATCACCCTTCTAGCTCCGTCAGTCTACTAGTCATTATACCACTAGATGCGCTGACAAAAGCTACTCGCCTTCCGTTGCCATACAGCCTTATCGCTCATTGCACTCTTCCATTTTTGCTGCTCGCCAGAATTCCGTCTGCCTTCACCCTAAACTCTGCGGCCGCCTCCTCGGGCGTTATCTTGCCAAATAGCAGCAGATCATTAAGCTCCCGCAGCACAGTTGTCACTTCGGCCGTTCCGACCGGGTCAGGCGGGTCCATTGGACTGCTGTTTTTCTCTACCCAATCGAGATATTCGAAAACCTGGGCCAGCTCAGGCTCAACAAACGGCTTCAACTGCTCCTTCAGCTTGGAGGAGATCGGCACTCCCCGCTCCCCCTTCAGCAGTTTGTTCGCCTCCAGATCATTGACGAAGAAGCTAATAAATTTAGCCGCCTCCTCTTTATTTTTTGAATTTTTTGTAATGGAGAAAAACATGCCCGGCTTCAAAAATAGCCCTTGCTTGCTGTCAGGGCCGGGCAGCGGCACAATAGCCAGCTGCTTGCCGTAGCTCTTGACGATGCTGATAAACTGGTTCGAATAGCCCCAGCCCAATAATGCCTCGCCTCTATAAAACGGATCCCGGTCAGACTCGTTGATATCGGAGGTCCAAATATCTGGCGAGAAGATGAGCTTATCCTTTGCCAGCCTCTGCATACGGCTGAAATAGTCAATAAACAGCTGGTCGTCTTCATAGCCAAGCCTGCTGCCATCCTTCGCAAACAAGGAAGAGCCGTTCTGTCTGAGATAATAGGCGAAAAATTGTTCGGGAGTCAGCACGGTTCCCAAATAGAAGCCCTTGCCTTTCAACTGCTCCCCCATTTGATCAAAATCATCCCAAGTCCAAGCTGCGGCAGGCGGCTCCATGCCGCTGGCCTGAAACACCTCTGGATCATAGTAGGCGAATAGCGCATTGACACCTAAATTCATCCCGTATAATTTGTCGCCTAATTTCCCGCCCGAAAGGTTATTTTCGCTGATGCTGGAGGCGTCAATCACGCCGCTTTGAATATAGGGCTCTAAATCCTCCAACAAATCCAGCGTCCCGTATTGTGATAAATAAGAAATATCCATCTGGATGATGTCCGGCAGCGCATTGCCCGCTGCATAAGGAGCAAGCTTCCTCCAGTATTCATTGAAGGCGCTGTACTCGAACTCAATGTTGATATGCGGATTTTGCTCTTCATACCGATGAATAACCTGAATGGTTGCGTTGTTTCGAAATTCACTGCCCCACCACGCAAGGCGCAGCGTAATCGGTTCCTCCCCCATGCCGCTGGGCCGCTCGGACGTTTGTGGTGTGCAGCCAAGGAGTGCAGCCGCTAATGCGAGCATCACGAAAACTCGTTTTTTTATTCGCATCTTAGGCTTCCTCCCCCTGCGGAGGCGGAATAAGGACGATAACCTTCATTCCGCCTCCCGCTTTGCTTTCCATTCGTATACCGTAGCCTTCTCCAAAAGCGAGCTTGATGCGGTGTTTAATATTTAACAGCCCAATGCCCG
Source organism: Paenibacillus algorifonticola (assembly GCF_000971975.1). GTDB lineage: Bacteria > Bacillota > Bacilli > Paenibacillales > Paenibacillaceae > Pristimantibacillus > Pristimantibacillus algorifonticola. The sequence continues at coordinate 41,095 of NZ_LAQO01000037.1, read as the reverse complement.
TTCCCCTCGTTTTCGCTTCTCCGCTCAGCACGCGCTGCACATCCGCTTCCTCCATTCCCGGTCCGCCGTCCTCCACAATAAGAGCAAGCTTGCCTTCTACCTCTCTTGCGTAAAGGCGAATGGTGCAAGGCTCAATCATGGGCTCCAAGCCATATTGAACGGCATTTTCCAATAAAGGCTGCAGGGTAAGCTTAGGAATGGGCGCGTTATAGCAGGCTCTTGGAACATCCATATGAAAATCAAGCCGGTTTTGAAAACGATATTTCTGTATCGTAATGTAATGCTTCACCGTCTCCAGCTCCTCAGCAACCGTAATGACATTTTGCTTCAAGCTGATGGAGGACCGCAGCAAATAACCAAGGGAGACCACCATGCTGGATATTTGCTCCTGCGCATTTTTTTTGGCCAGCCAGTGGATGGAGTCCAGCGCATTATAAAGAAAGTGAGGGTTAATTTGGGCCTGCAGCGCCTTAAACTCCGTTTCCTTAATGACGAGCTGATTGGCATAGTTTTCTTTAATCAGCGTATTAATGCGAGTGATCATCATCCGGTACGTTCGCTGCAGCAGCCCCACTTCATCCATTTGCTGAAAGACAGGCGCCGACATGCTGGCATCCATACTGTCCAAATCCCCGTACTGCACCTCCTTCATCTGGCTGATCAACTGCCGAATGGGTCTCGTCAAGCTGCGGGCAAAGGCCATGCCCATTGCAACAACGATCAGGATAGCGAAGCAATAGACAATAATCAGCACATTTTTCAGCCAGACAATCTTCTCGAAAATATGATTGTACGGAATGACGTTATAATACATCCAGCCCGTATACGCGGACTTTTTCTGGGAAAGAAAGGTCGTCTCTCCATTCAGCTGCTTAATCTCATAACCATCTCGCGCCTCTAAAGGCTGAAGCGCCTGCGAAACACCGTCCGGAATTTGCGCGTACGGATAGACGACAGCCTCCCCCGATTTGAGGATAATATCGCTTTTCTGGCTGGCAATGCCGGCATAGTCCTCCACTAGCCGCTCAACATTAATACGCAAAAATAAAATGCCTATAGGCTCAAGCGTCAATGGCTCATACGCCCGCACTTCCCTGACCATAATCAGCATCGAATCGGAGGCGTCGGGATACAGCCAGCGAACCTCCCCCTTTCCGTCTACAGCCTGCATCATCATTCGTTCATATTTGTCCTCCGAAAAGGAAGGAGACTCCCCATATTTGCTTACTCTCTGCTTGGAATCGATAATATGGACGGATTGTACATAACGCTCCGACGTACTAATATGCGCCCACAATTGATCTGTCATCTTCTTGCGGGTGATATAGCCGACATATTCCGCATCGTCCTGCATCAAATCCTTTAGGCCCCGCTGAATTTGGGCATCCGAAATAATCGCGAGCGACATTGCCTCCAGCTTCTTCAGCTCCATATCTACCGTTGTTGAAGACAAATTCAAGAGCCGATAGGATTTGTCATAAAGCTGTCCGTCATATATGGAATACGTGTAATACAAGGAGCTGAAGGCAAGCGTAATAATAAAGGACATAATGAGAATGATCATAAGAAACATTTTTCGTTTGATGCTTAGTTTACGGTATACCGCCATGGATAAATGCGCCCCTTTGCACGGATCTTACCTTAGATATAACATAGTCGGAACCATACAGATACATTTCGCATGGAAACAGCAGCCTATGGATAAAAGAACCCTCATGCCTGTTTATATTTAAAGGAAAAAACTGCGGCCCGAGGGCAATTCCTCCCCAGATCGCAGTCTTCTTGCGCCTATGAATTTTGAATCTTGAATTTTGAAAAGCCGCCGCTTATTTCGTTTGATATCTTTCGTAAGCAGCTTGATGCATTTCGACAGCTTGGTCGATGCCCATGCTCTTAATAGTCTCTACCATTTTGTCAAACTCGGAAATGGGCTTCTGACCGTTAATGATCGCTGTCATCGTCTCGTTCAAATACGTATTCACCTGGCTCATAATGGAAGTGACCGTGCTTGCTTCGTCCATAGTCAGGCGGATTGGCGGGAGCGTCAGCTCAGAGCTTGCTTTCATCCACTCTGTATTGGCATCCCGTTGGCCTTGATCGAACAAGAGGGCGTCCAAATATTTGCTGTCCTGATTGATTGGTCCATCCATAATGGAAAGCGCATAGGAAGCAAGTGCCTGATCGTAGGTCAAGCCGTTCGGATTGTCGGTAATGAGGCCGGTGAACTTGATGGCATCGCCGTCTTTCTCATAGCTCTCGCCCTCGATGCCAAAGTTGAACAAGTCGCTGCCTTGCGGGCTGTAATTAAAATCCATCCATTGCACAATATATTTCAGCTTGTCTTCATCAGCACTTGATGTAATCGCTTCGCCATAGGTCAGCACTTTATTGTTCATGTTGAAGGTCGCGTAGGCATTGCCGTCCGGCGATACCGGCCATGGAGCACCTGTCAAATTAAAGTTCGGGTCGGTATCTCTCATCAGGTTAAAATATTTGCCCATGCCGCTGAAAACACCGCCCAGATAAGAACCGGCTAAATTATTCGTTATTTTATAGTCAAAAGCTTTACCGTCGTTCGTCATAATTTCCGGGTCAATCAGCTCTTCTTTATACCAAGCCGCCATCGTTTCTAGGAAGCTCTTGTATTCTGCCTCAATTGGTCCGAAAGCCACTTTTCCACTCTTCATTTCAAAGCCACCAATCACTCCAAAAGCTGGAGAAAAATCATGCAGCTTCGTCAAATTGCCCGGTCCCCAGTTGCCAGTAAACGGGAGCTCATCCGGCTTGCCGTTGCCGTTCGGGTCCTGTTCCTTGAACGCCTTAAGCACCGTATGCCATTCATCAATCGTTGTAGGCGCTTTCAAACCGAGCTTATCGAGCCAGTCCTTGCGCACGATGGGGCCCGTTGTCGCATTCAGCTTGAGCGCATCCAGCTTCAGGAGCGGGAACATATAGATCGTGCCGTCATCGAGGGCAATTTGCTTCTTCACATCCGGGTCGGATTCAATAATGTTCTTCAGGTTTGGCGCATATTGATCGATCAGCTCGTTCAAACGGATAATCCGGCCGTCCTCGATCATTTTCTCAGGACCGCCTACTGCGTCCGCCCAGTTGTAGTAGATGACGTCCGGAAGCTCCTTCGTGGCAATGAGCAAATTGAACTGATCCTTTTGCTGTCCCAGCGGCGGGTGGGTAAATTTCACCTTGATTCCCGTCAGCTCTTCCTTTTTCTTATAGGAAGCCATTTCTCCAAAGTTATCCATAGAGGCGGTCAGCTTCGCATCATTCGCACGCCAATAATTAATCGTGAACGCTTCATTCGTAATCGGCAGCGGAATTTCCGTCAGCTTCTCTCCGCCGGCTGGCAATTCTGGCGACTGCGCATTAGTTGCTTGCGACGAATTGCCAGTGGCTCCTCCTTCATTTGGCGCATTGTTTTGCGAGCATGCTGACATTAGGCCAACGAGCAGCGCCAAGGACAAAATGACCAACCCCATTTTTCTTTTCACCAAAATCGCCTCCAAAAAGTAATTGATTTTTATTGTTTCACGGCACCGATTAAAGCGCCTTGAACAAAAAACTTTTGAATAAACGGATACACCAGCATAATAGGCAGCGTAGAAATAATAATCGTGGCGTATTTAATGTTTTCCCCGATTGCAAAGCCCGTGTCCACACCGGCGCCCATCGACTCCGTACTGCTGCTAATCAAAATATCCCGCATCACAATCTGGATCGGATACAGCTCCTGGCTTCGCAAATAGAGCATCGGGCCAACATAATCATTCCAATGGTCTACGGCATAGTACAGCGACATGACCGCCAGAATCGATTTGGATAAGGGCAGGACGATGCGAAATAGGATTAGAAAATCATGGGCTCCATCCAGTTTAGCGGACTCAATCAAGCTTATCGGGATGCTCTCAAAGCTCGTTTTCATAATCAAGAAGTAGAAGGTGCTGATTGCACCGGGGATGATCATCGCCAGGCGAGTATCCACCAGCCCCAAATTCTGAATAAGCAGAAAGCTCGGAATCATGCCGCCGCCAAAAAACATCGTAAAGGTAATGAGCTGCATGAACGTTTTTCGGCCGAATAAATCCATTCTGGACAGCGCATAGGCAGCAAAAGCCGTCATCAGCAAATTGACCAGCGTTCCAACTAGGACATAAAATAGCGTGTTCAAGTAACCGTTATAAATTTTCGGGTTTTGAAACACATATTTATAAGCCTCAAGCTGAAAGCCTTCGGGCAGCAGCATGAGCGACCTCGACCGCAGCAATTGATCCGGATCGCTAATCGAAGAATTCAATACATACAGCATCGGATAAAAGGATACGGCTATGATGCAGCACAGCATGATAACGTTGAAAAAGTCAAAAACATGTTCCCCTGACGAGCGTTTCATAGTAGGTCACCTCCTGTTTACCAAAGACTGGTTGAATTCACTTTTTTACTAATCGCATTTGCCATTAACAGCAGCGAGAAATTAATAATGCCGTTAATTAATCCGATCGCGGTGGAATACGTATAGTTCCCTTCTAAAATGCCGGAACGGTAAATGAAGGTGGATATGACATCTGACGTTTCATAGGTCGGTGCCGTCTGCATGAGCAAAATTTTCTGAAAGTCGGCGTTCATAACGGCACCCAAACGCAAAATCAGCATAATGACAACCGTCGGCATAATGCCCGGGAGCGTAATATGCAGCAGCTGCTTCCACCTGCCGGCTCCATCCATCTTCGCTGCTTCATAGAGCTGGGGATCAATATTGCTGAGCGCCGCCAGAAAAATAATCGATGCCCAGCCCGCCCCCTGCCAGATGTTAGAAAGAATGTACATCGGCCGAAACATATCCTTTTCCGCTAGAAACATGATCGGCTGAAGGTCAAAAAAGCTGCGAATCACATTAAACAGGCCGCCATCTAGCGAGGAGAAGGTTTTAAGCATCCCGACAACAACGACGACCGATATGAAGTGTGGCATATAGCTGATTGTCTGGACCGTACTCTTGAACCACTTCTTGCGGACCTCATTAAGCAGCAGGGCCAAAATAATCGGTGCCGGAAAGCCAAACAAAATGCTATAAAAGCTAAGGATCAACGTGTTTTTAATAATTCGCCAAAAATAATAGCTGTTAAAAAACATCGTGAAATTGTCAAAGCCGATCCATTTTCCTTCTAAAATGCCCTTGATCGGACTGTATGATTTCTGAAAAGCCATCAGCAACCCGTACATCGGTCCATAGTGAAAAATGAAATAATACGCGAGGACAGGAATCAACATGAGGTATACATATTTATTCCGCTGCCATTCCTTCTTTAAGAAAACGAGCTTGTTTTTTTTAGTTCCGCTGCCCTTGAGCGCCTGTCGCTGTTGCTTCTCCAGCTTCAACTCCATCCTTCTGCCTCCGCCCTAAATGTTAATCGATTAATATTTATGTTTATAAATATACAAGCACGGCTCCTCTTTTCACATGTTCATTTCCGATGGTTTTATGTTCAAAACCGTGATGTACCAAGGTGAAACGGCTGTCGCCGTCCTTTGGCGGCGCGGCGCGTTTCAATCCGAGAAATATAAGCCTATTTATAAGAGTAAAACTTATAAATGCTTATATTTGCAAAAAACACCTTGCGGTCGTATCACAACGACTTCAAGGTGTATATCGATATAGACAATTAGCCTATGGCGTTTTTTTATATTCCGAAGGAGAAAATCCGGTATATTTCTTAAACATTTTGCTGAAATAAGACGAATTGCCGCCGAAGCCCGTTTCCTCGGCCAGCGCCGCTATCGTAAATTCCTCACTTTGCCCGATTTTCTCCAGCGCCTTTTGAATCCGAAAGCTCATCATGTAGTTCGTAAACTTTTCCCCTGTCTCCTTCTTGAACATTTTGCTTATATAGTCCGGATTCATATAAATCTCCCCCGCAATGGATTGCAGGGTTAGCGATTCATCTTTGAAGCGGCTTTGGACAATATTTTTCATATGAAGCACCATCTGCGATTGCCTGCATCGATTTCGCTCATAATTGTGGAGGGCAATCTCTCGGGCTATCCCCATTACATATTGTTGAAAGGACTGCAGGGTGCTCGTTTCGATTAAACCCGGGAGCTTATCCATATACGTTTTCATCTCGGAAGGTCCACAAAGCCGGATCATTTCCATGAACATTTGGATCAGGTATGATTTCGTTTTTGATATGTCATAGCGCAGATCAGAAAGCAATTGAAACATTTGATACAGCTCTTTTTCCGCTTCCTCCCAATGCCCTGCTTTAATCGCTGTCACTAAACGTTCTTGGTCATACTCCCATTCAGAGCTATCTCTTTCACCAGATAAGGAAATGTCGCGCTCCATAATAAGACTGCCCTCACCGAGATAAAACCTGTGGTTCAAGCAGACGAGCGTCTGCGTATATAAACGCCGCGCCTGTGCCAGCTCTCCCGGCTCGCTGAGGGCAGCGGTCAGGTCAAAATGATAATATTTCATGAAGGTAGCGCGAATGCTGTCGATTTTCTCAAAAAACTGCTCCTCTGACAGCTCGTCCTCCATGAGCAGAAGGACATGCCGGCCTACGGTAGAGCTGAGCATCGGATTAGGAAAGATGTCCTCGGCAATATTTTTAACGGCAAACAGGTGTTCATACTCATGCTCGCCCTCGATTTCTACAAGCAGCAAGCGTACACTTTGCGTTTGAAAATGCAGCCCGAACAGGTCGCCAAAATACTGCCATTCTCTTACGCCATAGGTTTTATTCGTTACGAACTCCTTTAGAAAATGCTCCTTAGCATGCGGCATCACGCGCTCCAGATCATACTTGATCGATTGCACGAAGCTCTCCTGGCTGGCCCGTTCCTGCTTCTCCTGCACAATCTCTGTGATTGCCTCCACCAGGCTTTCCTCGCTGCACGGCTTCAGCAAATAATGCTTCACCCCATGCTGCATTGCTGTTTTGGCATAATCGAATTCCGAGAAGCCGGTCAGCATAATAAAAGAGATCCAGGGATACTGCGCCGCAACAGCAGCTACGAGCTGCAAGCCATCCATTCCCGGCATTCGAATGTCGGTAATGACAATGTCCGGCGGATTGTCCCTCACCATTGATAACGCTTCCAAACCATTTTGCGCTGTTCCTGCCAATTCCGTACCTAGCCGCGCCCAATCCATCACGGAAGAAATGCCGTCAAGTATGAGCCATTCATCATCAACCAAGAGAACCTTGTACACCGCTACTCCCCCTGCCCTGCTGCCAGCCTGATAAAAGCTGCGTCCTTTATACTCGATTTTACCTTGCTATGACAAAGCAAGCAATGAAAGGGAGTTGTGCAATCAGCAGTACGATCAAAAAAAGAGCAAAAGCGCTCTTAAACGCCCTTGCTCTTTCCACCAAGCCTACTGTATCTGTTGCTGTGAAAGTCAGCCGCTTAGCTCGTTTGCAGCCAATTCACTTTAGCCCACGAGAGCTTGCCTGACCCTGCACCGTTTGCAGCGATAAGCCTTGCTTTTAACGTCGCAGGATCGTCTGCGGTATAGCTATAAGGAAGCGTTGTGAAGCCGTTCCAGGAAAAAGGCTGGATAGCTGCTGGAACTGGAGAAAGCGGGCTTCCCACTGTGTCGCTATTTCCTCTAAAGGTTGTTCCATCCATCGAATAGATCGTATCTATAGCCGCGATTTTGCCCGTATAGACGGCATTGCTTGCATCTTTCTGATTATTGCGAAGCGGGTAATAAACGTCGATAATGACTGATTTTTCGACCAGCACAGCTCCATTCTCTGTGGAAATCGCTCCGTTGCTTGTTATGCCAAAATGATAGCCATTGCCAGAAATGGCCGACTCCATCGCCGCAGTAATCAGTGCTCTGGCGCTCCAAGCGCCTGCGCTGTCCATGACGATGTTGTAGGCGTGGACGTTTCCAGCTCTCAGGCGAGGCATCCGGTCTTGCTGATCCTGATAATAGTTGTGATGAAGCGTCACTTCAAGCGCAGCATTATCGCTGGCAAGTTCCGTTGATCCAACCAGATGCCCTTTCTTTTGGCTGGCAGCAACTGCAATAATATCATCCTTACTCAGCCCCACTGCACTGCTTCTTAAAAAAGCGTACATAGGATAGGCCGACTGGTTCGCTTCCATTGCATTGATTTGCTGGGTGACCCAGCTGCCTGCGCTGCGGTCATCACTTAAGAAGGAAGACCATGAAATGGTGACGCCATTGCTTCCTTTTTTCACATCGACTAGTCCATCATACGCTTTGTGGAATGTGCAGTGATCGATCCAAAACTTGCTGCTTTCTTCGATTGTGATATAATCCCAGTCATTTTTGTCGTAATCGCCCTTAGTTGCTTCATCCCATTCCCACAGCTCATCAAATTCAAGATTGCGGATAATGACATTGGAGCTTCTTTTGAATGTAAAAGCAGCATGCTTGATTGTAGCGCCGTTGGCGGAGAAGATCGTCAGATCGGTGAAGCCGTCCACTGTAATTTTGCTAACGCCTGTATTGAGTAGAACCGGGTGCGTTAATGCGCTGTTGTGTGAGGCGAACGGTGATACTTTTGCCGCTGCCGGAATTTCATTCCAGCCCAGATCGAGGTCATTCATAATTTCCACAACCTTGTAGCCTGAGCCTTTCTTCAGCGCAACGGCAAGATCCGTCGCATTATAAACTTTTATATATTGGGAATCGGTTTCGGCAATGCTGCCTCCTCCCGTGTTGCCTACGGAAAAGCCGGTTAGTTGATACTCCCCGGTCTGCCCAGCCGTCGGCGAAGGCGTCGGTGTTGGTGCTGGAGTTACAGTCGGGCTAGGTGATGGAGCAGTAGTTGGCTGCACCGTCGGAGTAGGTGTTGGAGCAGCAGTAGGCGATGGTGTTGGTGTAGTTGGTACCGAGCCTGAGTTGGTAACGCTTACATTATCGAACTTTGCAATAGACTTGAACGTAACCAAACCTGCCGCACCTGCAGTCAAGCTGGAATCGGTTGCCGAAAGCTCCAGTTGGTCGTTTACGTACAATTTGATCGACGTTCCACTCATTTCGAGCTTCACCTTATACCATACACCCGCTGCCAAGCCAAAGTTCGTTTTGCTCGCTAAAGTCGTCGTGGAACCGCTTACTTTTTTCCTTATTTCAAGAGTGCCTCCACTGCTATTATACAAGGACGCTGCATAAAAGTTATTTCCATTCAAGTATCTGCCCGCAACATACGTTCTAGTTGATCCTTTAAAATCAACGATTTTCACATCAGCTTCAACCGCATAATCGGTCCAAGACTGGCTGCCAGCGGAAGTGCGGCCTTCGCTTGTGCCGGATTGGGAATAAACCGCATTGCCGTTTTCTTGAACGACGGACCAGCTTCCGCTAGTAGCTGTCCAGTTGCCTGCCCCGCTATCAAAACCATCCTCCAATAGCGCAGCGGCGCTGGCCCGATAAACAAAGCCGACTGACCCAGCAGACAGGACAAGCGCTAAACACAATACGAAAATCACATTTCTCTTTATAAAATATTCCATTTCAATTTTCTCCTTCCATATTGTAGTGGTTTACATTCTAATTATAGTAATTAATGGTAAAATTTAAATAGTCTCAAAGACCTAATAAAAGCAGTCTGATGCAGCTCGGGGGTTTCGGCGTTATGCTCATCGGAGACCGCCTGTTCATCTTGTATCCGCACAATGAAGATGCAGAAGTATCCTTTGCTGAGCTGCTGAATACTCCACTTTGGAAATCACTCCCTGCCGTTCAGAGTGGAAAAGTTACTTTTGTCGAGTCAAAGTGTTGAAGGTTACAAGCATAGCCGGAGCAACATCCCTGCCCAATTGTATGTCACACCTAGTAAAAGAAGGTCTGCATCCCTCCCATTAACAAGGGGGATGCAGACCTTCCTTTGTGTATATTAGTATTCTAAAGGCAAAATCGGTCTCTCTACCTCTGAACAATCGGGCAATTGCAGCAATAGCCACGAAACGCTTCGAGCCGATAGGCCAGGCAGCAGGTCGCCTTCACAAACATCAACTGATCGGGAGCAGTCGGATGCTCCATGAATTTCGGTGTAATGCGAAAAGGATTGCTGCGCAGCCCGAAAATTTCCGGCTCCATGTCCCAGGTTGAGCGCCTGAAACGCTCGCGGACTGCCGTCCGACTCTCCTCGTCCGCTGCCTCCATAGCTTCATCCTCCATATAGCCATAGAGTGAGGTATAAATCTGCTTCCACAGCAAGGCAGCTTGGGTTTGTGATGCCTGCGAAAGCGCAGCAATAATCGGCCTCACTTCATACCGGTAGAAAATCGGAAGCGCCGCTTGAGCATTTTCAGCAGGCCCCTCGTCGGGAATCTCGGCAGTAATAATCTCACTCCAGCCCTCGTGAAGGCGAAAGGAAAACAGCGGCATTCCATCCATTAGGCTGAGCTGCACCGACATATTCGTCATCTGCAAAGCTGAGGCTCTACGATCTGCGCCAGCAAGCATGCTGTGCATGGCTCCACAAACGCCTGCATACCAACTGCAAAAAAAAGCTGCGGCTACGCGTATGTCCCCGGTTCCAATCATCGGGGCGTATGTTCGGAGCAGAAGCTCGGCGTTTTGCGGCTCGCTCAGTTCCACAAGCGTAAAGCTCAAAACCATGTTTTCTGCTGCCTTCGATGTAATAAAAAACTTCTCCGTTAAAGACATTCCCCTATTGTCCTTTATTTTCAAAAATCTGAAGAACGGCATCTATCGCATAGCTGTTCGCCATCGGGGACATGCCTAGATTAAACCATTCCTCTCCGCCTACCAGGTACACCTGATTTTTCTTCACGGCCGTCATGTTTTTCCATAATGAGCTGCTTTGGATTTCTTTGTAATATTGCTGGATGGTTTCATTGCTATCATCATTCATCTGCAAGATAATATGATCCGGATTGTATTCCGGCAATTTCTCCAGCGATATGGTAATGGAAAGCTCACTCTGAGGGAAATTCTCAACGGCTTTAAGCCCCAGCGTCTTATGAACAAAGCTGCCGCGATCAATATTTTCGCCATAAAGAACAATGCCATCTGGCATAATCATCATATACATGACCGTTTCGTCGCCAACGAGCGTATCGAGCTTCTCTTTGGCTGCTAATTCCTGAACAACTAAATCTTGAATGACCTTCTCCGCAGCCTCTGGCTTGCCTAATACGCCGGCAATATCCTTCAGCTCATCGCGCCAGTCATCGCGTTGCGGCAGCAATACAGTTGGTGCGATCTTCGTAAGCTGATCGTAGTCTTTGTCTGACCACCATATCGGTGCAATAATCAAATCAGGCGCTGCGGCTAATATTTTCTCAAAATCAGGGGTCGTAGCGATGCCCATTTTAATTGTATTTTTGAATGGCTCCTCTAGATAAGTCGGAAACTCCGGATGATAATTTTGCACGGCAATTGGCGTAACGCCCAAAGCTTGCAGAAATTCCGGATACACAACGGAAAGCCCAATCACTCTTCCGGGATTCGCCGGAATCGTAATTTCGCCTTTCTCGCTCGCTACCGTACGGACATTATCCGCTGCGGTGGCACTTGGCTCACTGGATGATTGGGCCGCCTCTGGCGATGCGGACGGTGATGCTGTTGCAGTCGTATTTCCTTGTCCATTGTTACCCGAGCAAGCAGCCATCACTAGCGCCAGCAGCGCGATAATGACTAACAATAATGCTGTCTTCAATTGTTTCATTTTTTTCTGTACCCTCCTGAGCGGTCGATATGTCTAATTCCTCATTTAAAAATGAGAATCAATATCACTGTTAGGAGTATAACGGATACTTTCCTCTTCGCCTATCGACGATCTCGCCAACATTTTATGCACGATTACGCCAAAGCTTTAACACCTCGTCCAAAACCAAATCTTGCGTGAACGCTGTATATTCGGTCCATGGGTAAGAAGGAAGATAGTCGATTCGCCTGTTTCTGACTGCCTTCAACTGCCCCCAAGCCTCTGACTGCCGCAGCTCCTGCCAGGCTGCTTGCGCCTTTGCATCGTCATCTACAATGAGCAGCAGCCTATCCGCATCCGTATGCATCAGCTCATCCCGTGTCCATTGCTGCTCGGGCTGATCTGGAATAATGCCGGCCGCTGGCGCAATTTGGAGATCGTCATAAAACACCTCTCCCAAGCTTCTAATGCCCAAAATGTGAATCGCATGCCCCGATATTCGGGCAATAAGTAGACGCTCCTTGCCCCATACCTTCTTCACCTGCTCCCGCACAGCACGTGTTTTTCGTTCGTACTGATCGAGCCAAGCTTCCGCTTCTGAGGATTTGTTCAGCCACTCCGCAAGCAATCTTAGCTGCATTCGCCAATCATGCTCCAGCCATGGCATCAAATAAGTTGACGCCAGCTCTTCCAGCCTCTTCTCTGCTTCCGCGCTCGTGAATTCTTTAAGCCCGACGATGTAGTCCGGGTTCGACTTGCGGATTTGCTCTATTTTCACATCATCATCCTGCGCTAGGGGCAGAACCGAATGGGTGTCGTATTTTCGGCGGTAATATTCGGTCCATGGATGGTCGGCTGGAGCCGCATGAGGCGTAATATGCAGCGCCAGCAAATGTCCGATCATGTTGGCATGATAAGCCACGATCCTTTTTTTAGCATTTTTCATATATGCAGCCGGCGGCGTGCCCGTTATTTTTTTAAATTTGCGCCGAAAATATAGCTCATCCTGATAACCAACATAGCTCGCGATATCCTTAAGCTGGTATTCCGAATCGGGCTTCATCAGCTCCTGGGCTTGCCTAATGCGATATCTCGCCAAATATTCAATGGCACTCCAGCCATAGGTTTGCTTAAACAGCCGGATAAAATGCCGCGAGCTAATTCCAGCCTCCCGCGCCAATAGCTCAATTGTCAGCTCCTCACGGTAATGCTGTTCAATATATAACTTGGCACGTTCCATTGCAGCCTCGGAATCCGTGTCCAATACGCGCTGGCCATCTCGCAGCAGGCTGTACAGCAGCTCATAAAACTGAATTTGGCCGCGCATTCTCTGTAAACGATCCTCGCTTTTCATAGAATCGCCTATTGCCTCGCAAAGTGCACTCCATTCAATCATGGAGGATGCCACGATTTCTTCTTCGATGGGAAACCGCAGATTTTGGAGCTTCGGCTCGTTCTGCGTTTGCCGCTCCGACGTTTCAGGCTGTGCAAATACATCAAAGCGCACAACGTATAGTCCGCGCTCGCCCGGAACCTCAAGAAAGGCCTCGATTAATTGACCAGGCGTACAAACAAAGGCACTGCCTGCCCTTAACTCCAAATACCGGCCGTCCACGGTAATCCAGCCCTTGCCGGATGCTATTAGCAGCAGCATATGCGATTCAATGAATTGCAGCCGAAACGACCAGCTCCCAGAGTCGCTATTGTTTTTCTCGACTCCTCTAAGCTTGAACCACATGTTGTCCAGCAGCTCATATTCGCCCGCTTGCAAGCCGTATTCATGATCAGACATTCTGCTCGCCACCTTCTTCTCATCCGCTTTATACTTATCATTTTATAGGAATAAGCCACGATAAGAAATAAAACGGTTCTCTGCGTCAACTATTCGAGAGCTAGCGATTGTGCGTTGTCCCACTATCCCACTGAGCTGCCCTTCCCATTAATGCATCCACATATGATTTTTTGCCTGCTTGATAGTAATGGGTATGGTCTGGAAACTGTTTAGCCAGCTTTAATTTTAATGCCCCGTAGCTTCCGGCTTCTTCAGGATGGGCCAGCAAATAGGCTTTGAACACCAAATGCTGGCTAATATTCTTATGGCCGGATTGATACATATGTACATGATGAGTTCTATTAAACCCGCCTTTTGTAAAATATCTTCTTCCTTCGATCCCCTGCTCTCTCCTTGCCTCGTATCCTATTCCAGCCATTTCTTCATCAAACGAATCAACAATGGCGATATCCTTTACGACTACTAATATATCAATTTCTCTGACCAAGCCGCTATTGTCGTTTTGCGCATAAGTCCTCCCTAAAGTCTATTCTCTTTATTGCTTATAGCAGGAAAAACAAGGAATATCGCGAAGATATAACCTTTAATAAAACATAAAGTATTTACTTATACAAGCGTAAACGGCTGCATCTGCCCTGCTGCCGCCTTGTATTTATTAGACTCGGGAAGCCATTCCACTCATCCAATAGGAGGCTATGAATGGATTACTCCTCGTCAAATCAGTTGGTACCAACAACAATCCCAGCGACTAACCGAGCAAAATAATGGGCTTCCACTGCCGTCACTCGCCTTTTTCCATATTCCTTTGCCTGAATATAATGAAGTGTGGAATTATGCCGCTAATGAAACTAGACCATGGTCGGGGAACATCTATTACCTCAGAAGGTTCCACAGAATTCTATCCTGTATTAAAGTTAAGAGCAGACGTAAGTTCTGTCATGTGGAGGTCATATAGGATGAGTATAGAAAAAGAGATTTACGTGCTTCTTACAGACACGGGAACCGTCTTCACAAAGATTATCCGATCGTTCACGAAGGATCCGCTGAATCACGCTTCGATCGCTTTCGATTCGGACCTACGCGAGGTGTACAGCTTCGGCAGGAAAAATCCGAACAATCCGTTCATCGGAGGATTCGTCCGCGAAGACGTGAGCAGCGAGTTTTTCGGTGAGTCGATGTGTGCCCTTTATCGTTGCACGGTAAGCCCCGTGGTTTATGCCAATCTGAGAAATCAGGTTCAGCATTTTGAGCAAAATCAAGATTTGTATCGATATAATTTGGTCGGCATGTTAGGCGTTGTATTCAATATCGAATGGGAACGCAAATATTCGTATTTCTGCTCGCAATTCGTGGCGACGATGTTCGAGCGAAGCGGGATGATCCTGATCGACAAGTCGCCGCTGCTCGTAACTCCTGGTGATCTCCAGCATACGCCCAAGCTGGAATTGGTGTATCACGGACATCTGAATTCGTATGTGGGTTGTCAGAACAACATAGCCGCGGCAGGCTCGTTCCGCACGGCATAGAAGGGATCCCGGAAGAAGTCGGGATCCCTTACTTTTTTCATAAACTGAACGAAATGATCTTTTATTCCCCCGTAACACAGGTTAGCAGTTCCCCCACCGGTGTGCGAGGTCGAGGCTTAGGTGTTTTATCTCGATCGAAATAACCAAGATGCAGCGTGCCAATAATTCGTTCGCCAGGCTTCACGCCCGTAAGCCTGCAAAAATCCGGGTCGAAATTATATTCATTCGTCTTCCATACGACGCCAATTCCCTGTTCCCACGCCAGCAGCTGGATATTTTGAATAAGCGCGGAGCCCGCTCCAACCGCATCCTCCCATACCCGCTGCCTAGCATCAGCCTCTAAGACGATGAGCAAATGGGCTTGCATGCGTTCGCAATAATCAAGCTGCAGCTTCTGTCCCCATTTTTCCCGCTCGTCCTCCGAGAACGTATGCAGCACCGCATCTGAAAACTGCTGCCTTCCTGCCTCCATGAACAAAATGAATCGCCAAGGCTCCTTGCGTGAATGAACCGGAGCCCATACAGCCGCATCCAACAGGTTGATGACCGTTTCTTTCGCCAATGTCTGCCCGTTAAATTGACGTATCGTTCTTCTTTCGCGAATCAGCTGCTCGATTGCCGATATGGCCATCTCGCACCACCCTCCTCTTCTCGCCTTCCCTTATTGGGTCAGAAATTCAACTGTTTCTGCAATAATTTTCGTTTGGCCGATTGGGCCGCCGGGACCTTGAAACCATAAACCGTAGTCTACCAAATAGACATGGTTATTTTGAACGGCCTTCAAGCTTTTCCACACTACAGTCTTTTGCATTTCAGTCGTTTCTGCAGGATCGGATGACAATAAAAAGATGTGGTCAGGGTTAATAGACGGCAGCTTCTCCAGCGAGATCACCTGCATCGATTCAGCTGGGCCCGGTATAGAAGCTGGCGCTTGCAAGCCTAAATCGTCATAAAGAACTTCATAGTTCCGTTTGCTGTAATAGCGTACTTCCTTATCGGACAGACGCAAAAACATAACCGTTTCATCACCGATCGCTTGCTTGATTTTCTCTTTGCTCTCTGCAGCCAGCTTCTCGTATTCTGCAATAACCTGGTTCGCCTGCTCCGTTCTTCCAAGCATGTCACCCAGCTTCAACAGGCTGGTTTTCATCCGAATGATGCCCTGCTCATCCTTCACTTTTTCCGCGAACAAGGTAGGGGCAATTTTATTTAAGTTAGCAAAAGCTTCACCCATAAAATCTTGACCAATAATCAGGTCTGGCTCCAAAGCTAAAATGCTCTCAAAATTCGGCTCCACCTGCCAACCTAGATTTTTCTGCCCTTGCAGGCGGTCAGCAAGGTAGGTCGGAAATTGATCACTGCCTTCTTCATTGCTTGATGCCGCCTGCGGCACGATGCCAAGCGCTAGCAAATAATCGGTAGCGGCCGGAAATAATGAAATGATATTTTTCGGCTCCCCTTTAATAACCGTTTCTCCCCATGCATGCTTAATGACCTTTTCCTGCGTAGATGGCGATTGAGTTGCTTGCTCGCTATTTGTTTGCTGCGCTGCATTGCTGCTCTGTCCATTGCCACTCGCAGCTGTCGTGTTTGATGTGCCAGAGCATGCTGACAGTAATAGGGTAAGGCTAAGCATAAGAAGTAGCGTAATGGACTGTTTCGGTTTCATTGGTATGCGTGAATCCCCTTTTTGTTTATATTGATAATGATTATCACCATTATGAATATAACGGCGAAAGGTACGCCTGACAATGGAGGATTCTGACTTGCCCGTAGCATTATACTGATCGGATGGCAAATAGACGTAGTTCGTTTTGAAGCGTCCAGGCGAAATGCCTACATATTTTTTGAAAATACGATTGAAGTACATCGCGTCTGGGATACCTACGCTTTCCGCAATCGTCTGTAGAGACGCATCGGTATGCAGAAGGAGCTCTCTCGCTTTATTGATTCGAATACGTGTCAAATATTCAATGAGGCTGCTTCCCGTCTCTTTTTTAAACATTCTTGATAAATGCCCTGCACTGCAATCGAGCAGCTCTGCCAGTCCATCCACCATGATCGGCTCTGCGTATCGCTCGTTAAGATAACGGATAGCTTGCGCCACCATATTAGGTTTAATCGTTGGAATGCCCTGTACATCCAACTGCCGCAACAGCTCGTGGACGAATTGATAAAATAAGGTTTTGACTTGAAATTTTGAGAGTGCGTCCGCTTGTCTCCACATTTGATCAAGGCTTGTAACATAGTTGTATAAAGTAATCGGATACTGGGGAACAAAGGCGTATTGAATGTGAAAAGGGAGCTGCTGTTCCAGCAACACTTGAAGCTCTCTGCTTCTGGGCAGCGGGAGGCTGGCCCGATAATAAATCATATAATATTCAAAGCAGTCCTCAACACCCGAAATATCCAAACCTATGCCCTTGCCGCCGTGCAGCACTTGCAGCTTGTTCACCTCATAGGAATTTCCGTCCAGCGCAACCCGTGCGCTGCCTCTTGCTGTATATATAAAACCACTGGCTGGCAGCCGGTAGCCCTTCACTTGCTCCCCGGTGCGCATAACCAGATGCCGTATATCTAATATTTTTATAGAAGCCTGATTCCAAAGCTTAACATACTGATCTACATCCATCGTTTCACCTTCCGAAAAGTCCTGATCTGTATGCCTCTCTATTTTATCGAGAATAATTCTCAACTACAACTTAAATTTGTTTAACACCATTTATAAATAGCTTGATATTACGCTCAAAAACCTAAATAATGATGAAATAGGTCTACTCGCTTGGATACATAGCGTAACAATTGGCGCCTTATTTTGCACAGCAGAAAGGTTGACACTTACAACATGGAGTTATCTCAACGTTTAACCCAAAAACGAGCCGCCAAAGAACCGTTCCCGATCTCGATTCTCTCTCTTACGGTTGGCGCTTTTGCCATCGGCATGACGGAGTTCGTCATCATGGGGCTTCTGCCTAATGTCGCTACGGATTTGCATGTCAGCATCTCGGCTGCTGGACAGCTTATAACGATGTATGCCCTTGGGGTAGCAATCGGGGCCCCCATATTGACCATGCTCACGCAACAAATTCCGCAAAAGCGGCTGCTATGTCTGCTGATGATTTTATTTATTGTCGGCAATGTCATTTCGGTTTTTGCCCCGAGCTATGCCGTCCTGATGGGCGCACGGGTCATTACCGCATTGACGCATGGGACTTTTTTTGGCGTCGGAGCCGTGATCGCTTCCAACCTCGTGCCGCCGAACAAACGGGCCGGAGCCGTATCCATCATGATGGCCGGGCTGACGATTGCGAATATTATAGGCGTTCCTCTCGGCACCTTCATCGGACAAAATATGGGCTGGCGAGCCTCGTTCGGAGCTATTGCCATCATGGGCGTCATTGCCTTGGCAGGCATACTGATCTTCATTCCAAAAATAAAGCAGGAACAAACAGCGAGCATCGTTCAGCAGCTTGCCGCTCTTGCAAGACCCAAGCTCCTTGTCTTCCTGCTGATTTGCGCGCTGGGCAATGCCGGATTATTTGCCGTCTTTACTTATATTACGCCTCTGCTTACACAGGTTACGGGCTTCGCTGAGCACAGCGTAACATGGATTTTAGTTCTTTTCGGCTGCGGCGTAACGCTTGGCAACATCGTCGGCGGAAAGCTTGCCGATTGGAAGCTAATGCCTGCCATTTTGGGGCTATATGTTTCCATATCCGTCATTTTGGCTATCTTAACCTTTACGATTCATAGTCCGATAGCAGCCGTCGTAACGATTTTTCTCTGGGGAGCCGGTTCCTTCGCGGTCATGCCTGGGCTGCAAGTCCGGATTATGAGCCTGGCGAAAGCGGCGCCTGCCCTTGCCTCCACCTCCAGCCACTCCGCGGGTAATCTAGGCAATGCTGTCGGCGCTTTTATCGGAGGCTGGGTCATCACTCACCTGTCCTTAAACGCACTCCCATGGGTCGGTGCTGTGCTTGTCGGGCTAGCGCTGACGCTGGGACTTGCAACCTATATGTCAGAACGCAAGACAGCCAACTAAAAAAATTGTCAATCAAACTTAAAATTGGAGGTATTTCAATGAGTAAACGCTATCGCATTACAAGAGCCTTGCAGAACAACAACTCGTCGGCGCTGACGATTTCTTTGGAAGAATGCAAACAATATTTTGCGTCCAAGCCTGATTTTTCGTATACATCGGTATTTACCGTAACAGGCGCTACCACCATGTCCATAGAGGGAGATTTCTTTATGTGGAGCTGCGGAGAAGCTACTATTCCCTTTCGGCATTATCAAGGCGATATTTACGTATCCGGCACGAATGATGTGGTCATTCCTAAAGTCATTGAGGTTGCGAGCGAGTTGGTCGCTGACGTAGTCAACGAGTAGCTTTCGAACGATTGTCGCAACTCCTCTCTAGCCATATCATATCTATTTCTACTTGCACAAGCAGCCCCCAACTCCACCAACACTGTGGATCTGGGGGCTATTTTTATATGTATTTGCTTTGCCTAAAAATCTATTTTTCGTGAATCTCTTTCAATCTTCATATAAATTTTGACAAAAAGTTCACAAAAATACAATTGTTAAAAATAGATAAATATGTAATACTTGTATACGTCATACACTAGAATAAAAAGGAGAGTTTACCATGTTTAGAAGACTCTTATTGGCGGTTTCTCTACTAGTCTCGGCTGTATTTGGCGGATTTTCTTTCACTCCCAGCGCGAATGCCCAAGCCATTCCCGAAGTAAGTTTGACGACCAGCAGCTCAGAATTGCCTTCCTTCGACATTCCTGAAAGCAGCAAGCTTGATCTTACAGCAGCCTTGCCTGCACCTTCAGACATCTCTAGTTCTGCACAAAGCCTACAGCAGCGCTCCCTCGACTCCGTCACTCAAGCTGTATACAATACCGACCCTGGCAACGCCTATACGATCAATACAGGCCAAGTGTATTTTGATTATATTGACCAAGCTGGCGGGCAAAAGTGGTTTAACTTTCAAACGACCACTCCTACCAAGCTGACTGCTTTTTTACAAACGGTGCAATCCGCATCCGTCGATTATGATTTGCACTTATTCCGCTTAGATTTAGATACCTTGCAATTGGTAGAGGAATATTATTCGGTTTATGGTCCGCAAATGGACGAGCAGGTAAGCCGGATCGCTCCAGCGGGCATCTATTATTTGGCCGTAAATACGGTGGCAGGCTTTGATGCAAGCAATCCGTTCTATTTTACAGTCGTTCAATCCTCTGTTTATGACAGCGCCGAGCCTGATGACAACTATGTGTATGCCAAGGCAAAAACAAGCGCCTTTACCGTTAGCCAGACCATCGACAACGCCTTTGACGAGGACTGGATCAAATTCACGGTCAGCACAGCTAAGCAGTATACGATATCTTTTAACAATCCAGCAGCTAGCACGACCTATCAGGTTAACATTTACAACCAGAACTTAAATCAGCTGGCCACCATTAACCAAAATACAAGCGGTACGTACAATATGAGTGCCGGCACTTATTATTTTAGAGTATTAAGCACATCTTCGTTCAATGCTTCGCAGCCTTACACCTTCAGCGTGAGCAATGCGGCTGCGGCTGTCACGGTATCAAGCATCACCTCCGATCCTAACGTTTCAGGTTATATGACCTATGGATATGGGAATAAGTATCGCATCCAAAACTATATAACGGTGACGGGATCAGCTAGGGATTCAAGCGGAGCTGCAGCGGCTAATGTCCCTATTACAGTGAGCATCAGAACGGTTCTAAATAATCTGGTTTATTCGGCCACTACCACTACTAATTCCAGCGGAGGATTCACCGCCTCCATCTCCAGCATCCAGCCTGGTGTTGGACTTTATGGCTATGATAATTGGGTTTCCTACCACTACTTTGATATTATTCCAATCCAGTTCAGCTCCAATAATGCGGTTTTGACTTCTAATGAAAATACGCTTTACCACTTTGCTTATCAGATTTATCAACCTCATTAAACATTAGACGATAAAAGCATAATAAATGCATAATGAAACAAAAGCCAATGCTCGCGCTCTATCGCGGCATTGGCTATTTTTTTGAAAAATAATATCCTATTTAATTCGTGGCGATCAGCCTTCACAGGGCAGGGAAATTAAGCAGGAAGGTTAAGCAACCATTTGCTCCTTTATATAGGCCTTCGCTTGCTCCGTACAATGCCGAATATATTTCGTGTCATCAAATAATTTGCTCATCATGACCCCGCCTTCAATTAGAGCGATGACTACACTGCATGCTGTTTCCACATCCAGATCGCTGCGAAATTCATGTCTAGCCATACCTTCCTTAACGATATTCCCCAGCTCCGAAATCAGCTCTTTCATTGCAAGCTGCGCCTTTTGCTTGAGCAGCGGGTGACCGTCGTCACTTTCCACCGCCGTATTCAAAATCGGGCATCCGCCCTCACAAGCATCCTGTTCAATCAACGTTACATACACATTGCATATTTCAAGCATTTGATCTGTGGGGGAAGCTTTTTTTGAGATGGCATCCATTAACAGACTCTTTAATTGCATAAAGGAATAATCAAAAGCAGCCAGCGCTATTTCATCCTTGTTTTCAAAATGGTTATAGATACCGCCCTTGCGGACATTACAGCGCTCCATAATCTCCGACAACGACGTGCCCATATACCCCTTCGTATTAAATAAACCAGCCGACTGGCGTATAATATGTTCTTTCGTCATTTGTCCCTTGCGCATATCCAGCCCCCTTTTCAAAAAAGTACCGATTGGTCTTAAAATAGCACACTCTTCTGTCGTGTTCAACTTGTTAGAGGAAAATTCGCCCCATAACGCTAGGAGAATAGAAGCTTGATGGCGCTCCAAAAGTATGTTAATTTAAAAACAGACCGATCGGTACTAAACGGAGGTGCTTCTTATCACAATTTCAATCCAACATATTCGCCACGCCACATTGGTCATCACGATAAACGGTAAAAAAATACTTATTGATCCGATGTTAAGCGACGTTGGCGAGCTTCCGCCTGTTCCTTTCACACGGACATTTCGCAGAAATCCGCTAACCCCGCTGCCTGTTCCCCTTCCATTTTTTGAGGACATGGATGCGATACTGCTAACCCATCGACATTTTGATCATATGGATAAAAAAGCGATCTCGGTGCTAAACAAGCGTACCCCCGTCTTTTGCCAGCCTGAAGATCAGGCTTTCTTACGAGCTGCCGGCTTCCTCAACGTACAAGCCATTCAAAACTCGTTTGAATGGTGCGGCATTCAGCTGAAACGAATTAAAGGGCAGCATGCCCAAGGTATTTTCACCAAGCTGCTCGGCCCTGTATCCGGGTTCATCCTAAGCACAGCAGCGGATGGTTCTATTTATTTGGTCAGTGATTGCGTCTATGCGCCAGCGATTGAAGAGACATTTAGGGAGAACCAGCCGGACATTGCGATTTTGCATACCGCACGCGCACAGCTGCTATTTGGGACGATTATTACGATGACGGCGGAGGATATCCTTCGTATTAGGGAGGTTTCGCCTGCTACGAGGATCGTCGCTGTCCATATGGATGCCATTAGCCATTGCACACTCAAGCGTCAACAGCTTAGAACATTCCTGAAAGAGCGAAGTTTGGAAAATGCCGCTATTATTCCTGAGGATGGTGAGGTTATTGCTTTCTAGCCTTGCATACGCTTAACACAGCTCGCGTAAATCTATTAGTACTCTTCTCTACTTCAGCTTCGTGGTATAATACCAAGGATTTACAATAATCAAGTAAAAGTGGGGGTACCTTTTTTGAAGAAAATAAACCTTTGGGGAGCTACTGCACTAATCGTGTGTTTATCACTTGCCGGATGTTCCCAAGCATCTACAACTAATCAACAAGCTGAAGCTGCGGAAGTCGCGGACACAAACCAGCAAACAAAATCCATCGAGGTCGATAAAGGGCTGCTTCAAACCGAAATTACGCTGCCCGCTTCCATGTTCAAAGACCAGGATATGGACAGTATAACGGCTGATGCGAAAAAGAGTGGCATTGACGAAATCACTAAAAATGCGGACGGTTCCGTCACTTATAAAATGTCGAAAGCCGCTCATAAGGAATTAATGAAGAAGGCGGAAGAAGGCATGCTGCAAACGGTAGAGGATCTAAAAAGCGGAAACGATTTCGCATCTATTAAGGATGTCGAGCATAACAAAGCTTTCTCAGAGTTCACCTTCATTGTGGATCAAAAAGCTTACGAAAGCAGCTTCGATGCTATGGCGAATTTAGGTATTGGAGCAGCGGCTATGTCCTATCAAGCACTTGCTGGCGTATCTACCGAAGAGCTCAAGGTCACCATTAACATTCAGGATGAGAGTACGGGAACTATTTTTGACACGATTATTTATCCGGATGCTTTAAATGAAATGAGCGGCAAATAAGCGGGAAAT
The DNA here is from genome assembly GCF_000971975.1 of Paenibacillus algorifonticola. GTDB lineage: Bacteria > Bacillota > Bacilli > Paenibacillales > Paenibacillaceae > Pristimantibacillus > Pristimantibacillus algorifonticola. The sequence continues at coordinate 17,670 of NZ_LAQO01000037.1, read as the reverse complement.
CTATAAAATCTAGGATATGGGGGCCGAAGGAGCCATGAGCAATAAGAAGGCGGAAACGATCCGCACCATGAAATATCGTTACATAGGGCCTAAAAATGGCATCGGCTATTCCTTTAGCCCCATCCGTTATGAGGATGCAGCTGCAGGAAATAATCGAATTTTTATTTATGATGAAGATTTCAGCGATATGCTGCCATATATTCAGCAAAAATACCCGCTTGCCGATATACGCACAGGTGAGGTTTATGCAGCTTTCGACCCCTGCTGGGATAACCCGATTCCGAAAGCGGTCTGGGAACAGGTTGTGCAGGAGCTTGATGCCCTATCTGTAGAAGACCCGGACCAGCTTGCCTTCATCCATTCTTTCACCGCTTGGGTTCGCGAGGTGCTGGAGCAGGCTGATGAAATTGTCGTTTACGGCAACTTGTAAAAGACTTGATCGATTTAATTGTTGGATACGCCCGTTGATGAGGCTGGAGGGCCGGAATTGTAAAAATGAGCCTAATACCCCTTCCCCAATCTCCACTAAGACGATCTCATCAATAAATACAAGAAATAAGGCACACTTACGATTGTGACGATAACGCCAGCCGGTATACCCATCGCAAAGCTTGTCGTTCGCACAAGCGTATCTGATGCCAGCCTGATAATGGTCAAGCAAATAACGAATCTCGCTCGTTACAAAATCAGCTTTTTCAAAACTTTTCTCCTCGGACTTCAACTGCCACAGCAGCTTATGGATAAACTGATAGAACAGTCCTGTCGCCTGCAGCCTTCCCAGCTTCTCCCCCATCGTCCATGTACGCTCCAATTCAAATAATTAGAATAGATATACGATGTTTAATAAAACTTTCTTGAGCAGGTGATAAAATGAAGAACAAGCTGCGCGATATATCAATCGACGGAGTAGACTATAAATACACGCTGTCTATGAGGGTGGAAAACCAGACATGCTTGCACGAACTGAAAATTTTTCTAAAGGAATCAAAAATCCATCCTTTTCAAATCCTTATACGTACATGGGATGATCCTATCATTGGGTGTCCGCTGAATTCAGGATTTATATTGGCTAATGATAAGCACAGCATGCCTAAAGAAGCTTACAATCTCAATCATCCCAAACGAGTTCGAGAGTGGATCTTATATGGATTAAGCTGCGGGTGGAACGGGTCAAAGACGATTGTCATCAAGGACGGACTTGCCGCTATGCAGGAGATGGGATATGAGATAGATCGAATACAATCGAGTGCGTCTGAGCAAACGTAAACGAGCCAGAGTCAGATCGAATTTAGCATCAAATCTATGGCCTCTACTAACGAGAATGTCAGCCCTCATGAATGTGAACATACATACCGAAAGGCGGCTCTATCTTTTTTTTGTTTTAGGTCTTACTCCCTCCCTGCACAAAGATAGACTTGGCGGACTCAGAAGCCGCTATATTAACAGGATCACGGGTTAAGGCACAAGCTGCGGACTCAGGAGCCGCTATTTCGCTGTAAATGACCATTTTGACGTGATAATGAGAGCGATAACGGCTTTCCTGTCCGCTTACGGCCTGAACTCGTAGAAAAAGCCAAAATAGCGGAACCTCAGTCCTCCAAAAAGGAGCGAACTTCCCGTGCTGCGTGGTCTAGGGTTAAAATATATGCTCATCTAATTCGCGAATCGTGACAAACCTTCCATTCCATATGTGCTCGTGATGCTCAATAATTTGAGGAGCGGTCAGCACAGCGTTCGCAAGTGTGCTATGGCTATTTTTCGCCAAAATATTAGACTTATAGCCACGGCTGTACGCGGCTCGAATCGTTGTATCCAAACAAAATTCGGTTTGTGCTCCGGCAAAAATAAGCTGGTCAATCGATTTACCCTCCAATACAACAGCCAATTCGGTCTCGTGGAACGAATCCCATGTCGTCTTTCGCGAAACTACATCTTCGGCCCTGATGTCCAGTCCGTGATAAAGCTGCCAATCTGGTGAATCTACGTAAAATTCATCGTTTATATTGTCATAATCCGTATGCTGGATAAAAATCACTGGAACCTCTGCACTACGAGCAGCCGCAATCCATTGGTTGATGCGGAGCACCAAGTCCTCTTTTTGATATAAGTAATTTTCCGGCAAGTTAAAAAAAGCCTCCTGCACATCGATAATGATTAATGCTTGTTTCATCTGAATTTCCTCCCTATCTATTTCACTTCAACTTTTCTCCATCCTTATTTCCTCAATAATCAAATATTGCTCGCCATATGAACGCTGAATGTCTTCCATGCCTAGCCGGAGTGATCGCAATAAAATTTGCGAATCTCTGCTGACTTTTTCATGAATGATGCATTTCATATAGTTCCTGCCCATGTCTACCTCAGGACTGTCATCTGTAAATTGATTGATGGAATTAACGGCATTAATCGTAAGCGTGGATACGGCCGCAGCAATAATGTCTAAGCCATATTTGGAAAATCCCGTGCTGCCCTTAGCAACAAAACCATAAATATCTTCATTGGCAAAGGTGAAAAAAGTAATGACGAAAGGATCTCTATGTTCCTCCGCTAAAATGTCTCTTTGTCTATCCATTCTTATGTTGATATCATCCTGCTCCATGAAAACCATCTCCTCGGTCGGTTCAAGAATGCTAAATCCGCTATTGAAAATGGGATAATCCCCCTGCTACTGCTTAAATTTGACTATAGCATGCTATTTAACCTACGTATAGCTGATTTGAAGCTAAGACAGACGTTAAGCCCATTTCCCCTCGCCGAAAAAAAGACCAGCCCCAGCAACGGATACTTCCATTCCACCGCTCGGCTGGTCCCTGCTGGGCCCTACCTGTTCAACTCACTGCCGTAACTCCTATTGCACCGTTCAAGCTTTCCCTATTTCCCATCCTTGCAAAACATCTTAATGACATGAAATGACTTCGCATTAACTTCATATTCCATCGTGCTGGCCACCTTGATTTCATGTCTTTGCGGGGCTACGCTAAGCGGAAGCTCGATGGAGTTGACGTCGTCTTCGCCTCCTTGCATAATATAAACCTCCGCTTCTTCGGCTAGCGGGAATTCGGTTTTCAACTCTACTCGAACCGCACGGTCGAGCGTATTGACCAGCTTCACGAAGATCACGCCTTCTTCTTCATCATAAGAGACGGTGAACGGAATCACTTCTTCATCGCAAATGACCTTCAACAGCTCGCTTCCCATCAGCGTGCTGTACATTTTTTGCACATAGTAGCTAGGACTTCCATAGGAATGCTCGCCATCGAGCCAAATCATATCGGGTGACCACTGGGAATAGCCCAATCTTGCGAACAGCGGCGCATAAGAAGCAAGTACAACTACATCAGCATTCCGCTCCAGTCCTGTCATAAAGGCCGCCTCCCCCAAAGCGGCACTCCAGTTGTTAAAATGGGGCGAGTTCATGCCATTGCCATGGTGAGCCGCATATTCGCCAGCAAATACCTTGATGTTTCTTGGGTACTTGTCATAGAAATGGACGTTTTCGCACAGCCATTCCGGCTTCACGTAATAATGCTCGTCTACCGCATACACAAAATCCGGGTTTTTCGCTGCTCTGTCTTTATAGTATTTCCACGCATTTTCATAGTTTTCAGAGGAAATATCCGGGCCGGCAGAGCCGATGAGCTTCATCGCTGGATATTGACGATGAATAGCTTGCTGGAATAGATCAGACCGCTTATAAAAATCGACATGCTCCGTTTCCCACTGCTCATTCCCGAGACCAATCATCTCTAGCCCGAAAGGCTTCGGATGCCCCATTTGCGCACGAATAAGTCCCCATGGCGAATCTGCTGGCCCATTAGCGAACTCGATCAGATCCAGAGCATCGTCAATATATTCTTGAAAAGCTGGCGTATCAACGCATACGAGTTCATCGGACTGATACTGACAGGCGAGTCCAACATTCAAGACCGGGATCGCCTTCGCCCCCAAATATTCGCATAGCAGAAAATACTCGTAATACCCGATTCCAAGCGTCTGATTATAGTGGCTGTATGGGCTCGTAAACTGGTTCTCTTCATGATTTCCGTGCAGCGCCCAGCGGTTGGTGTTTGGTTTCCTCTCTTCCGCTTTTCCTATGCTATGCTTCCATTGGTAACGGTTGTCCAGAGAATAGCCCTCTACGACGCAGCCTCCAGGGAACCGCAAAAATCCCGGCTTCATATCCTTCAACAGCTCCACCAAATCTTTGCGGAACAGTCCTAGCACCGCATCCGCAGGAAGCATGGAAATAAAATCAAAGCAAACGGTACCCGGCTCGTTCAGTTGGATGACAAAAGCACCATAGGAAACGGCCTCGCTAGCGCGTAATTCCGCTTTATATTGAATCCACTCGCCTTTGACGGATGAAGTGACCTCCGCGAAAGCCATGATCTTGTCATTTTTCTCTACAAACACTTCAATGCCACCCGAATAATTTTCCGCCCGTGCGTAGAAAGAAACGTAATAGACCGCATCCTTTTTCAAACAAACACCATCATACGCTTTATTCGTGAACGCCTTCTGGCTATCCGTCGCGGTAAACGCCAGGTAGTGCGGGTTTGTCGTATTTTGCGGTTTGTTTGTTTCGATATTCAAAATAGCGCCGCTTGCAGCTTGCGGAAATGCGCTCCAGCCATAAAGTCCGGCGTACGTCTCTTGGACGCTGCCTTTGTGACCCGTTGTTTCTAAAAACTCGAAGGAACGGTTTTCGATCATTTCAGCATGAAGGCCACCGTCCAGCCCGTAATTGATATCTTCAAAAAACAGCCCGATCATGCCCTTCTCGATAGCAGGGCCACGTTGATTTGTTATATTTATTTTCATATTTATCCCTCTCTTTGCCACGTCACGCTGAACGTTGAATTTTATATATTCAGCATAATTTAGAAGGGCAGGGACATTCAATTACACATCATGCGCATCTACTAACCTATTGTGCAAATTGTATTTACAACGCTGCGCGCGGAATATACAATGGGCATACCCCGTACCGATGGAGGAGCTTATGAATATTGGAAATATCGGCTTTAATCACAGCCACGACAGCGATTTTATTATTAACAGGCCGCAAGGATCTGGCGACTATATGCTGCTGCTTTTGAAAACGCCTGCATTTTTTACCTTAAATGGCTCCGAAATACGAACTGAACCCGATTCCTTCATCCTTTACAGCGAGGACGAGCCACAAATGTACCGGGCATGCGGAGCGCAGTTTACGAATGACTGGTTTCACTTCAAGCTGCAGGATGGCGATGAAGCTCTGCTCGCTGAGCTGGACATTCCCCAAAATCAGATTATCCGCATTGGCGACATGAATGAGCTGTCGATGATGATTAACCATTTGTGCTACGAAAACTATTCCTCCAACCGTTTCAGGTCAGAAACGATTCAATTATATTTGAAGCTGTTTTTTATTAAGCTAAGCAATAAGATTCATGTTTCCAACAAGGAAATCAGCAGCACACACTACAATAAAATGCCGATTGTCCGCACTAAAATGTACAATCAGCCTTTTCTCCCGTGGACGATAGCCGGACTCTCTCATGAGCTGACGATGAGCAAATCTTGTTTCCAGCACTTGTATAAGGATTTTTTTGGCGTTAGCCCAATTACAGACCTGATTCTGAGCCGAATCGAGCATGCGAAATATTTGCTTTCAACGACGGATATTTCCGTTAAGAAAATTGCGGAGATGAGCGGATATAATAACGAGATTCATTTTATGAGACAGTTCAAGCAGCATATGAAACGAACGCCCAGCCAATATAGAGAAGCGATTCAGTTAACAGGAAGCAGAACATAAGCTTTTATTACTAGCAAGGAGGCGCCCACATGTCTGGCAAAAATGTTCCGTTCCAGGATCTGTTCGTGACGATGACAAATGCAGCAAAGCATGCTGTCCCTGTAGAGGGGCTAGTCCTTATTCCACCGAAAAACGAGCATCAGCTGTTATTTGTGCTAGGCGGTACAGCGAAAGCCCAAGTAGATCGTAAGCACAGTCAGCCTATTTTGCCATCCGATTCTCATTTCATAATAAAGCCAGGGCATTCGTTGCAGATAACGAATCAAGGCAGTCATTTATTGAACATCAGCATCGTTGCCTGTGAAGTTGTTCAGCTCAGTCGTGCAGAAAATAAACTTTCAGCGGCGTCCGTCAAGACATTTTCTTATTTTCAATATGAGACCGTGTCGCATACCCCTCGTTCGCTCCGAGCTATGGTGCAGAAGCTTCAAGAGCCTTCCCCTTTCATAGGCATGCAGAAGCAGCTTGAAAATCAGTTTCTATTTCAGAAGCTTATCTATCTGTTGATGGAATCCCATGCTTCGCGAACCGATGTTGACCCTCGCCATGCCGTCGAGAGCACGATCGAATATTTAAAGCTTCATTACGATGAAGCCATTACAATTGAAGATTTGGCGGGCATCGCGCAGCTCAGCAGACGTTGGTATACAACGTTGTTTAAGGAAATAACAGGTGAAAATCCAAGCGATTATTTAATCAGACTGCGCATCGATAAAGCCAAGGAATTGCTCACGATGTCCAAAGAAAGCTTGTACGCCATCGCCCGTAAAGTCGGCTTTGAGGATGAGCATTATTTTAGTAGAAGGTTTAAGCAAAAGGTTGGTGTATCTCCCCGTTTTTATTTGCATAATCGGCGTATTCTGGGGACGACGGTCACTCATCCCGAATTGATGTACCTGCTTGGGACCATACCTATTGCTGCCTTTTCTCCGGATCAGGAGTTCCCCAGTTATTTGCTGGAGGCGTTCAAGCAGGTACCCAAGCTGAATAACAGCCATCACTTCGATCCTGAATATTTCAAACCGTTCAAGCCAGATGTCATATTGGCTGCGGAATGGAAGGATTATGAAAACTATGATGCTCTAAGCCGAATTGCCCCTACCTTCCTGCTGCCAAGCCATAATGATTGGCGGGATGAGCTGACAGATGTGGGCGAGATTTTGGATAAAAAGAAGCAAGCCCATCGTTTCATTCGCTGGTATGATGACAAGCGGGATGAGGTTCGAGAACAGCTTAAGCTGCTGACAACTAATGAAACGGTCGCTTATGCGCGTATGACTCAGGAGGGCCTCATCGTGTTTGGCAATCAATCATCGAGAGGGAAAATACTGTATACCGAGCTTGGTTTGATTCCACCTGAAAAGTCGCTGCTGCATATCGACGGAAAAATCCTGTCGGTCGAACAGTTAGCTGGGCTGGGAGCTGATCACATCATTTTGCAAACAGGTGAGCAGGCTGACAGCAGCCGGGAAGCTTTATTGCAGCAGCCCGGATGGAGAAAATTAATGAAATCCCCTACAAGTCGGATATATACAGTGGGGCATCGAGAATGGTATAACTTCTCCTTTTCTCCCTTGTCCACTGGATTTGCCATGCAGCATATGCTGCAAATGTTCGAGCGCGGCGTAGTCCGCTGACATAGGGAAATGCGCGAAAATCCACGTCCGCTTCCCTTTTCTCCATTCCTATTTGGTGGACACATCCTATAATGAGAATGAGAATTATTATTACATTTGAGAGGGATGGAGAAATGAAACGCGCACGAAAATGGGGGTTTGCAGCTATCGCGCTATCACTGCTGCTTGTTGCTGCTTGTGGAGCTAAGGAGGATAACACATTAAATAATCCAGTTGCGCAGACCGATGCAGCCGAGAAAACGCTTCGGGTAGTGGCGACTACGGTAACATATCCAGATTTTTTATATTCGCTAGGCGTCATTCCGGTAGCTGCTGAAAATGCAAATGCCGAATTTCCAAGCTATTTAAACGGGGCATTCGATGCTGTGCCAAAGCTGGGCGGCGTTCTTAACCTGGAGGGTATTTTGGCGGCAGAGCCTGATCTAATTATCGGAGCAAATTGGCGGGACGCGAAAAATGTTGATCAATTGGCTAAAATCGCAGAAACGGTCTTGCTCCCTGATCGTGACAATTGGCGCGACGAATTGCGAGATATGGGGGATGCACTTGGCAAGAAGGAGCAGGCCGAGCAGGTTATTGCGGATTATGAGGAGCAAATCAAAATAGCAAATGAAAGCCTGAAGCCCCTAGTCGGATCAGAAACGTTCATGTATATGCGAATTATTGGCAAAGACAGCTACGTCATGGGACCTCTAGCGAGCCGCGGCAAAGTGATACATGGCGAATTGGGACTGAATTCAGTAGCCGCTTTCCCTAAGGACGAGGAGAGCATCGCCATTTCGCTGGAAATGCTGCCAGAGTTTAATCCTGATCATATTATCCTTCAGGTAGAGGCTGGAGATGATGCGGCGAGCGCACAAAAAATATATGAAGATATGAAAACCAATGCGGTATGGAAGGGCCTTAAAGCTGTGAAGGAGAACCATGTCTATCTTGTCGGAGATAAGGACTGGATGAACTTCAGCTTCTCCCCAGTAGCTACATTGAACGCCGTGAATGAAATTGTCGAGACGATTAAACAGCATAATGGAACTGAATAATGAGCCATTCTATTGAGCGTGTCATTCGGGAACGTCGAACGATTAAGTCGTTTACGGATCAGCCCTTGTCGAAACAAACGTTGTTGGGATTGCTGAATGCAGCGGTCTGGGCACCCTACCATTCAAGTGTGGAGCCCTGGCGGTTTATTATTTTTATGAATGAGGATCGTCGCCAGTTTGCCGATGCTGTCCTAGCTACTTACACAGAGGATGAGCTGGCACGTTTTGGCGAAGGCGTGATGAAGGAATATTGCTTGGAGACTCCTGTCCATTTGCTCGTCGTTATTAAACAGGATAAATCCGAAGTCAGACGGGAAGAGGCGCTGCTTGCAGCCGCTACCTTGATTCAAAATTTGCAGCTGCTTGCCTGGGAGCAGCGGATTGGCTTTGTGTGGAAGACGAATGAATACAATCGGGAAGCCGATTTTCAGCGCAGCGTTGGCATTCAATCGGATGAGAAGCTTGTTGGCACCTTGCACATGGGCTATATCAACGAGGATAAAATCCCTAAAGCAAGAAGAAGAAAATCGGCAGAGGACCTAATCACCTGGCATGACGGTTCAGATTAGAGAAATCTATACACCCGTTTGCAATTCGCCAGCAGCCGCTAGATGCAGAAAGGATCGCTAGATCCTCTCTGCATCTAGCAGCATTTTTTTATAGGCCGCAGCTTGGCTCGCCTTTGTTAACATCAGCTCATACCATACTAAGAAATTAGGACCAGAGCCAAAGCCTCAGTTACAGCCGGTATTTGCTGTGGTAAACTGGATGGCGGTATTGTTTTTTCTTTCCAGAAACCGTTGATTGCTGTATAAAAGCGAGCTCATCTTAAAAAGGGGGTTTTTCTCTATGAAAAAGTACGGTAGACGATGGTTAGGCGGAGCGGCCCTTATATTGTCGCTGCTTGCTCTTTCGGCATGTGGTTCTTCGGGACCTACACAAGCGGATTTTGACAGCTTGCAGGAACGGGTTGCGGGGCTGGAACAGCAGCTTGCCGCTAAGGAACAAGAGCTGGAAGAGCTCAAATCAACGGTTGTAGCCATTAATCAAGCTGGCGGCAGTGTCGATGCGTCTGCACCAAGCGATAATGGCCCCGCTGACAAAGGCGATGACGTACGGATTACCTTTGATCAGTATCAGCAAATAGAAATTGGCATGACCTATAAGGAAGTAACTGAAATTGTTGGCGGCAACGGCCGAGCTTTGAGCGAAACCGCAGATATGGTCGTCTACTCCTATTACGGCGCTGGGGATACAGGGGCTAATGCGGTGCTCTCTTTTAATAAAGGAAAGCTGCTATCCAAGGCACAGGCAGGACTCGACTAAAACTAACGAGCTTAAAAAAAGAACAGGCAGCCTGCACTCATTCAAAATGTGAGATGCAGGCTGTCTGTTCTTTTGATTCTACTGTGGACCAGCTTCAATGGGATTGATCGCAAATATCGAATGAATATTGCCTTCAGGATCAGCGAAGAAGCCCGTCGTATGCCCCCAAGCCTTTAATTGAGGCGCCGTAATCGCTGTAGCTCCTTTAGAGACAAACTCATCATAAAGAGCATAAACCTCTTCTGGAGAAGGACATTGAAAATTAAGCTCAAACGCCTGCCCCTTATGCTCCTCTGTAAAAGAAGGATGGTCGTTCGTGTTATCCGCCATTAACGGTTTGGAGCATATCGCCAAACGAACACCGCTATTTTCAAACTCTGCATAATGCCCTTCTTCCACAACCGTTTTAAATCCGAGCACTTCTCGATAAAAACTGGCCAGACGGGATACATCATTCGATAATACGGTAATGCCTTCTAATTGCACTTTCATTCTGGCAGCTCCCCTACACGCTTTGCCCTGCATGTTCTGTTTAAATTTACAAATTCCACAATTATTATACATGCATTCCTTCTCCTAAGTCTATATGGAACAGCCGCAGCATTTGAAAGACCATGCATAAATGAACTAAACCAATTCTTCGATCGCCACTTGATACAAGTAGCTGCCTTCACTAAACAGCACGCGGTTTTCTCGAAAATCCCGGGTATGCGGTTTAAGCAGCTCCCCCTGCTCATTCAAAAAATGGATCTTGTGCCCTGCACTCAAGCTATCTGGTTTTTCATTTTTCTTCAAAATAAAGGTTTCATGTTTGCCATAACCGCCGTCGAACAAAAAGTGGTAACCATCCGTACAAAACCCGGCAGAGCCGGAAATATGCGGATTCATATAGGTGACCTTAGCCTGCTCGGGTCCGCCTGAAATACGGCCTAACAGAAAGTCCGTGTAAAAATAGAACCAGACCTCCTGCTCATTCACCACATTCAGCGCATAACAATCGGCGATATCTGACTTGTGGTCTTCATATATTTTGTTGCCATGCTCATCCCAAGCTAGGAGACCCCGCGCTCCGATAGGATTATTCCACCCGTTGTTCCCGAAAACGCCTTCGTCGAAATAACTGGTCCAAATGGTGCCTTTCTCCGTTACCTGCACGCTCTGAATGCCGTCTCCCAGCATAAACTCGCGAACGGTCTCGCCTTTATAGTCACACACTTTGGCGTTCAAATCATATTTGCCTACACCATAATAAGCGCAGCGCGCACCGACCAACAGCAGTTGATTCCGAAGGGGCTGCACATAATGATAATTGAAATGCTGGCCCTCAATCAGCACTGGTTCCATATAGTTATCTTCTATGACCAGTACCTTGTAGGTATACGGTTCCTTCAGTGCTGATGGGACGTACATGCCTCGTTTCCGTTTCGGGATGTGGTTAACCAGCAGCACGTACACGCATCCATCCCCGCCAAGCTGGGCCGAAACCACCTCAAAACCCTCCATATGCGCTGACATATCAGCATAAGGCCGCAGCGTCACCTTTTTATCAAACATATCCATTCCTCCCCATCGTTATAATCAAAAGCACCGTCTGTATTCAATAACTGAATTATGTCTGAGCTCGGTACTCCTGAACAGGGTGGAAGTATAGCGAAGGATACGAAAGGTATGCTTGTGGCCGCTTACCTGTCTTGATTTAGAGTCGTAAGTTCTCAAGCGGTTTTCCCTTTAAGTAATCCGTCCCAATTTCAGCACCCTCGCAATGTTCTCGGTAGTACGCTCCACGTTATCTGGCCCTTCCTTCAGAAGCTTCTCCAAATCGGATGCCCCTGGAACGATGCCGAATACAGCATCAATGCCTTCGGCGTATAATGTATCGATCCCTTCGCCAATGAATCCAGCGATTGCTATGACCGGCTTGCCCGCTTCCTTGGCTGCCTGAGCTACACCGTATGGGGTTTTGCCAAATTTCGTCTGAAAGTCGATGCCGCCTTCACCCGTAAATACGACATCCGCCTCAGCCAGCTTGTCTCGCAGTCCCGAATATTCAATTACAATTTCAATACCCTTGCGCAAAACCGCCTGCGTGAAAATCAACAAGCCTGCGCCGAGCCCTCCGGCTGCGCCTGCGCCCGGTATGTCCCGCACATCCTTATGCAATTGCTGCTTAACGACATCTGCATAATGGGACAGGTTCGCGTCCAGCCGCTCCACCATTTCCGGGGTCGCTCCCTTCTGCGGACCAAATACCTGCGAAGCGCCATGCTCCCCGCATAAAGGATTCGTCACATCACAGGCGACAATAAATTGCACCTCCTGCAAACGCTCGTCCAGCTTCGACACATCGATACGGGCCAAGTGGCCAAGAGCTCCGCCTCCACGCGAAAGCGCATGTCCCTGCGCATCAAGAAATTTTGCACCAAGCGCTTCAGCCATGCCTGTGCCCCCATCGTTGGTCGCGCTCCCGCCGATCCCAATAATGATTTTGCGAATGCCCTGATCCAAGCAAGCGCGAATCAGCTCGCCCGTCCCGTAGGTAGTGGTGCAAAGCGGATTTCTCGTTTGCTTCGTCACCAAGTGAATGCCACTGGCCGATGCCATCTCGATAACCGCCGTGGTCCCATCGCCGAGAATGCCATACGTTGCCGTTACGGTCTGACCAAGCGGCCCGCTTACTTCTTTATGATGTATCGTACCGCCTGAAGCATCCACAAGGGATTGCACCGTTCCTTCCCCTCCGTCGGCCATCGGTACATGAATATAACCTGCTGCCGGATAGATTTTCCGCAACCCTTTTTCCATCGCGATACAGACTTCTTTTGCTGTCATGCTTTCCTTGAATGAATCTGGTGCCAGCACAAATATCGTTTCTTTCATTTCCTCTCACCCCATCCTCGTTATTAAAGGAGAAAACCGTAAAGCAAAGTAGCTACGATAGCCAGCCCCGCTAGGGCACCAATCCAGCTAATTGATAAAGTTTCCATCGTCCATTGCCCCCATGCGCTTGTTGAACATGCTTTCATTATAGGTGCTGGCGAGCTATCTCTCTTAAGGTTTCTTGATTCTCCCAGACATCAGTACCATTGCCATCACCGGGATACCCGCTTGCTTATTGCGGGATAACGCCGTTCATTCCGCTGGACGGAATGACGAACGACCAATCGGCATCCTTATACTCGCGATTGATGACGGTGCGTTTGATCGTCAGCTCTTTCGGCATGCTGTTCATGCCAAACATCACGAATCCAAGATCAGCCCCATCGTCCAAATTCGGATTTTCAGGGCTATATCCCCCGCCAACCGACATGCGGTATTCCTTGCCATTCTCATCAACGGCGATCCAAGTATCCGACGCGAAGTTGGGATTGCTGAACGTGCCGCCAATTGAAATTTTTCCTACCCCATTTGAGTTGACCGTCAATCCTTTGAGCAGCAATGAATCGCCAGCGTCTTCGAATAGGACAGGATTTTCGGGCGAAACTTTAGACGGGTCAAAAATGATCGAGGCCTCGCTTTTTTCCCGGATCATATAGCTGTCCAGCACAAACCGAATCTGCTGCTTGTCATAGGCAAAATCATCGAATTGGTAAAACCATTTCGTCAGCCCGCTCCATCGGTCAAACTCGTAGCGACGACTTGAAAATTCCATTTCCGTCATGCTCGGGCTCTTCTCAAGCACATTGCCTTGTTCATCCTCCAGATGGTAGTTTAACAGATTAAACCCGCTTTGACCGTTTAATGCCCTGCTCGCCGCCTCCGGCGTCAGCGACGTCGTAAATTCAAGCGAGCCTCCGCTCGGCGTACGGGTTGCTCCTTGCATCTGAATCCGAATGCCGCTTGGCGTCTCATAAGAAATGCCGATAGGGGTGAACAGCGTCTGGGCTTTCGCCTTGCTCAAATCGACATCGACCCGCAGCGTCCATCGACCCTTGACCGTCTTAGACGAAAAGTCATCCGAACCCGGTGTTCCTTGATGCAAGGCGATCTGGTTAATGTAAGCGTCGAGCTGCATCTTGTCTTTCAATACTGGCCGTCTAAAAACAAATTCGAATCGGCTCGTAGTCGTATTGCCTCCCGTCATGATTCCATAAGGGATATCTCCAATATGCCCTCTATCTACATCAAAAAGAATGAAATTCCCATTAGTAGATTGAATTTCGCCAGCTACCGGATTTCCTTTCGCATCATAAATGTCGATTCCTACAATGAGACGGGTCGAATCGGCTATCACTTCGTTGACCTTAAGCGTATATCCCTGATCTTCAGCGCTGGCGTCCGGATGCTGTACCAGTCCTGCCTCCTGCGCCTGCTTCATGCCGCTATCCACATAGCTGTTCTGGGCGAAAAGCGACCGCACCATATCCGCAAGTGTCGGTTGTGCGTATAGCAGCGTGCTTCCCGCGAGCATGACGGCAGCGGCTGCAAGCCCCCAGGCTTTGCGTCTCGATGACCTTCTGGCCGCGTGTTGTCGTTTCACATGATGGGCAATAGATGAGGCGCTGGGCTCAAGCTCAAGCGGATCGCTATTTTCCGCTGGCTCTATGTCGATGCCCTCCAGCTCCAGCATCACCCTATCGGTAAAATCGTCCTGGAGCCTGTCCTCGAACAGGACAGTTTCTATTTTTTTATCTTCCGGCGTCGGTGTCGGTGTCGCTGCTCCAGCCCCCGCTTTAAGATCGGCTTTTTCAGCTTTTGTACGATTCCAAAATGTCATAACGTTGTCCCTCCTTGGCTTCTACCATTTTCCGCAGTCTAATTTTAGCGCGGTGAACGATGTTGGTGACCTGCCGTACCGACATGCCAGTTATGCTGGCGATTTCCTCGTGGCTCAGCTGGTTCGTGTAGCGGAGAACCAGCACCAGCCGATAATTCTCGGGCAGCTTCTCCAGCAGATGGTCCAGCTCAGAGCGCAGCTCTTTTTGCAGCAGCTTTGATTCCGGTGTCTCGCGTTCGCAGCCTTCATCCTGTACGGGGGATTCTGGTTTTTTCCGTCGCCAGCCGTCCTTCTGCAAATTAACAGCGATTGTGTAAAGCCAGCCAGCAAAGCTTTGCACCGGATTATGCGATGCCAGCTTGCGGTAGGCTTTGAGCAGCGTCTCCTGCGTCAAATCCTCGGCGTCAGCCTCGGAAGAGCCCATTTTTCGAAACAGTCCATAAAGCTTATTTTGATAGCGCCGAACGATGTCTGCGTACGCTTGTTTATTTCCGTTCAGCACGGCTTCGATAATGATATGATCGTCTCTCAGCTCCACTTGCTCCCCTCCTCTTACGGTGCGACTTTTATATGTCTACTGCTAAGACTGCTGATCCGTACCTATTCTCTCACTTGATTTTAAAAGTTTTCGATGTTAATGTCGCGAATTGGCATTCATTTCAGCAAAAAAAGGCCTTAGAGCCTCAGAAATAGCCGTTCGGGCGACTAGTGCGTGTATGCAAACGTAAGCGAGCCAGATCCTGATCGAATTTAGCGTCAAACGTATTGCCACGTATTGTCTCCCCTACCGAGAATGTCACGCTTCATGAATGTGAACCTACGTACCGAAAGGCAGCTTCATGCTCTTCGTTTCATATGTTTACTCCCTGCACAAAGATAAACTTGGTGGACACAGCAGCCGCTATTTCAATAAGATCACGGGTTATGGGACAGGCTGCGGACTCAGGAGCCGCTAATGCGCTGCCAAAAGCCATTTTGACGGGAAAATGAGAGCAATAACGGATTTCCTGTCCGCTTACGGCCTGAAATCGGATCAAAAGCCAGAATAGCGGAACCTCAGTCCTTCAAAAAAGGAGGGAGCGTCCCGAGCTGCGTGGTCTCAGCAACAATCGCAACAATCGCAGGCTGCGGTTCCTTAAGCCTTGAATCGTCAGATGAGATTTGCTTTGAATAAGCGCTAAGCAAGACGCAGCAGGCCAACTCCGGTTTGCATACGCACCCTAGTATTTGGAAGATACATAGAAATAGATTAAAATAGAGCTATTATTGAAAGGGGTGGGAATATGCCATTTCATCTTATTTCTTTGCCAGCGCTCAGCGTCTCCCCAGGCCCTATCGCTGTTATGCATCCATTGCCTGATGAGCAAAATGTGTCGGTTCTTGCCTTGAATCATGCATGTGAATTGTGGAAGCTGAATCTTACTACAGGACTTGCTGAAAACCTGCTTCAGATTGATATTCCTGATCTTAATATCTCTCATCCGCTGCAAGTTGTAGTCAGTAAAGATGGACAGTATGCAGCGATTTCGAACCGTTTTGGCCGTCATGCCGCGGTTTATGATTTGCTCGCCCGCCAACAAATCATGAAGCTGTCTCGAGACGACTATCATTCAGAGGTATGTACCTTTCCGTTAGCCTTTGCAGAGATTGACGGGCGATCGCTGCTCATTCATGGCACATTGTGGAACCGTGTGGACTTAACTGATGTGGAGTCAGGGGAGCTTCTAAGCAAGCGTCCAAATGCCCAATATGAAGACGACGGCTATCTTGATTATTTTCACGGAAAGCTTTACGTGTCGCAGGATCAGCAGTGGATTGTCGATATGGGCTGGGTATGGCAGCCTGTTGGTGTTATTCGTTCGTGGAATGTTCGAGATTGGCTTAACAACGCTCGGGAGGCGGAAGACGGCGCTTCCGTATCCTCACCCTGGGACGTGCTTCTGGACTGGGATTTGCCCGCCGCTTGGGTAGATTCACAGACAATGGCGATCTGGGGCCAAGTGGATGGCGATCAGCTTGATGAGGAGGATTGGCCAGATGAAGGGGTTTTACCTGTTGTTATTCTGTCTAATGTGCTGACGGGTGAACGTTCCACTTTATTAAGGGGGGTTCCAGCCTATGCGACCACTTCACCTATAGAGGATGTTTTTCCTCATCCACAGGGACAATTAGCAGCGGATGGAGATCTATTGTTCTTATGGGGGAAAGGTCTGAATATGACAGTCTGGAACAGGCATAACAGCGCGCAGGTAGCTACAGAGGAGGCCTTCTGTCCCGATTTGTATCATGAAAAAGCCCGGCTATTTTTACAGCTGGATTCGCAGGGTGGAATTTCAGCTTGGCGATATACGGCTTAAATCAGCCTTCTATTCGACCCTAGGAGGAGGTTCTATCGCGACTAATTCATATAGGTTGTTTACCGAACATCCAATCGTATCAGCGATCGAAATAGCCGTTTTCAAGGGCATCATTCTTTTATTTTCTATAAAATCGTTTATCCGCTCATGTTTATAATGCAACGCCTCAGTTAATTGACCAATGGTCATGTGGGCTTCCGCTAATCGCTCAAGCAGTAAGCAGCGCCCAAGCTCGAATTTCATTTTATCCCCTCCTACTATGCTTGGTCTATTCACAGAAAAGCGAATCAGTTGTCGATTCCGACCTTAGAATAATTCCCCAAATATAGAATCGGCATTCGTTGAGGAATGAGGTAATGATTACAATTATTATCCACTCTGGTGCTTTGAGACCAAAATAACAATCGATTTTATTTTTCATTAACAGAAGAATCGATAAATAATGACCCCTGGACGGATGTGATGCTGTACATCCTTCCCCGGGAATCATTTACTAAAGTCGGCAAAGGCCTCATCACATTTGATGAATGAATTTGGCAATCGTTTTGATCCAATCATATTTACCTCTTTAGCGAATCCATCATTCCTTGCCTCTTCGATCTCAGGAGAAACTGGTATTACTTCTTCTACAAGTTCCCCGCAACGACTCAGATAGCTTCTCTCTTATCTACTACTCTCTTATCTTATAGTATTAATTTTATTTCTCCAGTGTATTTTTCCAACTAGTTTGGATTGTCAACAGTAAATCAGACAACTTTTTTAAGGGCTTCTTGGCGATACTGAACAGGCGTCATAT
>NZ_KQ040785.1:77102-77305 GCF_000971975.1 Paenibacillus algorifonticola | reverse complement strand
ATAGGCATTAAGGAATTTAGATATCTCTGTATTAGGATGAGTTTTCATTAATATGTGAATATGATCTTTATCATGATTCCATTCCTTTAGAGTGATATTATAATTGCTTTGAATATACTCGAAAATTTCTTTCAATCTGTCGGAGATAGAATCATTAATAACTTTTCTCCTGTATTTTACAACTAATATTAAGATGAAGCAAG
>NZ_KQ040785.1:0-77014 GCF_000971975.1 Paenibacillus algorifonticola | reverse complement strand
TTTGAATATACTCGAAAATTTCTTTCAATCTGTCGGAGATAGAATCATTAATAACTTTTCTCCTGTATTTTACAACTAATATTAAGTGATAATGAAGCAAGAACACTGAATGATTATTTGAGTCTAAATCCATTGGTTTCACAACCTTTTTTTGTGATACGACTGATTAATATCAGTCTATCGCTTTAGATTGTTTGATGTCAATTTTCACAAGTCCCCATTCATCCCCCGCCTAAGAGGCGGGAGAATTCTGGCGACAGAGAAGTTAAAATTCATACCCTTTAACCTTCGCATAAACACAAGCATTGGCAAGCTCGCCTGTCTGCTCGCGGGCGGATTTTCGCAAAATGCCCTCCAGTGTAAAGCCCGCTCGCTCCGCTACTCGCGCACTGGCGCGGTTCATCTCATTGCAGCGAATTTCGATTCGGCTGGCCTTCAACTCCTGAATCGCAAAGCCCGTAATCCCATTTACCGCCTCCGTCATCAATCCTTGGCCGGAACGTGACGTTCTAAGCCAATAGCCGATTTCAAACCTCCGCACATCCCAGTCAAATCGGTGCAGGCCGCTGCTGCCGACAAATTCACCCGTTTGCTTATCGAACAAATGCAGCGGCAAATCGCTACGTTCCAGAAAACTCAACCGAGCCTTCCGTACATAGGCTTCCGATTGCTCTACAGTAGGCATCGTTTGTGCAAATGGCATCCACGGCTTTAACTGCTCCAAGCTTTCGCCAATCGCTTCATTGCAAAAAATACCGTCCCCCCACTGTGGGGCTCGAATGAGCAAGCGCTCTGTTTCAAACGATTCAGGGAAGGAAATTAAAATTGGATTTTCGCTCATTTCATACAGCACCTCCTGAAAGATAATGGAATAGATTTTAAATAGTATAAAGGCGACGCTATTATTTTACCAGCCCATTCGTCTCTTTCTTCCCCTCTATTCCTTTAAGAACCTATTTGGGAAAATGCATATGTCTAACATTGAAAGTTCACAACGTTCTGGAGGTAACCGTACTGGTGGCAACCGTTAATTGCCAAGCCCTTTTGCTTCCCTGAGCACAGCAAAAACAAACAAGAGCTGTGCCTTCATAGGCTCAGCTCTTGTTTGTTAAATTTTACTCGCGATGCTCTGTGTCACCTGCGATAGCCGTATAGATGCGAGCTTGTCTTCCATCGCCTGCTGCGCTTCAGCAAAAAACTCTTCCAGCGAAGACTGGATGTTCCGTCCAGTTGGACAATCCGGATTCGGCTTATCATGAATCGCAAATAGCTCCTCCTGCGTCTGCGATTGTACAGCCCGATAAATATCGAGCAGCGATATTTCGTCCAGCGGGCGGGTAATGCTCGCTCCAGCCACTCCCGGACTCGTCTGTACAAGACCCGCTTTCGCCAGCATGCCGATGATGCGGCGAATGACAACCGGGTTTGTATTCACACTGCCAGCAATTTGGTCGGACGTTAAACGCTCATCCTTAACCAAATCCAGCAGACTCATGATGTGTATCGCTACTGCAAACCGATTGCTAGTCACTATGACCACCCTGCTTTCTATTCGACAAATGCAACCTGTCCGTTCGAAAGTGAAGCAATTCTTGCCAGCGACTCCACTCGGTATCCCAGCTCAATCAGCCGTTTTCTGCCCGGCTGGAAAGACTTTTCAATAACGATGCCGATTCCCGCAACCTTGGCTCCGGCTTGCTCTACGATACGCGCCATGCCAAGTGCCGCCTCCCCATTCGCCAGAAAATCATCAATGACGAGAAATACATCGTCCGCCTGTACAAACTTGCGGGCAACGCTAACCTCGCTCTCCTCCTGCTTCGTGAAGGAATACACCTTATGCGTATATAAATCATCTTGAAGCGTCAATGACTTGCGTTTGCGGGCAAAAATAAGCGGAACATCCAGCTTCATAGCCGCCATGACAGCAGGAGCAATTCCTGATGATTCAATCGTCAAAACCTTCGTCACACCCGCTGCAGCAAATAGAGCTGCAAGATGCTCCCCAATGGCGAACATCAATTTCGGATCGATCTGGTGATTCAGAAACGAATCTACTTTAAGCACCTGCTCGCCCAGCACGATGCCCTCATCTCTAATCTTTTGCTTCAAGAGCTCCATCTGTCATACTTCCCCTTCCAAAATGCTGCCACGCTCCTGAGAGGCCGGCTCATACAAATACGTCCGGCTCAGCTTGACGACCCGCCTGTTAGCTCTGCGAATTACGACGGATGCATCATCCCAAGCTACTACGATGCCAATGACGTCATTCATCTCCAGCCCATCGCGGACAACGCGCACTTTCTCGCCGCTTAATCGGAACTGATCCAGCAATTCCTCACTAACCATGCACCAACTACCTCCCTCGAACGCACTCACCATATTATGGTGAAAAAAAACCCCAATAAACTGTAGAACCGTTTATTGAGGCTGATATATGCTATTGATCTGCGTATGCCTTAGCCAACATGCTCCTTGGAATCATTCGTCTCATACCACTCATCCAATACGCGCGAGGACATGACACGCTTGCCAATGTACTCGGCTTGACGCTCGCTAAACGGCTCACGCCATTCCAGATCCAGCTCTTCAAACAGCTTCACGATCGTAAGCAGCTCTGACCATGCTACATATCTTTTGTACCAGAAAAATTGCGGATGCTCAATCATATAAGGGTACAAATCATCAAATTCCGTATGTTTGCAATCTAATGCACGCTCAAAATGATTTTTCGCATCGGATAATTTGACATCCATGAATTCTGCTGACCAATTTCCCATTATTTCTGCCTCCCCTCGATCACTTACGTTTTATTATAAGCCAATTTTACTTGCGGGGAAAGAGCAATTGTACTGGAACATCTTACTCAAATGTAATTTGACCGCCTTCAAGCGATGAGATGCTAACGAGCGATTCCACACGAACCCCTTGCTCCCGCAGCGTTCGCGAACCTGCTTGAAACGATTTTTCAACGACAACACCCATGCCCACAAGCTTTGCACCAGAGCGCTCAATAATTTTGAGAAGTCCTCGTGCTGCATCGCCATTGGCAATAATATCATCAATAAACAGTACCCGATCTTCGCTTGTCAAATATTGTTTGGATACCATAATATCGGTAACCATCCCCTTCGTAAAGGAAGGGACACGCTCACAATAAGCGTCATTATCAGCAATTAACGTCTTTTTGCGTCTTGCAAAAACAAGCGGCACACCGAGCACATAAGCAGCTGCAAAAGCAGACGGGATGCCTGAAGACTCTATTGTGACGACCTTCGTAATTTGCTCTCCAGCGAAGCGGTTTGCAAATTCATGGCCCATTTCCATCGTTAATGCAGGATCGACCTGGTGGTTGATAATAGAATCCAGCCTAAGCACATCCGTTGACAATACCGAAGCCTGTTCCAAAATTCGTTGTTTTAAAATATCCATCGTATGCCATTCCCCCCACCAAAAATTCCTTTTGGATAACTTACCATAGGTATAGGGAACAGCGCAATAAGAAACGCATAACTTGTCCCCTCGTTTCCGCCCGTAGGAATTAATGGGCCATTTGACCAATTTTTTTGAGCGTTAACAGAAACTTTTTCCCAATATCATCCGTTTTACCTTATAGTAGAATACAAGCATCATCCAATGATGACAAGCGAGGAGCGCTGCAAAGTGACAAACATGAAGAAATCACCTTATCGGCTTGCAAAATATGCCGCAGTTGTAGCCATAGCCGTTGCAACAGCTGGCTGCCAAAGCATGACAAGCCCAAGCGACACGGCTCAAAGCGCAAGTACTCCCTTAGCTGCTGAACAGCCGCTCAACCAATCGGACAGCCCGCAAAAAACATATTTAGAAAACTCGCTTGAGCAAAAGCAAAATCCAGTGCAAAACCAGGCCGTAGAAGCTGGTGAAGAAGCAAGCACCGAAGCTGTTCCTTCTACCGAATTATCAAGCAATAAAACAGCGCCTGCGAAAACAAATGAAGAAGGCAAGTGGAATGCGGCCAAGCCGGCTTTGCTCGGCCTCGCAATCGGCGATTCCAAAGCAGCCATGACGAAGCTATTCGGCGCCGCCCTTGATTCCTACACGCTGGAGGAGGAAAATCAGGTAAAAATTGAAGTCCACGAATATGACGGCTTCGCCATTGGCCTGAGTGACAAAAATACGATTCAATACATCGAAGTGTATGATAAAAAAGTAAAAACCGGACTGAGCGGCGTTAAAATCGGCGACGATTCCAAAGTAGCTGTTAAGGCGCTTGGCAAACCGACGTCGCAAAGCGGCTTTATTATAGCATACGAGGGAACTAAGACGCTGCTCAAGCTGGATCTTGATCCCGAATTAAGCGAAATCGTGTCTATTAAGCTGCTCGCCCGCAGCTAATTTTAATAATCTCCGGTCAGCCACAGCACGAGCAAAGCAACGAGCAAAATAGGAAACGTAAACAGCAATCCATATTTCGTATACTCCCTCCAGGAAACCTTTACGCCACCCTGACTCAGCAGCTGCAGCCACAGCAGCGTTGCAAGTGAACCGATTGGTGTAAGCTTCGCCCCAATCGCCGTTCCAAGCAGGCTGGCGTAAGGTAAATAATCGGCCCCATTCACCTGAGTGATCGCAAGCGACGAAATGAGAACCGCTGGCAGGTTGTTAATAGCGGCCGCCAGCAGCGCAAATAACAGTCCTGAACCAAATAGGCCCGCAAGAGGAGAACCGCTAGAAGCTGCAGCAATCCAATCTGGAAACCACGCTACAGCCCCGTGCACATGCAAACTGTACACAACCAAATTCATCGCCAGTGCAAATACGATAATGAGCCACGGTGCCCGCAGCACCGTCTGCTTGGCGTCCACCTGTTTAAAAACAGCCGAGGCCACCCACTGGATGCCAGCACAGCCAAGCGCAATTACACAGGCGGGAACGCCGAAGTGCTCCGACAGCAAATAACCGAGCATCATCATGACGATAATGAACCAGGAAATCCGGAACAGCGTAATATTGCCAAGTACAGTTGCAGGCAGCGGAAATACCCTTGGCATTTCGCCCCTGCTCTCCTCATTTTTGATCATCCGACCGAAAAAAGCCAGCGATACAGCAATTGTCGCGACAATCGCCGCAAGTCCAGGCAGCAGCATTTGCGATGCATATTGATCAAAAGGAATATGAAAAAAATCAGCCGTTAAAATATTCGTCAAGTTGCTCATCATCAGAGGAGCGCTGGCTGTGTCCGCCATCAGTCCGATCCCAAGCAAATACGCCAGCCTTCCCTTACGGGACAGCTTCAGCAGCGCGGTTACTTCGAGCACAATCGGCACCATGATCAAAATCGTTCCATCGTTGTTGAAAAAAATCGTAATCACCGCAGCGAGCAGTGACAGCATCGTAAACAGCAGCAGTGGCAAATGATAGAACCGATGCACAATATGCAGCGCCGCCCAGCGAAAAAAGCCATTTTGATCCAGCAAAGACGTAAAAATCATAATGCCAATTAAAGAAAACGTCGCATTCCATACAAACCCCCATATGTATACGACATCCTCCAGCTTTAGCAGCTGTAAAACAAATAAAATAATGGCGCCCGCAAGCGCGATTAAAGCTTCATTCATGCCCCTTGGCTTCACCAGTATAAGCGCCAGCGTGATAATAAATACAATAATGGAAATAATCATAGTCATAGCCTGTGTGCCAACCTGCCTTCGCTCAGATGAACTTGCTGTCATGCCCGTCCCGTTTTGGACATACCTTCTATAAAGCATGTGCAGAAGAGTTCGGAAACGGGGGAAGGGCAAATCATGATAATGAAACGAACAGGTAAGGTGCTGCAAATTGCATCCACCTATATGGGTACTGTTGTTGGAGCCGGCTTTGCGACAGGGCAGGAAATTTTACAATTTTTCACCCGTTTCGGCTATTGGGGAACGCTTACGATCGCCTTATCAACCTTTCTCTTCATATGGCTTGGCAGCAAAATGATGCTGATTGCCAGCGATATTCGCGCCAAATCATATGAAGATCTGAACAAGGCGCTGTTTGGCGAACAATATGGCCGTTGGATCAGCCACTTTATGTTCGTTATTTTGCTCGGCGTTACCGCCGTTATGCTTGCGGGAGCCGGAACGATTTTTTATGAAAACTGGAATATTTCCTATCAAACCGGCCTGCTCATTACGATTGTCGGCTGTTATTTCCTGCTGCGCAAAGGGATGAAGTCGATTTTGATGGTCAATGCGATCGTCGTTCCCGTCATGCTGCTGTTTACCGTCCTCATCATTATTGATACATTCAATACGCCAGGCGCCGGGCGCTTTATCTCGCTTGCCAGCGATCATTCAATCTGGGCCGCATGGGCCGCGCCTTTCCTTTATGCCGCCTTCAACCTATCGATGTCGCAAGCGGTGCTTGTCCCGCTCGGAGCCGAGATCCGGGACCGTAAAGTTATCATCATCGGTTCGTGGCTCGGCGGCATGGGCATTGGCTTTATGCTGCTTGCAGGCCATATTGCCTTGTCCGTACATATGCCAGGCATTCAGCAATATGCCATTCCGATGGGAGGCATCGCCAAGCAGCTTGGCCAAAGCGTCCAATTTATTTATGTATTCCTGATTTTCGCCGAAATCTTCACCACCCTGATCGCTGACATTTACGGCCTTACCCTCCAGCTGCAAGAGCGGTTAAAATGGTCGCGCTCCATCATTACGACTATCATCCTGCTGTTCTGCTATATGGCAAGCCAGATCGGGTTTGGGCCGCTTCTATCCACTCTTTACCCGATATTCGGGCTGATCAGTCTCGGCTGGCTTTATTTAATTATCCGCAAGCGAATGGGCCGAAGCGAGGCTTAGACAGCTTCTGCCCTTTGCCTTCTGCTCCAGCTCCATCCGATATCAAAATGTTAGATTATTCCGCTTGACGCAGCGTATTGACGTATACCTTTTTCAACTGCGCGATAACCCGCTGCAGCGAATAAACCTGCTTTGCTTTATCCCAGCCCGAACGCGCCAAGTTGTAACGATACGAGGAATCCGTGACCAGCTTCTCCAGTGCCTCAGCAAGCGCAATCGGGTCCTCTGTCGGTACGAGCAGTCCATTGACCCCATCGTCAATTTGCTCCGAAATGCCCCCTACATTCGTTCCGACAAGCGCCAGCCAACAGAGTGCTGCCTCGGCAAATACGGAACCGAACGCCTCCGCCCGCGAAGGCAGCACGAAAATATCAAAAAACGGCATAAATTCCTCGGGATGCAGCATATAACCGTAAAAAATAATATCGTCATACAAATCCAGCTCGACTGCGAGCTGCTCCAGCTCCGGACGAATCGGTCCATCTCCGATAATATGCAGGACGAATGGATGTCCTCTGCGCTTCAGCTCCGCACAGCCATGAAGAAGAATGTCAATGCCTTTTGCCGGCACAAGGCGGCATACGGTAATGAGCTGGGGAACTTCATTTTCATGGGCAATCGGCTTAAAGCGCTTCTCATCAAATCCGTTTGGAATGACCTTAATGTCCGCTGCCTCTTTCACATAAGGAGATATATACGTGCGGAATGATTCTGACACCGTCAGCAGCTTGTCAACACGCGCTTCCAGCTCGCCATAAATAGCGGTCAAAAATTGATGCACCTTGCCATTCTCTTCAATTTTGCCATTCAAAATAAGCTCGCGCTCATAGCTGGAGTGAATCGTCATCATGACGGGTGTGTCTGGGTACAGCTGCTTCATAACCAGCGCCGCAATCGGATGATGCGCATGAATAATATCATATGTCTTCTTCAGCCGCAGCTTCGTCCACCAGACGTAATCGCGGTACGTTTGAATATATTTATCAACAAGCGGGTCCCCTTCAAAAGCATGGTAATCGAATGTTTCGAATACCACTTCCTCCTGCCCTTTTCCTCTTACTCGCTTCGGAAGCGAGAATAGCTCCATTTGCCATCCCATCTGCTGAAAGCGGTCCTGAATATAGGGAATCATGGAAGAAACACCACCCGGCTGCTCCGGCGGGAAAAATAAAGCCTGTAAGATGTTCATAACTTCAATCTCCTCCAAATTTGCGCTCAAGGCCTCTATTACCCGTATTCGATTGCTTGCAACGGATTACACATTTTGGGCAATGATGCCGATACTACTTATATTGGCGTTGTTCATCTGCCATCAAACATGATATAGTAGAACATATGTTTCTGTAAAGAAGACGAATGTAGACAAGCGCAATTATTTTTTATATTTTGAGCATATGGTGGTCTTACAATGACAATCCTTTCCTGGTTAGCAGGACCTAACGGTCAACTGCTCGCATCTTCATGCGTTATTCTCATCCTCATTCTTATGTTATTCATGTCTGTGCGCCTTAGCGCCAGCTACAAGAACAATCGAACGTATGGGTTGCTCAATGCAACGCTGCCCTTCTTCATGATTCAGCAGGCGCTGCTGGCCATGCTTGCTTATGCAGGCACCGCTATTCCGCCGTGGATTCATCTGTTGGCGACGACATTGCAAATCATTTCTTTTATCATTATAAACCTTGTTTTCATGAAATTATATACTCATCGGGGAACCCGCCTGAAAGTAACGCCTTTTGTCGTGATGCTCGTTCTGACTTTTGTCATCGCCGGGCTTCATATTGCCTATATGTCCTTCACTGGTGTTGAGGCTGGTGCAGGCAGAGCAGGCAACTTTATTGGGCTTGATTTTTATGCCCTGATCGTCACCTTTCTGATTTTGCTCGATACGAAGGGTATCGATATGAATACGAAATATTTTGCCAGCCTCGTCACCTATTTCGTCTATGAGCTCTCACATCTGGCTGATGCTTACGCTTTTCACGGCACGATGCCAGGGATGCAAATTTTCACCTATTTGCTATCGGTCGTATATTTTGTCCAGCTGTTTCTGCTGCTGTTTGATTGGGTTATTGAGCGCCTTATTGCAACCTATCAATCTTCGATTACCGATGGTTTGACAGGGCTGTATAATCGCCGCTATTTCAATATGAAGGCGGGCCAGCTGATGAAACGGGGCAAGGGCGTAGCCGTTATTTTCTGCGATATTGACAACTTCAAGCAGCTTAATGATACGCAGGGCCATCATAAGGCGGATATTGTGCTGAAGCAGGTTTCGGAAATTTTGAAAGAGGAATCGGCGGGAATTGGAACGGCAGGGAGATATGGTGGGGAAGAGCTGCTCGCCTGCATTACCCTCGACAAGGTTAAGCCGGAGCGAGTGGCGGAATCGATCCGCAAGCGCGTAGAGCTGGAGACGATCGTGACGATCAGCGTCGGCGTATGCATCGCGAAGAAGAACGCAGAAATTCAGGAGCTGGTGAAAGCCGCCGATGAAGCGATGTATACATCCAAAAAAAGCGGCAAAAACCGCGTAACGATCGCCCCTGCCTCTGCGGCCATGAAGCAGTCGCTTTAGCAGCGAACCTTCTGGATCATAACTGTAATTAATTAAGACGCGTTAGCGAAAGGTTAATCTTTTCGCTGATGCGTTTTTTTGCTTGAATAGTCTCGTTACTTACAGGCTTGCTACACTACCAGCAGACTGCACTCCATCACATACTTAAAAACAGAAGGAGCCTCCGGGTAGTAGAAGCTCCTTCCGTTTTAGAGTACAGTAAAATCTTGAATAAAGCCTAATTCAAGGAAAATGGATAATGGTTATGATTTAATAGGAACCTCGCCGCCGGGATACAGCGTCGAGCTGTACAGCCGTTTAGGCTGGGCAAGCGCTCCGCCTTGCCTTGCTGTCTGCTCCAGCTCCTTCGGCTTGCTTGCATAAATACTCGCCAGCTCATCGCTATAAATAACGACCTGCTCCGTCCCGCCTCCTAGCAAATCCGCGTGCACTGCGTAACCTTCCATAGGGAACTCTGCAACGACGTCACCATAACCATCATACAGGGCAGGAAATACGCCGCCCCCACGGCGGTAGGCCAGAATATAGTCGGGTGCTTGCTCGCGCCAGCCGCTCACCGTCTCAATGATCGTCAGCCAGCCATCCGTGCTCCGATCCTCCTTCCACAGCTCTTGTCCCTTGGCATCAAGCAAGAACAGCGCGTCTTTCCCTTTAAGCCCTTTGCCATCATCCTCGCGCACGAGACGGTCGAGCCCGGCCACTTGCAGACCTGGTGAGTCGCTGCGAAAACGTCCCAGTGCGATGTGCTGCGATTCAATAGAGCCTTCATAACGCCAAAGCTCCTCGCCGCTGCGGCTGTACATAACCGTAACGCTGCCGCCAATCACGAGCTCCGGCTCACCGTCGCCATTCACATCACCGACCCAGATGCAGTCGGCATGATCGTCCAGATCGATGCAGCTCCAGCGCTGCTTCCCTGCCGCATCCAGCAAATCATAGCCCGCCATCACCTCATCCTTGCCGTCACCGTCTAAATCGTACACCCAGGGATAATGCCCCGGATTGCCATCATGCGTCCACAGCAGCTCAAAATGCCGATTAAGCGCCCACAGCTTATGGTAGCGGTCTTTCAAAATAATGTCGGATGCATGCTCGCCGCCAGATAAATTCGCAATGATGATGCAGTCATGGGCATGCGGATCAGGCAGGTCATAGCTTTCCTTAATCGTCCCAGTCGCGCCATCCAGCAGCAAAAAACGGTCCTGCATGACGCATAGCACCTCCAGCTTGCCATCCCCATCCAAATCATAAATTTGCGCGGGGTAGTCGGAGCCTTGGCTGCCTGCTTCCGGGTCCGGCTTGCCATGCTGCCACAGCAGCTTGCCCTGCAAATCATAAGCGGTCAAGCACTGCACCTGATGGGGAATGTGGCGAACATCCTGCCGATTGTCCGGCTGCACGAGCAGCAGCTCCATGCGGCCATCGCCATCCAAATCGCCAAGCAGCATTTTGCAGCGCGGCCCTGCCTCCCTAATATCGATGCTTCCGAGCGTGTATACCGATTCCGTTGCTGACATAATCGTTATTCCTCCTTGCTTCCTATAAGGGATATGCGGCTTCCGCCTGCAACTTCGAGCTTTACGCCGTCCACGCTAAGCCAGACGCTTTGCGCATTCGGATTTTCCACAAACGTTAAAGCAGCAGAAAATTGCAGACGCTCATATGCTTTTATATAATCGACAATCTGCTTATTCGTTGCGTACCAAATATCGTCCCGGCTCCCGATGTACTCGCAAAACTGCTCCATCAGCTCCCAATTGCCCTGATCATCAAACTCGTAGCTGTGGCCCCAAACGTACATGAGATACAAATATTGCGTTTTGTGCAGCCCAGCAAACGTCTCCGCATGTTCCATCAGACGGTCATTATGATGACAGGTCGCCTTCCATTCATGCCAGTCGTCTGGCAGGCCGAAGCCTCCTGTCGTCTGTACAACCCGCGCATATTCGATGCCAAGCGAAGGCAGCACCGCCTTAATCGCCGGACTGAACGAACCATTCGGATAAGACATCCCTCTAACTGCATACCCGAACAATTGCTCCAGTCGTTTGCGATCCTCCATCACTTCATGCACAATCTGCTCAGCCGGGCACCGGGCAATCGTCGGATGGGTTAGCGTATGAGCCGAAACCTCGTGGCCCTCGTAAAGCCTCACCGCTTCCTGCTCCGTGAGCCTGCGCCCCGTGCCAAACAGCCCGCCATTGATGTGAAACGTGCCTTTAATGCCATGCTGGTTAAAAATATTAACCAGACGCTTGTCGGCGCTCACGCCATCGTCATAGCTCATCGTTAATGCTTTATGCTTGCCCTGCGGAAAACAAAGCAGTATAGACGGCATCGTCATTCCTCCCCGTACACTTTCAAATTGGCGTATTCCGCAACGAGCGGCGCCATTTGCCGAAACCCGATTTTTCCAGCCCCGAGCAGCGGGCCATAAGCCTCGCCGTCATCCTGCCAGGCAAGAATAGGCAGCTCATTAATGGAAAAATAAATGCTGCCGCCCTGCTTCACAAGCAGCATGCGATAGCTTTCTACGCAGTCTGCCGTCCCTGGCAGCGGATCGGCGCCTTGCGCAACGAGATGAAAGCCATAGCTTTTGCGCAAATTGCAAGTATGGAACTGCCGCTCCTCCGGCCAACGCCTGCGAAAATAAGCCAAATGCAGCGCATTTATATCGCCGTGATGGTATTGTTCATAGGGACCGTTTCGCGCAGCAAGCGCACAATCGAACAGCTCCTCCCCGCTGCGTCCCTCCGCCGCAAAAAACAAGATCGCCAAGCCCGGCTCCTCAATCGGGCGAAAATCCCAAGCAATCGCCACATCAGCTGGAAAATTATCCGGGCACCACAGCACAAAGTTCGCCTGCTGGCCTTCTGCCGCATCGCGGGCGCTGGCAAGACGCAGCCGCTGCTGCGGGAAGGAAATAATCGCATCCCCTTCCGCGCGGAAACCGTTCACATCCTCCTCGCATCGCAGCGGATTTTCATAAATCAGCTTCCAATGTGCTGGAATCATCGCCCGCTCAGCTCCTTCTGAGCCTGCGCCGCCGTTGCTGATGCTGATTCTGCCTGCTTTTCCCATTCTGCCTGATCGCCGCTTGCTCCTTGCAGCTCAGCCTCCACAGCAGGCAGCGCCTCCGGGATCAGCTCCAGGCTAATGATTGTATTCAGCGACCACTGCGACGCCTCATTCGTATTGATCCAGTCGATTTCCTTCATGCTGCGGATGTTTTGGACAAGGGCGGCCTCGCCCAGCAAGTCCGTACGGGCAAAAGCATTGCCAAGCAGCGTCTTCCAGGCAAATGCTGCTGTTTGTGCATCTTGGCGGCGGAAAGCGCCATATGCGGTAATCGCAATACTGAGGACGGGATGCTCAAAGCGGCTGTCGCTTATTTCTCCACCCGTCAGCTCATCCTTTTGCTCCTGCGTCCAGTTGTAATAAACGCCTAATTCGCCCATCATATCTTCCCATTCCGGGTCCTTCAGCATCATCGCCAGCTCAAACCATACTTGCGGCGCACCCATGCATATGGCCAAATGGCGGCCATAATTGTCTTCGCCAAACGGCGTAAGCACATTAGTCGTCGGATCATAGCCATACGTCGGTCCGGAGATGAGCCGGTATTTCGCCTGCTTGACGCTGTTAATGCCGGTTAATATTTTATCCCGGTACACCGTATCCTCGAAGCGTTCCCAGCGCGTCATCCAGTTTGAGCTGAACGCGGCCCAATCCGGACCGACGCGAATATGCGTCGGATGCTCGTCCTGCGGAAAATAAGCGCGCATCGGGTCAAGCACCACCGTGCTGTAATCGGCGTCCTTCACCTCATCAAGCATATCGCCAATGCGCTCATCGGCGGTCAAGTAGTAGTAATAGCGGTGCAGCCCCGCCATCGCAATGCGCGCCTCCTTGCAGCCGCAGCCCCAATGGACAACGTTATGCCGCGAGCCAAGCCCGGCATATTCGCCAAAATGATACACATCCACCTCGCTCGTATGCCGCGTCATCGCTTCGGCCAAACGAAAAATATCCTCGCGCCCGCTGCGCATGAACATGAGCCACAGCCACATATTCGGCACCAGCTCTGAATTTTGCCATGCACAGCCGCCAAGATCATAGTTCCACACATGGCGGACCGGATCATAGCTGTGCATGAAATCGCCAAAATCCCAAAAGCCGTACCAACGGCGCTGCTCCACCTCAGCCTGATAAAAGGCGACAATGCCGTCCAGCCGCTCCTCTAGCTGCGCCTTTGCAGCGGTGCTGCGGTCCGGCAGGCTCCAAATGCCGAAGGCACGTGCTTCGTGCAAATGCTCCGGCTCGCACACAAGCTGGGATGGCGACTGAATTTCCGCCAGCATATGCGCTAGTCCCTCTTCATCTGGAGTATTCGCCGTGCACCAAAGCGTCAGCTCGCTCGTATTGGCAATGCCGTATGGCGTCGCCCGCAGCTCCTCTGAGCCTTCATAAGCCGATTCTACATACGTTTGTGTGTCGTAATGCCGCAAATCCATCGCCGGCGCATCCGGCGACCAGAACCATACATTCAGCTCCGCCGAAGACGAAGCCGTATGGCGAAGCTCCAGCGAGGCCGGATGCTTTTTCCAAAAATTCCGCATACCAGCAGCTAGGCCGCCGCCCTCGCTTCCGATATAGGCGAGTCCTTCCGCACGGCTTCCCTCCCCTGCTTTCAGCCAGCTGCATTCCGCCTTCGTGCGCTTCGTCACCACATAGTGATCCGCTGAATGCTGCACCAGCTTGAAATCATCCCAGACCGCCGAATTTTCCAGCAGCCCTAGAAAATAACCATCCTCGTCCGAATCAAAAGCAACGGCTTCCCCCGCTGCCTGCCGTTCAAACAGCTCGCGGTATTTGCCCTTCGTCCGCCGCGTATGCAGTGTTTTCGGCGATTCCCGCAAAAAACCGCCATCATTGCCCGCCAGCCGGACATGCCGATTGTACAGC
Source organism: Paenibacillus algorifonticola (assembly GCF_000971975.1). Lineage (GTDB taxonomy): Bacteria > Bacillota > Bacilli > Paenibacillales > Paenibacillaceae > Pristimantibacillus > Pristimantibacillus algorifonticola. The sequence continues at coordinate 62,635 of NZ_KQ040785.1, read as the reverse complement.
GGACCGTGCATCGGTACAGCCAGCGACAGCCCCAGCCCTTTTATGTAATCCGCATGCGGATTGCCGTCATAGAAAAACGTATGGACGAGGCGAATCGCATCCAGCCCCGCATACAAATAAAAGCGCAGCGTAAACGGTACCCACTCTCTGCTTGGGCTGACCCTGACTACGTTTTGCTGATTGGGCTTATTCGGATCAGCACTTTGACTTAAATTGTAGCTCGCGCGATGCTTGCCCGTCAGTTTAATAACCGCCCTGACCGGGCCGTCCTGCTCGACAGTCGCCGTATGAACAAAGCCGTGAAACGGCTCCTCGCGCAGCGTCAAAGCGCCATGCAGCTGGTTGCGGCTTTCCTTCAAGCACACCAAATCGCCGCCGCTGCACAGCTCCTGCTCCCCGCGCTTAATGCTGCGGATTATTCCCCTGCCGCTTCGTGCGAGCGTACAAACGATAACTCCTGTATCCACGATGATCGACTCATCGGTTGTCACAACTTTAAGGACTGGCTGCTCGCCTTCCGCAGCCGCATCAAGCTCCTGCCTCGGTGCCGCTGCCTGCTTTGCCAGCTGAAAGCCGCCTGCTGCGCCGGAGCTGACCGCCGCATGGGCGGACCATTTGATGCTGCCATCCGGCCAAAAGGCGGTAGGCCAGCTTTGCATCGGCAGCGCGGAAGCGCTTGCCACATTTTCTACACCTGCTGCTTCGCCTTGAAGAACAAGCGAATCGCCGCGGAGCAATTCGCCTTCCTTCCAAGGAACACCCCATGTTAAACCGACAGGCGCAGCCGCCTGCTTACCCAGCCATTTTAGCTTGACACTCATTGCCAGCACCTCTTTCTTCTAAGCTTCTTCCTATACTAGAAGGATGGTGGTTTGCGGGCAATGATACTTTTTTGCTCCGTGATCATTTTGCAAGATGCGGCACTTGGCGGCCTAGATGAAGCAACAGAAGCTGCCCTTTTCAAGGCTTGCACTTTCTTGCATAAGCTTGAACTTTATTGCTGTGACCGCAGCAGAGGCTTATGCCAGACCCGGCATTTCGTCCTCTGCCTAGCTACTCCGCCTGGCTCAGCTCGCGATAGCGGCTTGGCGTCATGCCCTCCAGCTTTTTGAAAATCCGATTGAAATAGCTGTGCTGATAGCCGACCTGCTCGGCAACGTCATTGATTTTCAGCACCGATTCGCGGAGCAGCTCCTTCGCTTTGTCCATCCGCAGCCCAGTCAAATAATCGATGAAATTTTTTCCTGTCACCTGCTTAAACGACTTGCTCAGGAAAAAAGGATTCATGCCGATATGCTCCGCACAGCTGTCAAGCGATATATCGCTCATATAATGCTGCTGCAAATACAGCATCGCATGCTCGATCTGCCGCTTCACCTGGGCATTCGTCCGCTCGCCCAGCTCCCTTAGAAACGGAGCGGCAATCATGCCGCGGAACCAGTCCAGCAGCAGCTCCGGCTCGCGGATTTGCGACAGCTGCTCGTAACGGTTCGCTCCCTTGAACAAGCGGTTCGGCGAGATGCCCGACACCATAATGGCATGCTGGACGGAACCGAGCAAATGCAGCATGCCCTGCTGCACATCCATTTCCTTCGCCTCTGCGCTGGACAGCGCTTGCAGAAACTGCTCCAGCAGCTCATAGGCCTCGGCTTCACGCCCTGTGCGGAGCGCCTGTATAAACTCCCGCTCCAGCGTAAACGGATAGGCGGGCTCCGACGCTGCGCTGCCCTGCTCCTCCAGCTGCTCCATATCAATAATTTGATTTTCCTGATCGTAGCGGCGGAAGCTAACCGCATGCTTCGTCTCTTCGAACAGATGCGGAATCTCCGTTATGCTCGCTGTAACTGGGCTGATCGCGATCGTCGCCCGCATATTAAGAATCTGGTTGAATGCCTGCATCGCCGCTTCGCTGAAAGTATGCAGCTCCTCGCGGTACGTTCGCCCTTCCGGCACAATAATGAGCAAGCCCGCTGCTAAATTATGAAAGTTAATCGTATTGCTCTGCTCAAAAGATTTTGCCGCCAGCTCCTCCATCATATTGACCGCCGCAAACGTCGCCAGCCCCTCATCGCCGTATTTGAATTTGCCCTCCAAATTAGCAATTCCGGTCAGCTTCATATAAAGCACCATATAATGCGTGCCTGGCTCCACCTGCCATTTGTAACGCTCCATTCGGCGAAGCAGCTCCTCCTCGGAGTAATCCGCCAAATAGCCCTGCAGCAGCTGATGCAGAAAGCTTTCCTTCACATGTGGCAGCTGCTCCGAAAGCTTCGCATGCAGCTCCTCGCTTTCCCGGTGCAAATGCTGCCACTGCCGCTCGATCCAAGTAAACTCGCAATCCGGCTTGCCTGCCGGCGCACTTCGCTCCCGCAGTACGGTCATCAGGCGATTGACCGGGGAATATATGCTGCGCGAGGCAAGCCACGCAAGAATCGCGGCAAGCAGCAGCGCGCCGAGGCTAACCGCAACGATGCTTTTCGAAACGACCATAACCGGCTCGGTAATGCCTGTAATCGGCGAAGCAGATACATAAGTCCAGTTGTCTGCAATTCGTGACAGCTTGCCATAGGAAACCGCATACGTCACGCCGCTCTCGCTGAACCGGAATAAAAATGAGCCTTTATTCGGGCCGTCAGCAGCAACCGCCTCGTTTAAAGCGCTTACAAATTCAGAGCCTCTATCATCGCCGCTTGTGGACGCATACAGCTCCCCATTATCCTGCATCAAATACGTTTCCCCGCCTTCACCGGGCGTCATCGTACGCAGCATATCGCTTACCTTGTCATTGTCGAGCCTAATAAGCAGTGCTCCAAACGGATGCAGGCTGCCTCCCGGTATATAATGCACAAGTGTAAGCTCTTTATCGGACGGACGGCTTGTATCAAAAGCAACCTGCGTCCAATAGGCGACTTTCTCCGATTGGAGCAGCCCCTCATACGCTTCCGCCTGACCCTCTCCTTGCAGCAAGCCATATTCCGGCCCAAACAGCACTTTTTCCTCGCCGCTAAGGTACAGCCCCACCTGCTTGTTCATCGTATTGGAGCCTTGCATGACCAGCAGCGTCTTCGTAATATCGCGCGCCTTCTCGAACTGCTGCACATAATTCCGATTGCCGAGCGTATAATCGAACTTGGAATCGAACGCCCAATGCGACAGCATCAGCTCTAAATTCGTCAACTGCTCATCGATGCTTTGCGCCCGCTGCTCGATTTGCTCATTATGCTGCTCCAGCAAGCGGTCCTCCAAAATGCCCCCCGCCAAAAAATAAACGAGCGCCCCGGTAATCAGTCCCGGAATGCTGCAAACGACGAGCAGCAGGATGAGATTTTTACGGTAAAATCGACCTTTAGCCCCTTCGGCTCTCCTCGCTCCCGGCATAAGCCTGGCTTTCATTCTATTTATCATGTGCTCACCTACTAGTTGAAAATTAGGCGATTGTAAGGAATCCCCTTTATAAACGCATTCGCTAAGCGGACTGAATTTCCTGCCAATCAGTCTGCATTTTATTTATTTGTCACATATAATGGAATCGTATTGAACAGGAATAGACAGAAGACCGCTGTTATATGCGGTTCCTCTGCCTATCGCCTGCCCATATAAGCCATCAGCCTTGCTGGGCAAAAAAGTTATTTTTTACTTGCTGCATACAGCTCGTTCATTTCCTTGCTCAGCTCATCGCCGCCGCTCGTTTTCCACAGCTGAATCGCGTCTTTAAAACCAGCCTCGTCGATTTGACCCACGATAAATTTGATTCGGGCATCATTCATAATATTGTCCAGCTGTGCGCCTTTTTGCGTGTAGACAGTGGAAATAAAAGGCTCTGCCGGGTTCGTCACGATAAGCTGCTCATTTGCCTTCTGCACCTCAGTTTGCTTAATGCGCAGCGGCGTCTGTTTCACCTTCGTCGACTTGTCCTCTGGAATAAAGCTGAGCATCTGGTTCAACCCCTCGACCTCGGATTCCAGCAGCGCTGTATCCTTGCTTGGCTCAAGCGCGCCATCTACCAGCGTATAATGCTTGCCTTCCAGCCCATAGCCTAGCAGCGTCTGCATTTCCGGCTCACTCAATTGATCCATAAACGCGAGAATCTGCTTGAGCTCCTCCTCGGTTTTAACGGACGATTTCGGGAAGGCCAGCAAGCCCGCAAAGCCCGACGTTGGCAGCGTACGAACCTGTCCATCTGCCCCCTTCACTCCGCCAAATACATCCATGTAATGCTCTACATCCGGCTGCTCCTTGCCCGCTGCCGCAAGCGCAGCATGAATTTTATCATCCGTCCGCGCCGCGCCGTCTACGACATCGACAATGACGCCCGCCTGATTGTTCACCAGCGGATCATTCCATTTCGCCGAATCCATAATGGCAAAATCCTGATTGATCAGCTTTTCATCGTACAGCTTTTTCATAAATTTAAGCGCTTCCAAATATTCTGGCGTTTCATAATCGACAATGAGCTTGCCGTCCCGCTCGCCCCATTTGTTCGGCGCTCCATACCACAGCTTGATCGTATCGAAGCCGCTCGCCCACTGTCCGGTCCATTTGACCATGACCATGCCGTACGTATCGTCCTTGCCGTTTTTGTCCGGGTCCTTCTCCTTGAACGCCTTGAGCATATTGTAAAAATCGTCAATCGTTTGCGGCGTTTGGAGGCCGGCAGCATCGAGCCAATCCTTGCGGTAAAATACCCCATTGCGACCAAGTGCACGGCCGCGGTACAGACCGTAATTTTTGCCGTCAACGGAAGAGTTATTTAATATGACAGGGTTCGCTTGGCTCAAATTTTTATAATCCTTCAAATAAGGCCCGATCTCCCAAAACGCGCCGGATTTCGCGGCATTGACGAAGCTCGGCGACTTCACATCCGGCACATACATAATGTCCGGCAGCTTGCCCGAGGCGAGCGTAATATTAAATTTATCCGTATAAGAGGCGTTCGGCACCCACTCAAAATGAATGTCGGTATTCGTCCGCTTCTCAATCTCTGCTGCTACCGGACTATCATCCTTCGGAAAATTCGTCTTAAAAATCGGCAGCATAATATTGAGCTGCAACGCTTTCTCTGCGGCGGGGCTTTCCCCTGCTGTACCGGATGGTGCAGCAGACGCACCTCCTGCGCTACCTTCCGCATTTCCTCCCTGCTGCGAGCAGCCTGCAATTACCGCTCCCGCCATTGTCCCAACGAGCAGCATAGGCAGCAAACGCTTTCTCTTTCCTTCTTTCTTTCTCATCGCTGACGCCTCCCTTAATCAATTATCATATATGGTAAAATCCCAAACCGCCAGCTTCTTGCGCGCTAAATCGGCTTGTTTGTGTTGCCTCACGGAAACGGCCCTGACGTGCATTCGCCATTAGCCCTTGATTGAGCCAATAAGCACACCCTTGGCAAAATGCTTTTGCAAAAACGGATAGACGAGCAAAATCGGCACAGTGCCTACGACGATTACCGCCATCTTGATCGATTGGTCGGGCGGCTTGACGAAGGACGGATCCATCGCATTGACGTCGCCTGCCGCTGCCTGAGACAGCAGTACAATTTGGCGCAGCAGCACTTGAAGCGGCCATTTTTGCGGATCATTAATATACAGCAGCGCCGCGAAAAAATCATTCCAATGGCCTACCGCATAAAACAGCGTGAAGGTCGCAAGCACTGGCTTCGACAGCGGCAAAACGATGCGCCACAGCAGTCCAAGCTCCGTACAGCCGTCAATGCGCGCCGCTTCCTCCAGCCCTGGCGGCAGCTCCTGGAAGAAGTTTTTAATAATGATCAGGTTGAAGGCGCTAATCGCCCCCGGTATAATGAGCGCCCAATAGGAATCGATCATCCCCATCTCGCGAATGACCAAATACGTCGGAATCATGCCGCCGCTGAACAGCATCGAGAAAATAACGAGATTCAGTACGACATTGCGGCCCATCAAATTGCGGCGTGCCAGCGGATAAGCCATCGTAACCGTGAAGAACAGGTTTACCAGCGTACCGAATGTAGCGATAAATAAGGAAACGCCAATGCTTTTCATAATCGTATTCGTAGAAAAAATAAATTCATACGCCGCCAGCGAAAACGTCTTCGGTATGAGAAACACCGTACGCTGAGTCAGCTCCGCATCGGTTGCGAACGAGCCCGATATGACGAAAATAAAAGGCAGCACCGCCGCCAGCGCACAGACGCTGAGCACGATATAATTAGCGGTATCAAACACTCTGCTGGATACCGTATTGTAATGCTTAGCCATTTTTCCAAGCCCCCTTCTTCATAGCTAGTACAGCCCCGACTGCCCGAAGCGCTTCGCCAAATAGTTCGCCCCGACGACAAGCACGACGCCGATAAGCGATTTGAACAGCCCCACTGCGGTACTGTAGCTGAATGCGCCTTGGGTGATTCCCATCATGTACACATACGTATCGAATACTTCTGCCGACTGCCTGTTGAGCGGGTTCAGCATGAGATAAATTTGTTCAAAGCCATTTTCGAGAATGTTGCCCATTCGTAAAATAAGTAAAATTACAATCGTGCTGCGCACTGCCGGCAGCGTAATATGCCAAATTTGACGCCAGCGATTCGCGCCATCCATAGTCGCGGCCTCATATTGCTCCATATCTACACCTGCAAGCGCAGCGAGAAAAATAATTGTCCCCCAGCCGCATTCCTTCCAAATGGTTTGCATAATGATCAGCGGCTTGAACCATTCGGGACTGGCGAGAAATTCGAATTTTCGTCCCGTATATTGCTCCAGCACTTCATTGACCGGGCCTCCGGCCGTCGTCAGGAACACATACGTCATACTCGCCACAATAACCATGGAGATGAAATGCGGTACATAAATCATCGTCTGCACCGTGCGTTTGAAGAGTGCGAAGCGAATTTCATTCATCAATATCGCCAGCACGATCGGTGCCGGGAAGAAAAACACTAAATTGTATAAGGAAAGCAGCAGCGTATTGCGCAGCAGCATGAAAAACTCGGGATTGGCAAAAAACAGCTGAAAATGCTCCAGTCCCACCCACTCGCTTTTCAAAAATCCGGTAAACGGTTGAAAATTTTTGAACGCCAGCAGTACGCCCCACATGGGCACATATTTAAATACGATAAAATAAAGCAAGCCTGGCAGCAGCAATATGTACAGCCATTTGTCTTTCTTAAGCCGCCCCAGCACGCTTGGACGATAGTCCCGGGACGGCTGCTTGCTAGCTTCCGGCATAACCGCCATTTGTTTCATCCTCGCTCACCTCCAGCTTTCGTTCGTTTACTTTTGAACTACCGCGTTCGCCCCACTTGTCTCGCTTGCGGTGTAGCCTTAGTATGCGGGCAGCTCGCATTTTCCCGCAATTAGACATTCTTGAACCGCGCTGCTGCGGGCTTTTTGGCCGTTCCGCCAAGAAAGTGCAAACCTGTGCAAAAGGTTGCAAGCCCGAAAAATGGTTCGGTTAAAAAGTCCGATTGCCAGCCCAGCGCAGCGCCTATTAGAGTACAAAGTAAAGATGAACGGAAAGGCGTGAGTTTAGATGAAGGGACCGCTGGAAGGGAAGCTGTATCATGGGGCGGCACTGTATCCTGAGCTTTGGGATGCTGACGTACTTGCGGAGGATATTGCTTTAATGAAGCAAGCAGGCATTAATGTCGTGCGAATGGGCGAATTTATTTGGTCGAGGCTGGAGCCTGAGGAAAATCGGATCGATGTTCGATTTTTAGCTGATATCATCCAGACGCTGCACGAAAATGGAATCGATACGATAATGTGTACACCGACGGCGACACCACCGATTTGGCTGTCGCATGGACATCCTGAGCGGCTGTTCGTCAATGAGAAAGGCGAGACGCTGGGACATGGGTCGAGGCAGCATGCGTGTACGAACAATGCCTATTTTAGAGGGCGCTCGGCGATCATTATAGAGCGGCTCGCTCAAGAGCTTGGCGGACTGCCGGGTTTGATTGGCTGGCAGCTCGATAATGAGTTCAAGGCGCATGTAGCGGAATGCATGTGCGCAGCATGCTTGCAGCTGTGGCATAGTTGGCTGGAGCAGCGGTATGGCACGATCGAGCAGTTAAATGAAGCGTGGGGCACTCATATATGGAGCGAATATTATAATCGCTTTGATCAAATTCCACAGCCGGGCGCAACGCCGTTTCTGCATCATGCCTCGCTGCAAACGATGTATCGGCTGTTCTCGATGGAGAAGCTTGCAGAATTTGCCGAGGAGCAAATTGCCGTCATCCGGCGCCACTCGGCGCTGCCGATTACTCACAACAACAGCATCGCCTTCCATGTGGACATTGAACGGCTGTTCCGGCAGCTTGATTTCGGCGCCTATGATACGTATGCGTCCAGCGCCAATTGGCCCGCCTACTTGATCAACTGCGACCTATGGCGCAACGTCAAGCGCGGCAAGCCGTTCTGGGTCATGGAGACGAGCGCCAGCTACAGCGGCTCGCTGGAAAGCTATGCGACACCTCACCCGGCTGGTTATGTGCGGGTTGAGGCTGTTGCCGCTTATGCACTGGGTGCGGGAGGCTTCTGCTATTGGCCGTGGCGGCAGCAGCGCGCCGGCAGCGAGCAGCCGCATGGCTCGGTGGTAAGCGCTTGGGGCAAAAAGACGATTGGCTACGCCAATGTCGTCCAGGTGGAGCAGGCGCGGCGCGAGCTGGAGGAGATCCTGCTAGCAACCTCGCCCATGCAGGCACAGCTGGCCATGACCTATTCGGATCGCGCCAAAGCCTATTTGCGCACCGAGCCGCTGCGCAAGCTGAACCATCGCGGGCTCGTCACCGATTTTTATGCCCGGCTGGTCGCACTCGGCATTCACCGCGATTTAATTACAGAAGGCAGCGAACTCGGCGGCTACAAGCTGCTGCTGACGCCATTCGTGCCCTTCTTGTCGCCGGACTACCTCGACCGTGCCATCGCCTTCGTTCGGGAAGGCGGCATCTGGATCGTCGGCCCGCTTACGGGCGGACGGACGGAGCATCATACCTGGCATACCGATGCCGCTTTAGGAAAGCTCGAGAAACTGGCTGGCGTAGAAACGACGTTCGTTTATCCGATAGATGGAACGGATGCCATCGGACAGGCGTTTGGCCTGCATGCCCCGCTTGGCATGTGGAGCTCGGTGTTTGAGCCGCTAGGCGGCAACGACATAGCTGGCGCATCCGCTTCTGACAGCGATCACCGAGCAACCGCAATCGGCTGCGTTCATAGCGGACTAACGCCAGGCGCCGCTTTTATTACCGAGCGCCGCATCGGTCAAGGCAAGCTTGTGATGCTCGGCTCCATGCCGCAAGGCGATGATGGGGATACGCTGCTGCGGCGCATGCTGCTGCACTATGCTGATGAAGCGGGTGTCACGCTGCGGTTTGAAGCAACTGAAGGCACCATTGTCGCTCCTAGACAGGGAGATGGTTATGTCATCTGGGTCATTATTAATATGGACGGAGCTGGCGGCCATGTGACGCTGCCGCAAGAAGGCATTGACGCCCTGTCTGGAGCTGCCGTTCCGGCTGGCCCGCTTACGGTTGGACGATATGAGTACAGAGTCGTTCGTTTTTAATAAAATCAAGTTATTTCTGTTAAAACTTCAAAAAATTAGTGTAATTACACAAAAAACAGCGGCGGAGTAGGACAGAAACTTATGTCCTAACCTGCTGCTGCAAATATGTTTCAATGTATCCTAGTATCTAAGCCTGACCTTAGAGCTCTTCATCATCATTTTCAGGATTCAAATACGATAGCCAACCATATACATTTACAATCCGCTCTGTTAACTCTCCGTCCGTCCCTATTTCAGATATAGCAAAGGCAGCTTCGTGCATAGACTTGACGGACACAGCGGCCGCTATTTCAACCGAATCACGCGTTATGGCAGAGGCTGCGGACTCAGGAGACGCTAATGCGCTGCCAAACGTTATTTTGACGGGATAATGAGGGCCATAACGGCTTTCCTGTCCGCTTACGGCCTCAAACCGTCTCAAAAACCAGAATAGCGGAACCTCAGTCCTTTAAAAATCTGTCGTTTGATTTATCCATTTAAAATGGAAAGCAGCTCAGACAACTGCTGAATTTCAAAAGTAGGCTTGACTGCCGTCGTATTGCTCTTCCGATGCGGATTAAACCAGCACGTAGCAATGCCGCTGTTCATGCCGCCCTGCATATCGGAGGTCAAGGAATCACCGATGATGATGATTTTGGACGGGTCAGTTGCTCCCAGCTTCGCGAACGCATAGTCAAAAATGCCCTTATGCGGCTTCTGATATCCCGTCTCCTCCGACACAATAATATGCTCAAAAAAATCATTCAGCCCCGCTTTGCCAATACGCGACAGCTGTACCTCGCGAATGCCGTTCGTAATAACTGCCATTCGGCAATGCCCATGCAGACTGCTGCACAGCTCTACAGCGCCTTCGATCAGAAAGCTGCCCTCGCCTAAATAGCCCAAATAGCGTGTACTAAATTCATCAGCCGCGATGTGAGGATTATTTTCAGCAAAAAGCTGTCTAAACCGCTCCTCTCTCAGCTCCGCCAGCGTCACCTTGCCCTGCTCATAATCCTGCCACAGCTGCTGGTTAATGATGCGATAGCGTGCCACGTAGTCGCTGCCTGCAAGCGTTATGGCAAAATCCCGGCAGGAGCTTGTGAAGGCATGAGACTCCGCCTGCCCATAATCGAGCAGCGTATCGTCGATATCAAACAAAATAATGTCGTATTTCATATTCGCTTTGCTTATTTCCACTTGCATAAACACTCCTTCAGCCTTTTAGCGAGAGCCCCCGCGCGGTGCGGAAACATTTTTCTCCAGCGCATACAGCTCGTCTTCCATCGCTTGCATTCGTTCGACCACTGTCTTTCTCGCATCCTGAATCGCCTGATTATAGACATGCGGACCGAGCAGCGCAACCATATGGTCAAGCAGCTGCTCCGCTGCAATCGAACCAATCTCCTCCGAACGCTCCAGCTCAAAGTAGTGCTGTACCTGCTCAATCAGCTGCTGCTTCTGCTCTCTTGGCCATTTTAGCTTCATCATCGCTTAAATCTCCTCCAGCTCTCCGCGCATCAATAGAACGGCTTGTCCGATCAATTGAACGCGATCCATTGTATTTTTCACCTTTACAAAACCGCCGCGAGCCGACGCTTGATAACCTACCAGCTCGTCTCTGTGCAGTCGCTTCGCCCAGTAAGGCGCCAGCGCGCAATGCGCCGATCCTGTCACTGGGTCCTCCAGCACGCCCGCATTCGGATAAAAAGCCCGCGATACAAAGTCATAGGCTGCCTGCCCTTCAGCACGAGCCGTCACAATGACACCCCGCCCATCCAGCAAGCATAGCTGCGAGAAATCCGGCTTAAGCCCGCGCACGGTCTGCTCACTGTCCACTTCAACGACATAATCCATACGGTTGCGTCCCGTATAACGCGGAATGAGCCCCAGTCCCTCAATGAGCGCCTCGGGCGCTTTGGCCGGAGCCGGCGGCTCTGAAGGGAAGTCCATCGTCATTTCCGCCTCATCTTCCCCTAGCTCTACAGTCAGCACGCCGCTTTTCGTCCAAAAGGCTGCCGCCTGACTCAGCCTCAAGCGCTCCGTCTTCCACAATACGAAAGCAGCAGCGAGCGTAGCATGTCCGCATAAATCGACCTCGCGCGCAGGCGTAAACCATCGCAGCTCATAACCGTCCTCGCGCGGTGCCACAAAAGCGGTCTCGGACAAATTCATCTCCGCCGCTACTTTTTGCATCCACCCTTCATCACTCAGTGCTTCCAGCATACATACCGCTGCCGGATTGCCGCCAAACGCTTCACTCGTAAATGCATCTACTATGTAAATAGGCACCATGCTGGCCTCAGTCCCCTTTCTGCTCGTGTTTATCAACAAATAAAAAGGAGGCGTCCCGCTCAGGACTCCTCTCCTATTATAACGCCACCAAATTTGTATGGCACAGCTTGTTCTAATCGGCAAGCGGAATAAGAAGCTCAACCGCTTCCTCCTCCAAATGCTGCTCCTGAATATAAAAGACTTCAAGCGCGACAGCGCTCTGATGCTTCTCAAGCTCCTGCTCGTTCATCCAGGCGAATAGCTGCTCGTAGGCTTCTCCAATTCGTTTGTTCGTCGATGCAACCATCGCATATCGATGGGTTGGGATGGTGAACTGCACCATGCCACCCGGCACGTCCTCTGACGGCGGCATTTCGTAGCAGGCCCAATAAGTTGCAAATACTTCGTTTCCAAAATACGGGCTGTACAGCAGCGGCGCCTTCGACGTGGTATTCAGCTCATGCTTGCGGGCAAGAAACTCGCTTTGCAGGCGAATCGCCTCATCTGGAAAAGTAGAATACGGACCGCAATAACTAATCCCTACTAAATGAAGCGTTGGCTTCGTAATAATTGAGCAGTTGTCCACGCGAATTCCCCCTTTTCATCGGTCAGAACAGTTGCGTTAGGATGAGCTTTCACCCGACAATAGTGTAACATGATTGCCCTAGAGAGCGGTAGTCCTTTATCCCGAATGGGCAACATGGCTCAGCCGCAGCACAGGCAGCAGCTCTATCCGTTCCTGGGTATGCTCGTGAACCAGCCATCGCTCCTTCATATGGTCAATGAACAGCACGCCGTCCAAATGGTCGATTTCATGCTGCATGCAGCGGGCGAGAAAACCTTCACCGTGAAAAATAACGCTTTCGCCCGCTCGGTTTAAGCTGCGCACCGTAACCTTCTCCGCCCGCTTCACCCGCCCGTAATAGCCTGGAAAAGACAAGCAGCTCTCCGCTCCCGTCTGCTCGCCCTCCATCGATAAAATTTCCGGATTGACGAGCTCGATCAGCCCGTCCCCGCAATCCATTACAATGACCCTTCTTAAAATACCGATCTGGGGAGCGGCTAATCCCGCCCGTCCTTCACTTTCATATAACGTATCGGCCATGTCACTGAGCAGCTTTAGTATTCTCGCATCTACCGTTTCAACAGGACGCGCTTTTTTACGCAATATCGGGTCGCCGAACGGCAAAATAGCTTTAATAGTCACTTGGTCAAGCTCCTTTCGTTTTGGCAGGAGGCGTATGCACCCATAGCACACTCGGCGAGCAATCCAGCGCCGTGCAAAGCGCATCAAGCGTATCCGCCTTCATTTGTTTCGGCTGCCCGGTAAGCAGCGCACTAATCGAAGGTGCAGACAGACGATAGTCCGCTTTCTCCTGAAGCAGTCGCGCCAATGCCGCACCCGACCAAATGCCTCGCTCCGCCATAACCTGCCGAAGCATCCACTCTAGCAAATGATTCTCCTCCTTTTATATGTACATAAATGTAGGCAATAGCTTATTTTATTAGGCAATGCCTAATATAGCATAAAAGCAAGCTGGTTGCAGCTGCTTTTTCATTTTCGTTTAAGCAAGCTAGGATATGATAGGCTCGCATCCCATCTTCTATAAAAGGCGAGTGAACCGCATGGGCTTCGACGATTTGTTTTCCTCATTCCCTTTTCTACATACGAAAAGATTAACACTGCGCCAAATGGTTACACAGGACGCCGCAGACTTGCATGCTTTTTATTCGGATATGAAGGTGACTCGGCATTTGGACTGGCTTGGCCCAGACTCCATTGAAGCTTCCAAAATGCTAATAGACTCCTGGAACGAAGCTTATGCAGAGCGCAAGCTCATTCCATGGGGCATTACGCTGCAAGACAGCTCCCCTATTTTGGGAACGGTGATGCTGATGCCGACAAGAGGGACGTTTGAGGAAGCGCCCCGTTATCCGCTCACACTAGGTTATGACCTGAATCCCGCTTATTGGAATCAGGGCATTATGTCCGAAGCGCTTCAGGCTGTTATGCATTTCAATAACAAGCATATTCACGCACGCCGCATTCAAGCCGAGGTCCATCCTGAAAATGCCGCTTCGCTGAACGTGTTGAAAAAGCTTGGTTTTCAGCAGGAGGGCGTGCTGCGGCAGTATTTAATGCATGAGGCTACCAAAAATTTTCTCGACGTCATTGTTCTGGCTATGCTATTTAGTTAATTAAGCATGGAATGATTTGCCTTCTGCATATTTCAGGCTTCTCATTACTTCAAGAATCGCTAAGTCAATGAAAAAAAGCATTCGGTCGCAATAACCGAATGCTTAATAAATGTTAGAAATATGATTAGAAATTAAATACAAAATCATCGTCATTCAATTGCTCGACGTGAATCGTCCGTACGTAGCCATTGCCTTTTTTGGAGAAGAAATCATGCTGCTTTGTGTGTGTGCTGATGCCATTGAATACGATTGGATTGACCGGCTCATCTGGGAACACACCGTCAAAGCCAAGATTCATCAGCGCTTTATTCGCATTATAACGCACATAAGTTTTTACTTCTTCCTCTAGGCCAAGCGGCGAATACAGCGAGTCGGTATAAATAACCTCGTTTTCGTACAGGTCGTTAAGCAGTTGATCCAGCTCAGCCTTAAGCGAAGTCTGCTCCTCTGGCGTGAAGGTGTTAAACAGCTCCTGTGCCAGCACACCAACGTACAAGCCGTGGATGCTCTCGTCACGCAAAATAAGGTCGATAATTTCGCCGCTGCTCGTCATTTTACCTTGACCTGCCAAATAAAGCGGATAGAAGAAGCCGCTGTAGAACAAGTAGCTTTCCAAAAATACGGAAGCTGCCATTGCTTTATACAGATCCTGCTTCGTGCTAATGCCTTCATACCATGAGGAAATAAGCTCCGCTTTTCGTTGCAGCTGCTCGTTTTTCTCTACCCATTGGAAAATCTCGTCGATCTCCTCTGTAGACGCGAGCGTCGTGAAAATGCTGCTGTACGATTTGGCATGAATTTGCTCCATCATCGACATAAAAGAAAGCACCGCTTTGCGCTGCAAGCCATCCACATGCTCCAAAATCTTCGGCATGCCAATACCACCCTGAATCGTATCCAGCAGCGTCAATCCGCCAAGCACGTTTTTGTATAAGCTGCGCTCAGCATCGCTCATTTCCATCCAGTCCATTTTATCGTCGGATAGAGGGATCTCTTCGTCCGTCCAGAATTGCATTACGTTCTGCTGCCAGAACGTCAGCGTAAAATCATCATCCGGGCGGTTCCAGTTAACTGCCTTCATTATATATTAGGCTCCTTTGTAAAAGGCTGCGTGACGGCACCTAGAGCGGCCGCCCCGCAACCTTATCTTTTTGCGCAAATCTATTTTCTTTTTTTAAACCGCGCAGCTTGTGCACTCTTCTACGGATAGACGTTTCGTTCTTGTGTAATAGAGCGACTTCAGTCCTTTATGCGCTGCATAAATGTAGAAGCGGGCCAGCTCGCGAGTCGTCACGTTGCTGTTTACGTGCAGAACAGTGGAAATGCCTTGATCCACATGCTGCTGAATTTCTGCAATCAGATCAATAAGCTTGAACTGATCGATATTGTAAGCCGATTTGTAATAGAAGAAGTTGTCCTGCGACAAAAACGGCATTGGATAATAGGTTGTCGAGTTCGCATACGTCCGCGTCTCGATATGCTCAACGATCGGCATAACGCTCGATGTCGCATTTTGAATGTACGAGATGCTTTGCGTTGGCGCGATAGCCAAACGGTAAGCGTGGTACAGGCCATGCTGCTGCACCTTCGCCTTAAGCGCAGTCCAGTCCTCAGGAGAAGGAATCTCCATGCCTTCGAACAACGCTTTTACCGCAGCGCTGACCGGACGGAAATCCGTCTCTTCATAACGCGAGAAGTAAGTGCCCTTCGCATATTCGGAACGGTCAAAATCCTTGAACGTTTCGCCGCGCTCTTTGGCAATTTCCATACTTTGCTCCAGCGAATAATAGTTCATCATCATGAAGAACGTGCTAGCGAACTCCTTCGCCTCGTCGCTTTCGTAAGCAATGTGGTTTTTCGCCAGATAGCCGTTCAGGTTCATCGCGCCTAGGCCGACGGAATGCAGCTCTTCATTCGCTTTGCGTACGCCTGGAGCATTGTCGATTTTCGAAAGGTCGCTGACTGTCGTAAGCGCCTCGATGCCGACATGAACCGATTCCTTGATTTTCTTAAGCTCCATGACGTTTACGATGTTCAGCGATGCCAAGTTGCAGCTAATATCGCGCTGAATCAGGTCATCCGTGCCATAGTCGTTAATAACCGACGTCTCTTGCAGTTGGAAAATCTCTGTGCAAAGGTTCGACATCTTAACCCCGCCTACATCTTTAAGCGCATGAACGCGGTTCGCATTCGATTTGTTCATAATGTAAGGATAGCCGGATTCCAGCTGGATCGAAGCGATTTTCGTCATCATGTCGCGTGCGTTCATGACCACTTTCTTTTTCACCAAATCGTTCGCAAGCAGCTCCTCGTACATTTCATCCATGTCCATATCGTCCAAATATTTGCCGTAAGCTTTATGGACGGAATGTGGTCCGAAGACGTACAACGGCTTGTTTTGCGCAGCCAGCTCATAAAATTTGTTCGGTATAATAAGGCCGATCGACAGCGTTTTGATCCGTGTCTTCTCATCGGCGTTAATTTTTTTGCAATCGAGGAACTCAATAACGTCCCAGCCAAAAATATTATAATAACCTGCGCCAGAGCCTTTGCGCTGTCCCATTTGATCGGCATAGGAGAACGCATCCTCCATTAGCTTAAGCACTGGCATAATGCCTTTCGCCGCACCCTCGACACCTTTGATCGGCTCGCCGCGTCCGCGCAGCTTCGAGAGGTTGACCGCTACGCCGCCGCCGATTTTCGACAGCTGCATGCACGTGCCAATGACATAGTTGATGGAATTGAGCGAATCGTCCATTTCCAGCAGGAAGCAGGATACCATCTCGCCGCGGCGGCTTTTGCCCGCATTAAGGAAGGTTGGAGTTGCCGGCTGCAGCCGCTGCTCAATCATCGCTTCTGCAATGCGCAGCGCTCTCGCTGCGTCGCCTTCGCCCAAATGCAGCGCAACAATCGCAACGCGGTCCGGATATTGCTCCAGATATTGCAGCTTGTCATTCGTTTTCATGGCATAGTCTTTGTAAAACTTGGAAATCGCCATATACGACTGAAACTGGAAGCTGCTGTTTGCCGTTAAATCAAATACAGCCTCAACTTGCTCATATGTATAATGGTCAAAAACGTTATCGTAGTAGTCATTGCCGATCAAGTAGTCAAGCTTCTCCTGGAGCGAGGCGAACTTCACGCTCTTCTGCTCAACTTCCTCCATAAATGCTTCTACTGCCTCTTTATCCTTGTCCAACTGGTAAAAGCCGTCAGCTCCGCGCTGCATCAGCTCATTATTCAACTCAATATGCTTCAATGGTTCGCACCCTTTCAACAAAGTTTTCCGTATCGTATTTCGTTCCGGACAACTCAAATTTAGAAATAACAGGGACATTGTATAGCTCGGCAATCGTATCTGCGCTTTTGGCAAAGCCCGTTCCCCAATTGCGGTTGCCGCTGGCGGATACGCCGCGAAGATGTTTGCTGTTGCGCTTCAGGAACGACATGACCCGTTCCGGCACCTGTCCGAAACCTGTCGTATACGTAATGAGAACGAATGGCTCCTGGATCGCTTCCTGCTCTTCAATCGGCATAACGCGCATATTCAATTTGTTAATAAATCTTTTGACATTGCCCGTCTTGGAATCATAGACAACCAGCATATATTTCTCTCTCCCCTACCGGATATCAGCAATAGAAAAGCGCTTCTGACCCTGAAAAAGCGTCAAATGCGCTAGTAGACTTAAAGTGTTGATTTCCGTGCTTCACAACAAGATGTAGTTGCTGAATTTGATTCTACATCAATATATAGGTGGAGTCAAATGAAAAAATACGCCTATCTATGAGACCCGGTTTTAGGCCACTCGACTATTTTAACAGATACGGATATGATGTGGTAGAGTCATTTTTAATTGATACGGAGGTTAATATGAACGAAATTTTAACGCCTGAACAGCTCCGCGAGGCGGTGCATAAGCTATTTAAGGATGCCGGATATACGAATTCCGAGCTGCTTGAAAGCATCGAATTATTAGCGGCAGAGAACGATCGCTTGAAGCAGGAAGTTAAAAAATGGCGGCTCGCTGCTGCACGTGGGGCAGCCGCAGGCACTTCCATGAACAGCCGTTTGAAGGACGCGCTTCGAGAATAATTTTAAAAAAATAATTCAAAAAGCATACATTCTTCACATTGCATCGCAGGGTAATCCTGCTAAAATGATACAGGCACACATGGACTCAAGTGTAAGGGAGAATTAGGCCATATGGATAGAGGTTGGATTACGGTCATTATCGGCCCGATGTTCTCGGAAAAATCCGGCGAGCTCATACGGCGCTGTCATAAATTGCTGCAATATGGCCGCAAAAAAGTCAGAGCGTATAAGCCTGCGGAGGATAATCGGTTCGGCAGCGAGGAAATTGTAAGCCGCATCGGCTACCGCTTGCCGGCCTTCAACATTCCGAAGGAGCTTACGCCTGAGATGGCGGAGCGCATTTTGCAGGATACGAAGCATGCCGACGTCGTCGCATTCGACGAGGTTCAGTTTTTCTCCAAAACCATCATCCCTCTTGTAGAGGAGCTTGCCTATAACGGCAAACAGGTCATTGTAGACGGCCTTAACATGGACTACCGGGGCAAAGCATTCGGCTATATCGGCGGGCTGCTTGCCATTGCAGACGAAATTGTGAAGCTGACCTCCTTCTGCGCCGTATGCGGCGACGCGAACGCGGCGTTCACGCAGCGCGTCATTAACGGCCAGCCAGCGACGCTGGGGCCAGTCATTTTAATCGGCGATACGGAGAGCTACGAGCCCCGCTGCCGCCGCCATTTCGTCCCTCCGCATAAAGCGGTGGAGGAAGCAAGTGAAGAGCATACAGACGCTGCTGCGCAGCTCTGATTGCAGAGAAACATACTGTAGCGAAATTGCGACAGTTCCTGTTCCAGCAAGTTCCATTTGGGCACAAGCGTAAACGAGCGTTGCCCGTCCTTCTTTGAAGGCAGCGCTCGTTTCGCGGTGAAATAGAAGCCCTATTTATTATGAAAAACTCATAAATGCTTATATTTAAAAAAGGCTTGCACGGCCGCTCTGCTCCTGTTGAGCATAACGGCTGCACAAGCCTTTTGGCGTTCAGGCGAAACGCCGGTTCATGATTTTACCGCTGCAAAAAACAGCCGCTCTGAGCTCTCGTTCTGGGGCTCCAGCTTGAAATCGGCAAAACGCTCGACCTTGCTGAATCCGGCAGCTTGCAATTGCTCCGCCATCCAGTCCGCCTCATAAGCCCGCTGCACATGCATTTCTTCAAAGCGGTGAAACCGCTCTCCGCTCTCATGCGCAAAAATCGTCAAATGATGCTCAATTTCACAGCGCTCCTCGTCCAGCTCGCACGTCCAAATGTAGGCCGCCTTGTCCTCGTCCAGCACGAACGGCTGCTCCTCCGCATAACGAATGAGCTGCGCCTTCGGATGCACATCAAACAAAAATACGCCGCCAGGACGAAGCGCCGCATAGACCGCTTCGAAAGCGGCGATCACATCCGCTTCCTCCGTCAAGTAATTGACGCAGTCGCAGAAGGAAATAACCGCGTCCACAGGCGCGCCCAGTTCTAATTCCCTCATATCCTGCTGCAGCCAGATTGCTGAGCCTGTACGTACGCCATGGGCGGCAGAAAGCGCCTCGTCCCATTTGCTGCGTGCCACAGTCAGCATATCCTCAGACAAATCGATGCCATAAACTTGCATACCGGTCAACGCAAGCGGTATCGCGATGGAGCCTGTCCCACAGCCAAGATCGGCAATAACACCAGGCTTGCCATAACGCTCCCAGCATTGCTCTGTGAACCAGAGCCAATCCTCGTAAGGCATGTCGCTCATTAGCTCATCGTATACTGCAGCGAACTCGCCATATGACTCCACCTAGAAAGTCCTCCTTAATCCTCAGATGAGCCTTCGGAAGCAGAAGCTTCGCCATTGTTCGACTTAGCAGCATTGCCTGTTGCTTCGCTGTCTCCAGTCGCTTCCACTAGATAGGTCCAGCTGCCCTTCTGGGTAATAAGACGCTCGCGCATCAGCTTGCCGATCGCACGTTTAAATGCCGATTTGCTAATGCCAAATTTTTGCTTAATGATGCCCGCTTCCGTCTCATCGGAATAAGGCATGCCACCGCCCGGGCGCTCCTTCAAAAATGCTAGCAGACGGTCGGCATCCTCCAGACGCCCCACTTCCTTCTGCTGCCCCATCGACAGGTTCACCCGTCCATCCTCGCGGATAAAGGTAATACGCGCCGATACCCGCTCGCCAAGACGAAGCGGACGCAGGCGATCCGGTGCCGGAATAAGTCCGTATGCGCCAAAGCCGACAACTCCGCCGTCAATCAGGACGAACGAGCCCATTTGCAGCGACTTCGTTACCCAGCCTTCGATCCACTGGTTGCGCCAAGAATCTGGTGCCGCAAATACGAGCGGCCCAAGCTCATCCTCGCCTGCCAGCCGGGCGATAAGCCTGCCGCTTTTGTCATGGCCCAGCACAATGTGAACCTCATCGCCTGGCAGCGGACGATAATCGATATTTTCCGGCAGCTCCGAAAGCGGAAGCAGCAGTTGACGGCCAAGACCAATTTCGAGGAAGCAGCCCAGCCGCGGATGCACATCCGCCACCTTAAGGCGCGCCATCTCGCCGAGCTTCACCAGTGGACGCTTCATCGTCGCGGCCAGCCGATCCTCGGTATCGAAGAAAATAAATACTTCAACCTCATTATTAACTTTGGGCTTGCTGCCGACCAGCTCCGTATAATGCATCAGCACCTCGGATTCGCCATCGGTCAAAAAATAGCCGTAGGGCGACACTTCGCGTGCCACCCTTAACTTTATTGTCGTACCGGCAATCAAGCTCATGCGAACTCCACAACTTTAGCGTCAGACCACAGCTTTTCAATGTTATAATAGTCACGCTCGTCGCGGTGGAATACGTGAACGACTACGTCGCCAAGGTCAATCAGCACCCAGCGTGCGGAATCCATTCCTTCAATGCCGCGTACGCGAACGCCGCGCAGCTCCGCCGATTTACGGATTTCCGTCACAATCGCCTGTACCTGTGTATCCGAATTACCCGAGCAGATTACGAAATAATCTGCTACCAGGGAAATTTCCTGCAAATTCAAAGCTACAATACGCATAGCCTTCTTATCTTCCGCTGCAGCAACCGTTGCTTGCAGAAGCTCCTCCGAATGTACCGTCATAACTCAGCCTCCTGTTTTTAACTCTTCTATTAAACCATTACGTGCTTCTATTGTCAGTGGAAAAATGGCCTTGCCTTTTTTGAGCAGCAGCAGGATCGTCGAATCAAAGCCCGCAAGCAGCGCCTGCTCCAAGCTATCCTTGCTCAGCCTGCGAATGTCGTCGACACCCGGAAAATCGCGCCCAGGCTCCATATAATCCGCCAGACAAACAACCTTGTCCAGCCGCGTCATCGCAAGGCGACCCGAAGTATGGAAGCGAATGGCATCCAGCACTAGCGCATCTGTCACGCCATATTCATGCTCCGCCACCCAGGCACCCACTTCGGCATGCCATAAATTTTTATCCTGAGCAAGCAATTCGGGCGCCAGCTTCTGATCGCGCAGCACCTTCTCCATGCGGTCGACTGGCCAATATTTCGCCACATCATGCAAAATCGCCGCCAGCTCAGCCTGCTCCGGGTTTTCCCCGAACCTTACCGCCAGCTGAACCGCCGTTGCCATCACGCCTTCGGTATGCTTCCAGCGTTTCTCGGGCATTTGCGCTTTCACCGACTCAATCATTTGATCGCGCTCCATAAAGGCCCCTCCTCGTAATAAAATGAAACACAGCTTCCGGTACGAGATAGCGGAAGCTGCCGCCAGCTTGAATCGCTTCGCGAATCGCCGTAGATGAAATGCCGATTGGCGGCATGCTCACAAACGTCAGCCGCTGACGCAGATCGTCCGGCAGCTCGCCGCCTGCCATCTCCGTGCCTTCCCGATTGAGCCCGATAAAAGCAACCCGCTCCGCCAGCTCCTCGATTCGGTGCCAGCCAGGCAAATCATTGACCCGGTCAGCTCCAATAATATAGGAGAAGGAATCATGCGGATGCAAATGCCTCAGCTCCAGAACCGTATCAATTGAATAACTGAGCCCGCCTCTTGCAAGCTCAATATCCAGTGCACGGAAATGCGGATTGCCTTCTATAGCTTCCTGCACCATCTGCAGCCGCAGCTCGCTGTGCTCGCCAGGCTCATGGCTTTTTAGCGGAGGCAAAAACGAGGGAATAAACCACACCTCATCCAGCCCGCAGCTTGTGCGCGCTGTTTCTGCGGCAATGAGATGTCCGAGATGGATGGGGTCAAACGTTCCGCCCATAATGCCGATTTTACGCATAGCCGCAGTCCTCCTTGTCCGTAGATTTCCCGCTTAGTCATTACAACGAAATAACTTCCGCTAAATACTTTGCCAGCAAGAACTCATTTCATCGCAAGCCCTTAGCGTCCCGCTTTGACAGCTGGCAATTCGATTTTGCGGTTTTTCTCTTCCGATGCGCGTTTGTAAAGCACAATCGTTTTGCCGATAACCTGTACCAGCTCGGCTTTAGCCGCTGCCGCTACCTCGACTCCGATTTCCTTCGGATCGTCCATGCAGTTGTTCAGCACGGACAGCTTGATCAGCTCGCGAAGCTCAATCGACTCATTAATATGACGAATAAGATGGTCATTCGTTCCACCTTTGCCGACTTGAAAAATCGGCTGTAAATGATGCGCCATCGCGCGCAAATAACGTTTTTGTTTCCCTGTAAGCATCGCTCTATGTTCCTTCTTTCAAATAGTGATAAGAAAAATGTTGCTAATCCTGAAGGGCAGCCAGTACCGTTTCGCGCATCGCTTGAACAGGCGCGGGCTGCCCTGTCCAATATTCGA
The DNA here is from genome assembly GCF_000971975.1 of Paenibacillus algorifonticola. Lineage (GTDB taxonomy): Bacteria > Bacillota > Bacilli > Paenibacillales > Paenibacillaceae > Pristimantibacillus > Pristimantibacillus algorifonticola. The sequence continues at coordinate 39,777 of NZ_KQ040785.1, read as the reverse complement.
ATGCATATGCCCCTTGATAAATAAACATACCCAGACCGCCATGCGTCCGGCAGCCATGAAGCGCAGCTTCCTGCAAAAACTTCGTTTGCAGCGGATTGTATATTAAATCACTGGCAACGGCGCCCGCTTTCAGCCACGAAGCATCAAGCGGACTTTCGCCCACATTCGGATACATGCCCAAAGATGTTGTATTTATCACGACATCAGCGTCCGCGCATACGCTTTGCAGCTCGTCATTCGTAACCGCTGCGATATCTGCGCGGTGGCGCAGCGCTGCAGCCAGTTCCTCGGCCTTGCCGAGCGAGCGGTTCGCGATTGTAATGCGCTCCGGCTGCTCGCCTGTCAGCGCATAAACAATGCCGCGCGCAGCTCCGCCTGCGCCGATAACGACAATCTTTTTCCCGGCAAGCTCCGGCTCCGCCTCTTCCTTGAGGGAACGTACATAGCCGATGCCATCTGTATTGTAACCAATCAGGTGTCCGTTATCATTGACAATGGTGTTCATCGCCCCTACCGCTCGCGCGCTTTCGTCGATTTCATCCATTTCCTTCATCATATCCAATTTATGAGGAATCGTCACATTCACTCCCCGAATACCCATCGCCCGAACGCCGCTAACGAAAGAGGACAGCTTGTCCGCCGTAATATGGAAAGCCAGATATACGCCGTTAATACCCGTTTCTTGAAAAGCGCGATTCAGCATAATAGGCGACTTGGAATGATGAATGGGGTCACCAATTACACCGTAAAGCACCGTATGGCTGTCTATGCGCTGCATAGCTGTATGGATTTCTCCCGCACTCATTTCCGCCAATGCCCCTCTCAGCTGCCTATGAAGTGTAAAGCGTAATGACGAGCTTTTCTCCTCATAGACGTTAAATCAATGAATCCCTTAGCAGCACCTTAATGCCTTTCGGAGCATACAGATCGAGCAAGGCGCCTGCCTCGCCGTTCACCTGAATCCAGCCTAGGCCAGAGATGAATACATCCTTCTTCGCTCCCCGCGGCACGCGCAGCGAGTGACGCGTCCACGCCGGCATTTCCGCTAGCTCTTCGCGAGACGGTCCACCGAGCAGCTCGCCCTGGTGGTCCTCATAAAGCGCATCCGCGCGCTCCATCTTCGTCCGGTGCACATTCAGCGCATTAGAAATGTATAGCGTAAACGATTGGCGTTCACCCTCTACAAAATCAAAACGGACCAGACTGCCGATAAACAGCGTCTGCTGGTCATTGAGCTGATAAACAAGCGGCTTAATCGGCTTGTCCGGCAGCAGCGACTGCAGAAATCCGCGCGGCACAATTTCCGTCATCCGCGTCGGATAGACGATGCCTGGCGTATCGATGATGAACTTGTCATCATCAAGCGGAATGTGTACAGCATCAAGCGTCGTCCCCGGATAGCGGGACGTTGTCAGCTCGCGCTCCAAATCGCTGTAATCTTTAATCAGGCGATTAATCAGCGTAGATTTGCCAACGTTTGTTGCGCCGACCACATACACATCGCGCCCTTTACGGTGACGATCAAGCGCCTCAATGACATGCTCGAAACCAATGTTGCGCTTCGCGCTGCACAGCACGATATCCAGCGTACGCAGCCCTTCGCTCTTCGCCTGCTGCTGCACCCAGTTGCGGAGGCGGTTCAGGTTCATTGATTTTGGCAGCAAATCGACTTTGTTGACGACCAGCAGCACGGGATTGTTGCCAACAAAGCGCTGCAAGCCCGAAATCAGGCTGCCCTCAAAATCATACAAATCGACAATATGCACAACGAGGCTGTCGGTTGTTGCCACGCTGCTCAGCAGCTTCAGAAACTCATTTTGGTCCACCGTCACGGACGATGCTTCATTATAATTGCGAATACGGAAACAACGCTGGCATATGGCCGGCTCCCTTACTACTGCCTGCTCTGGCACAAAGCCAGGAAGCTCTGCATTTTCCGTTTGCAGTTTTACGCCACAGCCCGCACAGGACTGTGCTGCCAGACTAAGCTGCTCTTCCTTCACTTCTTCTCCCCCTCATTCCATAACCCGTTTTTGCCAAGGCTCGATATGGCGATACGCTCAATTCGGCGGTTGACCCGGGTCATGATTCCTTCATCAGCAGGAGCAATTGGCGCTACAAGAATCGTATATAATCCCATTCGATTGCCGCCAAGCACATCCGTCAGCATCTGATCGCCGATGACTACCGTCTCTTCCGCTTTCAGCTCTAATACCTTAAGCCCTTTGCGAAACGACGTGTTAGCCGGCTTGCGCGCAGCATGAATAAACGGAATGTTCAAAGGCATTGCAAATTTGGACACTCTGGTTACATTATTATTCGATACGATAACGACTTTAAAGCCGCGCTCACGGACATCGTCCAGCCATTTGACCAGTTCGGGCGTTGCAAGCGGCACCCGCGCTCCTACAAGCGTATTATCCAGATCCGTAATAATGCCGCGAATTCCCTTCTTATGCAGCTCATCTAATTGAATATCATAAACCGTATCCACACGCATATGTGGCAACAGTCTCTTGAACATAAGCGTTAAACCCCTTTGCTTTTCTCCTGCTATCTTACGAAACTATAACATAAAAAACGATTTTGTTGCAAAAAAATACCGCCGTCCATTGTGCAGACAGCGGCAAGCTGAATTTTTCCTTCTATATATAGTCGTATAAATGCTATCCATTATAATAGCGAAATGAATTGCTTCACTTTGTGCACGAACTGCTCAGCCTCTTCTGGCGTTGCCTCGGCGCCACTGTATTTGGCTCGTTCAAATTCATTCAATACCTCAGTCAGCTCGCTGCGAATACCTGTACGATGCTGGGCAAAGCGCTGCACCGCTTCCCGCAGCGTCTCATGCTCCGAACGCTTTAGCCCCTTCCTCCGGCAAACCCGGAGCAGCCGCTCCGTTTCCCATACGATGCGGTCATTCGCCGTATACGAGCGGAACCGGAATCGCAGCCATGCCGCTTTCAGCGCTTGACGGCGCATAATCAAGCCAGCTGCGAGCGATAATACAAGCAAGGAAATACCTGCCATGTAAAAGCCTTTGTACGAAACGTCGGTTTTTTCAGCAGCTGCAGCCTTAACCGCCTCATCCGTGTCCTCTTCAACCTCCGGTGTAGGCGCCGCCGCATCTTCTCCGGCAATCGTATAAGGAAATGAAAATCCTGCTGTCGGCTCAAAGGAAACCCAGCCATAACCTTCAAAATAAATTTCCACCCAAGAGTGGGCATCGGAATTGCGAACGGTATACGTACCTTCCCCCTGGAGGAAGGTATCGATATCGAAGCGATCGGCTGCTTCAGCACCGAGGGCAGGCAATGCGCCTGGCGCAAACCCCTTAACCCAGCGGGTAGGCAGGTCGATGGAACGGGCCAGCACCGCCATAGCCGTGGAAAAATAATCGCAATAGCCTTCCTGGATTTCAAACAAAAACTGGGCGACGAAATCGTCGGATTCACCCGTCAGCTTGCCAAGATCAGGCTCATTCGTATATACAAAATTCAAACGTAAGTAGGATTCCAGCATTTTCGCCCGATCATAATCATTCGTTGCATTTTTGGTCAAATCCTCGGCAAGCAGCATGATCTCGTCAGGCAAATCATCGGGCAGCTGTGTATAATGATCCTGTTCATTAGAGCTGTCTAAGCGCGCATTCGTACTGCGAAGCTTCGCTTCATCCAGCACTGGAACGGTGGACACGACAGAGTATGATTCTGGATATGGCTGCCTTCCCCTTCCTTGTAAAGGAAAACGCAGCTCCTGGTCGTCAGGCGCCCAGGTGAGCCGGTAGGATAAATTCGCTTCCGGATCATTGATCCAGTGGATTCGGTTAATCGGAGCGGCAGCGAATAAAACCGGATAATGGTCTTTACGAATCATCGTAACCGTCTGCTCCACTTCAATCGTGTCTGCCAGCTTGCGATCATAAGGCAGGGAAAGCTCCTGCTCCTTTTTCAGTTGATTGACGTTATTCGGCTCAGCTCCTTCATCCAGCTCCAGCCAGCCGCTGCCGGTATAAAACGATTTCGTCTCGCCTCTCCAATAGCTCCGATGAGAGCTTGCAACCGTCATGACTGGCGAATAATCGAAGTTAAAGCCGCCGCCAAGCTGGTCATCATCGCGCCCGTAGCCGGAGCTTGTGTCCAGCGTTACACCTCCGGGGTCCGAGCCTTTTTCACCTAAAAAAACATTGACCTTCTCGCCCTTCGATTCTTTCCAAATCGTATACGGGTCCCGCAGTACAGGCGAAATCGATGGCATAAACAGGCCTGCCGCCATCAGCAGCGCAAGCACCCCCGCAATAGGCATAAATAATTGCAAGGGATAATGCAGCAGCTCCTTCCAGCTCCCTGGATGGTGGCTTTGAAAATGGTGCAAATGCCCCGCTGCCAGCCATATGAGCCCTAGCAATACGACCCATGCAACATTGTCCCACAGCCAAATAGGCGTAAACGAATCGGCAATCGTCAAAACGAGCAAATTCGCCCCAACAAATCCGAATAGGCGAACGCGTGACGTCGTCCAGAGACTGAACAGCCAATACATGGCAAGCATAGCCAAGCTAAACCAAATATACGGGTGGAACTGGATCAGCAAGCTCCATAGAATAGCGGCGATTTTCCGCCAGCCTTCCTCTGAGCCGGAAAAGCTGGGAGATGCGCCTACCACTATCCATGTTGAAACCACAACCAATAGCAGCTGGAGCGGCACCCGCAGCCTGCGCCTCATCGCAGGAAGCAAGACGTCAACTGCGCCTGCAAGCAGCAGCGCCATATAAATGGAAATAAACGTAGATTCCCACCAGTAGTTTTCAAAAACCGCAATCGAATTGATCATCGAAAAAATAATAATGATACGCGATATTCGGCCGTACCACTCAAACGCGGCATATGCTTTCAAGCTGTTCAATCTGTCCATTCCGTTCTTCATGCTCCGCCGCCTCCCTCAAGCACAGCCGGCAGCTCCGGCAGCTGCGTAAGTGTAAAAACCGGCCAGCCTCGGGCGCGCAGCAGCTTCTGCCAGTCCTGATTCATCGCTGCAGCCAGCCCGCCCACGTCCGCAATATGGAGCAGGCAAGGCTTAAGCCCTTTGCGTGCGAGCCATTCCAAGCTTGCGCTCGCCTCCTTGCCCGATGCTGTAGAAATAACAAGCGCGATGGAGCCCGAATCTAGCAGCGACTCCGAAGCAGCCAGTGTTTGAAATAAAGGCTGCTCCGCATCTGCGTTCACCGCTGTTAAATGCTGCATAATCGCGCCCCGTTGTTCAGCACCCGCCTTAGGCGGGAAAATGGCCCGCTGCGATCCGGCAGACAGCAGCCCCATAGCCGTCTCGCCTCGCCCGCCGCTCTCAATGAGCGAAGCGGCCGCTGATACCGCGAGTTCAAAGCGGTCTGCCCGCGCGCCGCTGTAAGCCTTCGCATCGCGGTCGAGAATAATAAGCGTTCGGGGAAGCGACTCCCGTTCAAACTCCTTGGACTTCCAGTGTCCAGTGCGCGCCGTCGCATGCCAGTGAATCCGCGACAAGCGGTCGCCAGGCACATATTCCCGCACGCCATTGATTTGCGTCGTCTCCTTCGCTGAGCGTGAAGCGATGGCGTGGGAGTACGGCCCGCGTGCGCCAAGCTGCAAACCCCGCTGCTGGCGCAGGGGGACGATTTGAGGCATGACGCTGAACACCGACTCCTCCGTAAAGCTGCCCGAATGCTCGAACAGTCCGAATACATCATGGGAGGAGCATGCGGTAGCTCCGAAGCGATATTCACCACGCTGCAGCGGAGGTGTCGTATACAGCACTTCGCCGGAACGCTTCAAATTCGGCACAAAGGACGATTCGAATTGCAGTGGTTGTCCATTGTTGCGCAGCAATTGATCGCGGACAAGCACAAACGGTATCGGATAATAGCCGGGCACCTTCACCGAAAGCTTGACTGTAAGCGAACTTCCGGCCGCCAGCGCATAATCGCCATGCCCGCCATCGGATTTACGCAATGTCCGGCTGCCGCTTACTTTGCTAATGCCGCTAAAGCGCCCTAGCATCAAATAAAGCAGCAGCGCATTCATAATGACGAACAGCATCACGGCCGTTTTGCCGCCTTGAAATAATAAGTAAAGCAGCGCTCCTCCATACAGAAACGCGCTAATGAGCAGTCGTCTGCGTTGCAAGCTGAGCGTCAACATTTCCACATCAGCGCTCCAATCTCACCGGCACTCTTACCTGTTCCATGATTTGCTCTACCAGCTCGCTCGCTTTGAGGCCGTTCATTCTGGCTTCCGTATGCAAGGACAGCCGGTGAGACAATACATGCGAAGCAAGCTTCTTCACATCATCAGGAGTGACGAAGCTGCGCTGGTCCAAATAGGCAGCTGCTTTGGCCGCCCGGGCAAACGAAAGCGCAGCACGCGGGCTGGCGCCAAGCTGAATGCCGGGATGCTCGCGCGTAGCTCTGACTATGCTGACCAAATATTTTGCCACGGCCTCATCCATATGGACCGCCTGCACCTGCTGCTGAATGCGGATAATATCGTCCACATCGGCGATTTGGGCAATTTGGCTCTCCGGCTGCAGCCGCACCTCGCTGCCCATAATCATCTTCTGCTCATCCTCCTCGCTTGGATAGCCGAGCGACAGCTTCATCATAAAGCGGTCAAGCTGCGCTTCAGGCAGCAAATAAGTACCTTCAAATTCGATCGGATTTTGCGTTGCAAGCAGCATAAACGGATGAGGCAGCGCGTAGGTGTCGCCATCTACTGTCACATGGCCCTCCTCCATCGCCTCCAGCAGCGCGGATTGGGTTTTGGTCGTTGCCCGGTTGATCTCGTCAGCCAGCAGCAAATTAGTCATGACCGGACCTGGCCTGAACAAAAACTCCTCCTGCTTCGGATGATAAATGGATACGCCTGTTATATCAGTAGGCAGCAAATCCGGATTGCACTGAATACGCCTGAACTGGCCGCCGATTGAACGGGCCAGCGCCTTTACGAGCTGCGTCTTCCCCGTGCCGGGAACGTCCTCCAGCAGCACATGCCCGCCGCCAATCACTGCAATCATCAGCCTTTCGATTTGCTCCTGTTTTCCCAAAATACTATGATTTAGATTAGTAAGAATAGATGCGCATAATTGCATGTCAACCTGTTGCGTTTCCATATGAATAACCTCCCGCAGCGTATCAAGATGGATAAAGGCATATAGTTCCATTTTACAGTAGTCCAGCAAGTAAGTACAAATGCATCAATTTCCAAAAAAAACTGGAGGATCCCACAGGACCCTCCAGTTTTCCAGTCTATTACCCCTTTGGCCGAATAACCAATGCCGCCAGGAACGAGAAGATGATCGCAGCAGAGATGCCCGAGCTCGTCACTTTAAATATGCCGGAAATAACGCCAATCCAGCCTTGGTCATGCAGCTCGGTCAAAGCCCCGTGCACCAGCGCATTGCCGAAGCTCGTAATCGGGACTGTCGCTCCTGCTCCAGCAAAGGCAACCAACGGCTCGTATAAGCCGATTCCATCCACCACCGCCCCAATGACGACCAGCGTCGCCATCGTATGTGCAGGGGTCAGCTTGAACACATCAAACATAACTTGCCCCACGACGCAAATAGCGCCGCCAACTAGAAATGCCCATAAAAAAATCATCGCCTTACCCTTCCTTTCCGCAAATAGCGACAGCATGCGCAATGCCGGGAATGCTCTCGCCTTGCTGGAATGACAGCGGCGACAGCAGCGCTCCCGTCGCAACGACCAATATCCGTTTCAGTTCGCCCCTTGCGAGCCGTTTAAGCAAATGGCCGTAGGTGACAACTGCCGAGCACCCGCACCCGCTGCCGCCCGCCTGCACCTTCTGGCGGTTCACATCGTATACCATTAAGCCGCAATCGCCAAATACCGTGTCATTCATCGGCACGCCATTTTGCAGCAGCAGCTCATTGGCGAGCGGATGCCCAACACCAGCAAGGTCACCTGTTACGATTAAGTCATAATCGCTTGGGGAGCGGCCTGTATCGTTAAAATGCGCTTGAATCGTATCGACGGCCGCAGGTGCCATCGCAGCGCCCATATTAAATGGATCAGTGATGCCGAGATCGACGATTTTGCCGATCGTGGCACACTCGATAGTCGGTCCGTCTCCCGAAGCTGCAACGAGACCAGCTCCAGCGCCAGTAACGGTATACTGCGCCGTCGGCGGCTTCTGCGAGCCGTATTCTGTCGGGTATCTGAACTGCTTCTCCGCCGTGCAGTTATGGCTGCACGTGCCCGCCAGCACGTAATCGGCAGAGCCGGAGTTTACGAGCATAGCGGCAATCGACAGCGACTCCATTGAGGTCGAGCAGGCGCCGAAGACGCCAAGATACGGCAAGCCCAGCGACCGCGCTGCAAAGCTGCTGCTTATAATTTGGTTCATTAAATCGCCGCCGACAAAAAACTGCACCATTTCCTTGTCAATTCGGGCATTCTGGAGCGCAAAGTCCGCAGCCTGCTCCAGCAGCAGCCGCTCGGCCTTCTCCCAGCTTTTCTGCTGCATATCCAGCTCGGGATGCACAAGGTCAAAATCCTCGGCCAGCGGGCCGTCACCTTCGTCCGGCCCTACTACCGTTGCCGCGCCAATAATGACGGGGCGCTTCTCAAACCACCAGGTCTGTTTGCCGCGCAGCATATTATTGCCCTCCTGTGCCGAGAATGAGATGGACGATACCGACAAAGAAGGCGGCTACGACGCCGAAAACGACAACCGAGCCCGCCAGCTTGAACATATTGGCGCCTACGCCTAGGACAAGCCCTTCCGCACGATGCTCCAGCGCCGCCGAACACATCGAATTGGCAAAGCCCGTGACGGGAACAGCCGTTCCAGCTCCCGCCCACTGAGCGATTTTGTCATACACGCCGATGCTCGTCAAAATGACGGAAATAATAATCAGCACGGCAACTGTTGGATTGCTTGCATCCTCCGCTTTCATATGAAGCAGATGCATGAACAGCTCCTGAATCACTTGTCCAAGCACACAAATTGCACCTCCAATAATGAAGGCTCTCAGACAGTTCGCACCTATGGAGCGGGAAGGCTCCCGCGTTTTCGCAAAATTCTGATACTCCTTGGAAGACATCGCCATCTTTTTGTATTTTTCCTTGTCTGCACTGCTTTCTGTCATCTATTGCCCCTCCTTTCAGTTATACGCTGCTGCAAAATGCTAAACAGGTGATGCGCGGGCGCATCCATTCTTGTTCATTATTTGCCATCAGAGGGGCTATTATGTATGCGCATATTACAAGCACAGATTTCAAATCTGCCTTCCTTTTTTAAAAAAGAGCATCCGCCCGCTTTAGCCGCAGCCAAAACAGTCGAATGCTCTTTCATAACTAGCCCGTCAGGTAGCCAGGACGTCTGGCTTAAAATAATAGCGAAATTAACAGCAGAACGAGCAGCAAATACAGCGCCAGCACGAGCAAAATCAGCTCCAACTGCTTGCGGCTGCTTAATGCATTTGCTTTCCTCATAGGGGGCCCTCCCTTTAACTATGCTTCTATACGTTCAGCATATGCGGGCAGGGGCAAATGCGGAGCTTGTCCGCGGCTGTTCTGTTTGCTGCCTTCAAATCAGCTTTGCAGCTCCGCCAGTAAAATCATGCTTTCTTAGCTATGCTAGCTTCATTGGCTTTCTATATAAGTTGAACGATTGATTCGCATGAGGGCGATGGTCGTCACTACGAGAAAGGTTGGACTTCCGGCCGCTGTTGTTTTCTGATTTCTTGATTCTATTCCTCGTTGAGGGTGAAATCCGAAAACAAAGGCGGACGCTATCGCTCTCTCCAGTTCCAACCTTTCTCTCCATTTCTCCCCCGCCCCATTGCTTTCTTTCGTTCCACTTATATAGCCTAGCTTTCCAAAATCGCTACGCCTTTCGCTGCGATCGCCAGCGATCCGTTTACAGCTTCCCCGCTCAGCAGCTCTTTCGTGAAGGTGTTAGGCAGCTCCGAAAGCTGTACCGCTTCCGCATTGTGATTCAAAATGAACGTAAAGGTGCTGCCGTTAATGGCTCGCTGCGATACTTCAACGCCGTCTGGAGTCGCAAGCAGCGGTTGAATGCCTGCAGCCTCACATAAATGGGCCATGAGGCCTTGCAGGAAGGTTTTGTCCGGGCTGGTCGCCACGTACCAGGCTTTGCCTTCGCCGAACGAATTAACCGTTACAGCAGGCATGCCTTTATAGAAGTCAGAGCCATATTCGGCAACCACTTCAGCGCCTTCCGTATGAATCAGATCGCACAAAATACTGCCGGAGTATGTCCCGCTATCAAGCGCGCCAAGCGGTTTATTGAGTACAATGTCATTTTGCTGGCCCGGCAGCAGGGCATCGATTTCCTCCGCCCAAATGCCCAGCACCTTGCGCAGCTTGCCCGGATATCCGCCAAGCGTCACGATGTCATTTTCATTGACGATTCCGCTGAAGAACGTTGTGACGAAAGTGCCGCCGCGCGCAACGAAAGCTTCAACCTTCTCCGCAAAGCCAGGCTTCACCATATACAGCACAGGAGCGATGACGAGATCGTAACGATCGAGCTGCTCCTCCACGCTGATCATATCCGTCTGAACGTTCATTTGGAATAAGGCGTCATAATACTTATGAACCTCATCGAGGTATTTAAGCGCAACGGTCGGACCGCTCGACAGCTCAACCGCCCAGCGATTTTCCCAATCGTAGACGATCGCTACCTTGGAATCAACGCGCGAATCGAGGATGCGCCCAGACAGCTGCTGCAGCTCAGCGCCCAGCTCGGCGCTTTCGCGGAATACGCGTGTATTCTCATGGCCGACATGCTCAATGACAGCGCCATGGTATTTTTCACAAGCACCGACTGAGCGGCGCAGCTGGAAGAACAGCACCGTATCCGCGCCGCGCGCCACCGCCTGATAGCTCCACAGCTTCATAACCCCTGGACGCTTAAGCGAGTTGTACGGCTGCCAGTTTTGCTGGCTTGGCGTTTGCTCCATCAGCATGAACGGCTGGCCGCTTTTGAGGCCGCGCATCAGATCATGCGTCATCGCCGTCAGGCTGAACGGCGTATCCATCGAAGGATAGTTGTCCCATGAGACGACATCCATATATTTTGCCCATTCGAAATAGTCCAGCTCGGAATACGTACCCATTAAATTCGTTGTCACTTGCAGGTTAGGCGAATGCTGCTTAATCGCTTCATATTCCAGCTTGTAGCAGTCCAGCAGGCTTGACGACTGGAAGCGGCGGTAATCGATGGAAATGCCCTGGAAGTTCGTGCGGTTATGTCCCCACTCTTCACTGAGGGCGTTAGGAGCAACGATCTCATCCCAATCGTAAAAAGTATGGCCCCAAAACGCAGTATTCCACGCCTTGTTCAGCTTCTCAAGCGTTCCATAACGCTGCTCCAGCCAAACGCGGAATGCCGCCTCGCAGTTGTCACAGTAGCAATAGCCGCCGTACTCATTCGATACATGCCATACGAGTACCGCCAGGTGATCCTTGTAGCGCTCAGCAATCGTGCCAGCCAGACGCTCGGACAGCTTGCGGTAAGCCGGGCTGTTCGGACAGGAATTATGGCGTCCGCCGAATTTGCGCTTGCGTCCGTCGTAATCGACACGCAGCACATCGGGGTGCTTTTTCGCCAGCCATGCCGGATGTGCACCTGTGCTCGTCGCGAGACAGACGTAAATACCGTCCTTGTACAGACGATCAATGATGCGGTCCAGCCATTCGAGATCATAGGTATTCTCATCTGGCTGAATGCGCGCCCACGAAAATACGTTGACGGTTGCTACATCAATGCCCGCCAGCTTAAACATCCGAATATCCTCTTCCATAACAGACTCATCCCACTGCTCCGGATTATAGTCGCCACCGTACCAAATTTTCGGCAATTTTTCATTAATCAATGTAAAACAGCTCCTCTCCATTTTGACCAGTCTTTTATTACCATAGCATGCCTATTGACAGAAATGAAGGAGAGAACTCATTTAAGAGTCCTCCCCTCCATAGCATCCCCTTACTTTTGCGACCAGAACTCAACGCGGTCTTTAACCATTTGCGTGAACTGTTCATTCAGCTTGGCAGCGCCCGCTTTGTCCAGATCCGCCATGAAGTCATCCCATACTTTGTCGAAGTTTTCTGGCTTCGCCAAAATCGCTTCTGGAACACGTTTCTTCATAATATCTTGTGTTTTTTGGAAAATGACATCCGCTTCCGAGCCTGTTTCAAAATTCAAGTTCCATGCTGCGCCGTAAGGACGCTCAGGGAAAGCATCGTCTGCGGGCCAGAATTCTTTATACATTTCCACTTTGTATGCGGCAAGCGTCTTTTTGTCCGCTTCCGAATATTCTGCTTTGAACTGCTCAGGGAATTTCGTCGTAAAGTAGTTGCCTGTGGAATCTTTAACGCCATCGCCGTAACGAGCCGATATCATGTAATTTTCAATACCTGTCGTTTTCTTGAATTTGTTGCCATCGTTTGTTTTGAGATCTTGAATTTCTTGTTTGAATACGCGTTTGCCGTCCACAACATCGTAATGCTTGCCTTCAATTCCCCAGTTTACGAGAATTTGACCTTCTTCAGAAGCCAGGTAATCCAGGAACTTGATCAGACGGACAGGATCTTTGGCCGATTTCGTAATCGCAATACCGTGGCCTGCCATATAGCCTGTACCTTGGTACGAATGGTCTTGGTAGCTTTCATCCAGCGTTATAGGGAAGCGAGCATACGTTGCACCAAATTTGCCTTCTGCTTTCAGCGAGTTTTCCGCTTGAACGTAGTCCCACTTCTGGTCGATAATGCCGACTACGCGGCCTGTTGCGATTTTAGCTTTGTATTGGTCATATTTTTGAACGAAGCTTTCTTTGTCCAGAAGGCCGATATCGTTCATATGGTTCAACCAGCGGAAATATTCTCTTTCTTCCTCACGTTGGTAGTGGAGCTTCGTTTCGAATGTTTTCTCGTCGATAGCGAACTCGCCATTATCCGGCAAGCCTGTTGCATAGAATGCAGGGTTTGTTACGGAAATCAGAATTTGCCATTCGCCGCCGTTAAGCGACAAGCCGATTCTTTTTTGTCCATCTTCAGTCGTTGGATTTTGCTCAATATACGATTTAATTGCATTTTCGTAATCTTTAACGGTTTTGATTTCAGGGTAGCCCAGCGCCTCAAGCGCCTGATGCTGAATTTCGAAGCCGCCTTCGGCATCAAAATAAGTTTGGCCTACACCGGAAGACGGAAGCTCATAAATAGCTGGATCATCTTTGCTGTAACGAAGACGGTTCAAATATTCGCCGTATACTTTTTTAATATTAGGGGCGTGTTGTTCAATCAGATCCGTCAGGTCGAGAAGCGCGCCAGCGTCAACCAGGCTTTTTACACTGCCCTTCGCCATAACCATATCCGGATACTCTCCGCTTGCTGCCATCAGAGCGAACATGTCAGTATCTGATCCGCCAACCGGGAACTCCTGCTGCATCGTAATGCCTGTTTTTTCTTGCAGGAATTTACCGATGTCGCTTTGCATGTTATCCCAATCCGGGTTAAGGTCGCCTGATACCAGCCTTACCGTAATAGGCTCTGTGGAATTCCCTTCCTCTGCATTGCCCGTATTGCCTGTACCTGCTTCGCTATTGTTGCCTGAGCCGCATGCTGTGAAAGTCAAAGCTGTTGCAAGCAGCAAGCCCATTAGAGCGGTTTTCTTTTTCTTCATCTTGGTGTTGCCTCCCTTTTAATCGGTATTAAATTATGAAGCGATAAACTTGTATATAACAGGAAACCTGCTATTACCATATGGAAGCTTGAGGCTCGTCCACTAGCTCTTGACGGAGCCAAGCGTCATCCCTTTGACAAAATATTTTTGCAGGAAAGGATAGACGACTAGAATAGGCAGTGTAACGACCATTGTAATGGCCATCCGAATGGATTCTGGCGATACCGCAGCCAAGTTTTGCTGTACGCTCGCGTCCCGGTAATTCGACCCGGATTGCGTCGATTGCAGCACCTTCATCAGCTCATATTGCAGCGTTGTAAACTGGGCAGCCTGCTGGTTGTACAAATACGTATCAAACCATGAATTCCAGTGCTGTACCGCGATGAACAGCGCGATTGTTGCCAGAACAGGCTGGCAAAGCGGCAGAATAACCCGCCAGAAAATTGTAAAGTCATTTGCGCCATCGATTTTCGCTGACTCTTGAAGGGCGTAAGGCAACCCGTCAATGTAGGAGCGGACGACGAAGATGTTCCAAACGCTCAGAATAAGCGGAATAATGTATACCCAGAAGCTGCTCATCAAACCAAGATTTTTAATCAGCATGTAGATCGGAATCATACCGCCGGAGAAATACATCGTCATGGCGAAAAGCGGCGAAAACAGCTTGCGCGCCTGAAATTCGCGGCGGCTAAGCACAAACGCCATCATCGAAGCCGACAGCACCCCGACGACTGTACCGATAATAGTACGCAGCACCGAGTTTTGGAAACCGGTCAGCAATGTTTTATACTGAAAAATCGTAATATAGTTTTGCAAAGTAAATTCTCTAGGCAGCACCGTAATGCCGCCTTTCACCGTATCCATCGATTCATTGAATGAAATCGCGAGTACGTTCAAAAATGGATAAATCGTTATTAATCCAGCAAGCCCCATCACAATGTAAATGATGACGTCTGTAATGATTTCTGACTTGGCTCTAATCGTTCCCTGCATGATTGCTTCCTCCTAAATAACCGATTCTTTCGTAATGCGTTTGTAGATGGCGTTGGCGCTAAACACGAGTATAATGCTGACGACGGAGTTGAATATGCCGATCGCCGTACCGTAAGAGAAGCGGCTCATTTGGATACCATACTTCAGCGCATATAAATCGAGTACCTCGGAATAATCGACAACGAGCGGGTTGCCGAGGAGGAATTGCTTTTCAAAGCCTATGCTTATCAAATGACCGATGGACAAAATAAACAATACCATAAAAGTGGTGCGAATGCCGGGTAACGTAATATTCCACATTTTGCGGAATCTTCCTGCTCCGTCCACGGTCGCCGCTTCGTATTGCTCGGGATCAATGCCCGCCATAGCCGCTAGGAATATAATCGAGTTCCAGCCCGTTTCTTTCCACATATCGGACATCGTTACAATGCCCCAGAACCAGCTGCCTTTCGCCATAAATTGAATCGGCTCGTCGGTGATATTCAGCCACATCAGCAAATCGTTGATGCCGCCGCCGTCTGTAGAAAGCATTTTGCTTACAAGGCCTGCGACAACAACCCATGAAACAAAGTGTGGCAAATAGGAAATCGTCTGAATGGAGCGTTTGAAAAATTGGCCCCTAATTTCATTGAGCAATAGGGCAAAAATAACGGGAACGGTAAAGGAGACGATCAGTCCCATAATACTCATGCCCAGCGTATTGCGCAGGACGAGATAAAAGCGTTCATCTCCAAACAACTGAATGAAGTTGTCGAAGCCGACCCATTTTTGCTCAAAAAACCCTTTGGCCGGTTTATAGTTCTGGAACGCCATCAGCCAGCCCCAAAGCGGTACATAGCTGAATACGAAAACCCAGATGACGAACGGGATGGACATAAAATACAAGTATTTCTGCTGCTTCATCCGGTCCCAGAAACGATTGGCTTTGCTTTTGTTCACATTAAGCGGACGTTCTACGGTTGGTAACGATTTCATCTCTGCTCCTCCTAAAAACTTCACTTTCGCACAACATATCCGTGAATTTCTCTCTTTATTATGTTCTCATCATAACCGATAGCGTTTTCGGCTCGGCACCCGACAAATTCCACCTAAAATCATATAAAAATACGTACAGGCTGCTTTTTATGTGATTTTGATATGATTTTTATGCAAAAAATAAGGTATTTCCGCTGGATCGTTAGCTAAAAATGACGGATTTCGTAAAAAAACGCCCTCGGCTTGAAAACAAGCCGAGGGCATTTTTGGAAAACAAATCATGTAATTGGAAGTTTATATACCCGCTTCGTTATGACTCCACGATGGCAATCGCACGTACCGGCGCTCCATCGGCATTCCGAAACTTGATTGGTAAAGCGCAAAAGGTAAATACGCCGCCGCCTATTTGATCCAATTGAATTAAATTTTCGACGATAACCATTTGTGACTGTGACAAGATTTTTTTATGGATAGTCAAATCCGCATCCGAGATCGGGTCAACGCCAATAACGTCGAGGCCTACCCCTTTTTTACCGCTGTTTATTAAATAGTCGGCTACTTCCTCCGTCATATAGGGATATTCGCCAAAATACGCATCCGTTCCCCAATGCTTCGACCAGCCTGTATAAAAAAGCAGAAAATCAACCGAATCGGCCAGCGGACGAGCCCTTTCAATATAACGCATCGCAATCTGCTCGCCAGCCTGTAAATCGTCGCATGAAATGACAAGCGCCGTCCCGACAAACTGCTGTGCAGGAATATGCTCCAGCGTCGATCCACTCGCAAATATATGGGCAGGTGCATCCATATGGGTGCCGGTATGAGACGCAAGCGTTAGCAGCGTTTCTCTAAAGCCGTCCTTCTCATACGTGCTCAGCGTTTCAAGCGTTGGCTGCGGCGTGCCGGGATAAACGGGCGTATGTTCAAAAATGGTATGCGTCAAATCGATGACTTTCAATCCGTGTTCCCCTTTCGCTTTACGCCTAGGACTCCTGCCGCTCGGCATCTGATTTTACCATGCCTTTGAACGAGGAAGGCGACAGCCCTTTATATTTTTTAAATTTAGCGTGAAAATAATCGACGTTCGCATAGCCGACCAGCTCGGATACTTGATGCACCTTGAGCCCTTGCTGAAGCAGCTCCACCGCATGGCGCAGCCGCACCTGATCGAGATAGGTGTTGAAATGCTCGCCGGTGAAATTTTTGAACATTTTGCCCAAATAGCCGCTATTGTAATTAAACAGCTCTGCCAGTGTTTCCAGCTTTAAATTTTCCGCATAATGGCGCTCAATAAAACCGGTAATTTGCTTAATGACCGACACATTGCTGGAATTTCCGAGACGGAACGCGAGCTGCGACAGGCGGTCCTCCAGCAGAGCCATCATCTCGTCATAGTTCGTCTGCTTGTATAAATCCGTTACAATTCGCAGCTCGTCCTGAATCGCCAGTTGTACATGAACCGCCGTCAGCTTGTTGAGCACAATCGTCAGCATTTGCGCAAAGCTGGTTTTAATGCGCTGCTCGGAAAGCCGGCTCGTACTCGCCAGCTCCCCTGCTTCCTGCAGCATCAGCCGTACGCCATCCTGGCTGCCGATGTCAAGCATATAATACAGCTTCTGGGCCAGCTCCTGAAGCCGTAATTGGAGCTGCTCCTCATCCGCCTCTGCGTGCACGGCCTGCTCTTCTCCACTAACGAGATGAAGCTCGCCGCTTGACAGCCGGAAGCTGTGCTTAATCGCCGCAAGCACGGCTTCATAGCTGCTCGGCAGCTGTACAAGCGCAGGCACCGCATCGCCAACGACAGCGATATAACGCTGCTCCTGCGCCGCCTGCTGAACCCATTGCCGCAGCAGCTCGCCCGTGCCTTCCTGCACGACGTAATCTTTCAGCAGCACAGCGGTATATGCGCCTGAGCTAAACGTCCAGCCCGCCCGGTTGCTCTGTACCACACTTGTCAATCTGCGCCTCGCCGCAATGCTTGCAGCCGACGTATGCTCCTCTGTTCTTGACCACTCGATGAGCAGCAGCTGGAAGCTCTTGGCCGAATCGCCAGTAAGCTGCTCCAGCTCCTTCCATATTTCCGGATAGCTGGCCGCATCTCCCGATACAGCGAGCTGCAGCAGTTCCTCCCGGCGCAGCGTCTCCCGGTGGCCAAGACTTGCCGCCTGCTCGGAACGCTTGTCCAGAATTCCCGCGATACGCACAACGTTTTCATACAGCTCGTCGTCATCAACCGGCTTTAAAATATATGCATCAATGCCGAACTGAATCGCCCGCTGAGCATAGCTGAAATCAGCATGCCCGCTCAAAACAAGAAAATGGCAGGAGCTGTCGATTTTGCGAATTTCCTCAATCACCTGCAAACCATCCATCCTCGGCATGCGTATATCCATTAAAATTAAATCGGGCGATAGCTGGCCGTGCTTAATAAGTGCCTCTGGGCCGCTAGCTGCTTCCCCTACCCAAACAAATCCAAGGCTTTCCCAATCAATAATCGAGCGCAGCCCTGCGCGAATCATCGGCTCATCATCAACGATAAGCAGCTTATGCATCTTCTTGCCCTCCTTGCGCTTGCGGAATTTGAAACGTAATGGTCGTTCCGCCGTCTTCCCCGCCGCTCTTAATCTCTAATCCGGAAGCTTGTCCATAGAGCAGCACCAGTCGCTGATGAACATTGCGCAGTCCAATGCGATATTCCTGCTCATCGTCCATATCCCCCAGTGCCAGCATAATTTCATCCATTCTAGCTTCGCCAATGCCAATGCCATTATCCGATACTTGCACATGCAGCACCCGATCCTGAAGCAGCGTCGTCACGGTCACGCAGCCGCCTTCATCGATGTTTTCCAGACCATGAATGACCGCATTTTCGATCAACGGCTGAATAATCAGTGGCGGGATTTCCAATGACTGTGCATTCGGGTCCAACTCCAAATTAAAGGTAAGGCGGTCATTGCCGTAGCGGAACTTCTGAATTTCCAAATAGCAGCGAACAATTTCCAACTCATCCTTGAGCCTTATTTTACCAGCGCCAATTTCCAAATTGCGGCGAATCAGCTTGCCCAGCATATGGACAATCGATGAAATTTCCGTCTCGCCATTAACATGAGCTTTCATGCGAATGGATTCCAGCGCATTAAACAAAAAATGCGGATTAATTTGGCTCGCCATCATTTTAAGCTTAATATCCTTCTGCCGCAGCTCCAGCTGATCCTGCTGTCGCTGCGACTCGGAAACCTCGTCCATCAGCCCGCGAATGCTGACCACCATATTGTTGAACTGCCGCGAGAGCAGCCCAATCTCATCATTGCCGTCCACTGTAGCCACCGTCGTCAAGTCACCCATTGCTACCTTGTTGAGGTTTTTATTCAGCAGCAGCATGCGCGTCGCGAGCAGTCCCGAGAAAAAATAAATGAGCAAAAAGGCAATTGCCAAACTAATGCCCATAATCGTCAGCCCCAAAATACTAATGCGATTCGCTTCGCTGACGATACTGTCGATCGAAAAGACCGATACGATGCGCAGACCATTGCGGCTCGATTGTGGAGTGAGCTCCTCCATGACAAGCCGCGAGCGCTTGCCTTCATACAAAATTTCAAATGTGCCCGGCCCTTTCCCAGACAATTGGCTGGAAAAATCGAGATTGGTTAAATTCAGCCCCACCTGCTTCGGGTTGCTGGCCGCCACAATATAGCCGGAATCATCAAATATCATCGTATCGAAAGGCTCTTGGCTAAGCAGCGCATTTAGCTTCCCTTGATTAATGCCAATGACCAGCACGCCGCTTGTGCGATAGGTAGGAAACGGTATTTTTCGCACGAGGCTGAGATAATTGTTATTTTTCTTCGTCTCATCCTTCATGTACATCCAGTGGATGCCGTCCTCCCCCATCGCACTTTGGTACCATGACGCCTCTTCAGTGGCTTTGCTTGTTTTGATGAATTCCCAGTTATCGAGAATCGTTTGGTTTGTCGTATAAAAGCGGATATTATTGATTTCCGAATACAGCTGCATATAGTCTTTAAACGCCCGAAATTCCCACAATGCGCTTACAGCCTCATACGTAGATTCATAATTGGTGTTCACCGTGCTTCGCAGCGCGTTGTCAAACAGCATTTTATCCGAAATCGTAATAGGCATGCGAATGATGTCATCCGTTTGCTTCTTGATCTTCTCTACATTGTTCAGCGTCTGCTGCGTCGCCTGATTCAGCACATTTTGGCGAAAGGCCGCTGTTAAAATAATGCCGACAAGCAGCACCGGAATGCAGACGACGAGCAAAAATGAAATCATCAGCTTATGCTTAATGCGAACATCGTTCATTTTTCTGACGATTAAGGGTTGTTTCTTCACTCGGCAAATGCCCCTTCTTGTCAAGCGTAAACGGCTTTGCCAGCTTTGATGGCAAAAACTCGTTTCGCGATGAAATATAAGCGGGTAACCAGCATCTATCTGATATACCTTATATTTCAAGCGTAAACGGCTTTGCCAGCTTTGATGGCAAAGGCTCGTTTCGCGATGAAATATAAGCGGGTAACCAGCATCTATCTGTTAAACCTTATATTTCTAGCGTAAATTCGCGATGAAAATGTAAGAAAGCGTTCTCGGAATCCCCGCTTCTATTATAAAATGCAGCAACCCAGATGTACACCCTGCTTGCCGCTACTGGAAAAAAGACCGCAAGTTCATAAAGAGCCTGCGGCCTAACGATCCTTGATATGCTTTTAGGAAAAAATAAAGCTGCTCACCCGCACGCTGCCGCTCAGCGAAATATAAACATCCGCTTGCGGGGAAATGCCCGCTGCAAGCGATGCCGAAACGGTCTGCCACTGCTGCTCGCCGCCAGCCGGCACCGTCAAGACGGCTGCTTGCTCGGCATCAGCCGCACCAAAGCGCACTGTCAGCGTGCCGCCCGCTGCGCCGCCGCTAACCCGCGCCTCGAATGCTGCTGGAGCATCGCTCCATTGCACATCAGCAAGGCGCAACCAGCCAGCAAGCGATGCATCAGCCAGCCGCACGCAAGTGCCGCTTTCTTTGCTCTCATCAAGCAGCACACCGGAATAATCATCATAGTTTTCCGCGCGTGTCAGATGCGTCAGCGTTCTTGGCGGAATGCTCTCGCCTTCTATGGTAAGCTCAGCCGTCAAGCGGATGTCGCTTGACGAGCTGCCTGCCATCAGGCTGTAAACGCCTGTCTCCAGACAGAAGCGGTCACGGGTAACATCCCACATGGAAAGCTCAGCCGCGCTAATGGCGATCTGAACCGTAACGCTTTCCTGCGGCTGCAAGTATACACGCTCGAAGCCAACCAGCTGCTTCACCGGACGTTTAACACGCGAGGTAATCGCGTGGGCATACAGCTGCACGACTTCTCCTGCCTCCACAATGCCCGCATTCGTCACTCGAACGCTTGCGATCCAGCCCTCGCCCGCTTCAGCCGGGGCAATTTGCAGGCTGTCGAAGGAGAATGGGGCATACGTAAGCCCGTGGCCGAATGGATATAACGGCGTATCCTCAAAATACAAATAGGTCCGTTTTCCTTTGATAATATCATAATCCAAAATATCGGTAAGCTGCTGCTCAATTTGGCTGTACCAGGTCATATTCAGCTTGCCTGCCGGCGCGAAATCGCCGAACAGCACATCAGCGACCGCATTGCCAAGCTCCTGGCCAGCATGCGCCAAATACACAACCGCTGGAAGATGCTCCTGCGCCCAATTAAGCTCAAACGGATAGCTGCCGATAACGACGGCGATTACGTTCGGATTAACCGCGTATACTTCCTTGAGCAGCTGCTCTTGCGCTGCGGCAAGCGTATAGCCCGGACGGTCGGTTTCTTCCTTGCCGTTAATAAGCGGATTGTTGCCGACGAATACAATCGCCGTTTCTGCTTCGCGGGCTGCCGCTACTGCTGCGGCAATTCCGTCAACGGCAACGTCCAGCTTAAAGGCACCTTTGTCCCCGCTTCCGCTGTTAGCTGCGCTGACCGCATTATTTCCAGCTGTTCCTGGCGTATCCTCTTCCTCAGCTACAGTCAGCAGCTGCTTGCCATCCTGCTCTTTCAGCACGACCGGCTTGCCATCCCATGTACGGATGCCCGTCGTTCCATCCGCCTTCTCATCGAGGCGCAGCACTTCCTTCACATGCCAGCCATATGCCTCGTCCGCTGCTGCCGCAATGTGGACATCATCCGCGCTCGTCGCGAATTTGCCTGTCGATTTACTTTGCAGCGTCAAACTATTCCAGCCCCAATCGCACACCTCAAACGTCTCCGCAGCGCTGCCAGCGGCAACTTGCAGTACATCGTTGTCACCAAGCGATATCGGCGCTCCATCTGCGGCAGATCTCAACACAACCTGATTGCTGCCGCTCGTAAACGTAACCTTTTTGCCAGCCATCTTCTGCTGGATTGCAGCGAACGGAGTAACGGTATAAGGGAATGTACCGGAGTACCAATCGCGATACACGACGTCGCCAAGCGGCCCAATGACCGCTACACTTCCCACCTTGCTGCTGCTGAGCGGAAGCGCAGCCTTTTCATTTTTGAGCAAAACGATCGACTCGCGGGCCGCCTGCAGCGACAGGTCGCCGTGGGCAGGAGCACATAAGACGGACTCCGGCACATTCGCATACGGATTATCCGCATCAAATTCGCCGAGACGGAAACGCACGCGGAACGTATTGGTCAGCGCCTTGTCGAGATCCGCTTCCGCAAGCAAGCCTTCGGACAATGCTTCACGGATCGCTCCGCAGCTAATTTCCTTATCGTCGGTAATGCTGTCGATTCCCGCTTTAATCGAATGGGCGACCGCTTCCTTGTACGTGTCGTAATAATGATGATCCTTGACCAGGCCGAGCAAATCGCCAGCATCGCTGACGATAAACCCATCCATGCCCCATTCGCCCTTAACAACCTTGTTCACATCCTCGTGCAAAATCGTCGGGATGCCGTTTACCGAATTGTACGACGTCATCATCGATTGCGCGCCGCCCTTGACGAACGCGGGCTGAAAAGCACGCTGGTAATATTCCTTCATATTGCGCGGATCAATGCTCGCCGTCTAAAAATGGATACTGCTGTTCTGTCATGGTTTTTCCACTTCTCCCTTATGCTATATCTTCTATATATAGGTGTATGATTTAATCGATCTAGCGTTTTATTTCAGCTTGTCAGTTTACAGCGATTCCTTCGGCACAACCGTATACACAGCGCCAGCCGATGTTTCAAATAGCTCGCCCTGCTTCGCCATAAGCGCGCCTTCCGTTTGCACCGCCAGCTCCAGATCGCCGCTGCGTAAAATGCATGGCGAGCCTGCCAACGATTCGATGCGGGCAGATGCAAGACGTCCATCTTTCCATTCGATATCAATGATGAAGCCTCCGCGCGCCCGCAGCCCCTGTACAGAACCGTTCGGCCATGCTTTTGGCAGTGCAGGAAGCAGCGCAAGCTCCTGCGTATGGCTTTGGAGCAGCAGTTCAGCGATGCCCGCTGTCCCGCCGAAATTCCCATCAATTTGGAACGGTGGATGATCGTCGAACAAATTTGGATGCGTCGAGCGCGAAAGCAGCGTCTCGATAAAATGATGCGCCTGCTCCGGCTCGCCCAGCCTTGCATACAAGTTAATCAGCCATGCGCAGCTCCAGCCCGTATGGCCGCCGCCGCTCGCAATCCGCTGCCTCAGCGATTCTCGTCCAGCCTCCAGCAGCTCAGGCTCCTTCTTCGCATTAATCAGAAAACCAGGGTACAAGCTAATTAAATGCGATACATGGCGATGCCCCGGCTCATGATCCTCAAACTCCTCATACCATTCCATCAGCCTGCCATCCGAGCCAATTTGGAATGGCGGCAGCTTCGCAAGCGCGTCCTGCCACTCGCTGCGCAGCGCTTCATCCTCGCCTAGCAAATCGGCTGCTTGCAGGCAAAGCGTGAATAGCTCTTTAATAAGCGAAATATCCATAGTCGTTGCCAGAGATACGCTGCTTGTGCCGCCGCTGCCATCAGGCAGCTTGTACATATTTTCCGGTGAAGTTGCTGGAACCGTAACGAGTACGCCATCCTCTGTCTCCTGCAGCCAGTCCAGACAGAACAGTGCAGCTTGCTTCATAACTGGATATGCGCGTTCACGCAAATAGGCCAGATCCGGATTAAACGCATAATGCTCCCATAGATGCAGGCAAAGCCAAATGCCGCCGAACGGCCAAAAGGCCCAGCTCGGATGCCCGCCCGAAGGGGTTGAAGCCCGCCATAAATCCACATTATGGTGGGCGACCCAACCGCGCGCATTATAATGAATAGATGCTGTTCGGCTGCCTGTCTCGCTAAGCTCGCCAATCATATCAATAAGCGGCTCATGGCATTCGCCCAGCCCGCAAATTTCTGCATGCCAATAATTCATTTGCGTATTGATGTTCGTCGTATAGTTGCTGTTCCATGGCGGCTGTACCCGATCATTCCATATGCCCTGCAAGTTGGCTGGCTGCGTGCCGGGCCTTGAGCTTTGCATAAGTAAATACCGGCCATATTGAAAATATAAAGCCTCCAGCTGCGGATCAGCCTCTCCCCGCTTATAACCGGCAAGCCGCTCATCTGTTGCAAGCAGCGCATTCGGGCTAGTGCCGAGATCGATAGCTACCCGGCGGAAAAGCCGCTGATGCTCGGCAATATGCTGGCTGCGCAGCTCCTCATAGCCGAGTCCCGCCGCAATCGCAAGCGGCTGCTCGTTTTTAAGGGCCAATGCTGCGGAATCATTAACCGGCATTACCTGATAGCCGGCAAAATTGGACGCAGCCGCAAGCAGCAGTGTAACCGCTCCGCGCCCGCTGACAGCAAGCGAGCTGCTGGTGCCATCTGCTCCATTGACGATGTGGGCCGAGCCTGCACCGAGCACTTGCAGCCTTGCCTCGAAGGAAACACCTCGGCCTTGCTCGTAAAGCACCGACTTCGGATGATCCTGACGATAGTTGTCTGCAATATGAGACGGGCACGTTCCGCGCAGCACGAGCTCGCCGCCGCTTCCCTCCTCCAGCTGCACCGGATGCGGCGATTGCAGCTCAGCCGCAAGGGAAATCTCCCCGCCATCCAGCGCCTCATAGCGAATGCACATAACCTGATGAACAGCGCTTATAAATAATTCACGGCGATATTCTCGGCCATCCACTATATAGGCAGACGAAGCAATTCCGGTATCGAGGTCAAGCTCGCGGCGATAATCGGCCGCCTCACTCTCGCTCCCTAGCTGGCGATGCTCGATATAAAGATCGCCCAGCGGCTGGTAAGCCTCCGTGTTCATGCCTAGCATTTTATCCTGTACAAGCGTCTCCGCCTCGCCGTATTGTCCAGCGAAAATAAGCTCGCGCGATTTTTTCAAATACCGCAATGCTTCATAATTGTTCGTATCGCGTGGAAATCCAGACCATAACGTATCCTCGTTAAGCTGCACCCTCTCCTTGCGTGCATCTCCAAATACCATGCCGCCCAATCGGCCATTGCCGATCGGCAGCGCTTCTTCCCAACGGCTCGCTGGCTGCTTGTACCATAGCTTCCATGGCTGAATATGCTGCTGTTGCTGTGTTATCACTGCGATGGTCACTCCTTTAGTTTTTATGATGCGTCGCTCTTGCAGCGCCGTGGCTCAAACCCGTCACCAATCTTATATATTCATCATAAGCCAGACCTCTTCCTTTGTTGTACCCTCAATATTGCAGACAAAGTCATATATAAATTAGTACCTTTCCCGTCAAAAATCGCACAAAAACGACAGCAAACACGCCTGTTTCCCGGCGCTTGCTGCGTGCCGGGCACTGGCGTGCCTGCTTGTCATCTCTATTAGCGGCTTATTCGGGCTTATTCGAATACTTGAGACAAAGCCGTCACATAATGCGGCACGGCCTTAATCTCATGAAACGCTGCGATTTCCACGCCTTCAAAACGCTCCACGAACGCCTGATTCACAAACGTATGCGTCGTACCTTTTCGAATGGGAGTAATGGCGAGTTGAAGCTCATTATCCCGCAGTTCATTTTGGAAGCCCTTCAGCCCGATCGGCCACGCTTGGCCGTAATGGATATGGTCCGTCAGCAGCTCATTTTTCAAATAAGCAGCGGCTACATCGCCATCATATTTAATATGAAGAAATAAATCAGCTACCTGCTCTGGCCAAGCAGCATCGATTTGCACAGCTGCATGACGATTTGACGTCGTGCTGACAAGAAGCTGCGGTTCATAGGCCGCTACCTTCACCGTATAGGTCTGGAGCAAGCCCCCAGTTGCTGGAGAAAGGCTGCCTTGGCTTGCTTTAATATCCGCTGCGGCTGCCGGATACACGGCAACTTGCCATTCCGCCCTGCCTGGCGAGGTGCAAATGAGCTGCTCGCCCGACACATAGAGGTGGCTGTCACTGATTAACAGACGTTCCTCTCCCCACAAGCGGAGGCGATACGTGCCCAACGCCTCTTCTCTAGATAGGACGAGTATACGGACGACGTTTCCATCTTTGCGCTTCACTTCAGCAGCATGCTGCTTGCCGACTGCCGGACGTACAATATAAACCCCGTTCTGCTGCTCCACTATACCGCCACCATCGCTAGTTACGTTCGCGACCATATCCTCGGATATAACAAGCTCTGGGCTCAGGCCCTCATGCGCATAAAAGACAAGCAGCGGCTCCTCTATATCCGTAAGCTTTGTCAATGGCTGAACCGTAGCGGACACGATGCGAATGCCTGCCGCTTCCAAGTGGAACGGCAGCACCGCGCTAATTCCTTGCTTCAATCGCAAGCTGCCCGTATGCGGAAATCTCGCTTGCCCTTTGGACGCATCCAGCGTCACACTTACATCTTCCCGGTCAGGCATGTCCACATGATCCTGGAAATTGTTCAGGAACAGAAAGCCCGAGCCATCCTTCTGCCGCAGGCAATAACGCAGCGCCTCCGTATTTTCAGGATGCAGCTCCGCCTGCCCTTCCGGCAGTACCGTTCCCATCGGTGCCAAAATTGCGCCGTAAGCTTCCATGAACAAGCTGAGTGTGCGGATACGGTCATACGATTCGCCAATTCGGCCAAACTCGCCTAGCGGAGACTGGTAATCGTATGTAATTTTCGGCAAACCGTATTCATTGAGAAAACCATTTTCCCCGCGCGGATTTGAGCCGCCATGGTACATATAATAGCCAAGAAGGTTGCTGCCGCTAGCCAGCTTCACAAGCGTCATCGCTTCCACACTATCCGGGCTCACATGCGGCCTTGCCGTATAGCTGACCTGCATGCCTCCTGCCATCTCGCAATATGCAACTGGATAGTGTGCTGAAGGATAATTGACCTTCTCCATCGGTGTCACATGAAGATCGCGGAAAATATATTCGCGCTTGGCGGCTGATTTGGAATCCATGGCGTATACGCATAACCTGCAAGCATTGGGAGCGTATCCGTCTCCGGCACTGCCGCTCCTCCCCATGCCGTTGCCGTAAAAAATAGCGGGCGAATGCCCACTTCAGCCGCAATTACTTTGAGCTTATCCAAATGCGCATTGCCGCCCGTGCCCGAAGACATGAATATTCCGTTTTGGTAGCCCCATGAGTCAAGCGGAGCGCCGCAGTGCATAAATTCATTTTCAAGCTGAATCGCAATGACCGGACCGCCATCTTGAAACAGCGAGCCTTTCATCTGCCTTGCAATTTCGCGGTACAGGCGCGCTGCGTATTTCAAATACAGCTCATCATTCGAGCGAATGACGAGCGGCTTGTCGAACACCCAATCCGGAATGCCGCCATTACGCACCTCTCCGTGGCAGAAAGGGCCTATTCTGAGCACGAGAGGCAGCTCCAGCTTCGCGCATAGATCAATAAAATGGCGGAGATTGCGGTCGCCATTCCAGTTAAAGCGCCCTTCCTTCTCCTCATGGTAATTCCAAAATATATAGGTAGCGATTACGTGCACACCGCCTGCCTTCATCTTGAGCAGCTCTTCCTCCCAGTACAAATAAGAAAACCTGGAAAAATGAAACTCGCCAACAACAGGAATAAACGGCTCACCATTACGCGTCATGTAAAAATTCGTAAAACCGAAGCTTTCCCCTTTCGGATTGCTTCCTTTATTGCTGGACAATATGCCTGTAGTGATTTCCTTATTGCGCTCATTCAGTTTTACAGCTATATGGTGTTGACTCATTACGCTATTACCTCCTTTATCTTCCTTCAATGTACCGCGCCTGCGCCCGCCTTTCCATTGACAATTGTCTGTTCCTAATGGAGCATATTCTGATTTTGCGCTAATGCAGCGCTTGCGGCTGGAAGCTCCCTCCGCTTACAATATAGCCATAAGGAACGAGGAGGCTTGCTTCACCATGCTCAACAAAAAAACACAAGGCTTCGAGACGGAGAAGCTGATTGTTTTGCCCCCCTACCAGCTCGAGGAGATGACCAGCCACCCGATTATTCGCCAAGCCTATGTAACGGATATCGGCTACTTTCACCGCGCCAAGCATCATTACCGAGAGCGCCCCAAAGGCTGCGATTCTTATATTTTCATCTATTGCACGAACGGTGAGGGCTGGATCAAGCTTGGAGGCGAAGAGACGATTCAGGTAACGGAAAAAACCGTCTCCATCATTCCCGCCTTCACCCCTCATAGCTATGGAGCCAACACGGCGAATCCATGGAGCATCTACTGGTTTCACTTTCGGGGCGAGGAGCTGGTGCAGCTGCTGGAAAGCCTTGGCCTTGAGGCAGAGCTGCTTCATGTATCGCTGCCGGAAGCGGAGAAAATCGTCGAGCTATTTAACCAATGCTACGAGCTGCTTTCGGCCAAATCCTATTCGGTCATTCATCAGCTGCATATTTCGCAAACGATTCGTTATTTGCTGAGCTTCATTTCGCTTATTCCAAGGCGCAAGCAGGATGAGAAAATGCTCGCTTATATTGAACAGGCTATACAATATATGAAAGAACAGCTGGAGAACCATTTAACCTTAGAGGATTTGGTTGCGCGAACGCGCATTTCCAAGCAGCATCTTAATCATCTATTTAAGCAATCTACCGGCTATGCTCCAATCGACTATTATTTGCGGCTGAAGATGCAGCGGGCCGGCCAGCTTTTTGACCTTACCGACCAAAGCGTGAAGGCGGTCAGCCTGTCGCTTGGCTTTAAGGACCCGTATTATTTTTCACGGCTGTTTAAGAAGATTATTGGCGTGTCGCCTACAGATTACCGCAGGCAACTGAAAGGCTAGATTGCTCTAGACGATTAACCATAACCGATATATTCATCAACTTTCGCCTGATAGATTAAGAGACTAGCACATCTCTGTGCCATTTTAATAGAATGTATAATCCGAAGCAGAAGGGGGAGTGCATTTATGGAGCTTATCCGGGAGCCATTGCGTGCATATGCCGCTGCTTTGCTCTCGCAAGCATCCAATCGGGTAACAAAGAGGTTATTGCGGGAATCAGGGCAAAACCGTTAGGCTGAATGGGAGACACCAGCGGGAAAAGCGCCTTGCCCTGCGTTATGCAGGCAAGGCGCTTTTGGTATGGCTATTTGCTAACGCTTCATTCCTTGTAAAATTACGTTTAGATTAAAATTCCGTTCAAATTTCTATTTTATCAAGCTTTTCAAAAACTCCATCAACCCACACTTGGTCATCCCATCGTTTTGGATCATGAAGCTTTCTATCAGCGGGATGTCCTGTTGCAATCGTATCTACACCATCTTTGTTTCCAAAATAATAATCAACGATTTTTAATGCCTTGTTTTCAGCTTGAACTAACATCTGAAGGTTCATTCCAGACCCTTGGTTCGAAAATGGTAAACTTACGTAGTAGAGATTTACGTCCAGTTTCTTGAGCTCTGCTTCCTTGAATTCATTTTCCAAACCGAAATGGACACTGATTGCTCCCTTTAGTTCTTTTCTTTGTTCTAGCTCTAACATTTTATTTGTGTATTTAAGAAGATTTTCATTAGATATGTAATTTCTAAAGGTTACTGTTTCTTGTTCTGCAACAGCACCGGTATACAAATTCACAAAAGCTTTTCCAAATGTGACTACGGTTTCTTGATCGTCATCACCAATTTGATTCCCACTAATTGAAAATGGTTGATTGGCTAGTTCTTTTAATATTTCTGCTGCTGATTTCTCTGGTCGTTCCAACGAAACTTCTTCACCTGATGATATATTCTCTGAGTCAGTCATTTGTTCTAATGCATCTCTCCCACCCTTTGTTACAGAATTTTCCATCAATCCAATTCCAACTGCTAGCATAATAACAATTGAGACACCAAGCATCCAGAATCTTGGTTTTCGATAATTTAACACGCTTTTAATCCTCCCCTTCCCTTTTACATTCTCCTCGCCAAAAGCAAACAGATTTCCATTCAAGATATGTCTATCCGTAGCAAGTGATAATAAGGATGACGTTATTTAATTCCCCCTTGGCTTAGTATTTATCAATCTTGTACCAGAATATCGGTAGTGGAAACCACCCTGCGGGCGCAGGAACTGCCATATAACGACTGTGCTGTGTAAGAAGAAGCGCCTGAGCCTGCTGCTTAGTAAGGACAACTGCATCTTGCTTAGCAGAACGCTCAACAGTCACGCCACTCGCATCCACTCGCGCAGTAATCGGTTGACCGTCCATGACTGCGGAGAATTCCCCCTGTACAATCCCTGTGGTCTTATGCTTAAGCGTCAGATAAGCCTTCAACACATTGGCAAAATCCAGAATATGATACATATCAGATGTCTCGATGACATAGTCTTCAGCCATGCTGCCAAGCATTGTATTTAGAGAAATATCATATTCTGGCGTATAAATAGAAATCCGCTCTGCTTTGCTATATCCCATATAAGCCTTGATGGTCCGCGAAATATCGTCCGTATTTTCCATCTCCAATTCAGACATTTCATCGCCTGCTTCGTTTACGATCACATACCCGATCAACTTGCCTTTATCCAGTACGCCCAGCGCATTTTGATGGAGGGTGTTGAAAATAAGCGGCAATTGCTGTGTGCTGCGTTCTACATAAGCAAGCCGCGAGGTGTTGATGCTATGCGCAAAGGCTTCTGCTCCTTCAACCTCGAATAACGGGCAGAAGGATATTCCGGTGTCGCTGGCCATATAATACGACCATATCATGCGTATCGCGCAGTTTTTCAAGCCACATGTTCATAAGCACCTTCATATGCCCCTCGCCACGCGCATGTGGGTTATAACGTCGTTTGAAACAAAAACAGCCCGTTTAATGCTGTTTTTATATGATATGCTTAAGACAGTTTTTATCGTCCGTTGAGATTAACTACTTTAGTTTATATGAATTTCTGAGACAATTCGAGTTCAGCTTTACCGTGTCACATATATAGAGGTATTCAATGTAAGATATACTGATCACCTATAAGGATAACTCGGTCGATTTTCTCGAATCTGTAAACTATATTGTGCAAACTCTCAAACCCATTAATATGGAAGTAAGAGAAAGGTTGGGGGAGAACACATGGAACTTTGGTGAAAAGAGCAACTTCGGGAATTTATTAAGGAGAACTACTTAGTCACTGCGCAAGATGCACAGAATGCCTTAAAAGGCCTATTTGCAGAGACGATCCAGAAGATGCTGAAAGCTGAAATGGATACCCATTTGGGCTATGGAAAGCATAAGGTGAAGGCGAAACTCACCCCTAACAGTGGCAACAGAAAGAGCCGCAAAACGGTAATGAGTGAGTACAGTGAACAGGAGATTGCCCTCCCTCAGGACAGCCTTGTTTATTACTACTTCGTTTTCCGTAAAATTCCTTACACCTCTATTAACTTATACTCAAATTTTGTATTTTGCAAATTCAATTCAACAGGAAACTTGATTTATTGATTAGGTTACTGATCTTTAAAACTTTATTGTAAAGATCTTTAAGCATTTTGAAGTATCAATTAAATAAACTGAGGCCCATAGCCTTTATGAATTTACTAGGACATGTCTGAAAACTCATCAATGAGTCAGTTTGAAAATGGCAGCCACGTATACAAACGACAGGAATGACTTTGCTAGATTGTCGTAACGGGTAGCCACGCGGCGAAAATGTTTGATTTTATTGAAGAAGCACTCAACTAAGTGGCTTTCTTTGTATAAATACCAATCCACTATCCATGGATTTCGACTATTTTCTTTGGGTGGAATCGTATAGGTGGCCTGTTTGGCAGTCACCCATCTTCGAATAGCTTCTGAGCCATATGCTTTATCGCCAAGAATGTGGCTTCCTGTAAGATCAAATTCCTGTAGTAAATCGTTCGCTGGAACAGAATCATGGACTTGACCACCCGTCAGAAGAAAAGCGAGGGGATTTCCTAATCCATCGACTAGCGTATGCAGTTTGGTCGTCTTTCCACCACGACTAATGCCGATGTGCTGATTTACTTCGTGTCCTTCTGCGTTTTTTTGCACCGGCACTATGTTGATGGGCTTTAACCGATGTTGAATCAATGCTCAAGTTTTCAAAATCAGGTTCTATCTGAAGGGCTTGGAAAATGGCGACAAGTAATTCCGTATCTCTCCATTTGCAGAAACGACTGTAGGCTGTTTTCCAGGAACCGTGACGTTCTTCTGGTAAATCACGCCAAGCGGCACCACTACGAGCGATCCAAAGAAAAGCATTAAACATGATGCGATTACTTCATTTTGACGGACGTCCTGTTTTATAAGGCGGTAACATATCCTTAATTTGTTCCCATTGTTCATCGCTAAGTTCATACCGTCTTTGAATCATGATGGATGCTCCATAGTTACGATTCACTTTAGCTTTCCGATTGAAATTGAAATGTACGACTAATAATATTCAATAAAGAATCTTCTTCAGAATGAATAAAGAAGTGTCCTCCATTAATAGGATAAAAAGAGCATTCCCTTCCACAAAGCTTCGACCATTCCACAGAATCAGCTTGATCGGTCGTTAAATCTGCGGTTCCCGACAGTATAGACACATTGATCGTTAATGCAGGATACTCGTGTGGAATAGACCTGTTCTCTATAAGAGAAAAATCCGCTCGAATAATCGGTAAGAATAATTCGATTAATTCTTTGTTTTCGGCGAACTCTTTTGGAGTCGCACCTAACAGGACTAGCTCATGAATGAAATGGTCATCATCCAGAGCGCTATATATCTTTTTCCTTTTTGATGTTGGCATTGACATTCCTGACAGAAATACATGCTCTGGCTTGTAGAAGCCCCGTCTCTGAATTTTATGAGCCAGTTCAAATGCCAGCAATCCTCCCATACTATGGCCGAATATTGCGTATGGACTACTGCCTGTCTTAGAAACTATCATTTGATATATATCATCAACGGCTGACTCTATGTCCAAATAAGGAGGCTCTCCGAACCTTGTCCCTTTGCCCGCAAGTTCTATCGATATCACATTAATGTAGGGCTGTAATTCTTTTTTCCATCTATTATAGATTGCAGCAGATCCTCCTGCATACGGTATAGTAAATAGATTGATTCTATTCATGTCTCACCTTTTCAGACCTTTCATCTAGCATCTGTTCCAGATGTTGTCCAATGCTTTGGACTTGCTTCAATATGGACTTAATATCCTCAATGGTCGTTCTAGGGTTTAACAAGGTAAACTTTAAACAATTTCTCCCCTTGAAACGGGTACGAGCTAACACAACATCCCCCTTACGAAGAAGGATGTCACGAATTTTCAGATTAATCGAGTCTTCCATTTCACTTATACCTAATTGTGTCTGGTAACGGAAAACTATTGTATTTAGAATCGGCTGGTTGATCAGTTGAAGCGAGGGATGCTTTGCAATAATGGACGCCGTCTGCTCAGCCAGCTCAAGTGTATAGTCCACAATCTCGCCCATCGTACGAAGACCTGTCGCCTTTAATGATACGTACAGCTTCATTGCGTCAAATCGACGTGTGGTTTGTACAGATTTCAGCACGAGATTAGGTACCCCCGCCTCCTCGTCCTCCTCCGGGTTCAGGTAATCAGCATGAATTTTCAACAAATTAAAATGGGATCGTTCATTTAGAAGAAATGCCCCACAGCTAATCGATTGATAGAACATTTTATGAAAATCTACCGTTATGGAGTCAGCCTTCTCGATTCCTAGAAGACGTGCACGGTGCTTGCGACTAAGCACTAATGCCCCTCCATAAGCGGCATCCACATGAAACCATAATTGATTTTGCTCCGCAAGAGCCGCGATGTCTTCCAGCGGGTCGATACAGCCAAAGTCAGTCGTTCCTGCCGTAGCCACGACGGCAAAAGGAAACATACCTTCTGAAGTCGTGTGCTTGATAGCTTCCTCAAGTCGATCAACGCTAATATTTCCGTTATCATCAACATCCAGAGCAATAACGGCTTGTTCCCCCAGACCTAGCAAGGCACAAGATTTCACAATCGTAAAATGCGCTGCCTTGGAGCAAAAGATGCGCATCTTAGACGCTTCTGGCGGGAGACCCTTCTTCTGTACATTCCACCCCCATCGTTTGGCTGCAAAGTGATCTCGGGCAAGCAGCAGTCCCATAAAATTGGACATGGTCCCCCCACCTGTAAACACGCCGTCCGCTTCTTTGCGATACCCAAACTCACGACAAAGCCATGCGATCATTTGCTCTTCTACGAAAGTTGCAGCCGGACTTTGATCCCACGAATCCATGGACTGGTTCATCGCGTTAATAATCGCCTCGGCGGCCATGGACGAGATAAATGGCGGGCATTGCAAATGTGCCAAGCAGGCGGGATGGGACACATTGACCGAATGCTGCATAACGAGTTCGCCCACCTGATTCAAAATACTCGCGATATCCTCGCCATCGTCGGCAAATAACTTCAATCGGTCATGAACAAGCTGTTTCAACACTCGTGGTGATTGCCCGCTATACGGCTTATCTTGACAAGCAAAGCGAGACAGGATCTGCTCATTCGCCTGTTCCATCGAATACAAATATTGCGTTCGGCTGGAAGCAGCGGGAGTCAAAAAAATAGTATCTAGCTGATCCGTAAATTTCGGAGCTTTATTGGTCATGTCTGTTATGGACTCCTTCTTTTTCGATATGAATCCCTGTCTCTAAATGACAGTCTCGGCATACATATGCGAGCTTATCGCATCACGCAAAATCAAGCATCCCTTCTCTAACAACTCCATTTCAATGTTCAACGGAGGCATGATTTTCAACACGCTGTCTGCACGGCCTGCTGTCTCTACGATTAATCCTTGGCGGAAGCACTGCTGTTGGATTTCTTCGACTGCACTGGGAGCAACCGCCTCTGTCAGATCGATTCCCCAGATCAATCCTGCGCCACGAATTTTAATACCGGGGTGCAGCGGCTTTACCTGCTCCTCTAGATAGCTCCTGACATATTGCTCCTTGCTTGCCACAGCACCCTCCAAATCTATCATCTCACGATATTCCAG
The DNA here is from genome assembly GCF_000971975.1 of Paenibacillus algorifonticola. Taxonomy (GTDB): domain Bacteria; phylum Bacillota; class Bacilli; order Paenibacillales; family Paenibacillaceae; genus Pristimantibacillus; species Pristimantibacillus algorifonticola. Next base: position 4,702 of record NZ_KQ040785.1, on the reverse strand, counting down.
TGCAGCCGCAGCCCCAACGAAAGCTAATTGATGTCCTCTGAACGTTCCGTTATGTTCACCTGGCTCCCATATATCCAGCTCGGATTTCATCAACACGAGCGACATCGGAATTCCAAATCCGCTTATCGATTTAGACATCACTACGATATCTGGTACAATGCCTGCCTGCTCGAATGAAAAAAAAGTACCCGTTCGTCCACACCCTACCTGTATCTCATCACAAATGAGCAAAATATCGTGTTTGTCACATATTTCACGAAGCCCTTGCAGCCAAGAAGCAGACGCCACGACGACCCCTCCTTCAGCTTGGATCGTTTCAACAATGATCGCCGCAGGCTTATCAATGCCAGAATGGCTATCTGATAGTACATGCTCTAAATAAGCTAGCGTGTCGAAGGATTCGAAAAATCCAAATGGGAAGGGCATAAACGTAACATTGTGCAGCGGAACCCCCGCTCCTTCGCGTTTCTGCCGATTGCTTGTAGCCGACAGGCTTCCGAGCGACATGCCGTGGAACCCCCCCATGAAGGAGAATACCTCAGGACGCTTTTTTATTTTTCGAGCCAGCTTTAATGCACTTTCTACCGCATTCGTTCCTGTCGGGCCAGAGAACTGAATTTTGTAGTCAAGCTTGCGAGGCTTCAACACGTTCTCGACGAACGTTTCCATGAATTCTCTCTTGGCTACCGTGTACATATCCAAACCATGCGTCAGACCGTCGTTCTTGATATAATCCACAATCCGGTTCTTGATATAGTCATTGTTGTGTCCGTAATTTAACGCGCCTGCTCCTGCAAAAAAATCGATAAAAGCTTTTCCGCATTCCGAGTACATCATTGCTCCCTTCGCCCGTTCAAATACGAGCGGAAAGGAACGGCAGTAGAATCGCACATTCGATTCGAATTGTTCAAATATTGACATTTTACTTCCCCTTTTCCTGCATGATTAGGCCTGCTCCCGATTGATCAAACGTTCTAACTCGGCCGAGAATTCATGCGGAATATCGACACGTACTACCACTACCATGATGTTCTTCATTATTCCGTAGGAGCCTCTCATCGGAATTTGCTGCTTTAACCGAATTTCGAATTGGGGATCGTCTACTCGCATGTAAGCAAGATAAGTATCCTTCGATACTTTGTCTCCGAAATTAAGCCCCTTCGCCTTGCCAATGGACTCAATGCTGCTGATTGGTATGACAATGCTGCTTTGAAAACCTAAACGTATGGCAAGATGATCTTCGTTCAATGTAATCGGAAGATAACGTACCGAATTATGCAGGGCGATCATGTACAAAATACCGTATACATTAAGAACAAGCAAAATCCAGGCCAGCACTTCGTTCCATCGGCTCAAGAGAAAATGCAAGCCTATCGCCTCTAAGGCGATGAGAATTACAAAGACGATTACGGTCATCTTCACTTGTGATTCTTTATGATACGTATAGTAACCCGATTCGGGCATTTTCGGTTTCTTAAACCAGACGACTAACGAATAATAGAAGACGCTCATCTCGGACAATACGATCTCCAGAACAACACCATTGCCCAATACGGGAAGCAAAGCTTCCCGCATAATATCAATCGGCTGCAGCTGTTCTTTGCGATCTACCGCTTTGTAGCGTTTGACGATCGTATAGATCCGATAGATGAGGTATGGTACGAGAATGATCTCCAGAACGGGAACCATCCATCGTAAGATCGACTGCAGGAAACCTCTTTGCTCTACAGGAGTTAACCAATATACGAGTCCTACCGACACTACAAATACGACATAAACAAATTCCTTTGGCCGGGAGCCCGACTTCATGCAAAGAAAATAAAAAAGCAGCGGAATAAGCACGATAACGGTCACAATCGATGCGTTAATGGTATACGCGCCCACATCCATTTGCCGAAGAAAGAAAAACAGGCCTCCAGCCAACAAAACGGTCATTACGATAAAAAGGATTGCTCCGCCATTTCTTACTCCACCCTTGTGCTCGTGCTTTTTGACTAAATCGTCTGAGTAACGCAACTAATCACCCCAAAATCCAATAATTTTACCGTCACCAATCCTTACAGTAACTTCGTACTGCTATGCTTGTAGCCCCGTCAACGTACTTGCGCAAGACTGGAGCCCAGGGAGTTGAAGCTGCCCCAGCTTCAGCTCTGGATCGTCCATCACCTGCTGCAGCACGGTAACAAAATCGTCAGCCATCGTTACAATCGTATCCTCTGTAAACAGTAGCGTGCTATAGGCGAGTTCCATAGAGAGCGTATGCTCTCCTTCAGCCGCTGCCAAATAAAAATCATATTCGGCCACGTTCCAATCGAACGGATATCCCGTTATGCTTAAACCTTCCGCCTGGATATCAGGCAGTTCAATATTGAGGAAGGAGAAAGCCGTGTCATAGATTGCGCTTCTACTCGGATCCTGGGGAGCATTCAGCTTATCAACCAGCAGCTCGAACGGATAATTCTGATGATCATACGCTTCCAATAACGTCACTTTTACTTCCTTCAGCAGCTGGGAGTAGGTTTTATCCGGCTTCGGATAATTTCGTAACGGTATAGAGTTGATAAACAAGCCGATCATTCTCTCCAGCTCCTGCGACGTACGCGCTGCGGCCCATGTTCCAACGATAATGTCCTCCTGACCTCCGGAATACTTCATCAAGAACGCGTTATACGCCGCTAACAGCGTCATATACAGCGTCGTATTTTGCTGCAGGCTGTATTGCCTGAGACGCTGCGTCAGCTGCTCCCCGATTTCGAATTTATATTGCGTTCCTACCATCTGATGGGTTCCCGGTCGAGGATAATCCGTTGGCACTTGCAAGATCGGAAGCTCTCCTGATAGCTTATTGATCCAGTAGTCCTCTTCGCGTTTCAAATGACCGTCTCGGATTTGATCGAATTTCCAAGCAACATAGTCCTTGTAGTGAATACGGATCTCAGGAAGTTCCACCTTGCCGGCATACAGCGTCATTAACTCATTAAAGAATACAGTAAATGAAGTGCCGTCAGACAAAATGTGGTGCATATCAAACATCAACAAGTGCTTTTGTTCCTCCACTTGAAGAAGCTTCACGTGAAGGAGCGGTGCCTGCCCGAGATCAAACGGTCGAATATGCGCATTAGCCAATCTAGGCAGCTCTTCTTCCCGGGCAGGCTCAACGTTAAGCGCAAACGGAACCCCGTCATGAATACGCATCATCAGCTCGCCTTTAACTTTCTCGAATGATGTGCGGAGCACTTCGTGACGAGCAATCATCTGTCGGAAGCAGTTACTCAAGCGCTCAACATCAAGCTCCCCTTTTATTAACAGCATTTGAGGGATGTTATATGCCGTATTATTCATAGCTACCTTATAAGTGTAGGCTTGATATGAGGTAGCAGGATATAGCTCCCTCTTCTCAAGGGGCTGAATCTGCTCGAACTTATTGACGGCAGCAGCATCCAAGAAACGAGACTGTCCGTAGACGGTAGGTGCTTCAAAAAATTCCCGCAGCGAAAGGCTGATTCCCATCTCTTCATTAATCCTCGACACCGCTTGTGTTGCTTTCAGCGAATGGCCTCCACGTTCGAAAAAATTGTCGAATATGCCGACATTCTGAACGCCCAATACGTCCTCCCATATAGCTGCAAGCTTGCATTCTGTGAGCGTGGCAGGGGCCTTATACGAAGCAGCCGGCATGTCATTCGGCTCAGGAAGAGCGAGCTCGTTGATTTTGCCGTTGGCGGTAACCGGCATTCTCTCGATAGCGACCATATGCCGCGGAATCATATAGTCCGGCAGCGTCTGGGCCAGCCAGTTGCGCAGCTCGGCAGCGCTCCATTCCTGCCGCGCTGCAATATAGGCTACCAGCTGCTTTTCTCCTCCAGCCTGCTCCTTCGCTACCACCGCCGCCTCGTCTACCATATCATGCTCCAGCAGCCGCTGCGCAATCTCGCCTGGTTCAATCCGGTAACCCCGTATTTTGATCTGGCTGTCGATCCTTCCCATATACGCTATATTTCCGTCCTCCAGCCACTTGGCCAGATCGCCCGTCCGATACATCCTTCCCCCCGCCTCGAACGGATTGTCGATAAACTTCTCGCCCGTCAGCTCCTCACGGTTCAAATAGCCTTGCGCCAGCCCGTCTCCCGCCAGGCACAGCTCTCCGGGTACTCCGATCGGTTGAAGCCCTCCTGTACGGCCGACGATATACGCCCTCACATTGTCGATCGGCCTGCCAATCGGCAAGTTCCACTCCAGCTTCTCCACTGGACTGCTGGTCGCGACTACCGTATTTTCCGTCGGGCCATAGTTGTTCACCAGCCGGTAATTCCGCTTCCGGTACGTCTTCAGCTTGTCTCCGCCCGTCAGCAGCACCCGGAGCGAGCGATTATCCAGTTCCATGAACTGCTCGCAAAATTGCGTCGGAAGGAAGCTGATCGTAATGCCATTGCGCTCGTAGTACGCATTCAGCTCCCGGACGTCCAGCCGGATCTCGTCATGAATGACATAGAGCGATGCGCCCGCGATCAAATAAGGGAATACCTCCCACACCGATGCGTCGAAGCCGAACCCCGCAAACTTGGTGCTGCGATCCGCTTCCGCCACCTCAAATGCCCGGTTGTGCCAGCATGCCAGGTTGGTCAGAGAACGGTGCGCCACCGCTACGCCTTTCGGCTGTCCCGTCGACCCGGATGTGTAGATGACGTATGCCCGCCGTTCC
>NZ_LAQO01000034.1 GCF_000971975.1 Paenibacillus algorifonticola | reverse complement strand
CAAACCGCTGACGGTGAGCGAGCTAAGAGGAAGGCTGTCGCAGGAGATGCCGGGGTACATGATTCCGTCATACTTCGTGCAGCTGGAGAAGATGCCGCTGACGGCGAACGGGAAGACGGACCGCAAGGCGCTGCCCGCGCCGGAAGGAAGCGTGAATACCGGTGCGGAATACACCGCGCCCCGTACACCGCTGGAAGAGCAGCTCGTGCGGATTTGGCAAGAGGTGCTTGGAACGGAAAGGATCGGAGTGAAGGACAATTTCTTCGATCTGGGCGGCCACTCCCTTCGTGCGACTGTGTTGGTAAGCAAGCTCTATAAAGAGATGAAAGTCAATCTGCCGCTGCGGGACGTATTCCGGCTCCCGACCATTGAGGAGATGGCGAAAGCGATCGCCGACATGGCGCAAACGACCTATGCATCCATACCGGCCGTTGAGGAAAGGGCGTACTACCCGCTATCCTCTGCGCAAAAGCGGCTTTACATTCTGCATCAACTGGAAGGCGCGGAACAAAGCTACAACATGCCGGAATTCATGACGCTTGAAGGTCCGCTGAATCGTGAGCGGTTTGAAGAGTCGTTTAGGAAGCTGATCGCACGGCATGAGATTTTGCGCACCGGCTTTGAGATGGTGCACGGCGAACCGGTACAGCGGGTGCACGCGCAAGTGGAATTTGAGGTGGAGTACGGGCAGGCTGACGAAGAAGAGGTCGAAGACATTGTCCGCGGTTTCGTCCGCACCTTTGATTTGAAGCATCCGCCTCTGCTTCGCGTAGAACTCGTCGAGCTGGAGCCGGAGCGCCATCTGCTGATGGTGGACATGCATCACTTAATTTCCGACGGTGTCTCTATGGGGATTTTGGTGGATGAATGGTCCCGACTCTATGCAGGCGAGGAGCTCCCGCCTTTGCGGATTCAGTACAAGGATTTTGCCGTATGGCAGCAGCACGAGGCGCAGCGCGAACGCATGAATAAGCAGGAGGGGTATTGGCTGCAGGCGTTCGAAGGGGAACTGCCTGTGGCAGATTTGCCAACGGATTACGAACGGCCTTCTGTTCGAAGCTTTGAAGGAGCACATGTCGAATTCGAAGTCGATTCCGAGCTTGCACGGCAATTAAACCAATTGGCGTCAACCCGCGGGAGCACGCTGTATATGGTTCTCCTATCCGCCTATAACGTGCTGCTCTCCAAATACAGCGGCCAGAAAGACATCATTGTGGGGACGCCTGTCGCAGGAAGAACACATCCGGATTTGGAGCCGCTGCTCGGGATGTTTGTCAACACGCTTGCCATCCGCAATTATCCGGCGGGAGACAAGACGTTTGCTTCCTTCCTGGAAGAAGTCAAAGAAACGACACTGGGTGCATTCGAGCATCAAGACTATCCTTTCGAAGAGCTTGTAGAACGGTTGGATGTGAAACGGGACGCAAGCCGCAATCCGGTGTTCGACACGATGTTTGTCATGCAGAATACCGAGGATCGTGAGGCCAGGTTTGAAGCGCTGCACTTGACCCCGTACGTTCTTGACCATACGAATGATGCGAAATTCGATCTTTCATTGTTTGTAGCGGAAGATAACGGAGTCATCACGGGCGGCTTCCAGTACTGCGCTAAGCTGTTCAAACCGGCGATGATCCATAAAATGTTGAAGGATTTCCTGTTTGTGTTGTCGCAGATTTGCGAAGACCCGAACATCCCATTAAACCAAATCCAATGTCATGCGCCTTCGGCAAGCCGCAAAGGCTCGTTGGAGGACATTGAATTTGCATTCTAGACAGAACCGAAGAAATACACCGTCTATACCCGAAATATACCCGAAAGAGTGTGTGTCCGTCTTGTTCCGGGGGCACACACTCCGGGTTTTGTCTGACATCAGTATGGGGAGGGATAATAATGAAGTCGGTGTTTGAGAGGGAAGAGGCCTATTGGAACGAAATATTTGACGCCGAAGATAGTATGAGCTTCTTGCCGTACAGCAGCCCCGCCAATAAGGGAACGAGCGTGAATGCTGCGTCCAACATAGGTGTAATCTGCCGCACACTACCGCAGGAGCTATCGGCGAAAATTCTCTCGCTGGCGAATGGATCGGACATGGCCGTCTATCTGATCGTAATGGCTGGAGTCAACGGGTTGCTCTACACCTATACTCACCAAGAACATACGATTGTGGGCATGCCCGCTTACAGCGAGCCTGATGATGGAAATCTGCCGACCCAAGATGTTCTCTTGATTAAAACTAGGGTGAATGGTGAGAGCACGATTAGAACGCTGCTGGGCCAAATCAAGTCGTCCGTCAGCGGAGCCATAGAGCATCAGCATATTCCGTTTCGAAAAATGGTTCGGCCTATGAACGTAGAGTACAATTCGCTTGGCGAGCCCGTTGTCCCTACAGTGGTCTCGTTTGCAAACATACATACGGATGCCGGGAAGAACAAAACTTGGACCGACACCTTGTTTCAGTTTGAATCGATGCAGGGCTCCATGGTATTGAATCTAAGCTTCGACTCCACCCGATACGACCAAGATTTTATGGTCAAGGTGACCGATCATTACATTCGGCTTCTTTCTGGCATTTTGTTTCAACCGGATCTGGCCGTCGATAGAGCGGACATCTTGTCTGAGGCCGAGGTGCATGAGATTCTTACCGTATTCAACGATACGGATGCGGATTACCCGAGAGAGAAGACGATTCACGAGTTGTTTGAGGAGCAGGCGGAGCTTCATCCGGATGCGGTCGCGGTCGAGTACGAGGACGAGCGTCTGACGTACCGCGAGCTGAATGAGCGGTCGAACCGTCTGGCGCGTACTCTGCGCAGCCAAGGCGTAGGGGCGGATCAGCTGGTGGGCATTATGGCCGAACGTTCTCCTTCCATGGTGATCGGGATTCTCGCGATCCTGAAGGCGGGTGGGGCGTATGTGCCGATCGATCCGGAGTATCCGGAGGAGCGCATCCGCTACATGCTGGACGATTCGGGAGCCGGTGTACTGCTGCTGCAAGCGCATTTGCGGGACAAAGCGACCTTTGCGGGCGTTTGCCTGTTCCTGGATGACGAGCAGACCTACGCAGCGGACAGCGCGAGCCTCGTCTCGGTTAACCAGCCGAACGATCTGGCCTATGTGATCTATACCTCGGGAACGACGGGCAAGCCGAAAGGCACCTTGATCGCGCACAAGAACGTCGTCCGACTGCTGTTCAACAGCAAGAACCTGTTCGACTTCGGCTCTTCCGATACGTGGACCTTGTTCCACTCGTTCTGCTTCGACTTCTCGGTGTGGGAAATGTACGGGGCGCTGCTGTATGGGGGCAAGCTGGTGATTGTGCCGCCGATGACGGCGAAACAGCCGGCACAGTTCTTGCAGCTGCTGAAGGAGCGTGGGGTCACGATCCTGAACCAGACGCCGACGTATTTCTACCAGCTGCTTCGCGAAGCGCTGGCGGAGAGCGGGCAGACGCTGAGCCTTCGAAAGGTCATCTTCGGAGGAGAGGCGCTGGCGCCGCAGCAGCTGAAGGACTGGAGGAAGCGTTACCCGGCTACGCAGTTGATCAATATGTACGGGATCACAGAAACGACGGTACACGTGACCTACAAGGAAATCACCGAGGTGGAAATCGCCGAGGGGAGAAGCAATATCGGAAGACCAATCCCGACGCTGAAGGTGTATGTGCTGGATGGCAACCGCCGATGCGTGCCGGCGGGAGTGGCTGGGGAGATGTATGTGGCCGGAGAAGGTCTGGCGCGCGGGTACTTGAACCGCCCAGAGCTGACGGCGGAGAAATTCGTGGACGATCCGTTTACGCCAGGAGAGCGGATGTACCGATCGGGGGATTTGGCGAGATGGCTGCCAGATGGCAACATCGAATACATGGGACGGATCGACCATCAAGTGAAGATACGCGGGTACCGGATCGAGCTTGGGGAAGTGGAAGCGCAGCTGTTGAAGGTGGAGTCGGTGCAGGAAGCGATCGTGATGGCGCGAGAGGATGAAAGCGGGGAGAAGCAGCTGTGCGCGTACGTGGTAGCGGACAAACCGCTGACGGTGAGCGAGCTAAGAGGAAGGCTGTCGCAGGAGATGCCGGGGTACATGATTCCGTCGTACTTCGTGCAGTTGGAGAAGATGCCGCTGACGTCGAACGGGAAGACGGACCGTAAGGCGCTGCCCGCGCCGGAAGGAAGCGTGAATACCGGTGCGGAATACACCGCGCCCCGTACATCGCTGGAAGAGCAGCTCGTGCGGATTTGGCAAGAGGTGCTTGGAACGGAAAGGATCGGAGTGAAGGACAATTTCTTCGATCTGGGCGGCCACTCCTTAAGCCTTATGCAATTGATTCAAAAAGTGTATGCCGCAATGGGAGTCGAAATCTCACTCCACAACATGTTCCAGAATCCGTCCGTCGAAGCGATGGCTTATGAGATCTGGCAATCCGGGCTTGAGGGACACAGCGGCAACCGCTTTATGAAACTCAACGAGAACGGACCGATCAACGTCTTTTGCTTTCCTCCGGGGGGCGGATATGGCATAAGCTATATGGAACTTGCGAAGAAGCTGGATGACCGCTGCGTGCTTTACGCCATAGATTTTATAGACGATACGGATGGCTTCAAGGACATCCCAGACCGTTATGTAGAGGAGATACTCCGCGTGCAGGAAGGCTCGCCGTATGTGCTGCTGGGGTATTCGTTGGGCGGCAATCTGATGTATGAGGTGGCCCAAGCGATAGAGAGGAGAGGCGGCCGCGTCTCCGACCTGATCATGTTGGACTCCCCGTATAAAAAATTCGAAACTCCGATGGACGAAGTGGAGAGTGACATCAAGGAAATTCTGGAGCCTGCCGAAGGCGAGGAGAAAGAATTGCTCGACAACCCATTCATTCGCGAACGCGTGGAGCGCAAAGTGCGGGCGTATCTGACGTATGGAGCGAAGCTGATTCACTCGGGCACGGTTCAGGCGAATATTCACGGGCTAATCGCGGAGGGTTCCAGAGAGCGTGGAGCGCTTGAACATAGGCCGTCATGGCAGGAAGCGACCCGGCAAAACTACGAGGAATATCAGCTCGCCGGGGTTCACGAGCAGGTGTTTGCTCCTGAATACGTGGAAGAAAACGCGAACGTGATTGGTGGCATCGTCCAACACATTATTGAGCGGAAGATGGAATCTCATAAGGTGCCGTTTTGAAGTCGAATAACCCTGCGCATACCTTGAAAGGGGACAACATGTGGTGCAAGAGCGAAAAGACGGATTGACCCTGTGGAAATCATTTCTATGGATATGGACATATATGAAAACTCACATAGGCTGGATGATCGTCGGAATTGTCTCGGCCATGGCGGCAGCGCTGATCGAGATATGGATAGGCAGTTTCATTCAAGATTTAACGACTCGTGCGGAGAATGGGGCAGGGCGGCTTGTCTTGTCCATCGTTTTCACAGTTTTTGCCGTCATCCTAATCGGCGTTCCTGCGAAGTATTTTATGGCGTTCGGCGTGGAGCGAAGCAGCGCCTTGACCATAAGAGATATTCGCAATCATCTGATGAATCATATCGGAAAGCTGCCTGTTCATTATATCGAAAAGCAGCACTCCGGAGATGTGTTGTCGCGATCCAGCAATGACCTGCAGGTCATCCATCAATTCATGAGTCGAGATTTGGCGCAATGGTTTTACCATCCGATGTTGTTTATCGGCTGCTTCATCTATTTGATTTGGATTCAGTGGCAGCTCGTATTGTTCAGTCTTCTGCTTCTTCCTATATCCTTGCTTGTATCGCATTGGGTCGGCAAACAAATGCAGCGACTGACGGAAGAGGTGCAAGAGCATACGGGGCAAATGAACGCTATTGCGCAGGATACGCTGGGCGGAATGCCAATTGTGAAAAGTTACCTGCTCTCAGGAATGCTGCTTCGTTCGTATCAGTCTTTGCTTCAATTGACGCTGCTCAAGAAACTGGCCTTGCGAAAACGGGAGGCTTGGGTTGATCCGCTCTTGTTCTCGTTGATGCTAAGTCCGATTATCTTTGCCGTGATCTACGGCAGCTACTTGATATCCATAGGAAAGTTTGGCGCCGGAGAATTGATCGCCTTTTTGTATCTGCTTAATTTATGCCTGGAGCCGCTGGATCACATCCCGACTCTGATTACGAACACCTTTCAAATGACTGGGGCTTTGAAGAGGGTGGCCGAAATGCTGAAGCAGCCTGCCGAAAATCTGGAGGGGCATTCGATTGCAAGAACGGATGATCCGCCTGTCGTATTCGATAACGTTACGTTCGCTTACGATAACAACGCCCCTGTGCTGCGAAATCTCAGCTTTACGGTAGCGGCAGGGAAAACCGTTGCGCTGGTCGGAGAGAGTGGCGGGGGAAAGAGCACGGTGTTTAAGCTGCTATGCGGATTTTATCCCTTGCCTGCTGACCAAGGAACGATTCGAATTTTCGACCAACCAATTCAAGACAGCAACCCAAATGAGCTTCGTTCTTGTTTTTCGGTTGTTACCCAGGATGCCTATTTGTTCAGCGGCACGATTGCCGACAATATTGCTTACGGACGGGAGCATGCGACGATGGACGAGGTGATCGAGGCGGCGAAGCTGGCTAATGCGCATTCGTTTATCATGGAGCTTCCCGGCGGGTACCAAGCCGAGGTAGGAGAGAGGGGGGGGCTTCTGTCTGGCGGACAGCGCCAGCGGATTACCATTGCGCGCGCGTTCCTTAAGGACGCGCCTATCCTGCTCTTGGACGAGCCTACATCCGCGCTGGATACGGCATCTGAATTGTACGTTCAGGAAGCACTGAAAGTACTCATGAAGGACCGAACAACCATTGTGATTGCGCACCGACTGTCAACCATCGAGAAGGCGGATGAAATCTTGGTCATGGAGCGGGGCGGGATTGCAGAGGCTGGCAATCATGGCGAGCTGCTAGCGTTGAACGGCTTGTACGCCCGTTCGTATCATCAGGAGTTTACCACCGCTCTTGTGAAGAGTAGAGAGGTGGTCTTCTTATGAAAGTGGCTGACATAGTCTCCCATGCAAAGGAACTTGGCCATATCCTAAACTTTATGAGCAAAAGAAGCAAAATTCGTTATTTCACTGGCCTTAGTATAAGCACGACCATTCAAAGTTTGTTTTTGGTATCATTCAGCCTAGTCGTCCAGGGTCTGGTGGATTTTGCGGTGACGCAGGATACTTCGCTGATGTATCGTGCCATTTTTATCTTGGCCGGCTCCCTGTTTCTCGTGAATTTCGTCGCTCCGTTTTTTTCCTATATGTTTCGCAGCAGCGTGGAGTTGACGATGGCGGATATAAGGGAGCGTCTGTTTGTCAAGCTTTGCAAGCTTCGGTCGAGGTATCTGGAACAGACACACAACGGGGATATCCTCTCTCGGATGAACAACGACGTGACCACTTTGGAAGTGACATACACAGGCGTTTATTTCGTGCTGCTGCTGCAATTCGTATTCGGTGTGGGCTCGCTTGTGACGATGTTTGTCGTTCATTGGCCGTTTGCGTGCGCTTCGCTTGCCATTTTGCTGGTTTCCTTTGCGATCAGCGCCCGGTTTGTACAGCAGATCCGCACACTCTCCGAGCAATCGCTCCAGCTTCTGGCCAGGATGACGGGGAAATTCTCCGACTTTATCGGAGGGATACAGCTTGTGAAATTATTTCATATCCAGCCGATCTATGCGCAGTATGCAAGCTTGAATGAACAAGTAACGAGAGTAGCCACACAAACCGCCAGAAAGAATGGTATGCTGGCCGCCGTAAATTATTTTGTCAGTTATGTGACATTCTGCGGAATCATTGCCATAGGCAGTCTGCTCTATACCTATGGCCTTATTGGAATGGGAACCGTAGCGGCGCTGGCCGTGCTTCAAATCAATCTGACCCACGCCATTATGAATTTCGGCACGACGCTGTCCATGGCGCAGAACTCGTTGGCGGGTGCGCAGCGTCTGCAGCAATTATTGGACGAGCAAGAGGAGCCGGAGCAAATCGGATCTCGGCAAGAGGATGAGACTTCGTTTAAGACCTTGTCTGCATCTTCGCCTGCCATGGTGGAGTTTCAGAGCGTAGATTTTTCCTATCTGCCAGGCAAAAAAGTTCTGAGCGATGTATCTTTGCGAGTAGCTCCAGGACAAATCGCCGCGATCGTAGGCAGCAGCGGCAGCGGCAAAAGCACACTGATCAAGCTGCTGCTGGGCTTCTACCCCATTGACGGCGGGGAACTTCTGATTCAAGGCAAGCCGCTAGGACATTATACCTTGGACGAGCTTCGCGCACGCATCGCCTATGTGCCGCAGGATGCCTTCCTGTTCAGCGGAACGATCGAAGAGAACATTCGTTACGGAAATCCGCAAGCCACGGAAGAGGAGATCATAGAGGCGGCCAAAGCGGCGCATGCGCATCATTTTATTGAGGAGCTGCCCGAGCAGTATCGGGCGCAAGTGGGGGAGCGCGGGAAGTCTTTGTCAGGCGGTCAGAGACAGCGGATTGCCATTGCCCGCGCATTGCTCAAGAACGCCCCGATTTTGCTGCTGGATGAGGCAACGTCCGCCTTGGATTCCGAATCGGAATATTGGGTGCAGCAGGCCCTCAACCAATTGATGGAAGGCCGCACGACCATTCTGATCGCTCATCAGCTCAGCACCGTGGAGAAAGCGGATCTGATCATGGTCATGAATGAGGGAAACGTTGTCGAACAAGGCACGTATCGGGAATTGCTTGAACGAGGGGCCTACTTCGTGAAATTATACGGTAGCACGGAATTGAGTAGGAGGGGATGACGAACCCCCTGATCTCTCACCCCCGTACATGCGGGGCGCATACGGCGGCGGTTCATAAAGGTTAACGAATGAACTGGCAAAGAAACGCATAACTGTGGTATGTATCTTCTGAACCGTTTTTTTCAGTAGGGTTGTCATGCAAAAACTCAACTTGAAAAATATCGGGTGACAAGAGCTTGGATTGAAAAGGGATGTTGCTTAGGGACTATCCATTCCATTGTTTTTGGTTCAAGGTTTCCAGATGCCTCAACTACAGCAATGTAGTGTCTTATTTTGCAGGCGATATCGTAGTCCTCCAATAAATTTCCCAGCTTCGTACGGAAAGCGGCTTTACGGCGCGGATGGTATCCAAATATCGCCCGCAATCGCCAGTTATCGCGATTACTTCCGACGAGAAAATTTTGCCGCTGCTGGCGCTGCTATGGGGCGTTATTCCGGTGAAGAGCACGAAGACAGGCACGACGGACGAGCTGCTGCATGCTGCAATGGCAGATGCGGAGCAAACGGGATTGCTTGCTGAGGGAGATTTTGTCGTCATTACGGCAGGAGCGCCTGTTGGTCTATCTGGTACGACGAATTTGATCAAAATCGAGCAATATGGCGTATAGCCGCAAGCCTAAACGATAAGCTGAACGTAAGCTAAACGATAAGACATGGATGATAGACTGGCCTAGGTGGGGCAGGATTATCGATCCATGTCTTTTTTCTTATGTATAGGTTTGCGTAGTAAAGTCGAAAGCTGGCGAAATTCGCTCAAATATGTGGAATATGGAACATAATTTTGTTGAAAAACAGGAAAATTGTTCTTATTATTAAATGTATAGAGATAGAGGCTTTAATAGGATTTGAAAATGTCAGCATGGTAGAGGTGAGAGGGAATGGCTATAGTAGAGGTGGTCAAATACGACGGCTCTCCGGACGTATACGCTTGGAAATATCCGAATGCAGAGCTAGGAACTTGGACGCAGCTCATCGTTAATGATACGCAAGAGGCGCTGTTATTCAAGGGCGGTCAGGCACTCGATTTATTCGGGCCCGGCAGGCATACGCTCAGTACGCTTAATATACCGATTTTAAACCAGTTGGTTAACATTCCTTTTGGCGGGAGATCGCCGTTCTCGGCCGAGGTGTGGTTTGTGAACAAGCAGGTATCTCTCGATGTGAAGTGGGGAACGGCGTCGCCGATTCAATTGCAGGACCCGAAATACAATATTGTCATTCCGGTTCGGGCTTTCGGCCAGTTCGGCATTGCGATTGAGGATTCACGTCGGTTTTTGTCCAAGCTGGTCGGAACGTTACCACTGTTTAATCAGGACACGCTGTCCAAACATTTGCGCGGCATGATTATGATGAATATTAATGAGCTGCTGTCTTCCTATCTTGTGTTCAAAAAAGTGAGCCTGCTTGAAATCAACGCCTATATCGGCGAAATTTCCAAGCATGTGGAGGAACGGGTTGGCGCGCTGATGCAGCCATTCGGCATTCGGCTCGTTAATTTCTTCATTGATTCGATCAGTACGCCGGAGGATGATGCTTCGCTGAAACGGCTGCGCGAAGCGCTTGCGCGCAAAGCAGAGATGGACATTATTGGCTACAACTACCAGCAGGAGCGGACCTTTGACACACTGGAGGGTGCAGCGAAAAATGAAGGCAGCTCGCAAGCCGGCGTCATGGGCGCAGCGCTCGGACTTAGCATGGGAGCAGGAATTGGCGGCATATTCGGCAATCAATTTGGGCAGCTGGGCGAGCAGCTGTATGGAGCCCCAGGAGCAGCTCAGGTTTGTCCAAGCTGTCAGAGCCGCAACGATGCGCAGGCGAAGTTCTGCAACAGCTGCGGCAAAGGGTTTGCTGGCAGTTCCGCCGGGGGTCAGGCGGGAGCGCCGAGACCGATTCATAATTGCGATAAATGCGGCATGCCGCATCGGGAAAATTCCAAGTTTTGCGCCAACTGCGGCGATTCTTATAATCCTTGTCCAAGCTGCGGCACGGATTGTGCGGAGGATGCAGTCAATTGCAGCGCTTGTGGCGAGACATTGCCGCGTCCATGTAGAGGCTGCGGCGAGCAAGTGGCAGCCAGCGCCAAATTTTGTCCGCATTGCGGCACCAGCAACAGCAGCAGCCAGCAATGTCCGGGATGCCGTCATGAAGTGCAGCAAGGGCAGAAGTTTTGTCCGGAATGCGGGCATGGACTGGCTGGCAGAGTATAGCTCATATGCAGCTCGTGTGCAGTCCATGGGAGAAGCAAGCATTGGGCTGCGGCAGCTATCAAAAGCAGCGAATTACTGAGAATAAGCCATAACAATGTTGCTGCTTGGAAAGAGGGAAAGCGTCATGAGTTTGCTGTTCCGCATATTTGGAGTGGGATCTTTACTTATTGTGGGCTATTTGTTAGGGGATTTCGATAATAGGCCAAGCTCGCTTTTATTTACACAAAAAGTAGGATTATATATATTTGGAGCGATTCTTCCTGCTTTGTTCTTTTTTATGATGGCGTATTTTTTTGCCAAAGGGGAGAAGAAACGTGATGACGCATGGGTCGCAAGCATCCGGGCGACCCATGCTACCATACAACAGAATACTTATGAAGCTAAAAAAATGGCCGATGAAATGAGGCATGCCCGGTTGCAGAGAGAGCAGGCAAGGGAAGGCAGCGCTCCAGCGGGCAGCTCAGGGCAAGGGAGAAAGTCTGTTGCTTGCCCGAGCTGTGGCAGTCATACGATGCTATGGCCTAAACAAACGATATTGTGTGAATATTGCCATGCAAATATTGTATACCGCTAAGTGGAATGGTTCCTATGCCATGAGGAGCGAAAGACGGGGTGAATGGAAATGGCAGCTGGTTTTTGGCACAAGGCAATTGGCGTATTGTGGGCTGCTTTAGGTCTCATCATATATCCTAATACTTTGCCTCAGTCGGGCTATGGAGTCGATGGCATCATAGCCTCTTGGATTGTCTTCTTTTTATTTCCTGGTGTTTCCCTTATTTGTTTCGGGGTCAGGAAACACAGGCGTTTTAAATGGAAGCAAAAATATTTAGATGAACAGGAGCCGTTTCTTCTCCAGTTTAGATTGGAAATTCAAAAGCTGGAGCATGAGCAGGAGCTTGGAAGAGAAGAACGTAAACAAGCAGAAGAGGCCGAAGAGGCGGCTAGGTTAGGGGCTGAGAAGGAAGCGACGCTGGCGGCTATGCGTGCAGAAACGGAGGCAGCGGCTAGGCGCGAAGCCACCAACCGTATAACACCGCCCCCACCTCCACCGTCGTCTACGCCTCCACCACCACCGCTCATGCCCAAAAATATCAGCTGTCCGGGCTGCGGTGCGAGAAAGGTACTGCAGCCTATGCAGAGCCTGGAATGTGAGTATTGCGGAACGGTGCTGGTGTACAGTTAGTGTGAGCCGTGCCTGCACGGCAGGCAGGAGCGAAGGAAATTAGAGCAGCAAGCGTTTAGCCTATGTAGAGGTTAACGGATGTTGCTCTTTTTATTTAGCTCTTGTTCCTTATTTCGTAGCTGTTCTTCGCTTCAAATGGTTGTGACAACTAAGGGAGGAGGGCATATAAATATGAGTGGGTTATTCAAAATATTAGGTATTGGATGTTTTTTTGTTGCTGTATTATTTTTGGAGGTATATGCCGATGAGTCAAGCTCTATATCAATTGGGCAAAAAATAAAAGATTATGCGCTGCAAGCTGTGCTTCCAGCTACGTTTTGCTTCATTATGGCAAAGTTGTTCGCAGAGAAAGCAAAGAGACAGGAAGCTGAGTGGGAGTCGAAAGTTCAGATAGAGAAGTCTCGACTAAAGCAACAGATACGTGATGTGAAGAGAAGAACTAAGGATATGCGCGTTACAAGATTAAAAAGAGAACAGGAAGATTATAAAAACTCGGATAATGTGCTTGAGTAAAAATAAAGCACCTCGAAATTTAACTGCTGGTTCAAGCTATGTGAATAATCTTTTTAAATGAAAACGAAGGCGAGGTGATTAAAAAATGACTGCTGGTTTTTGGTTAAAGGCAATTGGTGCATTTTGGATTGTGCTAGGAGTGATTTTATGTTTGCCTAGCCTATTAGAAAAAGGAGATTGGTTCGAACTAGCAATCGTTTGGTCGGTGTTATTTTATTTTCCTGGATGGTCTTTATTTCACATAGGTGGAGTTATACATAAACGTTTAAATCGTAATAAGGCATATATAAAAACGATGGAGGCATTGACATTAAGACTGCATTTGGAAAACCAGAAATTAGACTACGAGAAAGGTCTAAATGCAGAGGCGAGGAAGTCTCGAAAACAGAGAATTGAGTCCACCGAGGGAGTCGTGAGCAAAGCCGTTAGACATGAAAACAATCAATCTAAAAATGTTGATCATACCGATCACACAGTACCGCACGAGGCAGAACGAAACTCACACCCACTTACACCTAAAACGGTTAGCTGTCCAAGCTGTGGCGCTAGAAAGGTGTTGGAGCCTCAACGAAGTGAGGAATGCGACTATTGCGGGAGGATGCTCATGTATCATTAATCGTATCTGAGCATCAGAATTTGTTTGCGAATCCTTTTTTTAGGGTAAAGTAACATATAGCCCAAACAAGAAGGAGCGTGTAAATGATGACGCAAATGAAGAAGGTGGCTTTTCTACTGGCCGATGGTTTTGAAGATTCAGAAATGCAAAATCCGTATGATGAAATGGTGAAAAATGGCCATGAGGCGGTTATTATAAGCTTGCGCAGCAATGAGGAATTAAAGGGCAAGCAGGGTACAATTGCCTACAAGTCGCATCTTGCGATTAATGAGGCGAAGGCAAGCGACTATGCGGCGATTATTATTCCTGGCGGTGCATCACCCTCCCACTTGAAAGAGGATGCATCCGTGCATGCTTTTGTCAAAGAGGCTGATGAAAAAGGCATTACCATCGCTGCCATCTGTCATGGCCCGCAAATTTTGGCGGAGGCCGGTTTGCTGCAGGGACGTACGCTGACGGCTTATCCGGAGCTGGAGCAGGAAATGCAGGCAGCCGGTGGCCATTTTCGCAATGAGGAAGTCGTGGTAGATCGCAATTTGATTACTTCCCGTACACCGGAGGACGAGCCGGCCTTTATTCAAGCCACGCTTGAACAGCTGGGCGTCAACGCCTGGTAGACTCTCTAGCAGAAAAGCCGGACCGTTCATTCCATCCATTATCGATGCGAGTTTTGCCCGCGGGCAAAACCAAAACCGCAGATCGCAAGAGCAGCAAGCGTTTAACCTACCTGAGGTTTAACGAGTGCTGCTCTTTTTGCTATGAAAATTTTCCTAAATTTGTAACGACTATTCATGCCAAATGATTGCGGCAACTATTTAACTGCATTATAATTGTTGTCAGCATGGCAGAGTTTGTGAACGAGTGGTTATTTCGTATATTAAAGGAGTAAAGCATGAAGGTTATCCTTGTAGATGATGAATGCCTCGCTTTGGATTACTTGGAGCGACAACTCGTGAAATTAAATAACGTAGAGGTTTTGGGGAAATATGAGGATCCGATGACCGGGAAAGAGCGGATTTTGCTCGATCTCCCGGATGTTGTATTTTTGGATATTAATTTGCCTGAAGTGAGTGGCATTGCGCTTGCTGAACAGCTGCTTGAGGTCAGGCCGGAGCTGAATATCGTATTTGTAACCGCTTATGATGAATATGCAGTGAAAGCTTTTGAGCTGAATGCGCTGGATTATGTCGTCAAGCCGATCCATCCTGAGCGTTTAATGAAAACGATGGAACGGATTCAGAAGCGGCTGGATTCGTTTGCGAAGGATAAAGAGCGGACTGTACAGCTAGTGAAAAATGCGAATGAGGAGCAGCATCTGGTTTTGCAGCTATTGGGCCAGTTCAGTGTGGAATTTTCCGGGAAAAAGGATGCAGCCATACGTTGGCGCACGACGAAGGCGCAGGAGCTGTTTCTGTATTTGCTCCAGCATCGCGAACAGCTTGTAAGGAAATCGATATTAATCGATTTGCTATGGCCTGATAATGGGACGGAAAAAATATATGCCCAGCTGTATACGACGGTGTACCACATTAGGAAAACGCTTGATCAGTTTGGGAAGTGCTTTCACATTGCCAATACAACAGAAGGATACATATTGACGCTGAATCAGGTTGTGCTGGATGTGGAGGAATGGGAGCGGGGCATTGCCGCCGCACCGCCGCTAGCGGCTGCAACGCTTGCGGAATACGAGAAGGCTATGAATCTTTATAGAGGCGATTATTTAAAGGATTATGATTATTGGTGGGCGGAGAGCGAGCGCCAGCGCCTGAAACGCTTATGGCTGAATACTTCCTATCGCTTGGAAGCATGGCATGTCGAGCATGGCCAGTTGGATAAAGCAATTGCTGGATACATTCGTATTATCGAGGAGCATGCTCAAGCGGAAGAGGCTTATTTTGCCTTAATGCAGCTGTATGCGTCGAAAGGGAATCATCTTATGGTTAATCAGCAGTACAGTGCTTTAACCGCTGTGCTGATGGAAGAATTGAATGAGCAGCCAAGCGCGTACATTACAGAATGGTATAAAGAGTGGAAAAGCAGCGTTAGCGCGTTGTAAGGACTATTTTGTAAAATTTGATGGATTAAACAGAGATTTTGTCGAGAAATTGTAGAGTTGCCCTATTTATAATGGAGGAGCAGGTGAAAATGGAGACGGACAAGCTTTACGGACTTCATTTTCAAAAAATAGCATGTTCAAAGGAATGGTTGAAGAAGATGATGATAACCGAGAAGCGGCAAATGAACGTCATTCGCCATTTTCGCTATCCTGAGCTGGCTTGCTGTATAAGCGAGGGAGCCCAGCACCTACGACAGCTGAATTTGAATCAAATGACCGATTATACTATCGTTCGTGGCTTTTATACCCATCATAGAGGTCATTTTATTGGTATTACAGCTACTTCTGAGGGGCCTTTGTTTTTTTATGACAAGCAATGCTTTAAGCTTTCGGAAGGGAAATTTATGATTACTCTGGAGCATGACGACAAGCGGAACACGTTCTCTTTTTGGTGGGACGGGGTGGAAATATGTCGCCTGAACTACCAGCGTCAGCTTTATCAGTATAATGAGGGAATCGTAGATGATGATGGTATTCGTGATTTTTTTGCTTGGCTTTATTTGTCGACAGGACCGAGGAAGTTTTGGAGATTCCAAAAATTTTATACGGTCAAAAGCAGCTAAACGCTGGTTCGGGTATCGGAATTTTATCAGCCGAAAAGGATTGATAAAACGCATGATGGAGCTGAAGTGGAATGGGCGCGGAACATTTGAAAGAGTTTCAAAGCTTGAAGCATGAGGATGAAATGAGGTATATGCTCCTGCTAAGAGATGTAAAGGGAATGCTTAAAGAAAGGAAAGAAGAGCCTTTTATGAAAAGATTAAAGCGGAGATGGATGAAGAAAAACCGGAAAATACAAGCCTCAGCTTGGAAATAAAAAAGCTTTAACGTATTGTTTATTGCAAATAATGGGTATATACTAGAGACAATTAAAGTTTAATATAAGGTAGTTTATCTACCTAACACCACTTACAAAACTTTACACGATAACGGCAAACCTGTCGAAAGGCAGGGACGCAAAGCTAAAGGGCCTTCTCTATTATTAGATGGCAGCCTAGCCACCGAAGGGAGTTTTTTTTATGCGCAAAAGTTTAACGATTATGATTTTGCTTGCGATGATCCTGTCTGTGTTCCCCCAAGCAGCTGCTCAAGCGGCCGCAGCAACTGGGACAAGCTGGCTCGATGAATCCAATGTGGATAAAGGAAGCATCGGTATTCGTTATGAGGTCAAGTCGGGCGTAGATACGAGGCTGGTTGTAGCCAAAGGCGGTAAAAATTATACGTATTCGCTCCGGGCAAATCAGTCTGAAGAGTGGTTCGCGCTTCAACTGGGCAATGGAGATTACACGATTACATTATTGGAGAACGTGAGTGGAACCAATAAATATAGAGCAGTTCAAACAGCCAAAGTTGCCTTGAATCTCAGTGACAGCAGCCTCGTTTATTTGAACTCCATCCAAAATATTGACTGGAGCAGCAACAGCAAAGCGGTTAAGAAAGCATTGGAACTGACTAAGGGTAAAAAGACGGATACCGAGAAGGTAACGGCTGTTTACAAGTATATTGTGGCGAATATTTCTTACGATCATCAGCTTGCAGCTAAAGTGACTAACGATTATTTGCCTCAAATCGATCGTACGTTTAGCTCCCAGAAAGATATTTGCTACGGCTATGCAGCATTAATGGCGGGCATGCTTCGCAGCTTGGACATTCCAGCTAAAATGGTGACGGGCAAAGCGTCCGATGTACCGAGCTATCACGCCTGGAACGAAGTATATTTGGACGGTAAATGGATAACGATCGATACGACGCTTGATGCTGGCATGAAGAACAGCAAGAAAGCGGGCAAAATGATTAAAGACAGCTCGCGTTATACGGCAGCTAAAGTTTATTAAACGTATATAAGCACATATAAATCAATAGTGACGCAAAGAAGCTTCGTCTATCCTACATGGGATGGACGAAGCTTTTTTGCTTTTATTTAGGCTGTCGAATGAGGGGGAGCTTGTAAAGTTTTTGTACAGTTGGGCTAGATATAATTTTCTTATTTCAATGCAAGGAGGAAGAGAATGGAAAAAGACGTGGCAATCGTAGGGTAATGTTTTTGTACTAGGCTTATTGGTATTCACAACAAGAAAGCGACTAGAGGAGATAGAGAAAAAGAGAGGATTGATAAGATGCCCGCAAGTAGACAGAGAGCGGTCAGGCACAAGATTTCCTGGATCATGCTGCTCGTTTTGCTGCTGCAAGCCGCATTACAGCCATTCGCAGCTCCGATACAGGCAGCAGGTCCGATTACAGGACTGACTTTTACAAAGACAGCCAGTGTGAGCACCGTTAATGTAGGAGATACCTTCATGTATACGATCTTGTATCAGGCGGATGGTGCGACTCATGTTGGTAAGAACGTAACGATTGTTGATTCGGTACCGGCACAATTTGAAATTGTGGATGGCTGGGAGGATGGAGGCTGGGATACGAAAAACGGCCAAACTTTGACCGTCAATGCGCATCCACTGCCTTCCGGTACTTCGGTGAAGCTGGAAATTCCCGTGAAAGCGAAGCCGACTGGCTCAAGCTCGGTTGTGCCTACGACGAATACAGCGACGATTACACTCGTTGATTCGGCAGAAAGCACGACGGCATCGGCGAATGTAACGATTAACGCGGACCCGAATCCGGTAGCTACACCAACGCCTACAGCAACACCAACGGCGACACCTACTGCCTCAACCTATGACAAATGGTGGGCTTACAAAAGCCAAGACACAGGATTTGGCGGCGTTCCGATTATTGGCGGTGCGGTTGAGTATACGGTAGGCATTAAAGGAGAAGCGGGCAATACGAACCCTGGCAGCTTGAAAAATGCGACGTTAGTCGATACGCTGCCGCCAGATGCCGTATATGTGAGCTCAACAGAAAGCGGTGTCTATGATTCAACGGCTCGTACGATCACTTGGTCGAACATTGAGCTTGCTTCCGGACAGTCTTTCGAAGCGAAAGTATCGGTCACCTTCCCTGACAATTTAGGGTATGGTCATCCGACCGGAACACCGCTGGAGCGCAAAAACAACGTTGAAATTTTGAGCGGCTATACGCTCGAAGGAGGCGGCTCGGTCACTGATCCTGACGCTGATGTGACGACTAAATTTGGAGAGCCGGTTTCCGGCGTTTCCGGTTTAACCAAGTCGCGCGTTTACCAGTATCGCTGGCATGGCCAAACCCAGAAGTTCAACATTGGTGGCATCAGCAACACGGGGACGAATGTAAATACCTCTTTATCGAACCTGGTTCTGACAGATGTGCTGCCTGCGGAAATGGACTACAGCAGCATTAAAATGCCAAATGTTTTCACATCCCAGCTTCGTTATAAAACAAGTGATGGCGTGACTGAAACTTGGCATGCGTATAGCGGCAGTCTTGCGCCTAACGGCACAATTACAGTGAGCACGACAGCTGGTACAAACCGCATTGTGCTAAATGCTGGCGAATATTTGGTTGCCTTGGAGTGGTCGTTCAGCACCCTAGCTCCAGGCGGTACAATTGGCGGCATTGAAATTACAGGAACCGTTAGAGATTTTGCTAATGGTACGAATGCCCCTGTCGTCCACGGCGATCAAGTAACGAATCAAGTCTCACTGGATTATCAAGCACTGAATGTAGCCATTCCGGGCCAATGGGATGACAAGCCTCAGAAAACGGCTCAGGCTGATTTTAACATCAATAATGAGAAGCCATGGCTTGTTGCTAATAAAGCGATTGGAGCGGGAAATTTCCGTCCATTGAGCACGGTGCCATTCACGCTAACGGTTCGCAACGATATCAAAGCAACGGGACCTTATGTTAATCCAGTTGTCTATGATTTATTGCCAACAAGCTTTGATTATTACACCAATCCTAAAATAGCCGATCCTGCTGCGGCGCTGGCAGCCTCGTTTACGTTTACGGGCACGCCTGCTGGAGCAAGCGCTCCACAGCTTGAGCTTGTTGATAAAAACTGGAACGGTACTGGACGGACTCTTGTCAAATGGTCATGGTCCGATGGCACCTCTTTTGCTCCAGGCACAAGCTTTGAAATCAGCTATAAAGGCGAGGTTCGTGCAGGGACGCCTCAAGGTACTACCTATACGAACGATATGTATATTACTACAAGCGATCCAAATACAGAGTTCTGGCATACAGGAGATTCCGCACAGGATAATCCGCAAAGTCTGCCAGCGTGGCAAACACGAAACAATACGCTTAAAGATGCAGTGATGGGCTTTGATCCAACAGCGGGAACGGATGAATTTTTTGTTCATTCCTCTGCGAATGTAACTGTACGCAAAGCGTCGCTCGTACAGTCGACAAAATGGAATCAAGGCGATCTGGAGCCTATTTTCCGGGCATCAGATGATGCTTCGTATTCTGGAGAACCAGCTGTTCCCGTACAGCCATTTGATTATGCTGGCGATATTGAATACACCGAGTACCCGCGTTACAGCGTAACGTATGAAGGTGGAACAGCGGATTATAAATTGGCTGTTCGCAATAGCGGTAATACGAGACTAGGCGTCATTGATGTGCTGGATATTTTGCCGCATGTAGGCGATAATGCGCTGCGCGTCAACAGTGGTTCGCCTTATGAGGCAAGGGGTTCCCAGTGGCAGCCTAACTTGGCGGAAGTACTCTCGTCCGGCAATAAAACCTTTACATCCTCAGCGGCAGCGGGGAGCAGAACGGTAAACTACACGCTGTCCACGTATTACAGCAAGTCGGTTAATCAAGAGCAGGTTGTCAACTTCACGAATGTGAATGACAGCAAGCAAGGCTGGATTGAACAAGGCAATTACCAAAAGGATGATTTGACAGACATCAAGTCGCTATACTTCCAGCTGTCGAACATTGTAGGCAGTGATGGATCGGCTGGACTTGCGCCAGGCGACTATATTGTATTGGATTGGAAAATGGATGCCCCTGTAGGAGCTCCGACCAATGAAGTAGCTTGGAACTCTTTTGCCATTCAGGCAACTGAAATCGGTGCAGGCAATGATGAAGGCAGCAAAATGCTTCCAACAGCGCCTAACAAAGTCGGCTTCCTGATTCACCCGAATAACGAGCATGTACCACTTGGCGAAATCGGCAATTTTGTCTGGTTCGACAGCAACCGCGATGGCACGCAGGATGAAGAATATCCGGGCGACAGCGGCCAAGGTGCAGGTATTAACGGTATTACCGTAAATCTGTACAAAGCGGGTGAAACGACACCATTCAAGTCAAGCAAGACGGGCTATCATTATAATGGAAGCCCAGGCTACTATTTGTTCCAGGGACTTGAGGCTGGCAATTATTTCGTAGAGTTTGTGCTGCCGGATCGCTACATGCCAACGACTGCAAATGTGAATGGCGCAGATCCGAGCCACTCGAATGACAATGACTCCAACCTGGTAACGAAAGGTGCTACTGTAGACGGTTATACGCCATATCGTACGGATACGATCAGCCTGGGTACAGCTGGGAAAATTCCGACAATCGATTTGGGTTTAATCGAAACAGCATCACCTACTGGCGATTCTTACCCTTCCATCACGTTCGAGAAAGAAATTACGAGCGTGACGCAAGGCTCCTCCACGATTGCTCCTTCGCAGCAGTATGTAGTGGTAGGAAACGATGTGCATTATAAGCTTACTTTGAAAAATACATCTTCTGTTACTTTGCATAATTTTAGAATTTCAGATGAGCTTGATAGACTGCAAGCCGGCTTTGAGTTTACTAAGCTGACGTATAATGGCGAGGAAATTGCCTTGAATGGCGGCAGCCACGGCAGACCAGACATTATTGGTCAACTGGTAAGCACCGGTACGAAACCGTCTATCGTCATTAAAAATCTGGCAGCAGGAGCGGGACTAACGCTTGAAGGCGTATACCGCGTCACGGATGCAGATTTGGATTTGACAGATTTAGATAATGTAGCAACCGTATATTACAATGAATCCCCTGATCCAATTAAGGATGAGGCCAGCGTTCCGACAGCAGGGCTCAAGATCGAGAAAAAGGGCAGTGCAGTCGCTGTATCCGATACAGCAGCAGGAAGCTGGATTAACTACACGGTTAAAGTAACGAATACAGGCAAGCGCGATTTAACGAATGTTGTGATTACCGATACGAAAGTATCCGGTATACCAAGCATTCCATCGCTAAAATCAGGGGAATCGAAGGAATTTACGTATTCCTACCAGGTAACGTCTGTAGAGACAGCAGCGGCTTCCATTATCAATGTGGCTAAAGCGGTTTCGGAAGAAACGCCGCCAGTGACGACTCAGCATGAAATACCTGTCGTTTCGGATGAGCGTGGCTCCATCGGTAACTATGTATGGCTTGATCGTAATGAAGATGGCCTGCAAGATGCAGCGGAAACAGGCATTAATGGCATTATCGTTAAGCTTTATGACGATGCAAACCATTTAGTGGCCGAGACCGTTACGCATGATGAAAATGGCAAACCAGGGTTTTATTTATTTGCTGGATTGCCGCAAGGCGACTATCATGTTCAGTTCGTCATTCCGGCAGAATACGGCGTAACGAAGCCGGAAGCTGGAGCGGCAGATGTGGATTCCAACAAAACGGATGGCCAAGGAATAACCGAGGTCATTACGATTGGACCAGCAGGCTGGAATGATCTGACGATTGATTTGGGTCTTGTTTCACGCGGCGAAATCGGGAATTATGTATGGCTCGATCGCAACCGTGATGGCTTGCAGAACGAGGATGAGAAAGACGGTATTAATGGCATTGGGGTTAAGCTGTATAAAGGCAGCAGCACGGGTACACCTGTAGCTGAAACTACAACAGCGAATGATGCAAGCGGCAAGCCGGGCTATTATTTGTTCGATAATTTGCCTGCAGGCGAATATTATGTTCAATTCGTTTTGCCAAGCGATTATGTAAAAACAAGCGCTGAGCAAGGAGTGAACACGGCTCTTGATTCTAACGCAACGGATGCAGACGGCATAACAGCCAAAATCGTTATTAACGAAACGGCCGGCTGGGTTGATCATACGATTGACCTTGGCGTAGTTGCCAAAGGGGTTATTGGCAATTATGTATGGTTTGACCGTAATGACAACGGCAAGCAGGATGAGCTGGCAGCGGATGGCCGCAATGGCGTTACCGTACAGCTTTATGATCAAAACAAACAGCAAATTGGAGAAACCATTACAGCAAATGATGTGAGTGGAAATCCTGGTTACTATTTGTTTGATCAACTTCCAAGCGGACAATATTTTGTGAAATTTATTGTGCCAAGCGGCTTCACCGTAACGAAAGCTGAGGCAGACGGCGCTTCTGCTGAGGAAAATTCAAACAAACAGGTAGATGGATATACAGAAGTTATTGTTATTGGTGAAGGAGCGCCGCGTGGCTGGGAAGACCTAACGATTGATCTTGGGCTTATTAATATGCCAGTTAGTCCAGGTGGAAACTCGGGCAACCCATCAGGACCGACGCCGACACCTACACCTACACCAACAGCGACACCATCTCCTACACCAACGCCTGCTGTAACGGAGACGCCAACACCTTCGCCAACGCCGGTGGCTCCAAGTCCTGATCAATCAGGCACACCGACGCCAGCACCAACAGCGACTCCTGTAGTAGAGAAAGATAAGACACAGGAAAATACGCCAGTTGAAGGTAAAGTTGACGTACCAAAAGGTGGAAATGTAGACGTTGGCAAGCAACCTGAGCATGGACAAGTAACGGTTGACGATAATGGACAATGGGTGTATACGCCTGATCCAGGCTATACAGGCAAAGATGATTTCTCTATTATCGTAAAAGATGCTGACGGAAACGAAGAGGAAATATTGTTCGAAATTGATGTGGATGAAATCCCGCTCGGGGTAGTGGAGGATTCGGATTCAGATGGAGATGGAAATACGCCAGCACCGAATAACCAAGGCACACTTCCGAAGACAGGGGAGTCCAGTCAATTGCCAATCCAGCTCGCAGGTGCTGCATTAATTGCACTCGGAGCTATATTGCTTAGAAAAAAACGCTCACGTTCCTAAGTGTGATGCAGCAAGCTACATCAGAGTAGAAGAAATTTGATACTCTGCGTATACAGCCTCCAAAACGAAGACTTTTCATTCGTTTTGGAGGTTTTTTTGAAATAGAAGCGTGTTGCCTGTAGAGAAACTGTAGAGCTAGGCTCGGCATAATAGAGAAGCCTAATCATTTTAACCAAGAAACATATAGGCAGAGGGAGTTGAGAAATTGCGTAAAATCGCAATGATATTGGTCGCAGTCGGAGTACTGCTGCTCATTTATCCGCAGTGGAATGAATGGATGGCTGATCGGGAGCAAGAGAAGCTGTTAAAAGAAGCGCTCCTGCTCATGGATACGCCTGAGCCTGTAAATACTGGGGCTGCACAAAGCTATGCGCAGCTAAATGATATGTTAAATGAAGGAGAAGAAAGCGAGGATGAGGCAGCTTCTCTATTAAACGATTTTCAAAATGGCAAGCCCATTGCAACGATTAAGATAGAACGTATAGATGTCTTATTACCGATTCTAGATGGCGCTACTAAGGCGAATATGAAGCATGCAGCCGTACATATGCGAGAGACTGCTATTTTTGGGGAGGAGGGCAATGCGGCTGTTGCAGCGCATCGAGCCCATACAACGGGAAGGTTATTTAATCGTCTGAACGAAGTAGAAATTGGCGATGAAATTGTCGTGCAGACCAGTACTGCCAAATATATTTACAAAGTGTACGAGACACTAATTGTGGAGCCAACCGAATTATCAGTATTAGATAGTGTTCCAGGCGACAAACTGCTTACACTCATTACCTGTGATCCGCTCATCAATCCGACTCACAGGCTAATTGTACACGCCCGTCAAATGGAGATGCTATAGAGGTACGCAATTGCTAATAGGAACGAAAAAAGCAAGGAGTACCTCACGATCCACTAAACAAGAGGATGAGTAGAACTCCTTGCTTTTTGGCTTTATGACTTAGCTTGATTAATATTGCCGTATTTTTCTTTCGGGAGCTTGCTTCTGCCTTCCCGGAATACAAAAAATCCGTTTTTACCTTGTTTTTTGGCTACGTACATGGCAGCATCCGCTTCTTTCACAAGCATATCATGCTCAGCGTTGCGGGCTGTGCACATCCGAATACCGATACTAACGGTAATTAATACGTGATAACCTTCGACCGCATAGGGCTTCGTCAGTTTATCTAAAATTTGCGTGGCAGCCCGTTTCGCCATAATAGGATCGCAGTTTTTGAGAATCATCACGAACTCATCGCCGCCAAGCCGGAATAGCTCACGTTGTTTTTTAGACTCCACCTGTTGTAAGCGAACGCTGACCTCCCGAAGCAGTGCATCTCCAACATGATGACCGAAACGATCGTTTATTTCTTTAAAGTGATCCAGATCGAGATAGAGAATGGCCATACTTTTTTTGCTGCGATATGTTTTCCAGAATTGCTCAAGCCCATGGCGATTATAAAGATCCGTTATACCATCTCTAAAGGCAAGCTTCTTCAATACTGCTCTCTCAACAAGCATGGCACGCATTATTATGATAAGAACGGTAATGATGATGACCATAAAGGTATTGAAGAAGAAAGGAAGGTTTTGATTAGAGAAGAATGGCTCGGGGAGTCTGAACAGTTGCGTGAAAAACAGCAGCAGCATTCCCGTTATTGCGGCAATCATAATGGAGGTCGGGAGAATCTTAACCCATTTTTTTAAGCGCATGTTTTATCACCATATT
Source organism: Paenibacillus algorifonticola (assembly GCF_000971975.1). Classification (GTDB taxonomy): domain Bacteria; phylum Bacillota; class Bacilli; order Paenibacillales; family Paenibacillaceae; genus Pristimantibacillus; species Pristimantibacillus algorifonticola. The sequence continues at coordinate 67,324 of NZ_LAQO01000034.1, read as the reverse complement.
TATTTTTTTTGTTCCCCAATATTATACACGGAACTTCTATACAATTTCTATACTTGTTTTATATCTCATTTAAATTTGCTTCATCAGTTGAGGATTTTGGGACGGAAAAGCTTACAACCGTACCTTGTTTTACCGTGCTTTCGATGCGTAATCCCTTGCCGTACAGCTGTTTCAAGCGACGGTCAGTATTGCGCAGGCCAATCCCTCCATGGTTTTGCTCCAGCACGCTTCTAACCTGTTCCTCCTCCATACCGACCCCGTTATCTATAATCGCAATTTCAGTATAATCGTCGTATCCTTTCAGGCGAATACGCACGGTGCCCCCACTTGAACGTGCCAGCACCCCGTGACGCACGGCATTTTCTACAAGCGGCTGAATGGAAAGCGGCGGAATACGAAGCCGCGGCAAGTCATCAAGCTCCCACTCAATTTGCAGGCGATTGCCGAAGCGTTCTTTCTCAATGAATAGATAGGAATGAAGCAAGTCGAGCTCATGCTGAAGCGGAACTACGCGCTCTGAATTTTTCATATCAAAGCTTGCCCGCAAATATTTCCCGAATTCCTCCAGCAATTGCACCATTCTCGATTGATCAATCACACTTAAGGAGGCGATGGAATTTAACGTATTAAATAGAAAATGAGGTTGGATCTGCGCTTGAAGCCAAGCAGCCTCAATGCGCAGCCGCTCATTTACCGTTTGTTTGAGGTCAGTTAAAGCTTGTACGCGAGACTTGAGCTCCATCGCATCGACAGGCTTGGTAACATAATCATTTGCCCCTGCCATAAAGCCTGCGTTAACATCCTCGGGACGGCTGCGGGCAGTCAGCAATAAAATAGGAAGCTCAGAAATGCTGAAGCGTTTGCGAATGGTTTGGGTCAACTCATAGCCCGACATTTGCGGCATCATGACATCGGCGATAACTAAATCCCATTCCTTCGTTTCAAGCTGCTTGAGTGCTTTTTTGCCGCTCGTGACGGTTGTTACTTCATAGAACTCTGAATCCAGCAAGTTAAATAATATTTTTAAGTTAACAGGATCATCATCTACGGCAAGCACAAAAGCTTTATTTTGTTCCGTATCTGAAGCCGCTTCTCTCTGATCAAGGCGCAGTAATTGAGAATGTGCGGCAATGACGGATTCTGCAGACACGGCTGCTTCAGCTTCGCTTGGCAGCATAAATTCCGGTTCGGCAGCTGCATGGGGGTCAAGGAGCATAGTGAAGGTGAAAGTAGAACCTTTACCCGGAACCGACTGTACCGTTAGCTTGCCCCCATGAAGCTCGACTAACTGCCTGCAAATGCTGAGTCCGAGCCCAAAGCCGCCGCTCATAGCCGTCATGCTAGAATCTCCCTGCTCGTAAGCATAAAAAATAGTACGCTGTACGTCTGCATCTATGCCGACCCCGGAATCCTGTATGTGGATATAGGCTTTATCGCCAATAGCTTCTGCATGGACACTAACGATTCCCTCGTTCGTAAATTTAACAGCATTATGGATGAGATTAAATAAAATCTGAATCAGCCTGTTTTCGTCCGCAATTATATTAGGAAATGAACGGGGAATATTCATTTCAAGCTGAACGGGCTTGTCTTCAGTTAAATAACGCAGCATATCGAATACGCCGGAAATGATGTTTTGCAGCCGGACGCTTTCCTTATTCAAATGAATATCCCGATCCTTCAGACGCGTGACATCGAGCAAATCATTAAGCAGCAGCGACATGCGGCGTCCTACGGTAATGAGTAGCATTAAATTATTTTTGCTTGCTTCATTAATGGAATGGGTAGTATTAGCCAGTACGGTCTGCGCCATATTAATCATGCCATGCAGCGGGTTTCTCAGCTCGTGGGAAGTATTAGCGAGAAACTCATCTTTCGCTTTATCGGCTTTTTGCAGCTTAAAAGCAAGCTGCTCCAAATTGATTCTAGTTTGCAGAAATTGTTTGAACCAGAAGGAAGCAAAGCAGATAAACGCAAAAATTAAATCAAATGGATAATAAGGCAAATCCCAATCCGCTCTTAATTTGAGGGTAGCCCAAATAATACTGGAAACGACGCTTATAGCAGCAAAAAGGAGGAAAACCATGTTGTCCTCACCCTTAAGTGCTAGGCGCAAGATCATAATCAATATAATTAGAGGCGGAAGTGAGATCGCCATAATCCTAAGGGGGGACAAGGAAATAACTTGTTCATACGGCAGCAACAAAGTGACGATCGCGTAAAGAGCACATAGCAATAAATACACGCGTATGGCTCTATCCTTCCGATATATAGGAAAAAAATTGGCGGAGAATGCTAACAGCATTGTAGATGCTCCAATCAAAGAAAGCCTTAATAATTTTATATTCCAGTGCAAGGAGATGGGAAGCCAGGCAACCAATAATTTATTATCATCTACGAGAGTACCTAGCAACATACAGAAAATAACGATGGCCAAATAAACAATCTCTTTCTTCCGAACGCCAAGCAAAGGAAGAAGGCCGACATAAATAAGATGAAGTATATAGATGATGGCAACCATAAGCTGCATAGCAATTAACAAATAGTCTTCACGCTGAACGGCGGCTAACGTCCCGAATTTAATTGGCTTAGTAATACCGCCCCCGTTAGGGAAATCATAATTGGAAACGTGAAGCACAATATTCATTTCATTTGTACCCGCAATAGAAGCAATGAGAGGATACATCTTTCCCTCATGCTCTTGTGGATTTGCTGATGGCTGGCCGAGCTTGGATACAGAACGGCCGTTAACGAAGAGTTCATAGCCGCTTGATACAACCATCATCTCCATCCCGTACTGCTGGGTGTCATTGTCAGGAAGCAGAAGCCGAAGACGATAGGTACCGAACCCAATGCCCGTACCATCCGAAGCATTATTTAAATAGTCTCCCCACGCAGCAGGGACAGTCGCCCAGCTTTTGTTAGTAGGCGTGGAATTGAAATAATCGGGAGAGAGAAATTCATTTGGATAAAATTCCCACCGTCCATTGAGCCTAATCGTTTCTTCATCAGTAAAATGCCAACTGCGCAAGTCAAGTACACCCTGTTTTGCGACAGGATGGAGAGGAGGCTGAAATGAAGCGTTCCAGACAAGATGCAAGCCTGATAAAAAGCTTATAAATAGAAAGCTATAAATGAAAAGTCTGAATTTGGGTGTGTTTTTTAGTATCATATTATTTACAATTCGACAGAAATAGACAAGTTCCTTTTCAAGAAAAGTATAGTAACAACAGAAACCTGCATTATGAAGTGCTTACTTTTTCTTTATGCTGAAAATGTGCCGGAATTCGCTCCAGCAGACTATCTTCATAGATGCTTCCCAGCTCCAGCTTTGGCATATGGATATAGCCGATATAGCATCCGCATTTCTTCATGCCGCAAGGCCGTTCTGCGGATAAGCCTTCCAGTCCGTCCCGATAGAGCTGTCCGATGATACGCCGATCTTTGTAGCAATGTTTGACGACACCGCTTCCTTGAACATAAAACACTGAGGAGCCAGCGGAGCAGCGCTGTCCGAAGCTATCATAGTCTCTCGTATTCCATAGAAAATAAGGATCAACGGCTTCAAGCCGGGCAATTTCCGCTTCTGTGTAATAATTAGGCTTATCTTTAAAAGCATTCACCCAAACGTATACATCCTCTGGTAGGCTGCTGCGAAGCGCTTCAATTTGCTCGAAAGCACTTCGCAGCCCTACAGTTCCAACGCTAAAATTAAGCCCTTGTTGGTGCAACTGCATGCACTGTGACAGCATTTGGCTGAGGGTCGTCTGACCAGGGTGGTAAGTAACCCAAAAAGCAGCTTTCTCCGAATTTAGCCGGCTTGTCCAATCTAACTTCGTAGAAAGATTCGTCTGGACGGCTACCTTGGAAATATGGGGCATATGTGACAGCTCGATCATAGCCTCGCGATACCAGCGATGGATAAGGGCTTCGCCATACGGGTTGAAAAAAATAGACAATTCATGGCCGGCGCGTCCTTGCTCCCGAACCCAATTCATGAACGTATGCAATTGCTCCTCGTCTTTGCGAAGCGTAGCGGCACTGTCTTTGTTTTTGCTAAATGGGCAATAGGGACAATCATAGTTGCAGGAGGAGAGCGATCCCCGATAATACAGCACGGCTTTCATGACAGCTCGTACCCTTCCATTAATTCTCTAATATCACCGGAAATAAATTCATCACCGATTGCATCGGAATAAGCCATGCCAAGCTCCGTTAGACGAAGGGTTTGCCCGGCATCCATCATTTGAGCAAAGCCGAGTTGAATAAGCTCAGCCAGTTCGGAGTGATCGGCAAGCGCTTCACTGCCAAAACGTTCTGAATAGCTTGCAAGTGACAGGCCTTCGGCATGCAGCAGAGCTTTTAAAACAAACCGCCGCTTCTGTTCAGCGACATTTAATTTAAATCCGTAATTTGCGGATTGGAAATTTTCTGTGGCAACATAATCGGCAATGATGCTTCTTGTAGCCGCTGCGCTTACCCCATAACGGGAAGCATAATGTACTTCACGGGTATACGAGCGCGCACCGCAACCGAGCCCTGCCATGCCTTCCTCCTGACAGCTAAACGGTAAAATGTTTTTATGCGTAAACGTTATTTCTTTAGCAAAACGCCGCATGGAAAATTGCTTATAGCCTGCCGCCTTAAGGCGGTCGCATGCAATATGGTATAGTTCCAGCCGTGCATCGGTACCTTGGCGCTGAATTTGGTCTGGCTTCAAAATGGTATGTTCTCGCGTATACAGCGGATAAATGAAAATTTCACCCGGAGAGAAGCTTATTGCTTTCTCCAGTGAATAAATCCATGAATCGGTTGTTTGTCCTGGCAAACCATAGATCAGATCAATGTTCAGCAATGGAAAATCAAAAGCCTGCAGCATCGTAATAGCTTGTTCAGCAAGCTTAGGCTTTTGTGGGCGATAAATCGCCGAAGCTTCTTCATCGATAAAGCTTTGCACACCAATACTAACCCGGTCGGTCCGGCGGTCTTTCAAAATTTGCAGCCGTTCTTCACTTACCGTATCAGGAGAGGTCTCCACGGAAATAGATGCTTGGGATGTATTCAGTCCCATAATGTCTTCGGCAATAGTGAACAGTCGATTTAACTGGGAAGCCTCAAGCAACGTAGGCGTGCCGCCGCCAATGGCGAAGCGGGAAAAGGGCTTTCCTGTAATAATGGGAGCCCACTGCAAAGCCTGGCGTTCAAGTGCATCTACATATTGCTCATGCACATGGGTACGGCGATCAGGCAGTGTAAACAAATTGCAAAATCCGCAGCGTACACCACAAAAAGGGATATGCATATATAAGAAATAATAATCAGCAGCTTCGTCCTTCCAGAGTTCCTCAAGCGGCAGCGCTGGAGTTAGTGGTCGATAAGCGGTTTTATGCGGGTAAGAATAAAGATAGGAGCGGTAAGGGGAGGCGAACCAGCGCTTGCCCCATTCCGGCAAATCCGCTGGTCTAGTTAATGATGTTGGCATGGACATCCGGCATCTCTCCTCTTTCATTATAAAATAAATTCACGGTACGGGACGTTCCATACGACCTCATGCGCCAGTCGATGTCCGTCAAAGCCGTCTTCGCCATAGGCAGTTCCATGATCGGAGAAGGCGAGGCAAAGGGTTTTGCCGCGGCTTCGCAGCGCATCGAACAATGTGCCAAGCTGGCTGTCTACGTATCTGAGTGCTGCACGCTGCGACTCAATCGAGTCTTTTCGTGATCCGCCAGGAAGAAAATAATGATTCGGCCCATGAATAGCCGAGACGTTCAGGAACAGAAACAATCTTTCATTGGGATCAGCCTGCTTTAGCAGCTTTAGAGCATGATTGACCTGATGTTCAGTCGAACGAGGATTGGTTACCCCAAAATTCATACGCCAGTAGCTTTCCTGAAAATATCCAGGAAGTACTTTTGCCAGCTTGTTTTTTTTAGTGAAAAAGATGACACCTCCAATACATATCGTTCGGTATCCTTCTTCTGCTAGGCCGCTTACAAGATCAGGTGCATCAAACTGCCACGTGTGGGGATGTGTTTTTAAGCCAGTATTTTTGGTGTGGAATAATCGCATATGCGATGCTTTATCCGTATTGGCAGGTGTAGGGAGAAAGCCTCCAAAAAAGGCGTGGTGTGCAGCATACGTGAAGCTACCAGGTGTATGCCGTTTCTCCCATGGTCCGTCTGCGCATAAGTTGCGGCAGTTGGATTCTTCGAGCTTGGCTACATCATAACGCAGTGTATCAAGCGTAATCATGACAATATCATGGGAGCCCACGATTTGGTTCATATCAATCATCCTGAGCATCCTCTCTTCGTAGGCTTTTATTGCTGCAAAAGGGACATTTGCCATTCGTAAGTATTCATTCCCTTATGCTCGGCATGATACAGTAAATCGCCGAAGGGATTAACATCACATATGTAGGTTAGGCCCCGTTTTTTTTGTACAAGCACATCAATTCCAGCAACCGTCGAACCATTAAAAGCGGCAAGTGCGGAAACAGCGGTATGTTCTACCTGCTCTTTCAAAATAGCTGACAGCATGCCGTCCGTTATTAAACGACGCTCATTGCGCAAATGCAAATTCGTAATTGGTGTGCGGCTTAGCCTTGCTAAGGCATGACAAGGGGAGCCGTTAACGACAAGCTGCCTAATATCGTAGCTGCTTCCATCGATACTGTCCTTTTCAATCCAACGCTCAATTTGAGCACCCTCACGGCATAGCCAGTCGATGATTAAACGGATCGTTGCATGATCGGTATAACGCTGCAATTTACCCGAATTGTAATAAAGCTGTTCATCGTTATGTTGCTCTACACCAATCGTTGTAATCGCAATTTCTGAGCCGGTTACAGGATGCCGCTGATAAGCGATAATGCCTGAGGCTCCGGAGCCATAAGCAAGCTTAATGAATAAGCGGTTCATGCGGCTTGATTGAACAGCGGCCAGAAGCGATTCATAATCTCGGATAGAGCCAGCAGGAGCCGGCATAGCAGGTGTGGGAACACCATTTTGTGAAAGCAGCTGCTGACAGCGTCGCTTGTCGAACATAACGGCAACATCCGCCGGATCGTTGACCCAGCGGATAGGAGAATCACTTTGCTGCGCAGCTTCACGAAGCTCGGCGAGCAGGCGGCAATAGCCACGGTACCATTGCCCTGGATAAAGGATGCGCCCATATTCTTCAGGCAGCCGTAATGCTTTGGCCGCAGTAACGGATAAACCGCTGGTTAAATCTTTTCTGCTGCCTTCAAATTCTGCTCCCCAAGCAATTAATTCACGCTCCACAAGCGGATTTTCTCCGGGAGCTTCCAGCCGGATAATAATGGGCTTTCCTTCAAGGGGCTGTGAGTTTGTTGCCGCCTGCCGAATCGATTCACCTAAATGGATAGAACGATTCAGCAGATCCGAATAAGGAAGAACGATGGCGGGGGGGAGCCCAAGCTTCTGCCTGGCAGCTTGTAGGCCAAGCGTACGTTTGTTGCCCGGGTTCCCAATTAACAAATAGGGCTGTACTGAAGCTGTAGCGGCCATTATTCCGTAATATAGGGATAGCGCCAGTCATCCTCATCAGCATCTTGCCCATCGCTAAGGTCAACAGAAAGACCAGTCGCTTTCCAGCGTTCGACCATTTTATCGCTCATATAGTGGTAATTAAGATCCAAATGTTTAAGCTTCTTCACCCGCTCGCTCGTTATGAGGGCTTCTGCACCCACGTCGGTTAGAGTACCGTAAGACAAATCAAGCGTGTCCAATTGGTCGACAATTGGTGAGTCAGCAATCGCAATTGCAATCTCATCCTGCAGCTCGCTATTTTTTAAGCCCAAATAGGTGAGTTTTGGAAATAGATTAGGTTTTGCGACTGCCAGAACTTCTTCCAGCGATGCATCAAACCCATAATCATCTACACCAAGATACAGCTCGAGTCTGCGAAGCTCAGGAAGCTGGGAGCCTGCAATTTGTTCGATTACACTTTTTGGCAATCCTCCGCAAATAATTTTCAGCTCTTGAAGCGCTGCATGCTGCAGGGGCTCAAAGCTTAAATTGGTGCTTCCTTTAACAGTAAGGGAACGAAGATTAGGGTATGCTTCAAGCAGTGGAGCGATGTTCGTCTGATTAATCCAGGATACTTCACATTCCTCCGAGTCCATATCTCCAAGAAAGAGGCTGCTCAGCCCTGTGAAAATATGCTTGTGTTTAACGAGTGATTCGATGGCATCATCAGGTCCGTTCTCATAGGCTTGTCCCCAATCACCAATCGTAAGCACGGAAATGTTAGCTGCGTTCGGTTTTTCAGTGAGCTGGTCAATAAGCTGGGAAATGCGAACACCATTTTCATATTCATCGTAATCAACGGATAAGCGAATCTCAATCATTCATATCCCTCCAAAAGTTTCCATGTCAAATTTAAAATAACATGCTCTGCTCAGCGACGTCAATCCAGCTGTCTTCCCGAAAATGATTAATAAACAATGAAGCATGAAAGCAAAGTTTCCAATAGAGGGTTATACCCATACTAATGAATGCTCAAACATTCTTATTCATGAATTTTCAACTCTGAATCATCAAAAGTGGAAGGAAGACGTTGGAATTTCATTGACTAAGAACATGTGTTCCTGTATTATGAATTATAGAACCTATGTTCTCTTTTGGCAAGCCGTAAATATTTAGGAGCAATTAAACATACATGAAGACGGAATAATAAAAGTTTATACATCGCGATATTCATTTGCGATAGGTGTAAATAGTCTATATCACGTATTTTTAAGTGTAAAAGGGCCTGGCTGTTTAGAGAAAGTTTCATTATTTCCTCCTAAAGGCATGAAGGGCGCCCTTTCCTTAATATGGTACTATTATGGTAGTCAGGGGACATTATAAGTATCCGGAGGTAGTCGATCATGATTGTGTACATAACGGTGAAGAGCCTGGGAAAGAAGAAAAGCTATTTAAATCGTCTCGAGTGGACACTTACAAATAAACCGGATACGTTGAAAGCACTAATTACGGATCTGGTTACTGTAAATGTTCAGAAATTCAATCAGAAGGAGACGGATGTTCCGCTTGTGCCCTATTTGACGCAAAGTGATGTGGAACTGCAAGCCGAGACGGGCAAGGTCGGTTTCGGCTCTATATATAATGAGCAAAGGGCGAGTATAGATGAAGCGCTTTGCACCGCAATGCTGGCGTTTGAAGATGGACTATATAAGGTATTTATTAATGGCGATGAAATCGAACAATTGGATAGTCCTTTACATATGCAGGATGGCGACGAACTCGCATTGATTCGTTTTACTATGCTGGCAGGTAAAATGTGGTAGGCGAATTAGTTCATATATTATTTTAATAAACAGGAGGCTGTTACAATATGGAGTTGGAAGCGGATAAGGAATATTTTCAGAAGATGCTGGATAAAGCGGGTACCCTGGATAAGGATGAGTCTTATCGCCAGCTTGGCATTCTAGTGATCGAATCTGCTAGACAGAGATATATGGATAGTGACGCGAAGAAAGAATTGAAGCAATGGTTGAAGCAAATGGCAGCAGATGATAGCAGCAAATGGTTCGATCCTCTTGTTAGTATTATGGACAAGCTGTTTGACGACCCTTATGCAGCCGTGTTCCGATATATTGTTAACCATTGCGTGGAGTATCCACACAGTAATGGTTATTTGCGCCGTCCATTCCGTACGTCAAATTTAGAAGTACATACAGAAAGAGTGATGGAGAAATGTATCTCCCTCTTGTATATGCAGGCGGCGAAATTCAATGTGAAAGATTATTTATCGAAAGTTGATCATTCTTCTCTATCAGATTACAACCACCTAATGCTTGCCGCGGCGGATATGATTGCTTATGAGCTTGACAGAGAAAACGAAGAAACGTTTGAGGATTTGAAAGAAATTATATACGGTGACAACAACACTGCACTGCTTTCCCGTCATATGATTTCCGGTATATTTTTGAGCCATAGTGAACGGGCTTATCAAATGATGGGAGAGCTTCTTGTTGCCGCCCGTCTGCAAGAAGGCCTCAGACAAAGTATCGTCGAGCAAATGGACTCGGGCACGATTGAGGCCATGATATTTATGCTGAAAATTGTGGAGGACAATAATTTAATCCGGTTTAGCTCGGTTATTCGTGCGCTGGATGTGTGGACAGGCCTGAATTTGGAGGCCGCGAATGCCCGAGTTGCGAAGCAGTGCCTCAGCTATGTGGTGCAGTCCCTCAGTAATAAGGATCTATGTGAGCAGTGGCTGGAAAGCAACAATGTCAATGAGGTATTTATGGCTTTGTGGACGACAGCTGTGCATGAGGAAAATGATTTGTATGAAAAGATCGCTTATGTAATGGGAAGTCAAGATACGTATCGTAAAGTGGTTGCTCAATATGTTCTTGCACAGAGCACCAATACGGCAATGCGTTTTGCCATTACTAGAAATTGGCTTGATGAGACAGATTCTGAGCTGCAATATTGGATTCTTGATAACTACGCCTATGGTTACAGCTATGTATGGCAGATGGACAGAGATAATACGTTGACTTATACAAGTACACCATTTCTTGAGGAGAAATCGGAGAGACAGAACCATTTTTCGAAATTTTCCACGATGCTTTCCGGAATGAATGAAAAGGAAATAACGAAAAACTCCCGTGTATTTGATTGGATGAGTTATACGCTCCGTGCCGATGAAATAGTAGGAAAGATGCTCTATCTTATTGCTTATGATATGGATAATGAAATGATTGCTGAAATGATAGCTATTAAAGATACATTGAGCCCTAGTATGCGGGGCGAGATGTTAAAGTATTTCCTTCCTGAGCCAGAAAATAAAGCACAGAGAGGCTTTTTGTTTGCAAGCCTTTCAGATAAAAGTACAAGCAATCGCGAAATCGCGATTCGTAAAGCTGCCAAGCTCCAAATGAATGAGGAGGAGCTGTCTTCCATATCCGCTCTGCTAAAGCTTAAGAAAGGAGCGCTTCGCCAAGGCGCCATTGAACTTCTGCTCAATCAGCCTGCTTCCAGTCTTAAGGCTGTAACAAAGGAGCTGCTGCAAAGTCGGGTGGAACTGCAGCGTCTGGCTGCGTTGGAATTGCTGACTGAGATGAAGGAAGACGAGCAGCATGCAAAGCTGTTTGCTGAGCTCCAGGATCAGGTAGAAGTCCTTACTGAGCCAACAGACAAGGAACGGCTATTACTAGCGAAGCTGAAGCAAGAGGCCACCTATTCTTTAGCAAATGGCTTCGGCTTGTACAACCTTCCTGAGAAAGTTGATCGGCTTGTACAAATAGAACCAATGCCGTTGTCAGCCTTGGAAGAAGTAAAGCAATATTTTACGTTGCCGGTGGACAAGATGCAGCATTTTCTACAAGGGTTATCGGAGCTTGTTCATGAATATCGGGAGCATGAATATGAGATTCAAGATTATTATGAGGCTAAACAGTCCGTGCTTCTTGGGACAAGGCTGTCAACAACTAGCTGGCGCTATGATCCCGAAGATAACACACCTGTATTGGAACGTTATCCCCTTGCTGAAGTATGGAGAAAATATTTGGATTCGAGCGGCTTTGGCCCGCTTGAGTTAATGCAGCTGGAATTTTATCGTCATGCGGAGTTCTTGCATCGCTGCTGCACGGGACAATTGAAAAGGTGGGAAATGTACGAATCCAACTTTCAGGCGCTGGAGTCTTGGGGCAAGGAGCTGATTGAAACCATCTATCCAATGGAGAAAGTGGTGGATATGCAAGCGATTTATAATAATTTGGATTATGGGAATCAGGTCAATGAAATTATTGACGCTTATATTTCAGATAGTGATAAGCAGGAGCGGTTCGACAAGTCGAATCATGCGCTGCGTTTAATTATTAAATGCTTCCCTCATGACAAAGAGGATGAAAATCAAGGTATTTTAAATGCATTGACGAATTTCTGGCGGCGCTGGCAAAGATCTGAATTGCATAGCGATGAATCATTCAAACCGTATTTTGAAGTTTATTACTGGCTATTTGCTTTGCAGGACTACAATGGTTATTTACTTGGAATCGAGGATTTTGCAAGGGCGTATAGCTTGGAAATACTGACCGAAAATGAACTTATTCGATTATTTATGTCCAGACCACGCAGCAATAACTATATCGGGGAAATGACTAGCCCCAAAAATCATGATTTAGACTCATACCCAGCAATCGCTGCTATTAAAAATCGGGTTGTCGAGCGAATCTTGGAAATTGAACTTAACCGCGGTGATCTTCCGACGGATGTCACGAAGCTCGCAACAAGCATTTCGCTTATTCAAGGGACTTCTTATTTCCTTCGTATTTTGACAGGGCTGGATAAAGAATCATTCGTTCGAGGCTACATTTATAGCTATGGCAAAGATACGACAAAGAAAGAATCTTTCAGCCAAATGCTTAAAGTATGCCATCCTGCTGCAGGGGAGAACGAGGAGACGCTGAAAGAGCTGCTCCAAGGTAGCAAAATTAGCGAGGTTAGACTGCTTGAAGCAGCGATGTATGCACCGCAGTGGGTTGATATAATAGCAAAATATTTGGGCTGGGATGGTCTGCGCAGTGCAGCCTGGTATTTCCACGCTCATATTAATGAGACCTTTTCGGGGGAAAAAGAAACGATTGTAGCACATTACTCTCCAATTTTACCGGAAGACTTCAACGATGGCGCATTCGATGTGAACTGGTTCCATTCGGCCTATGAAGAACTGGGTGAGACGCGGTTTGATCAACTCTATCAGTCCGCAAAATATATTTCGGCCGGTTCCAATCACAGACGCTCTCAATTATTTGCTGATGCGGTGCTGGGCAAGCTCAAGCTTGCAGATTTGAAAAAATCAGTAGCAGATAAACGCAATAAAGATCATTTGCTGTGTTATAGCCTAGTTCCATTGGAGCAAGACAAGCAGCGTGATGTACTGGAGCGTTATGAATTTATTCAGCAATTTCTTAAAGAAAGCAAAACATTTGGAGCCCAGCGTCGGGCTACAGAGTCAAAAACAAGCTCAATTGCATTGGATAACTTAGCCCGAAATGCAGGGTATAACGATGTTGTTCGTTTAACCTGGGATATGGAAGGACGGAAAATCGACGAGCTTCTGCATTACTTTGATCCTGTCGCTTTGGATGAGGATGTGACGGTACAGCTTATCATTGACGAAGAAGGAAAAGCAGAAATCCGTTTGCTCCGCAAAGACAAGGAGCTTAAGTCGGTTCCGGCCGCTTTTAAAAAGCATGAATATATGGAGACGCTTAAGCAAATTAAATCTGAGCTTTCCGATCAATACAAGCGGGCGCGCAAGGAGCTTGAACGCTCCATGGAAACGGGTAGTCTTTTCACTAAGGAAGAGATTAACAAGCTCGCGAAAAATCCGGTTATTGCGCCTTTAATTAGAACATTGGTATTTGGCGCAAATGGGAAGCTGGGTTATTTTGAAAACGGGGCGCTGCTTGGAGCAGATGAGGGATCGTATGAAGTGGCTGAAGGCGACGAGCTGTTTATTGCCCATCCTCTGCATTTGTTCAATAGCGGACAATGGAGTTTGTACCAGAAGGATATGTTTGACAGGCAGTTGAAGCAACCGTTCAAACAAGTATTCCGTGAATTGTACATGCCAAATGCTGATGAACTGGCTAGTGGTGCGATATCCCGCAGATATGACGGACACCAAGTACAGCCACGCAAAACCGTTAGCTTGCTGAAGAGCCGCTTATGGACGGTAAGCTATGAAGAAGGACTGCAGAAGGTTTATTACAAGGAAAATATCATTGCGAGCATTTATGCGCTTGCTGATTGGTTTTCTCCATCGGATGTCGAATGCCCGACTATAGAAACAGTCCGTTTCTTTGACCGTCATACGTATAAACCGATTGAGATTGAAAAGGTACCGCCGCTTGTTTTCTCTGAAGTGATGCGTGATGTGGATTTGGTCGTCAGTGTGGCGCATGTAGGAGGAGTAGATCCAGAGGCGAGTCTGACAACGATTGAAACTCGCCAAGCTATCGTTCGCGAATCGTTGCGACTGCTCAAAATTGACAATGTAAGATTGGAAGGCAATCATGCTTTGATTGCAGGCCAATTAGGTGAATACAGCGTTCATCTGGGCAGTGGAATAGTATATAAGCAGGCTTCTGGTGCAGTTGCTATTATTCCGGTTCATTCTCAGCATCGCGGCAAGCTGTTTCTGCCGTTTATAGATGAAGATCCAAAGACAGCAGAGATTTTATCCAAAATCGTTCTGCTTGCCCAAGATACGAAAATTAAAGATCCACAAATTCTTGAGCAGATTAAACGTTAAAAAATCAGATAATTTATAATAGAAAAAGAGGAGCAGATTTAAAAATTCTGCTCCTCTTTTTAATATAACGTCGATTCACTTATAAAAACTAAAAAACAGCAGCTTATTGTTTGGCAACAAGCAGAACGCGGCCGATCGATTGCTCGCTAAGCTTGGATGCCGTTTTACCATCGCTGCTTAGGTGGAACAACTGTCCGTAGCCAGCATCCTTGGAGTCGTCATTGATGTAGTAAATACCATCAACGCCTTCATTAAGCTCCATATAATCCCAGTTCAATCCAGGTATCTTTTGAACCGACAAATCCGATTTTAGCAAATAGCTGGCATTGTCGCCGAAAAAGATTGTAGAAGCGATTTTTCCGCCCGACATAATGTTGTATACGGAATGAAGCTTAGAAATGTTAAGATTTTTTTTGCTAATCACTTTATTGTTTTTTATCGTTGCAACATAACCTTTGTCCGCTGCATCAATAAAAGCCACTTTGTCTGTGCCTACATTGGCTAAATCATAGACGCCTGTGCTGTGCAGGGAGAAGGTTTTGCCGCTTGTGTTCAGAAGGTAGCCTTTACCAGTGTTATAGTTGAAATGCCCTTCGGAATCAAGGCGAATGTCCTTGTTGAATAAGTAATACGTATTCGTTGCCCAAATACCGGAATAAGCAGCATTTGCATCAATTGGAGCGTTTAAGTTAAGGGCCTTGGCTGCGCCGCCTTTTTTAGGAACGCTATAAAGTACAATGCAGTCAAGCGAATAAAATTGTTCTTCCGGCTTGGTGTTGACAATAATATTGACGGAATTAGCAGTTGTTTGGATATGATGATCCTGCTCGATGGCACCGGCTGCAATATGTTGCACTTGTCCTGCGCCTGTAACTGCTTTGGAGGCTACCCACGTGGAACGACCATTACGGACGGTGTTGTAGTAGATTTTTCCATCAATGATTTTGAATTCTTCAAAGTCTGTATCAGCTTTATCTGCGATTTGCTTTGCTTCTGACACAGCAGCAGCATTAGCAGAAACGGAATAGATTTTCCCAGCGCTTGTCATGTAGTAAAGCGTTCCATTCACAATGGAATAATGCAGCACATCGTTATAAAATACTTCATCTTCTGTTGCTGTGCCGTCGATTGGCAGGCGCATCAGCGTAGATGATCCGCTGTAGGACAAATAATACAAATATTTGCCGCCACGATTCAGAGCAGTACCGGGAAAGTCGAAATCCTCCATTATGAGAGCGGCACCAGTGCCATCTGTTTTAATACGGAACAGGTCTTTGTCAGACGTGTAATAAACATAACCGCTGGCCGTTACTGCTGCCTCGGCTTTCGGTGCCGTTACTGTGCCGAAGCTAGTAAACAGCAGGGTGAAAATAAAAAGCATGCAAACATTCTTTTTGGTGAAAAGGTGAAGCTTATTCATTACTTAATCTTCCTTTCTAGTGTTGTGGAATAGTATTTGCTGTAAACAACCCTCTTTTAGTGAAAAAAAGGAAGCCGCTTGAATACTTATCGGTTTATAAGGCGAAAAACATTATACTAATTATACAATTATTTATACAAATTTTATTGAATAAACATGGGAGAAGCCAGCGTGAGCTAAGTTACTTGGAGATTGTTGAGGCAAGATTAGCGAGGAATTGCAGGACAGCGGCGCTTAATTGTTCCAGCCCTGGCTGCTCAATCGGAAAATGTCCGGCTCCTTCCAGCAACACCAGCTTTTTCGGACAGGCCAATCTTTTATAAAAGCTTTCGCTAAAAGCATAAGGAGTCATAGGATCAACTTCTGGGTGAACAAGCAGCACCGGACAGGACGTAAAGTTTTCTGGCTGTACTTCAGGTGTCATGTTCAGAAAAGTTCTTAGCAATTTAAGAGGTATTCGGGTTGCTGCTGCACGGGGATCCTCCATAATAAGCTGGGCTAATTCAGCATTGTTGGCGATCAGATCCATGCGCGATACTTTGGAAACAGGCAGCCGAAATGAATCCAGCAAAATCGGGAATGCATCCATTAACCATTTGCCATACACCGCGACATATTTATTAGGGGCAAGCTGGAGGCGCATAGCAGCGTCACTAGTATCTACGAAGGTTGTAGCAATCAGGCCTTGCACATGCGGACTACGGGCAGCAACATGATAGGCGAGCATGCCGCCAATGCTGGCGCCAAGCAGGACGATAGGTTTGCCATCACGTTTATATTCGCTTTCAATTAGATCAACTAGAAGCTGAATCCATTCTTCATAACGGATTGGTTTGGAGGAAGGGCCTAATTTGCTGAGTCCATAGGGAGGAAGGTCCGGGGCAAGCATTTCATAGCCTTGCATTTGCAGCATTTTTCCATAAGGGGCGAATAAACGGCCGTTGCCTCCAGCGCCATGTACGAGTACAATTTTGAGCGGACTTTCGGCTGCTGGCAACCGGTCTAAATGAATCTCGCAACTATTCCATTGCCACCATTCCTCAATAGGCAAGTTATTTTCTTTCAACTGTATTTCTGCAGGGAAAAATCGCTGATAGCTTTCCCAGTAGCTGCTGTTATTATTGTAATTCCTGTGCTTGTTCATGGTTGATCGCTCCTATTCTGATATCTATTATGAATGGATGAATTAGTAAATAGCAATATAGGCTTATGACTAGATGTTACATACAGCACAACATCTAGAATAAAAGTCTGATTACGCAAATAAGCCGTAGGCTGCTCGCCCAAGGCTTATTTGCACGTCAATCGGATGCCATTTTTCTAGAGGGTCTGTTGCAGTACTTCCTTTTCCTTAGTAATACCGAGAACTTTGACCGGAGCCTTAACGGGAAACGCAGCGTCACCACGGCGCTTCCATTTTATTTCGGAGGAGACGACAGCAAGCAGCACGAACGCAGCTCCGACATAGCCCTGCGGCGGCAATATTTCATGAGCAAACCAAAAGCCTACCGCTGCCGCAAACACTGGCTCAAGGGAGAAAATCAGTCCCGTCCGCGTTGGTGTCGTGTATTTTTGGGCAATAGGCTGAATGATGAAGCCAAAGCCGCTGCATAAAAGGCTTAACGCAAGCACGGCAACCCAGCTGGCAGGCGTTTGCGGCAAAGTCGGTGTTTCGAATAGCAGCATGCCGAGTAAGCCAAAACCGCCCGCAAAGCCTAGCTGTAATATGCCTAGGTTCAGCGTGTTTGAAGCTTTCGCCGCCGAGTTCGTTAATATAATATAAAAGGCATAAAAAACAGCTGACAGCATGCAAAGGATATCCCCGCTACCGATGCTGAATGGCATTTTTAGCGTCAGCAGCGCAATGCCGGTAAGGGCGAGCAGGACACTGAGCCGCATGGATGGAGCAAGCTTCTGCTTCAACAGGATGACCGACAGCAGCGGGACGAAGATGACGGTCATGCTGACGAGGAAGCCGGCATTAGACGTCGTAGTCGTCTTAAGCCCAAACATGATGCAGGCAAAAACGGCGAATAGCAGGAAGCCGAGCATCGCACTATATTTGATCGTGCGCCAATCGACCTTGCGCAGCGATCTCCAGAAGAGAAGAGACGTCAGCAGAAAGGCGAGTCCGAAGCGCAGGGCAATCAAATTAAATGCAGCAATGGATTCAAGTCCTATTTTCATAAATAAATAAGAACAGCCCCAAAATACGGTTGCGAGGACGATGAGTAATTCGGCATTTCTAGGTTTCATTAGGTTTATCTTCTCCGACTTTAATAGAATAGGCTTATGGGCCGAAACCTAGTATACTGGGGTTTGACATATAAGTATAACGGGGATTTCTTGTTATAAACATGAGAAATACTCATATAAATAGAGGAGACGCAGGATGAGTATTAATAAGTATGAAATATTCGCACAGGTTGCGCGGCTTGGCAGTTTAACGAAGGCGGCGGAAACGCTGGGCTTTACCCAATCGGGCGTTAGCCACGCGATCAACAGCTTGGAAAGTGAAATTGGCTTTAGGCTGCTGCAGCGCAGCCGCGCGGGTATTCAATTGACAGGGGAAGGCGAGCGGCTGCTCCAGCCGATGCGCGAGGTGCTGCAAGCCAATATTCGATTACAAGAAGAGATAGCCGCAATCCGGGGACTGGAGGCTGGCACGATTCGTATTGGCACGTTCACAAGCGTATCCGTCCACTGGCTGCCGCGGATGATGAAGGCTTTTTTGAACGATTACCCGCAAATTGAATTTAAGCTGATGGAGGGGGATTATCAGGAGGTTGAGGAATGGCTGGAGGAGGGGCAGATCGACTGCGGCTTTTTCTCCTTGCCTACGAGCGATAAGCTGGAGGTTTTCCCGTTAAAAGAGGATCGGATGCTGTGCATTTTGCCCCAGGAGCATCCGCTTTGCGGAGCCGCCTTTTTCCCGCTTGCTCGGCTTGCAGAGGAACCGTTCATTATTCCTAAAGCAGGCTCGGATTATGACGTTCAGCGCGTACTTAAGAAGGCAGCGATTACGCCAAACGTCAGATTTGAGGCGGGTGATGATGCTGCCATCATTGCCATGGTTGAACAGGGACTTGGCATTAGCATATTGCCCGAGCTGGTTATTGAAGGGCGCAATCATCATGTCCATGTCATGGAACTGGAAGAGCCGAGCTTTCGCTCGCTTGGCATCGCCGTCCATTCTATGAAGTTTTGCTCACCTGCTACAAGGCGATTTCTCACCCATGTACAATCGTGGCTGGATGAACAGCAGCTATTGCAAGTCAATAACACATAACTAAGGTGTTGTAGCTATTGTAGCTGTTGAATCTATCAAAAATTCGATCACCTGGTAGGATATAATAGGCCGATCTTGGTATACTGTGTTAATAGCCTCAGCTTTTTTGCTAAGGATGCCTTTTTGCAAAATAACTGCTTTAAAACCTCTTTCAACTGCGCCGTTAGTCGTAAATGTCACACATTCCTCTGCCGAAAAACCAGCGACTACAACGAGCCCAACGTTGTGATTAAGCAGCTGTTGCTCCAAATCTGTTTTCCAAAATCCATTGGAAAATCGTTTCATAATCCGGATATCTTCTGGGTCTACTGTAATTTCGGGAATAATATTTCTTGCTTCTGGATCATCGTCTTTTTCCGATTCTTCCATGTCTTGAAGATGGATGACCACATGGTCCTTTGAACGAAGCAATCCGGATACATGATTAATGTATTCACATGCTCCACTTACATTTAGCTTCTCCTTTTGATCCTGTAATAAAAAATTTTGCATATCGACAATCAAAAATCCAATTTTCAGACCGATCTCCTTCTTTCTACGCAAGTATAGCTTTTATACTAATCGAGATTTCCAGTGAACTCAAGGAATCGAGCGAAACAATGCCGATTTGTGGTTTATTAGCTTGCCACATATGCAGGAGTAAGATTGATAAGATTGGAACAAAGTAGAATACTGGTAAATAAGGAGCGTGAATCAGATGGCAAAAAACCATGAGCTGATGGCGAATAAAAAGGTTGTTTTGAGCAGCATCAATCCAAAGGATAAAGGTCCCTTTGATCATAAGGAAGAGGTGGAGAAGGAAGCGCTGAAGCTGAAGGAGGAATTGGAGCAGCTTCAGGAGAAGCTGGCGGCTGCGAAGGAGCAGGCGGTGCTGTTCGTCATTCAAGGGATGGATTGCAGCGGGAAGGATGGCGTAACGAAGCATGTATTCGCCGGGCTGAACCCACAGGGCGTATCAGCTCACAGCTTCAAGGCGCCGACGGATGTGGAGAAGCGGCATGATTTTATTTGGCGGGCGCACAACAATGCCCCGGAGCTGGGACAAATCACTATTTTTAATCGTTCCTATTATGAGGATGTTCTGATTACACGCGTGCATGGCGCAGTATCCGATAAGGAGGCGAAGCGGCGCTTCAAGCATATTAACCTTTTTGAGTCGCTGCTTGCGGATAGTGGAGTTAAGGTTGTCAAAATCTTTTTGCACATTTCCAAGGAGTTTCAACTGGAGAAGCTGAAAAGCCGAATCGAGGATTCATCGAAAAATTGGAAGTTTGACCCGTCGGACCTGCAGGAGCGGAAACACTGGGATCAATATCAGGGCTATTATGAGCAGGTGTTTGAAAAATGCAGCAAGCACGCGCCGTGGCATATCGTGCCTTCCGACCATCGCTGGTACCGCAATTATGCAGTGCTGCGCATCGCTGTGGACGCCCTGAGAAGCATGGAGCTTCAGGACCCGCCAGCGAATCCGGAGCTGAAAGCTTTTTTGAAGGAAATCAAGGAGCAGGAGCGACCATAACGAAACGAAAATAACCGGCAAAAATCGCAAATCACGTCGCGATTCATTGCCGGTTATCCTTTACTAGCCGAATCAATCCCTAGCTAAAGAAAAAATCCAAATATTGCTGTCCATGCTCGCGTCCAATTATCGCTGGGGCAAGCTCCATCGCGCGTTCAATAAACTCGCTTTTTACTTCGGAATCCTCGTCTGTTGCATCGAGCTCGAACTCTTCCTCCTCGACCTTCATCAATGCAGTGGTCATGGCGAAAAAGTCAGCCAGCGAGGCGGCGATTTGCGAATGCCGCTTCTGAATGCTGCCATATACCGGCCCTTGCGGATCGGTCGAATCAACAATAAGCGCATCGCCATTGTAATCGGCGAAGACGATCCAGCCATCCGGCCACTTCGGATCAGGAGCGAGCCCAGAAGCCGTCATTATCCAGCGCCAGCCCTGCTGCGCACGTTCCAGCTCCGGCAAACGGAAAAATTGCACGGCTAGGACACCGCCAATCATCGGATGCTCCTGCAATTCTATACAGCCGTAAAAGGTTCGCAGCGCTTCTCCAAGCGGAAGCGGCTCCTGAACTGGCAGCGGCTCATGATAATAAACCTCGCCAAGGTCAATGTCATGCCTCCCAAATACAGCAGCGAATTGCTGTAATTGTGTAATTAATGTACGGTTTACGCTCATGTAGCATTCCCCTTCGTCGTCCATTTTTCCAAAATATCAATTAAATCCTGCCTTAATAAATCCACGCGGTAGCTTAGCTTTTTCTTGCGCAGCTTCTCTTCAAGCAGGTCCACAATAACGAGCATATCCGCTTTAAACAGCTGCTGCTGCTCGCTTAAAGGCAACTCGCCTTCCGCTCTCGTAAAATGCCTCGTCACTTCCAGTTTGAGCTCGCCCTTGCGGGAAGCCAGCTTGCCAACTGCAAATTTTGGCTTTATGTAATACCCATGCTCGAACCCGTCTGGAACATCGTCTTGCTCATGAAAATATTCATACTGCAGCGTACGCTCGGCATCGTCATGATGGCTAAAGAAGCAATAAATACCGATGTAGCTAAAGGAATCGCCGTAAAGCTCCTGACGCATATGTTCATCCAGTGCACGGCGCAGCTCACTCAGGCTGTCTATGAAGGGCTTGGCTGACAGCTGATAGTTGCCGGAGCGGACGAGGCGCAGCGGGTTTTTCGGCAGCAGGTTGCGCTGGGAAGCAAAAGCGGCAATGCCATAATCGGTGTTGTCGCTGCCGTCATGGATGATGAAGCTGTCTTGCTGCTTGCTCCAGCCTTTGCAAGAGCCTTTGATCTGCTCGAAGGTGCGTGTGCGCAGCTCGGTGTAATAGGAGCCGTTGATCCATTTTTCCGCAACTGCCTCCACGGGAGTCATAGACGCTCCCCAGCCTGTAATAGCAAGCGCTTCGCATACACGTACAAGCTCATTCCACTGCTTGATGTTGGCATAATGAAAAAGTCGACGATATTCGGCGATTAGCTGCTCGCGCAGGTCATCCATAACTGGGGCCGTTTGAATGACCTCGGTTAGCTGCTCGAGCGTTTCTGTTTCATAGATTGACCCAATCATAATACATTCCCTCCGTGGAAAAAATAGTAATCAGAGGCATCTGGCTATCTCTTATTATGCCATACAATACCGTGAATTTCCTTTATAGCGGATGAACGTAAAAACCTTCGATAGCCGCAGCAGCTTCAGCGGAATCGAAGGTTTCTCTAACTCTAGCATAATAGCGTTGTTTTATTCTGGCCTCTCACAGTATGTGGAAGTCAGGTTGTAGCCTTCTGGAGCAGCTCGACCTCTAGCTCGTAGTTGCGCTTCTCAATCGGCTCGTTGTTGATCTGGCGAATTAAATAGTCCATAGCTGTCCGGCCAATCGTATAAATTTGCTGGGAAACGGTGGATAGCTCTGGATAGACCATGTCCATCCGAATACCGTCGAAGCCAATCAGCTTGATCTGGGACGGGATGGATACGCCAAGCTCATGCAGTGCCTTGAGCGCCCCTGCT
The DNA here is from genome assembly GCF_000971975.1 of Paenibacillus algorifonticola. Lineage (GTDB taxonomy): Bacteria > Bacillota > Bacilli > Paenibacillales > Paenibacillaceae > Pristimantibacillus > Pristimantibacillus algorifonticola. The sequence continues at coordinate 44,788 of NZ_LAQO01000034.1, read as the reverse complement.
GCCATAAGGTCATTGCCGGCAAACACGCCGTCCACGTCGGGATGCTGGCGAAAAATATGCTTCATGGCCTCGTAGCCGCCAGCGACGCTGAAATGACCGGACGCGGTTAGGCTAGGCGTAAACCATGGCAGATGAGAACACATTTCCTCATAAGCGAGCGTCCGCTCACGGGCGGAATGCACATGAGATGGCCCGCATATATGGGCGATTTTGCCGCAGCCCGCGTATAGCAAATGCTGCACGGCGAGTTGGCCGCCGTAGCGGTTAGCTGCTGTAATCGTAACGATCGGATGGTCTGGAAAGCTATTATCAATGACGACGATCGGAATCGAGCGTTTCTGCAGGGTAATAATTTGCTCGGGTGAAATCGTATAAGAAGAAACGATAATGCCATCGATTTGTTTATTGATAAGTGCTTCGATATACATTTTTTCCTTGTCGGGGTTATTGTCTGTATTGCAAAGGACAAGCGTATAGCCTTGTGAAGCGGCTGCATCCTCAGCAGCACGAGCAATTTCTGGGAAAAAGGGGTTTAGGATGTCGGGTACCATTAACGCGACGGCAGCTGTTTTTTTGCCTGCGAGGCTCCTGGCGATTGAATTAGGTTTGTAGTTAAGCTTCGCAACGGCTGCCTGAATAGCGGCTTCTGCTTCCTTGCTCACGTAACCGCTCTGATTGAACAGGCGTGAGACTGTAGCAACCGATACGCCAGCCAGCTTGCTGACATCTCTGATCGTGGTCATTTCTGGCAAATTCCTTTCAATGGTCTGGCCTTTTGAATAAGCGAGCTAGCCAATGAGCAAAACAAGTGTGCTCACGTTTGGGAAAACGTTAGCACACTTGTTTTTGTCCGTCAAGAGAGCAGGGGCCAGCTCTTATTTTGCAGCTGCGGAATCCTTCGTTACAAGTTCAAGATCAACGGGAATTGATTTTTCAACCGTTTCTCCCTTGACGATTTTAACGGCCGTTTGTACAGCTAAAATGCCCATCGAATCCGGTTTTTGAGCAACGGTTGCGCTCATGGTGCCTGCGAATACTTCCTTCACCGCATCATCCGTTGCATCAAAGCCTACGACGATAATATTTTTCAAACCAGCTGCTTCGATGGCCTTCAGGGCGCCGAGTGCCATTTCATCATTGTGTGCGAATACAGCTTTAATATCTTTGCCCGCCTGCAAAATATTTTCCATAACGGTCAGCCCTTTTGCGCGGTCAAAATCAGCGGGCTGCTTTGCAGCAATTTCAATGCCAGATGCTTTGGCCATTTCCTCATTAAAGCCGTCACCACGCTCACGAGCGGCCGAGGAGCCTGGAATGCCTTCAAGCTCAACAACTTTACCACTGCCGCCGAGCTGCTCGGCAATGAATTTCGCCGCCAATACGCCGCCAGCCTTGTTGTCTGAAGCAATATGGCTGGCAATCGTGCCTCCGTCTGACATACGGTCTACCGTAATGACTGGAATGCCTGCGGCATTCGCAGATTCAACGGCAGGCACAACCGCTGCGGAGTCAGTAGGATTAATGATAATAACGTTAACCTTTTGCTGAATCAAATCCTCAATGGAGGAGGCTTGCTTTGCTGCATCATCCTGCGCATCTACTGTAATCAGCTCTACGTCACCGTCAAGCGCCGCTTTTTCCGCTCCTTCTTTTAAGGTTACGAAAAATGGATTGCTTTGCGTGGACACGGCAAGTCCGATTTTAATGGTGCCGCTTTGCGGAGCGGTGCTGGCAGCTGTATTGGCTTCGCTGCCTGGAGCTGTAGTCGAGCATCCGGCTAGCGTAAGGGCTGCAATCAGGGAAATGCTGGCAAGCTTGATCATTTTTTTCATGTTGTAACCACCTTTGTCTATTGTTTGTTTTTTTATCATTAGCTGCTAGCCTTCTTGCGGTCCAGCAAGACAGCTAGCAAAATAACGAGCCCTTTAACAACCTGCTGATAGAACGAGGAGACTCCCATCAAATTCAAGCCGTTGTTAAGCACGCCGATAATAAGCGCGCCAACCAGAGTGCCGACAATCCAGCCCCGTCCTCCTGACAGGCTTGTACCTCCGAGAACGACGGCTGCAATCGCATCCAATTCATAGCCGGTTCCGGCATTCGCCTGCGCTGAATTGAGGCGGGAGGCAAGAATAATGCCGGCGAGAGACGACAGCAGGCCCGTCAGTGTATAAACATAGATTTTAAAGCGCCCTGTCTTAATACCGGATAGACGCGAGGCCTCTTCGTTGCCGCCAATCGCATATACATTGCGTCCAAACGTAGTTTTGCGCAAAATGAAATACAGCACGGCGAACAAAATAATCGTAATCATAACGGGAACAGGGACACCGAAGAAATAGCCTCCGCCAATCATTGTGAAAAACTCGCTGTTAAAGCCAGTAATGGGCCTGCCATCTGTATATACAAGTGCGAGTCCTCGGTAGATGGTCATCGTGGCTAGAGTGGCTATAAACGGTGCAATATTTGTTTTTGTAACGAGAAGCCCGTTCACCGCCCCCATTACCGCCCCGGCAAGCAATCCGATAATTACTGCTGTTATTGGATCAAGCCCGCTGCTCATCATGCCTGCGGTAAGTGCTCCCGATAGAGCGAGAGTCGCGCCAACAGACAGGTCGATACCGCCTGTTAAAATGACAAAGGTCATACCGAATGCGATTAACGCATTGATTGAAACTTGACGGAATACATTTAAAATATTGTTAATCGTCAAAAAGTTAGGGCTTGATAGGATAAGAATTAGAACGATGATGCAGAGCCCGATCAACGGGCCAAGCTTTTGCAAAACGGTTGATAGCTGTTTGTTCTTAATGGCCATTGCTGCTTCCTCCAGTCGCCGCATGCATAATTGCTTCCTGATTCATTTGCGTTTTGTCGAGTACAGAAGCGATACGTCCTTCATGTACGACAATGACGCGGTCGCTTACACCGAGCACCTCAGGAAGATCCGAGGACACCATAATAATGGCGACTCCTTGCTCGCTAAGCTCGTTCATCATGCTGTAGATTTCCTTCTTGGCGCCAACGTCTACGCCGCGGGTGGGCTCGTCCATAATAAATACCTTCGGCAGCTTGCCGAGCCATTTGCCAATTGCGATTTTTTGCTGATTGCCCCCGCTGAGCGATTTTACGGTCTGCTCGGCATCGCGGGTGCGAATATTAAAGCGCTTTATCATTTGCTCGGACAATTCCTGTTCCTTGCCGCTGCTGATGATGCCCTTGCCTGCTATAAAAGGATAATTGGTCAGCGATAAATTTTCGCGGACGGACATATCTAGAATCAGGCCTTGATGCTTCCGGTCTTCAGTGACAAAGACGATGCCGGCTTGAATGGCGCTGGCTGGATCGCTGATGTTGACCACCTTGCCGTCAAGCCAAACTTGGCCTTTTTTCTTCTTATCTGCTCCAAACAATAAACGCATAATTTCGGTTCTACCGGCGCCCATTAAACCGGCAACACCTACAATTTCGCCGGCTTTAACCGAAAAGCTAATATCGTTCAGCTTTTTGCCATCGCTTAAACCACTGACTCGAAGACGCTCCGAACCTATAACCGTGCGGCGTTCAGGATAGCGGTCGCCAATTTCTCGACCTACCATCAAGCGGACAATGTGCTGTACGGTTGTACTGGCCGTCTGTTCCGTCCCTAGAAATGAACCGTCTCGCAGGACAGAAATTTCATCACACATGCGGAAAATTTCTTCCATCCGGTGGGAAATGTAGACGATGCCAACGCCTTCGCTGCGCAGCTGATTCATAATTTGGAACAGCGATTCAATCTCTCGGTCGGTCAGCGCGGCTGTGGGCTCATCCATAATGAGCACCTCGGCATTTTTAGACAGCGCTTTCGCAATTTCGATCATTTGCTGCTGGCCGATTGACAAGCTTTCTGCTACAGCATCTGGGTCCAGCTCGACGCCGAGGCGCTGCATATACTCCCGGGTCTTATTCTTCATTTCCTTATCCCGTAAAATGCCGGTCCGACCATATACAAGCTGCCGACCGAGAAACATATTCTCGGCGACAGTCAGCTTAGGAATAATGTTAAGCTCCTGATGAATGATAGCGACACCGCTATTTTCTGCTTCTGTGGGGTTCGCGAAGGCGGTTTCTTTACCCTTTACTTTAATTGTGCCTGCATCAGCCTTGTAAACGCCGGTCAAAATTTTCATGAGCGTTGACTTGCCCGCGCCGTTTTCGCCCATTAAAGCATGAATCTCACCTGCTTTAAGCCGGAAAGCGGCATTTTTCAATACTTGTACGGATGAGAAGGATTTATGAATGCCTGTCATTTCGATTAAATATTCCATCTGCTCTCCTCCTTTGCTCAAGCTGCGGCAGCTTTACTTGAAGATAACGCCTGCTTGAAGAATGATGTTTGCGTATGGGGTCGCCTCGCCTGTACGGATGACCGCCTTGGCCTGATGCGTTAACGCTTTCAATTGCTCATGTGAAACTTCTTGAATGGTGATATTGCCCAGCTGCTTCAGCATTTTTGGATGAAGTGCTGCGTTATGCGTCGTCATCTCTACGGCGATAACAGCCTTCTCTACCTCCATATCTGCAAGCACGGCCCCGAGTGTATCCATAAAAGAAGGGAGGCCGGGCATAAGCGCCAGATCAATGCGCTTTACCGAATCGGGTATCGGCAGGCCGCAATCGGCAATAACGATGCAGTCTGTATGCCCAAGTCGACCAAGTACGGATGTAATTTCGCTGTTTAGTATGCCTATTTTTTTCATGGAAATATCCTTTCAAGTCAATTCAATTTCGGTGTGGAGCATCAGTTTGACTGCTTAATGAATGCCTCGACAGCATGCCGAAGCGGCATACCGCTTTGTGCGCCAAGCTTTGTGACAGACAATGCGCTTGCGGCAACGGCAAACTGGGCAGCTTCCTGAAGAGAGGCCCCTTCGCTTAGCTTTACAGCTAAAGCGCCATTAAACGTATCGCCTGCACCTGTCGTATCTACAACTTCGACCTTATAACCAGGAATATGGCCCAATTCGCCATTTGCTCCTTTGTAATAAGCACCGCTGCTTCCCGCTGTCATTACGATTGGATTCGGATATTGCTCCAGCAGGGATTCTGGCGTGTTCTTGCGCTCCAGCCCCGTTACAATAGCCAGCTCGGATTCATTCGGCGTAATAAGATGAAGCTGGGCTAGCAGCTGCTCGGGCAGTCTTACCGCAGGGGCAGGATTCAAAATGACTGGAATACCAAGGGAATGGGCAAGCTTAATAGATGCCTCAACGGTTTCAAGCGGTATTTCATGCTGAAGCATCACCATATCGGACGCGGCGATGACTTCTTTCAGTGCAAGTACATCCTCCGGCAGCAAGCAGTGGTTTGCACCTGGAATGACGATGATGCGATTGTCGCCTTCCGTGACGGTTATCGCAGCGATACCGGTTGCCTTATAGGGAACCGTTTTCACATATGTCATATCAATGTTCTCCGCACCAAGTGCATCCCTCAACTGCTGCGCCATTGCATCCTCGCCGACACAGCCAATCATTGTAACCGCTGCTCCAAGCCTTGCACAGGCTACAGCCTGGTTCGCGCCTTTTCCGCCTGTAAAGCTTGAGAAAGCGTTGCCAATTAAAGTCTCGCCTTGCTGAGGCATAACATCCGTTTCTGTTACCATATCGATATTTAAACTGCCAATGACGGTAATTTTCGCTTGAGCCATAGGAACACCTCTTGTTTGCTGAATGTGTGATGTGTAATCGGTTACACATCGATGTTTCTCATTTTAAGCCGCTAGATGCCGATTGTCAATAGGCAGGCGCAAGAAGAAGGGATTATACTAGCAGGCGCTGGGTTCAAAATTACAGGAATGCCGAGTGAATGCGCGAGCTTGATGGAAGCTTCGACCGTTTCAAGCGGGATTTCATGCTGCTGCATCGCCATATCTGAGGCGGCTATAACATGCTTCAATACAAGGACATTTTCCGGGAGCAAGCAGTGGTTTTCACCCGGAATGAAGATAATGCGATTGTCATCTTCGGTGACGTTAATGGCGGCGATGCCGGTTGCTTTATGAGGAACCGTTTTCACATAATGCATATCGATGCCTTCGGCGCCAAGTGCATCCCTCAGCTGCTGTGCCATTGCATCCTCGCCGACGCAGCCAATCATGGTAACCACAGCACCAAGCCTTGCGCAGGCTACTGCCTGATTGGCACCTTTTCCGCCTGTGAAGCTGGAAAATGCGTTGCCAATCAGCGTCTCCCCTTGATTATAATAGAGCTTGGGAAAGGGGAGAGCTAGCATGAAGAGACAGAGGATCAAATTTTGCACACGAATAACAAAAAGCAAGCAAAAACGCAGCTGTCTCGCTTTATAGCGCACAGCTGACATTTTTGCTTGCTTAGTGCCTGACATCTATCGCTTACAGTACCTTTGCTTAACGACCCGTGCTTAGCATTCCTCAGCCCATTTGGCGAGCCTTTCTTGTACCGTTGCTTTAGGACAGGTAAGGCAATTACCATGCGCTTCTCCATCCAAGGATAGGCGGTAAGCAAGGCAGCAGTGCCTGCGTAAATAAAAAGACTCATCTTGACGCGTTTCGTGTGAGAAGCTGCGCAGCTTCAACGCCAGCGGATTTTCAAAAACGGCTGATGGCGTATGCAGCAAGGGCGCTAGCAGAAGCTCGCGATCAGCAGAAAGCATTCTTCGCCGAGACGCGGCCTCCTCAGTGAGGCATTGAAGCTCCAGCCGCAGAAATAAGTTTTGAAGATTATGGGAGACAAGTGACCACATATGCGGAAGCTTTGCCCCGGTATAAACAGAGACTGCTGCAAACACGGGTTTAATATGCTCCAGAAAGAGAGCGGAGGCGAAATCGGCCGCTGCTATGCTCCTAAGCTCCACCTTTTCAGCAGGCAACATACGGATAGGAGATTGTAAAATTTGATATTCCATTTCCGCTTCCTTCGTTAATTTAAAGCGGATATTGTCCGGCTTTATATCCAATATACAATCAAACAAGCTGAAGGCAGCTACAAGTCCCATTACCAAAACAGAATATCGTTTGGCAAATAAGGTGCCTGTCACAATCGAATTTGGATGGCCAAGCTGTTCGGCTTGTTTGGCCAGAACAGGTTTTAAAGCTTCGGGGCTAAGCAGGTCACCAGACGAAAAAGGATAGGCAGGCTCCCCCCGCTGCTGCATGCTGATACAAAAATGCTCTCGAATGTATAGGAGGGCATCTTGCCGAGGCCCTTGTTCCAATGGCTCACTCATATTGTTTTATTTAATAAACTCCACAATTTGATCGATAATTGCTTCCCGGCCGAGCTTGCCCCAGCTCAAGTAAAGCCAATATTCAGGAATGAAAACCTGATTTTTTTTGACAGCTTCGACGTTTTGCCACAGTGAGCTTTGCGTGATTTCTCCCATCAGCTTCTCGCCATCAGCACCGTCTGCTTGCATAAAGATATAATCTGCACCCAACTCGGGAATTTTTTCCTGTGACAAATCCATGCGTTCCACTTGAGCAAGGGCCGATGGTTGGAAGCCAAGCTTGTCGAACAATAAATAATTGAGTGGATGGCCCTCTGTCCCATACAACTGCAGCTCATTGTCACGCACGCGAATATAAGCGATTCGTTTGCTTGGCAAGGCGGCGATTTCAGCGCTCGCTGCCTGCATCTTCTCGTCCAGCTTGGCAATTTCCTGTTTGGCTGTGTCCTCCTTGCCGAAAATTTCGGCGATCTTCATCAAATCGATTTGCCAGTCATCGGCTACAAGGCCGGCATTAGGATCTTTTGATGCAGTCTCGCTGCGGTCGGGAACACCGAGCACTACAGTAGGCGCTATTTTTGAAAGCTCGTTGTATGCTTGTTCTCCTACACCTTTCCCGGAAAGAATGAGGTCGGGTTTAAGCTCAAGTATTTCTTCCAAGTTCAGCACTTCGCTGCCGCCCTTTACAAGCTCAACCTCTCCAAGCTTGCCTGCAATGTAGGGCAGCAGCTTATCATTATATTGCGGAGTGACCAAAATAGCATAAGGCTTCTCGCCAATGGTCAGCATATGATCGGCATATTCATTTTGCATGACGAATACGCGCTGCGGCTTAGCTGGCACCTGCGTAACGCCCATTAAATGTTTAATTTCTTTCCCGCCAGTCGCAGCCGAGCTCCCCGTCTCTTTCTCCACTGTATTAGCTGAAGGAACAGCTGAATGATCAGCTCCCTTGTTTGCTGTTGAGCTTCCGCAAGCTGCGAGCAGCAGGCACATAAGGAGCAGCAAAGTGGCTCCCATCTTTCTGTTTAAACTTAAAGCGTTCATGGCTTACCCTCCATTTGATAAAAGTTCTCAATACAGTTATCAAAGATAGCACGCTTTTTGGAGAACCTCCATAGCTGTTTGAGCGATATTTTTGCACGAATGTGCGAAGGAGGGTGCCTGACGTTTAATAGGCATCTAGCATTTGGTCGAAACGCTTCAGCATAAGCATGTGAGAGTAGGCGGAATATTCGCGCCACGCGGGCCCTTGCAGTGGATAGACCCGCTGCCTGCGTACAGCGTTAAGCGCCTGCCATCTGGGGTCCTGCTGAAGCATTCGGGCGTAGCTTTGGGAATGGCTGTCTTCATAAATATGCAGCAAAATGATATCAGCATCCCATTGCACCAGTTCTTCAAGTGTCGTTTCTTTCTCTTTAAACGGCAAATGCTCAAGCGGAAAAGGAGCGCGCATATGCAAATCGTTGAACCACACATCTCCTATATTTCGCCTGCCGTATAAATACAGCTCAGACTCGTAGATGACGAGAATGACAGAAGTAGCGCCTTCATAGGAATGAATAGCTTTGCGGCGCACGTCTGCTGCTTGCTGTTCATAGCTCTCTAGCCACTGCTCGGCATGCTTCTCCCGGCGCAGCACACCGGCAATTTCCTGTAAATGCTTGCGCCAGCCGAGCTCCCAGCATACTCCGAATACGGGAGCGATAGAGTGCAGATGCTCATCGTTTTGCAGCATTTGATTTTTTTCTCTGACGATGAGATAAGGCCTGGCTTGGCGCAAAATACGTAAATTCCGCTCAGGCTCTACGCCACTGGCTAACGGATAGCTGATTTTATGAAAGTAGGTGCTTCGATGGTGAGCCAGCATATCTACATGCGATGCGTAGCTATTCATTTCTAGTGCCATCAAATGTCCATCAAAGGGATAACATAAATTGGCTAATCGCTGTTCCGTATTTTTCATATATATCGTAGGGGCATGACCCATCTTTTTCTTGAAAATCCGGCTGAAATAATACTCGCTGCTGTACCCGCTTTGCTGAGCGATATGCTCCAGATTATGTTTGGAAAGCAGCAGCATTTCCTTAGCATGGCGCATTCGGACGTTGACGAGATAATCCATAGGGCTTACACCATGCACTTGTTTGAACAATTGGGAATAATACCAAGGGCTGAGCCCTGCCATCTCAGCAAGCTGCTGCCTGGACAGCGGCTCTTTGTAGTGGTCGTTCATATAGGCGGCTGTACGGCCTGCTGCTTCCGCTGACGTCAGTGTCTCACTAATCTTTTCAGGAGCATTTGTATCCATAAGGATAAACAGCAGCTCATAAAGAAGAGAGTGGCATTGCAATCTGGCTGCTAACGCTAGAGGGTACGGCGGTTCAATAGCAGCATAGAGTCGCTCAGCAAGCGGCAGCGCCTGCTTGATTTGCTTGACGGACAGCTTGCCGAAATAAGGGGCAAGCTCATCGGCAAGCTCATTGGAGCGATGCTGCTCAGCTGAAGGCCGTTTGGAGGGCGATGTGTCGTGCTCTAGCCGCTCGCTGGAGGTAAAGCAAATGATGGTGCAAAGTAAAGGAAGGGAATTGACAGCATGTATGGCAGCAGCAGTGCCGGGCGGGAGCAAACAGCCGTTGCCTTCAAGCAGCAGCTCTCCATCATCAGTGAGAAGACGGCATGTGCCGACTTGCATCAAAATCAGGCTGTAGCTGCAAGCGGAGTCTCCTATATGAAGCAGCTCGGCAGAGCCAGTAACGACCTGAACCGCCTGCAAGTGAAACAACGCCCCAGTTAGGCAACTGTTCTTGCTGTTAGTATAATCAAGCATCTGAGGGCTCCTTCCATCAACATGGACTAGCTTAATTTTAATACAGCTTAGCTGATGTGTCGCCCTAGATTGTTCCGTTGTATTGCCGGGGAGTTATAAATTGAAATAGTCAGTGGCAAAAGAAAGTATCAATAGCGCAGTCATAATAGCTCCTGCCCAATAAGCTCGTACCGGGCTATTCCTGTTTTGCTTAAGCGTGAGGTTTCCGTTAGCTGGTGTTTCGGCCTGTCTTCTGGAACGCGCCAGCACGGAGCGAAAATAAAGCAGCGCTCCAGCCGCGATTAATACAATTTCAACCGCTGCGCTTAAGGCAGGCAGCTCCCACAGCCGCAAGCCGAGCAGTGGAAAATCGCCAATATTGCCGGGCAGAATCGGCATATCGCTATGGTGAAAAATCAGGTCGAACAGCCAATGGCTGAATGAGAGCGAGCCAATGATGACGGCGCTGCGCTTGTTCCAGAGTAGCCAAGCGAGCAGGCCTGCCAATAATGATAAAACAAGTGCTCCGATTAACGAGTGAGTATAATCCGCATGAATAATATTTTGGCCATAGCCGCCATGTCCAATGGGCTCCATCGTTTCAGCTCCGCTTAGCAGCAGCGGTACGAAAGCAATATCAAGAAGCTGCGTGCTAACCATAAGTGCCCATAACGGAACCTCTGGTGCTTTTGCCTTCACAATAGCTGCCAATCCAAAATGTCCTGCGAACATTTAGCATTCCTCCTTGTATGCGACTCTTTTGTCCAGCCAATTACATAACACAGTGAACAGCAGCATGAAAACAATAAATGACATCGCTACATAGCCCCTTTGCCAAGCTGTATTTTCAAACCTAATAGCAGCGCTTCAAAAGCATCATCAAATGTGTCGGATAGCCGATTTATAATGGACTCCTGCGACTCTTCTGATAGGGCATAGGTTCCAATAATACCTCGCAGCATATAAAAATAAGTTCTGGAGCAGCGCAGCAAAGCTTCGCCTTCCTCAATATCGAGATAGCGCTGCAAGGCGCCCATCAACGTGGCAAACATTTGGTTTCGCAGCTCGTTGATCGCAAGCTGCGGACTCTGCTCATCCACTCTGATCGATTTTGCTTCAAAGAATACCGTATACATGCTGCGATGCTCCAGACAGAACTGGATGAAAAGACGATTGATCCGCTGCAGCTGTTCACTAGGCGTCAATTCCTTTGCTTGTGCAGCGACGGTTAAGGCCGAATGAAGCTCCTCTAGCGGCTGCATGGACAACGCGTGAAGAAGCGCCTCCTTATCTTCAAAATAAATATAAATCGTCGTATGGGAGCAGCCTGCTTCCTTGGCGATTTCTCTAATGCTTACACTTTCGTAACCTCGTGCTGCGAACAGCTTCGCAGCCGCTGCTATGATGGAGCGCTTCGTTTCTTCGGAGCGCTGTTCCTTTTTCATCGCCATGATTGTTCATCTCCTTAAGTCATTATTTATAACCGTTGGTTACTAACCGTTGGTTATATGTTAGCACGCAACAAACGGCTGGTCAACAGGCCGATGTCTATTTTCAGGAAAGAGCGCTTCACAAAAAGCTAGTTCTATTGGCATGGCTGAGGTGAATAATCAGTCGACAGGCTGATATTATCGGGTTATAACCGTATGATACAATTGTGAAATAATGTTTTTTGAGTTCCAGGGCATAATGGCCTTGGCTGGGAGGTGCTTTTATGGAACAAGTAGGACTTACATATAGGTTGGAAACGGATGGAGCAGTGTATAAGAACGAATCGGTTGAAGCGTCGGTCATCACAGATATTATTTATGGATTCGATTCGAATTGGGAAGATTTTATCGTTTTGGAGCCGAGCTTGCCGCTGGAAGATAGCATCTATTTACAGGCCGCAACCGAAGGGGAGGGCTTAGGTGGTATTATCGTTGAAATCCGGTTCGTGTATGCCGACGAATCATTTAAGCACTATGACTACAAAACGACGGATAAAGGCGAGGTTATTCGGATGTTTCTTGAATATTGGGGAGCGCAGAAGCTGCCAGACCTGTCACAGTGGAACGATGTTACAAGCACGTTCTCCTAATATTCACATAAGCTTAAGCGGAGGAAAGACATGCATTTCAGGCGCTTCATTCTTTTTTCAATAGTCATATTGGTTTTGTTTTTTTTACTCATTAATACTAGCTTGTTTCAGGAAAATGCGGCAAAGGCGGCTTCCCATTATTACGTTCGCTCTCATTACGCGAGCAGCGATTTTACCTTTGTAAATATTGCATATGATGCCAACCTCGGTAATTACACGGTTACTTATAAGGATAATGCGGAGCAGCAGTTTAGTTTTACGATGACTCCGCGCTATTTTCCCGTATACGTGGGGTATGATCCACTGGATAAACACCTGTAAATAGTAAAAGTTCCGACCCATCCTTGCGGAGGCTCGGAACTTTTTTTGTGTTTAGTCATTTTTAATGAGCAGGCTCATGTAGCCTAGCGTATGATAGCCTTGTTTTTTAAAATCATCGAGGATGTTTTTAAGAAACAGCGCGGCATGTTCATAATTTTTAGTATAAGATTGAATGAGCTTTACGGTCAGCTCCGCGGTTAATTGCTGATGATGCGCAGCTATGCCGATAAGGTGCAGCTTGATCATGGCAAAATCGGCTACCAGCATTTGATAGCTGTCAAAAACGGGGATATTCACATGCATCTCCGCAAGCATTCGGCTGTATAAATGATTCAAAATAAAGTTCTCCAAAACATGCGCATGCTGATCCATAAATGGTTTGAAATAATGCTCGTAAGAATAATTGTAGGTGCCTGCGATGGCCTCCAATGAACTTCCATTTCGCGTCATTCCTTGTTTATAATCCTGAATACACTCCCGGTAGCGGGCATTCCATATCGTATCATCCAAAATATCCATCAAATAATTATTCAAATATTGCAGTTGAAAAATAGTATCCAGCGGATACACATCATAACTGCGCAGCTCATCGTTATGGGAAACCTCTTCCCGAAATTGAACGCAAAAATGAGGCAGCTCCTTATATTTTTTCTCATCCATCAGCAAGTTGACATTATCGCAAAAAACACCAAGCAGAATAAGGCGATGGGACAGGCTGAACTCCCGATATTTCATAATTTCCATCATCATCTCGCGTATTTCAGGGAAGTAGAACTCCCGGCGATTTTGATCCAGAGTAGTGGCTGCTTTATGTTTATACGTCACGGAGCCGATTTGAGCCAGATCGACGTCTACAAATTCCATCGCTTGCTGGTCAAGCAATACTAACCGGGCCGCTTCCGGGCAAGAAAGCTGGGCCGTCATTTCCAAGGCATTGCCTGCCTGATTAATGACACGGGGGTAGGTTCGGCAGGTTTGGGACAGGTATGATTCTCCAAGCTCTAATTGAATGGAGCACATTCCTTGATCAAGCATGGCACAATCGCCTGTATTTGGGTTCAACTTCATTTCAGCATAATCTTGAACGCTGCCCTGCGGTTTAACGGATAAGTTTTGCTTCAATTTGCGCCTTAATTGGGTACTCGCGATCGATTGATATTTCGTATAAGTATGTTTATCAATACTGATCCCCCACCAAGCGCAGCAAGTATCTTCACAGGCAGAACCAATGCAAGCAAACTGTTCCATGTATTTTGGAGCTTTGTTTTGTGGAGATGTCATGCTAACCTTGAAACCTCACTTTCTTAGTTGTATTAATCATTTTTTATTTTAAAAATAGTGTAATAAGAAGGATTAATTCAAGTCAAGCCGCATTTGTGCAAAAAGTTACAGCGCAAAAATCCCGAACATTCCATCAACATGGGATGCTCGGGATTCTTTTATAGCTGCTAGCTCAACTATTTAGTTAGATGAGCCGAGCTCGGCCACAACATCATCGATTTTCATGCTGTTCGCCAGAGGGCCAGAGCTAATCCAATGTCTTGCATTTACGAAAATGACATGGCCCGCTTTAACGGCCGGTACCGATTTCCATACGGCAGATTGCTCAATCGCGCTGAAGCTTTCCTTCGCTTGTTTAATTTCCTCCTCCGTACTGCCGGCTCCGCCAAGTGTGACGAATAAATAATCGGCCTGCAATTCGGGCAGCATTTCAAGCGAAATCGTTGCATTTTGAAAATTAGGCTGCTCCTTATGCCATTGCTGGACGGTTGGATCAAGCTTCAACCCAAGCTCATTGTACAAAATACCTGGATACGTCGGCCATTCTATCTGCGTCTGCTCATCGACATAATTAGGGAAATAAACACGGAAATCTTTAGCAGTCATGCGGATGAAAGCATAGACGATGATGGGAGCGATTTTGGACAGGCTATTATAACCTTCTTGCTGAATAGCCGTGCTGGAAATACCAGTTTTCGCTTTCGCTCAAAGCGGACGCTTGCTGCTCCAAATCCGCCGTGGTGACCTGCCTTTTCCAATAGCTGTAACCGCTGCCCGTTTGAAGGGCGGAAGCCGGTTTTCTCATATTCGCGCCCTCCTTTGTAATGAAGCTTCTCATTTATATTTTTCAATAGCGCCGCGCTAGAGTTAATCCTTTCAGCTCACCATCATTTATTGAGAATTGTTATCAATTATATTTTAAACGAAATCAATAGTCTGTACAACCTCTTTTCCCGCTTTATAACAGCATGGCTTGTCACATTAGATTTAAATAATAGCTGGACATATATTATTTGTTTGGTAAGCTTGTTATAAGGCCTCTGACGCAGAGGCCTTATATTATTTTAGGAGGAGAAAAGCATGGAAAAAGCGGTTTATTGTTTATGCAAAATCAGTAATGTGCGCATAGGGAGTGAGGTCTACTATGAACCATAGTATCGGATTATCCTATGCCCAAGAACAGTTGTTGGTGCAACTTGCGGTGTTAGGTAACGAGAAGAAACGTTTCCTCGACGCCTATTTTGTTATGCAAGGGAAAGAGCGTATGGAGATGGACGAATTCCTATCCATCTATACGGACGCCGTGCAAGAGCTTCTCTCGGAACCGGACATGCTAAAGGAAGAAAAGCTTCATTCCCTGGTGCTTATTGGCAGCCAAATTACGATTGAATATCCTGACTATGACACGAAGGATTCCTTTACAATCGTGCTGCCCGAGCAGGCAAATCCGGATCATAACCTCATTTCGTTTCTGTCTCCTCTAGGCAGGCAATTGCTGCTCGCACGTCTGGGCGAGTTGATCGCTGTAGCCACACCATCCGGCCCAATGCGTGTCATTCTCGCCTCAATCACGTTTGCAGAAATTACATTTCCCCGGGAAGGAGGAGCTGTAAGTGGATCTTAGAGAATCCGAACTGCCTGGTATTGGCCGAAAATACAGTCTGCGCACCCGCAGCGGGGAGAAGCTAGTTATCGTCGTTCATAATGATGAAAGACGGGATATTTTTCACATGGACGCTGATGAGCCTGATGAGATGCGGTCAATGGTTACACTTGACGACGAGGAGGCCAGAGTCGTATCGGCCATCATTGCAGGCATCACCTATAAGCCTAAATTTCTAGAAAACCAGGAAATAGCATTAGATAGCTTAGTTATCGAATGGATTCGGCTTGAGCCATTATCTAAATGTGTAGGCAAGCGGATTGGCGAGCTGGATATCCGTAAAACGACGGGTTCGACCATACTGGCCGTAGTGGAGAAGGATAAGACCAAGCATATTAACCCAGGCGCGGAATATGTGTTTACGCCAGGTGTTACATTAGTCGTGGCAGGTGAACGCATTCAACTGAACCAATTAAAAAAACTTTTGCTGAATGGGATGCTTTAGCCCATGGAGACGCTCATATTTGAAGTCGGGATGGCACTGGCACTCATTACGCTGACAGGCTTGCTTTCAGCGAAGCTTCGCTTCTCGGTTATTCCTTTTTATATTTTAATCGGGATGGCTGTTGGACCGCATGCGCCTCATTTTTGGATTATTGATTTGCGGTTTATTGAGAGCTCCTCCTTTATCGAATTCATGGGACGTTTAGGCATTTTATTTTTGCTGTTTTATTTAGGGCTGGAGTTTTCTGTGAAGCGGCTGTTGAAATCAGGAAAGGCGATAATAGTAGGCGGCTCCTTCTACGTAGCGCTGAATTTTCTGTCAGGGCTGCTGCTTGGCTGGATCGGGGACTTGCCCATCAAAGAAACGCTAGTCGTGTGCGGCATTATGACCAGCTCATCCACCGCTATCGTGGCAAAGGTGTTGGTCGACTTAAAGAGAACCGCAAACCCGGAAACAGAAATCATTATGGGCATGATCATGTTTGATGATTTGTTCATTGCGGTACACATTTCGATTTTGACGGGGCTCATATTGAGCGGCGCATCTTCATTCTGGAGCGTTTTGCTGATCTCTTTGACCGCACTCGCATTTATCGTTGTATTTTTATTTATTGGCAGGAAAATTATTAAATATATTGATTTTGCGCTTAATATTAAATCGTCAGAGCTGTTTCTGCTGATGATTATGACGCTGCTGTTTCTTGTCGCAGGCTTCTCGGAAACGCTGCATGTGGCAGAGGCGATCGGAGCTCTGATGATCGGGCTTGTACTGGGCGAATCCAGGCATGTGAAGCGGATTGAGCAGCAGGTTTTGCCCTTTCGTGATTTTTTCGGGGCGCTGTTTTTCTTTAGCTTCGGATTAACGATTGAGCCCTCCTCCTTGGGCGGCGCGGTAGGGATGACGCTGATTGCGGTCATTTTGACGCTGATTGGCAATTTTGGAGCAGGCATGCTAGCGGGCCGTATTTCAGGCATTACGCCAAAGGCGTCGCTTAATGTAGGCTTTACGCTCGTTTCCCGAGGCGAGTTCTCCATTATTATGGCGAACATCGGCAAAGCGGGCGGCCTGATGGCCTCTATTCAATCATTTGCCGTGCTGTACGTCCTTATTCTTGCCGTGCTCGGCCCTTTGCTTACGAAGGAGTCCAAATGGATTTATCAAAGCTTTGAGCAGCTGAGGAAGAGGCTAAGGCGCTCAAGAGGATAACGGACATTGTCCGAAAAAAGAACAGGAGCCACTCAGAAAGCAGTATGACTGCTAAATGAGTGGCTCCTGTTTTTAGTTAAAATATAAGAATTTATAAGGTTCACCCTTATAATGGGCTTATATTTCACCCTCGAAACGGTAGCTTTGCCGCCAGAGGACGGCGACAGCCGTTTACGCTTAACCGACGGATTTCTTCTGCAATAACCGCTGAAGCTCTTCCTCTACTCTTGCGCTTTGCTGCTCATTTTGCTTGGTATTTCCTGCCGTGTCACGACCCGCACCATAGGGGGCTTTAGACAACTCCTGCTGTGCTTCCCGTTCCATCAGCTTCTGCTCAATGCGGTCAAAACCTCGGGAAGCGAAGCTTCCCTGCAACGAATCTCCTGATGAATAGCCAGTGGCCCCGTCTGTTTTCTTCAAGCGCAGAACGAGTTCTTTGCGTTTTTCCTGCAGCCGAATTTTTTCTTCCTTAAGCGATTCGAGACGAAGACCGAGCTCAAACGCGCTCTGCTTGGCTAGCTGAGCCAGCTTTGAGGTTTCTTCGCGCTGATCGGCGTAAGCCAATTTGGCTTCAAGTGCAGCACGTGCTTCTTCCTCGCGTTCACCTGCTACCGCTTGCTCTGCTTTGCTTTCATAGTAATCGGCTTGTTCCTGCAATTCAGTGAGCTTTGCTTGTAAAACACGCTCTTGCCCTTGCTGATGCAAGCTTTCCCGTTCAGTGCTTGCGATGTCCTCGTCCAGATCCCTCAAATACTGGTTAAGCATCGTTACTGGATTTTCCATTTTATCTAACATCTCATTGGCCGCTGCCTTCGTCATACTAAATACACGTTGTAAAATTCCCATTCTATCATCTCTCCTCAAAATTAATTTTAGTAGTGATCAGCAAATCTGAAATCGCCTTGCGGAGCTTTTGGAACAATTAATACTGCAATGAAATACGCAAGTATGACAGCACCTAAGCTGAAAAGTGATGCAACAACAACAAGCAATCTTATAATAGTAGGATCAATGCCGAGCCATTGTCCTAAACCTCCGCAGAGACCAGTCAGCTTGCTGTCCGTAGTTGAGCGAAATAATTTTTTCATATCGTTCATCCTTTCCCGTGTTCGTCTATGTCCTTATTGTAAGGCGGTCCTTCGTTTTCCGTAACGGACCACAGTCCGTTCAGCATACTAGCCTTTAGGCGGGCATCAACGCGACAAATGGCGGGGGAACATCGATTGGTTTTAACAGCCAGCTTGTCAAACTAGTCCGCATAAATGTCCAAGTTCCCTCATACACATGAATCAGATGGCAAAACATTGTGAAGAGGGGATGATTTTAATGCGTCGCATGACATGGGCCGCGGCAATGATATTATGTTTTTCACTCGTATTGGCTGCCTGCGGGACGAAGGATGCCGAGTCCGTGGTGAAGGATCTGGACAAGGTAGTAAATGGGCTTGAGAGCTATCAAGGAAGCGGGACAATGACACTGCATACGGGACAACAGCCGCTTACCTACAAAGTTGAAGTTTCCTATCAGAAGCCGCAATATTACCGTATCAAGCTAACCAATGAAGAAAAAGACATTACCCAAATTGTACTGCGCAATGACGATGGCGTTTTCGTCCTGACGCCACGCCTCAATAAAGTGTTCCGCTTCCAGAGTGATTGGCCGCAAAATCAAGGCCAGGTTTATTTGTACCAGACGCTTGTGCAGAGCATTCTGCTTGATAACTCGCGCCAATTTGCTTCTGAAGAAAGTGCCTACGTCTTCGACGTCATGGCGAACTACAATAATGGTTCACTGGCGCGGCAAAAGATTTGGCTCGACAAGTCGAGCTACAAGCCAGTCCATGTCGAGGTCAGTGATGCCAATGCTGCGCTTATGGTCGAGGTGCAGTTTAATACGTTTGAATTTGGCTCCAAATTCGATAAAAGTGTATTCGAGACAGAAGCTAATATGAAGTCGACGCCATCAAGCAGCGGCACAGGTGACCAAGCGACTTCGGCTATGCCAGAGGATAATGCCAATAACAATGGCACGGACAATAATCAGGCTGCTGGCTCAAGCAATAATGCAGGCGGGCAGAACGATGTAGACAGCAGTACAGGCAGCTCAGGCAGCTCAAGCAATGCTAATACGGATGCCAACTCGGAGCAAAACACCGACACTGAACAAAACGTGGATTCAGATCAAAATACAGATGGCAGCTCGAATGCCGGCGAGGATGCCAATGAGACAAGCGCGCTGCCGGATGATGGCGTGTTCCTGACGATGGCTCCGACTTATTTGCCGGAAGGCGTAGTGTGGAAAGACAGCAGTGATGTGGAGTTCGCTGGAAATCCTGGCCAGCTGACCCGTTACACAGGCGTTTACGACTTCTCTCTCATTCAAACGCAGCCTCACGATCAAGCAGCCTCGCTCGTACCGGGTACTTTAGTGGATCTTGGCTTTACGTGGGGTGAGCTCACCTCAGGAGCCGAGCAGCAAACGCTCAGCTGGACTTATGAAGGTGATCAGTTCAGGCTTGCAAGCGCTACGCTGCCAGAAACCGAAATGATTAAAATTGCTCAATCCGTGCAATCAGGTGTCGATAAATAGGAAGAACTCTGAATTTCCAAGACGTGCTAATCAAATCCGGCGGCCATTTCATTGACAGTCCTGACGGCAACGTATAACATTAATACTATTGATGTTTACTGGCCTTAATGTATGGGGCTGCCGGATAGGAGAAGGTGAACGACTTGGAGGGGTATTATCGCCCAACACGGGTAGAAATTTCTTTAGATGCGCTGCGTCGCAATTTAAGCGCGTTTCGAGCGCATATGGGCGAGGGCGTACGCCTGATGGCTTCTGTGAAAGCCAATGCTTATGGCCATGGAGCGGTAGAAATTGCACGCGAAGCTGCAAGCAGCGGAGTAGATTATTTAGGGGTTGCATTTCTGGATGAGGCATTGGAGCTGAGACGGGCAGGCATTTCCATCCCTATATTGGTACTCGGCTATGTTGCGGCGGATGCGCTGTGGCTTGCACGAAAGCATGACATAACGATTGCCTTGTTTCGTGAGGATGTTTTGGAGGCGGCGTCCAAGCTGCCAGCTCCGGATGAGGATCATATTAACGATAAGCTAAAGGTTCATATTAAAGTTGATTCCGGCATGGGACGGCTTGGGCTAATTGGAGCGGATGCGGCTATCCCTTTTATTGAAAAGGCGCTTTCCGTTCCCCAGCTTGAAGTCGAAGGGTTATTTACCCACTACTCGCGTGCGGATGAGCATGACAAAAGCTATACGATTTTGCAGCACGAGCGCTTTCAGGAAGTCGTTCGTTATGTGCAGCAGCAGGAGCTGCCGATTCCGATCATTCATGCGGCGAACAGCGCCGCAGGCATGGATACGCCGGAGCTTGCAGGCAATATGCTGCGACTTGGCATCAGTATGTATGGCCTGTACCCTTCGGATGAGGTGCGCCATGATGAGCTGCAGTTGGAACCGGTATTGTCGCTTAAGACGGAGATCGTCATGGTGAAAAATGCACCTTCTGGCTGGGGCATCAGCTACGGCGCCCGTTATGTGACGGAGGGCGAGGAGCGGATTGGTACGCTCCCGATTGGCTATGCCGACGGCTTTAGCCGGATGCTGACGGGCAAAGCGCAAGCGCTCGTTCGTGGCGTGAAGGTTCCTGTCCGCGGGACGATCTGCATGGATCAATGCATGATTGCTCTTGATGCGGCGGCAACAGAAGCTGGAGAAGTCGTAGAGCAGGGCGAAGAGGTCGTACTCATTGGCGAGCAGGGCAATGCGCGGATTTCTGCAGAAGAGGTTGCGAAGCAGCTCGGCACGATTAATTATGAGGTGACCTGCATGCTGGCTGCCCGTGTGCCGCGTGTCTATTTGAAGGATGGAAAGGCGCTATCCGTCGTAAATCCTTTAATTTGACAGCATGAGCGCTCGGGAAAAATTTCAAATGCCATTTTTACGCAAAAAAAGAGGGTTTTCACCATTTGTCTCGAATTAATGCTAGGTCGGGTTTAAAGACGCTAAAGTACGTCATGTTCGTACAGCATATTTGATATATCGCTGACATAGATATGTTGAAGTATAGAGGGGCCTTATTATTGCAATAATGTGTATTAAAGGTTGTGGAAAAGTTTTGGAGGTGCTTGTTCGGTGGCCAATGTGCAGAACACCAAGAGGATCATGATTAGCTTGCCGGATCATTTACTGGAGGAGGTTGACGGTATCGTAGCTAAGGAGAACTCTAACCGCAGTGAATTTATTAGGCAGGCTATGAAGCTGTACCTTGTGGAAAGAAAGAAACGGCAAATCCGCGAGTCCATGCAGCGTGGGTATCTGGAGATGGCGAAAATCAACTTGAACATGGCCTCGGAAGCTTTTCAAGCGGAGGTAGAGGCTGATCACACGCTCGGCCGTCTTGTAAGCGGGGTGTAGAGCTTGATCGTAAAACGTGGAGACGTGTTCTTTGCTGATCTGTCACCTGTCGTCGGATCGGAGCAGGGAGGAGTGCGGCCTGTTCTTGTCATTCAGAATGATATCGGCAACCGGTTTAGTCCGACCGTCATTGTGGCGGCCATTACCGCGCAGATTCAGAAGGCGAAGCTCCCTACACATGTAGAAATGAACGCGGCTGCACATGGCTTTGACCGGGATTCCGTCGTTCTGCTTGAGCAGATTCGAACGATCGACAAACAGCGGCTGACCGACAAAATTACGCATTTGGATGATGAAACGATGCGTAAAGTTGATGATGCGCTGCTGATTAGTGTGGGCCTGATTGATTTTTAAAAATATAAGCATTTATAAGGTTCACCCTTATAATGGGCTTATATTTCACCCTCGAAACGGTAGCTTTGCCGCCAGACGACGGCGACAGCCGTTTACGCTTGAAATATAGAGAAAGGATAGCGTTAGGATATCCTTTCTCTATATTTCTCGGAATGAAACGCGCCGCGCCGCCAGAGGATGGCGACAGCCGTTTCACCTTGACGTATAGGAAAGTATATGAATTTGCTCATCCTTTCTCTATACGTTTCGTCGAAACGATGGCGTCTATAGAAAGGACGCCGTCAGGCGTTTCTTCTTAACGGGCTAAATCCTGCGTAAATGCGCTTTTTTATAGCATCGTTGATGCTGTAGGAGAGCGCATTTGTGCATGAGCCGCGCTTGAAATTTTATTTTAAAAAAAGATGGACAAGAAATGTTTCCTTTGCTATTATGTGGTTAATCAAGGAACAAACCAATTATATATGAGCAATATTTAGCGAAGAACGCTAGTAGTTAAGCCTTTTACAGGCTGCTGCTGCGTTCTTTTTTTGTTGTCTGCTAATGGCTCGGAAGGGAGAAGGAATGAACAGGAAAAGGAATATTTGGATCAGTGTGCTGGCTGCGCTGCTCTCGGGTGCGCTTGTATACGGCCTGTTTCAGATTCAGCAGCTGCAATTGCAGCGTCAAGAGTTGGTTGCTGTCGTCGTACCCAAGCGCTTTATCGCTGCTGGCGTAACTTTGATGGCAGGGGATCTCGCCTATCGGTATGTGCCGAAAGCGGCTTATGACAATGGGATGCTGCTGGATGTTGCGACTGCTGCTGGAATGGAGACGATTGTACCTCTTGGCACGCAGGAACCGATTCTCGGTTGGAAAATCGATCGCTTTCACCTGCTGCCGGGCAGTGGCGAATCGACCTTTCAAATTCCGCGCGATTATGTACGCTCCATCTCTAATGGCATTCGCGCCGGAGATAAGGTCGTACTGTATTTATCCGGTGAGGGAGAAGGCTCCGGCCGCTTGTTCAATCAGGCTGTTACGGTTGCTTCAGTCAAATCCTCAGGCAATATCGAAATCGATAACATGGAAGATCCGAACCTGCTCTCTCTAGCAGATGGGGATAAGGAAAAGATGTACGCATCGCGTCGTGAGGCCAATGGCATGATCGATTATATTAACCTCAATCTTACCGAGGGGCAGTGGCTCGAAATAGACGGCTATTGCAAGGATGGGAGCCATAAGCTTGTCATTGCTTTCAGCCCGGAATCGCTTAATGTTGCGGATGAGACTAAGGAGGATCAGCCTTGATGGAACAGCGAATTCCTCTCATTGCCTTTGTTGGAACGACGCCTAATATTGGGACAACGACAGCTGCTTTTGCGGCGGCGTACCGAGTGGCCGAAGCCAGCGGCCTGCATGTCGGGTATTTATGTCTGCATCTTAAGAGCGCGAAGCTCCATCGCTACCTTGGCATCAAGGAGCCGCAAAGCACGCTCGACAAGCTGCGGCCCGAGCTGCAATCCGGCTCGCTGACACCAGGAAGATTGAAGAGTGCTATGCATAAGGTCGAAGGAAGAGGGAATTTGCGAGTATTGTTCGGCAATGTAGTGCGCGATCAGGCAGAATTTTTCACGCCCGAGGAGGCCGAGCATTTAATCCATATTGCAGAGCAAACCTTTGAGGTGCTTTTTATGGATGTCAGCGCTTATTGGGATAATGCAGCTACCGTTTGTGCATTGCGGCTGGCGAGTACACGGATTGTGGTTACGACTGGTGCGCTTTCCCATTTTCAGGAGGATGGGAAACGCTGGATAACACAAATTTCCCCGTTATTCGGCTTAACAGCTGATCAATACAATACCGTTATTATACAACCCCCATGGGGCAAAGGAGGCTATCGAATGAAAGATATTTGCAAGGAAATGGGAACGGTGAAGCTGGGTGAAATGCAAATGACGAAGGATACCTTTATACACTTGGACAGCGGCAAGCTTGGTCAATGGCTGGGGGAGGATCAAGTAGGCAGGACGGCAATGAAGAAACCATCGCAGCAGTTAATGGAGCGATATGACATCCGGACTGTAACGCCTGCGTTTAAGCTGCAGCCATGGTACCGCAAGCTGCTCTCGCATCGCAATGAGGCCCGCTCTTGAAGGCGGGGGGAAGCCGATTCTCGCCTTTCGATTATTCAGCCCAGTTGAGAGTGGGGGCAACTGGAAGCCCGGAGGGGGAGGCTGGAGACGCGCAGCTGCCTGCTTCGTCACATGCGGCGGATTTTGACAGGCTCGCTGATGAGATGAAAGCTTTTTTGGCCGCGCCGCGCGGACTGAACGATGAGGAGCGCAGACAGTACAATGAGACGCTGAACCGGGCTGTACTTGGTTTTATGCCGGAGCGGGAGCAGATTTATGCGGTCATTAATGATCGGCTGCGGCGTCTGCGCATCCATAACCAAGATGGTTATCAGCATCCCTATCAATCGCTTGCTGAAGCTTTATTCGCCGAGGTTATTGGGCTGAATGTGCTGGAACTGGTTTTGCAGCATAAGGATGGGCTGGAGGAAATACAGGTCGTAGGCACGCAAATTTATGAGGTTCGCAGTGGCGAGGCTGTTATATCGCAGCATCAATTTGCAAGTGTCCGCGATGTTGAGCGCATCCAAAGCAATTTGGTGCTTTATAATAACGATCGCTTCACCCCGCGCAAGCGCTGGGCGGAAGTGATGCTGAGCGACGGCTCGCGCGTCACCATGACAGGATTCGGCTTCACCTCGAAGCCGACGCTGACGATTCGCTTTTTTACAGTTACAAGCTTTGGGCTAGCTGAACTTTGCGAGCCGGGATACGGAACGATAAGCCAAACGATGCTTTCGATGCTGCAAGCTGTGCTGCAAGCGAGATTCAATCTCATTATTATTGGGCCGACGAATTCCGGCAAAACCCATTTAATGAAGGCGCTAATTGCGAGCCTGCCGGATGAGGAGCGAATCATTACCATTGAAGGGCGCTTCGAAATGATGCTCGGAAGGGATTTCCCGGCAAAAAATATCGTCGAATACGAAGCCGACGAGGATGATCCGCAGCACCAGGCCAACCGGGCGTTCAAATTAGCCCTCAGGCAATCCCCGCAGCGCATCGTGCATGCGGAGATCAGGGACAGCGATGCGAACATTTATGTAAGAGCCTGCACTAGAGGACATTCCGGCAGTATGACAACGGTGCATGCGAATGCGCTGGAAGATGTGCCGGAGACGATCACCGATATGTGCATGCTGGATGGGCGGGGCATGAACCCGGAACGACTGACGAAACGGATTGCCGAATATGTTGTGGAGATTGGGATTGAAATGCGCAACATCAAGGGCCGGCGTGTCGTATCGCGCCTTGCTGAAATAGGCTGGGCGGACAACGAGGTGAAGGTACGCGAATGGGCCGTTTATGATGAAGCGCTGGAACAGTGGCAATATCCGCAGCGCCCTTCGCAGCGAGCTAGGCAGAAGCTGGCGAGGGGAGGTTTGTTTTTTGACTAGGCTGTATGTTCTTGGAGGCGGTGCGCTGCTGTTTTTATTCCTGTTTATTATGCTTGCTGCGCTGCTTGTCATGTGGATGGAGAGGCATGAGCGGTTAGCGAGGCTGGCCTATCGGCAGCGAGGGCGATTCCGCCATCGGCTGGAGCAGCGACTGCAGCGGATGGACAAGCTCTATCGTCCGCTTGCCGATTTATTGGAGGTGCTCCATATCAAGCTGCAGCCATCGGCATTTTTATGCTTGTCGGGATTGCTGCTGCTGACCGGGCTGACGGCTGGCGGATTGTTTTTTCAGACGGTAAAAGGCACCTTGTTGTTCGGGGTTGTGCTCGGCTGCTTGCCGTATACGGTGCTGCGGGCGCTGCTTGTCCAGCGTCAAATGCAGACACAGGTCGAATTTTTGCCCGCCATTGAGCTGTTTTACCAATGTTATTTAGTAACCGGCGGGGTACAGGTGAGGGCAGCACTGCAGCGAACGGTCGATGAAAGACGGCTGCTCGGCCCGATGAAAAATGTTTTTGAGCAGTTGTATCGCAATTTGTCTGTCCGTGGTGATGATGAAGCGAGTTTGCGTATTTTTGCTGCTTCGCTAGGTCATACGTGGGCAGATTATTTCGCTAATATTTTGCGTGTTGCGCTTGCTGAAGGAGTGCCGATGGCGGATGGACTCAAGGATTTACTCTCAGATATGCGCAAGGCGCGCCGCGCGAATGAGCAGGAGCGGAATCGGCTGCTGGAAATCCGAATTGCTAATTTTACGCCCGTGTTGTTTCTAGCTTTATTTATTGGCATCAATTTGCATTATAACGAGCAGAATGCCTACTACTATTACGTTCTGGACCCTAGGGGCAGAGATATGCTTTTAAATGCGCTGCTGCTCATTTTTGGATCCTTTCTAATGGGACTATGGCTATCTCGCAAAAAAATGTAGGCTGCTTTACATGACGTATTTGCAAGCAGAAAAGGAGGCAAGGCTACGATGCATCATTGGGTGGAAGGAGGCGTGCGCGCAGGAGCGATGGCTGCCCAGTTTATATTCGGGTTTATTGCAGCGGTCGCTATACTTAGGCTGCTGCCGCAAAAGAAGCCGCGTTGGCTGCATCTCACCGGAATCAAATGGCATTCAAGAAAAATACCGGATAACTGGCTCAGCAAGCTCAGGCTTTCAAGGGAACAGCAGTGTTTCGTTGACCGGGAAATGCTGCTTGCCGGATGCGGGGTGGAAACAGATCCCGGTTGGTACGTAGCTGCTCGAAAATTGCTGCTCATTGTATTGATGATAGGCATTTCCATCTGCGTACCCGTAAGTGCGGGACAGGGTCAGGGCAGCAAGATGGCATATTTATCAGCATTGCTCGTTTTCTGCTGGATTATGCTGGTGTGGGATTTGCCATGGCTGCGAATGCTGCGCAAGCTTCGATCGGAACGCATGACGAAGGAAATTTATGTGATGAGCAATCAATTGCTTTATTTGGCCGATTCGTCGCTGCATATTCATACGAAGCTGACACGCTGCATCCCATATACGAGCACACTTCGCGGCGATTTGGAGCGGCTGCTGGCGGAATGGTATCACGATGCCGAACAGGCATTGCGTCAATTCAAGCTCAGAATGGGAACGGATGACGGCATGAGCTTTGTAGAGACCATTGATTCGCTTCGCATTGATGACAGCGAGGAGTATTATATGCTTTTGCGTGACCGTATTCAGGAATATAAGGAGAAGCTGGAGCTTGCCAAAGACAGCCGCAAGGAGACCGCGTCGTATTTGCTGTTTATGCTCGCTGGCGTTCCTATTTTGTATACGTTTCAAGTTTTCATTTACCCATGGGTGATGGAGGGACAGAAGCTGTTCGCATCATTGGGTTGAGGACTATGCAGCGACTACATAACAAGGAGGTGAATTCGCAATGCGCAATATTTTAATGACCGTCATGCTGTTAGTTGTCGTTATTTTGCTTTTCAACGGCATTATCGCTAAGGATACGACTGGCACTAGCAGCCAAATCCAAACGCAAGGAGACGCTGCCAATGAAAAAATCAGCAAGCTGTTGCAGTAGTTTGCAAGCCAGCATTAGCGGCAAAAGAGGAGGAAAGGCGATGCGTACCCTGCTGGCAGCGATATTGCTGCTTGTGACGATTGTTATGATTTACTCTGGAGTTGCAGAAGGGGATCAGGGGATGAAAAAACAGCTTGAACGCTCTGGCGATGCCACAAGCAGCTATATAAGGAATATGAGCCCATGAAGAGCATTTTAGTATTCGTGCTGTTCGCGACGATTTTATGCTGGCTAATGTTCTCGCCTATTTATAAGCATGTGCTGATTGTACGACAGGCAGTGCTACAGCAGGAGGTTGATTATTTGCTTGAAGTCGGGGCGAGTGGCACGCATGGCTACATCAGTCCAGAGATGCTGGAACAGTCGCGTCAACGGCTGGCGAAGTTCGGAATGAAGCCGGAAGCGCTGATTTTTGAAGTGGCGGCCGATAATGGCGAGCAGGCAACGAATTCGGCTATGCCATTGCTGCGAGGGACGGGCTTGATTGTTCTGCTCAGCTATCCCTATGAGGGGCTGTTTCAATTGGATCGCTTAATCGGCGTGGAGCCGCCTAATGAAAATGGCAGGCTGCGCGCTACAGGCATCAAAATGAGCGAATATGTGCCTTAAAGGGCTGCAATTTCGGCTACTAAGGTGAGTGGATAGCTGAATGACAGAATGAGTGAACAGGTGACAGGGAGTTATGCTATGTATAAGCTGACGATAATTGTGCTGATGATGACGATCTGGCTCATGCTGCACGTCATGCAGACAGATGAGGAAATTGCGATGAAGACGCTTTTTCAGGGCAAGCATGCGCTAAACCGCGCCGTTCATGCGGCTGCACAGCAGGTGGATAAAGCTGCACTGGGAGACGGTGTCGTCCGCATAGATCCGTTGGCGGCTGAAGCGTCAGCAAACCGTTATTTGCAAGGCAACCTGCAGCTTGATGCAGCAGGGAAACCGCTTGGCAGCTCCTTATTGAAGGAGCCGGTTAAGGTTGTGGTTTTCGATGTTATTAACAATGAACACACTTTTCCGTATCAATACGTAAATGCACAATACAGCTATGAAGCTACGCTGCGCCGTCCGGGAGTTGTCATGATCATAAAACTTGTGAACCCAAGTGTGTTCACAGCGCTTAAGCCAATAGAATGGACGATTAAAGGCGTGTCCGAGCTGACTTTTGATTTTTAGGCGTATGGAAAGGAGAGGTTGATCATAAAAATGCCTGCGGCAGTTGTCCTGCAGTTGACTGCCATTTGTAAAATTGTTCTAATGAAGGGGAGGGATAAATGATTTCGGGAGCTGAGCATAACGATGGATAAGACAACTATAACGAGAGAGATACCTGATGACTTGGTTCAGGAGCGCATAAGCAAGCTTCAGCTGGAGATGGGCAAGAAAGCGATTGACGGCATGCTGCTAACGCAAAATATAGATTTGTATTATTACACTGGCTCAATGCAAAATGGTTACGCATTTGTTCCGGCCGAGGGCATGCCCGTGTTTTTCGTCAAACGTAGCCTGGAGCGTGCAAGACTGGAAACGCTGATTGCTGTAGAGCCATTAGGCTCATTCCGCCAATTTGGACAGACGCTCGCAGAGCGTATTCCACAGCTGTTTAAGGCGGGAGGTTCTGTTACTGTGGCTGCGGATCTTGATGTGCTTCCTGCACAAACCTATTTTAAGCTTAACCAGTTGCTGCAATCGGCAGGGGCAGTCGAGCTGGTAGACGGTTCAGCCCTTATTAGAGGACAGCGAATGATTAAATCGCCTTGGGAAATCAAGCGAATTGAAACAGCAGCGAAAGCTGTAGATGAGGCGCTAGGTGAAGCTTTAAATGTGTTAAAAGAGGGCATTACCGAGCTAGCCTGGATAGCCCGAGTAGAATATGAGCTGCGGCTTCGAGGACATATCGGCTTGATGCGTATGCGCGGCTACAATCAGGAAGTAGCGACAGGGATGGTGACGTCAGGAGCTGCTGCTGCCGTGCCTACTTATTTTGACGGTCCGGCAGGCGGCCTTGGCTTGGGGGCTACTTTTCCGCAAAGCGTCAGCCACAGAGTAATCGGACGCAATGAGCCTATACTCATTGATGTGGGCTGCTGCATTGACGGCTACATTATCGATCAGACGCGTACTGCGGTTATTGGACAGCTTTCAGAGCAGCTTGCTCATGCTTACCGAACGTCTGAGGAAATGATGCGCGCAGCGGAAAAAGGCATGGTTCCCGGGACGCCATGCTCTGAGTTGTATATCGCTTCACTTGATCAAGCGGCTGCTGCGGGGTTATCTGCGCATTATATGGGCTTTGGCCTTGATCAAGCGAAGTTTCTCGGACATGGTATTGGCCTTGAAATAGACGAATGGCCTGTGCTGGCCCGCGGTTTCGATCTGCCGCTCGCTTCCGGGATGGTGCTTGCAGTTGAACCGAAATTCACTTTTCCAGGGCAGGGTGTTGTTGGAGTGGAGAACAGCTATGTAATTACTGACGGCACGCCCCGCCAGCTTACACGTACGAAAGAGCAGCTAATTGTATTGCCATAGGGGGATGAGAAATGAATCGGGCTTTAACGCAGAGGGTCGATAGGGACTATGTAAAAGTAAGCCGGATTGAGGCAGCTATTGCAGCGGCAATTGGTTATTTAATCGTATCCGGTTATGGGGTATTGGCCATAGCGAAAGAGTGGACTCTTATTCCGTTATGGATCGGGCTTGGTGTCGTTACAGCTTACAGTGTATTAGATATTTGGGTAGTGCCGAGCCTCCGCTACCGACGTTTTCAATATGAACTGTTTGAGGAAGAGCTTGAGCTTCAATACGGGCTAATCATTATTAAAAATGTACTCGTTCCGATGGTGCGTGTCCAGCATGTCGAGCTGGAGAGCGGACCGCTCATGCGCAAGTTCAAGCTGGCGAGCGTAGCGGTTGTAACGGCAGCCACGACCCATCGCATTAAAGGGCTCAAGCTGGTAAAAGCAGAGGAGCTGAAACGGAAAATCGGACAGCTGGCGAAAGTGGATGATCAGCATGAATAATCCGCGAAGACTACACAAAGTATTTGTTGTTTTTACGCTGTTCCAGTTTATTAAAGGATTATTGCCGCTTATTTTTATTACGCTGCTTAGGAAATCAGGGTTCCTTGGTCTGGAGTGGTATTGGTATGCAGGAGCCGCGGGACTGATTTTACTGGCATTGTTTTTCGGCTGTCTAGAATGGCGAGCCTTCACTTACACGCCAGAGGCAGACCGCATTGTCATTCGAAAAGGCGTGTTATTCAAGGATGAGAAGACCATTTATTATGGACGTATACACTCCGTCAATGTGGAGCAACCGTTCCTGCAGAGAATACTTGGTGTTGCAGAGCTCAAAATCGAAACGCCGGGTGGCGGAAAAAAAGCAGATGGTATATTGCCGGCGCTAACTGTACGCGATGCAGAGCAGCTTCGCCAGCAGCTATTGTCCCGTCAGCACCAAACGGCAGACAGGGCTGCTCAACAGGCAGACGATAGCGACAGCAAAGTCAGGCTGGATAAAGACATCGACATGTCGAAGCATGGAGCTAACGCAGTTCCGATGGAAGATGCCCATGGCTTTTCAGCGAATAGCGGGTTAGGCAGCTTGAATCAAAGCGCAAACGGCCTTTCTGAACAAGAAAAGGGAGCAAGCCACACTATTCATCAGTCCAGTTCTGGCCAGCAAGCATCTAATGGGGGAGACAGCGCGTATTTTCGACTGACAAACGGACAGCTTCTGCTGGCGGCAGCCACTTCAATGAATTTAGGTCTTGCGCTTGCTTTTATTGCGGGTATTTATTCTTTTGCTGATGATTTTCTGGAGAAATTTGCTCCAATGCGAATATTCGAAATGCTGTATGCGGAATCAAAAAGCTTGGTGCCCGGCTATGTCATCATCGGCATTGCTGTCGCCGCAATTTGCGCTTTGGCAGCGGGTTGGGCACTATCACTCATTTTGTACATTATTAAATACAGTGGATTCACCGTTCATCGGGAGGGTAAGCGAATATCGGTATCATACGGTATGCTTGACAAAAAGACCTATCTATTTGATCCGAACAAGGTACAATCCGTCATCATTGAGGAGGGTATCTTTCGGCAAATGATAGGTTATGCCCAAATTAAGCTTCAAGTTGTCTCGTCTGACAAAAATGAACAGCTCATGCTGCATCCTTTTGTGTCCGTAAGGGAGCTGGAGCATGTTATTAGCCACTTTGTGCCCCAGATGAAGCTAATGGAGATAAACGCACACGCTCCTAAGCGGGCATTGCTTTATTATATGCGCATCGAGCTGGCGGTTGCTCTCGTCCTCTGCGGCGCGGCAATCGGCTTCTGGCCTACAGATGGCCTGTGGTCGCTGATGCTTATACCGATTGTCTACTTATGGAGACGGGCATGCCATAAAGCTGCTGGAGTAAGACTGGAAAATGGCCAATTAATACTGCGCCGACGTAATTTGGCAAGAATCACCTACCTCATACGCCGACCGCAAATTGTCGCAATGAAGGTGAAGCGGAGCTGGGGGCAGCAGCGAAAAGGGTTAGTATCATTGGGCGTGCGCACGATGGGAAATGCGAGTGATTACACCGTAGCTATTCTTGACCATAACGATGTAGAGCCCGTATGGAACTGGTTCAGCAGGGAACAACGGCAATAACGTGGTGGCAATAAAGTCTATCGTGATAAGGATTCTGGCTCAATATGTCCGCTCAGGTTCGCTGTCCTTTTTGATAAAACATGCAATAGACAGGCAAATGACCGATTTGTAATTCCCGGCTTAATGTAAAGGCGAACCGGCGATATAAATTTACATTGTCAATGTTTTCTGTGTCCAAAGCTACGCCATGCGAATAATCATCCGCGAGTGCCGTTTCTAATACATGCAGCAGTAGAGCTTTCCCAATTCCTGTGCCTTGAGCATCGGGCTTTACGCCAATCATAATAAGGTAGTGATGCGGCAGGGCTGGTGCAGCGGTGCGGGTGACTCTCATATAGGCATTAAGCTGGCCCAGCGATTTACGGGATATATGTGTTAATAAAGGAAGAAGCCTTCCAAACAGCAGCAATCCGCCATATATTTGTTGAAGCTTGCTAGTGTGCGGCGTCTCAATGACGTATGCGCCAAGCAAGCTTTCTTTTTTATAAATACCCCATATTTCTTCATTCAGAAGGAAGCTTTTATCAAAAATAAAGGACAAGAAGGCCTGCATGTTTTTATTTGCTCGATTATCAAGCTTTGGATCACCAAATAAATGGATAAACAACGGGTCTTCTGCAAAGGCGCTGCCCATGACAGAAAGGAAGGAGGCCTTATCTGACTTGGTAAGCCTGACAACATGATAGGCATGACTCATGTCTAGCTATCCGAACGCTGTAAGACTTTGCCGTAATGGTCGACAGCGAAGCTGAACAGCACCTTCAGCATGAATAGCAAAAAAATAATGAGCATATAGGGCTCCAAATGTGGCAGCATAGGCATAACGCCCATCCCTATAGATAGAAGCAGGCCCGCAACGAACAGCTGTGCATGCTTGCCAATTAGAGCATTTACAATGAATGCGCCTACGATGGTGTAGAGCCACACGCTAACAGCATGAACGATTGCCGTGTTCAATAGCAGCGCAACTGCCACAATATGAACATGGATGGCTATAAATACGGCTCGATTGATTTTTCGACTTGCATAAAAGTTGCTCGTTGAAGTGGTGAAATTAGCAAGACAGCCTGAAAAAATATCGAAAATCAACAATAAAGCCAAAACGCTGCGCCAAAATGGCAAGCCTGCTGTAAGCTCTGGAAAACTTACATATAACGCAGCAGTCAACAAACCTCCAAAAAGCAAAATGGTTAAAATCGCGATTAAGCTCTGTTTCTCACCGAATACATCATGCAGAAATGAAGGGATTTTTAATGGTCTCAACGTTTCTCCTCCTAATTATGTAGTTATTATATTGTTTTACTATAAAAACATTATAACTGTGGAGAGGATAATCTTCAATAGATTTATACTAGTATAATTGATTTACTCTAAAACTTCTATTAAACTACATAATGAGGTGGAAAAAATGAACGGCTTCGAACGAAGGAAGCAGCAAAAACTTGAGCAAATCTATAGCGCAGCTTTCCAACTGTTTTTTAGTTTTGGCTTTCAGAAGGTTAGCGTGAATGAAATTGCAGATAAGGCGAAAGTGTCGCCAGCAACCATTTATAATTATTTTAAAACCAAAGAGCAGCTCTATTCCGATATGCTTATGGACTGGATGAATAAGCAGTTGGAACAATATGAGCGAATTTTGGGTTCAGAAAATCCTTTCCCCGAGAAGACGAAAGAAATAATGTTATGCGAGGCAAAAAATTTAAAGCTGCTATCCAATGAGTCCCATCAGGCGGCATTTTCGGGACAAGTCGAATTCGTCCGTTTAATGGAAGAATATAATGAGCGGAAGGTTATGCCTTTTTTTAAGCGATTTGTTGCGATGGGTAAGCAGGAGGGCTATGTTCATTCTGATATTAGCGAAGAGATGATGATGCTTTATTTTACGATGTTTAAAAATGAACTCGGACGGCACTGGGAAACCTCAAATCAAGCGGGCGGAAGCATCCTGAGTGTGGAGCAGCTCGTGGAATTTTTTTTCTACGGATTATCCAGACAAGGGCGAACACCGTAAATTGAATCATAATTAGCGGCGATTCTTCACTCGCTGCTTTTGATGGCTCGCGGTCGGCAAAGGGTCAGTTTCAATCCCTATTGGACACCGCTACTATTTTTTAGTAGGATAATAGTTATAGGTTAGCGTCCGATAGACAGGAGTGAAGACGATGCTTAGTTTGGGAGTTAAGGTAATTATAATATCTGATCATTTTGAGCAAAATCTTCCCGTGGGGGAATATGGTTATATAATTGCTTACGACCGCAATGCCGACAACGTATTTGATTACGTGGTGCGCGTTCCGGCCGCTAATCGCAATTTTTTGCTGCCGGATGAGGATGTGGAGCTGGAGGAAGTTTTGCTTCAAGAAGAGGTTGACCGCATCGAACGCGAATCGCTGATCGACTTTGCGCTGGCTACTCATAATGAAGAGCTGTTTAAGCGTATAATGAGAGGCGAAGAGTCCGCCCCGGAAGCGGAGCCAGCTGCTGCTGAAGGCCAAAGCCAGAAGGATTTTATAAGGCAGGTTAATTTGAAAGCGTGGATTTAATAAGCTTCTGCGAGATGACCCTTCCGCCAGGTGCGGGAGGGTCATCTGCTGTTAATGAGTATTGCAGAATTTAAGCATGCTAGCCCGTGTTTGCGTACTTTGTCAAAATGTGATTCTAGGCTATAATAGAAAGAATGATTGCAGGCTTAAGAAGGGGGAGGAACATTCATGAGCATTACGATTAAAGATGTCGAGCATGTTGCAAATTTGGCTCGCCTTGAGCTGTCTGACGAGGAGAAGGGTCAATTCACCGAGCAGCTTAATGCGATTTTAAAATATGCAGAAAAGTTGAACTCGCTTGATACAGAAAACGTCGAGCCGACCAGCCATGTGCTGCCGATTACGAATGTGACGCGCGAGGATATTACACATGAATCGCTGCCGATCGAGAAGGTGCTGTTGAACGCGCCTGATGAAGAAGACGGCCAGATTAAAGTGCCAGCCGTATTGGAATAGTCCGCATGATCAAGCGCAATAGCCTTATATGCTTGCTGCGCTTTTATATTGAAGGGAGGAACATGTTTTGTCACTGTTCGATTTGCGTCTTCAGGATGTACATAACAAGCTGAGCCACAAGGAGCTTTCCGTCACCGAACTGGTTGATGAATCCTTTGCTCGTATTAAAGCAACAGAAGCTTCCATTCAAGCGTTCCTTACGCTTAATGAAGAGGGAGCTCGCCAGCATGCAGCCGAGCTGGACAAGCAGCTTCAAGCGGGAGCTGAACGCGGCTTGCTGTTCGGCCTTCCGGCTGGAATTAAAGATAATATCGTTACCGAAGGCTTGCGCACAACATGTGCCAGCCAGTTTCTAGACAACTACAATCCGATTTATGATGGAACGGTTGTCAGCAAGCTGAAATCGGCGCAATCCGTCACGATCGGCAAGCTGAACATGGATGAGTTCGCGATGGGCGGCTCGAATGAAAATTCCAGCTATTATCCGACTCGCAATCCGTGGAACACGGAATATGTGCCAGGCGGCTCCAGCGGCGCTTCCGCTGCTTCTGTTGCTGCGGGTCAAGTTTATTTCTCGCTTGGCTCCGATACGGGTGGCTCGATCCGTCAGCCAGCAGCTTATTGCGGCATTGTCGGTCTTAAGCCAACGTATGGCCTTGTTTCCCGTTTTGGACTTGTCGCTTTCGCTTCATCGCTTGACCAGATCGGCCCTTTGACGAAAAATGTTGAGGATTCCGCATTTGTGCTGCAAGCGATTGCTGGTTATGATGCGAAAGACTCTACTTCCGCGAATGTAAGCATTCCTGACTATACGTCTGCCTTGACAGGGGATGTCAAAGGTTTGCGTATTGCGGTACCGAAGGAATATTTGGGAGAAGGCGTTGATCCAAAGGTTAAGGAAGCGGTTTTGAATGCACTGAAAGTGTATGAAAGCCTTGGCGCAACATGGGAAGAGGTTTCGCTGCCGCATACCGAATATGCCATTGCTGCTTATTATTTGCTTGCGTCTTCTGAAGCTTCCTCCAACCTGGCGCGTTTTGACGGCGTTCGTTATGGTGTCCGTGCAGACAATCCGGCGAACTTGATCGATCTGTACCGTAAATCGCGCAGCGAGGGCTTCGGTCCAGAAGTTAAGCGCCGTATTATGCTGGGAACGTATGCGCTTAGCTCCGGCTACTATGACGCGTATTATTTGAAAGCGCAAAAAGTGCGCACGCTCATTAAACAGGACTTTGACCAAGTATTTGAAAAATACGATGTCATCATCGGGCCAACTGCCCCGACAGCAGCGTTCAAGCTTGGCGAGCAGGTCGGCGACCCGCTGACGATGTATTTGAACGATATTTGTACGATTCCGGTCAGCCTTGCAGGCGTTCCGGCGATCAGCATTCCTTGCGGCCAAGCGGAAGGCTTGCCAATCGGATTGCAAATTATCGGCAAAGCCTTCGACGAGTCGACTGTTTTGCGCACAGCCCATGCTTTCGAGCAAAATACCGAATTCCACAAGCTGCGTCCGCAGCTCTAATACATTCAGCCTTGCAGGGCTAACCTGTGATCTTTGCCTGTAGGGATATAGGTTTTCTCATTTAGGTTTTACCTTGCTATAAAAGCCAGCTTGCGAAGCGATTTTTACTTAATGGTTGCCATAGAAGCTAGATGAAAAAGGCAAGCGGAGTGAAAAGGTTGGACTGTAGAAGCGTAAGCGTTCGCCTTTGCCCTAGAATTTTACCGCTAAGCGGGATTGATTCGAAAAATGCTTGGGCAACAGCGATCGTAAGCCAACCTTTTCGCGCAGCGCAGATCCTTTTTCAGCATGTTCTATGTGCCCTGTTCAAGTAACCTCGCCCAGCAAAATTCTAAGGAGGATTAACGATGTCTGAAGCGACTCAATATGAAACGGTAGTCGGGCTGGAGGTGCACGTTGAGCTGCACACCAACAGCAAGATTTTTTGCGGCTGCTCCACCGCTTTCGGAGCTCCGCCTAATACGCATACCTGCCCGGTCTGCCTCGGTCATCCCGGCGTGCTGCCGGTGCTGAACAAGCAGGCGGTTGAATACGCGATGAAGGCTGCAATGGCGCTCAATTGCACAATTGCTGATGTCAGCAAATTTGACCGTAAAAACTATTTTTATCCCGATTCGCCTAAAGCTTATCAAATTTCGCAATTCGATCAGCCTATCGGCGAGCACGGCTGGATTGATATTGAAGTTAACGGCGTTACGAAACGAATTGGCATTACCCGGCTGCACTTGGAAGAAGATGCGGGCAAGCTGACGCACGTTGATGGAGGTTATGCCTCTCTCGTTGACTTTAACCGTGTAGGCACGCCGCTCGTTGAAATTGTTTCCGAGCCGGACATTCGTACACCTGAGGAAGCGAAAGCTTACCTAGAGAAGCTGAAAGCGATTATGCTTTACTGCGAAGTATCGGATGTGAAAATGGAAGAGGGCAGCCTGCGCTGCGACGCAAACATCAGCCTTCGTCCTTATGGACAAGAGAAGCTTGGTACGCGCGCTGAGCTGAAAAACATGAACTCCTTCCGCGGTGTTCAACGTGGCCTTGAATATGAGCAATGGCGTCAGGCCGAGGTGCTGGACGGCGGCAATAAGGTTGTTCAAGAAACTCGCCGCTGGGATGAGGCGCAGGGCAAGACGATTTCGATGCGCGGCAAAGAAGAATCCCATGACTATCGTTATTTCCCGGACCCTGATTTGGTTCGCCTCTACATCGACGAAGAGTGGAAAGAACGTGTCAAAGCTTCGATTCCTGAGCTTCCAGATGCACGTAAAGCCCGCTATACAAGCGACTACGGTTTGCCATCCTATGATGCTGATGTCATTACTGCATCGAAGAAAATGGCAGACTTTTTCGAAGCAAGCTTGTCCTATACGAAGGATGCGAAAGCTGTATCCAACTGGATTATGGGCGATCTGCTCGGGTATTTGAACTCGAACAGCCTGGAGCTGTCCGATGTGAAAATTACCGGACAAGGGCTAGGGGAAATGATCGGATTGCTGGAGAAAGGCACGATCAGCAGTAAAATCGCCAAAACGGTCTTCAAGGAAATGCTGGAATCCGGCAAGCTGCCGCAGCAAATTGTTGAAGAGCAAGGTCTCGTACAAATTAGCGACGAGGGGGCAATCATTGCCATCGTCGATAAAATTATTGAAGCGAACCCGCAATCGGTTGAGGATTTCCGTGCGGGCAAGGAGAAGGCGATCGGATTCCTGGTCGGCCAAATTATGAAAGAAACGAAAGGTAAGGCGAATCCAGCAATGGTTAACAAAATGCTGCTGGAGCGTCTGCAGCAAGCCTAATTAAGCATAATCAACAGGCAAGCTGATTGATGCAAATCAAGCAAGAGCTGTCCACAAGCTGGACGGCTCTTTTTTTTGCATTTTCATGCAAAAGTCTTATCAGGCGGGCATCTATGGTACAATAATAAGCAATAAACTTGCACATACGGAGGACATGTTTTGCAGGAGCTTGGGATGAAAACTGGACGTAGGAAAAGTCGACTGTTTACGGTGCTGCTGGCCTTTCTATGGCCAGGAGCGGGACATTTATATACAGGAGAATATACGAGAGGACTGCTGCTTGCCGCTGGAATTTTACTTGATGGCGGCACCATTGTCCGTCTGGCGGATGCCGATGGTGCGAAGCATTTGCTGCTTATTGTGTATTTAGGGCTTGCACTGCCTGTATTTTATTTTATTAGCGTCTATGATGCGCTGCAAAGCTTGGATCGGCGAACGGAAACGCAGTCCGGTTTAAAGCTTAGGGACGGCATACTCATTATGGTCGCAGGCATTTTGCTTATGCTGCTGCTTATGCTTCGGCAGCCGACCGCGCTGTTCACTTGGTTTGACGAGGCTGCGAATTATGCGGTAGGCCCTGTACTCGGGCTGATTGCCATTGGGTTGGTTTTGCGCCAGCGGCTGGCAGCGGTGTTTCGGCTGGGGAGCTTCACAGCTGCTTTATTCATTGCTGCTGCAGGCGGGCTGCTGCTGTGGGATGAAATGCACAGCAGCAATGTTTTTGCGCTGATGCGCTATTGGTGGCCTGCGCTGTTTATATGTCTAGGAGGCGAGCTTGTCGCCTACAGCCTATTGCAGCGGCGGACGCGGAAGCAATTGCGGCTTGATTTTATCGGAAGCATGGCAGCGGTCGTCATTGCGGGCTTTGGCTTTTTAGTAACGCAATATGCGGATTTGCCTTTTCGCTGGATTGATCAATATGTCGATTTGAATGGCGCACAGGATTACGGCGAGGAAAAAGGCTTTCATTATCAGAAAGAAGTGCTTATCGTTCCGATAGAAGAAAAGACGACAGCTATTCAGATTTACAATGTGAATGGAAAAGTGACGTTGCAAAGCGGAAATAATGATTTTATCAGCATTGATACCGAGGTATGGGTTGATGTCGATGATGAAGCAGAGGCTGATAAAATGGCCGAAAAATCGAAGATCGAGGCGTCATCAAGCGGTGAAAAAATCACCTTGCAGGCCAAAAGCAGCAGCTACGGGGAGAACGGAACACGTAAACCGCGGATCAATATTACCGTAACCGTGCCGCGTTTGCCGAATGTTCAGGTGGAGGAAATTGCCGAGCCTGATCTTGAGCTTGAGCCGGACGATCAGGCTGCTTTGGAGACTAGTACGCCAGATCCAAGCCCGTCTGATAATGTGGAACAAGCCTCGGCCTCGGCTTCGAACACGATATTATCAACACCTGCTCCAGAGCAGTCGCCACAACAAATGGAAGAGCAGCAGCAAGATGAACAGCCGATGAGACAGCTTTCTGTACTCGTGCATACCGATAATGGACCGATTAAAGTCAAAAACCTCGATGCTCCCGGAGGTGTGGAGCTCTCCAGTGATACAGGTGAAATTTTAGCAGAAGGAATAAAGGGCAGCGTTCAGGCGAAAGCGAATAATGGAACGATTACTCTTCGTCATATAACGGGCGATGCGAGTATAACCTTATTAAATGGGGCTGTTACCGCAGCTTCTATTAAAGGGAATGTATTTGCAGAAGCGACCAACGGCGCCTTGAAGATGACGAATATCTCTGGAGATATAGAGGCCGATACGAAAAATGGAAAAATCAACATTAATGAAGCTAGCGGCTCCGTAAAGGCTGCTACCTTGAATGGCGGCATAGAGCTGGCGAGCTCGGTAGTCGGCGGTGACTGGGATGTCGATAGCTCCGTAGGGGAAATTAAACTGACTGTCCCGCAGTACGGCAGTTATACGGTGTATGGATCGGTCACATTTGGAGCAATTACAACGAATTTGCCGCTCGAAGTCAGTAAAAAAACGGTGCGGGGAACGATTGGAGACGGCCAATACCGTCTGCAAATTAATGCCAATAACAGTATTGCCATACAGCATAGCGTCGCGGAGCAATAGCCGCATTCATTGACAAATCATTTTGAAAACACGTACAATAGTTTTAACTACTAACGAAAGGCGTGAGGGGAATGGGAGCCGTCAATGCAGCATTGCAGCAATTAAAAATGAATGGTGTCCGTATGACCCCGCAGCGTCATGCCATTTTAAGCTATTTAATGGAATCGATGACTCATCCGACAGCCGATGAAATTTATAAATCACTGTCGCCTAATTTTCCAAGCATGAGCGTGGCGACCATATATAATAACCTACGGTTATTTGTAGAAGCGGGGCTTGTTAAGGAACTGACATATGGGGATGATTCCAGCCGCTTTGATGCGGATACATCGGAGCATTATCATGCCATATGCAATGACTGTGGTCAAATTGTTGATTTTGAGTACCCACCTTTACTTGAGGTGGAGCGTGTCGCATCGCAGGAGACTGGTTTTATCGTGAAAGGGCATCGAATGGAAATTTACGGTTCCTGCTCTACCTGTGCGGCGGCTAAGAAATAAGAACTAAGAATCAAGAACTAATCAAACCTAACAAAATGATGGCGTGCAGGGAAGCGTTCAACCGCGGATATGCACGCTTTCGTCTTTTATAAAGGAGTGCGATACGCTTGGAAACTATGCTTCGCCGAACTCCTCGTCGCCGCAAGGGCAGTGGGGCTCGGAATATACTTCTCTTTTTTATAATTATTTTGGCAGTAGGTGGGGGTTGGTTTGTATACGACCGCTATATTCCTAATTTTAAACAAATGGTTCCCGATTATGGGTTGGAAAATCCAATCGTCGTTCATGGCGAAGTAATGAAGCAAGGTGCCATTATTGAAAATAACGAGGTGAAGCTGCCGCTTCCTGTGCTTCAGCAGGTACTTGGGGCAGACCAGCCTATACGCTATGAAGCGGATAGCGGATCGATTATTTTTACAACAGCGAATAAGGTGCTGCGTTTGCAGACAAATTCCTTGACAGCGACCGTGAATCGCAAGCCTTTTGACTTGACGATTACAGCTGAGGTACAGGATGATGTCGTTTATATTCCGATTACGCCGATTGAGGAGCTTTACGGTTTGCAGACGGAGTATGTTGCAGATTCGGGCGTTGTCACCCTGCTTCAGTCTGGTGGAGCTATTCAACTTGCGGAAGCGAAGCGGGAGAAAGGAGCGGCTATACGGACAGAACCTACTATTAGGGCACCGATTGTGGAGAAGGTTGCACTCGCGAGCAAGCTCAGAGTTTGGGGAGAACGCGATGGCTGGCTGCACGTTCAGGGGCCGGATGGACATCCTGGCTATATCGCTAAGGATAACACCGCGCTCACCAGCATGGAGCAAATTGCACCTAGCGATAACGAAACGGATTTTGTTGCTTGGAAGGTTACAGGCAGCAAAATCAATCTGACCTGGGAGGCTGTTTATCAACGCAAGCCAGATCCAGCCACAATTCCGGAGATGCAAGGCGTCAATGTTGTCAGTCCAACCTGGTTTGAGCTCCAGGATGCGAATGGCACAATTAAAGGTAAAGCAGATCCAGCGTATGTAAAATGGGCCCAAAAGCAAAAAATGCAAGTATGGGCACTCTTTAGCAACGGGTTTGAGCCGGATCGGACGAGTGCCGCACTGGCGACTGTAGAGACGCGTTTTCATATGATCCAGCAGTTGCTTGCATTTGCAGAGCTTTATCATTTGCAGGGCATTAATGTTGACTTTGAGAATGTTTATACGAAAGATAAGGAAAATCTGGTTCAGTTCGTCCGTGAGCTGACGCCTCTGCTTCATGAAGCGGGCCTGGTTGTATCTATTGATGTGACGCCTAAGTCTAACAGCGAGATGTGGTCTGTTTTTCTCGATCGTAAAGCGCTTGGCAAAGTTGTAGACTACATGATGGTGATGGCTTATGACGAGCATTGGGCGACAAGCCCGGTTGCGGGTTCGGTCGCTTCGCTGCCTTGGACGGAGCAAGCTTTGAAGAGAATATTGGAAG
This sequence comes from Paenibacillus algorifonticola, assembly GCF_000971975.1. GTDB lineage: Bacteria > Bacillota > Bacilli > Paenibacillales > Paenibacillaceae > Pristimantibacillus > Pristimantibacillus algorifonticola. Next base: position 2,337 of record NZ_LAQO01000034.1, on the reverse strand, counting down.
AAGACGGCGTTCCTGCAAGCAAGCTTATATTGAGCATGCCGCTATATACCCGTATTTGGACGGAGACCGAAGAGAATGGCGAAACCAAGGTTAGCTCTAAAGCGCTCGGTATGGATAAAGTGAAAGAAATCATTACGCAATATAAGCTGAAGCCTGTACTCGATAGTGATGCTGGGCAGCATTATGTGGAGTATAAGGAAGAGGAAGCGCTAAAACGCATCTGGATTGAGGACGAGCTGTCGATCAAAGCTAGAGTTGCGTTGGTTAAAAAGTACGGGTTAGCTGGAGTAGCGACATGGCAGCGCACTTTTCAAACGAACGCTATTTGGGAAACGATTGATACCGCTTTGAATAAAAAACCGTAAATTGCAATGATAACAATACAATCTTATTAAAAAGAAGGCCATCGCGAGTTCAGCGGTGGCCTTCTTTCATTGCAAATATAAGAATTTAAAAATTTGTTCTTATAAACTAGCTTCTGTTTCTGTGTGAAAAGGGCGTTGCCCCTTTTTGGTGGCAACGCCCTTTTGTGCTTATGTAACTTATTTTTAATAGCAGCGTATTATTCGGAAGGTGCATGGGTGGCTTGCGCCGGATCGAGTGTCAGAATCGTTTTGCAGAACATGCAGCGATCTGTTTTGCCGAGCATTTTCGTTGGGCGATTACATTCTGGACAGGTTAGCATCGTTGCACTGGTTGACATCATGCCTGCCCAGAAATAAACGGCAACGCTAACGAGCAAGGAAATCATCCCGATAACCATAAAAATCGCGGCAACGATTTTACCAGCTTGTCCCCAAAGAACGATTCCGGCTGTGCCGAGAATCATAACACCCATACCGACGAGTGTGAAAATCAGCCCCCACAGACGAAATTCGTTTATTTTCGCTGACTTGAAAAAAAACTTATTCACTTTGTCCATCCTCTCCATGGTATTCTTATTAAAAATCAGACGGTTTTTCCATCCATGTAAGCAGGAAACTGTCTCGGCTTTGTCGAAATAACAAACACCGTAGATTATTATTATATCTTAATCATATTGGATTAGCTATACGGAGGCCCAAGTGAAACATATAAAAGAACATTTCATTCAAACGCATCAATCACAGCCAGAGCTGCTTGGTCTAATCGCAATCGAAAACTCTTTTGCTTACAGTCCGTTGACCGAAGGTTTGGATTTGCTCCTTCTTGCGATTGTAGAGCAGCCTGCTGTTCAAAGTATTGAGCATGTCCGCATTGAAGGCAAGCATGTGCTGATCCGCAGTGTGAGTGTAGGTCAGCTGGAGCAGTGGATGGCAAGCGGGGAAAACAAAAGTATTATTCAATGGATAGTTCGGGGGGAGATACTGTTGGAGCGCGACAGCCGTATAAGCGATATTCGTGAGCGCATTATACAATTTCCGGACGTCATGAGGGAGCAAAAGCGGTTTGTAGAATTCTCTGGCTTTCTGAGAAGTTACCTACAGGCCAAGCATGATTACGAAGGGCGTAATATATTGGATGCTTACAGCAACATTTTAACTGCTCTGCATCACTGGGCGCACATTGTATTAATTGAAGAAGGGCAGCATCCGGAGCTAACTGTGTGGCGTCAAATGCGCCGAGTACATCCGGGGGTGTACAAGCTTTATGAAGAATTAACGGTTAGCCCTGAAACGCTGGAGCAGCGTGTACAACTCGTTATGCTCGCTTGTGAGTTTACGGTAATCAATAAAATGAAGGACTGCTGCTCCTTGCTCTTTAATATCATGATGAGCCGGGAGGAGCCATGGAGTATCAGCGAGCTTCAGGAGCATGAGAGAATTAAGGCCCTTCATGTCGATTTGTCCCTGCTTCTGCAACGATTAGTTAAACGCTCGCTTATTCGCGAGGTTGCGGTGATGGCAGCAAGCGGAGATACGGAGGCGTTGGAGCTTCGATATATGACGCTGGCTGTATAAAATAGAACGGCAAAAGATACCCAAATCGCTTGTTTCAAGCGGAGGGTATCTTTTTTTGAAATAGGGCTTGACTAATTTTTGAGAGCTGTGATATATTAATACACGCCGCTTTTGAAGCAAGCAAATAACTTGAATCGACAAACAAAAAAAATGTCGAAGAAAAGAAAAAAAGTACTTGCAATTGAGTAGGCAGTCATGGTATATTATAAAAGTCGCCGCTGAGAGAAAACGCGGTTGACGCAAAAAGAATTAGCAAGAGAAATTGTTCTTTGAAAACTGAACAACGAGTGAAACTGCCGCATTAACTTAAGTTAATGTAAAGCGATACAAAAAAGTAATGAGCAAGTCAAACACCACCTAAATGGAGAGTTTGATCCTGGCTCAGGACGAACGCTGG
>NZ_LAQO01000033.1 GCF_000971975.1 Paenibacillus algorifonticola | reverse complement strand
AATTCAGGACCAAGGCCGCTTAACTAATCTTTATTTTTTATACTGTCTACTTGACGGGGTGCAGTTCATGCTGCAGAATGCCCGCTTATTGGGCCTTATTTTCAACCTTGTTCATAAATAAGGGCTCGCCCATCCTCGGAAATGCGCAGTTCCGCCTTTTCGGCTGACTCCTTGCCCGGTGCTGCTGGCACTGCTTCAACCTGCTTTTTCACTTTATGAATGACATCATAGCTGTAGTAGCTGATATTTGTTTCTTCTATGCCGTAATCCGCTTTGTTTTTTTGTGCAATTGTATAGGCTTTGATGAGAGCAACGCTGGAATCGAGCCACCGGTCGACTTCTATCGCTGTATGTTCGCCCGCCTCGGCTTTCAATGAAGCAATAGGCAGTCCATCTCGATTATAAAAATAAATGTGCTGTGGCGCCAGATTCAAATAATCAATGTCAATGTCCTTGATGCGCTGCCGCTGCTCTGGAGCGGTGTCCATCCATGCCACGGTGCCTGCCGGATTCCACTTCATCAATTCGGAAGCGACGTAACGCTTTTCCGGCAGTTTAACGCTTTTAAGCGGTTGTCCGTCAGCCGTGAAAAAAGTAACCTCCCCGCTTTCATCGTTATGGACGAAACGCTCAAAGTCAGGTGACAGGAACAAGGAAGGTGCCCCGGTCGTCGAATGAGGGATGACGCGGAACGTGTTTTCCGGTACCCGATCCTGCTTGTCCTCGCCTTGCAGGTCAAAAAACCACACTTTTCCCAAATAGCTCTGCATAAACAGCTGCTGCTTCTCTTCGTTCCATTGATATTGATAAATGTAATCGTAGTCGGCGGTCAGCGGCCAAAAATCCTCTCTAATCCGTGTAATTTCACCTGATTTTGCATGTAAAGCGGACAGGTGGTAGCGGCCACCATCGTCAATGATTTCCGGCTCAAGAAAAACGAGCCGTTCCTCGTCCAGTTTTAAAAGCTGCCATTCCTTCCCGGAATGAAAAGAATTGTACCAACGATTGTTGGAATCGGTAATCGTCTCGCTCCATTCCACCTTCACCTCCTCCTGTCCCAGGCGGTGCGATAGAAGCGCATTTGTAACGATATCGTCGCCGCGGTACAGATTGACCATGTGATACACGGTTCCTTGAAGCTCGACAGGAGGGCTGCTGGTCATTGAATAATCGCCGAAAGAATCAGGTAAAGCTGCACTTAGGCTGCAATCGGCGTTGCGGCTCGTTGTGAAGCTGAGGGTGGTTAGCTTAACATCGGAATTGGAAGCTGCAGCAGCAGGCTGAGCAGTTGAAATGGGCGTCTCGGTTGCTGCGGGTGTCCCTATGTTACTATCGTTAGAACAGCCTGTTATTAAGAGGACGAATAAAATACAGCCTTGAATGGTTATATGTTTTGCTTTCATGTTTGCACTCCTCTTAGTGAAATGAACGATTAATTATTTTCCTGCATTTTCATTTCAGACGAATATACACAGAAATTGTTGCATGCTGGGTCACAATTAGCACACAATAGCCGCCTTCAAAAAAAGATTGCGATCAGGCCCTTCAAATTATATGATGAGGTAAGGTTAATTCATATGCTCTTTAATTAATAATTTCATTAATTCATTTGTGAATACTATTAAATTAGCGCAAAGGGGCGTTTATTGTGAGCAAAAAACAGCTTGGAGATATTCATTTTCGCGATCCGTATATAGTAGTGGACCAAGGCCGCAAAAAATATTATTTGTACGGCTCCACCGGGCAAAATGTATGGAGCGGCAAAGCGCTAGGCTTTGACGTTTATGAGAGCGACGACCTCGCTGAGTGGGAGGGGCCCATTCCGTGCTTCCGGCCTGAGCCTGACTTCTGGTCGGACCATCATTACTGGGCGCCGGAGGTTTACGAGTGGGAAGGTCGCTTCTATATGTTTGCCAGCTTTAAAGCGGACGGCATTCCGAGAGTAACGGGCGTTCTGGCGGCAGACCAGCCGCAAGGGCCGTTCGAGCCATGGAGCCGGGCACTGACTCCGCAGGATTGGGAATGTCTGGACGGCACGCTGTTCGTTGACAACAGTGGTGATCCGTGGATGGTGTTCTGCAAGGAGTGGGTGCAAGTTCAGGACGGCGAAATGTATGCGGTTCGGATTACGCGTGATTTCAAGGAAGCGGTCGGGGAGCCGATTTTATTGTTCAAAGCTTCGGATGCTGTTTGGTCGGTCGGTGGTGGTGACAATCAGCAAAACTACGTCACAGACGGTCCTTTCCTGCATCGGATGGAAAATGGCGAGCTGGTCATGATGTGGTCGACGTCTGGTCAGGAAGGTTATACGATGGGCATTGCCCGCTCTGCTTCGGGGCAGATCGTGGGGCCTTGGATTCAAGATCCCGAGCCATTGTTCGCGAAGGATGGGGGACATGGCATGCTGTTCACAACGCTAGAAGGCCAGCTATGCCTGACGATTCATGCGCCTAACAAGCACCCGCAGGAGCGGCCGGTTATTTTCCGCTTGGAAGAAGCAGATGGCCAATTTATTTTGCTTGATCAAATGAAATAAGCGGTGCTTCGACAGTCAAGACCTAAGCCGGGCAGGTAATCTTTTCTTTTACCCGCCAGCTTAGGTCTTTTTTCAAAATATAAGAATTTATAAGTTTCCCCCTTATACTTCGCTTATATTTCACCGCGAAACGTTAGCTTTACCGCCAGAGGACGGCGACAGCCGTTTACGCTTGATGGCTAAGACTGAATAAAGCGGCGCGGTGAAGGGCACGGAGGATAAGAGCAGAGCTGAAAGTTGTACAATCGTAGAAGAAATACTAGAATAAGAAGGGGTTTGAAGAGGGCTCTGATTAGAGCCAGCTTTAGGCCGCTATTTTACACCTTGCGAATGCGTCATGAGATGGAAGGAGCTTTATAGAACAGTCATGCTGAACACAAAAAATATATCGAGTGGGCTCGCGACGGCGATTATGGCCTGTACAGGCGGCGCGGTGCTCATTATACAAGCAGCGGATGCGCTTGGGCTGAGCCGGGCGGAGGCATTGTCGTGGCTGTTCGCGGTTTATGTGATTGGCGGAGCTCTGAATTTGTGGCTTATTCTCCGCTACAAAATGCCATTTGCTGGCGCCCATTCGCTTACGGCTGTCGCTTTTCTCAGCGCATCGGCGCTGCATTATCCGATAAAGGAGCTGGCGGGCAGCTTTATTATGGCGGGTGCGCTTATTGCCGTGCTTGGAGCGACCGGCTTATTCGGCAAGCTTCTGGGGCTCATTCCAAAGCCGATGCTGGACGCCATGCTGGCGGGAATTGTCCTGCATTATGTCGTGGCCATTATTCCAGCTATTAAAGAGCTGCCTATTATCGGCTTACTATCTTTTCTGGGCTTTCTTATCGTTCCAAGGCTGCATAAAGCGATTCCACCCTTGCTAGGAATGCTGGCATTTGGCGTCATTGGGCTGCTCATTTGGCATGACTTTCCTACGGCTGAAGTGGCTGAATTTAGTATGCCGCACTGGATTAGTCCGTCCTTTACGACGGGCAGCTTTATCTCAATATCGATTCCAATTGCGATATTGATTTTGAGCAATGATATTGCAGTATCGCTGGCTGCCTTAAAGAAAAACGGCTATAATCCGCCTGTGAACAAGACGGTTGTCTTTTCAGGCCTCGGCACGCTGCTCGTTGGCTTCTTTGGCGGACATGCCGTCAACGTCGGAGGCATGATGACCGCTTTATGCAGCAGCGAAGAAGCAGGCGAGAGGAAAAGCCGCATTTGGGCGGGTATCGTATGCAGCGTGCTGGTTATTGTTTTCGGCGTATTTGCCGGAGCGATGCTTGTGCTAATTAATAGGCTGCCATCGGCGTTTATTGTGCTGCTGTCAGGCTTCTCGCTGGCGGGAGTGCTGATTGGCAATCTGCAAGCTGTCTTTTCAGAAACGACGTACCGTTTTTCGACCTTGTTTGCCTTCATTATCGCCATTGCCAATGTATCTTTTTTTGGCATATCATCGCCAGTATGGTCATTATTAATTGGCTGTCTAATTGCCAAAGTGCTCAAGGAAGGCAAGCCGAAGCCAGTGGAAGCGCCGAGCGTTTAGAAGGAATGCCCGTGCCGAGCATGGCTGCAACTGGTATCGCTACAAACGGATCAGCATAGCAGCAGAGGCTCCCTGCCGATCCGTTTTTTTCTGCTGCTGTGCTGCTCATCATAGGTTTCCACCCCAAATTTATGGTATATATAAGATTAATAGTTGCATTAATCATTTGCCAGAGAGGGATGGTTCTACATGGAAATCATACAAACGATTGCTGGATTACTGGAAGCGGTGCGCCGCAATAAGCCGATCGTTCATCATATTACGAACTACGTGACGGTCAATGACTGTGCCAATATTGCGCTCGCCGTTGGCGCTTCACCGATTATGGCGGATGAGCTGGAGGAAATGAACGATATCGTCTCTATTGCTTCTGCACTTGTTATTAATATTGGCACACTGAACCGCCGTACAATCGAGTCGATGGTTGCCGCCGGGAAGCGGGCCAATGAGCGGGGCATTCCCGTCGTGCTTGATCCGGTGGGAGCAGGAGCTTCAGGCCTGCGCAATGCTGCGGTGGAGCGGCTGCTGAGCGAGGTGAAAATTGGCGTGCTGCGCGGCAATTTATCGGAAATCCGCTTTGCGGCAGGGCTAGAATCGCTGACGAAGGGCGTCGACGCTTCAGAGGCCGACCTCGCAAGAAACGAAGAAACCGCGCAGCAAGTGGCAGAGCGAGCAGCGACCAAGCTCGGCTGCATCGTGGCGCTCACGGGAGCGATCGATGTCATTAGTGATGGCAAGCGGACGCTGCATATCCATAATGGCGTACCTCAGCTGTCCGGTGTAACGGGCACCGGCTGTATGTGCTCCACGCTGATTGGCGCTTTCTGCGGCGCGAAGCAGGAGGGGGATTTGCTGCTCGCGGCGGCAGCGGGCGTGGCAGCGATGGGCATTGCTGGCGAGCTTGCCGCAGAAGCCGCGGAAGGCAAAGGCAGCGGCTCGTTCCATATCGCCATTATCGATGCGGTTAGCCGAATGGACAGCGAGCTGCTTGCTAGCCGGGCCGTAATAGAAGCTGCTGCTCTATAACAGAAGGTTGTTAAACGGCTTCAAGCAAGATTAACAGGGGATGGATGCAGTCTGGGCGTCGAAGGACGCTAGACGGTCCATCTTTTTTTTGTGAAAAGGGGCTGTTTCTTCATTTTGAACAGCTAATGTTTTATCTATCTGCTTATGGAAAGGGCTCTCATCAATTATGGTTGCATTGTAAATCGAATCGTGCAAGGAGAGAGGGAACGTTGCCAGTAACAGGAGAGAAAAAAAATCCTCTGTCGTTAATGAGCAATCGTTGCATTCTCTAAGAGCAGGGATGTGGAGAAATGAAGAGCAGAAATTTTCAATATAGATGGGATTTACATAATATGGGACTTATGCTATGGTTGCTATGAAAGCGCATCCAATAGCTTGTATATTGAACTTGTATTTACCATTTTTGATATGGGAGGAAGGACAAGGATGAAAAATTTAATTAAGAAGGCAAGCGCAATGATGCTGGCATTTACTCTGCTGTTTGGATTAATGACAGCACCGCCCGCTCATGCAGACAACGCACTTTTCACAATTGAAAGCGAAAATGCTCAGCTCACCTCCGATCTTCAAGTAACGACCCAAATTTACGGACAACAGAAGCCCGGATACTCCGGAAGTGGATTTGTCTGGATGCAGAATTCCGGTACCATTACCTTTACAGTGACTGTCCCTGAAACCGGAATGTATACGATCTCCACCCGCTATATGCAGGAGCTTAGTCCTGACGGCAGGCAGCAATCTTTAACCGTTAATGGCGTTACGAAGGGTTCGTATATGCTGCCCTATACGACCAATTGGTCGGATTTCGATTTTGGCTATCATAAGCTGAACCAAGGAAGCAACACTATCCAATTGAAGGCTGGTTGGGGATTCGCTTATTTTGATACCTTCACTGTGGATTATGCTGCTCTTGATCCTTTGAATGTGCAGCCTGTCCTCGCCGACTCTGAGGCCACACCGGAAACGCAACTTCTGATGAATTATTTAACGGAGGTTTACGGCAATCATATGCTCTCCGGCCAGCAGGAGATATACGGAGGCGGAAATGACGGCAATTCCGAGCTGGAGTTTGATTGGATTCACAATTTAACCGGAAAGTATCCGGCCATTCGGGGGTTCGACTTTCTGAACTATAATCCGCTTTACGGTTGGGAGGATGGTACAACCGCCCGGATGATCGATTGGGTGAACAACCGGGGCGGGATCGCGACAAGCAGCTGGCATATCACTGTACCCCGAGATTTCACTGCCTATCAGCTCGGAGAGTTTGTGGATTGGAAAGAAGCCACCTACAAACCGACGGAAACCAATTTCAATACAGCGAGTGCGGTGATTCCCGGCACGAAAGAATATCAATACGTGATGATGGCCATTGAGGATTTGGCAGAGCAACTAGAGATTCTGCAAAATAACAATGTGCCGGTGATCTTCCGACCCTTCCATGAGGCGGAGGGCAACGGCGGATTGAATGGGGAAGGTGCATGGTTCTGGTGGGCTTCGGCAGGCGCGGAGGTGTATAAGCAGCTATGGGATCTGATCTATACCGAGCTTACAGAGACATACGACTTGCACAACTTGATCTGGACCTACAACAGTTATGTGTATAGCACTTCTCCCGCTTGGTATCCCGGCGGCGATCAGGTGGATATTATCGGATACGATAAATACAATACCATTTACAACCGCTATGACGGCTTGTCCGGTGTCCCCAATGAGGATGCTATTACCTCCATTTTTTATCAGCTTGTTGATTTGACGGGCGGCACGAAAATGGTGGCCATGACGGAGAACGACACCGTCCCAAGCGTAATAAATCTGACAGAGGAGAAAGCAGGATGGCTCTACTTCTTGCCTTGGTATGGGGAACATCTCATGAGCTCTGCCTTCAATTACCCAGCAACCTTAACAACACTGTACCAAAGCGACTATGTCATTACGCTCGATGAGCTGCCCGATTTAAAGGTTGAAAATCCAATTCCAAACGCGTCCATCACACCAGCAACCGTCGAATTTGACAAGTATGCACCCAATCAAACCGACCCATCCATAACCGTGAATTCAAAGGGCAATACGTTAATCGCTCTCCGGGCAGGCGCTAATGCTTTGTCAGCGAATCAGGATTATACCTTGAGCGGAAATACGCTGCTGCTGAAAAAAGCATTTCTGGCGACGCTGCCGATTGGCGAGCATTCGATTGTCTTTGATTTCAATCAAGGTCAAGATCCCGTATTAAAAGTCAAAATTGTTGAGACAACACCGAGCGCATCCATTGCACCCGTGAGCGCGGTATTTGATAAAGCGGCAACTCTAGCGCAGGATATTATCGTAGCCCTTACCTTAAACGGACACCAGCTTGTAAGTATCTCAAATGGAAATGATACACTTCTATCGGGCCAGGATTATACGGCATCAAGCGCTGGTGTCGTTCTGAGCAAATCTTATCTTTCCATGCTGCCGCTGGGCCAGAATGTCATAACCTTTCATTTCAGCGGAGGAAATCAAGCTGTATTAACACTAAATGTTGTGGACAGCGGAGTTCCCGCACCTACGGGAGACCTGACGGTCCAAGCCTTTAACGGCAATACGAGTGCCTCCACCAACGGAATTTCACCCAAATTCAAAGTAGTTAACACCGGTGATGCAGCAATTCAGCTCAGTGATGTGTTGCTCCGGTATTATTATACGATTGACGGGGAGAGAGATCAGAGTTTCTGGATCGACTGGGCCAGTATCGGAAATGCGAATGTAACCGGCAAATTCGTCAAACTGGCGACTTCAGTTGAGGGTGCCGATTATGCTTTGGAAATTGGCTTCACGACTTCGGCTGGAACGCTGAATCCCGGCCAGAGCGCAGAAATTCAAGCACGCTTCTCCAAAGCCGACTGGTCCAATTACAACCAAGCGGGCGATTACTCATTCAAGGCATCCAGCAGTCAGTTCGTAAACAATGAACAGGTTACCAGCTATATGAATGGTCAGCTTATATGGGGGATTGAGCCGTAAGTAGGTAACAAAAGGGTTGGATCGGGGGTATCCCTGCTCGAACCCTTTTTGTTGTGTTAGGGAAGGTACTACGCGCTACCACCAATCAATGATTTAACTTGTGAAGCAGCGGAGGTACTGGTAAGGCTTAATGTAATTATGCCGTCCTTCAACGGTTGCGTTCATCCTGCCTTCAATCTGTTCCGGCGACCAGGTCTCCGCGAGCTTCATCGTGATGTAACGTTGCCTTTCAGCATTCCATTTACCCGAAGGTTTACAACGGGCTCGCTTGGTTATATACGATGTCTGGGCTCGATTTGCACAGTAAGACTCTTCTGTTCCTTGACGCTTGAGCTCGCGGGATAGGCTGGAATGATGACGCCCAAGCTTACGTGCAATCGCTCTAGCGAACCATCCCAATTGATGGAGTAATTCTAGCTGATTTCTCTCTCTCTTGTGGTAAGATAATGGTAGCTCATGGCTGATTCTCCTGTGTAGGGGTTGTGTGGTAACTTCATTCTACACACGAATCGGTCATGGGTCATTTTTTTGGTTTTAGTCCGCTGCTGCCAGGCAGGTATTTTTCCCGATGGATGCAGTCTTGTCATCGAAAGACGACGGACGGTCCATCTTTTTTTGTGAAAAGTGGGCTTTTTCTTTATTTTGAACAGCTAATGTTTAATTTATCTGCTTATGGAAAGGGCTTTCATCGGTTATGGTTACATTGTAAATCGAATCGTGTGAGGAGAGATGGAACGATGCCATTAACAAGAGGAAAAAAAGCAGCTTTCCGTAAATGGACAGCCGTTGCTTTAACCGCTTCTATGCTCGTCACCATGATGCCGCTTGCTGCGTATGCCGGCGACACATGGCCATTCAAAGGGGAAAGCGCGCATGGCAGCAATCAGCCAAGCGTCCACGGCTACACGAGTGGCCAAATCGCGAATTGGAGCCCGGCAACAGACCCTGGTGCGGAGAAGCTGCGTTCGAAGGTGCCGCTGCAAAACCGGATTTTGCCGTTTGCGAGCACACAAGCGAAGCCCACGCTGAATGCCAATGTGAAGATGATGAACGTTGCAGGCGATTACGGCAATGCTTTTATCGAAAATGCGCCTTATACGAACAAGTTTGCCCAGTATCATTTCAACTTCTGGCAATACATCGATTATTATTCTTATTGGCACGGAACTGCAAGCGCTTACACTCCGCCTGAATATTATGATGATTTGGCCCAATCGAACTGGCAGCAAAAATGGTTTGAATTCGGCATGCTGAACATTCCTAATCCAACGTATACCGATGCCGCACACAAAAACGGCGTCCTCTCCCTCGCTGGCGTATTTTTTTCCAACAATGACCGCGGCCAGCAAACCTACAAGCAAATGATTGTAAAAGACAGCAGTGGCAATTTTCCAGTCGCCCAAAAAATGATTGAAATGGCCGATTATTTTGGCTATGACGGCTATTTTATGAACCAGGAGGAATTGTCCCCCAACGTTGCGACAGCTGATATTCCTGCATATATTGAATTTCTGAAAGTGCTGCAGAGCGGCGGCCTTTACGTGCAATGGTATGACTCGCTGAATACCTCTACAGGGGCAAATACGTTTGCCCGAACGTTCAACAATAACAATATTTCGATGCTGCATGACAAAGTGAATCACCAAACGGTCACAAATTCCTTTTTCTTTGACTACGGTGTTGGCAATACGCAAATTAACAGCGCGAATACTTATCTAGCGAGCTACAATGCCGCAAATGGTACAGCCTATACGATTTTTGATATCGGCTTTGCGGGCCTAGAGGCAGGGAGAGACCGTTTTGCTTCTGTACAAGGAACGGCGCTTGCGAGCAAGCTGAGCAGCGGCCTGCCCCGTCTAAGCCTTGCTACGCTCGGTGCGGATTTTGTCCATGCGGGTCTTGATGAAGATATGGGGCAAAGCTGGCCGGTAAGCCACAGATCGGAAAACAACTACCAATGGATGACGAATGTGCGCGAGCAGCTGTGGTGGTCAGGTCCGAATCTGAATCCGAAAAATACGACGGTTTCCGCAGCAAACACGGCAACCGACGTTTATGCCGACAACCGCTACTGGCCGGGAATCGCCTCGGTCATTGCGGAGCGCTCCGTTATTGGCAGCACGAACTTTTACACGAATTTCAATACGGGCCATGGCCTTTCCTATTACAAGGACGGTGCGGTCTCGAGCAACAGCGAGTGGTCCAATATGAGCCTGCAGGATGTACCCGTCACTTGGCAGTGGTGGCAGGATACGACGGGCAATCGTCTGACCGTTGATTACGATTATGGCACAAAATATGATATTTCGGCTACGCAGCGTTATCAATATGCACAGCTTGGCGGCTACAATGGCGGCAGCTCGCTTGTGCTGAATGGCAATCTTAACGCCGAAAACTTCCTGCGCCTGTTCAAAACCGATTTGAGCGTAAATGCAAACTCCAAGCTGTCGATCACGTATAACAAGCCTTCGGCTAATGATGCGTCGGCTGCTTATATCGGCCTTATTTTTAAAGATAATCCAAGTCAGGTCGTCAAGGTCGCCATACCGAATGCCGGCAATGAGACGAATGGCTGGGTTACGAAGCAGCTTGAGCTTGGCGCCTATGCGGGCAAATCGGTTGCCGCTTTTGGGCTTGTCGTTGCACCAGGGTCAAGCGCGATTGCTGGCTACCAGCTCAATGTTGGGCAAATTCGCATTTTCGATGGATCTTCGATTAAGCCCGCAGCACCTTCAGGACTGGCCATTACGGAAGCCTTTGTGGACACCGGTGAAATGAACATTAAGTGGAATATGGAGACCGACTACACTAAGGTGAAGCAATACGATATCTATATCAATGACGTTTATGTAGGCGGGAAATACGATGAAGTATTTTATATTAAAAATATGCCAGCCACAGCAGGCACGCTTAAGGTCGTTCCTATCGGCGCTGACGGATTGGAGGGCTTTGCAGCAACGCTTCCTTTTAATCTGAATGCGGCTGCTTCTGGCATTAGCGTGAACTCTCAGCAAAATGGTCAGCTGTCGGTAAGCTGGGTAAATCCGCCGAATGCAGTGGGGAATACGGCGGTAAGCGTGCGCTCACTGAACTGGATTACGACAGCGCAGCCTATCCTTGCACAGCAGACAGTCGCGGCAGGAGCTACTAGCGTGACCTTCAGCAATATGCCAATTAACGGCGATGATTTTCTCGTAACGGTTACGACGGGGGGAGGAAGCTCTGTCAGCAAAAGCGGCCATTTTATTGATAAAATGGCCGGGCCTTACGGCGAGCAATGGTCATGGAGCGGCAATACGCTGAATCTGCCGATGCCAAATACGAGGGACTGGCGCTATATGTATGTGTATGAAAATGGCGTAGCCAAGTCGTTTCCGGTTACGTATATTTCCGGCAGCGCGGGCAGCTTTGCGAAAATCATTCGCGGCAGAACGACGAAGGCAAGCCTGAGCTTCACATCGACTGCTGCCACCGTCTATATTGTGATGGAGGATTATGCCGGAAATCAATCGCAGCCGCTTTATGTTCGCAGTTAAAAATAAATTCATTTGTTAAACGGATCATCTTATACTAGTAGAAGCGGGAGGACAGGGCGACACCCTGTCTTCCTTTTCCTGTTAACGTCGACATAGGAGCAAGCGGCAAGGGGGAAGGGATGAAGAAGCTGTATATAGATGCGATCAAAAATAATTTATTTGTTAAAATCATGCTTGTTTTTGCTGTCATTATTGTTTGCGCCACAGCGACTCTCGCTTATTTTACAGTCGATTATATGTCCCAGTCGGTGGCTGACAATGAGCTGGAGAAGCAGAAAATGTCCATGGAGCGCGTCAATCAGCAGCTTGCTGGCAAGGTTGGCGTCGTCCAGCAGCAGGTGCAGGACATTTATCGCGACCCGTCCTTCTCCTATTCTTTATCTTATTTGCTTAAGCATTCTTTTTCCGAGTATATGAATTTCAAAATGGACAGCTATTACAATAATTTGGGCAGCGGCATCGATGATTTGGATTTTTTCAAAAAAATGATTGAAAATGATGCAGATATCGCGAATATGCTGCTGTTCAGCTCCGAGAAGCAGTTTCTGTATATGTTTGGGCAAAGCAATTTGACGAAGCTGTATCAGACACAGGCGTCAAAATCCTATGTTCCGGATGCGATGGCGCTGGAAAGCAGCATCGTATCTACGCCAAACCCGTGGGTTCGCAGAACGGTTGGCCAATGGGACGACAAGCTTTTTTCCGTCAGAGTACATATTAATGAGGTAGGCACGCTGAGCAACGTCGGACAACTGCTCGTCTTTTTTCAAGCGGATGCCTTAAAAAAAGCGCTGACGAGCGAGGGGCGGGACAGGCGGGGCTATATTTTGATTTTGTCAGGAGAAGGGCAGGTTATTTTTGACTCCTCGGACCGTTATTACGGCAAGCTCTACCCTTATGTGGACAAAATCAAATCGGTGGACAGCCTCGCTTTTTTGGAGGAGGAGTCCTATATTTCGATGCTCCCGTCCAGCAGCCTCGGCTACACCGTATTTGGCATTATGCCGAAGCGGGAAGTGGAAGCCATTTACGAGCCTATGAAAAATGCGGTCATCGCAGCGAGCTTTGCTTTTATTTTGATTACGATTTCGATTCCATCCTTTGTCGTCTTTAATTTTTCGCGCCGGACGAACCGGATCATCCGCTCCATGCGGCGGGTAGAGACTGGCGATTTGACGATTCGAATTGTCGATGAGAAGGAGGATGAAATCGGTCAGCTCTCGCAAGGGTTCAACAAAATGCTCGATGAGCTTTCGCGCCATATCGACCGGGTGTATGTGGCCGAGCTGAAGCAAAAGCATACGGAATTTGCAGCGCTGCAGGCGAGAATTAATCCGCATTTTCTTTACAATACGCTTGAGGTCATTCGGATGAGGGCCCTTTCCCATGGCGCTGCCGATGTCAGCGAGATGATCTATAGCTTAGCCATACTCTTCAAGAGCTTTGTCCAGCAGCAGACCGTCGTGACGATGGAGGAGGAGCTGGAAAATTGCCGTCTTTATTTGGAGCTGTTTCGCATTCGCTATAAGGACCGTTTTGCCTACGTCATTGGATGTGATCCGGAGCTGAAGGAGCGCATGATGATTAAAATGTCGCTGCAGCCGATTGTGGAAAATTATATTGTCCATGGCCTGCGTTCGGAGGAGGAGGACAACTTGATTAAAGTTACCGCCACTCTGGAAAACGAAATGGTGACGATTGTAGCGGAGGATAATGGAGCAGGCATTAGCAAGGAACGGCTGGAGCAGATTAAACGCTCTCTTGGCAGGTATGCGGTTCAGGAGCCGGTTGATTCGCTTGGACTGCGGAGTGTGAAAGAACGGCTCGAATTGATTTATGGCAAAGACGGAAGGTTCGACATCGAAAGCGTCCAAGGAAAAGGGACGAAGGTTATTTTCGGTTTCCCGGCTTTAAGGAAAGGAGAGATGGAGAATGTACCGCGTATTTCTGGTAGATGATGAGCCGTTTATACTAGAGGGCCTATACGATGCCATAGATTGGGCGGCCCACGGCCTTGAGCTGACGGGAAAAGCGGAAAATGGCCGCAAGGCGCTCGAATTGCTGCAGCAGGTTCCGGCTGATTTGCTCATTACCGATATTTCCATGCCCGTCATGAATGGACTGGAGCTGATTCGGGCTGCGCGAGCGATCAGGCCGGAGCTGAAGGTCATTATTTTGAGCGGCTTCAATGATTTTGAATATTTAAAAGAAGGCATGCAGCTTGGCATTGAAAACTATTTGCTGAAGCCGCTTAATTTCGCCGAGCTGACCTCGACGCTTGCCCATACGGTGAAGAAGCTGGATGAAACGAGGCGGAGCAGTGCTCTTGAAGCTGAGAAAATAGATATTTTAAAAGATACCATTCTTTATCGCTGGCTGACCGCTACGATTGATTCCATTCAATTGCAGGAGCGGGCAGCGATGCTGGATATCCCTTTCAGCGGCCGCTATATTTCCACGATGCTGCTCAGAGGGGGCGGCGAGCGGGAGCGCGGACTGATGCAGGAGCTGCGGCAAACGGCAAATGCCAGCGAAGATCGGCTGTTTCTGCGAAATGTGGAGGGGGATGCCGTACTTGTGTTTATGGCGGAGGAGGAAGCGGATTGCGCGGCCAAGGCGCTGCAATTTGCTTTGCAGCTAAGGTGCAGGGAGGAGGCGCGTCCTTACCGGATCTCCATCGGCTCGCCCCAGGCTAGAGGAGCGCATGAGGCGCTCAGCTATGAGCATGCGCTGCGGGCGCAGGACTATTTTTTGCTGCTGCATAAGGAAGAGATTGCTTTGTATGAGGATTATGCGGCAAGAAAGGATGAGCTGCTGCCTGATGCAGAATTAAACTGGGCCAGCTACAGGAAGAAAGTTTCCGCCGCGGATACGGAGGCGCTTGTCGCTGAGCTGACAAGCGATTTCCAGGCGATTCAAGCTTCTAGCACGGCAACGCCTAGCAGGCTTCGCATGCTGGTGATGCAAACGCTGCTTTGGCTGCATCAGGAGCTGGGAGGAGCCAATACGGTTAATGCCATCATTGCGGACCATATGAATGCTTCCTTTAACAAGGCGGCGAAAGCTTCCGAATGGGAGGAGCTGCTGGCCATTATGACAGGCACGATCCGTGACATGTCCACGATGCTTATTAAAGAGGAGACCAATCCTACGGTCAAGCAGGTGCTGAATGACGTGGAGCAATATTTTGCAACCGATCTGTCTTTGAAGCAGCTCGCACACAAATACCATATTCACCCGGTTTATTTAGGCAAGCTGTTTCAGAAGGAAACCGGGGAAAGCTTTACGGAATACGTCAACAAATACCGGATTGAGCAGTCCAAGCAGCTGCTCCGGACAACTGCGCTGAAGGTCCACGAAATTTCCAGAAACGTCGGCTATTGGGACAGCGGTTATTTTCATAAACAGTTCAAAAAATATGTTGGCGTGACGCCGGCCGATTATAAAAGCATGTTATTTGCAGCAAGCGGCGAAACGGATGACTCGCGTACATAAAGGGTGGCCGTGTATATGTTTATTTTGAACAGCGTTTGTTTAGTTTCTTCTCTATTTGAAAGTGCTTACATCCGGTAATCTACAAGTAAGCGTTAAGCGTTAAGCGATGGTGAAGGGGATACAAAAAAGGGAGGTAACGATTGATGAGACAAAACAAAAGCTGGATGATGCTGCTCGCGGTGCTGCTTTCATTCTCGCTGCTGCTAGGTGCATGCAGCACTAACGGCGGCGCGAAAGAAACCGGGGCACCGGCGGAGAGCGGCACCGGCGGAGGCAATGCGGGCAAAGATGAAACGGTGGAGCTGAGCTGGTACACAATCGGTACCCCGCAAAAGGATGTAAACCGTGTCATGGAGGAAGTCAGCAAATATACGGCTGAGAAAATTGGCGTAACGATTAAAATGACCCAAATTGATTGGGGCGACTACACGCAAAAAATGCAAATTGCTACCTCATCAGGAACACCTATGGACATGATGTTTACCGCTTCATGGGCATTCGATTACGTGCAAAATGCCCGTAAAGGAGCCTTTTACGAAATCGACGATTTGCTGAAGGAGCAGGGCAAAGGAATTGTGGAGACGCTTGATCCAGCCTTCCTTGAGGGCTCCAAGGTAGATGGGCACAACTATGGCATTCCGGCGAAAAAAGAGCTCCCGGCGCTTGAAGTATGGCGCTTTAACAAGACTCTGCTGGATAAATACAGCCTGAGCATGGACGGCATCTATACGCTGGAAAGCATAGAGCCGCTGCTGAAGACGATTAAAGAAAACGAGCCGGACATTACCCCATTCGCCATAACGAAGGATTATATGCCCGTGCTGCCGTACGATTATTTGATCTCCAACCTGCCAATGGTTGTAAGTTTGGATAAAGGCGACTACAAAGTCGTAAACGTGCTGGAGACGCCTGAGCTCAAAGCAGCGCTTGATACGATGCACAGCTATTACAAGAAGGGCTACATTTCGCCAGAGGCGGCAACGACGAACGGACTGGACGATACGCAAAAATCCGGCAAATGGTTCCTTGACCGCGCAGCGACAACGCCATTCGCCGACAATCTGTGGAGCTCAAGCTATGGCTATCCTGTCGTGTCAACGCCAGCAAGCGAATCGATGATTTTCAACTGGTCCGTCATGGGCTCGATGCAGGCGATTTCAGCTAATTCGGAGCATCCGGAGAAAGCGATGGAATTTCTGAACCTGCTGAACACCGACCCGGTATTGCGCAATATGATCGATTCCGGCATCGAAAACGTTCATTATAAGAAAACGGCTGACAATGCGATGGAGAATTTGGATGATTCGAAAAACTATGATATGCCGACCTTCTCGCTTGGCAATGTCACCTTGACGTATCTCAATCCTGGCGATCCTGAGAACAAATGGGACGAATACAAAGTATTCAATGAAGCGGGCAAAGTAGCCCCAACGCTTGGCTTCAACTTCGACACAACGAGCGTCACGACCGAGCTGGCATCGATTCAGAACGTCAAAGGCGAGTTCTGGTCGGCCTTAATGACGGGAACGGTTGATCCGAATGAGTATTTGCCAAAAGCGATTGAGAAGTTTAAAGCAGCAGGACTGGAAAAAGTCATTGCCGAAGCGCAGGCCCAGCTTGATGCGTGGAAAGCGGCTAATCCTAAATAATCCGCAGCGAGGGAGAGGGGAATTTTCGGATTTGCCTCTCTTTCTTTATAACCATTAAAACCCATCATCCTATCATTCTATAAACAGATGAGCATTGAGAAGTTGCCCGTTTAAGGAGATGAACGACATGTTCGACAAGCTGAAAATATTTTTACGGGACATCTTTCGCAATCGAGCGATGCTCCTGATGGTACTGCCGGGTGCCCTATGGTTTTTGCTGTTTTCCTACCTGCCTATGGCGGGAACGATTATTTCATTTAAGCAGTACAGATACAGCAAGGATGGCTTTTTTGCCAGCATCATCGACAGCAAATGGGTAGGTCTGGACAACTTCAAGTTTTTGTTCAGCACCTCGGACGCGTATATCATTACGCGCAATACGGTGCTTTACAATGCGGCATTTATTATTTTAGGGCTCATTTTGGCAGTAGCGATGGCAATTATTTTAGTTGAATTGACAAACAGGCGGCTGAGCAAGTTTTTTCAAACAGCGATGTTTATGCCTTATTTTCTATCGTGGGTCATTGTCGGCTATTTTGTATTCAGCTTCCTCAGCTTTGATAAAGGGCTGATAAACAAAACGTTCGAATGGATGGGCATGGAGCGGATCAATTGGTATTCGGAGCCTTCCAAATGGCCGTTTATTCTCGTATTGGTCAACCTGTGGAAGCTCGTTGGCTACAACAGCGTCGTTTATTTGGCCGCCATTATGGGAATCGACCGCTCCCTGTATGAGGCCGCGATGATCGACGGTGCAGGCAAATGGAAGCAGATCACGAATATTACGATTCCGCTGCTCGTTCCGGTCATTTCGATTATGACGCTGCTGGCCGTCGGAAAAATCTTTTACGCGGATTTTGGACTCTTTTATCAGGTGCCAAGGGATTCGGGCTTGCTGTATTCGATGACCAACGTCATTGATACGTATGTGTTCCGGGGACTCAAAATCAATGGAGAAATTGGCATGAGCACGGCTGCCGGGCTATATCAGTCCTTCGTCGGATTTCTGCTTGTCCTACTGTCCAACTACATCGTCAGAAGAAAAAACAAGGATAATGCCTTGTTTTAAACGAAGGAGGAGTTTCGGTGCCCGTAAAAAAACCAAAGCGTTTCGATCAAATCTCACCTGCTGCCAACTTTCTCCTGAGCCTGCTGACAGGTGTTATTGCGATTGCCTGCGTCTTTCCCTTTCTGTTCGTCGTCATCATTTCATTTACGAATGAAAAATCGCTCGCCTCGAACGGCTACCGCATTATTCCGAAGGAATGGAGCCTGGAGGCGTACCAATATATATTCAGGACGGGCGAGGCGCTGCTGCGCTCGTATGGCGTCACTATTTTTGTAACGGTTGTTGGCACGCTGCTGAGCCTTGTCATTATTACGCTTTATGCGTACGCCATTTTTCAGAGAAGCTTTAAATATCGCCGTTTTTTCAGCTTTTTTGCGATTTTTACGATGCTGTTCAACGGCGGCATGGTACCGACCTTTATCGTCGTTACGCAGCTGCTGCATATGAAGGATACGATATGGGCGCTCATTATGCCGATGCTCGTCAATGCGTTTTATATCCTCATTATGCGAACGTTTTTCAGTACGATGGTGCCAACCGCCATTATTGAATCGGGAAAAATCGATGGGGCAAGCGAGCTGCAAACGTTTATCAGGCTGGTGCTGCCGCTGTCGCTTCCCGGCCTTGCTACGATCGGCCTGTTTAATACGCTCGGTTATTGGAATGACTGGTTTAATGCGCTGCTGTACATTGATGCGCCCAATCTGGTGCCGCTGCAATCGATGCTGATGCGAATTGAAACGAGCATGCAGTTTATTATGCAAAATTCGACCAATGCGTCGCTTAGCACCGGCATTTTGCAGGACATGCCGCAGGATACGTCGCGGATGGCGATGGTCGTGCTGGCGACGGGACCGATCGTACTGGCCTATCCTTTTTTCCAGCGCTATTTCGTTCAAGGGCTGACGATAGGGGCGGTAAAGGAGTAAGCCCATTCATAAAAATTCAAGGGTAATGGCGATCGTAAGCCAATCTTTTTATGCAGCGAAGCCTTTTCTTCAGCTCATTCTTAGGCTTGCAATGATTTTCACGTTCCGCTATACTGTCTATAATCTAATACATGTTATACGTTGATAGAGCGCAGTAGCAGCTTTGTCCCTGTTGCAGAAAGTCAGGGGTTGATGAGACCTGATACATACAAGGGCTGCGAATTACACTCTGGAGTATCTTGGGTAATGCCAAGCGGCAAGGCGAACGATATTTCGCTTAAAAGCGGTATGAGCAGCGTTTTTCGAGCTGTTTGTGCAAGTTGGGTGGTACCACGGTTATTTAATCGTCCCTATGTCTCCAGTAGACGAGGGGCGATTTTTTGTTGCCTGAAAAGGCCCGACCCGGCGCTTTCTCGCTCATTAACGTAAATCATGACCACTATCATCGAATGGAAAAGGGGTTGTTTGCTTTGAATATTATGGATGAACTCGAATGGCGCGATGCCATTAACCAGCAGACGGATGCGGAGGGACTTCGCGAGCTGACGAATACGAAGGCAGTGTCGCTATACTGTGGCGTTGACCCGACAGGCGACAGCATGCATATCGGCCACTTGATTCCGTTTATGATGCTGAAACGTTTCCAACTCGCAGGCCACCGACCAGTTATTCTGATTGGCGGAGCGACCGGAACGATCGGCGATCCGAGCGGACGCCAGACCGAGCGCTCGCTGCAAACGCTGGAGCAGGTGCAGGCGAATGTCGATGCTTTGAGTGCACAGCTGAAAAAGCTGTTTATGACCGACGGCGACAACCAGGTGCGCATGGTCAACAACTATGACTGGACGCACAAAATCAATGTCATTGAGTTTTTGCGCGACTTCGGTAAAAACTTCAGCATCAATACGATGCTGGCGAAAGACGTCGTATCAAGCAGACTCGATAGCGGCATCTCGTTCACCGAGTTTTCGTACCAAATTTTGCAGTCGCTTGACTACTTGCATCTGTTCCAGAACGAGGATGTGCAGCTGCAAATCGGCGGCTCCGATCAATGGGGCAACATTACGAGCGGCCTTGATCTCATTCGGAAAAAAGAAGGCGCAGAGGCGAAAGCATTCGGCCTGACGATTCCGCTCATGCTGAAAGCCGACGGCACGAAATTCGGCAAAACGGCAGGCGGCGCGATCTGGCTTGATCCGAACAAAACGACGCCATTCGAGTTTTACCAGTTCTGGGCGAATACCGATGACCGCGATGTCGTGAAATACTTGAAGTTCTTTACGTTCCTGAGCAAAGCGGAAATTGAAGCGCTTGAGGAAAAGGTGCAAACCGAGCCTCATAAGCGCGAAGCGCAAAAGGCGCTGGCAGAGGAAATGACGAAATTCGTTCACGGCGAAGAAATGCTGGAGCAGGCGAAGCGAATTACAGCGGCGTTGTTCAGCGGAGACATTCGCTCGCTGACGGCGGATGAGATCGAGCAGGGCTTTAAAGAAATGCCGACCTTCACGGTGGACGGTGAGCCGAAAAACATCGTCGACTGGCTCGTCGATCTCGGCATTGAGCCTTCCAAGCGCCAAGCTCGCGAGGATATTACGAAGGGCGCCATCTCTATGAATGGTGAGAAGGTGACGGAGCTCGAATTTACCGTTACGGCGGAGCATGCGATTGGCGGACGGTTCATCATTATTCGCAAAGGTAAAAAAAGCTACAGCTTGGTGAAGCTGAGCTAGAGCATGAAGGCTTTTTTGTGGCCTGACGATCCGCTATTTTAAGCTTTTTGTTGATTTCAGCGTTTGAGCGGACAGGAAAACCGTTATTGCTTAGAATTTTGCGCAAAAACGGGGAGCTCACAGCCATTAGCTGCTCCTGAGTCCGCAAGCCTCTCCATCAAGCGTTGTTTGAGGAAAATAGCGGAATCTCTGTCCGCCAAAGATTCGGAAGGAATCGTTGCCCAGCAAAATAGGTGCAGCGTAAAAATAGCCAAACAGCGTAAGCGAGCTGTTTGGCTATATTTTTTAACTAGTTATGAGGAATTTCGTGCTGGAGGTGGTTGGCTGCCAAGCTGGGCCTGCGATTGTCCTCTTTACCCAGAAAGCTGCGCAAATCCTTGCCTGCCAGAGGCTCGTCAGCAAATCTCGGAATGATATGCAAATGAGAGTGAAACAGATGCTGGCCTGCTGCGCCTTGCGTATTCCATTGCAAATTATAGCCATCCGGCTGATGCAGCTCATCCAGATGCGCCTTCACCTTATGTACAAGCTGATACGTATCGGCCCATTCCTGCTCCGTCAGCTCAAAAACATTTTCCCGGTGCTGCCGCGGCACAATTAAACCCGAACCAATCAAAATGTCCTGCGGCATTTGGTAAAAAATACAGCTTTCATTGCTTAATATAGCTCGCTGCCGCGCCTCTAGTTCCGGCCTGCAAAATACGCATGAATCGTGATTCGTCAATGGAATCGCTCCTTTGAAGGATAGAATGGTAAGGCAATAGCCGATCGTGCATACAGCTCTATTTTACCAAATGATAGCCTATCTGGGGGATGAAATTGAAAGCTATGGGAGCTGAAATAGGGTGTGATATGGATTTCGTTTTCTTGCTCTTTCATTCTCTTAGGCTCACAGCCTTGGCCGCTTGAGGTATAGTAAGGATAAGACGAACTAAATGGAATAGCGGGGGATAGGAATGGACAAAACGATAAGGGAAGAGCTGCTTATGCGTGCGGAGACGGATTATCAAAAGTTCTCTGCGTCGCTGATTCCGAATATCAGCAATGTAATGGGTGTTCGGCTGCCGGAGCTGCGAAAGCTTGCGGCGGTAATTGCGAAGGGCGACTGGCGCGCTTATTTGGCGGAGGCGGACGATGAATTTTTCGAGGAAGTCATGCTGCAAGGCATGGTCATTGGCCTCGTGAAGACGGATATGGAGGAGCTTCAGCGCTGCATCGCTAATTTTGTGCCGAAAATCGATAATTGGTCCGTCTGTGACAGCTTCTGCGCGGGGCTGAAGGTGACAAAAAACCATTCGCAGGAAATATGGGATTTTATCCAGCCGTATTTTGCTTCGGAGCAGGAGTATGATTTGCGCTTTGCCGCGGTCATGCTGCTTAATTTCTATGTTAATGAGGAATATATTGAGCGGGTGCTTCAGCGGCTTGATCAGATTGACCACCCCGCGTATTATGTGAAAATGGCGGTCGCATGGGCGCTATCCATCTGCTACATCAAGCTCCCGGAACCGACGATGGCCTATTTGAAAAATAATGCGCTCGACACTTTCACGTATAATAAAGCGCTGCAAAAAATTACCGAATCGTACCGCATCGATCCGGATACGAAAGCGATTATCCGCAGCATGAAGCGGAAAGTTGTTAAAAGCTAATCAGGCAAAGCTGAATGAAGTAGAGTAAGTATAGTAGTTGGCATACAGCACATGCCTATTATTTAGAATGCCGGAGGGGGCGCGATGAAAAACGAGCTTTTATACAAGCAGCCGAAGACGCTGCTCAACAAAGGAACCGGCTTTTTGTCAGGCTATAGCCATTCGCTCAATCCTTATACGGGGTGCGCTTTCGCTTGCTCCTATTGCTATGTGCGGGGCATGCCAGTATCGATATTTCGTGGACAGGAGTGGGGGAGCTGGGTCGATGTTAAGCTTGGCGCCGCCGAGCTGCTTAAGAAGGAGCTGCGAAAAGCAAAGGCGAAGGGTCCTGTGACAATTTTTATGTCCTCCAGTACGGACCCGTATCAGTCGGCCGAATATAAGGAGCAGGTGACGCGTTCCTTGCTGGAGGCGATGGCGGAGGAGCCGCCGGAGTTTTTGCTTGTTCAGACGAGAAGCCCGTTGGTCACTCGCGATATCGATTTGCTGCTGCGTCTGGGAAGTCGGGTACGCGTCAGTATGACGGTGGAGACGGATTTGGACGCGATGCGCAAGCATTTTTCACCGATGGCCCCGCCTATTCAAGCTCGTTTGAAAGCACTGCGGCTGCTCAAGGAGGCAGGCGTTCCGACTCAGGCGGCGGTTGCGCCACTGCTGCCGAGCAGCGAGGCATTTGCGGGCAAGCTTGCCCCGCTCGTGGATCGAGTGTGCATAGACGATTATTTTATGGGTGACGGAAGCGGAGGCAAAAGAACTAAGCGACTTGGGCTGGAGACGTTGTATACGCAGCTGGGAGCTGAGGAATGGTATGAGCCTTCGGCTTACGAGACTGTTTATCGGCAGTTCCGTGAGGTTTTTGCGGAGGAGCAGCTGTTTATGAGTCAGACGGGTTTTGAACCTTGACAGGAACTGTTTTCATAAGAAAGTTTATAGAGTTTCCCATACTAAAACAAACAAATAGGCCTCCCTGTCAAATTTTTTACAGGGAGGCCTATTTCATAGGTTTTTGTTTCGATGTATGGAATTTTACTCAGAAGTAAAGTTAGAGCTGTATTTATGGAAGTTGTCCGCTCCCTTTATAGGTGGCCGTTTTGGAGTTCCACGTATAGACTGCAGCAGCTAGTGACCAGCCTTCATTATTGTATTTTTTCCACAGCTGAGTCACTTGCCCTTTCTTATTAATGGTTACCCCCTGATCCCCCATAATATCCAAGACGCTTTCAAGCGAAGCCTTTTTTAACCTAAATACTTCCATTCTAGTGTTGGAAGGAAAATATTCATAGGCTACTGCCACATGTTTCTCGGTTTTGGTAACAGAGAAAATTTGAATCGTTGGAGACGCAAAGTCTTCATCGCTAATGATTCCTGTAGTGATAAGCTCAATTGCTCCTTTAGTATTGATAAAATAGAAGTTTCCCGACTCTGCCAAAATAAAATGTTCAGCTTTTTTGTCATTGTTTAAGTCTCCAGATTTGCTAACGGAGATTTTCTCTTTCGGGAATTTTTTCTTAAACAAATCTTCTGGTTTGGAATTGGCTGCATTAGTGATACTTGCAGGAATCATAAGTAATGTGAGGATTAGAACGAATAGAAACCACTTTTTGTTTAAAATAACACTCCACCTACTTTAGCAATATTTTAGATACATATTATAACACTATTCCCGTATATGTCATCCTGAATAATGTATGATTTTTAGGAGGCAAGTTAGTTAAACAAATGATATATTAAAAAAACGGCTGTCGAGCACCCTCGACAGCCGTTTTAACGTTCATTTCCGCAATTTATTCCGTAATCCGTAATATTATTTCGTCACACTGCTCAGCTTATAAGCCCCATCAGCAAGCCTGTTCGTATTCGCAAAGTCAACGCCCGGCGCATTCGTTTGCGGGCTGATGATCGCAATAGCGATATCATAGGTTCCCGCAGCAAGGCCGGAGACGGGAATCGAATCTGTAAGCGTATACGTGCCTGTTTTCCAGGTGCGCAAATCGACGGTTGTCGTTTTCTTTGCTACGACCGTATTGCCGCTGCGCAGCTGAATTTCGACCGGCCAGCCGAATGGGAAGTGCTGGACGCCTTTATTTTCTGCCTTAATGTTCACGTCGAATGAACTTCCCGTTATGGCAGAAGGATGCGAAATTTCCTTCACGACAAAATGATAGCCCATCCGTTTTTTCAGTGTGTCTATATTGCTTTGCAGCGTGTTGCCTACGGCGAGCGAAGCTGGCGAGTTGGGACCGAGCCAGCTTGGCTTGCTCAGCTCCGTCTGGCGTTGCGTTTCCGTAAAGCCGCTGCCCGTAGTGAGCGCGGCGGTCATGCCGGGCGCTCCGCCATAAAACTCCCCGCCAGAAATGCGCGTCTCCCAAAAGTTAGCGTGCGCTGGCTGCTGTTGGCCAATATCATCCCAGTAGCCATTTTGCGTGCCTGTATACCAGCCCCAATCCGCATCGAAGCTGTCTTTATGTCCGAACACATCGTTAAACATGCCCATTACCATACCCTTATTGTTCGTTTTTGCAAGCGCAATGCTGCGTCTGATCAGCACCTGCATTTTGTCCTCTTTGCCGGCAAAGGCATCAATATAATGCTGCACATATTGATTTGAAATCGCATTCGGAGGGAAGGCGCCCGTGTAATTGGCTTCGCCATTGGGGCCTACATAAGGCCATGTATGAAATTCGGCCCAATGCCCAATCGAGCCGATTTGCACAAAAGCGACCGGGCGTTCATTTGTATTATATCGGGCCGCGATCGCTTCAATAGCGAGCTTATGCCGCTCAATTAAATAGGCGGAGCTGTAGTTGGGCGAGAAGCCCATATTGTTGCCAGTGCCCATTCCGCCTGTCGTATCGTTATAAACAGTGCCTGGAGATTGGCCAAGCGCGACCATATCATTGTAAAGCCAATCGGGAATATCCCGATGTGCTGCGCCAGTTGGGCTATCTAGAATAAACCGCAGCACAACTTTAACGCCTAGGCTGTTCCAATGAGCGAAATTATTTGTCGCTTCAATAGCAGCGAAATTATACGTTCCTTTCGTCGGCTCAAGCTCCTTCCAGGTTACCCCGGCATAAACAAGCTTGTGCTGCTGGGGGTAACCCGTCGTTTTAGCAGATGGAGCCCAGCCCTTAAACGGATTATTAAGCGGGCTGTCCAGCTCTACAGGGTATACGACTGTTGTCGCTGCGCCAGGGTCGCCCGACCCGCCGCTTGAAGTGAGCAAATAGGAGGGCAGCGTCTGGTTCGCCGCAGGCAGCCGCGAGGTCGTGGAGTTGTTATCAATATAGCCCGCCTGAATGGTGCTGCCAGCGCTAATCTGTAAAGTAGTCAAAGGTATGGCGACTTCAATAACGGTTGAGCTGCGGAAAAATTGCGAGGAGGAGAGGGTAGTGTTCGCATTCCAGCTCCAGCTGCTTCCGGTTCCCGCATAGCGGTATAACCCGGCATTTTCCAGCAGCCATTCAATGCCGGTAGCTCCCCAGCCTGATGCCTGATAGCCCGTTGCGGTGTTGTTGTCAATATTCAGCCAAAAGCTGCCCATTGCCGTGCTTAAGCCTGAGCCTTGGATAAGCAAATAAAGATTGGTTCCATCGTTTGTCATCTTGAAGCTTTGAGCGGCTCCAGTACCTGTAGCGAGCGCATTAATGCTGCTCCAATCACTTACATTGCCATCGACCGTAATGGTAGCGGCTTGTGCTTCTGGAAGCGTGCCAATAGGTTGGAAGATCGCAAAGACGAGCGCAACAGTCAAAAATAAATGGACCAAAAGCTTTGTGTTGCCGGCTGCTTTAAACATGGTAAACCTCCTTGGGTTATAGGGTTGTCCCGCTAGGCCATTCGAATGAATGAAGGGCCGTCCATCCTTCCATTTTACAGGTAAATCACCCCCTTTCAGCAGGAAAGCGGCTTGCCCAAATCTGCCTTAGTTTTGTTACATTCATGAGAGTATTTTAAGCAGGATCATCTAGGTGATAGATTTTTTTGAATAAGATTTTGCGGCAAATAATTCGAGGAGTTTCATGATGCGAAAGTCGTTTATATGTTGCATTATAGGCGATATGAGCATACAGAACAAGAGAAATTTTCCAGTTCGAGCGTGAAAATTGCCTAAATACAAAGCAGTTGACAAACTTCAATTTAGTGTAATAATCTATATCAAACGGATTAAAGTTTGCGGCAAATGAATATCGAAATAAAAAGAGGGAAGCGTTCAAAATTATTTTGAAAGCGTTTCACATACATGGAAACCTTATATAATCACGGGAAAATCAATGTTTTTAGCAAACTTCAATTTATTTGCCGCAAATAAAGAGAAAAATTAGCCAAAAATTGATTGACAACATGGGCGAACTGTTTTACTATCGTAATCAGATGCAAAACATTGTTAGATAACCTAACATGAAACGCGGTGAATAACTAATACCGCTAAATTAATGACAACGGAGTGTGTAGACATGGGGAACATTAGAATGGCTTTTATCGGTGTCGGCGATATGGGGTCGCATCATTGCATCGGTTTTGATTTGCTTCCGGATAGTGACGTTCGTTATATCTGTGATATGAACGAAGCTAACGTAGCGCGTACAGTTGCTGAGCTTAAAAACAGCAGACCGGTTATTGTGACGGATTACCGTGAGCTGCTTCATAAAGAAGATTTGGATGCGGTTGTCATCAGCGTTCCGAACTATTTGCACCGCGAGGTGGCGGTTGCTTTTCTGGAGGCAGGCAAGCATGTTTTTCTGGAAAAACCAGTGGCCCATACAATTGAAGATTGCGATGCCATTATTGAAGCGGCTGAAAAATCCGGTCGCATTTTGCAAATCGGACTCGTTTACCGTTATTCCAACTTGTACCGCCGGATGGCCAAGGAGCTGGAAAATGGACGTTTGGGCGATGTGAAGCTAATGTGGTGCAAGGAGTTCCGTGATCCATTCCCGCCAACCGAATGGTTTTATGACAAGTCGAAGTCGGGCGGAGCGATCGTCGAAAAGGATTGCCATCACTTTGATATTTTCAACTGGATGATTCAGGCGAATCCGGTACGCGTATTTGCTTCCGGCGGCCAGCATGTGATGAAGCAGGGACAAGAGAACATCATTACCAACTCCTACAGCCATTATCCAGCGAAAAATATTTCCGATACGTCGATCGTCGATCACGCCTTCATTACGATCGATTATGACAACGGCAGCAAGGCGAACCTTGGCCTGTGCATGTATTTGAAGCCGAGAAACTTGCTTGGCGAAGGACTTGAAATCGGTTTAATTGGCGACAATGGCGGACAGATGGTCGCGCGCAATGACAAGACGATTGATATCGTCGGCGGCGAGGATTGGACGAAGGACCATCTCGATATTGATGTATCCTCGGATTCCATTATGGGCGGCCATACGGGCGGCCAAACGCAGCGTATCGATTTCCTGAAATGTGTAAGGGAAGGCAAACAGCCGTTTGCAACGGCACAGGTTGGCCGTAATGCGCTGCTGATCGCGCTGGCTGCCGAAAAATCTATTTTAGAAGAACGGTATGTCTATCTAGAAGAAATCACTGGCTAAGGGGTGTCATGATGAAAAGCTTGCGAAAATATGACACATTGCTGTTTTTCCTGTTTATTATGCCGTGGATCATTGGTTTTACGATCTTCTTCCTAATTCCATTCGGCACTTCGGTGTTTTACGCCTTTACAGATGCGAAGCTGCCGGGCGCGGTCAATTATCATTTTGTCGGCTTCGATAACTTTATTCATATGATCGATGATCCTATTTTTCTAAAAAGCTTGCTCAACACGATGTATTTCGTCGTTTTCGGTGTGCCGATCGTAACGGCGGGCATGCTGGTGCTGGCGATGCTGCTTAATTTTAATGTGAAGGGCATTGCGTTGTTCCGTACCTTCTATTACTTGCCTACGCTTGTGCCGATTGTGGCAACCGTCATTATTTGGCGGCTCGTCTTCAATGCGGAATTCGGCATCTTGAATGCGGGGCTCGGCTTGCTCGGCTTCGACAAAATCGATTGGATCGGCGGCGAGCATACGATTAAGCCGGTTATCATTTTGCTGCAAGTGTGGATTTCGGGAAGCGGGGTGCTGATCTTTCTGGCGGCGCTCAAAAACGTGCCGAGGCATTTGTATGAAGCGGCTGAAATTGACGGGGCTGCCGGTGTTCGCAAATTTTTATCCATCACGCTGCCGATGATCAGTCCTTCCATTTTGTTCGTCATCATTATTCAAACGATGTACAACTTTCAAATGTTTACGGAGGCGCTGCTGCTCTCCAAGGGCGGCCCGAACTACGCAGCTTATACATTTGTCTACAATATTTACAAATCGGCCTTTACCGACTTGAAGTTCAGCATGGCGATGTCACAATCGATTTTCCTGTTTGCGCTGATCTCGCTCGTCACCTTTGTGCTGATGAAAATATCGAATCGCTTCGTTTATTACGAAGGAGAGAGATAGGGGGATCTATATGAATGGCGGGCAAAAGAGCAGCATAACAGCAACGGTCTCCAAATATGCATTGCTGCTCGCAGCGTTGGTGTTATTTGTAGGGCCTCTCGTGTGGATGCTCTCAACCATGATGAAGACGAAGGCGGAGACGTACAAGGTGCCGCCGACTATTTTTCCAGAACATATGAACTTTGAGGCGTTTGAACGATTGTTTGCCGTCCAGCCCATGATGTGGCAGTGGATTCAAAACTCATTTGCGATTTCGTTTTTCGTCGCCTTGGGCGCTGTCGTTTCCAGCTCCATTGTGGCTTATGGATTTTCGCGTTTTGCGACGAAATACCGGGATAAGCTTTTTCCGATCGTGCTGCTGACGCTGATGATTCCGCCGTCTATTATGATGATTCCATCGTATGTGCTGTTTGCGAAGCTGGGGTGGATCGATACGTGGCTGCCGCTGATCGTTCCGGCATGGCTCGGAGGCGCCTATTACATTTTTTTATTCCGGCAATTTTTTCTTACAATTCCGCAGGAGCTCGATGAGGCGACTTATCTGGATGGCGGCAATCGCTGGACCGTATATGCGAGAGTCATTATGCCGCTGTCCAAGCCGATTATTATTACGACGATCATTTTCGCTTTCGTCAACTCTTGGCTCGATTTTCTCGGACCGTTTCTTTATATCAAAAATAATGAGCTGTTCACGCTGAGTGTTGGCCTGCAGCTGCTGATTGGACAAACGAGCCAGGATTTCCCGGCGCTTGCTGCTGGTGCTTTTATTAGCATCATTCCGATTGGCCTGCTTTATTTCTTCGCACAACGCTACATTGTGGAAGGGGTGGTGCTTACGGGCTCCAAAGGATGATGGCGCGTTCCGGTTCTGGTTTTCTTGCTTTCTACATGACGTAAAAGGGGAACTGTATATGAAAACGAAGAGCAAGTGGAAGTTGAGTGTAGGTACTACGTTGTTGGCTGCGTCTATTCTTGTGACGGGCTGCGGAGGCGGCAATACAGGCGGACAGACGAATACGGCGAATCCATCCAATGCGGGTGGCAATTCCAGCGCGCCAGCTGAAGAGGCTGTAACGATTACCTATTCCCAGTGGGGAACGGCGGAGGAGCTTCAGCGCACACAGGAGCTGCTGAATAAGTTTACGGAGGCTAATCCTAGCATTACCGTTAAGCTGGAAGGCAAAGACTGGGGCAGCTACTGGGACGGACTGACGGCGAATGCCGCTGGCGGAACGCTTCCAGACGTATTCAAAACAAGCTATGCTTATGTAGAGAAATATGCGGAGCTGGGCATTTTTAAAGAACTGGACGGCTTGCTTGCCGATAACAAATTTGATTTGAACAATGTGGATCCGAGCCTGCTGGGTCTTCATAAGTATCAGGGCAAGCAGGTGTCGCTGCCGATTGATGCGAACGTCATCGTATGGTACTACAATAAAGCATTGTTCACCGATGAAAAAACAAACCCGCTGAAAGCGCCGATGCCATCGCTTGAGCCAACTTGGGATGAAATTACCGATATCGCAACGAAGCTGACGTTTGATAAAAACGGCAAAAACGCTGGCGAAGCGGGCTTTGATGGCAAAAACATCGTACAATGGGGCCTTTCGATTTCCCCTGGCTCGACAATGGACTGGTTCCTGGAGCCTGAGCTGTGGTCGAACGGCGGCAAGCTGGTCAATGATGACGGAACGCTTGCGCTTGACACGCCGGAATCGATTGAAGTGCTGCAATATTTTATCGATTTGACGAAAAATAAAAAGATCAACACAACGCCTGCGCAAATCGAAGGACTTGGCGGCCAAGTCAACCTTGCGATTACAACGGGCAAGGTTGCGATGAATCCGGGCGGCAGCTGGAATACCGCCAACTATAAAGAAGCGGGCATTGATTATGGCATCTCTTATTTGCCGAAATTTAAAACGAACCAAACGGTTGTTCAGCCTGCGGGCATGGCAATCAGCGCTAATACGAAGCATGAAGCGGCGGCATACAAGCTGCTGTCATGGCTTGCGGGCCCAGAAGGGCAGACGGAGCTGGCGAAGCAGGGCTATTCGATTCCGGCTAACAAAGCGGCATCGGATGCTTATATCGAAACGATGGGCGAAGCGAACAAAATCTTCCTTGATGCCCAGCAATACGGCATCGTATCGCCGTTCACGGCGAAGAAAACCGACCTCGTATGGACGTACGGCGAGCAATCGCTTAAGCTTCCGCTTGCGGGCGAAGGCGATCTAATGGCGGCGATTAAGGAATTGACTTCCAAAGTAAACTAAAACGAAAAACAACAGCAGCATTGGAACCGGGGGTGAGGTTCTAAGCTGCTGTTGTTTTGTGTTTATATAAGGTACGGCCTATAGAATGACGATATAATAGAAAAGGTAGCCATAGAGAGATCTATCTGACAAAATAAGCAGAGGGCTGCAGCATAATGGCTGCTACTATGAAAGTGGAGCATTCCTCAAGGAGATGATCGTTCGTAATGAAAATGAATAAATATGTAACAGCCATACTCGGCATGGCGGTATTCACCTTGTGTGTCATCGGTGTTTCGGGACCGGACGTTTCGGCGGAGGGGGCCGATTATTATGTCGCAACGACGGGCAATGATTCCAACGCCGGTACGATAACCGCGCCATGGAAAACGCTGCAGCATGCAGCTGATGCCGTACCAACTGGGAGTACGGTCTATGTTCGCGGCGGCGTCTACAACCAGAAGCTGAAAATAACCCGTTCCGGCTCTGCTGCGGCAGGACCAATCATCTTTACGAATTACGCTGACGAGGCAGCTGTGATTGATGGTACGGGACTAACGGCGAGTGGTGCGGAAGGTCTCGTTAGCTTGACCGATGTCAGCTATGTTACAGTTAAAGGCTTTGAAATCCGCAATTTTACAAGCGCTTCGAAAAATAGGGTGCCAATAGGCATCTATGTAAGCGGAGCTGGCAGCTATATCAGCCTGCTGGACAATAAAGTTCATGCTATTAAAAATACGGTGACGCCGACAGGCAGCGATTTGCTGGGCCGCGATGCCCATGGCATTGCCGTATACGGTACGAAGTCGCCGGCTTCCCTGAACAATCTGACGATTGACGGCAATGAGCTGTACAATTTGGTGCTTGGCTCCAGCGAATCGCTTGTGCTCAATGGCAATGTGGATACGTTCGAGGTAACGAATAATCTGGTCCATGACAATGACAATATCGGCATCGACCTGATCGGCTTTGAGGGGACAGCCCCGAATACAGCCTATGATCAGGTGCGCAACGGTCTAGTGAAGGGCAACCGGGTCTACAACATTACGTCAAATAACAATCCTTCTTATAGGAAAAAGCTTCCAAACAACAGCAATGCAGCTGACGGCATTTATGTCGATGGCGGCAAAGACAGCATCATCGAGCAAAACTATAGCTACAACAACGATATTGGCGTCGAAATTGCTTCCGAGCATAAAGGCAAATCTACGAGCAACATTACGGTTCGCAGCAATATCATTTACAACAACCGTCTAACGGGCATTGCAATGGGCGGCTATGATAAGCAGCGCGGCTCCACGACAGACAGCAAAATCGTCAATAATACGCTTTACAAAAACGATACAATCGGCGACGGCGCAGGCCAGCTTTACGTTCAATTTGATACAAAAAATAACATTATTAAAAACAACATTATGGTGGCCAGCTCGACAGGCGTCCTCATCTATAACGAATATACGCAAAACTCCGGCAACATCGTCGATTATAATTTGTATTCCACGTCAGGTGGAAGCTCGGATGCTTACTGGGTTTGGAAAAATGTCGAGTATGACGGCTACGCAGATTACAAAGCGAATTCTGGAAACGATTCGCATTCCTTATTTGCAGACCCTAAGTTTGTTAATGTCTCCTTGAATGACTTCCATTTGCAAGCGACGTCCCCAGCTATTGATGCTGGCGATACGGATACCGCAATTATCGGTACGCTGGATATGGATGGGCAGCCGCGTGTACAGGGCGCAGCAGTCAATATTGGAGCAGATGAGTAACAACAGCCTACGACAGGCAAACGGTTAAAAAGACGCAAAAAACGTCAGGGAAAAGCAAGCTTCCCTGACGTTTTTTTGTTGTGAAGAAATGGCGATTTCCTTGACTTCCCCGGGGCAGGGCTATAAAATTATATTTGCCGCAAATTAATGTTGGTCAAATAAAATTTGCCCCAATTATAGTCGGGCTTTTATCTACTGCTTGGGTGAAAAGAGGAATCAGGAATGGCTAAACTGAAAGATATAGCGGATCGCGTTGGCGTATCCATCTCGACGGTTTCACGCGTGATGAAAAACGATGCCAATCGCTCCGTTAGCGACGAGACCCGTAAAAAAATTTGGGAAACCGCCGAGCAGCTTGGCTATCGCACGCTTCGACCGGCAAAGAAGAAAAAGGCAGAAGCCAAAACAGCCTATCGGATTGGCTGCGTAGTGGCGATTCCGCAAAACAAATACAACAACCCTTATTTTTCCGTCATATTGGAAGGGATAGAGAAGGAGCTTGCCGCCTCAGGCATGCGCCTCGAATTCGTATACAGCATTGAGAAGGAAGCCGATACCGAGCAGCTGCAAGCATTGGTGGAGGAGCATCAAATCGACGGCATGCTCGTAGTGGAGCGCATTGATCCTGAAGCGTACCGCTGGATTAAAGCGAATGTCCGGGCGGTCGTCGGCGTCGATATTGCTGATAGAGAGGTTCCGGTTGTCAGCTATGACCGGGAGGCGGCTGCGAAGGAGGCTGTTAACCATCTCATTGAGCAGGGCCATCGCCACATCGCTTATATTGGCGGCTCGGAATACAAGGACGACTTCCGTGCGGAAAAACGTTTTCTCGGGTATCAAAGCGCCTTGAAGGAAGCGGGCTTGCCGATTGACGATGAATGGGTCATTGATGTCAAATGGGATGTAGCGCTCAGTTACGAGCTGACCAAGCAGGCTTTTGCGAACAATGCGCAGCGGCCGACGGCTATTTTTGCCGCGAGTGACATGATGGCGATTGCAGCGATGCGTGCAGCGACGGAGCGTGAGCTGAAAATTCCCGATGACATCGCCTTTTTCGGCGTCGATAACATTGAAATATCCGAATTTACATCGCCGCCGCTTTCGACCATTCATGTGCCTAAGCTTGAGATGGGCATGTTCGCGGTCAAGCTGCTGATCGATTATTTGGAAAATCAATATGAAATCGCGGTCAAAATGGTCATTCCCTACCGATGCCTACTCCGCCATTCCACCAGCAGCAAGCTTGCGCATGTGACGACATAACGCAGCTTCATCTACACCTATAATCAAGCTATAAGATTATGCTCGGATATGGTATTTTGCACTCTGGGCGCGGTCAATGAAGGACCCCGCAATAGCAAGAAGGAGAGGACTTCTGATGTAAATCAGGCGTCCTCTTTTTTTGTTTGCTTGTTACCGGGCTTGCTGCTTATAAAATGTTGGACAGCTTGCGGTATTCGCGCGGTGAAATACCTTCATGGCGGCGAAAAATACGGCTGAAATAATGAATATCGGGATAGCCAACGCTTTCGCCGATGCTTTCAATCGACAGCCCGGATTCACGCAGCAGCCTTCTCGCCTCCCGGTGGCGGATCGATTGGACGAATTCGCTCGGCGGCATTCCCGCTATTTGCTTAAACAGCTTCGCCATATGATCGACGCTCAAATTAAGCCGTTTCGCAAGGCTTGGGTTCGTCCATGGCTCCGCTGGCGCGTCTTCGATTTGCTTCATCACCTCCAGCAGTTTGTCCCCATGCACAGAAGCCTGCGCAACAGAGCTTGATAAGGAGGAGCGCAGCAGATGGGTGAGAATTTGCAGCATATACGCTTTGCAGGCGAGCTCATAGCCGGGCGGGCGCATCGTAAACTCGTGCACGAGCTGCTCCATGAGCTGAACGCATACGAGTGAAGGCGTATAGACGATGCTCGCCGATAACGAAGCCAGATGCTCCGCGCAAGCTTCCACTGCAAATTTATCTCCTTGGGCCTCTTCTGTATAGACGACCATATCCGCCTCTGTCTGAACATCCAGCTCATCGAAAAAATCAAAGTGAATGCCAAGAAACCTTGCTTCGGGAGTCGATATAATCTCATTTTGGTGATAGACGCCAGAGGGCAAAAAAATAAGCTGACCCGCAGTAAGCGTATAGCGCTGTCCGTGCATATAGGTGGCTGCTTCGCCATGGGCAACATACAGCAGCTCAAAATCATACAGCCTTCGCCTCGGCATCGGGCCCGGAGGCAGGGTTTGGAACTGGGCATAATGGACGCTCGGCGACCATTCCCGAAAAGGAGCTACCCTTTGCAGAGGGTAGCGTGCAGCAAGGTTGTCCACAGAGTCAACCGCCTTTCCTATATTTGTATGCGCAATAAAACGGAATTGTGCAAATAATCTCTTTTTCGACTAAATAAAAATCCGATTAAATCGGCTATTATAAATGTATTATCACATGTTTGCTAATGGGTTTCAACATCACGGATTTTGCTAAAAAAGGAGTATGAAGCTGATGGAATCCGCTATTGCCGCCATTGGCGGCAGCTACATTTGCAAGCGGATGGAGCCCGCAGTATCTGGCGCTTCATCCGTTTCGCTGGATTGGGGCCATTGCGAGGCGTTGGAACTGGTTGAGACGGTAACAGGCGCGCCGCCACGGGAGCGGACGGAGGTAAGGATGGGCTGGAGTTCGGAGCATTTGCATATCCGTTTCGCATGCAGGGATTCGCATATCGTATCTGATTTTACGAAGCGGGACGAGCCGCTTTATGAGCAGGATGTTGTCGAGGTGTTTATTGACGAGGAGGGGGAGGGTCGGCGTTATATGGAGCTGGAGGTTAGCCCTTATAACATCGTATTTGATGCTGTCATCGAAAATGACGGCTCAGGAGGCATCATCTCCTCCGATCTGAATTGGCAGTTTTCCGCCCTCCAAACGACCGTACAATCAGACGGTCAAGGAAATTTGCTCTATTTCATTGATATTCCAGCATCCAATTTCAAGCGTCCTTTCGCCCCTGGTTTAACGATGCGAATCAACGTTTACCGCATCGATCAGGATGTTCAGGGTATTCGCGAGTATCAAGCATGGCGTCCTACGCGAGCGGTGAACTTCCATCTGCCGCAGTATTTCGGCAAGCTCATTTTTAATTAAAGTTTCTTAATTAAAAGGCGGGTGAAAAAGGCAAGCGGAGTAAAAGGTTTGGATTTGAGAAGCGTGAGCGTTCGCCTAAAGCTTTCCGTAGGAAAGCAGCTTCGTAAGGATATGCCTTTGTCTTTTGTTTTCCACCGATGAAGCATGTATTGTTCAGGAAAACAAAGGGCAACAGCGATCGAAAACTAAACCTTTTACGCAGCGCCGATCCTTTTTCACCCATCTTTTAATCTAATTTATTTAACAGGAGGAAACCCAAATGAAAAAAGGGATTAATATTTGGTCATTCAAAAACGACACCACCATCGCCAGCTGCATCCAAACGGCGAAAAAAGCCGGCTTTGATGGCATCGAGCTGTCGCTTAACGGCACGGGCGAGCTGAGCCTCGCGGCAACGGATCAGGAAATTCGCGACATCAAGGCGCGTCTAGAGGAAGCTGAGCTGGAAATCGCGGGCCTTGCGACAGGTCTATATTGGGATTATGCCATGACAAGCGCGAACCCGGAGACGCAAAGCAAAGCAATTGATATTTGCAAAAAACAGCTGGAGCTTGCGGCGGCGCTTGGCGTCGATACGATTTTGGTCATCCCTGGCGCGGTTGGCGTTGACTTTATTCTCGGCAGCGAAGTAACGGATTACGAATATGCGTATAACCGTGCCCAGGAGTCGATTGCGAAGCTCGTCCCTTTTGCCGAAAGCGCGAACGTATCCATTGGCATTGAAAATGTATGGAATAAATTTCTGCTGTCGCCGCTTGAGCTGCGCGGGTTTATTGACTCATTCGGTTCGAGCTATGTAGGCTCCTATTTCGATGTAGGAAACGTCGTGCAAAACGGTTATCCGGAGCAGTGGGTACGCATTTTGGGCAACCGGATCAAAAAGGTTCACTTCAAGGATTACCGCCGCCAAGCGGGCGGACTTCATGGCTTTGTCGATCTGCTTGCAGGCGATGTAAACTACCCAGCTGTCATGGAGGCGCTGCAGGCGATTGGCTATGACAATTACGTAACGGCCGAAATGATTCCGCCGTACACGCATCATGCCGAGCAAATTATTTTCAATACTTCAAAAGCGATGGACGCGATTTTGGGCCGTGGAAACGCTTAGCCTATTTCGCCTAAAGCATTTATTTGATAAGGGGGATTCACCATGTTAAAAGTAGGTCTAATCGGTTTCGGTTTTATGGGACGCATGCATTTCGACAACTACGTTCGTCTGACAGAAGAAGGCGCGCCTGTGCAATTGGCAGCGATTTGCGATCTGATGATCGAGGAATTGAAAAATGGCAAAGCTTCCGGCAATATGGCGACGGGCCAAGAGGTTTATGATCTTTCGCCGTACAACTTGTATGACAGCATTGAGAAAATGCTCGAAAACGAGGAGCTCGACATTATCGACATTACACTGCCCACTTATTTGCACGCAGAGCTGACCTGCTCGCTGCTGGAAAAGGGGCTGCATGTGCTGTGCGAGAAGCCGGTAGC
This sequence comes from Paenibacillus algorifonticola, assembly GCF_000971975.1. Taxonomy (GTDB): domain Bacteria; phylum Bacillota; class Bacilli; order Paenibacillales; family Paenibacillaceae; genus Pristimantibacillus; species Pristimantibacillus algorifonticola. The sequence goes on along the minus strand of NZ_LAQO01000033.1, from coordinate 59,252 downwards.
CGGCAACTCCGCTGATGGCTGGAAAATGGCGCAAACGGCTGAGCGCACAGGCAAAACGCTGATGATTGGTCAATGCCTGCGCTTCTGGCCAGCTTATGAATATTTGAAATCCGTTGTTGACGATGGTCGTTTTGGCGCGGTAACGGGCGGTTATTTCTTCAGAGGCTCTGCCGCTCCTAAGGGCTGGTTCCTTGATGGCAGCAAGAGCGGCGGGGCTGTGCTGGATATGCATATTCATGATACAGATATTATCCACTGGCTGTTCGGCAATCCGGAGCAAGTATCGACGCTCGCTCGCAACGTCATTCCTGGCAGCGGCTACGATACCGTATCAACACATTACGTCTACCCGGACGGCAAAGTGCTGAATGCGCAAGCCGATTGGACGCTGGAAGGCGATTTTGGCTTTGCGATGACGTACCGCGTCAATTTTGAAGGCGGCAATCTGCTGTTCGAGAACGGACAGGTTAAAGTGAATCCAAACCATGAGCCGGGTTTTGTAGCTGATCTTTCGCCGGACATGGGCTATTACCGCCAAATCAAATATTTCCTTGAATCGGTAAAAGCGGGTACGCCCGTATCGGTATGTACGCCGGAAAGCGCTGTTGGCACGCTGGAAATTATTGAAGCAGAGCTTCGCTCGGCGGATGAGCGCGGCGCGTTAATCCGCTTGTAAGGATGTATTTGGAGGACAAACGGCCAACTTAAAGGCGCGTAGAAGCATAGGATAGCCCCTTTCGCTATAGCCATATGGCGGGAAGGGGCTATTTTTATTATTATTGTTTGTTTTGTGAAAAATATCACATACCTACCGCTCATTGTTGTTTATACTGATGGTGAGAACGATGAAAGCTGTACAGGGAGGCGTTTACAATGGGAGCAAAACGGCAAAAGCTTGTGCTGATTGGCAATGGGATGGCGGGAGTAAACACGCTGGAGCATATACTCAAGCTATCCCCGGAGCAATACGACATCACGGTATTCGGCAGCGAGCCGCATCCAAACTATAACCGGATTATGCTTTCTTATGTATTGGAAGGCAGTAAAACGATGGACGATATTATTTTGAACAGCTGGTTCTGGTATGAGGAGCATCGTATTACGCTGCATACGGGAACGACGATAACGGCCATTGATACGCAGCAAAAAATCGTTACGGCGGACAATGGGCTGACCGCAGCCTATGACCGTCTAATTATGGCTACAGGCTCGAATCCCATTATACTGCCCGTTCCTGGGCATCAGAAGCAGGGCGTCGTGGGTTTTCGCGACATTGCGGATTGCAGCGTCATGCTGGAGGCGGCGAAGCAATATCGCAATGCGGCTGTTATAGGCGGCGGGCTGCTCGGTCTGGAAGCTGCCAAGGGCTTGCTCAATTTGGGCATGAATGTGACGGTCATTCATTTGATGGCGGATTTAATGGAGCGCCAGCTTGACCCGAGCGCTTCGGCGATGCTGAAGGCGGAACTGGAGCGGCAGGGGCTGCATTTTCTTATGGAAAAGCAGACGGCGGAAATTTATGGCGGTGAGCGCGTAGAGGGGCTGACCTTCAGCGATGGAACGAAGCTGGAATCGGATTTTATCGTCATGGCAGCGGGCATACGGCCCAATACGGCTTTGGCCAGCGCGAGCGGCATTGAAGTGAAGCGGGGCATCGTCGTCGATGATTACATGCAAACGTCGGCGGATGGCGTGTACGCTGTTGGCGAATGCGCCGAGCACCGCGGCGTTTGCTACGGATTGGTCGCCCCGCTGTTTGAGCAGGGAGCCGTTTTGGCGAAGCAGCTATGCGGCGTGCAAACGAAGCCGTACGAGGGAACGCAATTGTCGACGAAGCTGAAAATTTCGGGCGTAGATGTATTTTCGACTGGCGTATTCTTGGATCAGCCAGAGCTGACGGTCATTCGCAAGCAGGATGACTGGAAACAGCAGTACAAGAAGCTGCTGCTTAAGGACGATACAATCGTTGGCGGTGTGCTTTATGGCGATGTCAGCGATTCGAGCCGGATTCAGCAATGGGTGCGCGAAGGGACTGCTATGACGGAGGCTATTTATGCAGAGCTGATGGGAGCAGGCGGCACCGTGCTGTCGGCCGCTGACCGCGTAGCGCAAATGGCCGACGATGAAATCGTATGCGGCTGCAACGGCGTATCGAAGGGGAGCATCATAAAGGCGATCAAGGACAACTCGCTTACTTCGGTCGATGAGGTGAAGGCGTGCACAGGGGCTGGGCGTTCGTGCGGCGGTTGTGTACCGACAGTTAGCCATTTGCTGCAATATGTGCTAGGTGACGAGTATGCGGGGCAGAAGACGAAGACGGGCATTTGCGGCTGCACCGACCTCAGCCGCGATGAAATCGTAGCTGCGATAAAAGAGAAGCATTTGACGACTGTGAAAGAGGTCATGCATGTACTGCAGTGGCATAATCCGGAGGGCTGCTCGAAATGCCGGCCAGCGGTCAATTATTATTTGGGCATGCTGTGGCCGCAGGAGCATGAGGACGAGAAAGATTCGCGCTTCGTCAATGAGCGGATGAACGCCAACATTCAGAAGGATGGCACCTACACGGTCGTGCCGCGGATGTACGGCGGCGTGACGACGCCGGAGGATTTGAAGAAAATTGCCGATGTTGCCGTGAAATATGATGTGAAAATGGTCAAAGTAACTGGAGGTCAGCGGCTTGATTTGATCGGGGTCGCGAAAGAAGATTTGCCGCTCGTATGGGAAGAGCTGGATATGCCCTCGGGCTATGCGTATGCGAAGGCGCTGCGTACGGTGAAAACCTGCGTCGGTCAGCAATTTTGCCGCTTCGGTACGCAGGATTCGATCGGCATGGGCATTCGGCTGGAAAAAACGTTTGAGCGGATCGACATGCCCGCCAAGTTCAAAATGGCCGTGAACGGCTGTCCGCGCAACTGTGCCGAGTCGTGTACGAAGGATATTGGCATCGTCGGCAATGACGGCGGCTGGGAAATGTTCGTTGGCGGCAATGGCGGAATCAAGCCGCGCATCGCCGAGCTGCTGTGCAAAGTGAAAACAGATGAAGAGCTTGTGCAGATGGTGGGTGCTTTTACCCAATATTATCGTTTAACGGCGAACTACTTGGAGCGCACTTCGGAGTGGGTGGAGCGCATCGGCATAGAGGCGATTAAAGCAGAAGTCGTTGACAATATGGACCGCCGCCGCGAGCTGTATCAGGATATTTTAGCAGTGCTTGCCGAGTTGAAGGAGCCTTGGAGCACAGCGCTTGAGGAGCAGCGGGAAAGCAGCTATCTGTTCGATGCGATTCAAATGAAATAGGCAGCGGCTTAAGGATAGGCTGAGCAAGCGCTAAAAAATAAAAGATAGAAGGCGAGGAGCATCCAAATGACTACACAGGTAAACAAGGATTTGACCTATATTAAAATCGGTACGCTCGAAGACTTTCGGGAACGGATGGGGCGGGTCATTCGCTTGAATCAGAAGGAGATTGCCGTGTTTCGTACAACAGACGGCACCTTGTATGCGCTGGACAATCGCAGTCCTCATCGCAGAGGAGGGCCGCTGGCTGAAGGCATGGTATCGGGACATTTTGTGCTGGACCCGCTATACGATTGGAAGATTGCGCTGGATACTGGGCAGGTGCAGGCTCCTGATTCTGGACTGGTGCAAACCTATCCGCTGCAGGTGGAAGGCACGGACGTGCAGCTGGGGCTAACGCTTGAGCAAGCGGGACAGTTAGGGCTGGAACGATAGAAGCAAGTATCTTAAATGAATAAAGGAGGTTTATCTATTGAATACGGCAACGCTTAACAAGGAAGGCGGTCAAGGCAAGAAGGGGCTAGGACAGTGTGCTTGCTGCAGCGGCAATCACCTGCTGCATGCGCTATTGGAGCAGAAGGAGAGGCAGGACGTTGGCATTCATCCGGAGAAGCTGAAACCGGCAGATTGGAGCAAGCAGTCTATTGCCGGGATGGTGCGCCAGCTCATGTTCGGCTATCATCTGTTTCTCAGAGCCGAGCTGCCGTTGCTGCATGAATTGACCGCGCTCATTACGAGCGTTCATGGCAGCCAGCACCGCCAGCTGATAGAGCTGCAGCAGCGCTTCCATGCTTTAAAGGCTTTGCTGGAGCAGCATTTGATTGACGAGGAAGAATGCTTTTTCCCGCTTATTCTGAAATACGAGCGGCACAATTCCGCTACTGCATTCAGGCAGGCGAAGCAAATGGTCGAGAAGCTTGAAGGCGACCATAGGCGGATCGGCAATATGCTCCTGCATCTTAGGTTGGCTTCGGCGCATTATATGCTGCCGGATGATGCGTGTGAAGCTTTCGCTTATACGTACAGCAGGCTGGAGCAGCTCGAAGCGAAGCTGCTGGAGCATATCCGGCTGGAAAATCATTATTTATTTTATAGATTGTGATAATTTTCACATTATAAAAGGAGATCTGGTTTTATACTGAAGCTATAAAGGATATAGGAGGCGGAAAAGATGGCTGTCAATCAAACCGATCGCATTAAAGTGGCAGAATCTGCGGGTGCTTGGCGCGGCTTTGCAGCAGGCAAATGGCAGGAGCGCATTGATGTAAAGGATTTTCTAGATCATAACATACAGCCTTATACAGGCAATGAGGCATTTTTGGCTGGAGCCACTGAGGCAACAGTCGAGCTATGGCAAAAAATCCAGCAGCTCGTCAAGCAGGAGCGGGCAAACGGCGGTGTGCTGGATATTGACCTGCATACGGTTTCCAGCATTACCGCACATGCTCCCGGCTATATTGACCAGAAGAAGGAGCAGATTGTCGGGCTGCAAACCGACGCGCCATTGAAGCGCTCCATTCAGCCATTCGGCGGCATCAAAATGGTCGTAGATGCCTGCGAGGCTTACGGCTTCGAGCTTCCCGCTGAAATGGTCAAAATGTTTACCGAGGTTCGCAAAACCCATAACCAAGGCGTATTCGATGCCTACACCTCAGAAATGCGCGCGGCGCGTAAAGCGGGCATCATTACAGGGCTGCCAGATGCTTATGGACGCGGCAGAATCATTGGCGATTACCGCCGTGTAGCCCTGTATGGGGTCGACCGTCTCATTGCTGGGAAAAAGCAAGAGCTGGTGCTGCTGGAAACAGGCACGATGACGGAGGACACGATTCGCGACCGGGAGGAAATATCCGAGCAAATTCGTTCACTGCAGGAGCTTAAGCAGATGAGCCTTGCCTACGGCTGCAACATATCCCGTCCGGCAGCTACAGCGAAGGAAGCGTTCCAATGGCTGTATTTTGCTTATCTTGGGGCGATTAAGGAGCAGAACGGCGCGGCGATGAGCCTTGGGCGCGTCTCCAGCTTTCTCGATATTTATATCGAGCGCGATCGGCTGGAAGGAAGACTGACGGAGGAGCAGGCACAGGAGCTGATGGATCATTTTGTAATGAAGCTGCGGATCGTGAAGTTTTTGCGGACGCCGGACTATAATGAGCTGTTCAGCGGTGATCCGACCTGGGTGACAGAGTCGATTGGCGGCATGGCAGTGAATGGGCAGACCCGGGTGACGCGCAGCTCCTTCCGTATTCTTCATACTTTATACAATTTAGGCCCGGCACCAGAGCCGAATTTGACCGTACTATGGTCAGCGAGCCTGCCGGAAGCCTTCAAAAAATATTGTGCGAAGGTGTCAATTGAAACGAGCTCGATTCAATATGAAAATGATGACATTATGCGCCCGCAGTTCGGCGATGATTATGGCATTGCCTGCTGCGTCTCTGCGATGCGGATCGGCAAGCAGATGCAATTTTTCGGAGCGCGGGCTAATCTTGCGAAAGCGCTGCTGTATGCCATCAATGGCGGAGTAGATGAGGTGTCCGGTGCGCAGGTTGGGCCAGCATTTGCCCCGATAACGAGCGATTTGCGGCTCGATTATAAAGAGGTAATGGGCAAATATGACGCCATGCTGGAATGGCTCGCTGGCCTCTACATGAATACGCTGAACATTATCCATTACATGCATGATAAATATGCGTATGAGCGGCTGGAGATGGCGCTGCATGACCGCGAGATTTTGCGTACAATGGCATGCGGCATTGCGGGTTTGTCTGTTGTGGCGGACAGCTTGAGTGCGATCAAGCATGCGGCTGTTATTCCGATTCGCAATGAAAATGGCATCGTTGTCGATTTTGACATTCAGGGCGAATATCCGATGTACGGCAACAATGATGAGCGGGTAGACCGGATCGCCGTACAGCTGACAGAAACGTTTATGAATAAGCTGCGCAAGCATCGCACTTACCGCGGCGCATTGCCAACGATGTCGGTGCTGACGATTACATCGAACGTCGTATATGGCAAAAAAACGGGCAGCACGCCGGATGGAAGAAAAGCAGGGGAGCCTTTTGCGCCGGGCGCAAATCCGATGCATGGCAGAGACCGCAAGGGCGCGCTTGCTTCGCTCGCATCCGTTGCCAAAATTCCGTACGAGGATTGTCTCGACGGCATTTCCAATACGTTCTCGATCATTCCAAAGGCGCTCGGCAAGGAGCCGCAGACACGCATTAACAATCTAGTCTCGCTGCTTGACGGTTATGCGGATAGCTCCGGCCATCATTTAAATGTAAACGTTTTTGAACGGGAGCAGCTGCTTGATGCGATGGAGCATCCGGAAAATTACCCGCAGCTGACGATTCGTGTATCGGGCTATGCCGTCAATTTTATTAAGCTTACCCGCGAGCAGCAGCTCGATGTCATTAACCGTACGTTCCACGGCGCGGTATAGAAAGGAGGCCCCAAGCATGTTAGGCAGAATTCATTCCTTTGATACGTTTGGAACCGTCGATGGGCCAGGGATCCGCTTCGTGCTTTTCATGCAGGGCTGCGCTTTGCAATGCCAGTTTTGCCACAATCCAGATACGTGGGATACCGGAGCGGGAAGACAGGTGACGATCGACGATATTTTGCAGGAAATAGAGCCCTATGTGCCGTATTACCGCCGCTCCGGCGGCGGCATTACGGTTACGGGAGGAGAGCCGACGCTGCAAGCGCCATTCGTAACCGAGCTGTTCAAAGCATGCAAGCAGCGCTGGGGGCTGCATACGACGCTTGATTCGTCTGGATTTTGCGAACCGAATCACGCCGAGCCTCTTATGGCGGTTACTGATCTGGTACTCTTGGATTTGAAAATGATCGATTCCGCCAAGCATGAGCAGCTGACCAGCCGTCCGAACGAGCGGATTTTGCGTTTCGCAGCTGCTTTGAGCTCGTGGAAGCAGCCGGTATGGATTCGGCATGTGCTCATTCCGCAGGTAACCGATGGCGGCGACGATTTGCGCGCGCTTGGCGCTTATATCAGCAAGCTTCAATCGGTTGAGAAATTTGAGATTTTGCCCTATCACCGAATGGGCGTATACAAGTGGCAGCAGCTTGGCCGCAAATATCCGCTTGAGGGCATTCCCAGCCCGACGGAGCAGGAGGTTGCGCGGGCTTACCGGCTCGTACAGGAGGGCGGGGTCCATGCAGCCTCGCAAATGCTAGAAGTTGCGAGCATAGAAAAGAAGCAGCCTATCGGCCGATTGCTCGGCTGAGGGCTGCTTTTTTTTCTTTTCAATTGCTCTGTATTTTCAGCGAATAGATTTATTAACGGCCAACTCTTGTAAAAGCAATTCGCTGCTTTTCTCCAGCTGCATAGGGTATAAATGCACGTTATCGGGCGTTTTTTGCTTCAGATCCTCGAACACGACTGATGAAGCGTATACACGATCAGCCTCACTCAGCACTTTGCTTAGCAGCATGGAATCATCCATTCCCACTGTACTGCAATTTGTGAGTTCAATTCCAGCCTCTAGTACGCGTTCAGCCATCCATTCACCGCCGACTTTACCTAAACAAACGAAAGCAAGCGAGGTAGCAGAAGGCAATTTTGCTATTTCCAATAGGGAAGCCTGTTCGATAATGGCCCCTATAACGGTCAATTTTTTCCCAAATGGATGAATCATTTGCTTTACTTCTTCAGCATGATTCAGAGTAGTTACAAAAGCATCCGCAAGGCTGACAGCCTCATTAAACGAGCTGCTCTCCGAACGTATATCCTCTAAAAACCATATTCCCACATCCGCGCCTGTGAGCCTACTAATCTCATTGCTGTAAAATAAAAGTTTCCAGCATCAGGGTATAGGCTAAGCCTGCCTGAAAATATTCTTTCGCTGACTGAAAAGTCGGACCTTGTATGGATTATGGCTCCGTTTGGAGCCACCTGTGTACTGGTTTTTGGCATATGGGATTCCCCGTTGTCGCAACCACGCAATGTTATTGGCGGGCATTTGATATCGACTGGCATTGGATTGCTCCTTTATCATTTGTTTGGACAGGGGAGCCTCGTTATGGCCGCTGGAGTGGGTCTTGCTATCGGATTAATGATGCTAACCAAGACGACTCATCCTCCTGCAGGAGCCGATCCGCTTGTTGTCAGCGGTTGAAGCATAAGAAGCCCGAAAGATGAACACCAATTTCTTAGTGTCTATCTTCCGGGCTTCAATCTTTCCAATCATCGCTCTACTAATCTGCTTCTTTCGCTTCCTGCTCCTCATTAAACCATAGAGGATCCTCGCAATCGACTTCGCCGTTATAGTTAATCAGCAGTTCTTCTCCTGCCTTAATATCGGAATGGGCAAAAAAGTCTACAGTCAAATTGTCAAAATTAAGCTCATAGAACGTATTCGGCGTATACGAGTGATTAAACAGCATGCCGTAGCCGAGCAAAATGGCGGAATGGTTTGCGCCATATTCAAAGGCATAGTCGCCAATAATCGTTTTCTCAATATGGACATGCTCCTCGTTGTCGTAAGGAATGACGGGTGCTTCGTGAATAAGTGCGCCCTCGGCAATGTCCTGGGTGGCGAAAACGCCGCGGTTCAGCTCGCCGTTGCTAAGCTGGGAAGTTCGAATTTCAATCATGAAAGTATCCTCTGTCCACTAAAGCATATAATGGAATTCTTTTTCTCAACATTATAGCCCGCCTTCGCTGAAAATAGCAATGCTGCTGCCGCCAACCCGTGCAAGTGTAATCAACCGGAGGTACTATAAAAACATGGTACTATTGCGTCCAATCATCCTCTTGTATAGTTAAGTTATTCATATATGGCAAACATACATACTGCTGTTTCCCCTCTTTATCATGGTTACATAGTTAGAAGCTTGGTGAAAAGGGCGCAGCGATGCCTCTTATTCACCAAGCTTTTAGAGAGCGGTTTCGCTTTAGATGAGGAACATTCGCCAGGGCAGGAAGGTGACTTGACGCCATGAACGCAACTTTGACAAGGCAACAGAAGCTGCAGCACAAAGCCGCTGTGCTCAAACAATATGAGGTCTATGGTTATCAGGTCGCTTATTATGTGCTGGAGAATGAAGCGCTGGCGGCTCAGGCAGCGATGCAGGCTTTTAAACAATTGTTTCAGGATGAGCAGTTTTTCGAGCAGCCACAGCCTGTACAGAAGCAGCAAACGAAACGAGCCGTCATGAAGCAATCCTTGCTTAGCAAATGCGCTGCTCTGCAATCCTCGCACGGAATAACATAGATTTGAAGCAGCCATTACGGCAGCTCATCCCCGTTTTTTTCACGAACAACAGCAGTTGGCATGCTTTCCAAAATGAACCTGGACAGCTCAGAGCAAACCGCAATAACCTCCGAAGCTCCCTTGTTTAGGTGAGTTTCGGAGGTTATTTTCAGTTCGGCTCGACGCGGCTAGTTGGAAGCCACTTTCAAGCGGATCATATTCCACGAAGCTTTGCCCAGTACGGCGCTAACTTGGCCGCCATCGACTTTGGCTGTGCCATTGTTATGCGGCAGAACTTGATTAGGACGAGCTTTCGTATTAGCTGCCTTAATATCGTCATGCTCCAGTACGACATACTCGATGATGCTGACGGCACCAAAGCTGCGAACATCGACATCAAGGTCTAGCGCTTCCTTCAAATGACGGTTGACGGCGAAAATCGTAATTTCACCCTGCTCTTCATTATGAACGCTAATCGCTTCCAGATAAGGCACATCAGTGAAATCCTTCGAATCGTATTTTGGCGATGAAGTAATCGGTTGAAGCACTGTGCCTCGTCCATACAGCGATGCGTGCTTGTAAGGAAAATATGTTGTTTGCAGCCATAGCGGACCACCATTTTCCGTCATAATCGGAGCGATGACGTTAATGAGCTGGGCTAGGCAGGCGATTTTCACCCGGTCTGCGTGCTTAAGCAGCGTAATGACGAAGCAGCCGACAGCAAGCGCGTCCTCAAGCGTATATACATCCTCAAATTCCGGCGGTGCAATATGCCAGCGTTCCTCTGCGCGGCTTGTGCCGATGGAGTTCCATACATTCCACTCATCCAGCGACAGCATGAGCTTCTTCTTGCTGCGCTTCTTCGCTTTCATGTAATCCGCAATCGCCGTTACGCTGTAAATGAATTGATCCATATCGAGCGATTTCGCAAGAAAGTTTTCTGAGTTGTTTTCATTATTGTTGTAATACGTATGCAGCGACAGGTAGTCGACCTGATCATACGTCAAATCCAGTACAGTCGCTTCCCAATCAGCAAATGTGCTCATGCCGCTCGACGAGCTGCCGCAGGCAACAAGCTCGATTGATGGATCGACCCAGCGCATCACTTTAGCTGTTTCATTCGCAAGTCTTCCGTATTCGACTGCTGTTTTGGCACCGATCTGCCAAGGGCCGTCCATTTCATTGCCCAGACACCACGTTTTGAACTTATGCGGCTCTTTGTAGCCATGGGAAATACGCAGATCGCTATAATAGGAGCCGGATGGATGGTTGCAATATTCGACGAGGTTGCGGGCCGCATCGACGCCGCGTGTGCCGAGATTGACCGCCATCATCACTTCGGAGCCTACGAGCTTTGCCCAATCGGCAAATTCGTTTGTGCCGACTTCATTCGTTTCGGTCGTCCACCAAGCCAGCTCAAGCAGACGCTTGCGCTCTTCTTTCGGACCAACGCCGTCCTCCCAATTGTAGCCGGAGACGAAATTTCCGCCTGGATAGCGTATAATAGGAACGTTCAGCGCTTGGATCGCTTCCAGCGCATCGCGGCGGAAGCCGTTCTCATCGGCAGTCGGATGCCCCGGCTCATAAATGCCGCCGTATACGGCACGTCCCAAATGCTCGATGAATGATCCGTACAGACGCGGGTCAACCTCGGCAATTTTAAAATGTTTATCAATGAGCATCGTTGATTTCAAAGACATAATGGTAAACCTCCTGTTTAAAAGTCTGGTGTCTGGTGAAAAAAGGTCTGCGCTGCGTGAAAAGGTTGGCTTACGACCGTTGTTGCCCGTTGTTTTTTCGATTAGATCGATTATAGGTAATAAACAACGGGCAAAGACGGGCGCTGACGCTTCTCCAGCTCAACCTTTTCACTCCGCTTGCCTTTTTCTCCTTGCTTATAAAAAATGATGAATTAGCCAAAAACTGAATTCATGTACTTGCTATCTCCTTATATTTTTAACATAATGAATAAATACAAGCAATAATTAAGAGCGGTTATGATGAAGGATTAGCTAAATTGCTAACTCTATAAATAGGATGTGTCAGAATGTACTTAACGACGAATGCGGAATCGCTTCGCGTGTATGAAGCGCTGGCGAGCGAGGTTCGCCTGCAAATTATTGATTTGCTGGATGAGCGGGAGCGGCATATTAAGGAGCTGGCTGCCGAGCTTTATTTGAGCAGCGCCATTGTCAGCACCCATGTGAACAAGCTTCAGCAAGCTGGAATTGTCACGAGCAAAATGAAACGGGTAGGCGGCGGAACGTATAAATATTGCTCGCTGTCGACGGAATATTTGCAAATTCAGTTGTCCAAGCCCAACGATCAGAAGCGGAAAAATATCGAAACGATGCTGCCGGTCGGCCATTATACCGATGTAGCCGCCTTCCCAACCTGCGGCATTGCGACAACGGAAAAACTGATCGGACAATATGATAATCCTAAATATTTTTTGGACCCGGAGCGAATGAATGCCGGCATTTTATGGTTTGCACGAGGGTATGTCGAATATAAGGTGCCCAATCATCTTTTTGTTGATCAACGAGTGCAGGAATTGGAAATTTCACTGGAGATTGGCTCAGAAGCGCCGCAAATTAATGAGAATTGGCCGTCGGATATTCGCTTTTTCATCAATGGCTTGTATTTGGGCGAATGGACGAGCCCGGGCGATTTTGGACGTGTGCGCGGCAGGCTGTCACCGGATTGGTGGCAGGGCGATGTCAATCAATATGGCTTAATGAAGGTGCTGCGCCTCAATGCGAATGGAACCTTCATTGATGGCTTGCAAATATCCGAGCTGACGATTCATGATTTGGATTGGGATAGCCCATATTTGATGCTGCGCATCAGCGCGGAGGAAAGTGTGCCGGGCAGGGGAGGATTAACCTTGTATGGCAAGGGGTTTGGCAATTACAATCAGGATATACGAATTCGCACCTATTATGAATAAGCCCCAGACACTTCGGAATGAATAGCAGGATGAAAATGGAGGGAACGTAATGGCTCCTTATTGCCGCGTGCTCATTGTAGATGATGAACTATTAGTCAGGCAAGGCATTAAGCATTTATTGAATTGGGAAAAGGAAGGCTTTCAAATCGTCGGCGAGGCGGCGAGTGGAACGGAGGCGCTGGAGAAAATTCAGCAGCTGGAGCCGCATATCGTTATAACGGATATCGTCATGCCAGTCATGGACGGCGCGGAGCTGACCCGGATTGTCAAAGCGAGATTTCCGGAAATCGAAGTTATTGTGCTTAGCAGCTTTGGGGAATTTGATTATGTCAGATCGACGTTTCAAAGCGGCGTTGCCGATTATATATTGAAGCCTAAATTGGAGGCGACCCATCTGCTTGAGGTTTTGAAGCGCACCGCGCAGCGAATTCCTTCATTGAAGCTGGAGCTTGCCCCAGCAGATAAAAACACAACGGTCCAGGTGCTGCTGGACATGCTGATGGATGGCTTCGGCGTAGAGCTTGAGGAAGAAACGGAGACGTTCCCTTACGACAGCTTTCGGATGCTTGGTGCAGAGTGCAAGCCGTCTGGAGACAAAAATGCCGTGCTCGCCGCAGCTGAGCTGCTCAAAAAAAGGATGCAGGCGGAGCTCGTCGTTTCGCTTGAAGAGTCGGTCTATTTTCCGCTTAGGGCGGAAGCGGGACGCGCCGTGCTGCTCATTAATTTGAATGAGCGGGAAAGCTCGCAGCTTGCCGCCGCAGCGCGCAGGCTTGATGAGTGGACAGGCGAGCAGAAGCTTGAGGCGAGATGGACGCTGGGCGAGCCGTTTAGCGATTATACCGAGGTGGGAGACCATTTCAAGCTCAACTTTCTGAAAATGAGCGACTACCGCTTTTTTTTGGCAGACCCGGATCGTCTGCTTATTGCAGGGGAACTGCCATACATGCCGCCTATAGAGGATAAGTTTGATTTGCCGCGTTTTTCCGAGCAGCTGAGCAAGCAGCAGTTTGATAACGCTTTTAGCGAACTGCTTGCTTATGTGCAGGGCGCCCCGCATTTTTATAAGAAGGATGTATTTGAGTTTAAATCATTCCTTAGCAATGTTATTTTTAATATGACGATTGTATTGGGCCGTCTGGAGGTGGATGCCACGCATCTGGAGGAGGCGAAATACCGCTACTTCAAGGAAATTGGCGATGCATCGCATATAAGCGAGGCTATTGTTTTAATGGAGGCATTCGTGAGCGAAGCGGAGGCCGTGCTGGCCACAAGGAAGCAGGGAGCTGGCAATCCGAATATGGCGATGCTGATTGCCTATATTGGCGAGCATTATGCCGAGCCGCTTAGCCTGACGGAGCTGGCGAAGCATTTTCATTTTAACCCTTCGTATTTGTCTACGTATTTCAGTGCGCATAATAATGAGGGCTTTAGCGAATATTTGAACAAAATTCGGGTGGAGAAGGCGGCAGAGCTGCTGCTAGCGGATACGGCATCCATTTCGGAAATCAGCGGCATGGTAGGCTATTCGGATCACAGCTATTTTACAAAAGTGTTTAAAAAAATAACGGGCTTGTCGCCTAGCCATTACCGCAAACAATATGTCAACCAGAAAAGGAACTAGTGCATGAAGGCATTTTTAGCAAAATTTAAATATCATGGCTTGTTTATTAAAATGTTTACCGTCACCTTAGTCAGCATCATTTCCGTTTCGCTGCTTACTACGCTTGTGATGATGCAGATGTCGCAGCGTCTGTTTATGGATACGTTCAGCATTACGAATGGAAAGATCATCAATCAGGTCCAGACCAATTTCGAGTCGTTCAGCTATTCCATTGTGACCGCGACGAATGATGTGCAGCAAAGCGGAACACTCAAATCATTTCTGAAGGAGCCCGATCAAGGGACCGCTCAGTCGCTGAAAAGATATTATGAAGCCAATACGCAGATGAAGCGGATTCAATCGAATGTCTCCGCTTATTCGGTGAACATTACGATAACGGGCATTAATGGGCGCAGCCATTCGTCTGACAGCAGCTATTGGCCTCGCTCTATCGAAAAGCTTCGCAGCAGCGAGCTAACGGAGCATGCGCTGCTGGAGCCGCGGCGTATTTTGTATGAGCTGGACCAGGAAAGCATGAAGGCTGGAGACAGCTCAAATGCGGTTGTTGTTGCCTCGAAAACGCTGCTGGAGCGGACGAGCAGCCAGCCTTATGGCCAGCTTTATTTTGCAATAAAAGAGAAGGATTTTCGGAAGTTTTATACGAGCTTTACGAGCATCGGAAATGATGTCGTTATATTAAACAAAGCGGGCATGATCGTTTCGAGCAACCGTGAGCAGCTTGTAGGGACAACGGTACCAGATCTTTTGACCTATGCCAAGCAAATTGAAGAGCAGCAGCTGGACGTTATGGATACAACGGCGATGGGAAAAAGCAGCCTTGTGCTGTCGAAATATTTGCCGACCTATGATTTTTATTTGGTGAACTTGATTGATAAGCAGCAGGTCATGAGCCAAATGGTTGATTTCAAAATGGTTGCGCTCATCTCTCTTGCGATCGTGCTGCTGGCGCTCATTATCGTCTTCGTGATTTCAAGGCGGCTAACGAAGTCGCTTACGCTGCTGGCACGGCAAATTTCGCGGGTGACGAAAAATGACTTCAACAATTATACGTCGGTAACGGGAAGCTACGAAATCAAGCAACTGGGCAATGCCTACAACTATATGCTGGATGAGCTGAACGATTACATTAAGCGGCTCATTCAAACGCAGAAGGATCAGCGCAATGCCGAGCTGTCTGCGCTGCAAATGCAGATCAATCCACATTTTTTGTATAATACGCTGGCATCGATTAAAATTTTGGTGCAGCAGGGCAACAAGGACAAGGCCGCGGACACGATAAATGCCCTGATCTCCTTGCTGCAAAATACGGTGAGCAATATTAGCGAGACGATTCCGGTTTCGCAGGAGCTCGTCAATCTTAAAAATTACGTATTTATTAACCATGTGCGTTATGGCGAGCAGATTCGGGTCAACTATTTTGCGGACAAGGATTGTATGGGGGCGCATTTGCCGAAGTTGATTATCCAGCCGTTTATGGAAAATGCTTTTTTCCATGCGTTCCATGATCGCAGTGAAGGATATATTTACGTGCTGATTTCCCGCGAGGGCGACTCGCTTATTTGTGAAGTCGTAGACAACGGCGTCGGTATTAGCGGCTTGGGACAAGCGGGCTCAACAGGGAGCACAGCCGTTGTCCAGTCTGGTGGCGCCGCGGATTTGGAAACCGGAGTTAAAGCACACAGTTGGGGTGCGAGTGAGGCAGCAAATGGGGAAGCGGAAAATAAGCGAAGCATGAAAGGAGGGGGAGCTCCTGCGGATTCGCCTGGCAAGGGGGATGACCGCGAGCGCGGACAAGGCCTGCATTCGGCCAGCCATTTTTTCTCGGGCATTGGCATTCGTAATGTGCATGACCGCTTAACCCTGCTCTATGGCGAGGGCTATGGGGTGACGATTATCAGCAATCCTGGGCAAGGTACCCGAGTAAAAATCAAGCTTCCTTTGCTGTTTGAGTAATGGACACGACTTAAGAAGTATGAAATCGGAAGTATGAGCATTATCAAAAAAACAGCAATTCTCCTAATTGGAGAGCTGCTGTTTTTTGCTAAAGGCAGGCCGGAGTGCAGCTCTGCATTTAATTAGTAGCGTGTACCGTGCACTGTATCTTTTGGACTAGCAGCTTCAATGCGGGCCAGATCCTCGGCGCTTAGTTCAATATCGACCGCTCCTGCATTTTCCTCGATATATTTTAAGCGTTTAGTTCCCGGAATAGGAAGTGTACCATTTGCAATGGTCCATGATAGTGCCAGTTGCGAAGCGGTGACATTTTTTTCAATGGAAATTTCTTTGATTTTGTTTACTAGCTCCACATTTTTTTGGAAGTTCTCCTTTTGGAATCGCGGCAAATGTCTGCGAACGTCATTCGCTGCAAGATCCTCAAACTTCTGCAATTCGCCAGTAATGAAGCCTCGGCTCAGCGGACTGTAAGCTACAAACGTAATACCCAGCTCGTTCACGGTAGGTAAAATTTCATCCTCCACTTCTCGGCTCCAAAGCGAATATTCGGTTTGCAAAGCAGTGATCGGATGGACGGCATGAGCTCGGCGAATGGTAGCGGAATCTGCTTCAGACAAGCCCAAATAACGAACCTTACCGGCAGCAATCAGTTCAGCCATCGCACCTACTGTTTCCTCGATAGGGACATTTGGATCTACACGGTGCTGGTAATACAGATCAATATAATCAATGTCTAAACGTTGCAGGCTCTCGTCTATTGATTTCTTTACATAATCGGGATGACCGTTAATAACGCCGAAATTGGGTGCGAAAGCAAACTTTGTAGCAACGACAGCTTGTTCACGACGGCCCTTGAGGGCTTGTCCCAGTAATTGTTCATTATGTCCATTGCCATAAACATCTGCAGTATCCAATAATGTAACACCTAGCTCCAAGGCACGGTGAATCGTACGGATGGAATGTTCATCATCGGTAGCTCCATAAATACCGGGGGACATGCCCATTAAACCTAGACCAATTGAAGAAACAACCAAGTCACTATTGCCCAGCTTACGTGTTTTCATTATGAGTATCTCTCCTTCGTTTCTCGGATTCGAAATCATCATATCATAAGGGTTTATACAATTCAAACAAAATATATTCTTTTTGTCTATTTTATATGTTTCGTTCGTGGACTGTGTTTATTCTAGAGGTGGGATCAGGTATACTAAACAGATATGAGGGGGCATTTGAAATGCACGATGAGAATAAAGTCAATGATAAACTAAACGAGACCAGATTGAGACTAATCGTAAAATTGATGCCGTATGTTCTTAAAAACGGCTTTCAAGCTTTACGGATGGATGATATTGCGAAAATTATGGATGTGAGCCGAGCCACTCTTTATAAATATTTTTCCGCGAAAGAAGAGATTATTGGGGGACTTGTAGAGGGTTTTGTAACCTATATTAATGAGCTCGTTGGGGATGAGATGGAAAGTGAACGAAGCTATGGGATCCGCTTCCAACGACTCTTTGAGCAGTCTGTCTTGCTTGCAGTAAACATCACAGATGTGTTCCTAAAGGAACTGACGGACAGCTATCCAAACGGTTATGATCGGCTAAAAAATGCGATGCAGAAACGGGAGCAGCAATTGCTGGACTTTTATGCAGAGGGGGTACAAAAAGGTATATTTAATAAAATCAGCGGCAAGCTGTTGATTTTGCAGGATGAGCTATTGCAGAGCATGATTGATGTTAAATATTTAGTGGAGAATCAGCTGTCGGTGCATCAGGTACTCTCTGATTACTACATCTTAAAAAAACTCCAATTGTTCAAGCCTGAAAAGCTGGAGGTTGTAGATGATGAGCTGATGTCACCAAGGTTTGACTATTTGGTTCAGAAAATTAACAAAAGTTTATATTAAAATGCCGATTTCGTTCTGCAAAAGACGAAAAATGAGCTTGCTCATTATTGAAAAACAGTGGCTGTCAGGTTAAACCTGCATCAGCCACTGTTTTTTTTGGATAGCGCTTGTGAATGCTTGCTGGGTGTATAATCAGACTGTCGATGGAGCAAAATTCATATACAAGGCATGATTGTCCAAGAAAAAGAACGATGTAGAGTGAAGAGAAGCCGGATGGGGGAGGCGGAGCGGAGTGAAAAGGATTTGGTAGGAGAAAACGCTTGCGCGCACGTCTTGGTTATTGGATCCCCACCTTTAAATGTTTTCACGCAGCGCAGCCAATCTTTACCAGAAGTATCTATTCCTTCCCATCAAGTGTCTAAATATATTACCAATAAGCAAATTAATTACTATTGGTAAAAAATCACTGTTGTATATCAAATAAAAGAATAACAAATCCCTATAAAGATATTGCTATCGAATGCAATAAACAGATTGTTATAATGAATAACGTTAGCCGGCAAACGCTTTCAGTTACGCAGACAATAATAAAGGGGTTGGGTTTCGTGAAAAAAATGCTTGCCATCCTATTGGCCAGCTTCGTGCTGCTCACAGCATGTTCAGCTAAAACAAACGATGCTACAAACACAGGCAGCGGAGACGCTACAAAAGAACTTACCGTTTGGGCTTGGGACAAAACGTTTAACATCGGCGCTATGGAGCGTGCGGGTGAGGCTTATGCCGCTAAGCACCCTGATTCCGGCGTAAAACTTAACATTGTTGAAAATGCACAAGCTGACATTATTCAAAAGCTGAATGCAGGTCTAAACTCGGGTACAACGAAAGGCCTTCCAACCATTATTTTGATTGAAGATTACCGTGCGCAAAGCTTCTTGCAAGCTTACCCGGATGCTTTCTTTGACCTAACGGATTACATCAAACCGGCAGACTTTGCCGATTACAAAATCGGACCGACAAGCCTTGACGGCAAACAATACGGCGTACCATTCGACTCCGGTGTAACTGGTCTTTATGTAAGAACAGACTACTTGGAGCAAGCTGGCTACAAAGTAGCTGATCTGCAAGAGCTGGACTGGAACCAATTGATCGAAATCGGCAAAGCAGTAAAAGCTAAAACAGGCAAACAACTGCTGACACAAGATCCTAACGATCTTGGCCTGATTCGTATGATGATTCAATCCGCTGGCTCGTGGTATTTGAAAGATGACGGCGTAACGCCGGATCTGGCAGGCAACCCGGCTTTGAAAGAAGCGTTTGAAACGTACAAGAAACTGATGGAAGCGGACATTGTAAAAGTGACTTCCGACTGGAGCCAGTTTGTAGGTGCGTTTAACAGCGGCGAAGTAGCAAGCGTTCCAACGGGCAACTGGATTACCGCTTCGGTTAAAGCAGAAGCATCGCAGTCCGGCAAATGGGCGGTTGTACCGTTCCCTAAACTGGCGAACAACGCTGATTCCGTTCGCGCTTCGAACCTTGGCGGCAGCTCGTGGTATGTAATGAACGTTGATGGCAAGGAAGCGGCAGCTGAATTTTTGAAAGAAACATTCGGTTCCGATGTGGATCTGTACCAGAAGCTTGCTACAGATATCGGCGCAATCGGCACACTGAAAGCAGCAGCTGACGGCGAAGCTTACAAAGCAGCTGACGATTTCTTCGGCGGACAAAAAGTTGTAGCTGATTTTGCAAAATGGACAGCTGAAATTCCAAGAGTTAACTACGGTATGCATACGTATGCAATCGAGGACATTCTTGTTGTAGAAATGCAAAACTTCATGGGCGGCAAAGCAATCGATCAAGTATTGGCTGATGCTCAAGCTCAAGCAGAAACACAAGTTAAATAAATTCGACCATACGGCAGATGAATAAAATCTTGGGTGATCACAAGCCCTCGCCAGAAAAGCTCGTGCTTGGATGGGCGGGGGCGGCGATTGCCCCGAGATTTTATTTCCGTGAAGAAAGGGGTTAGGCTTTCGTGAAATCAGCGCAGCCTGGCATAAAAATTCGTAATCGAGCTAACTTGACGGGATGGCTGTTCGTCATCGTTGCCGTCGTGCTAATCGCATCCTTTTATTTTTACCCAATGATTCAAGCGCTTCTTCTCTCGTTCAAATCAGGCAAAGGGATGAACCTCCACTACGTTGGTTTTGACAACTACATTCGTCTATTCAGTGATCAGACGTTCCGTGTGGCGTTAAAGAATACATTTATTTATCTGATCATTCAAGTACCGGTTATGATTGTGCTGGCCATGTTTATTTCCGTGCTGCTCAATGACAGCAAGCTGAAGCTGAAGGGCTTTTTCCGCACAGCGATATTCCTGCCGGCGGTTACTTCACTTGTTGCCTACTCGGTTATATTCAAATACTTATTCGCAGGCGACGGCCTTGTGAACCAATTGCTGCTCAAGCTGCATCTGATTGGCACGCCTATTCAATGGATAACAGATCCATTTTGGGCTAAAATTACGGTTATTATTGCCATTACATGGCGCTGGACGGGCTACAACATGATTTTCTATCTATCAGCTCTGCAAAATATTGACCATTCGATTTATGAGGCTGCCAAAATCGACGGAGCTTCCTCGACGAGACAGTTTTTCGGTATTACAATGCCATTGCTTAAACCTATTATTTTATTTACATCCATTACATCGACTATCGGTACACTGCAGCTGTTCGACGAGGTTGTGAACATTACGAAGGGCGGACCGGGTAACGCGTCTATGTCCATCTCCCAGTACATTTACAATCTGTCCTTCAAATATTCCGCAGATTTCGGATATGCAGCAACGGTGTCTTATTCTATCGTAATTATGATTATTATTTTGGCATTTGTTCAGTTTAAAGCGGCAGGTGATAAAAATGGATAAGCTAAAACGGGTATCGGTTTATATTTTTCTCAGCGTTGCAGCGTTCATTTCCATTTTCCCGTTTCTGTGGATGATCGTCAGCGCGACGAACAGCTCCTCAGATGTAACGCAGGGCAGACTGCTTCCAGGCAGCAAGCTTATTGAAAATATTAATAACTTGTTCAGCTCGGTCGACATTGTGCCGGCGCTCATGAACTCGGCTAAAATCTCCATTTCGACGACGCTGCTGGCGATGCTGATTGCTTCGCTTGCAGGGTACGGCTTTGAAATTTACAAAAGCAAGGCGAAGGACATCGTCTTCACAATTTTGCTGCTGTCGATGATGATTCCGTTCGCGGCGATTATGGTTCCGCTCTATCAAATGTTCGCGGGAATTTCGAGCAGCGTCCCGTTTCTAGGGCTTGATACCCTTTCGGGCGTAGTGCTGCCGACGATGACGACAGCGTTTCTCATCTTCTTTTTCCGTCAAAACACTAAAATGTTTCCGAAAGAGCTGCTTGAAGCAGGCCGTATTGATGGCTTGAACGAGCTGGCCCTGTTCTTCCGCATTTATGTGCCGACGATGAAAACGACGTATGCGGCAGCGGGAATTATTACGTTCATGTCGAGCTGGAACAACTACTTGTGGCCGCTTATCGTGCTGCAATCGCCAGACAAGCGTACCATTCCAATGCTGATCTCCAATCTGGGCTCCAGCTACACGCCGGATTACGGCATGATCATGATGGCAATCGTTATTTCAACGATTCCGACAGCGCTTGTATTCTTCCTGATGCAAAGACATTTTGTAGCGGGTATGACCGGTTCGGTCAAATAATTAACTTAAAAGCAAGGGATAGGCGGCTGCATGCCGAGCATGCAGCCGCCTGACTTATCATCTACGTTATGGAGGAATTATTTTATGACTACTGCAAAACCGAGCCTCGACTGGCTAACTGATGTAAGTGTATTTGCTGTTAACCGCCTGCCTGCCCATTCCGATCACCGTTATTATGAAACCGCAGCAGAGGCGGAGGCAGATGGCAGCATGCGTCTGCGCCACAGCCTGAATGGCAGCTGGAAGTTCAACTATGCTGTGAGACCTGCTGATCGTCCGGCTTCTTTTTACGAGCAAAATTTTAATAGCGACAGCTGGGAAGCGATCGAGGTGCCAGGCCATATTCAGCTTCAAGGCTTCGGCAAGCCGCAATATGTAAATACGATGTATCCATGGGATGGACATCATGAGCTGCGTCCGCCGGCAATTTCAGAAAATGATAATCCCGTTGGAAGCTATGTAAAGCATTTTTCCGTGCCGCAGAACATGCTGGGCAAGCCGGTATATATATCTTTTCAAGGCGTAGAATCGGCCTTCTATGTATGGCTGAATGGACAATTCGTTGGCTACAGCGAGGACAGCTTTACACCGGCCGAATTTGATTTGACTCCATATTTGCAGGAGGGAGACAACAGGCTCGCAGTTGAAGTTTATCAGCGCAGCACGGGAAGCTGGCTCGAGGATCAGGATTTTTGGCGGTTTTCCGGTATTTTCCGCGACGTCTATTTGTATACCGTTCCAGCGATCCATGTTCGTGACCTGTTTGTAAAAACGGAGCTTGATGCGGCTTATGAGCAAGGCAAGCTGCTGGTAGATTTGAAGCTGAGCGGTGCGGTTGAAGGCGCAAGCATGAAGCTTGTACTGAAGGATGCAGATGGACATAAGGTAGCGGTTGGAGCTGCAAAGGCAACTGAAGCTGCGGCATGGACGGCTTCGCTTGATGCAGGAGCGGTGTCGCTGTGGAATGCGGAAAATCCATATTTATATAAACTGTACGTAGAAGTTTATAATGCTGCAGGCGAACTCCTTGAAGTAGTTCCGCAGCGCGTAGGCTTCCGCAAATTCGAGATGATCGATAAAGTGATGCATATCAACGGCAAACGGATTGTTTTCAAAGGCGTTAACCGCCACGAATTTAATCCCCGCAGAGGACGGGCGATTACGGCAGGCGATATGCTGTGGGATATTAAGACGATGAAGCAAAACAATCTAAATGCTGTTCGCACCTCCCATTACCCGAACCAATCGTTATGGTATGAGCTGTGTGACGTGTATGGACTGTATGTCATTGACGAAATGAATTTGGAAACGCATGGCTCATGGCAAAAAATGGGTGCTGTTGAGCCATCGTGGAACGTTCCTGCGAATAAGCCAGAATGGCAGGATATCGTGATGGATCGGGCGATTTCTATGGTCGAGCGTGACAAAAACCACCCATCCATTTTAATCTGGTCGGTCGGCAATGAAGCTTACGCAGGCGAGGTGCTGCTGAACGTTTCGAACTATTTCCGCAGCGCTGACCCTAGCCGCCTCGTTCATTATGAAGGTGTATTCCATAATCGCGACTATGACGCCACGAGCGACATGGAGAGCCGCATGTATGCGAAGCCAGCAGATATCGAGCTTTATTTGAACGATAATCCACAAAAGCCTTACATCAGCTGCGAATACATGCATGCAATGGGCAACTCGGTTGGCGGCATGCACAAATATACAGAGCTTGAGCAAAAATATGCGTTGTACCAAGGCGGCTTTATTTGGGATTACATCGATCAGGTCATTGTGAAAAAAGACCGCTTCGGCAAAGAGTTCCTCGCGTATGGCGGCGACTTCGACGACCGTGCAACCGATTATAATTTCTGTACGAACGGTATCGTCTATGCCGATCGGAAAGTATCACCGAAAATGCAGGAAGTGAAGTTCCTCTACCAGAACATCAAGCTGCTTCCTGACCGCGAAGGCGTGAAAATCGTCAATGAAAATCTATTTGAAGGAACAGCTGCTTATGAGCTGGTCATTAAGCTGCATCTGGAAGGCGCGGAAATTTTCCGCAGCGTAAGCGAAGTTAACGTAGCTGCACAAAGCGAAGCCTACATTCCAGTTGCGCTTCCGGCGGTAGAGCAAGCGGGTGAGTATGTTATCCACGCGTCCTTGCAGCTGAAGGAAAGCACGCTTTGGGCGGATGCAGGACATGAGCTGTCGTTCGGACAATTTTTATTTTTAGTGGAGCAAAAGGAAGCTGCGATCCTTCCAGCAGGAGAACTGCGCGTCGTAGAAGGCGATGTCAACATCGGTGTGCATGGCCGCGATTTCAGCATCATGTTCTCCAAGCAGGCAGGCACGCTGACCTCGGTCAACTATGCGGGCAAAGAGATGATTGCACTGCCTCCGGCTCCGCTGTTCTGGCGGGCAACGACGGATAATGACAAAGGATTTTCGCTTGGTTTTGATTCCGGCATGTGGTTTGCTGCCAGCTTG
The DNA here is from genome assembly GCF_000971975.1 of Paenibacillus algorifonticola. Classification (GTDB taxonomy): domain Bacteria; phylum Bacillota; class Bacilli; order Paenibacillales; family Paenibacillaceae; genus Pristimantibacillus; species Pristimantibacillus algorifonticola. The sequence goes on along the minus strand of NZ_LAQO01000033.1, from coordinate 35,140 downwards.
ACACGCAAATGCATTAGCGTTGTTTTGACAGAAGAGGCGGGAACAGCAACGGTGACGTTCCAATATCGTCTTAGCATTAGCGCCGATGTATTGGTGACAGTGGCCTATACGGTGCTGGGTGACGGAAGCGTGCAAGTGAAATCGCGTTATGAGGGAGCGGCGAATTTGCCGAAGCTGCCGATTTTCGCTCTTTCGTTCAAGGTGCCTGCGGATTATCATAAGCTGGACTGGTATGCGATGGGTCCGGACGAAAACTACATTGACCGTGCATTCGGGGCGCGCCTTGGCGAATTCCAAAACGTTGCCGCAGATAATGTATCCGGTTATGTTGTCCCGCAAGAGTCGGGCAATCGTACGGGCGTCCGCCGCGTAAGCATTACGAATGATCTCGGACGAGGCATTCGCATTTCGGCACCAGCGACTCAGCCTGTGGAATGCAATATTGCGCCTTATACCGCATTTGAGCTGGAGAGTGCGCAGCATCACCATGAGCTTCCAAACGTTCATTATACGGTCGTAACGGTAGCAGGCAGACAAATGGGTGTCGGCGGAGACGACAGCTGGGGCGCGCCTGTCCATGATGAATATTTGATCCAAGCGGATCAGGAGCTGGCTTTTGAGTTCCTAATCAGTCGGGTATAAGTGTTAATGTAAAGAGCGATTTGTGCTTGAATTGCTGTATAACGAGAGTGAAAATAAGAGGAGGGCGGCTGCCCTTCTCTTATTTTTTATAGTGGGGTTTACATGATTTTATTAAGAAGATTTGCTTCTATTGTTTGCAAAATAATCCTTGCCTCAACAGGTCTGCAAGCCAGGGAGGCAAGCCCTTTGAACGAGGATAATAAAGGTTGAAAATAGTTTTTAAATCACCAAACACATTAATTCTATTTTGTCAAATTTGCTAAGCCAGTGGCAATTTGACGTCTTCCGAATCTTCCATCATACTAAACTTAATTTAAGTGAAAGGTCGGTTGACTTGATGGAAAACAAAATTATTGAATCAACTTTGAAGGAGTTGCTTTCTGTCGTTAAGATCATTAACGAACGGGTCGGAACGTTGGAAGAAGGTCAACAATCGCTTGCTAGTAGTCAGCAAGCACTTGCTGAAAGTCAGCAAGCACTTACTGAAAGTCAGCAAGCACTTACTGAAAGTCATCAAGCACTTACTGAAAGTCATCAGGCGCTTGCTGATAGTCAGCGTGAAGGCTTCAGAAAAGTGAATGAGCAACTGGAACGTATGGAATTAAAGCTTGAAGCAACCTTTGAGCAGACAGCGCGCATTACCGAGGAAGTGTCGTCTGTAATCGTTGATCGGCTTGACGCCCATCGGAACATGATTGCGAAGGTGGAAGAAGAGGTTGAAATTTTAAAAAGTCGTCACAAATCATAAGCTCGTAAGCAGAAGAAGAGGAGGGCAGCTGCCCTCCTTTTCTTTCGTTGCATTAAAGATTTTTTATTTCTGAAGATATGCCTTTATCGCAGACTTGCAGTTATTCAAAAATTAACGATTCAGCTGCTCATAATCCGCCCTTGTCAATCCGTAAAAGACCAAGTCCTCAAATTCACCCCATTTGAAAATATGCTGCTTGAATTCACCTTCATATTTCATCCCGACTTTTTTCATGACATTGGAGGAAGAAGGGTTTTTAGCCATGGCTGCTGCCATTATTTTATTTAACTCCAACTGCTCAAAGCCGAATTGGATAACACGCTTAGCCGCTTCTGTCGCATAGCCATGTCCCCAATAAGGCTTTCCTGACCAGTAGGACAGCTCGCCTCGCTGATCCGGCTTGCTTAGATTCAAGCTCATACAGCCGATTAAGGCATGGTCGTCTTTGCGGGTTACTGCGAAAGGAAATCCCTCTCCATTGCTTGCTCTAATTGTATTGGTGCTAATCCATTCCTCGGCTGCCCCGTCAGGATAAGGGTAAGGTATAGACAATGTTGTGCTTGCTACTTCAATATTGCCGGCTAGTTTCTGGACCCTGCTTGCGTCGGCTAAGTTAAAAGCTCTCAAAATCAATCGTTCTGTTTCAAGTGTTGGCTGCATAAGGTAACACCTCGCAATAATTGATTTTTTTGTCCTTGTCTTATTTTATAGGTTTACCCTTAAAAATAGCAATGAGCGAATCGTCACGGGTAGACACAGGACATCTGTCTTGAAAACGCTAACAAAATGACTGAGTATGACCGTTTGTAAAAATAATAGATAAAGAAACCATTTGACATCGCGTTAATGACTGAATATAATCGATTTATAAACAAAACGTTCATAAACATTCAATTGAATGAGCGAACGATTTCATAAACGATCAAACAGGCGGTGAGGAATATTTTTGGCGAGGAACGCAAAAATTTAATTTTAGCTTTAGTGGAAGAACAGAAGCGCGTTGACCTTCAGGCTCTATGTGAAAAATTTCAAGTATCGGAGTCGACGATTCGACGGGATTTGCGGGAGATGGAGGAAGCCGGACTGCTCAAGCGCACACATGGCGGAGCGATCTCAATCCGCAGCGTTAACTTTGAACCAAGCTTTTCCGAGCGGGAGATTACATCAACGGAGCAAAAGAAAGCGATTGCAGCTAAAGCGGTCCAATGGATTAGCAATGGAGATACGATTTTGCTTGATTCCGGCACGACCACTTTTTATTTGATGCAGCAATTGACAGCGTTTACGAAGCTGACGGTCGTTACTAATTCGCTCATGCTGCCGCAGGATTTGGAGCTGCCGCCAGGCATTGATGTCATTGTACTGGGCGGTGCTTACCGGCCTGGCGTATTGTCATTGGTCGGGCCGATTACTGAGCGCAGCCTGGATTTCATTAAGGTTGACAAGGCGTTTATGGCGACGAACGGCATGGACTTGGAGGAAGGGCTCAGCACGCCGAACGTGGTGGAGGGAGACATCAAGCGCAAAATGATCAAGCGCGCTGACCGCATTATTTTACTCAGCGACAGCAGCAAGGTCAATCAGGTGAGCTTCTCGCGCTTCGCTGATTGGAGCGATATTGATGTATGCATTACCGATTCGGCGATGCCGGAGGAATTTGCCCGGAAGCTGGAAGAGCGAGGCGTAGAGGTATATAGAACCTCGGTAGGAAAGGAGACATAACAGCATGTCCAAGCAGCAAGTTATTACACTTACTTTGAATCCTTCCATGGACAAGACGATTATGCTTCAGGAGCTGAAGGTGGGCGGACTCAACCGAGCGGAGGATATCCGCCTTGACCCTGGTGGAAAAGGCATCAACGTGGCGCGAATCGTTCACACCTTCGGCGCGAGCGTCACCGCTGCTGGATTCATCGCTGGCGGCATAGGCAAACGAATTATAGGAGAGCTGGACCGTTCGGGCATTCATACTGCTTTCGTTGAAGTACCGGGCGAGACGCGTACGAATATGAAGCTTGTTGACCAGAAGCAGCGAACGACGACCGAGGTGAATGAGCCAGGTTTTACGGTTAGTGAAAGCCAGCTTGCCGAGCTGGATCAATTGCTGGATGAGCTGCTGCCGAAAGCGTCCGTACTCGTACTTGGAGGCAGCTTGCCGAAGGGAGCGCCACCTGAGCTATATCATGATTTTATTATAAAAGCGCGCAAGCTAGGCGTACGAACGATTCTTGATGCGGATGGCGAGGCAATGGTCACCGGAATTAAAGCGATTCCTTATGCGGTCAAGCCTAATCATTATGAGCTGGAGCAGCTTGTGCAGCGTAAGCTGGACACGGAAGAGGAAATCGTACAGGCGGGAAGACAACTGCTTGCCCAGGGGATTACGCTCGTTATCATTTCGATGGGCGCGGATGGGGCCATCGTCATGAGCGGTGAAGAAGCATACCTGGCCAAGCCATTCCCTATTGAGGCGCTGAGCACAGTTGGCGCAGGCGATTCGATGGTAGCCGTGCTTGCGCAGGCTCTTTTGCAAAATAGTAGCCTCGAGAATGTCGCGAGGTGGAGCACGGCCGCAGGAACGATAACGGCTTCCAAAGCGGGAACCCAAGTATGCGAGTTCGAGGAAATTCGCAGCCGGGCGGGAGATATTTATATTCAAGCATTGTGATTATATCGAAGTGAATAGCGACATCATAAGGGAGGAATTGACATGAAGAAATTGCTGGCTGTAACTTCTTGCCCCACAGGCATTGCCCATACGTATATGGCAGCGGAATCTCTGCTTAAGATGGCGGAGGAGAAGGGTGTTCCGCTAAAGGTTGAAAAGCGCGGTGCGCTTGGCGTAGAGGATGAGCTTACGCTGGAGGAAATTGCCGAAGCGCATGCTATTATTTTGGCAGCGGACACCGACGTATTGGAATCGCGATTCGCAGGCAAGCCGATTATTAAGGTGGGCGTTGCTGAAGGCATCCGCAATCCGGCAGGCTTGATTGAGCAGGCGCTAGCGAAAGAAGCGGCTCAGGCTCAAGCGGCTGCTCCCATGCAGGAGCAGGCGAAGAAAGAGGGCAGCTCCGTTCGAACCGGTGCCTACAAGCACTTGATGACAGGCGTATCGAACATGCTGCCGCTCGTGGTGGCAGGCGGTATCATTATTGCGATTTCGTTTATTTTCGGAATAACAGCGTTCCAAGAGGAAGGTACGCTTCCGGCAGCACTGATGAGCATTGGTGGCGGGGCGGCATTTGCCTTGATGATTCCGATTTTGTCCGGCTTTATTGCTTTCTCCATCGCAGACCGGATCGGGCTAGCTCCCGGACTAGTAGGCGGCATGCTGGCCAGCCAGCTGGGAGCCGGCTTCCTTGGCGGTATTATTTCAGGCTTTCTTGCCGGTTATGTGGCAAAATGGCTGCGACATGCGATCAAGCTGCCGAAATCACTGGAAGGCATTAAGCCTATCTTAATTATTCCCGTGCTATCGACGCTCATAGTCGGGCTGATGATGGTTTATGTTGTAGGAACACCAGTGAAGACGCTGATGGATATTTTGACGACATGGCTGACGGGTCTAAATTCAACGAATGCCATTTTGCTCGGCTTGCTGCTTGGTGCAATGATGGCGTTCGATATGGGCGGGCCGCTTAATAAGGCAGCGTATACATTTGCTGTCGGCTTGCTTGCAAGCCAAGTTTATGGCCCGATGGCAGCGGTTATGGCAGCGGGAATGACTCCGCCGCTCGGCTTGTGGCTTGCTACCGTCATTCGCAAAAACAAATTTTCCAAAGAAGAGCGCGACGCAGGAAAAGTGGCGGGTGTAATGGGTCTGGCCTTTATTACTGAAGGAGCTATTCCTTTCGCAGCTGCTGATCCGCTCCGGGTCATTCCAGGTACGGTACTCGGTTCAGCGGTAGCGGGAGCGTTATCGATGGTGTTTGGTGCGACGCTTCAAGCGCCACATGGCGGGGCATTCGTACTCGCTATTCCAAATGCAGTGACGCATCTCGGCGCTTATGCCGCAGCGATTGTCATTGGTTCTGTTGTTACAGCCGTAACGGTATCCTTGCTCAAAAAAAGTAAGCCGACAGCGGCTTAAATCCCACTCCATGGAGGTAATTACAATGTCATCCCAAACTTTATTAAATATAGAAACGATTATTCTCGATTCGTCCGCCAGTGACCGCAAGGCCGTTATTAAAGAGCTTGCTGAGCGTCTGCAAGCGGCTGGTTATTTGAACGATGAGACTGCTTTTCTAGCTTCGGTTGAAGCACGTGAGCAGCATGCTTCAACAGGAATCGGCTTTGGCGTCGCGATTCCGCATGGCAAATCCGCTGGTGTCATCAAGCCTGGCCTAGCGTTTGCCCGTCTTGCACAGCCGATTGATTGGGGCTCCCTTGATGGAAAGCCGGTCACTTCGATTATTTTGCTGGCGATTCCGGAATCGGATGCGGGCAAGGAGCATTTGCGGATTTTGGCTTCGGTGTCGCGCAAGCTGATACACGAAAGCTTCCGCCAAGAGCTGCTGGATGGCCAAAGCGCAGCGGACATTTTGGAAACATTGGAAAGCGCCCTGTAAGCACAGCGAGACTAAAGGAGGAGACAGAGCGATGCAAACACGTGTATTGACGATCATAAATGAAGAAGGGCTGCATTTGCGTCCGGCCCAAGTGCTGGCTAATGCAGCGGGACAATTCGCAGCTGATATTTATGTAGAGGTGGCAGATGGGCAAGAGGCAAATGCGAAAAGCGTACTCGGCATCATTGCGCTTGGTTTGGAAAAAGGCGCTGAAGTCAAGCTGTCGGCAGACGGCGAAGATGAGGAGCAGGCTGTCGCCAAGCTTGCTGAACTATTCGAGCAAGGTTTCGGAGAACAATGAGCGAGCAACGTATCAAAGGTATCGGCGTTTCGGAAGGTATCCGCTTCGGGAAAGCGTTCATCTATGGCGCACCTGCTGTAGAGGCAGCTTATCCCCAGCGGATTGAGCCTGAGCAGGTGGAGGCGGAGCTTGAACGTCTGGAGCAGGCGAAGCGTCAGTCGGCAGCAGAGCTGAAAACGATCATTGCCAAATCTGAAGCGAAGCTGGGGAAGGATAAAACGGCGATTATCGAGGGGCAGCTGAGCTTTCTGGATGATCCCGCCTTTTACGGCGATATTCGCAGTCAAATTAAGCGTAAGCAAGCATCCGCTGAACAAGCGGTACAAACCGTGCTGGCTAAGCTTTCTGCGTTGTTCGAAAAGATGAACAATGCTTACGTAAAGGAACGTATTCATGATGTGAAGGATGTTGCAGATCGGCTCATGAGCCATTTGCAGCAAGTATTTTATCCAGATCTGGCGAGTATTACAGAGCCCATTATATTAGTAGCGGAGGATTTAACGCCTTCCGTCACCGTGCAGCTTGATCGCAGCATTGTGCTCGGCTTTGTGACACGGGTTGGCGGGGAGACGACGCATACTGCGATTTTGTCCCGCTCGCTTGGCATTCCTGCGGTTGTTGGCACAGGCGCTGCTTTCGAGCAACTGGGCCATGGTGATGAGCTGATCCTTGACGGTACGGAGGGTGTTATCGTGCTGAATGCCGATGCGGCTACTCGCTCGTCCTATGAAGCACGGCAGCAGGAGGAGCAATCGGCAGCAGGGAAGCTTGCGAAATACAGGCTGCTGCCAGCACAGACGGAGGATGGCAAGCTGATCGAGCTCGCTGTAAACGTTGGCATGCCGGAGGAAATGCGTGAAGGGCTTGTAGACGAGGCAGATGGCGTCGGCTTGTTCCGAACGGAATTTCTGTTCATGAACGCGGACCGCTTCCCGGACGAAGAAAAGCAATTTGCTGTATATAAGCAGCTTGCTGAAGCGTGGCAGGGCAAGCCTATCGTCATTCGTACGCTGGATATTGGCGGGGACAAGGAGCTGTCCTATTGGGATTTGCCGCATGAGGATAATCCATTTCTCGGCAATCGCGCCATCCGCCTCTGTCTGAACGAACGGGAGTTGTTTCGCACCCAGCTGCGGGCGATTGTTCGCGCCAGCGCCTTCGGTACCGTTAAAATCATGTTTCCGATGATATCCTCGATGCAGGAGTTCCGTGCGGCCAAGCAGTTGACGCTTGAAGTCATGGACGAGTTGAAGGGGCAGGGCATCACCTTTGACGAAAAACTGGAAATCGGCATTATGGCCGAGGTTCCGTCTGTCATTCAGCTGGCGGACCGTTTCGCCAAAGAGGTCGACTTTTTCAGTATTGGCACAAATGATCTGGTGCAGTATACGCTTGCTGTTGACCGCATGAACGAGAAGGTCGCGCACTTATATGATTATTTCCATCCGGCGGTTATACGCTCAATTCACAGCTTGATACAAGCGGCGCATAAGGAAGGCAAATGGGTCGGCATGTGCGGCAAAATGGCGGGCGACCCGCTGGCAGCTCCGCTGCTGCTCGGCATGGAGCTGGATGAATGGAGCATGGATGCGGCTTCCGTGACGAAGCAAAAGTTTACGCTCTCTAGGTTAAATGTGCAGGATAGCGCCAAGCTTCTCGGCGATGTGCTTGATCTCGACACGGCTGAGGAAATTCGTCAGCAGGTTAAAGCTTTTCATGCTGCTAGATTTAGCGAGTAGCAGCAATTCAGGACGCTTTCGTAAAATTCGATTCCTCTAGAAGGAACGATTTTACGGAGGCGTTTTTCTTTTTGTTAAAAATTAAATTTCACATTTGTTCATAATTCAATGAGTGATATGCAGAATAAAGGGATGATTTATTAAAGTGGTTGACGAAAAGACTGAAATTCGACATTTTACTGTTTTATTTTTGAACATAAGTCCATATTAAAGTTTACATATGATCAAATTCGTGCTAAAATAAGTTTGTATTTGAGGAATTCGTATATGGGGAAGGGGAACAGGTCATGTTAAATTTGTCTGGAATGATTGATCATACGCTGCTGCGTGCCGATGCGACGAAAGCTGAGATCGCTAGGCTGACGGAGGAAGCGAAACAATATGAATTTGCTTCGGTTTGTGTGAATCCGACTTGGGTCGCTTTTGCCGCCGAACAGCTAGCAGGAAGCAAGTCTAAAGTTTGCACGGTTATCGGCTTTCCATTAGGAGCATCAACGAGCGCAGTTAAAGCTTTTGAAACGAGCAATGCGATTGCAAATGGTGCAGATGAAATCGATATGGTCATCAACATTGGCGCTTTGAAAGATGGCAACGATGATTTCGTGGAGCAGGACATTAAAGCGGTTGTTGATGCGGCTGCAGGCAAAGCGATTGTGAAGGTCATTATTGAAACATGCCTGCTCACCGATGAAGAAAAGGTTCGTGCGTGCGAGCGTTCGGTGAAAGCCGGAGCTGATTTCGTAAAAACCTCGACAGGCTTCTCCACTGGCGGAGCAACAGCGGAAGACGTAGCGCTCATGCGCAAAACAGTCGGCGACAAGCTCGGCGTTAAAGCATCGGGCGGCGTTCGCGGACTTGAGGATATGAACCAAATGATCGAAGCAGGCGCAACCCGCATTGGGGCAAGCTCCGGTGTGAAAATAATGCAGGGCGAGCAATCCAGCGCCGCTTATTAATGAAGCAACCATAGAACACGGTGCTGCTCCTTTAGAAGGAGCGGCCCGCTTTTCACGATAAACGAAAGAGCGGCGGCATCAGCATAACTTTGTAAGCGCTCTATTCAGCCAATCATCTTCCATTATCATGAAAAAATAGGAGACGACAACTATGAAATATATCGTTGCTTTATTAGGCTTGCTTGTTGTGCTAGGATTGTCCTATATCGTCAGCAACAATAAGAAAAACATCCGTTTCAAGCCCATCGCCATCATGATCGTTTTGCAGGTGGTTCTTGCTTTTGTACTATTAAATACGTTTGCGGGCGCGACCCTGATTAAAGGTTTTTCCGGCGTGTTTGAGCAGCTGCTTTCCTATGCGCAGGAAGGAATCAACTTTGTATTTGGCGGCATCTTAAATGAAGGACAATTTTCCTTCTTCCTGTCGGTACTGCTGCCAATCGTCTTCATTTCCGCGCTAATTGGTATTTTGCAATACTTGAAAATCCTGCCTTTTATCGTAAAGGGCATCGGATATGTGTTAAGCAAAGTGAATGGCATGGGCAAGCTGGAGTCGTATAATGCGGTTGCTTCAGCCATTTTAGGCCAATCGGAAGTATTCATTTCGGTCAAAAAGCAAATCGGCTTGCTGCCGAAGCATCGCCTGTATACGCTGTGCGCCTCGGCGATGTCCACCGTATCGATGTCGATCGTCGGCTCGTATATGCAAATTTTGGACCCGAAATATGTCGTAACAGCGCTCGTCCTCAACCTGTTCGGCGGCTTTATTATTGCTTCGATTCTTAACCCGTACACGGTAGAGGAAGGCGAGGACGTGCTGCAAGTACAGGAGGAGGGGGAGAAGCAGACCTTTTTCGAAATGCTGAGCGAATATATTATGGACGGCTTCAAGGTTGCGATTATCGTAGCAGCGATGCTGATCGGTTTTATAGCTCTCATCGGAATGATCAATGGTTTGTTTCTTGGCACTATCGGCATTTCATTTCAGCAAATTCTTGGATTTATTTTTGCTCCTTTCGCTTTTATTATGGGGGTGCCGTGGAAAGATGCTGTTGATGCGGGAAGCATTATGGCCACGAAAATGGTTTCTAATGAATTTGTAGCGATGCTGGAAATTAGCAAATATCCTAATCTTTCGGCCAAAGCAGTCGGCGTCGTATCAGTGTTTCTCGTCTCTTTTGCGAATTTCTCCTCCATCGGCATCATTGCAGGCGCGGTAAAAGGCTTGCATGAGAAGCAGGGCAATGTCGTTGCACGCTTCGGCATGAAGCTGCTTTATGGCGCAACGCTGGTCAGCGTGCTATCGGCGACAATTGCAGGGATTTTCATTTAATGAGAGCGGTGCAAGGCATGGCAGCATTTGAACGGATACACCTGATTGTAATGGACTCGGTAGGCATCGGCGAAGCGCCGGATGCTGCCGCGTTCGGAGATTATGGCGTCCATACGCTCTCGCATATTGCCCGCGAGCAGGGTGGACTCAATATGCCGAATATGGCCGTGCTTGGGCTGTCGAATATTGAACCGATTGCCGGGGGTCCGGCTCGCAAGGTCATTGGCAATAAGGCGGCTAGTGGAACGGAAATTATTGAAGAGCTGGGCGAAGAGCATGTGAAGACAGGCGCGCTCATTGTCTACACCTCGGCGGATTCGGTGCTGCAAATCGCTGCACACGAAGATATTGTACCGCTTAAAGAGCTATATGATATTTGCGAATACTGCCGGGAAATTACACTGGAGGACCCATATATGCTGGGGCGAATTATTGCCCGGCCGTTTGTAGGGGAAATCGGACATTTCAAGCGTACTGCTAATCGCCATGATTACGCGCTTAAGCCTTTTCAGCCAACGGTGATGAATACGCTCAAGGATGCTGGTCTTGCTGTCATATCGTTTGGCAAAATTGCCGATATATTTGATGGGGAAGGTGCAACGAAGGCCGTTCGCACCGTCTCGAATGAAGATGGCATGGATAGCGTTAAGCTGCCTGATCACGAAACCAGCTTCTTGCCGTCGTTAAACGAACCAATAAACGAATCAACTAACTAACGAAGCAGAGGAGATTTTTCAATGAGTGTTCATATTAATGCAAAGCAAGGCGACATCGCCGAAACGATTTTATTGCCAGGTGACCCGCTAAGAGCGAAATATATTGCGGATACGTATTTGGAAAATGTAACGTGCTATAACGAAGTGCGCGGTATGCTCGGCTTTACCGGAACGTATCAAGGCAAGCGTATTTCCGTGCAAGGAACAGGGATGGGCGTACCGTCCATCAGCATTTACGTCAATGAGCTAATCCGTGAATATGGCGTGAAAAATCTCGTTCGTGTCGGCACATGCGGCGCGATGCAAAAAAGCGTAAACGTGCGCGAGGTTATTTTGGCGCAAGCGGCTTGTACAGATTCCAGCATGAATCGCCACGTATTCGGCGGCTATGATTTCTCGCCAATTGCCAGCTTCGAGCTGCTGAAGGCGGCTTATGAGCGCGGCGTAGCCAAAGGCCTCAAGCTGCATGTCGGCAATATTTTCTGCTCGGACAGCTTCTATCGGGATGATAAGTCCATTGTAGAGAAGCTGATGGAGCACAATGTGCTTGGCGTTGAAATGGAAACGACGGCGCTTTATACGCTGGCTGCTAAATACGGCGTCAATGCCCTGACGATTTTGACCGTAAGCGACCACTTGCTGACGGGCGAGGAAACGACTTCTGCTGAAAGACAAAGCACGTTTAATGACATGATGGAAGTAGCGCTGGAAACGGTAACTTCCCTGTAATAGGCAGGGTAGCTTGGCATGTAGATTTCATTTAAAACCGTGAGGAGAATGCAGCATGAGAATGGTAGACCTGATTGAGAAAAAACGCGATGGCGAAGTGCTGAGCGCTGAAGAAATTAACTTTTTTATTCAAGGGTATACGAAAGGCGAAATTCCTGATTATCAGGCCAGTGCTATGGCGATGGCGATTTTCTTCAAGGATATGACAGAGCAGGAGCGCGCTGATTTGACGATGGCGATGGTGAACTCCGGCGATACGATCGATCTGTCCGCTATTGAAGGCATCAAGGTAGACAAACACTCCACTGGCGGCGTAGGCGATACGACGACGCTCGTTCTGGCTCCCCTCGTTGCGGCGCTGGATATTCCGGTAGCGAAAATGTCGGGACGCGGCCTTGGCCACACCGGCGGAACGACAGATAAGCTTGAAGCGATTGCCGGCTTCCACGTTGAGCTGGAGAAAGAAGAATTCGTTCGTCTCGTTAACAAGGATAAAATCGCGGTCGTTGGCCAATCCGGCAACCTGACGCCTGCTGACAAAAAGCTGTATGCGCTGCGCGATGTAACGGCTACCGTTAACTCCATTCCGCTTATCGCAAGCTCGATCATGAGCAAAAAAATCGCTGCCGGCTCCGACGCTATCGTGCTTGACGTGAAAACAGGCGCAGGCGCCTTCATGAAGACGGTAGACGATGCGAAGGAGCTTGCGCACGCGATGGTGAGCATCGGCAATAACGTTGGACGCAAAACGATGGCGGTTATTTCCGACATGAGCCAGCCGCTCGGCTTTGCCATCGGCAATGCTTTGGAAGTGAAGGAAGCGATTGACACGCTGCAAGGCAAAGGTCCGAAAGATTTGGAGGAGCTGTGTCTGGCGCTAGGGCGTCAAATGGTCTATTTGGCGAACAAAGCAAGCTCGCTGGAAGAGGCGGAGGAGATGCTGAAGGAAGTTATTCGCAACGGCAAAGCACTGGAGAAATTCAAAGTGTTTATTGCCAATCAGGGCGGAGACCCTTCGGTCGTTGACCATCCGGAGAAGCTGCCGCAAGCGGCTTACTTAATTGAAGTGCCAGCGAAAACCGATGGTGTTGTAGCAGAGATTGTAGCTGACGAAATCGGTACGGCAGCGATGCTGCTAGGCGCAGGACGCGTGACGAAGGACTCGGAAATCGATCTGGCTGTAGGCCTGATGCTGAATAAAAAAGTTGGCGACACCGTCAAAGCCGGCGAATCGCTCGTAACCATTCATGCCAATCGCGAAAATGTGGAAGATGTGCTCGCGAAAATTTATGACAATATCCGTATCGGCGATAAAGTTGAAGCACCTGTCTTGATCTACGGAACTGTAACCGAGTAGAAAAAAAGTGATTTTACTACAAAATCGAAACCGCCATCCGGTTGCAGCTGCTGCCGGGATGGCGGTTTTTGTGCTGCAAGGAAACGGCTGGGCAAGGCTTATAAAAGGTGTATAAAAGATTTATTGAGTCAAGCAACCGAAATGCTTAACCTACAAATACTTAACAACTAAAATATTTGACAATAAGGTAAAATGCCCTTATGATATGTGATGGGACAGATGTCCATTGGGAAATGGACACGTAAGTCATCTTGTGTTGATAGGCTAGAGGGGGAGAACAAATGTCGCAAACCGTATCGAAAGGCGGCGCAGAGCCTGAATTTCGCTTGGCAAGTATTATCGTACCGATGATCGCCATTATTTCAGGCATATTTATGGTTATTTTGGATTCGACGGCGATGAATGTTGCGTTATCCAGACTCGTTATTGATTTTAAAACCGATTTGCCAACTATCCAGTGGACGGTAACGGGCTATATGCTGGCGACGGCGGCGGTCATTCCGCTTTCGGGCTGGCTTTCGGATCGTTTTGGGGCCAAAAATATATTTTTAGGCTCGGTTGTAGCCTTCACCTTGGCATCATTGCTATGCGCATTGCCTAGCAGCGCCGAGTGGCTCATTGTATTTCGGATTATTCAAGGCTTGGGCGGCGGTTTCGTTATGCCGGTCGCTATGGCTTATGTATTTCGTTTAAGCCCGCCGAATAAGGTAGGGCAAGTTATGGGGATGATGGGCGTGCCGATTTTGCTTGCGCCTGCGGTTGGTCCAATTTTGGCGGGCTGGCTCGTTGAATATCACTCCTGGCACTGGATTTTCCTGATTAACATTCCGGTCGGCATTTTCAGCATTATATTCGGCCTTTGGAAGCTGCCGAAGACGGAGCGCAAGCAGGTGACCGGCATTGATGTTCCGGGCATGATTTTAGGTCCGCTTGCTTTTGCCTCCTTATCTTATGGGGTTACGCAAGGCGCAGAAAGCTGGTCGTCGGATAAAACGATTGGCGGGCTCGTTATCGGCGGCATCGCGCTCATCGCATTTATTATCGTAGAGCTGCGGTCAAAAACACCGCTGCTGGAGCTTCGCGTGTTCCGCTCGGTGGACTTTTCGTTCAGCATTTTTGTGCAGTGGCTGCTGCAATTTTCGCTTTTCGGCGCGATTTTCCTGCTTCCGCAATTTTTGCAGCAGGCTCGCGGCTACGGCGCCTTTGATACGGGGCTGACCTTGTTCCCACAGGCGCTTGCTTCCGCATTTATGATGCCGATTGGCGGCTATTTGTTTGATAAAATCGGGGTAAGATGGCTTGTCGTTATCGGCCTCAGCCTTGTATCTGGTGCGATCTTTCAATATACGCAGGTCGATTTGACGACAGAGGGCAGCGATTTGCTGCTTCCACTCATTATGGCGGGCATGGGCTCCGGCCTCATGATGATGCCGCTCAACTCGCATTTGCTGCAAAAAGCGCCGCGTGATCTCGTCAGCCGAGTAACGTCACTGACAAGCGCTTTGCAGCAGGTAGTTAGCTCCTTCGCGGTTGCTACTTTAGTTACGGTGCTCTCGTCACGAGTGAAGACGCTCATTGTGGATCAGCAGCTGCCGCTTACGACGCCTGCCGAAGTGCAGAAAGCGACGCTTGCCGTTGCTCCAGAAGCTTTCGGCTATACGTTCGGCATTATGCTCGTTATTGCCATCGCCGGCATTTTCCTCGGTTTGTTTCTGCGCAGAGGCAAAGTGCAGGCGGGAGCGGAAGAGCAGAAGGGCAAGCAGGAATTGGGGCTTGAGGGACTGCATTAATCTAAATCAATTCAATCGAGCTTACGTCAGACGCCTGGTTCGCCAGCGGCGGTCTGGCGTATTTTTTTATTGTTCAGTTGAACAGCCTGCGAATAAGGGGGATTCTCACACAGAGGGAATTGCACAAGGCCATTCCAGAAATTTTCACAAGCTGAAATGATCCTTGAAGGGTCTGCTAACTCACCAGACATAACCATTCGCACAACATTGTCAAATCCTTCTGGACGACTAGGAAGTTCTAATGCCTCTGGTAGAACCATTGAGCCAGTCGAGAAGAGTTTTTGGTTGTGTAACCCGACTAACATAGCTCCGTAATGGGCAAACTCCACTGCCAAGTATGGCAAGTAGGTGTAGGGACCATTTACACTGACATTTCTAAGTTTCCCAACAAATTCGTACATTTCCCCTACAAGGACTTCGTTAATTGAACACCGGAAATCTTCCCTTGCTGGTGATTGGGCAGCTTCCTTCAACAGTAGAGGCGGTTTTAAGGAGAACGTCCTCCCTACAAATGCCGACTTCTGCTTTCCAAGGCCCCGCCGACCATTCATAGCTGAAATCTACGGGTTCGCTTGATTCACTTAGTACACAAAACATCTCAATGTCTGAGAAAGGGCCGTCTGTGCCTCTGGAAACAGAACCGTAGACTCCAATGGCAACGATTTTTTCTCCGTGCACCTCGTTTAATCTCGAAGCAATTTCGTGGCAGGTTTCAAGTCTTTCGTTTCGAGAAATATTTACAGGTCCATTTATGTGCATTAGCGTGACTCTCCCTGTGATTTATTTGGGTGAATATTCACTAACACATGGATGGAGGACCTCGGGCTTAACGGGGGATTTTTTTTGGATGCATTTGATTTCCTCCTACAAATTTTTATGGTAATTGTACCTAAGAAAATCTGTTTTCACAAGGTGTGAAGGGGGCTCTCGAAGACGCCAGTTCCTTGTTGATCTCTACTATAGCTGCCCGGCAGGATATTGAATAGGCTTCTAGAATTATAGTCTAGGAAGGCAGTTTAATATTTAGACTGAAAGGGTAGGGGAAAAATGGTTGAATACAGAATGGCAACTCCGAATGAGCGCGATGAATACATAGATTTAGCCAACTATGCTTTTCGCTTAGATTTTGAAACCCTGATGCCCAAAGCGTATGAAAAGAGCATCGATTCTTCAGCGATGCATATGGTTGCTGCGGATGAGAAAGGCAGACTGCGCGCACAGGTGGCCGTTTTTCCAGAGCCTATGACGGTATGCGACTATACGCTGCGAGCCTGCTATTTGGGTACCGTATCGGTCCATCCTCGTGCGCTGTGGGTTATATCATCAATTGAGACTAGTTCTAATCAAGATTGAGACAAGTTATAAGATTCGAAAGAATCTTATAAACCCTGCTGTTAAAGGCTTTATAGCAAGTTAACACATTAAATAATCTATTTTAAAATGATAATTTACATCGTATTTAGAAGTTCTATTTTTATACGTAATTTTGAGATAATCTTCAAGTGCTTTGCAAATTCATGTCGGCTGGGTTGGTTATTTATTTTTTGACAATGTTTTCAGTCCTGATTTTCAAGAAACCCTTGAAATATCGGGATTTTTTAATTTTCTTGGGTGGAGGAGATATTAATGCATGATATAGGCGGAAGAATTAAACATTTAAGAAAGTTGCAGATGATTAATCAGATTGAGTTTGCCAAGCGGATCGGGATATCACAATGAAGCTTATTTGAAAGCGGTAAAATTTTATGCAACGCTAGTGATAATAAATAAAACAAATTGCAATTATTATTGAAAAAATATGGGTAGAAAGCTGTACACGTCCTGCCCACTTAGACATGGATCTCCAGTTCTTTTTCACCCAACAGCTTAACGGCGTCCTCGTATTTCTTTTGGAGATCCTGAAACTGTGCAGCATCTTGCTCGAGCGGCTTGTCCTCTTTTTGCTTTTTTACCATAAGGTCATCCACCTCATCCTGATATTGGCGAACCCAGTTTCCGAGTGTTTTAGGGGAGAGGCCATGCTGCCGGGCTACCGCCTCTATCCGGTACCCCGACAGCACCTCCACTACAAACTCTTTCTTCGTTTGCACCGGGCACCGAAACCGTCTTTTCATGGATACTTCCTCCACTTCTTGTAGTGTATCTGAAGGGGACAAAAGTGTCCAAGTGGATTAGGGGGCTAAAGAGAATTCATCCCAGTTGTTGCAATAGGAGTACACTATTTTATGTCAGCCATTACCTTATCAATCCACATTCCTAGCAGTTCGTAGCTTATCAAAAGGATTATGGAGCAAAATGATTCGGTCACGTTCGTAGTCAGTACAGTGATTCAACATAGCCTGCATCTCTTGGTCTTTTAGTTTGTAATCATTTATGTTTATACCGTATAATTGTATGCCTCGGTTTTGAATATTAACCTTCCCCTTTTGTTTATAAACTCGTCCCCACCTCACTGTTTTAAGCACCATTAGGTCCGTTGAATCCGTAACTTCCCGATAGTAAAGCTTATATAGATTTAAAGATCGATATTACATCAAATCGGATAAAATAATTCGTTATATTACCTTGGTTTATAACCGGTCACTTGCCTAGTCATTGGCGCTTAGCGGCTTTTTCGCAGAACCTCATGAGGCTTTTACTCAATAAGCTATTTACGCTGCATTGGCAAACTACCCTGATCAACACCTTATGTAGAAAACTGATTCCTGTCCGTACACATTAGAGACCAAGCAGAGAGAGTATAACAGTTCAAACAGAATGCTAGTTAACATACAAGCTGTAAACATCTCAGATTCTAGTTTATTTACTTGTGTACAATATGACAACAGAAGCACCGGAAAAGTCGATAGTCAAATTACCATAAGGACAACGACCTTGTAAAGGAACAAGAACTGGTATCTACCCTTTGAAAGGTAGCACAAAGGAACTTGAGTACATATACATAATATTACATGGGAGTGTAAAGGAAAATGTGGAGATCCACTATGCGATCATCTCTATTAAGATAAGTCTTGGAATTAAAAGACCAAAGTTCTGTACCCGCCAACGCTCATACAAAAAAACATCAACTAGAAAATATTTAGCATGATATCTCTCAAACTGTCAATGTTGAAAAAAAAGTATGAGCGAAAAAATAGGAGAAAACATTTCTTTATAGAGATAGGTCAAGAAATTAGATCAGCAAAACCATCAAAATGGGTTCAAACAGAAGTTTTAAACAGGGAAATATAAAATAAATAATCGCGCTCGGAGTGCATTGCTATAGAAAATTTCAGTTCAACTCGTGGATATCAGTATCAGGAAATATCGACCATTAAAAGATAAAGTTATTAGTAAATTATAACCAATATCGGTCGATTTAAGCTATTTTGGTTCGGTAAAAAAATATATAAATACCTTATTCGACATAATTCTACTTTTTTAGCTATATACAAGAATGTCATATGAAAGTTATAATTAAAAAAATTGAGTTTTTAGTTACGAGTCTGAAATCTGTTACACGCTAATATCAGGAATTAACAATTTATCTATATTATTTTTCTTTATGTACATTCGTCTTCAAGTATAATTTCAAAAATATACTGTATTATTCGTAGATTGGAATGGAATCATGTAAATGATAAATTTCCCCAAAGAAAGTGGTGTTTACTTTGGTTCGGCCCGAAAAAAATACTGCAAAAGCAAGGTTGGACGAGAAGGTCTTGGAACAGCATATTATGAAAGCAAATCAGCTTGGCATTAATAAAGTTATGGTTTTTCAAGAGAGCGTAATTCCTGAAACGTATTATCATTTTTCTGATCTATTTCCTGTGTACGAGATAAGCCGCACCGAAGGTAAGCAGAAGGTAACAAATCATTTGACGGTGTCCAAGCTGGAACAGAGTAAGAATATGAGAAAATCTTATATTGCCACAGAGCCTCTGCCGATTAAGCCGCATGCACCGAAATCTTTACAGGAAGTATTACGAAATATTCAAAAAAGCAACTCTATCCGTACGTTGACTTTTTTCGATCGGGAAGGAAGAGAGGAAACTTGGACATACCAAGAGATGCTTTTGGAAGCAGAACGTATTTTTGCGGGGTTAGTGGCAAACGGGGTAGTGGGCGGCGATTATGTCATTTTTCAGTTTATATACAATCGTTCTTTCATTTCTACTTTGTGGGCATGTATACTAGGAGGCTTTTTGCCCGCTCCGCTCGGGGTGGTTCGTGATTATACGGGATGGAATAATGATGTTAAAAAGCTAAATAACATTTGGAACTTACTTGATCATGCAGTAATTGTTACGGATTCGGAATTGTTGCCCCCTCTTTCGAAATTATCCGAACTGTGGAATGTGGAAGAGATTAAGGTGTTGGATATTCAAACGCTTTCGACATATGAGGCCAACCATAATTGGAATGAGAGCATGGAAGACGATCTTGTTCTGAATATTTTCACTTCCGGCAGCACAGGCGTTCCGAAATGTGTGCAACATACGAATAAAAGCGTACTAAGCATGATTCATTCTTCATCGACGGTATTGGGCATTACGAGTGAGGATATATTTTTGAATTGGATGCCCTTGGATCATGTGGGAGGGCTTATCCTCTCGCATCTGCAAAGCACTTATTACTACTGCAGTCAAGTTCATCCTCAAATCGAGCAATTTATCTCCCGACCGCTCAACTGGTTGGATTGGATGGATCGTTATCAGGTGTCCGTCACGTGGGGACCAAACTTTGCCTTCGCTCTTATTAACAGCTTAGAAGAGGAGCTTCAAGCGGGGTCTTGGAATTTACAGTCGGTACGCCATATCATTAACGGTGCGGAATCAATTGTTCCCCAGACGACTCAAAAGTATTTAAACCTACTTGAACCGCATGCTTTGCGAGAAAGCGCTATTACGGCTGCTTTCGGAATGTCCGAATTTTGCTCAGTCATTACCTATTCCAAAAGCATTATACGCGGGAACTTACATAGCGGTACCAATACGATGACGCAAGAATCATTGACAGGCGCGCTGGAATTTGTCGATCCGGATAGTCCGGATGCGGCATCAATGACTGAATTAGGAGCTCCCCTGCCAGGTGTCTCACTGCGCATTGTTGGCCGCGACAACGAGCTATTGCCTGAATGTATGATCGGCCGATTCCAGGTGAAAACGGATCAACTCATGAAAGGCTATTACAGAAACCAAGCAGCGAACGATGAAGTCATGCTTGATGACGGTTGGTTCGATACCGGTGATTTGGCATTTCTCAAGGAAGGGATATTGACGATCACAGGACGCGATAAAGATGTAATTATTGTTAACGGAAAAAACTATCATAATTATGAAATCGAATCTTGCGTCGAGAGTGTAAATGGGGTAAGCGTGACCTATGCAGCCGCATGCGGAATAAGAGACGACGCTAATTCAGTGGAGAGACTGGTGATCTTTTTTGTTCCGGCGGATGACCAATTCGAGTATGTTCTAACCGTAATCAATAAAATACAAGAAGAGATTGTTCACAAGATTGGAATTATGCCGGAAGTCATCATTCCTGTCGCTAAACAATTGTTTCCGAAAACCAATTCAGGAAAGATTCAGCGTAATGAGCTTAGCAACAAGTATAAGGCGGGACATTATAGCGGCATTATCCAAAAGATCGAAAAGGCTACAGGTCATGCCAATGTCATTCCGCATTGGTTCTTTCAACCGGAATGGAAGCAGCAGAAATTGCAAGAGCACTCCAGCGATGTGGCGAGCATTTCCCGTTGTTATGTGCTGTTTGCAGACGAGCATGGACTATATAAGAAGATCGCCGATAATGTCATTCTGGTTGAAGCGGGCGTTTCATTCGAGCAAGTCGATGCCAATCGTTATAAGCTGAACCCAGCTAAACCGGAAGATTATAAGGAATTGCTGCAAGAGCTTGCTCTTCGTCAAGCCAATATCACTGATATTGTGCATATGTGGAATTATTCTGAACCCGCATCGGCAGCGCATACGTTAGCAACGCTACGAGATTCGCAAGTCCAGGGTAGCCATAGCCTGTTGCTACTAATCAAGGGATTGTCGGAGCTGATGCTGTCATCGGTTACTGTGACGGTCGTTACGACAAATGCGCTTCTCGTTAATGAGGACGATCGGATCGCTTACGACAAATCAACTATGATCGGGTTGGTAAAGACAGTAGAGCACGAGTATTCAAATATGCGCTGCCGCGTGGTGGATTTTGACTCGATCTTGCCTGAGCTTCACGGCGAAGCCGTTAAGCGGGAGATCGAGTGTGCCGAGGCGCCAGCTCTCGTTGCTTATCGGGATGGGAAGCGGCATATCGAATGCTTGCGACAGCTGATTCCGGAGCATGTACACGAACCGAAAATTCCGTTTGTACATGCGGGGATGTATGTCATCACCGGGCTAGGAGGTATTGCGAAGCTTGTCGCTGCCCACTTGCTGAATGTTTACCAAGCCAAGCTTGTCATCGTTGGGCGTACTTCGCTTGAAGAGCTTTCTGCAAACAAGAAAGAAATATGGTCACGGCTAATTGAGCAATCTGTTCGCTCGGGGGGACAGATAGAATACCGTCATGCCCAGATTGAGAATGAGGATGAGATGAGTTGCATAGTCAGGGAACTTGAGGTGAAGTGGAAAACTCAGCTTCGAGGAATTATCCATCTGGCAGGCATTATTAGGGAACAATTGCTTACAGACATGACCGTCGACAGCTTGGAAGAGCATTACACGGCCAAGCTGTACGGCACCTATGTGCTTCATCAAATTGCATTGGAAAGAGCTGACTGTCTGTTCGTTGCAGCTTCCTCTGCGCGTACAATGACTTCGGGTATGACGGTTGGCGGCTATTGCTCAGCGAACAGCTTTGTTGAGGCATTCGTCCAGCATCAGCGGCTATGCGGTATCCAGGCGGTATGCTTGTCTTGGAGCTTTTGGGATGAAGTCGGGATGAGTCAAGGCTTAATTGCCAAGGAAGCTATGATTGCAAAAGGGTATTCCGCGATTTCCGCAAAGCGTGGATTGGAATCGTTATTGACTGGAGTTTCAGTTCGGCAGCCCGTGCTATACGTGGGGTTGGACGGCACCCATCACGATATTCGAGCGCGTACGGTTAATCCGTCGCCATTGCAGCTAAATATACATGTCTTGCTGCAGACCAAGGATGGCAGAGGCGTATTTCCTACCAGGCTGTCAGAAGTTATTGCTGATTATCTCCAGGGCATAGGCCAGAGCGGCGATTTTCGATTAGTAGTAGACGAGGTTCGGACGTGGCCAGAGCTTCCGGGAGGAGAGAGCGAGACAGAAGCTTTAATGGCTCATCTGGCATCC
The DNA here is from genome assembly GCF_000971975.1 of Paenibacillus algorifonticola. Lineage (GTDB taxonomy): Bacteria > Bacillota > Bacilli > Paenibacillales > Paenibacillaceae > Pristimantibacillus > Pristimantibacillus algorifonticola. Next base: position 12,945 of record NZ_LAQO01000033.1, on the reverse strand, counting down.
AGATTAACTAGGCATCGATTCGTCGCTCCTCAGACCGAACTAGAGCATGAATTGGCGGGCATGTGGAAGGAGCTTCTTCATGCCGACCGTGTTGGGCTAACCGACAGCTTCTTTGCTCTTGGAGGACACTCTTTGATCGCTACCCAGCTCGTGTCTAGACTGCGGGAGCGGTTCGGCGTGCCTATCAGCCTGCAGGATTTATTCGTCAATCCGACGGTTAGCCAATTAGCCGAATGCATACAAGGAATGCAGGAGCAGTCCGTTATGCCGACTATTCAAGCAAGACCACGGCCTGCCCGCATTCCGATGTCCAATGCTCAGAAGCGGCAATGGTTTATTTACCAATGGGAGCCAGACAACGTGTATTACCTTAACACGTTTACATTGCGCATAACCGGCAGGCTAGACGTGGAGATGCTGCGACAAAGTATTCAAAGCGTCGTGGATCGCCATGAAACGTTGCGTACTTCTTTCAGCGAGCTGGACGGAGAACTCGTCCAGATTGTGCACCCGTCATGCCGGCTAGACATTCCGCTCTTCGATATTCGGCATGAGCCGGATATTGAAGTGGAGGCTCGGAGACGGAGCAAGCTAGAAGCAACGAACCCGATCCATTTGGCTCAAGATCCGTTGATCCGGGCGCAATTACTAAGAACTAGCGAATTCGGGCATCAGCTGCTCATTACTATTCATCATATCGTATCGGACGGCTGGTCGATTGGCGTATTTCTACGAGAGCTGAATGAGCTGTATACCGCTCTGTCTCAGGGCACAGCACCTAATTTGGCACCGCTGTCCATTCAATATGTAGACTTTAGCCTGTGGCAAGAAGAGTGGCTTGACAGCCGCGAATGCCATGATCAGCTATCGTATTGGAAACAGCAGCTTGACGGTGCGCCGCAAATGATGGAATTGCCAACGGATTTCGCAAGGCCGATTAATCAAACCTTCCATGGCAGACGCAAATATTGGACGCTTAACAAACCATTGTCCGACGGCATTCGAATGTTGACTCGAAAGCATGAGGCGACGTTGTTCATGACATTAATAAGCGCATTTTCGACTCTGCTCTATCGGTATTCGGGTCAGAATGATCTGGTCATTGGGACGGCAATCGCGAACCGCAACCGGGTTGAGGTCGAGCAAGTTATCGGAATGTTTGTGAATACGTTGGCGCTGCGGTTTTCTTTTTCGAATAACCTTACATTCGGCGACCATCTGCAGCAGGTCAAGCAAATGATGCTGGATGCGTACGAGCATCAGGATATTCCATTTGAGGTGCTGCTTAACGAGCTTAAGGTGGATCGGGACCCAAGCACCCCGCCACTTGTTCAGGTTATGTTCATCGTACAAAATGAAAACTTGCACATTACAGGTCTCCATGACCTTGATATCGCGTTTCAAATCGAAGAGAATGATTCGTCGTACTTTGATATTATCGTCCACGTATTTGAACAACAGAACGGCGAACTAACTATACAGTTGGATTACAATGAGGATCTTTATCGGGATTCGACGATTGAGGCCATGTTAAAGCATTACGAGGCATTGCTGGAGCGTATGACAGGCAATGATAGACAGAGGCTGAATGCACTGCCGCTTCTTAGCGAAAAGGAGCTCGTTCAGTTGGAGTCGTTCCATGAATCCGCTACAGTTCGACCATACAAGGCTTCTTCGCTTCATGAATGGTTTGAGCAGCAGGTGTTGAGATCGCCGGACCGGTACGCCTGTTCCGATGAAACGGAGCGTCTGTCCTATAAGGAGCTTAACGAGAGGGCCAACCAGTTGGCGCGTTCCTTGCGCAGCATGGGAGTGTCGCGCAATCGTCTGGTCATACTGCTTCATGAACGTTCGGTATCTATGCTTGTAGGAATGCTCGGCATATTAAAAGCAGGGGGCGCGTTCCTTCCGATTGATCCTGAACTTCCGCCTGAGCGTGTCGCATACCTGATTGAGGACAGCGGAGCGGAGTTTATGGTAACCCGCAAAGAGCTCGGGCTGTCTCGCTCCTTCACAGGCAACATGCTGCTGCTGGACGATGCAAGCGTGTATGAGGGAAGTTCGGATAATCTCGAGGTTGATAGCGGGGAGAATGATTTACTATATGTAATCTACACGTCCGGTACGACAGGGAAACCAAAGGGCGTTCAATTGGAGCATCGGACGCTGTTGAATCTGCTTGCCTACCAGCAGGCGCACACAGATCTTGTATTCGATCGAGTGCTTCAGTTTACAACGCTTAGCTTCGATGTGTGCTATCAGGAAATCTTCTCTACCTTATTAAGCGGTGGAGAATTGTACATGATAGACGACGAACGGAAGCGCGATGTGCAGCAACTGGCTGCATTCGTGAATAGACATCGCATTCAGACGATGTTTCTTCCTACGTCATTCTTGAAGCTTCTGGCTTCGGACCCGGCGTATTTTGAACCGCTTGCCGGACAGGTGAGGCAAATCGTGACAGCTGGGGAGCAGCTTGTTCTATCGAATACAATGTGCGAGATGCTTCGCCAATACCAGATTAAGCTATACAACCATTACGGACCTTCAGAAACGCATGTCGTTACGATTCATGAGGTTAATGCGGAACAAAGCAAGGAATTGCCTCCAATCGGCAAGCCGATATCCGATACCGAGATTTTAATATTGAATGATGCTGGTCTCTATCAACCGATTGGGGTTATCGGTGAAATGTATATCGCCGGCATTAGTCTGGCCCGCGGGTATCACAATCGGCCGGAGCTGACCGACGAGAAGTTTATTGCACACCCCTATCGAAGGAATCAGCTTATGTACAGGACGGGGGATTTGGCACGTTGGCTGTCTGACGGATCAATCGAGTATGTCGGCCGACGTGATCACCAGGTGAAAATTCGGGGACACCGCGTGGAGCTAGGCGAAATCGAAGCGCAATTACGAGAGCATGGTGCCGTTAAAGACGCGGTCGTCCTTGTGCGCGGCGAAGGGGAACATAAGTATCTGAGCGCTTACGTCGTCTTTGCTGGTGTGGTAAATGCCGTAGAGCTGCGCACGCAGCTCGCTAATGTTCTGCCCGATTATATGATCCCGTCCAGGTTTATACCGCTTAATGCAATTCCTTTAACGGCCAATGGCAAAGTAAACAGAACTGCACTGACCGAACAGGAAGGCTTCGTGACGCTGGAGACGGAACATATCTCCCCGCGTAACGAAACAGAAGCAAGGCTCATTGAAATTTGGCAGGAGCTGCTAGGCATCGAAACGATTGGTATCAGCTCCAATTTCTTTGCGTTGGGTGGCCACTCGCTTAATGCTACTCTCTTGCTGACCCGCGTGCGGAAAGCGTTCGGCGTTGAATATGCCCTGCGCGAGTTTTTCGCCGGACCGACAATCAAGGAACAGGCCGAGAGAATTCGCCAAGCGGGAGGAAAAGGGCAGGCTTTAATACCGCAAATCGCTGCCAGCGATTATTATGAAGCATCTTCAGCCCAGAAGAGGCTGTATGCGATTACCCAATACGAGGGTGCTTCGACCAGCTACAACATGCCGTCCTTGTTCAAGATAGAAGGAGCGCTTAATGAGGACCGTTTGAGAAATGCGGTGCAGCGAATTGTTGATCGGCACGAAGTATTGCGCACCACATTCGTCATCCAAGATGGCGAATTAAAGCAGTGTATCCATCAGAACGCGGTCATTACAATCGAGAAGGAGCTTATTGAGAAGGAACAAGTTTCATCCTATGTAAGGGCACTCATACGTCCCTTTGATCTAAGCGAGGCTCCGCTGCTTAGGGTCGGACTGCTCGAGTGTGAAGACCGTACGCAGCTGTTATGGATTGATCGTCATCATATGGTGTTCGATGGGTTGTCCATGAATGTGTTTATGCAGGAACTGATTGACAATTACGACGAAGGCGCTGCACCCGACGCACTGCCGGTGCAATATAAGGATTTTGTAGCGTGGACCAACGGTCGAATGCAGGAATCGTTAGCGAAGGACGAGTCATATTGGAGCGAGCGTTTATCCGGTGAGCTGCCAGTTTTACAACTTCCTGTTGATTATCCCCGCCCGTTGACGAGATCGTTCGAGGGGGCGCGGCAGCCTTTCTCCGTTCATGGCGAACTAACCGGTATTTTGCGGAAATTGGCGGAACGGGAAGGGGCAACGCTGTATATGGTGCTATTGGCCGCCTTCAACATACTGCTTGCCAAGTACTCAGGACAAGAAGATGTGATCGTCGGTTCTCCAATTGCGGATCGCCCGCATACGGATCTTGAGCAATTAATCGGAATGTTCGTAAATACGCTGCCGATGCGCAATGCACCTTCGGCGGACAAGTCGTTCGTTTCTTTCTTGGCGGAGGTCAAGCACCATACGCTCGCGGCATTCGAGCATCAGAATTACCCCTTGGAAAGCCTGGTGAGCAATCTCGCGATTGAAAGGGATGTGAGCAGAAATCCGCTCTTTGATGCGATGCTTGTCTTTCAGAATTTGGCATCGTCGAAGTGGGCGTCGAAAGACGCGGCCTTTGCCGCATATCCGCTCGATTTCAGCGCGGCAAAGTTTGATCTGACGTTTGACGTGATGGAACAAGCGGAAGAATTGTACTTTGAAATTGAATATTCAATCCGATTGTTCGCGCCTGAGACGATTGAACGAATGGGGCGGCATTATATTCAACTGCTCGAATCCTTGGCAAATAGGCCAGATTGTCTCATCGGCGAGCTGGATATGGTCACGGAAAAGGAAAAGCAGCAGCTATTAACGGACTTTTGCGGCGTTCCGAATAAGTATTCGGTTAAAACCTTGCACGAGTTGTTTGTTGAGCGCGCTATGGCGTATCCGGACCGTGTAGCGATTGAGTTCGGAACGCGCTGTATGACGTATGGGGAGCTTGATGCCAAATCCAATGCGCTCGCTCACAAGCTGCGTGAAAGCGGCATTGGATCCGATCAGATTGTGGCTATTATGGTAGAGCGGTCTTTTGAGATGATCATCTTTATTATTGCTGTCTTGAAAACGGGGGCTGCCTATCTGCCTGTTGATCCAGGGTTCCCAGCCGAACGTATCAGCTTCATATTGTCCGACAGTGGCGCGAGAATGCTGCTCGTTAAGGATAGACCGGCGATGGGCATATCTGCTCAGGTTCCGGTACTGGCCGTTCATGAATCTGAATTGACGGCAGTATGCAGCGATTCGTTCGCAGCCCACCCTTCGTCCCAAGCTGCGGCTGCTTATGTGATGTATACGTCGGGATCGACTGGAAATCCGAAGGGGGTAATCGTGAGGCATTCCGGCGTAGTTAATTTGCTCACGTATTTGGAGCAATGCTATCCGCTGCAGGAGTCCGATGCTTTTCTTCTGAAAACGACTTATACCTTCGATGTGTCCGTCACGGAAATATTCGGCTTTTTCTTCGGCCATGGGCGGCTGGTTATATTGGAGCAAGGGGCGGAGAAGGACCCGCAGCGGATTATGGAGGTTATTAAGCGCTGTCGGATCACGCATATTAATTTCGTGCCTTCGATGCTCAGCATTTTTCCGTTCGAATCCGAACAGATACGGATGATGGAGACGTTGGACTATGTGTTCGTTGCCGGAGAAGCAATGCCAATGGATCTGGTTCGCCGGTTCCGTGGTGCGCTACCGGGCGTTTCACTGGAGAACTTGTACGGGCCGACAGAGGCGACTATTTACGCAACGGGATGTTCGCTTGACGCTTCATGTCAGCATCACGTTTCCATCGGCAGGCCTGTAGCCAATACACAGACTTATATCATAAGCCCTTCTGGACAGCTTCAGCCGATCGGACTGCCTGGAGAATTGTGCATCGGTGGCGACGGCGTAGCGATAGGTTATTTGAATTACCCAGAGCTGACTGCTCGGAAGTTCGTGGCGAATCCATACACGAACGACGGGCTGCTATACTCTACCGGAGATCTTGCGCGCTGGTCGGCAGACGGCACGATCGAGTATCTGGGCCGAATGGATCATCAGGTCAAGATCAGAGGATATCGCATCGAGCTTGATGAGATTCGTCAACGGTTGATCGAGCTGGAGACGGTTGAAGATGCGGTTGTTGTAGCTCGTTCCACTGATAATGGGCAGTCTTATCTATGCGCGTACTATATTGCGAAGCAGCAGTGGACGGTGAAAGAGCTTCGGAGGAAATTGCTGGAGTATCTTCCGGACTACATGGTTCCTGCTTTCTTTATATCAATGGAGCAGTTTCCTCAAACGAGCAGCGGCAAGATCGATCGCAAGCAGCTGCCCGACCCGGAAGGCAGCGTGGATACAGGGGAGGATTATGTCGAGCCCCGCAGCGAACTCGAAAGGCTTCTGTGTGATTGCTGGGAGAAAATTCTTTTGTTGGACAATGTTGGTGTGCTGGATGATTTCTTCGCTCTCGGTGGGGATTCAATTAAAGCGATTCAAATCGCTTCCAAATTTAATGGAAACGAACGGGGGTGGCGATTAGCTGTCGGCGACGTGCTCACGCACCGCACGATAGAGCGAATCGCGTATCACGTCAAGACGAACCAAGAGCATGTTGGATATGAACAGGGGCTAATCGCCGGCGATAAACAGTTGACGCCGATCGAGCACTGGTTCTTTGCAAGAAAACTGACTGAACCCCATTACTTTAATCAATCGATCATGCTGGAGTGGCGCAAGGAGTTTAATATCGTACGGCTGGAAGCGGCGTTCGAGCAGTTAATCGCTCATCATGACGGGCTGCGTCTCAATGCGGATTTACGCGCCCGCTCGCTCTTCTTCAATAACAACCATCTCCATGTGCCGTTTAAGATTGCTTATTATGACTTATCCGGACAAGGAGATTCTGCACAGCTTGCCGTCGAAGAGGCTACGCAGGTGATCAAATCAAGCTTTAACATAGAACTGGATTTGTTGATCAAAGTTGCCGCATTCGATATGGGCCAGTCTGAGAGACGGTTGCTGATTACGGCGCATCATTTGCTGACCGACGGCATTACATGGCGTATTTTACTTGAGGACTTGGCTTACGTTTATGGAGAGCTGGAGATGGGTAGGAAGCCGTCCCTGCCGGACAAGACAGCCTCCCTGCTCGATTGGCAGGCTTATGTGGAGGGAGTATCCGTAGCCGGCACTCATCGCGAGGAAAGGGCTTATTGGGAGGAAGCGCTGCTTCAACCGTTCAGTCTTCCTCTGGATGCGGAGACGGATGAATGGATAATTGCAAAGCAGCAGACGATACGGGGGGCATTGGATCCTGCCCGTACGCTCCTTCTTCGCGGTGAGTCCAACCGTGCTTTTAATACAGAAATTACCGACTTGCTTCTGACGGCGCTCGCATGCGCAGTTCATCAATGGACGTCAGTTACCGACCTCGTTGTTATGCTGGAAAATCACGGTCGTTATACGGAAGCTTTGGATGTCTCCCGGACGACGGGATGGTTTACGACAATGTATCCGATGCGATTGCAGTTGATAGGCGAAACGTTGAGCGAAAGGATAAAAGGAATTAAACAGCAGACGCGAATGCTGCCGCATGACGGAATTGGCTTTGGTATTTTGCAATATTTGGATAAGGCGCTCCCCGAAGACAACGGGAATTTGACGGAGCTTCGTTTCAACTACTTAGGGCAGTTTGACCAGGAATTCAACAATGGGCTGTTCGGCTTTACCAATATGAGTGCAGTCGGGGAAATCGGAGCAGGGAATCCAATGTCGGCCAAGGTTGATGTGAACTGCATGATCGTAGAGGGCATCTTCTCCTATGAAATTGCTTACCATGGTACAGCAATGAGGGAAGAGACGATGCTTGTCTTCGCGGAATCATTCATGAATCATTTGGAGCAAATCATTGAATATACGATGTCTCAGGAAGAAGTAGAGTTTACTCCGTCTGACTTTGAACAAGCCGATCTTGATCAGAACGCGCTTGACTTGTTATTTCAATAGACGGCAACCTGCTAAAGGAGCTTCTCCTTTTGCAGGTTGCTAGCTCTAAAATCCTATATACGGAAAGATGAGAGCCAACAGTTGATGCAATCAGGGGGACTTAAAGCCATGTCAGGCATGCAATTAGATAAGCGTAACGTGGAAGATATTTTATCATTGACTCCTATGCAGCAGGGGATGCTGTTTCATTATATTCAAAATCCGGAAAGTGACCTGCATTATCAGCAAATGAGCATGAAATTGCGTGGAAAAGCAGATGCAAGCACGATTGAACAGGCTTGGAACGCAGTCATCGCCTGGAATGAATCGCTGCGTACCGTATTTCGGTGGAAAAGGCTAGAAAGCCCGGTTCAAATAATTTTAAAAGAGCGTCCCATCGAAATGCGCCAGCATGATTTATCGCGCTATTCGACAGAGGAAAGGGAGGAGCAGCTAGAGCGAATAAGGGAAAAGGAGCTTCGCGAAAGGTTTAATTTGGAGGAAGTTGCTTTTCGTGTTACCTGGTGCAAGCTAGAACATGATTTATGCGAGATGATAGTTAGCAATCATCATATTTTGTATGACGGCTGGAGCAATGCGATTCTATTGAAGCAGTTTTTTTCGGCGCACCGGGCGCTTGTAGCCGGAGACACATTGCGGAAGCCAATGAAGAATCACTATAAAGAATACATTAAATATTTGCGCGGCCTCGATAAGGAGAGCCAGCATAAGTATTGGTCCGATACGCTAGCCGGTTGGGAGGGCGGCGTTGTACTGCCGCATTCCGATGTTGCCAAGGGACAAGAGACATTTCTGCCCGGCCATTATACCTTCAAGCTGGACAGCGGGATGGCCGCAGCGTTGGAAGCATTCGTAAAAACCCGGAAAATTACGCTTGCCTCCGCGCTCTACGGCGCATGGGGCCTCGTCTTGCAGCAATACAGCGACCGGGATGATGTCATTTTAGGCACGACGGTTTCCGGCAGGAACAACGACGTCAAAGATATTGTTGAAATGGTGGGTCTATTCATCAATACATTGCCTTTGCGGGTGAGAACGACTCCGGATATGTCATTAATTGATTATTTGGAAGCGATCGGTCGTACGATGACGGCGAATATCCTTCATGAAAGCAGCTCCCTGGCCGAGATCAAGCAGTGTGCGAACGTGAATGTAAATGAATCTTTGTTTAACTCCATTATGGTCATCGAAAATTTTCCGCTGACCGATGTGTTTAGCGACGATTATGCGTTACAGATGGTTTCCTTTACCGATTTTGAGATGACCGTATTTGATCTGACTTTAGCAGTAGCGGTTTACGACGGAATCGAGTTCAAGATCAAATTCAACCGTTGTGTAATCGATGAAGCGACTATAAAGCGTATTGTGGTCCATCTATACAATGCCATTGAATTGCTGATCACGGCTGCCGACCAACCAATCGGTCAAATCAGCTTAATCAATCAGGAAGAGGAGCGTATGCTCCTGCAGGCATGGAACGAAACGTCTACGCCGTATCCGCGCGAGCTGACGCTGCACGCGCTGTTCGAGCGTCAGGTCGAGAAATCGCCCGATTCAATTGCTGTACAATTTGGCAGTCAAACGGTCACCTTTCGAGAGTTGAATATGCAAGCGAACCGGTTGGCGAAGCGTCTCCGTAATGCCGGAGTACAGGTCAATGAAGCAGTAGCTTTGATGGCTGAACGTTCGATCGACATGATTGTGGGCATTCTCGGCATATTGAAGGCTGGCGGGGCCTACATGCCGATTGATCCGGAATATCCGGAGGCCCGCATTGCTTACATGCTGGAGGATTCAATGGCCAAATGGATGGTCGCACAGTCGAAGCTTATGCAGGGGCGGTCGTTCGAAGGCGCCGTTTTGCTCATCGATGATCCTATCGAATCGACCGGCGCAGGCGAATCTATGAATGAGCCGTCAAATGTTCAGGCTTCTGATTCGCTGGCTTATATCATTTACACGTCAGGATCTACAGGCAGACCGAAAGGAACGCTGATTCGCCATTTCAATGTTAGCCGGGTCGTGCTGGACACCAATTATATCGATTTACGGCATGACGATGTCGTGCTGCAATTGTCCAACTATGCCTTTGATGGGTCGACATTTGATATTTTTGGCGCATTGCTGAACGGTTCGAAATTGGTTCTAGTGCCTAAAGAGACAGTGATCGACGCTGCCGCGCTGGCGGCTGTCATCACAGAGCAGCAGGTTACTGTGTTCTTCCTTACGACTGCCCTTTTCAACACATTGGTGGACATTCAGTTGGACGGTTTTAAGCATGTTCGCAAAGTGCTGTTTGGAGGCGAGCAGGTTTCTCTCAAGCATGTGCAACGCGCTTATGAAGTTCTCGGGGCTGGAAAAATTGTTCATGTATACGGGCCGACGGAAAGCACAGTATACGCGACGTATTACGTTCTGAACGAAATAGACCCGATGCTGGAAACAATCCCGATTGGACTGCCAATTAGCAATACGACTGCGTACGTGCTGGATAGCAAGCTGCGTCCCGTTCCGGTCGGTGTGCCGGGAGAGCTATATATTGGCGGCGATGGTTTGGCGGCGGGCTATTTGCATAATGAAGAGCTTACGAATGAGAAATTCGTCCATCATCCGTTCATCGCAGGGGAGAAGATATATCGCACCGGCGATTTGGTTCGCAGGCTGCCAGACGGCAATATCGTCTATATAGGGCGCGTAGATCATCAGGTTAAAATTCGCGGCTTTCGCATTGAACCGGGCGAAATCGCCGATCGGCTTAACCGGCATGACTCTGTTCAGGAGGCGATAGTGACAGCCTATACGGATGAGCGGGGCGCATCCTTGTTATGCGCTTATTTCGTTCCGTGCGGAGACTGGACAGCTGCTGAATTCAAGCGCTATCTCGCGCAGTCTTTGCCTGAGTATATGATACCGGCACAATTCATGCCGCTTGCTCATATGCCGCTGACGCCTAACGGCAAGGTAGACCGTAAAGCATTGCCCGTGCCGATAAGAAATGCATCGACTGATACCGCAGCAGCGCCGCAGACAGCTACCGAAAACAAAATGTATCTCATTTGGCAGCAGATTCTTGAGGTTGAAGCGTTCAGTCCAACGGACAGTTTCTTTGATTTAGGCGGACACTCGCTTAAAGCGATGAGGCTTGCTGCGCGCGTGTGGAATGAATTTAATCTGTCCGTGCCGCTGAAGGAGCTGTTCGAGCGACCAACCTTGCAGCAGTTCTCCGCGTGGATTGACAAGAGAGAGGCGGAGGAAGCCTTCGTGTTCAAATCTGCGGAGGAGGCCGACTATTACCCGGCCTCCTCCGCTCAGAAGCGACTATACGTCCTTCGGCAATATGAAGGTGCGGATACGAGTTACAATATTCCGTTTGTGTATAAAGTGAAAGGTTTCCTGCATCAGGAGCGATTGTCCACAGCGGTCAGGCAGCTTGTACGGCGGCATGAATCGCTCCGCACCTCCTTCCAGATGATAGATGGCGATCTGGTCCAGTACGTACATGAGGAAGCCGAAGCGGTGATCGAGTATAAGGAAGCGAATATCGAACAGGCTGACGAAATGCTGAGAAGCTTTATGAGGCCGTTTGATTTGGCAGCCGCTCCGCTCATGCGCTTGCTGGTCATCAAACAAAGCGGCGAACAATGGTACTTGGCTTTCGACATTCATCATATCGTAACGGACGGTGCGTCCATTGAGCTGCTGCTGCAGGAGCTGTTTGCCCTATATGAAGATCGGGATCTTCCTAAGCTAAACCTGCAATATAAAGATTATGCGGTATGGCAGCATGAATGGAGGAAATCCGCCCATTATCAAAAGGAAGAGCAATTTTGGCTGAAGACGCTTGGCGGTGAAGTTCCGGTGCTTCAGCTAGCAACCGATTATACCAGACTGCGTACACAAAAGTTCGAGGGCAAGCGGATACGGTTTGAAATTGGGGAACATTTAGTAAGCCAGTTAGAACGAGTTTCGGTCCAGCACGGGGCCACTATGTACATGACGCTATTGTCCGTATTCAAAGTGCTTCTGCACAAATACTCGGATCAAGAAGACATTATTGTCGGTACACCGGTAACAGGCAGAATTCATCCAGATTTGCATTCGGTATCGGGCATGTTCGTCAACACGCTGCCAATTCGCAGCTACCCGCGCGGAGACAGCACCTTTGTCCAGCTGCTTGGCAACGTGAAGGAGCAGGTTATCCAAGCTTACGATCATCAGAGCTATCCACTGGAGGAATTAGTCGAGCATCTTGGGATTCAGAAGGATCTAAGCCGAAATTTTTTATTCGATGTCATGTTCTCCTATCTCAATAACGATGTAATGGACATTCGAGTGAAGGATCTGGAGCTAACGGCTTGTTTCTTTGAAACGTATACAGCGAAAGTCGATCTTACGCTCACCGTATTGGAACGTTCCGATTGTCTAGCCTGCGAATTTGAATACAGCACCGACTTGTTCGCTGAAGCAACGATACTGCGCATGCAAACCCATTTCCTGAAGCTGATTCAACAGCTTACAGAAAACGCGGAGGCTGAATTATCAGAAATTTATGCGGTTACCGATACGGAAATCAGCGAACAGTTGGAGCAGCTGACGCAAACGCGGACTGCGTATGGGAAAGAGCGGACGCTGGCGGAACTGTTCGAGGAGCAGGTGCGGCGGAATGCGGGGAAGGCGGCTCTTGTCTTCAAGGGAAGGGAGCTAAGCTACGGGGAGCTTAATGCGCTGGCCAACCGGGCGGCTCATCGCTTGCGTGAGCGCGGGGTCAGGGCAAACACAATCGTCGGGGTGCTGAGCGACAGGTCGCCGGAGATGATCGTCTCGCTGCTGGCGGTGCTGAAGGCTGGCGCAGCGTACTTGCCGATTGATCCTGAGTATCCGGAGGAGCGAATCCGGTACATGCTGACGGATAGCGGAGCCGCCTGGCTGATAAGCCGACGGCATCTGGCGGACCGCGTGAAGCAGGATATCTCGCTGATTACGATAGAGGAGGCTGTGGCGGATGACGGCTCGCTGGATACG
>NZ_KQ040784.1:324-98986 GCF_000971975.1 Paenibacillus algorifonticola | reverse complement strand
AACGGATCAGTCAGCACCTGCGTTAACTTTTGCTTCAATAGAGTTTACACAAAATTGTTGACAGACCCTCCAATCTTTCTCAATAACAGAAATCAACTCTGTCCATAATAGTTTCTCTATTAAATCATCAGTACTTAGTAGCTCAAGATGTTTCTTTCTTCTCTCATCTACTCGTTTTATTATTCTTTCATGAGGAGAAGGTTTCGTTTTATTTTGAAGTGCATCAAATCTTAAAAAATTTAATACAATACCTCTAAATCTTTTTTCGAGTATATTTCTTCTTCTACCAATAAGTGCGAGTTCATCTGCCCATTGCTCTATAAAAGCATGATCAGAAACTTCGGTTTTAAAGCGTATATCTAGAATTTCCGAATCATCTGTTTTTTCTTGAAATATTAATCCAAGGCCCTCTCTAACCATCGTTCCAGACAATTCATATTTACCATGTGTTATCTTCAATAATCCATACTTAAACATAATAGATAAATATGTTTTCGGCAACTCATCATAATTACTTTGATATGCCCTCTCACAATAAGTTTTAAGCTCAGGATAAACTCGAAAGAGATGTTGGATTGCAACTTGTGCAATAATAGCGCCTTCTGTTTGAACAAAATCATCTAGATGCATTCTAACCATGCCGATCTCTGGCTTAAACGGTCTAGATTGAATATCAATTCTACGATGCAAAAATGAACAAGCTTTTCTGACCCAATATGGAACGTCACAACAAGTGTTGGCAATAAGTTCAGCTGTCATCTCATCAAATTGTAGCCCCGCCACCCTAGAAAGAGATTTTATCATAGCAATTGTTGCACCTCTCGGAAGTGGGCTTAAGTAGTCTTCTGGAATAAATGCTAGAGCAGCATTCTCAATTCCATTTATTGATTCAACTCTAAACCATTTGCTAGAAACCCCACTCAACAATAATGAAAAGGGTCTATTAATTCTAGAGCATTCCTGGTAAATTACACGTAAATTTCTCCAAAATACATTGAAGTCATCGACCCAATGCTTTCCAGTAGGGCTTCCTGGTGTAATATAATCTATTTCATCAAAAACTATAATAACCGGAAGTTCGCTTGTCATTACGCTTGCAATTAATTGCCGCATACTTTCTTTTATATCATTTTTTGTTGATATAGGATCCAGCGAATAATATCTTTCAGGTATGGATTTTGCTTTATCTAGCGATGAAGCTATGGATAGCATAAGCTCCGAGGAGTTAAGAGACCATACTTCATCTCTTGAGCAATCGATAACAACGATAAAACATTCGTGATAATTTCTGCATGTCTCCACAACTCTATTTACTATTGAAGTTTTACCGATTTTTCTTATTCCTAAGGTCGCTTTAATCTGCCCATTTTGTAATTGACGTGATATATCCTGTGCTTCAGTTCTTCTCCCATAAAAATTATCATCATCAGAAACTGGACCAGTAATATCAAAGGGATCATATGAGAAGAGCTCTTTACAAAGGATATTTTCAAAAACATCAGGAGGTAGTGGGAATTTTTCTTCAGAATAATATATCGGAAGAATTGAAATTCCATTTTCTCTGCCCCACGTTTTAAGTTTGGTATTACCCGCTGGATCGGGGTGAACAACAATAACTATCGTAGGTTCGAGTCTACCACTAGAATCAGAAAGTAAAGTCTTAATGGTCTTTACAGTTCTGGCCTGCTGGGATCGAAAACTTGTAAATAGTATCAATATTTCTCTATCGACATTTAACAACGTAGCCATTCTGTTGGATGGCTTCCCATAAACTAAACCATAAATTGCGTTTCTTTCAGCATATATTTCATGGAAATCACGATTTGTCACCTCCAAAAGACCTTGAGCTCCTAATAAAAAGTGGTCAATCATATTTGTGATAGCTTGTTTCGGATTGAATACAGCCAAATTATATACCTCCTAAAATTTGTAATACTTATTATTCGACAATTATTCTTATTTTTCTTCTATTTTGTTTAGAACCTCAATTATTGCGTATAACGTCTTATTTACAAACATCGCAAATACCACTGGATAAAAATTCAATTCCTTCAAATTGACTATACCATGCCATTTGGCCTATGTATAGAAAATAGCGTCTTCTAACGCACACTTCGCCCGCAGGTTCCTACCGCAAACACGCTGACAAACACAAAAAAGAACCGCACATTAGTACGGTTCTCGACTCTTTAAATATGGCGCGCCCGATACGATTCGAACGTACGACCTGCAGTTTAGGAAACTGTCGCTCTATCCTGCTGAGCTACGGGCGCGCAGCATTGATTATTTTACCATGGAAGGCTGAATCAAGCAACATTGCCTACCTGCCTAATCCCTTGTTCAACCCATCCAGCTCAGAATTCAACATTCTGCTGCACCAATATCACAACGCTCATTAAATCCGCATCTTATTGCGCACAGTCAGCGCCGCGCCGGTCACGACGGCATCCTCTTTGAGCTGGCCTTTGGAAAACCTCGGCTCATAGGCGGGGGAATAGTAGGTGTTTTTCTTCGCGGTTTCTGTAGCGGTCTGAAAATACATCGGCTTAGAATTAATTAAAGCGCCGCCCAGAATAACAAGCTCCGGATGAAAAATATTAATCAAATTCGCCAGACCGACGCCGAAATAGACGGCGGACTGCTGGAACAGCTCCCGCACATACGGATCCTCCGCCGACAGGGCTTGCAGCAGCACTTCATAATTGAGCTGCTCGGGCGTGACGGAATACGCTTTGAGCAGCGAATCCTGCCCCATCTTCGCATGGGAGCGTGCCTGATGCTCCAGCGCCTGAATCGACGCGTACGCCTCCAGCGCACCGTAATTGCCTGCCGAAGACAGTCGAGGTCCATCGGTATGAATGATCATCTGCCCGATCGAGCCTTCCATATCCATCGTGCCGTGGACGATACGGCCGTACGACATCATCGCGGAGCGCAGGCTGACGCCGGCATGCACGTACAGCGCATGCTCGATGTCTTCATGACGCAGCGCCCAGCGTTCGCCGAGCAGCGCGGTGTTGGCACCATTTTCAAGAAACGCTGTGAATCCGGTTGCTTCCTCAAACATTTGGCAAATCGGCACCTGCGTCCAGCCTCGGGCGGCAAAATACAGCGGGTCCAAAATCATTCCGCTGCTCCGGTCAAGCGGTCCAACCGCCCCAATGCCAATGCCGAGAATTTGCTCCCGCTCGATCCGATGATCCCGAAGCAGCGTGCGCATCAGCTGCGACGCGTAGTCGACCAGCGCCTGCGGCGTCATCGCCTCATCCATCCGCCAGCGCACGAGTGATTTCTGATTCAGCTGCATATCGAATAAGCCTAGCGTCGAAGAGAAACGCGAAATTTCCAGTCCGAAAATGTACCGGTAATCCGCATGAATCTGGTATAAAATCGGCCGTCTGCCGCCACTGGAAGGACCAAGACCCGTCTCCTGAATCAGACCCTCCGTCACCAGCTCCTCCAGTACACGTGTGAGCGTACTGCTCGTCAGCTTGTGCCTGTCTAGCAGCTCCGCTTTCGACACGGTGCCCTGCTCGGCGATTTGTGTATAAATAAGCTCTTTATGAGAGGGAACGCTTCGCTGCGCTTTGTACATAACTAATCCCTGCTTACTATAGGTAGGATGAAAAAATGAAAGTGCCACTCTTCATTATATCGTAATTCAAGGACAGTCGCTATGTTCAAGTCCGTCTCGAACATTTTGTCAAAATGAAATAAACTTACTCTAAATCACTTATAATCCAGCCGATTGATTCCGATAAAATGAAGTTATAAGCCTTTTTTTCTTAAGTTAATCCCAAAATGAAATAAAGGTGGTACAATAGAGAGGTAGCATCACCCATCAATGGAGGGAACCTCATGGCAAATGAACAAAATAATCGGCTAGGCATGCTGCTGCAGCTGTTTTGGATATTTTTTAGAATTGGACCTACAACGTTTGGCGGCGGCTACGCGATGATGCCGATGATCGAGCGGGAGGCCGTGCAGAAGCGGCAGTGGCTGGATGAAAAAGAATGGATGCAGCTCATTTCGCTTGCAGGGTCCGCACCCGGCGGTGTAGGCGTCAATGCGGCAGCGATGGTTGGCTATCGGCAGGCGGGCGCCGCAGGGGCTATTATCGCCATCGTTGGCATCACGCTTCCTACGCTGCTGCTCGTTTTGCTGCTCGGCTTGTTCATGCGCGTTTTTGGTGATCATCCGAAGCTGGTAGCGGCACTTAAAGGGATACATGGAGCGGTCATTGCCTTAATGGTGATGGCAGCTTACCGCATGGCGCGGGCGGCGTTGTTTGATGTTGCGACGACGTTCGTAGCGGTTGTGACGCTTGCCGTGCTGCTGTTTACTACGATTAATCCGATTTACGTCGTCATGGCGGGTCTGCTTGGAGGCATCGTATTCACGAAGGGCAAGGAGCTGCTGGGGATGAAGGTGTTAACTGAGAAAGCTTCCGTCAGCAGAAACAGCAGCGAAATTGAATATTACATTTAGACGGGAAATGGAGAGGGGGACGGAATATGCTCGGAGAGCTGTTTATTGTTTTTTTGAAAATAGGCTGTGTCTCGTTTGGAGGGGGCTACGCGGTTATTCCGATTATTCAATACGAGGCTTTATCCCGAGGCTGGATGACGCAAGGTGAATTTCAGCAGGCCGTCTCCCTTGCCGGGATGGCGCCTGGCTCCATTGCAACAAATGCCGCGACGCTGATCGGTTATCAGTCCGCCGGCATCACGGGCGCGGTCATAGCGACTGCCGGCATGGTGCTGCCGTCGCTGGTGCTCGTGATTGTGCTGTCGGCGTTCATCCTCCGTCTCCAAAATAATAAATGGCTGTCGGCCTCCTTTTACGGCTTGAAGCCGATGATTACCGGCCTAATGGTCTATGCGGCCATTCATTTCGGCTATCCGAATGATGGATCGATCCTGAGCTGGTCGTTCGCTGGGATGCTGCTCATCGTTGCATGCAGTTTGTATTTGCTGCTGCGCTACAAGCTGCATCCGTTTATCATCATTGCCGGAGCAGGGGCGGCTGGTATTATTTTATTTTAGCGGGTGCTGTCGAAGGGGGCACAATGAAAAGGCTGTTCATCTTTCCTCTCCTATAGCCCTATACTTTAGCTTGGAACCTTATTAAGCCGCTTGTTTCGGGAGTGCTGCAAAGAGCAAACTCCCGAAACAAGCGGCTTTTGGCTTTCCTTCGGATCATGGATTCAACAGCATTCGAGGAGGACGATGTTCCATGTGGAACAAATTGTCGAACGCTAACGAGCCAGAATCAACTGGAGCATTGGACTTAATGCGGAAATTGAAGCGGCGCGCGCAGGCGAAGCGGGAGCAGGCTTTAGTGTCGTGACCCCCGAAGTGCGGAAGTTGTCTGTCGATTCCAAAAAAAGCGACAGTAGAAATGGAGAAGGCGCTTGGCGACATTCAGACGTTGATCAAAGGCATGGAGCGCGGAATTTCGCAAATTGTGGCCTCATCCGAGGAGCAGGCTTCCATGGTTAGCGCTTTTACGAGCGTTATCGAGCGTCTGCAGAACTCAAGCCAATCGATGAAGGACATTGCTGATCAGATGATTTCCTACAATTTTACGAAATAATGATTCGAGAACGAGAGATCCTGTTGAGATCAACGCTTTCAGCATCTTGGAAGCGAGGAAGGCCTTGCCCCATGACGATAACCGTCAAGCGGCAGGGCTTTTTTTCAAAACAAACATAGATAAAGGGTTCGCTTATAGGTGTACTTCTATGCTAATCGAAACGCATAAGGATGCCGTACGGATAGCCGCGGCTCTCCTGCTAATGTCAGCTTTCATTTACAAAAAAAGATTTATTACGACAAAATCGCGGTGGATAAATCGACATCGTTTGTCGGGAAAATAAAAAGGACTTTCCCAAATGAAGAAATGAACAGCAGCAACCATTCATGAATGTCATCTTTGCCAATATGTTGCTGATTTGGTTAATCATTAAAACTCAAAAATGGGTATTATGGACTACTATTTTGGAATCTAATCCTGATTTTGTCGAAAGTTGCCTGAAAATTATAGGTGATTGTCGACACGTTTTTACAAACAGCCCACCGGAATAAGCGTATAATAAAATAAAATTGCCACACGAGCGCTATATTTAAGGAGTGGGCCACGAAGCGAGCTATGGACAAAATAATTCTACTCGATCAATTGCAATCGCTAAGGCTAAAGCTCCATGAGATAGCCGAAGCACGAGGTAGTCTGACAGACCCTGACGTTCTTGCGATTAGCGAGGAGGCAGACCAACTAATCGTTGCACTTCAACAGATGCAGCGTGATGAGATGATTGGTTCTTCCATGCGTCGTAAAAACGACTAGTCAATTATATATTTTTTCGTCGCAGCTTCCTGAAGAACTGGGTAAGCATTGTGGCGCATTCTTGTTGCAATACGCCGCTAGTCAGTTCCGTTTCGTGGTTGAAACGCGGCTCCTGCAGCAAATTCATTAGCGTGCCTGCGCATCCTGCTTTGGGATCGCCGGTTCCATATACGACACGCTTTACTCTTGATTGGACGATAGCTCCAGCACACATTGGACAAGGCTCCAATGTTACATACAAGGTACAGTCGAGCAGCCGCCAAGCGTCCAGCTCCTTGCATGCATCGCGGATGGCGACCATTTCGGCGTGGGCAGTAGGATCATGCTGCGTTTCTCGAAGATTGTAGCCCCTCCCAATGATTTGATGATCCTTAACAACAATAGCTCCTATGGGAACCTCACCAATTTGCTCAGCTTTTCTGGCTTCCTCAATAGCCTGTTGCATCCAAAATTCGTCTTCCTGCTCTCGCAGCATGATGCAATCCCTCCTATAAATGTAAAATCAATTGCGTTTATTCAGCGAACAGATATTCTGTTGTTAACATGTGGTGGATAACATTGGGGATAACTTTATGGTTATGCACTTTTTTATACACAAAATATTCGACCGGTATGTGCATAAGTAGCGTATATTGTTCATAGAATGTGGATAAGTCGTTCGAATTTACGACGATAAAGGTGGTCTTCGTAGTGCCATTCAAACTCAAGCTCTGCTTACTAATTGCGATAGCATTCTTCTCCATGTTTGTTACCCTACTTATTGTGGACCAATATTCGATGTTTCGCAATATGCACAAAAATCTTGGCAGCATGCTGAGCAAAGCATCTGTACAGCTTTACGAAACGCTGTCTTTATCAGATAGCCAGCTGGCGGCGGGCATGCCTCCTGACGCAGAGACGGAGGAACAATTGCATAGGCTGATTGAAGGCTGGAAGCGATGGGACGCTCGCATTTTGGATATAACCATATTACAGCCGCATGATCATGAGGAGCAGGTTACGAGCATAGCTAGCTATGATGTTATTTATGGAGAGCAGAGCCATTACGATGCCGAGCTTGAACAGGAGCTGATTAATCAGACAGCCAGGGATCGCCTTTTTCGGGTCAATGAATTCGAAGAGGATGGGGTGGCTTATTTAAAGAGCTACTACAGCAATGAAAATATGAAGCCCGCCGTTATTCGCATCGTCTATAGCTATGAATACTTTCATGAACGGGCTGCATACAAGGTGAGGGATTGGTTGAAGTATGCCAGCATCTTTATGCTATTTATCCTATTTGGGAGCTATTTGCTGTCGGGCATGCTGCTCCGTCCGCTTAAATCGATTTTGTGGAAGGTCAATGAGGTGTCTCACGGCCGTTTTGATTCGTTCATTAAAGTGAGAAGCAGGGATGAATTTGGCTTGCTCGCTGTGAAAATAAACGCAATGTCGCAAAATCTCAGCATTTACATGGACAAGCTGCGCAAAGCCTTTGAAGAAAACCGCCGGATGAAAAATTATTTACAATCCTTCATTAATCATACGAGTGATGCGATCCATGTTGTCGATTTGCAGGGAATCATTATTCAAGTAAATCAAGCCTTTGAGCAGCTGTATGGGTATACAGCGGAAGAGGCGCTTGGTTGTTCGCTGGTGCTCACACCGGAAAGCCACCGGGGAGAAATGAAGCTGATCATTGCCTCGCTCCTTGCGGGCAAGGTGCTCCCTGCACAGGAGACGAAGCGTTTAACGAAATTGGGTGAAGTCATCCCCGTCAGTGTTACGATATCCCCGATTCGAGATAGTGCAGGCGAGGTGAAGGCGTTCGCGAGCATTACCCGCGACATGAGGAGCCGCAACAAGATGGAGGAGCTGCTGCGCCGCTCCGAGAAGCTGACGACGGTGGGTCAGCTTGCGGCTGGCGTTGCCCATGAAATTCGTAATCCGCTGACGACACTCCGAGGTTTTCTTCAGCTTCAACTGAAGAATCGTACGGGAAATGCCGAGCATACAAGCTTGATGCTGTCGGAGCTGGATCGCATTAACCTGATTGTCAGCGAATTTTTGATTTTGGCAAAACCACAGGCGACACAGTTTACCGTAAAGGATGTTAAACAGGTGCTGCGAGATGTGCTGCTGTTTCTGGACAGCGAGGCAAATTTACATAATGCGGAGTTTCTTACCGTTTTCACCGAAGAGCCCTGCCAGATTTCCTGTGAGGAAAATCAGCTCAAGCAAGTATTCATCAATGTGCTGAAAAATGCAATTGAAGCGATGCCGAGCGGAGGCCCGATTTACATACGCTTAAAACGAAACACCAGCCATATTACTATAGAAATAGCGGATGAAGGCATCGGCATTCCGGAGGAAATGATTCCGCAAATCGGCAGCCCATTCGTGACAGGCAAAGAGAGCGGTACCGGACTTGGCATGATGGTCAGCCAGCGCATTATCCAGAGCCATCATGGCATGATCGATATTCAAAGCCAAGTGAACGCCGGAACAACGGTGACTATTACGCTTCCTACTTTGAAAGACGAGGGCGACGGAGGTATACTAGTAGAAAAAGCAGGCGCTGCAGGTTTATATGGATAGCAGAATGAGCGGCATACTTGGATGAGGTGAGGGCAAGTGAGAATTAATAAATTTATTAGTGAAACCGGTTATTGCTCGCGTCGAGAAGCGGACAAGCTGGTAGAAGGCGGACGGGTGACGATCAATGGCAGCCCGGCACTTCTTGGCAGCCAAGCGGAGCACGGCGATGATGTGCGTATTGACGGCAACCGAATTGGAGAACATAAGGGCCATGTGTATATTGCTTTAAACAAGCCTGCGGGCATTACTTGTACGACCGAGCTGCATATTGAAGGCAACATCGTTGATTATGTGAGCCATCAAGAGCGGATTTTTCCCATTGGCAGACTTGATAAAGATTCCGAAGGGCTTATTCTCATGACGAATGACGGCGATGTCGTGAATCCGATTTTGCGCTCGGAGGGCAAGCATGAGAAGGAATATATCGTGACGGTGGATCGCCCGATCAGCGAATCGTTTGTCATTGGCATGTCGGAGGGCGTCAAAATTTTGGGCAGCATGACGCTACCCTGCAAAGTGACGCGCAGTGCGGAGCGCGTGTTCCGCATCGTATTGACAGAGGGTCGCAACCGCCAAATTCGCAGAATGTGCGAAGCCTTCGGCTACCATGTGCGGAAGCTTCAGCGTGTCCGCATTATGAACATTCAACTGGGCGAGCTGCCTATCGGCGAATGGCGCGACTTGACGGAGCTGGAGAAAGCGCAGCTGTTTGATTTGCTGGATTATACGCCAGCGTCGCCGTCATCTTCAGCACAAGCAGGCCCTAAATCAGAATCGAATTAGAAGCTGCTGTAAGAAGAAAATAAAATTTTTTTAGTGCTCAGATTTATATTTTGAAAATGGGCATATCATATAAAGCGAGGGTGGTTGAACTAGGATGCTTTACGATTTACAAGGTGAAGCAAATATGTCGCCAATTGTAGGCATGTTATATTCCGCTGTAAAAGAGAACAGCCAACGATTACAATTAATCACCGAGGGCATGTCTCAAGAAGAGGTAGATAACAAAGGACCTAATGGCAATTTGAATAGTACTGCTCAGTTAATCAAACATATCATGTATGTTGATCTGAACTGGGTTTACAGAATAAAGGGACAACCACTTCCGCAGTCATTGAAAGAACAATATGGCCCCATGATAGATGAAAATAATCGGCTTCCAATGGTCAAAGGAATACCCTTGAACACACTTATTTCTAACTATGTAGATATATTAAAAATGTTGAAAGATTCATGTACACAATTAACAGATGCTGATCTCGATAAAGTTGCCACATTTGGCCATGAAAATGAAAAGCAAGCAACCTTACGTTGGGGGTTATGGCATATGGCTGACCATAGCCGTTACCATCAAGCTCAAATTAACCAGCTTAGAAAGTGGTATAGTGAAAATGTTCTGTCTAAATAAAAGCTCTAGTGCGATAATCTTCATTGACAGCAAAAATAAGCCGTCACTTCCGATGCATGGGCACGGTAGTGACGGCTTTTCTGTTGCCAATCCGGTTATTTTTTTGGTTTGACTTTTAGCTCCTGCGCTTTCTCCAAATCTACATAGTTGCGGATAATGGATACTTCAACGCGGCGATTTTGCGCTCGGCCTTCCTCGGTGTCATTGCTGGCAAGCGGGCGATTTTCTCCGTAGCCGCTTGCGGTAAATCTGGTCGGTGAGAGCTGTTGGTTTTCAAGCAAAATGTCCATAAAACGTACAGCACGGGAGGTGCTTAAATCCCAGTTCGATCTGAAGAGATAGGTGTTAATCGGTTTGTTGTCCGTGTGTCCCGAGACGATAATTTCGTAGTCCGGATACTGCTGGAGCATCGTGCCAATGGATGTGGCCAGCTCGCGTGAATCTTCCTTCACTTCGGAGCTTCCAGATGCGAACAGTGCCTCGTCGCTAATGGTAATCATGAGCTGAGACTGGTTGAGCTTCGTCTCCAGGTCGGAGGTGAGACCATTTTTCTTAATATAGTCATCGATTTGCTTCTTAAGCTTCTCCAGATCCTCTTGTTCCTGCTTCATCAGCTCTTCACGGCGTTTCTGCGCATCGTCCTTCTCGTCATCACCAGCAGCCGGATTTTGTGTTGAATCGCTAGGCGACTGTTGTGGCGCGTCTTTCGAATCGCCCGTAGTGACCGCAGCCGGATCAGTAAGCAAGCCTGTACCGCCAGTGAAGGCAATATTAAACGCCTGGCTCATTTCCTGGAATTTTTTTACGTCTACCGAGTTCATTGAATACAATACGATAAACAGTGCCAGCAGCAGAGTGAGCAAGTCGGCATAAGGAATGAGCCAGGATTCGTCAACATGCTCCTCATGTTCTTCGTGCTTATGCTTTTTGCTCAACGGCCCCTTCCTCCTTCTCCCTCATCTTCTCACGCTCAGTCGGAGTCAGGAATACCGACAGCTTTTGGCTAATTGCGATGGTGGATACGCCGGATTGGATAGAGAGCAAGCCTTCTACCATCATCAGACGGATTTGAACCTCAGCTTTCGACATTCGTTTCAGTTTGTTGGCGAATGGATGCCATAATACGTAACCTGTGAAAATACCAAGCAGCGTCGCGATAAACGCACCAGCGATGGCGTGGGACAGCTTCTCAATGTCACTCATATCCGACAAAGCGGCAATCAGACCAACCACGGCACCGAGTACGCCGAGTGTAGGCGCATATGTACCCGCTTGGGTGAAAATAAGCGCGCCGACTTTATGGCGGTCCTCTGTAGCTGCAATATCCTCAAGCAGAACGTCACGAACGAACTCCTGGTCGTTGCCGTCAATAATCATCCTCATGCCGTTACGCAGGAAATTATCTTCGATTTCATCTACTTTAGCTTCAAGAGCGAGCAGGCCTTCGCGGCGTGTAATGCCGGCCCATTCCATAAATTGAGTAATGAGTTGTTCGCGTGAAGTTAAGTTCTGTGCGCCAAATACCATTTTAAACAGCTTGCCGACTTTTTGTAGCTCTGACATGGGGAAAGCGATCATAACAGCTGCGACGGTACCTAAGATGATAATCATATAGGCAGCAGGATTCAAGAGACTGGAAATCGGAGCTCCCTTTACCACCATCCCGCCAAAGATACCTATAATAGCTAGAACAATACCGATAATAGTTGAATTTTTCATTATACACCCCGTCCAATACAATTTCGAAAGTTCTCTATCTTTATTATCGACAGAAGGGGTCAAGGAGATTAGACCTGAAAGGGATTTAAACAGAAAGGCATTAAAATTTGTGAAAATGCGGTAAAATGAATAGTAAACCAGTGGAAGGTGGAACTTTATTATGGGCGTAAAGCATGCAAGGGAATATGCGGATATATTGAAGGAACTTACAACGGCGGTCAGCGCGATTGAGGGCAGCTACTCCTTTTTTGAAATGGAGAAGGAAGAGTGGGAGGCGCTAGGGGAAGAAGAGAAGCACGAGGTGATGGAGGCGTTGGCCGACGATGTGTTTTTCGGGCTGGGCGAGCAGTCGATAATCGAGGTGGGCTTAGGCAAAGTCTCCTATCACGCGAAGCATCATGTCATTGAGGTAGCGCAGGGCGATAATGTCACGCATATGGTACGATTGATTTAAACCATAGGGCATGCAGGGCGCTCAAACCCCGGTCATCTGGGGAAAAATCGGGCTTTGCGAACGCTGTCGCTTCTTTACAACGTATGTCGATTCCGCTACAATAGGGTCTAACTTTATCAATGGAAGAATATATGACATCGTTTTTATGTAGAGGAGCACGCGATGAAGGACCGACAAACGATGCGAAAGATGCCGGAATCGCTGGGCCTTACGGGTGAGCAGCTGGCTGCCTTCTATCAGCCTATCTTGGCGATGGACACCAGAACAATTATGGGGTATGAGGTGCTGGGCAGAGCCTGTGCAGGCGAGCGCGTGCGCAGCTTGGGTCCGTTTTTTGGAGATGCCTCCATTTCGGTAGAGGATCATATTGCCGTCGATCGGATTTTGCGGGAGCAGGCGATGCGCAAGCTGGGTGCAGAAAATACCGAATCGCTGCTGTTTATTAATTTAAAGCCGAACTGGATTCATCGCTACCGGCAATCCGGCGAGCTGTTTACGCTGCAGCTGATCGATAAATACCGGATTGATCCGCGCCGCATCGTCATCGAAATTACCGAGGAAAGCTTTAATGGCCCGATGGATGAGCTGCGCTCCATTGTGGATCTGTACCGTTCGAGAGGCTGCCTCATTGCGATTGATGATGTAGGAAGCGGATTCAGCAGTACGGATCGTATCGCCCATATCCAGCCGAATATACTGAAAATCGATATTCATATGATCAAAAAGAGCGCAACGCACAATGGCTATCTAGGCGCCCTTCGCTCCTTCTCCGCGCTAGCCGAGCAGATCGGTGCGTCGCTGCTAGCTGAAGGAGTGGAGACGCGCCAGGATTTGGTGCGTGCGATTGAAGCGGGTGCCCGCTATGTGCAGGGCTTCTTCTTCTCCAAGGCAGAGCCGGAATTTCAGCGGGCGGATCGTTTCGCCTCATCGCTGGAAGCTGAGCTTGCGGAATATGTCCGGCAGCGCTTGCGCTCCGAGACGAATTGGCAGAAGGAAGCGGCGCAGCTTGCTGCGCGCATCGATAAGGGGCGGGCTTGCGGGCAAGAGGGCGAACCAGGGGAAGGCAATGGATGGATTGCCGGACTGCTGGAGGAACTGCCGCCGAGCTGCATTCGCATTTATTTGTGCCGGGAAGACGGCATTCAGTTATCCGCCAACTATTGCAGGGTGGAGGCTGGCGAATGGGAACGGCAGGATGAGTATTATGGGGCGAATTGGAGCTGGCGCCCTTACTTCATTCCTACCATTGCGCAGTTGAGCGAGACGCAGCGCACCCTTGTGTCGCGTGCCTACGTCGATCTGGATACATGTGACTGGATTCGGACCGTATCGGTCCTTGCAGGTCCCGGCCTTATTTTATTTGCAGATATGAAGGATTATGAACAGCAGACGGACCGGCAACGCGAGGACGCTGCTTGCAGAACCACGACAGGATGAAAAATCCGGCGTCGTGGTTCTTTTGTTAAAATATAGGAAAGGATATGATGGTTCCATCCCTTCTCTATATTTCTCGGACTGAAACGCGCCGAGCCGCCAGAGGACGGCGACAGCCGTTTACGCTTGAAATATAGGAAAGTATATGATTTTTCTATCCTTTCTCCATATTTCTCCGCGAAACGACAGCTTTGCCGCCAGAGGACGGCGACAGCCGTTTACGCTTGGGTGGGAGCATATGCCATGATAAAGGTGGGGGCGATGAGAAATGTATCATGATTTCAAGCTCATAGAAGGCCGTCCAGTATCGATTCAAGTGAAAGATTATATGAAGCGTTTAATGATAAAAGGTGCGCTGCAGCCGCACCAGAAGCTGCCGTCGACACGTGAGCTGGGCGTATTGCTCGGTGTGAGCCGCAATACGGTCATTGCCGCTTATGCGGAGCTGGCGGATGAGGGCCGCGTGTATGCCTTGCAAGGCAAAGGCAATTATGTGTCAGAGGATTCGGCGGGCAGCGCCGCCCCGTCGTCCTTGTCCTGGCAATTGCCGTGGAAGGAGCGTCTGAGCAGGCAGGCTTTGCTTGCGGAGGAGCTGGACTTGATGAAGCGCGGCATTCGCGCAGGCAAGGATACGATTTCTTTTACGAGCATTGCCCCGGATGAGAAGCTGTTTGATTTGGATCATGTGAAGCAGGCGTTTCTGGGCCGTATGTCAGTGGAAGGCCATGTGCTGCTGAACTATGGCTACGCCAAAGGCTATAAGCCGCTGATCCAGTATTTGATGACATATATGGAGAACAAAGGCGTGGATGTGCAAGGCAAGGATATGCTCATTACTGCCGGCTTTACAGAAGGATTCGACCTTGTGCTCGCAGCACTTCAGCAAAAGCACGGCGCAGTCATCTGTGAAAATCCGACCCATCATACCGCGATTAAAAATCTCAAGCTGCACGGCTTTGACATTAAGGGCGTTACGATGGAGCCGGATGGCATCCATTTGGGAGAGCTTGAACGGGCTTTGGAGGAGCGGCCCTACGACTGTGCCTATTTTGTCCCCTCCTACCACAATCCGACAGGCATTGTGATGTCGATGGAGAAACGGCTGGCGCTGATGCAGCTCATGAGCCGTTATGAAATTCCCGTCATTGAAGACGGATTTAATGAGGAGCTGCGCTACTCCGGAGCGCATGTGCCGCCGCTCATCGCTTCGGCGGGCAGCGGCAACAGCGTCATTTATATTGGAAGCTTCTCAAAGGTGCTGTTTCCCGGCCTGCGAGTCGGGTGGGTGCTTGCAGACCGCGAGCTGATTGATTATTTGGAAAGCATGAAGCGGGCCCGCAACATTCATACCTCGACGCTTGACCAATCGCTGCTTTATCAATATTTGCATAATGGCAATCTGCATAAATATTTGAAGCGGGCGCGGGCGGAATACAAGCGGAAATACGAGCTGACGCTGCAAACCTGCAAAGCCTTTGTTCCTTATAAGACGCTGTCGGGCGATGGCGGGCTGCATCTGTTTGTGACGTTTCGGGAAGCGTGCAGCGTGCGGGAGCTTCTGGAGGCGTGCACACGGCAAGGCGTTATTTTCACCTTGGGCCATCATTTCTTTACGGATGGACGGGGGAGCAATACGCTGCGATTAGGATTTTCCCGTGTGGCGGATGAGGATATTGTGCGCGGTATTCGGATTATTGGTGATACGGCCAAGCAGCTGTGGGGCCTCGAATAAGGATTAGAGCGACACTTATACATTTTAATATTTTGAAAAGGGGATGCAGGCATAATGGTGCAGTATAACGTTTCACCGCTCGTAAAGAGCTTGCCCGCTTCGGGCATTCGCAAGTTTTTCGATATGGCCGGGCAGGATGAAAATATGATTTCGCTGGGCGTGGGCGAACCGGATTTTGCAACACCGGAGCGTGTGCGTGCCGCGTGCATACGAGCGCTGGAAAGTGGTCAGACGATGTACACGCCGAATGCCGGACTAATGGAACTGCGCGAGGAAATCGCTAATTATTTGGCGAGCAGCTTTCAATTGAATTACGCGCCGAAGGATGAGGTACTGGTGACGGTGGGCAGCAGCGAAGCGATTGATCTGGCGATGCGCACACTGATTTGTCCGGGCGATGAGGTGCTGATTCCGGTTCCAAGCTACATCGCCTATTCGCCCATTGTGGCGCTGCAAGGCGGCAGTATTGTAGACGTTGAGACGCACGAGCAGGAGCAATTTAAGCTGATGGCACGATCGCTGCGGGCAAAAATCACCCCGCGCTCCAAGGTGCTGCTGATCAATTATCCGAACAATCCGACGGGAGCGGTCATGTCCTATGAGGATTTGCTCCCAATTGCCGAGCTGGTTAAGGAGCATAATCTGATTGTCGTATCCGATGAGGTTTATGCGGAGCTGACTTATGAAAGCCAGCATGTAAGCATCGCATCACTGCCTGGCATGCAGGAGCGGACGATCGTCATCAACGGCTTCTCGAAAGCTTTTGCCATGACAGGCTGGCGCATTGGTTATGCTTGCGGCCCTATAGAAATTATTTCGCAAATGCTGAAAATCCATCAATACACGGCGATGTGCGCGCCTATTATGGGGCAGATTGCCGCTCTGGAATCGCTGCGCAGTGGACTGGCAGACAAGGATCTAATGAAGGAGGCTTACAAGCAGCGCAGGGCGATGTTCGTAAGCGGCTTGCAGAAGCTGGGGCTTTCCTGCCATATGCCGGAAGGGGCGTTTTATGCTTTTCCATCCATCGCACATACGGGGCTGAGCTCGGAGCAGTTCGCCTTCCGGCTCATGCAGGAAGCGGGCGTTGCTGTCGTGCCCGGGCATGTTTTTGGCCCGGGCGGTGAAGGGCGGATCCGCTGCTCCTATTCGGTATCGCCAGCGAAGCTGTCTGAAGCTTTGGAGCGAATGGGCTGTTATATGAGCCAGACCAGGCAGGCTGAACAGTTACAGCAGTTGGAGCGGATCGGCGGTTGAAGCGGATGGGAAGAGAAAGCGTTAGCCTTCTTTCCCTCCTTCGTAAACCATGCAATGAAATTCTGCTGCGCCTTGCGGTGTCGGGCGGATATACGTGTCGGTAATGCGGAAGCCTGCCTTCTCGTATACGCGAATAGCGCGTGCATTCCAGGTCAGCACCTCCAAATCCAGCTCGCTGTGTGGGGCACGTCGGCGAGCCTCCTCTACCAGCAGCGCAACAAAGGCGGTGCCTGAGCCCCTGCTGCAAAGCTGTGGATGCAGGCCGAGGCCAAGCCGCAGCACCTCATCTCCCAGCGGGAAAAACTGCGCAAAGCCCACCAGCTCACCCTGATTGCTGACAATAGCGGCATATTGCTTCTGGCGAAGCTCGGGATCACCGAACTCCATTTCGACATTCTCCATGACCTCCCATGCAGGCCACTGGTAGATGCCGTAAGGCGGTTCGTACTGCCAATCGCACAGCTGGCGGGCATGGGAAGTCTCCATTGCGACAACCTTCCAGCCAAATGGCGGCTGGACGCCGTCAGGACTAGCACTTGCTTTTGACATGATTACACAATCTCCTTATAAACATAGCGTTTGAACGCAGGTCTTTGCGGTGAATATATACATACATGGAAACGAGCCCCTTGTGTCCGTGCCAGAAAACAGCAAAGCCGCAAGCTATTTGTCCGAAGACAAATAACTGCGGCTTTGCTGTTTGAGACAGCAGCTTTTCGTTATGTAAGCGAAAAAAGCGTGGCCTGGCTCTATTGCTCGCTTGCGTACTTGTCGTAAGCGTCTTGGCTCATAATGCGTGTAGCTGTCACGTAACGATCAGCATAATAAGACTCGCTAAGTTTGCTAATGATAACGCCTCTGCTCGAGGAAGCATGTGCAAACTTTCCATCGCCTACATAAATACCAACGTGGGAGATGCCTTTGCCATTCGTGTTGAAGAATACGAGATCGCCAGCGATCAGGTCACTCTTCTTCACTTCACTGCCGTCGTTCGATTGGGCTTGGGACGTACGGGAAAGATCGATGCCCATTTTTTCGAAAACATACTTCGTAAAACCGGAGCAGTCGAAGCCTTTCGTAGTCGTTCCGCCGCTTTGGTACGGTGTGCCGATCAGATCAGCAATAACACCATCCATTTTCGAACTCGCGAACACGCTGCCTGCTTGGAAAGCAAGCATTAATACAAGACCAACGAGTAGTGCAGTAACCTTCTTCAAAATTTGAAACTCCTTCCGGTGCCGACGAGGTTAGCTGTGGGGTTCGGTTGTGAAGGTTCCCTATGATTTCCAAGACACTTGAATCAAGCTGTCCAAGCATCGAAATCAATTCACCCAAAGTGGTTCCCCCGTATTCCTATACCTTTGCGGTATAAGAAATTAGGCTGGTTTAATTTTGCTCTGCGCTAATAATTCGTTTTTTTCATGTGATTTCCTCCTATATGAATGGATTTCTAATAATTCTCATGTAACCTTTTGGCTCAATTTTGCGTTAAAACAGGTTTCTTGCCTAATAAATGTTCGTTCTATCGCCGTTCACGAGCAAAAAAACATTTTGTCAGTTTATATGAAAAATAGGCGGCCAATATGCTATGAATCGTACATATAGGTAAGAATTATAGCGTAAAATGAAGATTTAGAGAGTTTGGTCAGAATCATCCTCTGGATTGGAAAATAAATGGAAGCGTTGTCCGCGGGTGCCGGATAACCGCAAAAAGCCGATTGCGACCAAAAGGTCGCAATCGGCTTTTTTATGAGAAGGACTTTAGAAAAATGAGAATACTAAATGAGAATTAGGTCGGGATGTCCTCATTTTCCTAAGCATAATTTCCTAATTATGGGTATTTAAAGTCGCATAAAAGGGTCTCAGCTCTGCTTCGATTGCAGGCAATCGTATTGTGCAGCGAGCGTCCATACCTTTAACAAGGTACGCAGCAGATGATAGGCTTGATGCATAATGAGCGCCAGCATTCCTGCCCAAACATAGGAAAGCCCGGACACAGAGAGCGAAGCGGTGACAGCCAGCAGCCACATCAGCACAGAGAGGCCGGCATAAGGGAGAAGATTTCGGAGCGCATAGCCGAGCGAGCGCAAGGAGCCGGTGCCCGAGGCGGCGCCGAACTGCATGGCGAGCAGCAGCAGGTGAACGAGGAAGCTCCACAGCAGCCAGCCGCCAAAGCCTGGCAGCGTGCTTTGCAGCAGTTCGCTCAGTGAATGGCCCTCCATAAGCAGCTTGAAGGCGCGAGGCAGCAGAAACCAGCCGGGCGCGAGAATAAGCAGCGTGCGCAGCCAATAGAGCAGCGTCACGGGCTTCCAAGCTTTGCGAATGCCTTGAAGAAACTGTGTTCCGCCTGTTTCACCCGTGTGATGCAGCGAATAGAGCAGCCCCGCATTGAATAGCGGCGTCAGCAGCATGCGGGCAGCGAATAAGCCGCCCAGCAGCCATAGATAAGGGTTGATCAGATCCGTTTTCGTCAATTGAAACTGGGCCTCGCTGAGAAACAGCGAAACAGCCGAGTCCGACGGATGCTGGAGGGGAAAGCGCCGCAGCAGCGGCAGTATAGTCATATCAATAAAACGGTAAAGGAAAAATCCCCATAATAGCTGGTACAGGAACAACAGAATGACGATATAGAAATGGCGGATGGCGAGCCGCCAGCCTTGCTTCATATGCTGCTTCATTTTTTAACCTCCTCTCTACCAGCCTACGGATGCGAGCAAGCCTTCAATGAGCTTCGTCAGGCCGAGGCTCCACCGAATGCGCGATTGCTCCGGCACTTCTGCGCGCATGAAATTGTTAATATGCTTGTTGTCCAGCACATTGCTGTTTTTCGGGTCGACCGCTACCCATTCGAGCGGAGCCGCGTGCATCACCTTGTATTGAATATGCGACTCGGCGGCATCCCATATTTTCGAAACCGTTTCGCCGTCGGTAAAGGAGAAAATGAGCGGGATGGGTCCATTTTGTCCGCCATTGCGCTTAATCAGTACGGTGGACTCGTACTGCGTATTGCTGTCCTGGTTCACTTCATTCACTCGAATGGCCTCTACTGAAAAATCCGCCATCAGGCTGCCATATACATATTGGTGAAAATAGTCCTGCCATTTTTCCTTCGTAACCTGCTCGACCACTCGCTGGAAATCAGACGTGGTTGGATGCTTGAATTTATATTTTTGAAAATACGTGCGCATAATTTTTTGCATCGTCTTTGCTCCGACCTGCTTCTCAATGCCGACCAGTACGAGCTTGGCGCGCATATAGACATTTTCCGCGTATTCATCGCTGCTGTGATAGGCCCATGAAGGCTGCTTAAGCGGTGCAGGGGCTGTAATATAGCTGGCTTCCAGAGCCAGATTAGGCTCAACGTCATAGGCGTTCTCCATCACTTTATCCTCGGCATACGAAGTAAAGCCTTCGTCGAGCCAAGCTTCTTCAAACTCGTTCGATGCGACCATCCCGTACCAATACTGATGACCAATCTCATGTGCAACTGTCCGCTCGAGGCTGTAGCCAGGGTTGTCGGATTCAGCAGCCAAAGCGGTCACGAGCGTTGGGTATTCCATGCCGCCTGCGCCATTCGCACCCTTCGGAGGGACGATAATGGACAGCGTTGAATACGGATAATCACCGTACCACTCCGCATATTTGGACAGCGCTGATTTCGCTGCATGTAAATAGCGGTCTTTCAGCCCTTCGTGGGCAGGATCCAGATAAAGCTTGATGCGTACGCCCGGAATGCCCGGTCCCGACAACGTGTCCTCCGCATATATGAAGTCCGGCGAAGCTGACCAAGCAAAGTCATGCACGTCCTCGGCATAAAAATGATAGACGCTTGTGCCATTTTGCGTCACAGCTTCCTTCGTCTGAATGCCGGTAGCGGCGACCTTAAAGTTTTCTGGCACTGTTATCTGGGCGCTATACAAGCCAAAATCGCTGTAAAACTCGGAATCGCCATGGTACTGATGGACGTTCCAGCCTTCATTCGTTCGGCC
This sequence comes from Paenibacillus algorifonticola, assembly GCF_000971975.1. GTDB lineage: Bacteria > Bacillota > Bacilli > Paenibacillales > Paenibacillaceae > Pristimantibacillus > Pristimantibacillus algorifonticola. The sequence goes on along the minus strand of NZ_KQ040784.1, from coordinate 78,071 downwards.
GCGTGTGCCAGCCATTTCATAAACAGCAAGCTTCGGAAACCACTGGCCCGCCATAACGAAGCTGCCGGAATAGCCCATGCGGGCGAACACCTCGGGCAGCTTGACCTCATAGGTCATGGAGAGCGTTACTGATTTGCCCGGTGCGACTGGAACTGGAAGGTTGAGCTTCGTCAGCGTATAGTCGTCCATATTTCCATCATCGGGCTGGACATAATGCAAGCGGGGAAGCAGACTCTCGCCCTCTAGCGTTTGCAAGGTGATCAGCTTCAAATAACCTTGGCTGTCGACCGTGGCCTTGTCGCCCCGCAGCTGGCCGCCAGACTCGCGCATGAACGTAGACTTTTCTGATTGAAAGGCATTGGGGTACAGATGAAAATACAGCTCGGACACTGTTTTGTTGCCCGGGTTCGTCCAAGTGACAGTCTGGGAGCCATCCAAATATCTGATGTCCTCCCGAAGCGCAACATGCATGTTGTATTGGACGACTCTTTTGCTGAGCGTCTGCGCAGCATCAGGCTGGGCAGGGTCGGGCTGTGCCGGTGCTGCCGGGGCAGGCGGCTTGGCCGTTTGCGAAGCAGCCTGTGTGTCAGCTGCTATACCGGCCGCACCGCTTGGTGTGGCAGTAGTTGTGTGGGCTGCGGCGCTATTTACTGAACCAGCTAATGATGGATCTGAGGTGCCGGAGGCGTACGTATACTGGGATAGCCAAGCGTTTCCGAAGCCATGATGCAGCGACAGTCCGAGCAGGACAGCTGAGAGCATAATGAGCGCGATTCGTTTGAAAGGTCCTGGAGTCATTGAACGTTTCCCTCCCGTTGACAAGCATCTACAGCATGTATATGTCGGCTTGTACAGGAATAGTCTTGCGGTTTTTGCAGTGGGGCTGTTGAGGGCTTGTAAAGCGGCACCCTCTTGCGGATTTGGCAGGAATTTGTGTAGTGTACGCTTGTGTTATTGCGGAAAAACGTTCAAAATGGAAAGGAGAGATTGGCTGCAAGCTGCTGCGGCAGTACAATAGATGAAATGTGACGAGAGGACGTGTACGAACGGATGGAACAGCAAGGACAACCGGAGAAAAAAGAAAAGAAATCACTCGCGCTTAATGTCGTGAGCAATAAACAGCATAAAGGCTTTGGTGCGGGAACCATTGATCTAAGCCAAGTATCCTGCGTTATTATTGATGCTGGCGTCGCTTATATCGACGACGGCGCGATGCATGCGAAAAGCAAAGTAGAGCGCGGCATCAAGTTTTCGCCTAATAGAGAGGATACGCCAAATGGCCGCCAATGCTGGATTGTATGGGTGGCGGTAGAACGTGGAGAGAATGGCACGAATTATGCTGGCGCAACGGCTTGCGAAATGTGGATTGACACGGAAGCACGCCGCGGCTGGAAAATTCTTGCCGACCATGTCAACAAGCTCGATCATGCGATTAAGCGCCGCTACAACTTGGGCGAGCTGGGCGCGGAAGAGAAAGCCGCTTTCCGCAAGCTGCTTATTGAGCATAATGAAGAATGGTGGACCAACTCTTCCGATGAGCTGAAGCAGGCTTTGGAGGCGTAGGCTTGCAGAAAGCATGACCAAGACAGCTCCCAACTAGGAGCTTATAGGTAACGGGTTCCGCCCCAATGCGGCAGCGATTGCTGCGCTGGAGCGGGGCCTTTTTATTTTTTTCGAAAAATGTAGTTGCAGGTGCAGGGGATGACCGAGGTTCCGGCGTCTATTATAACGGGAAGGGGGAGAGCAAGATTCAGGATGAAGCATGGTTAATAGCGCTCCGCGACGGCGGGCCTGCGGAATTCCAGTCATTCGTGCAGGAATATGGCGCTCATATTTATAAAACGGTTTATGCTGTGCTTCATTCGCCGCATGATGCGGAGGATGTTACCCAGGAAGTGCTGCTGCAAATTCACCGCTCTCTCCCCGAGTGCAGGCTGGAAGGCTTTAAAACCTGGGTGACCCGCATTGCTGTAAACCGTGCGATTGATTGGAAGAGGAGCAAGGCACGCAAGCCGGAAGAACTGAGCGAATATGTGGACTATTTGGGACCGGACACCGATGGGCAAGGAGCCGCGATGCCCGCGGAGCGCGCTGCGATCGAGCGCGAGGAAAAACGCTACATACGAGAACAGGTCGAGCAGCTCCCGGACAATTATCGTGAAGTCGTAAACGCCTATTATATAGAACAGAAATCATACGAGGAAATTTCGTCCTCAACCGGGCTGGAGCGCAAAAGCGTAGAATCGCGCCTGTACCGGGCAAGAAACTGGATCAAGCGGCACTGGAGAAGGGAGGACTTTGAATGAGTCATCATGAGGAACACAAGCATGGCGATGGTTCGAAACCTAAACAACAGCAGCGGGAGCAGGGTGAGCAGCAGATAGCGCCAGCGACAAGTAAAGCATCCACGCCATGTAACCATGTGGAGGCTTCCCTTCTGGAGCAATACGTGGCGAATCTGCTTTCCGATCCGGAACGCGAGCAGATTGAGCGGCGGCTGGCGGGCTGCGACGCATGCTTGGAGCGTTTTATGCTTGTATTGGAGGCGGATATGGCGGTGAGTGTCCGTACGCCTGAGCTTCATATAGCAGGAGCAAGTCCGCTGAATCAGACGATTAAGCTCCCAGATTTCGAGCAGCTGGGCAGAGTGCTCAGCGAGCGGCTGTTCGGACCGTCTGAACTAGAAAAACAGGAGCAGCAGCTGTCTGTGCCAGGTCCTTTCCTTCAAGAGAAATCATACCGCCGCAAATCCTGGCTCCAGCATCCGGCAACGCATTATTCAGCTGCTGCGGTTATTACCCTGCTGCTGCTCGGTACAGGAGTGCTGAACAACATTTCGCAGGAGCTTGAAAAAATAGACCACAGCAGGCTGCAGCAAAAAGAGGAGCAGCACATTCGAGATACGGAGCAGCGCGAGTCCTCCTGGTCGCAGCAAATGATGAATCGTACTTCCCACTGGCTGGACGGCATAGCCTCCAAACGGTTTAAATAACGAATGATGAAGGAGAGATCAAGGGATGAATAGGGAGAAAAAGCCCATTGTTGCGCTGCTGCTGTCCATGTTTCCGGGCTTTGGCCATGCTTATCTGGGGCGTCCGATAAGATTTATTTTATACGCTGCAGGAGGGTTTGGACCGCTCGCGATTCTGATTCTAATTTCAATCGTAAATTATATTGAAGATGATACGGGCTTTATTCTGTGCTTAATCTCGTTTCTATTCTGGGGCATCAATATGCTTGATATGATTGTAACGCTCATTGGCAGGCGGCAGCCGTATCCGAATGAAGCTGCTTATGGTGCAGGAGCACCTCCAAGTCCAGATCAGATGTACAACAACATGCCGCCTGGAGCGATGCGCGCACAAGCTGACGCAATGACCTACAGCGAGCAGAAAGAGCGCACGAATACGCTGCTGCTGTCGATCATTCCTGGCTTGGGTCATATGGCAATGGGACTGATGCAGCGGGGTATTACCTTTCTCGTCGCATCCATCGGCTTGTTCGCCGTCGTCATTTTTATATCGTCGGTCACGGGGACGGAAGAGTTTCTTGTCTTTTTGCTAGGCGTGCCTGTCATTTGGATTTATTGCATCTTTGATGCTTCTCAGCAGCTGCACCGCAAGAGACGTGGAGAGCCGCTTGAGGATCGGCCGTTTTTTGAAGAGCTGGAGGAATACATGAACAAGGGGCGCAAAAATAAAGCGCTCGCCGCAGCGCTGTCGCTCTTTCCTGGAGCAGGCCATCTGTACCTCGGGCTTCAGACCCGCGGTCTGCAAATTATGGCGGGCTTCCTCATCTCCGTTTATTTAATGGATGCGCTGCGCCTGTCGATGTTTTTATTCCTGATGCCGCTGTTCTGGTTTTTCGCTTTCTTCGATGTCATGCGGCAGCTTTCGACCGAAGCACAGACAGGGCTGAAGGATCAGGCGATTATTACGCAGCTTGCACCGTATCAGCGTTGGATCGGCATCGCCTTGCTGCTGATCGGCTTGTATTATTTGGGTGATCGTGTACTGGTCGAATATGCGGAGAATTATTTTCCGAGATGGTATGCGCAGTACCAAAATATAAAATACAATTTGCCGACCGCACTCGTGGCTTTTGTAATGATCGCCGCAGGCCTGCGCTTAGTATTCGGCAGAAGCAGCCAGCGCAATACGGGACTTCCCCCTAGAGATCTGCAGTCTTCGAATTCGCTTCGAAAGGGGAAAAGCGAATGAAGCAGTGGCGTGTAGGCACGCTTTCGATGGGTATCACTTTATTATTGATGGGGGTCGCTGTAGCGGTTTCCATCTGGAGCGGCACAGGGGCATACAATATGCTGCTGTGGGTGGCTCCGCTAGTTTTTATTTTGCTCGGCGCGGAAATTTTATTGTACATTTGGTTTGCGGGAAGCGAGCGGACGACGCTGCGTTATGATTGGATCAGCCTGTTTATCGTCGGTATGATTGGGAGCTTTAGCCTTGCGATGGCGGGGCTGATATCTACGGGGATATTGGACGAGCTTAGAGGGGCGATGCGCCAAATGGAACGAACGGCACTTATCGAGACGGCGCCAATTTCCGTACCGGAGAAGATCGATAAAATCGTCGTACAAGCGCTTCGTCCGGTAAGTGTGGATCAAGTGGATGGCGGAAAGGTGCAATTGCTGGGGCAGGTGCAATACTGGGCTGCTGAGCCCATCGACACATCGGAACAGCTGATTAGCACAAGCGTAGTGGGAACGGTCATGTATGTCATGGTTGGCGAATTTGAGCGGCATAACGGACCGATTCAGTCGAACGCGTATAACGCTCAAATGACACTAATATTGCCAAAGTCGATCAAAATAGAGCAACGAGGGTTTTAAGACTTAAACACTGAAATATGTAGTCGTGAAATGAAACAAAGCATCTGTTGAAAAATAACTATAAAGCAACTTAACAACGTCGATCTCCCAAAAAACTTGGGAGATTTTTTTGGTAATGAAGAAAATGGTAATACAAGAAAAGAAGAATTCACTATTGAATAACAGCCAGCTTTCTTGTCGAGAATGGTAACACCTGATTAAGTAGGGGGATGTTATTCATATGCTGGTTACCTGTCCTTCTTGTAAGAGGGAGGTCAAGATTAAAAAGAATGGCAGCGGGAGATGCGTTTGTGGTGCTAGCATCAAAGTGCTAAATAGGATAAACAAACCTCAACTCCATATCTATGTGTAAAAATAAAGCCGTTTTTACACATAGATATGGACATTTTTATTTTTATATGTAAAAATATTAGGTAAATGACTAATGGAGTGTCGAATATGAGGCATATTTATAAAGTGTTCCATGAAAAAAGTGCTGGTGATTTTCACGAGGTCTATTTAAGAAGAGTTAATCATGATTCAACGATGCATTTGGGCTTGAAAATAAAGCCAATGAATCAACCTCAGATATATGAGTTATATTATGTGCCTACAAACAAAATGATCATGCTAATTAGTAAAATTCATTCCATTTCAAACCATTTTCAAAAAATATTTGAAGCTCTTCCTAAAGTTGCGAGAAGACAATTTATTAATGAATGCTTAGTAGAAGAGTTGTTTAACACAAACGATTTAGAAGGAATCAGAAGCACCAGAGAAGAGATCGCCAGAAGCGCCAAGGAGATAAAGTTAAATAAAAAATCTAAAAAAAGATTTGAAAGCATGATTAAATCGTATATGCGGCTCGTGGGTAATGAAATTGAATTTCCTAAGACACCGCAACACTTGAGAAAGATATATGACGATATTACAAATAAAGAAATTGATCAGGATGAACTGCCGGATGGAGAGATTTTCAGAAAAGAAGTGACTTATATTTTAAAGAAATCGGGTACGGGTAAAGTTGTCCACCAAGGAATCACACCAGAAAAAGAAATTATACAAGCAACAGAACAGCTGTTAAAGTTTATGAATGAAAATGATGAAATTCCTGCTATTATTAAAGTGGCTATCGGCCATTATTATTTTGGATATATACATCCGTTTTATGATGGTAATGGAAGAACCTCGAGATTTATTAGCAGCATGTATTTGTCAGAAGCATTAGGGAACATTTCAACGCTCTCTTTATCGAGAGGGTGCAATAAATATAAAAATAAGTATTTAGAGGCTTTTGAATTTACGAATAGTATTAAAAGCAGAGGAGAAATGAATGGTTTTATTGAAGTTTTTTTAGAAATTATTCTTGAGGCTCTCATTCAGATGAATGCAGAGCTGAAGGAAAAAGATGAATTATTGAAAATTGCCGATAAAAAGCTAGGAAATGATTCTGAAATTAAAAATAAGGAAGTTAGAGAGATCATGTTCGTTTTAGCCCAGAACCATTTCTTTGACTCGGGCAACGGGCTGACAATCAAGGAATTGGCCGGAATTTTCGCCAAGTCAGAAGTGACGATAAGAAAATCGATGAAGGAATTGCTGGCATTATCGCTAATTGAGCAGAGGGGCGAAAGGCCAGCATACTTCTGCATCCGGCAAACTTATTTTGAAACCTGATTTTAGGCATTTTTTATTGGATCATTTTAAAAAGAAAAAATCCTGTTGCGCTGCTTTCTAACCAGCAGTGCAACAGGCATAAAGGGAAAAACTAGCGGGAAAGCGGCAGCCAGTCAAGGACGCGCTGGATATTGCGGTCCCAGTAGCCCCACTCGTGCATGCCAGGCTCCTCGTCATAAGTGAGCGGCAGCCCGGACTCCTCCATCGCTGCCTTGAAACGAAGATTATCTTCATACAGATGATCTTCGGTCCCGCAGCATTGGTAAAACCTTGGCTGATCCTCGGGAGGAAGCTCGGCTGCGGAAGTCAGGAGGTTAAACAAGTTGCTCGGTCCGGCTTTCAGCTTCTCTACGCTGCCATACAGCCGTTCAAACTCACCTGCATCCGTATATGGAAATGCTGGGTGTTGGAGACGGCTTGCAACATCAAGCGCGCCAGAAAGGCTTGCCGCAGCTGCAAAGCGCTCGGGATGATGCAGTCCCAGCTTGAACGCGCCGTAGCCGCCCATCGAGAGGCCGGCGACAAAGTTGTCTTCCCTACGGGCTGACAGCGGGAAGAAGGAGCGAGCAACAAGTGGCAGCTCCTCGCTGACAAAGCTCCAATAGCGGCTGCCCTGCTCCATATCGGCATAGAAGCTGCGATGCACGCCAGGCATGACGACAGCGATCCCTTTGCTGGAAGCATAACGTTCAATTGACGTATAACGCGTCCAAGCGGTATGGTCATCAGACAGCCCGTGCAGCAAATACAGCACCGGATATTTATAATCCGTTCCTTCCTTGCGGGAGGCCACTTCAGCTAAGGACGGCTGCGGCAAAATAACCGACATGCCAGTCGAGAAGCCCAGCTTTTCCGAGAAAAAATCACATTGAAACAAGGCCATTACTAGCGAACCTCCTTGTTGACACACTTTTTAGCCTATTTATATCGTGAGTCCAGCGCTTATTTAATGCCGGAAATCGAATAATTCTCAATAATTTGCTTCTGGAAGAAAATAAAGACGATGACGACCGGCAGCACCATGAACGTGGAGCCTGCCATTTGCAAAGCATAGTTGCTACCATGCTCGCCTTTGAGCAAAGCCAGCCCGACGGACAGCGTGTAGAGCTTCTCGTCATTGGCAATAATAAGCGGCCACAGGAAGCTGTTCCAGCCGCCGATAAACGTCAGAATACCTTGAATCGCTAGAATGGCTTTAGAGATCGGAAGCACGATTTGAAAGAAGGTGCGAACTTCGCTTGCCCCGTCCAAGCGAGTCGCTTCCAGCAGCTCGTCGGGTATCGTGGACATAAATTGGCGGAACAGGAAGATACCGAATGCGCCAACGAAGCCCGGAAGCACAATGCCGACCATCGTATTCGTCAAATGCATTTCATTGAGCAGCAGGTAGACTGGAATCATCGTCACCTGGCCGGGAATCATCATCGTTGCGAGTACAAGATAGAACAGCTTATCTTTGCCTTTGAACTTGAACTTGGCGAAAGCATAACCAGCCATCGCATTTAGGAACAAGCCGATAAAGGAGAAAAAGACAATCAGCAGCGTATTGCTCAAATACGTGCCAAAATGCATATTGACGAACAAATTGCTGAAGTTTTCGAACGTAATATTTTTCGGCCACAATGTTGGAGGCAGCTGCTTGACCTCGCTTTCCGTTTTGAACGCCGACATAATCATCCATGCGAACGGAAGCATCATTACTACCCCGCCGCCAGTCAGCAAAATGCCGAGCAGCCATTGAAGGGCTGTGCCGCTTTTTGTTTTCGGTGCCATAATTATTCCCCTCTCCTTTCTTTAAACATCTGTTTCCTTGTTCTGGAACTTGAATTGAATGAGCGTAATGACGATTATGGAAATAAATAGGATAAAGGATCCTGCCGCAGCATATCCGAATTTGCTGTATTGGAAGCCATTGTTGTAAATGAACAAGGCTACGGACATCGTGCCGTTAAGCGGTCCGCCTTTGGTCATAATGAGCGGCTCTTCGAAAAATTGAATCCAGCCAATCATCGTGGTAATGGAAACGAAGAAAATAGCATAACGCAACAGCGGAAGCGTAATCGTCCGCATTTGCTGCCAGCTGCTGGCTCCGTCAATTTGCGCAGCCTCATAATAAGAGCGTGGAATACCCTTAATAGCCGCGATGAAAATAAGCATATTCAGTCCGATCGCCCGCCATAAGGCAAGAATGATCAGTGAAATTTTAGCGATAATCGGGTGCTGGAGCCACTGGACATCAGGAAGATGCACAAGGTTCAGCACATAGTTGAACAAGCCAAGCGATGGGTTGTACAAATAAGTCCATACGACCGCAACGGCAACTACGTTGGTCACGGACGGCAAATAATAAATGACGCGGAACGTTGTAAAAATACGTGATCTGCCGAAGTTAATCAGCAGCGCAATCGCAAGCGACAGAGCGATAACGGACGGAACGCCAATAATAACATAATAAAGCGTGTTGGTAATCGCTTGGACAAATAACGGATCAGTCAATACGTCCAAGTAGTTTTGCATGCCTACAAATGAAATGTTAGACACATCGGCAAGGCCGGCGAGGTCCATATCGGTAAAGCTGATGACCAGTGCAATAACGATAGGCAGCAGGGAGAACATAGTGAGCAAAATCAACGTTGGCGCTATAAAAAAATAAGGTGTTTTATTATTCAGTATGCCTTTCATCGGCTAAGTCACATCCTTTAAATTTACGCTTTTGCGCAAATGGACAATAATAGGGATAACCGGCAGCCCTATCCTAAAGCAGCTGCCGGCTAAAAGATTATTTAATTAATTTCTCAGCTTCAACGTTCAAAGCGTCCATTTGTTTCTGCACGTCAGCGTTAGCGCGATAAATTTGCTCAAAGCTGGCTACATATTTTTGTGAAATTTGGTCATAAGCGGTGAGAGCTGGCGTTGCTTCAGCATGCTTGAGCTGCTCCCCAATAACTTGAAGGTTAGGATCAGCAGTCATGGAAGCATCTTGCCATACGCTTTGTACGGCTGGAAGCGCATCGGACAGCTCTTTCCATTTCAACTGAACTTCCGGTTTGCTCATGTAGGCAATAAACTTCACTGCCGCTTCTTGATTTTTGCTGTATTTGAATACCGTCAGATCCGAACCGCCGAGAATCGAGTTGTTGTTCGCTGGGCCAGATGGAAGAACGGCAGTTGCCCATTTGCCTTCGATGTCTGGCGCTTGCTCTTTAATCGGCTTGATCATCCAAGGTCCGCTAATGAACATTGGGATGACGCCATCGCCAGCAAAGCCTTGAACGGCATCGATGCCGAGATCAACAGGAGAAAGCTTCTCTTGATAGAAGCTGCCTACATATTTGACAGCGTCAACGAATTCCGGCTGATTGAACAAAGGTTTATTTTGCTCACCAAAAATCTTGGAACCGTTCTGGCGGGCAAACATAATGCCCAGAGTCGGCTCGCCTGGAACGAGGTCAATGCCGTATTTGCCTTCGCCGCGCGCAGTCAGCTTCGTTGCTGCATCCTTCAGCTCATCCCAAGTAGCAGGCGCTTTGTCATAGCCTACTTCTTTCAGCAGATCGGTACGGTAGAACAGGACGCGAGTTTCAGCATACCAAGGAATACCGAACGTTTTGCCGTCAAATTGCGTTGTATTTACGATACCCTCGAAAAAGTTCTCAGGCTTAAACTCAGGATATTGGTCGATGTAAGGCGTCAAATCAAGCAAAGCGCCCGCATTTGCAAATTCCGGCATCCAGGAAGTACCCATTTGCAAAACGTCAGGACCGGATTTGGAGGCAACTGCTGTCAGCAGCTTGTCATGCGCCGAGCCCCAAGGAATAACCTGTACATCGACTTTAATGTTCGGGTTGTCTGTCTCGAATTGCTCGGAAATCGTTTTGAGCGTCTGTTCTTGGTCACCCATGCCCCAAACTTTAATCGTGACGGGCTGATCGCCGGTTGCAGCTTCGCCTGTTGTATTTGTGTCATTGGATGTTGAGCATGCTGTCAAAATACCTGAAAGCAGCATTGTACTGATAAGTGCAGTTTTAACGGATTTATTAAACATTCCAATCTTCCTCTCTTTAAGAAGCTGTAATTTAAGATGCAGTAGCTTAAGTAAATGATGACTGTATTGTTGCCGGTTTATGCAATGGCGCTGGCAGTAAAGCAGCTGGCTTCCCTCTGAACATATGCCTTAAGCGACATGCCTCCTCTCCCATATTCCTGAAAAGCTCCCCTTAGTATATAAGCCTGGTGAAACATAGAAACGTTTCGATTTTAGATTATACGCGATTGCATCATGAGATGCTAGTGACCGTAGAAACGTTTCGATGTCATTATAAAACAGAATGTAATCGTATTCAACACATTTTTTTTGGCTATTGAAATTTGCTTTTGAAGCGTTAAAATGATAATAGAAACGTTTCGCTCATATGAAATTCGGGTAATGGGAGTAATTGACGGGAAGATGAAAACGTTCTATAATCCTTTTAGTTGTAAAATAGAAACGTTTCGATTGATTTCGGCAAATGCCGTCAATCTGCATCAACTTCGCTAGTATTAGCTGTTTATTATGCGTTTATTGATGAAAGCCTATGTATACAAATTAAGTAAATCAAGATAGGGAAGTGAGTGGTAACCATGACAGCAGCAAGCACAAGCAGCTTTCGAGTAGAGGCCGGACATTTATCGTTCACCTTCCTCAGCAGCGGCGATCTTTATCAAATTACCCATAACGACACCATGATTAATCAACTTCTATCCAATGCGATAGACGGTTCACTGAATAATATATATTTGCGTTTGCACCGTGAATCGGGCATTGTGGCCATTCCACTGCTCGGCGTACGCTCAAATAGCCGTGTTTACTATAGTGAGCAGCAGGTTGTATGGGAAGGAGAAGCGGAGGGCGTTCGCTATAAGGTTCGTTTTCTGCTATCGGAAGCAGGCGCATGGTTCTGGGATGTGCATGTGATAGGCAATGGCGAGACGGTAGATGTGATCTATGGCCAGGACATCGGGCTTGCTGATCAGGCTGCTGTTCGCAGCAATGAAGCTTATCAATCGCAATATATTGACCATTCGGTATTTGAGGATGAGCAGCGCGGCTATGTCGTTTGTTCCCGTCAAAATATGCCGCAGCGCGGAAGCTTCCCTTATTTGCAGCAGGGGGCATGGACAGGGGCGGCTGGCTATTCGACAGATGGCTTCCAATTTTATGGTCTAAGCTATAAGGAAACGGATATTGCTGAAGCATTAACGAAGCCATTGCTGGCGAATGAAGTTTACCAATATGAATTTGCCTACACGGCTCTGCAAGCGCCACTTGCCAAGCTGAACGGCGAGCTGAATGTTGTTTTTTACGGCTTGTTTAAGGAAAATCATTCGGAGGCGGTTAGTTCGCTAGCCTTTACGGCGGAAGTGCAACAAGCGTGGGAACAGGTATCTGCTGCGCCCGCTATACAATCGCAAGAAGCGAATCCGGTTCGCAAAGCGGCTGCTATAGGTTCCCCTTTACAAACCGTATCGATGACGGCGGAAGAGATTAACGGCTTGTTCCCTGAACGCCAGCAGGAGGAGTATGCAGGAGAATCCCTGCTTTCTTTTTTCACTTCGACCCATGAGCATGTTGTATTAAAGGAAAAAGAGCTGCTGATCGAGCGTCCGCATGGTCATATTTTGATGACGGGCGGCAATGACCGCTTGAACTCGAATGTGCTGACGACGACCTCGTATATGTACGGCCTGTTCAACTCGCAGCTGGTTGTAGGCAACACGACGTTCCACAAATGGGTGACGAATGCCCGCAACGCACTGAATGTGCCGAAAACGTCGGGACAACGCATTTATATAGAGCTGGATGGCGTATATCGTCTGCTGACGATGCCGTCGATGTTTGAAATGGGCTTTAACTTTGCAAAATGGTATTACAAAACGTCCGATGATCTTATCATCATTACGAACTATACAACTGTAGATACGCCGGAAGTCCGGATGCATGTTCGCTCGACAAGCGGACGTAAGTACCGTTATCTGGTCACAAACCAAGTGTCTATGAATGACAATGAATATATTTTGCCATATCATATGAATAAAAATCAGGACTGGCTTGAATTTACGGCCGATTCAGCGGCGCTGAGCGCTAGTGTTTATCCAAAGCTTCGTTATCGAATGCGCATAGATGGAGCGGAGATGACCGTTGCAGATGAGCAAAAGCTTGTAACAGGCATGGAGCCTGGCGGCGCATCGCTAGTCGTTCTGGAGCTAGGCGCGAGCAGTGAATGGACGGCTACGGTGCAGGGCTTGCTGCAAGGTGAAGAGCTTCCAGTGAAAGCCGCTAGTGTAGAAGATGCAGAAGCGCAGGCACAGGCTTATCGTGCTTTTTACAAGCAGGTTATGAATGGGTTTGAGCTGACGCAAAAAGGCGGCAATACCGCTGAGGTGGATAAGTTTAATACGCTGGCATGGTGGTACACGCATAATATGCTCGTCCATTATTCGGTACCGCATGGCTTGGAGCAATATGGCGGAGCTGCTTGGGGAACACGGGATGTTTGCCAAGGGCCGACCGAATATTTTATGGCGATGCAAAATTACGGCGCGGTTCGTGAAATATTGCTGACGGTATTTTCCCATCAGTATGAGGAAGACGGCAATTGGCCGCAATGGTTTATGTTCGATAACTATGTGAGTGTGCAGCAGGAAGAAAGCCATGGCGATATTATCGTGTGGCCGCTCAAGGTGCTGAGCGACTATTTGACAGCGACGCAGGATTATTCCGTGCTGGAGGAGCAGATTCCTTATACGACTAAAGAAGGCTTTGCATTCACGTCGCATAAGGCATCGCTGCTTGAACATGCACAGAAGGAAATCGCCTATATAAAGGGACATTTCCTGCATGACACCCATTTGTCCTCCTATGGCGATGGCGATTGGGATGACACGCTTCAGCCTGCCAACGCCCAGCTTAAACAGTATATGGTGAGCAGCTGGACAGTGGCGCTTACGTATCAGGTATTTACGCATTTGTCTGCGGCGATGCAAGCGCACAATAGCGATTGGGCGGCAGAGCTTGGCGCACTGAGTGAGGGCATTAAAGCGGACTTCAATCGTTATATGCTGCAAACCGACGTCATTCCTGGCTTCTTGTATATGGAGCAGCCAGAGCAAGCGGAGCTGATGCTGCATCCATCGGATGCGGTGACAGGCATACAATACCGTCTGCTTCCGATGACCCGCAGCATGATTGCCGAGCTGCTTACGGCTGAGCAAGCCGAGTCGCATTATGCGCTCATCAAGCGCGAGCTCTATTGCCCGGATGGCGTGCGGCTGATGAACCGTCCAGCGAAATATACCGGTGGTGTAAGCACGCATTTCAAGCGCGCTGAGCAGGCGGCGAACTTTGGCCGCGAGGTAGGGCTGCAATATGTACATGCCCATATCCGCTATGTCGAAGCGATGGCTAAGCTTGGTAAGGTAGATGAAGCATGGAATGGACTAGCAATCATTAACCCGGTTGGTTTGAAGGATGCTGTGCCTAATGCGGAGCTTCGCCAAAGCAATTCTTATTTCAGCAGCTCGGACGGCAAATTTAATACGCGTTACGAGGCGCAGGACCGTTTTGCACAGCTGCGTGATGGCTCTGCTCCGGTTAAAGGCGGCTGGAGAATTTATTCCAGTGGCCCGGGAATTTATATGAACCAGCTCGTAGCAAATGTGCTTGGTATTCGCCAAGTGCAAGGCAAGCTAATGGTTGATCCGGTGCTGCCGCAGTCGTTGGATGGCCTGCGATTCGATTTCGAGTATCAGGGCAATCCGGTCACCTTCGTCTATCATTTGAATGGAGATGGCAATGCGACTGTGAAAAGCGTGAAAATAAATGGTAATGAAATGGAAGCTGAATTCGGCTCCAATCGTTATCGTACGGGCGGATTAGAAATTTCTCCGCAGCTGCTGAAGCAGTATCAGTCAGGCGAAACAACGATTATCGATATTTTCATGTAAGGACTGGTGTACGGCGATTCGTTTCGGATCGCCGTATGCACATAAGGCGATGCAACTTTAGCCTGTTATGATATAGTTAATTAATCAGGAATATTTTAAAATATAAGTGTTTATAAGTTTATATGCCTTTAATAGGTTTTTATTTTTACGCGAAACGAGCTTTGCTACCGAAGGTAGCTGCAGCCGTTTACGCTTGAAATGTAAGGATAATAAGATGAATTGTTATTATCTAGGCTTACATTTTTACGCGAAACGAGCTTTGCTACCGAAGGTAGCTACAGCCGTTTACGCTTGAAATCTAAGGATTATAAGATGAATTGTTATTATCAGGCTTACATTTTTACGCGAAACGAGCTTTTTCCATTTAGATGGAAAAGCCGTTTACGCTAAGAGTTACAGATTGGAGAGAGTGCAGTGGTCAGTATTAAAGATATCGCTAAGAAGGCTGGTGTCTCGATATCGACAGTTTCCTACGCGCTGAACGGTAGCCCGAAGGTGACAACGGAGACATGCGCCAAAATTTTAGCTATAGCCAAAGAGTTGAACTACGTGCCGAATGCAGCTGCCCGAACGCTTAAGACGCGTGAGACCAAAATTATTGGCGTATATTTGACCGACTTCAGCGGAGCCTTCTATGGGGATTTGCTGCAAGGGGTAAATGAAATGCTGCACCGCAAAGGCTATGATACGATCGTATGCAGCGGCAAACGTTCGCATCGCATGCTTCCTGAGCGGATGATTGATGGCGCAATTGTGCTCGATGCCATGTTCGATAGTGATGAGCTGCTGCGTTATGCGGAGCTGGGGCATAAAGTAGTCGTACTCGACCGCGAGCTGAACCACCCAAATATTAATCAGGTGCTGCTTGATAACAAGGCAGGAGCTACGCTTGCGATGGAGCATTTGCTGGATCGGGGCTTTCGCAAAATCTATGCGATTATGGGTCCGGAGGAGTCTTATGACGCAGGTCAGCGGCTGCAAGCGGTCAAGCAGGCGGTGGAGCGCTGCGACGACTTAACGTTTAAAGCCATTGAAGGCAGTTTCCGTAAGGAATCCGGCGAGGAAGCAGCTAAAAAAATATTGGCTGAATACACGGAGCCAGCTGCTGTTTTTTGCATGAACGATGAAATGGCGATTGGCGTACACAACTATGTATCCCAGACGGACTATGTCGTGGGCGAGCATATTCATATTATCGGTTTTGACAATGTGGAGCTGGCCTCGTATATGCAGCCAAAGCTTGCCACGATCGATTATTCGAAACATAAATGGGGAGCGCTTGCATCTGAGCAGCTGCTGAAAATCATAGCCGGAGAGCCGGTCGAAAACGAGCGAATTTATGTGACGCTGGTCGAAGGCGACTCTGTTGGCATAAATAAAGAGGCTAGCGCCCAGCGCTAGCCTCTTTCCTTGTTGTGGAGCAAATACAGCGAACATTTCAAAACCTACTTCGTTTTTTCCGGCTCCTCGAACGTCATGCCCTTCAAGTCAACGGTCACTTTCGTCATCGAAAGCGGCTCATTCGGACGATCTTGGCTGTTCGTCGGCTGGTTAACGATTTGATCGACCGCATCCATGCCTTCAATGACCGCGCCGAAGGAAGCGTATGCGTCATCAAGCGTTGGCGTATCCGCTACCATAATGAAAAACTGTGAGCCGGCGGAGTTCGGTTCACCCGTTCTGGCCATGGAGATCACACCGCGCGTGTGCTTCAAATCATTTTGAAAGCCGTTTGATGTGAATTCCCCTGGAATCGAGTAGCCTGGGCCACCAGCGCCTGTCCCGTCCGGGTCGCCGCCCTGAATCATAAATCCCTGAATAACACGGTGAAAAATCAAGCCATCATAATATCCTTTTTGGACAAGGGATATAAAATTGTTAACCGTATTCGGTGCAATCTCCGGGTACAGTTCAACTTTAATGTTAGTATCATTGCTCATTTGAATCGTTACGACCGGATGCTTGTCCGAGCCAAGCAGATTGGCCGGTTGGTCCGATGAAGGCTCAGCTGATGCAGCGGGTGCGGAAGGCTCGCTAGACGCATTAGCTGCCGTTCCAGCGCCTCCTGAGCTGGAATTGCTACTCGCACTGCTTCCTCCGCCGCAAGCGGATATAACAAGCATCATAGCTGCCAGAAGCAGCAGCAGCGAAAGAGCTTTTTTAGTGCTTTTCATTTTCAACATGTGGATGGTTCCTCCTAAATTAATATAGAGACGCGGCAACACCTGCGCTCTGATCGTGTTAATAATCCCAAGTGTACTATAGCCTAATTGGAAAATAAAGCGAAACAAAATAAGAACCCCCGCCAGCGCTCAAGGAGCGCCATCGGAGGTTCTTGCTGTATTGCGTGAGTTAACCTACAACGTTGTAGGACATAATCCAAATGGAGCCTGCTACGACGGTGAGCAGAATAATCAGGCCGAAGACTAGGGCCATCGTATTATAGCGCGGCTTGGCTTCATCCTTGAGATGCATGAAGAAGAACAACTGAACGACAAATTGCAGTCCCGCCATAATCAGAATGACGATAATCGTAAGCTGCTTGCTCAGCATATCGTTCATGACAATTGCAATCGGGATAATTGTCAAAATAATGGATAATACGAACCCGATGACATAGGACTTCATGGAACCATGTGAATCATGAGACGGGGAATGCGAATTGTGGTTTTCCATGCTACATCACCCCCATCAGATAGACGATCGTAAGGACGAAGATCCATACGACGTCCAAAAAGTGCCAGTACAAGCTAATAATGTTGACTTTGCGCTGGGTAACCGGCGTAATGCCGCGACGGGCTAATTGAATGATCAGCGCCGTCATCCAGACAATACCGACCGATACGTGAAGACCGTGCGTACCGACGAGTGTGAAGAAGGCCGACCAGTATGCGCTGGTGCCAATCGTCACGCCTTCGTGTACCAGTTCAATAAACTCGCTAACCTCCAAATAGATGAAGGCAAGACCGAGCACTGCGGTAACAGCGAGCCAGCCAATGAGGCCCTTCTTATTGCCTCTGTGCATTTGAAGCACGGCGATACCGCTCGTAAAGCTGCTTGTGAGCAAGATGAACGTTTCGGCGATAACGCCAGGCATCTTGAACATCTCGGCGGCTGTCGGGCCGCCGTCCGTGCTGAAGCGAAGTACGATGAAGGTTGCAAATAACGTACCGAACAAAATAATGTCCGTAATCAGAAACATCCAGAAGCCGAATGTTTTGAGTGATTCATGTTCATGCTCGTGGTGCTCGTCATGATGACCGTGGCCGCCATGGCCGTGCTTATCATGACCGGTTACTGCTTGTGCCATTATTTTGTCCCTCCTAATGCGGCTTCCGTCCGCTCGATCTCATCTACAGGAATGTAGTAGTCGGTATCGTAGCTGAAGGAACGTGCCAGCATGCAAATGGCAACGCCGATTGCGCCAGGTATAATCATCCATTTCCAATCCCAGACAAACCCGAAGCCCATAACGAAGAAGGAAACGGAAATCAAAAATGGAATCGCAGAGTTTTTCGGCATATGAATCGGTTCAAGTGGAGCAAGCGGCTTAGGCTTTCCGCCATTTGCCAGACGCTGCTTCTCTTCCCACCAAGCATCCTCGCTGTCAACAACCGGAACTCTTGCAAAGTTATAAAGCGGTGCAGGAGATGGAATCGACCATTCCAGCGTGCGGCCATCCCATGAATCGCCGGTTGGCTCTTTTTTGTAAAACTTGATGCTGTGCGCGATTTGCCATACTTGGAACAGGAACGCGAGACCCATAATAAACGCGCCGACAGTGGAGACGACGTTAAGCGGCTGCCAGCCCATATCAAAGTTGTATTCGTTGAAACGACGGGTCATACCCATCAAACCAAGCGCGTACTGCGGCATGAAACAAACGTAGAAACCGATGTTCCACAGCCAGAATGCCCATTTTCCGAGGCCTTCATGCAGTTTGAATCCAAACATCTTCGGCCACCAGTAGTAAAGTCCGGCGAAGTAACCGAATACGACGCCCCCGATGAGCACTTGATGGAAGTGGGCAATCAGGAAATAACTGTTGTGGAACTGGAAGTCAGCAGGTGCGACGGAGAGCATAACCCCAGTCATACCGCCGACGACAAAACAAGGGATAAAGGCGATCGTCCAAAGCATCGGCGTCGGGAACGTCAGCTTGCCTCGGAACATCGTAAACAGCCAGTTAAATACTTTAACGCCTGTAGGAATCGCAATAAGCATCGTTGTTACGGCGAAAAACGCATTGACGTTTGCGCCCGAGCCCATGGTGAAGAAGTGATGCGCCCATGTAAAGAACGAGAAGAAGCTGATCGACATGAGGGCGAATACCATGGATTTGTAGCCAAACAGCTTTTTCTTCGAGAAAGCCGATACGATTTCGGAGAAAATACCGAACGCCGGCAAAATAACGATATACACTTCGGGATGTCCCCACATCCAGATGAGGTTGATATACATCATCGGGTTTCCGCCGCCATCGAGCGTAAAGAAGTGAGCGCCGAAGTAACGGTCAATAAACAGCAGGAACAGGGTAACGGTCAAGATTGGGAAAGCGAACATAATGGTAATACAGGAAGAAAGAACGGACCAGACAAACATTGGCATTTTCATCAGCTTCATGCCTGGTGCGCGCATTTTCAAAATCGTTACAACAAAGTTAATACCGGTGGCCAAGGAGCCGATACCGGAAATCTGAATGCCCCAAATATAGAAATCCTGTCCGAGACCTGGGCTTCCTGACAGCTCGGAGAGCGGTGGATAGGCCAGCCAGCCTGCATCCGGCGAACCGCCGATAACGAAGGAAACGTTAAACAGCATCGCGCCAAAGAAAAACATCCAAAAGCTGAGCGAGTTCAGGAACGGATAGGCGACGTCGCGTGCACCGATTTGCAGTGGCACAACGATATTGAATAAGCCGAACATAAGCGGCATCGCCATAAATAAAATCATAATAACGCCGTGTGTTGTAAAGATCGCATTATAGTGATCGGCGTGGAGGAACTCCACCTGCGGTACAGCGAGCTGCACCCGCATCAGCAGGGCATCGACGCCACCACGGAAAAGCATGAGAATCGATGCGATAATATACATAATGCCGATTCGTTTATGATCGACGGTGGTCAGCCATTCCGTCCATAGCCAGCGCCATTTTTTGAAATACGTTAAGGCGAATACGACGGCAACCATGGACAAGCCGATGGATACCTGTGCTCCAAGAATGAGCGGGTCGCCAGTAATGAAAAAATCATTGAGTAAGAAATCGATTAGATTCTGAAACATGCGGCGTCTCCTTTCGTCTTGTGTTTAGTGTGAATGCTGGTTCGTTGAAGTTTCTTGGTCATGATTCATATCCATACCGTCCATATCTTTCATGTCCGTATCACTCATATCCATGTCGTGATCCATGTTGGTGTCTTCTTCTGCAGCTGTGGATCCGCCATGATGATGAGCAGAGCCGCCTTCGCCAATATATTGCATCACGACTTTCTGGAACAGTCCTTCAGGGAAGGAGGAGAACGATTGTACAGTCTCAACGCTTGGCTCAGTCAGCTTCTCGAAGCCTTCTTGTGTCAGCGCTGGAGCGGTTGTTTTCACCTCTTGAACCCATGCTTTATAATCATCCTCGGAAGTTGTCTTCACATTAAAGGTCATTTGCGCAAAATGCTCCCCTGTGAAGTTGGCACCCGAGCCATAATAATTGCCGATCTCATCTGCTTGCAAATAAAGCGTCATTGCCATGCCGGACATCGTATAAATTTGGCCGCCCAACTGCGGAATCCAGAACGAATTCATCGCCGTATCCGAAGTCAGTCTGAACTGAATCGGAGTGCCTTCTGGTATTTGAAGGTAGTTGACTGTAGATATACCCTCTTCAGGATAGGTGAACAGCCATTTCCAATCCAACGAGGTCACTTCAATCGTTATCGGTGCTTTCGCAGAAGCAATGGGCTTGGATGGCTCCAGTTCATACGTATATTTCGCCGTCACGATCGCCAGAATAGCGATAATTACAATTGGAATGCTCCACCAAATAATCTCCAGCTTCGTGCTGTGATTCCAGTTCGGCTGGTAAGGAGCATTGTTGCCTTTTTTGTCACGGTAGCGCCATACGATGTAGCCGGTCAAGATCAAAACGGGAACGACAATAACCAGACAGAGGATCGTTGTAATATAAATCAAATCCTTCTGACTTTCGCCAATCGGCCCTTTTGGATCGAGCACCAGATACTGCTCGCCGCAGCCAGAGAGAAGAACGGCCATCAGCATGATGAGCAGGGGTGTCAATACACGAATATAACGTCTCAAATGGTTCAACTCCTTGGATATACTCTTAGCCTTAACATTAGCAGATGTTACGGAGAATAACTGCTGACTTAACAATTACGTCAACAATTCGTCTTTTTTTTGTAATAGAAAGTTCACCAGTTCGACATTTGTCATTCACTGGCTCTCAAAAAAGCGCCGGCTTCGTCTAAAATATGAGCAAAAAGCCAATTGAGGCGGTTCACGCGGGCTAAGGCTTGTCCTTTCTGTATGAATCATATCGTCATAAATGTGACTACATTAAATAGGTTGAAAAAAATAAAAAGCCCCACTGTCCAAATCGACGGTGAGGCTTTAAATTGCACGTTCTCAATTGTGGTGCTGATCCTGCACGGTTACTTGTGTTCTTCAGACTGCTGCGCCCGTCTTGCATGAACAAGGCCAATTGCAGTGCCGATTGTGTAAATAAATACGCTGCCTACCATAAACCCGAGCCCTACCATAAGCCAAACGTTCTTATCGCTGAAGTGGCTGAGATTTATTAAGCAAAGGACTACGCCTACAGAGAGAACGGTCCAAGCGATGATGGTCATTGCGGTTACCAAACGTTTCACACTAGCTGCAGTTGCTGATTTAACGTCGCTAATTGTTGCTGTTTTCGTTGTCATTATAAACACCCCGTTTACTTGTAAGTGCTTTCTTGCACTCATTATAACACACTTTATGCAATTTGTTCAAAGAAAATTCACGATTTGATCAAATTTTAGACAAAATTAGGTGAAGTGGCTTTACTTTTAGGTTGTTGTATTAGTCGTGCTGCCACCAGCGCTTCAAATCATTCCACCATGATTTTCGCTCCTCGGCAGCTTTGCTCTCTTCTGTTCCTTGATCGGAGGTGTCGCCGGGAGCTCCCGACGCTTCGCCGCATACTTCAATTGGCTCTGTACCCTTGACGAAATATTCGAGCTGCTTTGCCGAGCAGGTGGCTTCTGCCAGCTTGCCGCTGGCGGGATCGACGTAGACGCTGACGACATCCGCCGGTATCGGGAAAATTTTCGGCGGAACCGCCGATAGCGCCTGCTCGGTATACGCGGCGAAAATCGGCGCAGCGCGATGTGCTTCGGCTACGGTCAGCTTGCGGCCTTTATCAAACCCTGTCCACACCGCCGTAGCAAGCTCCGGCGTGTAGCCAACCAGCCAGGCATCATTGGCGGTCGTGCCTGTTTTGCCAGCAACGGGCCGTTTGATCATGGCAGCTACGCGATTGCCAGTGCCTCCGCTCTCGAAGACGCTTTCCATGAGGCTGGTCAATACGAACGCATTTGCGGGATCCACGACCTGCTGGGCCTGCTGCTTCGCTTCATATAAAATGCGCCCGCTGCGATCCTCTATTCGTGTAATGGCGGTCGGCTCTACTCGCTTGCCGCCATTCGCTAACACGGCGAAAGCCGAAGCCATCTGGTACGGGCTGACCGGGAAGGTGCCTAGCGCAAGCGAAGGCAGCGGGCTCATTGGGCTGGTAATGCCCAGCTTGCGAGCTGTCTCAATTACTTTGTCCGCGCCAACCGTCATAATGGTATCTACAGCGTAAATGTTATCGGAGCTGGCAATCGCTTGCCGCATCGTAATAAAGTCATTGGTGTACTTGTCATTGTAATTGCTGGGCTTATACACTTTACGTCCCTCATCATAGATGAAGGAAGTAGGCTCGCTCTTGAATCGAGAAGCAGGCGTCAACTGTCCGCTTTGGAGCGCGGTTAAATAGACAATCGGCTTAAATGAAGAGCCGGGTTGGCGTGTATCCGCAAATACGCGGTTAAATTGATTGTTTTTGTAATCCCGTCCGCCAACCATTGCTTTAATGTAGCCATTGCGCGGATCGAGCGAGATGAGCGCTGCTTGCTGCCCGTCGCTGTTCGCCAATTCTTTGTCGACAGCGGTTTCGGCAGCATTTTGCGCCACAGGATCAAGTGTTGTATAAATCGTAATGCCGCCCTCATTAAGGAGCTGCTCGTTGATGCCAAGCTTGTCCACTGCTAAATACTTCACATAGTCGCGGAAATACGGCGCAAATCCGGCCTGGTTGCCGGCTCCGAGCGGCTGAAATTGCAGCACCTCTTCATATGCCTTATCCGCTTCGGTCTTCGAAATCACGCCATCCTCCGCCATAATGGACAAAATGGTAAGCTGCCTGTCCTTGGCGTTTTTCATATCCATGTGCGGGGAATAATATTTGGGCCCCTTTGGAATGCCTGCCAGCATGGCGCTTTCGGCGAGCGTCAATTCCGATGCTTTCTTATTGAAATACAACGAAGCTGCCGCTTCAATGCCATAAGCGCCATGCCCGTAATAAATTTGGTTCAAATAGAGGCTCAAAATTTCGTCCTTGGAATAATGCATCTCCAGCTGCATGGTGTAGATCGCTTCCTTGAATTTGCGCTGCCACGTTTTCTCATGCGTCAAATACAAATTGCGGGCGAGCTGCTGCGTCAGCGTGCTGGCCCCTTGCTTGGCTGATAACGAAACCGTATTCGCCACGATGGCGCGCCCCAGCCCTTTGATGTCGAAGCCAGGATGGTCGTAGAAGCGCCGGTCTTCAATAGCGATGGTCGCCTTCACCAGATTGGGGGAAATTTGATCGAGCGGAACCGAACGGCGATTTTCGCCAGTATGGAATGTATCGATAACCTGGCCATGCAGGTCGAGCATTTGGGAGGTTTGGCTAATGGATGCTGCAGGCAGCGACTGCATGCTCAAATACAGCAAAGCGCCGATGAGGCAGGCGGTCAGCAGCAGAAACAGTGCGGCGATTCGCCCCGCCCATTTTTTAAATCGATGAAAGGCTGTAGGCTGTAAAACCATTCCGGACGTCTGATGCCGTTGCGCATGATGTACGGATGTTTGTGCCGCTTGTGGGCGCCCAGGCCTGTTCGTGCTTGGACGCTGGTGGAGCCTAGGGAAAAATCGCTCGGAAAACGCAGAAAGCTTGCGTCTTAGCGACGGCTTGACGGGCTTGATTTTGTGCTTGTTCATGGAGCGTGCTCCCTTCGGATGAACGATCATTCCTCTTTAGTATGGAAAAAGCAGGGAGGCTATATTCATCCTGTGTTAGCGGAGTGTTAATTTTTTGGGCGGATATGGTGTAAAAGGTTGCTTTTTGACCTCGTTCTACTATAATACAGATTGAACCATTGACGGAAAGAAGGGATATCACGCTATGGAATTGTGGTACACGGAGAAACAAACTGACAGCTTCGGCATTACAGCGAAGATTAAAGAAACTTATGTGACAGAACAAACGGACTTTCAAAAGCTCGATATGATTGAGACGGAAGAATTCGGTACGATGCTCGTATTGGATGGCATGGTTATGACGACAGTGAAGGATGAGTTCGTTTACCACGAAATGGTGGCGCACCCGATCCTGTTCACGCACCCGAACCCTGAGCATGTGCTCGTTGTGGGCGGCGGCGACGGCGGCGTTATTCGCGAAATCATGAAACACCCTAAGGTGAAAAAAGCAGTCCTCGTTGACATCGACGGCAAGGTTATCGAATATTCGAAAAAATATTTGCCGACTATTGCTGGCGAGCTGGACAACCCGCGCGTAGAAGTTATCGTGAATGACGGCTTCATGCATATCCACGATCACAAAAACACGTATGATGTCATTATGGTTGACTCCACAGAGCCCGTTGGCCCTGCTGCTAACCTGTTCACACGCGGCTTCTATCAAGGCATTTACGAAGCGCTGAAGGAAGATGGCATTTTCGTTGCACAAACAGACAACCCTTGGTTTAAGGCTGATCTGATCCAAAGCGTCAACAAGGATGTGAAAGAAGTGTTCCCAATCGTGCGTGTATACGGTGCGAACATTCCTACATATCCGAGCGGCCTGTGGACATTCACTCTGGGCAGCAAAAAATACGATCCGCTTGAGGTTGACGAAGCGTCGATCGCCGAGATCGATACGAAATATTACACTCCGCGCCTTCACAAAGCGGCATTCGTGCTGCCTAAATTTGTGGAAGACCTGATTAAATAAGCAAACGTACAGAAAGCGAGGACAAGCCCTCATGAAACTCGATCAAAAATATTCCGGCAACGTCTTCATCCTGAGCTCTGAGGACTATGCGGCTTCCAAAGCGGTCATTTATGGCATGCCGATGGATTTCACCGTCAGCTTCCGTCCGGGCTCGCGCTTCGGTCCGCCGCGCATTCGCGAGGTATCGATTGGCCTAGAAGAATACAGCCCGTATCTGGACCGCAGTCTGGAAGAGATTGAATACTTCGATGCAGGCGACCTGCTGCTGCCATTCGGCAACGCGGCACGCAGTCTTGAAATCATCGGCGAATTTGTTCGCGGCGTCCTGAACGATGGCAAAATGCCTGTCGGAATGGGTGGAGAGCATCTCGTATCGTGGCCGATTTTCCAAGAGGTGTATGCGAAATATCCGGATCTTGCGATCATTCACTTTGATGCTCATGCTGATCTGCGTGAAAGCTACGAAGGCGAGCCTTTGTCGCACTCCACGCCGCTGCGCAAAGCAGCAGGACTGCTGGGCGGCAAAAACATTTACCAATTCGGTATTCGTTCGGGCTCGCGCGAGGAGTTCCAATATGCCCGCGAGAACATTAATTTCCACCCGTTCGAGGTGCTGGAGCCTTTGAAAAAGGTGCTTCCAGAGCTGGCAGGACGTCCGGTTTACTTGACGATCGACATCGATGTGCTTGATCCTTCGGCTGCGCCTGGCACAGGCACGGCGGAAGCTGGCGGCATTACATCGAAAGAGCTGATTGAGGCGGTTCACGCTATCGCGGCTTCCGGTGTTAACGTTGTTGGCTGCGACCTTGTTGAAGTAGCGCCTGCTTACGATCCGACAGAGCAAACGCAAATCGTTGCTGCAAAGGTCATTCGCGAAATGCTGCTTGGCTTTATTAAGTAGCCTAACGGGAACGACAGGTTAAGAAGGAAAGTGGAAGAACTAAAGCCTGCCCAGACGAGCGTTATTACGCCGTCAGGCAGGCTTTTTTTGGCCGTCCGTAAATGGTCTTTGAAGCAAGGAGCCGCTCTGTTGTTGCAGAGTGGCTCCTTTTGTGTGAAGCAAACACGCTTATAAATGCGATTGAATCGCTTCGCGAATTTTCATCATCGTGCGGTTCAGGTCGAGATTTTCCAGCACATGCTCGCATTGCTTGCGGTAGACGACCTCATCGGTGTAAATCGAGATGTAGTTGTTGATGACCTCCGCAGGAAGCCCCTTCGCCTCCAGACGCTCAATGACGGTGCGTTTCTCTACGTACAGGAATAGGCGGACGACTTGCTCGCCGTAAAGCTTTTTCATCAGAGATGCACCGTCGCTGTTGAGAATCATATATACATGCTTGCCCTCGCTCAGAGGATCGGTAAGCTCGTGGGTACGGATGCCATAATGATGCTTATGGATGAGGGCCGTTTCGATAAAATCCCCACTTGTATTCATGCGGTCAAATCTCTCTTGATCAATATAGTGATAGTCGCGGTCAGGCGGCTCTGAATCTCTTGGAGGGCGTGTTGTATAAGAGCTGACATGCTTGATGCCAAGTTCCTTGCCAATCCGGTGAGCCATTGTTTTTCTGCCAGATCCGCTAGTACCGGTAAAAATGAAGATATAAGGTCCAGCCATAGCCTGTCGCCTCCTTCATCGCGTAGAAATATAAGTCCATTTATAAGCTCATCTATAAGCACACCACTTATAAAGTCTTATATTTTAAAGATAGCATTCGACAAAAATCGCGTGAATCCTTCTTTTTGGAAGAAGCGGCCATGTTAATATTCAATAAATTGGTAAAAAATTACGACCCCGGCGGCTCCAAAATTTGACCGATGAGATAGGCGATGCGGAAGCGCAAATTGTCGCTGTCATTTCGCAGCTTGCGGCCTGTAAGCTGCTCGCATTTTTCCAAGCGGTAAATGACGGTATTGCGGTGAACGAACAGCTGCTTTGCTGTCTCAGCGATCTGGCAGTTGTTGCTGTGATAAACGACGAGCGTTCGCATCAGCTCGCTGCGCTCTTTTTCCTCCAGTCGGTTCAGCTCCTTGAACATGTCGTTATGAAATTTCCGCAGTTCCTCGACCGGCAGCAAGCGAAGCAAATCTGTCAGCTCCTTTGCATGGTAAAACTGCACGAAGCGGCGTTTGCGGCTGGTGAATGCTGTCTCCCAGGCGTCAATCGCTTCCTTATAGGTCGCTGGAATGTCGGTCAGTTTCTTGACCGGATTGCCAATGCCAAAGGAGACGGCGATGCCTGTGCTTTCGAATACTTGATCGCTGATTCGAGCAAGCAGCTCCGGCGCTATCGTCTGCGCTTCTTCGGGCTGGAAGGTGAGTAGGAGCACGAGCCAGCTCTTTTTGCTGAAAATAATAAAGGACAGCCCTTGCTCCTTGAAGGCAGCCTTTAGGCTGTCGTACAGCTCCTCATAGTCGGATAGCTGCTGTTCTTCAAATGGCCGTGCTTTGATTGACGCCTTGGATGCTGTGGGAGAAGCGGGTTCAGCGGCGCTGCTGTCCGGTCGTGCCACAATGCACAAGGAGGAAGTGGTTCCGGCGTTTAAGCCGTACCGCTTGCCGCGGCGCAGCATCTCCTGCTCGGAGGTGACGAGACCGTCTACAAAATCCGAGAACAGATCATTTTTGTAGCGGCGCGAGCGCTCCTTGACCGCCTGCGTCTTCAGCAGCTCGAAGCTAATGACATTGGCGGCCTGCTCCATGGCAAGCGCGGGAAGCTGCTGGAGCTGGTACGAATGCTGGAGTGAGACGAGAAACCCTTGCGGCTGATAGGTTTTGATCGGATGCACGGCAACATGGTTGAAGACGCCGGGCTCAGGGGCAGTCAGGCAGAAGACGGCTTCCTTGTCCTGGGCGCTCAGCGAGCCTACAGCCAAGCGAATTTGCGGGAGCATGCGGGAATACGGCTCTTTCTGAAAATGGGACGAAGCCGCGACTAGCGTAAGCTTCGGATCAAACAGCATCGTCGGGCTGCCCAGCAGCGCCGCGAGCTCCTGGACGATTTCGTGAATGCCCTGCCCCTTGAGCACAATATTGGAAAAGTGGCGGTGGCTCTCCAGCGCATACCGCAGCTCATCGGTTTGCTTCTCCAAAATAAAGCCCAGCGATTGATTAAGAATATCGCCAAGCGACACATCAAGCGACAGCTCAATAAGCGGGAATTGCAGCTCATCCGCTCTGGCGATGGCGGCTTCCGGCATTTCGGCAAGGAAGCGCTTGGTCTTGATGCCGAGGCCCGCGCAGCCAACGGCTGCCATAGAGGTGATCAGCGCGACGAGATCCTGCGGCGTATCTTTGAGCGCATAAGCTGTCGTTACGAGCAACTCATGCGGCTTAATATAATGGATAATATCCGGGGCATCCATCAAATTGACGGTGCTGACCTTGCGGTTTAGCCCGGCGTGCCCGGCAGCAACTGTCGAGCCGGAGAGGGACGGTATTTTCAATAGATCGGCTAAAATCATCGGTTCCGCTTCCTCGCTCTCTTTATGTGAGAATAGATAACGCGAATATATCATTTTTATAGCTGAAAAACAATGAAAATGAGTTAATATAACCAATCAATCGCTGTATCATTAGTCAATTTGAACAATGACTTGCTCGTGCTCTGCTGATTATAATGGAGGTATGTTAGATTAACTGTGCGATTGGTAGAGGATAGGAAGCGGCATAGAGCAGCTGCAGGGCGTGTTGTTAGCTTCTTGCGGCATGTGCATGCATGGTCTAGCGGTAGAGGGAGGTAGCGCCATGAGTAGTAGCGGACTGGGAATTATAGAAGAGCGAGGAGCGCTCATTTCTTCGCTTGCTGAAGATTTGGAACAGCTGCTGGAGTGGTTGTCCGGTTACGGTAAGCAGGAAAGCGGCGGGGTGACGCGGCTGTTGTATTCCGAAGCGTGGAAGGAGGCGCAGCAGGCGCTTGCTGAACGAATGCGTGTGAGCGGACTTGTCCCTTCCTTCGATCAGGTGGGCAATTTGTATGGCAGACTGGAAGGGACGGGCGTTGCCCTTTCCTCTATCCTGACGGGCTCCCATGTCGATACGGTCAAAAACGGCGGTCTATACGATGGGGCATTCGGCATAGCGGCAGGGATTGTAGCGCTGGATTATTTGAAAAAGCATTTTGGAGCACCTAGGCGCAGCCTGGAGGTCGTGTCCTTTTGTGAAGAGGAAGGCAGCCGCTTCCCTATCGCTTATTGGGGCTCCGGCAGTGTGACGGGCCGCTTTAAGCTGGAGGATGCGGCGGGTGTAGCCGACATGGATGGTGTGCGGCTGGAGGATGCGATGCGGCAGGCGGGTTTTGGAGCCGAGGGAAGCCATGCTGGCAGAGGAGCGGCTGGACCGAGCAAAGCTGAGCGGCGCGACATCGCGGCTTTCGTGGAAATTCACGTGGAGCAGGGGATTGTTCTGGAACGCGAGCAGCTGCAAATCGGAGTCGTTGAGGCGATTGTAGGCCAGCAGCGTTATACCGTAACGGTGACAGGCGAAGCCAACCATGCGGGAACGACGCCGATGGTATGGCGCAAGGATGCGATGCGCGGCGCGAGCAAAATGATTAATTGGCTGCTGGATGCCGCTGCTCAGCAAGGGGCTCCGCTCGTAGCGACGGCGGGCTATATGGAGGTTCGTCCAAATGTAACGAACGTCATACCGCGGGAGGTAGCATTTACCGTTGATGTTCGACATACGGATGAACGGGCTTTGGAGCTGTTTTGCAGCCGCTTCCGCTGTTGTTTCGAAGAAATTGCCGCATCCTTGGGACTTGGATTGCATATCAAGCACTGGATGGACACTTCGCCGGTCTATATGGATGAACAGCTAACTAGGCAGGTGGAGCAAATTTGTGAGCGAAATGGCATTGCTCACCGCCGCATGGTCAGCGGAGCGGGGCATGATGTACAGGAGCTGCAAAGCATTTGCCCTTCAGCGATGATTTTTGTGCCGAGCCGTGCGGGAATTAGCCATTCGCCGCTTGAGCATACCGATTCGCTGCAGCTCGCAGAAGGAACGGTCGTGTTGATTGAGCTTTTATACCAACTTGCCTATGGAGAGGGTTCCCTATGAAAAAATATAAAGATTTATCCCCATCGCCGCGTACGATTATGACTCCGGGTCCAGTGGAGGTTGACCCGCGGGTGCTTCGCGCCATGTCTTATCCGATATTGGGGCAGTTTGATCCCGAATTTACAGGACTGATGAATGAAACGATGGGCATGCTGCGGGAGCTTTTCCAGACGGAAAATGAGTGGGCGTTCCCTATCGATGGCACGTCGCGTTCCGGGCTTGAAGCGGTGCTGACGAGCGTCATTGAACCGGGAATGAAGGTGCTGATCCCGATTTATGGGCGTTTTGGCCATTTGCTGGCGGAAATTTCCGAGCGCTGCGGAGCGGATATTGTAACCTTGGAGCAGGAGTGGGGCAAGGTGTTTGACCCAGAGGAGGTCATTGGCGCGATTAAGCGCGAGCAGCCTGCTGTCGTGGCGATGGTGCATGGCGAAACCTCGACAGGGCGCATACAGCCGCTAGCAGAAATCGGCAGAGCATGCCGGGAGCTGGATGTACTGTTCGTTGTAGATGCGGTCGCGACGATTGGCGGCGTGCCGGTCGAGACGGACAATTGGTGTATTGACGCCGTCATTGGCGGAACGCAAAAATGCTTGTCTGTCCCCTCGGGCATGGCGCCGATTACGTATAACAGCCGAATTGAGCAGCATATAATGCAGCGAAAGCGCATTGAGCGGGGGCTGCGTGATCCGGGCGAACCGCTGCTCGAGCTGGGCCGGACGATTCGCAGCAACTATTTTGACCTGAGCCAGCTTCAGGATTATTGGAGTGCAGCACGGCTGAATCATCATACGGAAGCGACGTCGATGCTGTATGCGCTGCGCGAAGGGCTGCGGATTTTGCTGGAGGAGGGGCTGGAGGCGCGTTTTGCCCGCCATTTGCTGCATGAACGTGCGCTCGCCTCCGGCATCGAAGGAATGGGGTTGGAGCTTTATGGCGATCCGGCATGCAAGCTGCCCGTTGTCACCTGTGTAGCTATTCCGGACGGCGTAGATGGTGAAGCAGTCAGAGCAATGCTGCTGGAGCAGTTCAGCATTGAAATTGCCAGCTCGTTCGGTGTGCTGAAGGGGAAAATATGGCGGATTGGCACGATGGGCTATAGCTGCCGCAAGCAAAACGTGTTGCAGGTGCTAGGTGCGCTGGAGGCCGTCCTGACCTATTGTGGCTCGTCTGTTAATAAGGGGGCTGCCGTTCAAGCTGCGCTCGTTGTTTATCGCGAAGCGGAGGCGACCTGAAGTAGCGAGTAGTGACGGGCAATGGCTTGCCTTCTTGCGTTGCAGTGATAGCCTGTTTAATAGCTTTGTTTAATACAAATAGATTGTGTATGAGCCTGCCCACTGTGGCAGGCTTTTTTCTTTGGGTGGATTTTGCTGGAACATTGGAGGCGTAAACGCAAAGGGTGGTGTTATATAACATGACTAAAAACCAGGGATGTTTTTTGGTTACAATAGACAATGTAAAAAATCCACGTTCCCCTTATAATAATGTTAGTAAACAATACTTAATAAGTGATGAAACATAACATATAAAGAATGATGTGGCATGTTTCGGCGCGATTTTAGCCAAGGAGGCTCCGAGAGAAGCGGTAGTCAAATGGAATAACACATTCATAGGGGGACTAAAGAATGGATCAAACTATTAAATCGCGTCAGCCGTTTTACAAAGGACTATTTTTTCAAATTATGCTGTCAATTGTGGCGGGTATTGCGGTTGGATATTTGTGGCCTACGTTCGGCGTAGCCCTTAAACCTGTCGGCGACGGCTTTATCCGCCTCATCAAAATGGTCATTGCTCCGCTCGTGTTCGTCGTTGTCGTGCTGGGCATTGCCAAGGTCGGCAACATTAAGACGGTAGGGCGGATCGGCGGGAAGACGCTGCTTTATTTCGAAGTCATCACGACGCTGGCGCTCATTATCGGAATGGTGATCGCCAATCTGATGAATCCAGGCGCTGGTATGAATATCGACCCGGCGACTCTATCAACGGACGGTGTGGAGCAGGCGACGAAAAACGGTCATTTGCCGAGCGGCTCGGAGTTTTTTCTGAATATCATCCCAGAGAGCGCTGTAGCAGCTTTCTCTACGAATACGATGCTGCAAGTGCTGTTGGTTTCCTGCTTCGTCGGCTTCGCCATTGTGCATATCGGCGGGCGTACCTCTGAGGTTCTGGTCGATTTTCTAGACCATGTCAGCAAAGTTATTTTTCAAATTATGGGTTATATTATGAAGCTTACAGCGCTTGCGACCTTTGGGGCAATGGCATTTATGGTCAGCCAATATGGCGTTCAGACGCTAATGGCTTTCGGCAAGCTGTTCCTTGCCATGACGGTCGCTTGTGTGCTGTTTCTGCTCCTGCTGGCCGTTGTGATGCGGGTGTTCGTGGGCATTAGCCTCTGGAAGCTGATCCTACTGGTGCGTGAGGAAATCGTATTTGCTTTTGCCACAGGCTCAACGGAGGCGGTTATGCCGCAGCTCATGAACAAATTTGAAAAAGCGGGCTGTGACCGCGCTGTAGTTGGACTAGTTGTGCCGACAGGTTATTCGTTTAATTTGGATGGCGCCTCCATCTATCTATCGCTCGCTGTTGTATTTTTAGCGCAGGCGACGGGTGTGGATCTCGGTTTGAAGGAACAACTGGTGCTGCTCGGTGTGCTGTTGCTCACCTCCAAGGGGATGGCGGGCATTCCAGGCTCGGCATTTGTCGCCTTATCCGCTACTGCGGCAAGTACGGGTTCTATTTCCATGGCTGCTGTTGCTCTTATGCTTGCTCCGGACCGGATCATGGGCAACTTCCGAACGACAGTCAACATTATTGGCTATTCGGTTGCGACGTTTGTGATTGCCCGCTGGGAGGGACTGCTCGATAAGGGGCTCGCGCAGCAGGCGATGCAGCGCAAGATTGTGGCAGAGGCTCCGGCATTGGTGAAGGAAACGCCGATTGCCAGCAAGTAAAACGGTGGTCCATTCATAATTAAAGCTTAAACAAGGGGCTATTCCGAACGCCGAATTTTACAGGCGGAGCGGGATAGCTCCTTTCTCGTCGTTGTGGCATCGGGGGAATGGTCTATTCGGCAGGCTCAAAATAAGCTTTCGTAAACCGTATCCATTCTTGGGCGGCAAACGATAAATAGCCGTCGCGACGCCAGATCATGGCAAGATTCCAAGGAATGACGGGGTCTACCATAGCAATGGTGCTGACGCGCGCCGTATCAAGCTTTTGGCAAATGGCTTCCGGCAGCAGGGCGATGCCCAGTCCAACCGCCACCGTTTCGCTAATAAAATCCCACTGGGAGCTTTCGAGCATGATTTTGGGCTTAAAGCCGAGCCGTGCGCATTCGTCTATGATGCGGGCATGCAGCGCGAAGTCCTCGCGGTACATAATGAACGCCTCCTGCTCGAGCTCGCGCAGTGTAAGCTCGCTGCGTCCTGCCAGCGGATGCTGATGGTGCATCACGACTCGAAGAGCCGCATTTTGAATCGGAAAAACCTCGAATTGGTCATTTCTCACGGGCAGCATTACAATTCCCGCATCAATGGCGCCGCTGGCGACCTCTGCCTCGACTTTCAGCGAGCCCTCTTCAACCAGCCGAATGGTCAGGCCGGGATAACGTTTGACGAATTGGCTGACGATTTCGGGAAACATAATCGAGCTGATCATCGGTGGGAGGCCAATGCGCACCAGCCCTTTGCGAAAGTCGGTTACATCGTTAAGCTCGTTCTGCAGTGTTTTGAACAGACGGATAATATCTTGCGATTGGGCAACGATGGCCTGCCCTGCGTCGGTTAGCTGCACTTTTTTGCCGGATCGAATGAACAGGGGAGTTTGCAGCTCGTCCTCCAAGTTTTTAATCATTTTGCTAATGGTAGGCTGCGTAATATGCAGCGCCTCGGCTGCTTTCGTGAAGCTTTCGTGGCGCACAACCTCCAGCACATATTCCAAATGACGAATGTCCATGCGAATACTCCTTCTTCTTTTTCCATAGATAAATCGAATATGACTCATTCTAATTATTCATTTTACCTATGTCAATTCACAGGTATACACTGTATGAAGGAAGGGGCTATCCGCATGTTAAGAAAAATAACACTTGGACTCGTCCAGGTTCTCTTTTTTGTAGGACTGTTTTGGATGCTTAATGGACTGTCGGTTTGGCTGCACTTGAAGGTGCCGGGGAGCATTTTGGGGCTGATTCTTGTCTTTCTGCTGCTTCATTTTCGAATTGTAAAAGTAGAATGGATTGAAATGGGCTCAACGTGGCTGGTCGCGGAAATGCTGCTGTTTTTTATTCCTCCTGCCGCGGGCATGATGCAGTTCAAGGATTTATTGCTGGGGAATGGCGTGCAAATTTTGCTTGTTATTGTGGTGACTTCTGTTCTCGTCATGGTGTGCGCTGGCGTAATGACACAATTCGTAGCTAGCAGGAAGGAGCGGAGCAGGGGATGATGATGGCGCTGATGTATATTGTGCTGACGGTCGGCATTTACTGGGGAGCGAAGCGGCTACATCGGTTGAAGCCCGTGCTGCTGCTGTCACCGCTTATTGTGACCCCGGTTATCGTGATTATGATACTGGTATTAGGGAAAATTCCTTACCAAAGCTACAATACAGGGGGGCATTGGCTCAGCAGTATGGTAGGTCCGGCGACAATTGCTTTGGCGGTTCCTATGTATAAGAATGCAGCTATTATGAAAAAGCATGCGCTCGAAATTATAGCGGGCGTTCTCTCGGGCTGGATTGTCGGCATGATGGCGGCGCTGTTGTTCAGCCGTTCGCTGAAGCTAAGCGATAGCCTGATTGACTCGCTGCTGCTGCGTTCGACGACGACGCCGATAGCGCTGGCCATTAGCGATATGATCGGAGGCATTTCCACTCTGACAGCTATTTTTGTGCTGATAACAGGCATTCTTGGCACGATTATTGGGCCGCTCGTTATTCGAATGGCGCGTATTCGCAGCGATATCGCCAAAGGTGTTCTAATGGGGAGCAGCGCACATAGCGCAGGAGCTCATAAAGCCTTTGAGTTTGGGCTTGTGCCGGGATCGATTGCGAGCATTGCGATGATCGTGACCGCCTTTATTTCGCTGGCGCTGCTGCCTTGGCTGACAGGGCTATTTATGCATGGATAAAGGAGGGGATAGGCGTTTATGGCCCGAATATGATCACGGCGAGCGGTGAAAATATAAAAATGTACCAGCTGAGCAGCAGGAAGTTGGCTGTTGCGACAGCTGCGCACCAAATGGATCGTTTTCTAGCCTGGAATGGGCCGCAAAAGCTAATGATCGTGCCTGCCAGGCTGCTTGCAAACCCAATAAGCCACTGCGAACCGAACAGCTGTTGTTTTGTCATTAAAAAGTAGATGGTTAAAAGTGCCATGCATGCGGCAAATAAGGTAAGTGTGCTGCGTGCTTTGCTCATTTGATCAGCTCCTTGTCCTTTTATTTTAGAAAAATAATGCGGATTGAAGAAGTACTAACTTTGTGTAGTACTTCTTATTAGCATGTCTTTATTTGTGCGCGAGAAATTTCCCTCCAAAAATGCCATAATAGTAAAAACAGCTAGCAGGGGGTGACAGAGCTATGACAGAGCGTGTTTATTCTTTTCCTCCCGTCATTGATGAGCGGGCCCGCGTGCTGGTGCTGGGGACGGCGCCGAGCGTGAAATCGCTGGAGCATCGCCAGTTCTACGGTCATCCGCGGAACTATTTTTGGGGGATGGTGTATGGGTTGTTTGACGCTGGGGCGCCGGACGAGGATTATGCGAAGCGGCTCGCTTTTTTGCAGGAGCATCGGCTGGCGGTGTTCGACGTCATTGAATCTTGCGAGCGCGAAGGCAGCCTTGATGTGAACATTAAAGATGAGAAGCCGAATGATCTGCCTGCACTGCTAGCGCAATATCCGGGGCTGCGCTGCTTTGCATTTAATG
The DNA here is from genome assembly GCF_000971975.1 of Paenibacillus algorifonticola. GTDB lineage: Bacteria > Bacillota > Bacilli > Paenibacillales > Paenibacillaceae > Pristimantibacillus > Pristimantibacillus algorifonticola. Next base: position 42,285 of record NZ_KQ040784.1, on the reverse strand, counting down.
GAACGAAGGCGTACGATACGTTTCGAAAATATTTTCGCGAGCATCCTGCGTTTGATTCGCTGGCGCTGCTCAAGATGCCTTCAACGAGCCCGATTCCGACGCAGAAAATGCGAAACCTCGAAGATCGGATCGAAGCGTGGCGCGGCATTGTTCCTTTTCTGGAGGAACAGTAATCGCCCTTAATCGTTGAAATTGAGAGGATACGTGTATATAGTAGAAGCATACGTTAAGACTGAAGATACAGGAGCACGGATATGTCTGAAAGAATGAACGTCAGCATTAAGCTGGAAAGCAGGCAGGATGGCGCTGTTCAGGTCAATGAGCACCGTGGGGAGCTGTTTCGCAAGGATCGCTCGCTCTACATCCGCTATGAGGAGCCGATCGAGGGCGAAGCGAATTCGGAGCCGATCAGGTCGCTTATTCGCTATCGCCAAGGCGAGCTGCTTATTACGCGCCGGGGGGCGGTAGATTCGGAGCAGCTTTTCGCTGTAGGCGGCAAGCGGGCTGGGCGCTATCGGTCCCCCATTATGTCTTTTCAAATGGAGACAGAGACGGAACAGCTCGCGCTTCATGCGGAGGATGCTGCTGAGGGAGAGTTGGCGGAGCCTCCTTTTACAATAGAGTGGAAATATGATTTGTGGATTGACGAGCATTTATCTGGCCGATTTCATATTCGGCTGCATATTCAGGGGGAACAGTAACGATGAGTGGAAATGTATTGGAGCAATTGTATGAGCAAGTAAAAGCGGCTATTGCCGATGCGGCAGTAGCGGGCGGGCTCGCAGCACGCGAGGAGCTTCCGGCATTCGTGCTGGAGGTGCCTAAGGATAAAGAACATGGCGATTTGGCGACGAACGCAGCGATGCAGCTCACCAAGCTTGCGAAGAAAAATCCGCGGATGATCGCTGAGGCGATTATTGCGAATTTGGACTATGCGAAGGCGTCGATTGTATCTGCAGAAATCGCAGGACCGGGCTTTATTAACTTCCGCATGGACAAAAGCTATTTGTACGCCGTCGTTGGCGAGGTTGTCGCAGGTGGCGACAACTACGGGCGTACGCAGATCGGCGCAGGCAAGCGCGTGGAGATGGAGTTTGTCAGCGCGAACCCAACGGGCAGCCTTCATCTTGGACATGCACGCGGCGCGGCGGTAGGCGATGCGCTGTGCAATGTGCTAGAATATGCGGGCTATGAAGTAACCCGCGAATATTATATTAACGATGCCGGCAATCAGGTGAACAATCTGGCGAAGTCGATTGAAGCGCGCTACCAGCAGGCGCTGGGCAAGGAAGCGGAGATGCCGGAGGATGGCTACCACGGCGCGGATATTGTCGGTTTCGGAGGGCTGCTTGCTGAGCAGGAGGGAGATCGTCTGCTCGGCCTGAGCGCGGAGGAGCGCCTGGAGTTTTTCCGCAGCTTCGGCCTGGAGCGAGAGCTAGACAAAATCAAGCATGATCTTAATCGCTTCCGCGTCGGCTTCGATATCTGGTACAGCGAGACGTCGCTTTACAAGAACGGCAAGGTTGAGCAGGCGCTTGAAGCGCTTAAGGAGAAGGGACACGTGTACGAGGAAGAGGGCGCGACGTGGCTCGATACGATGCCTTTCGGCGACGATAAAAACCGCGTTCTTGTCAAAAATGACGGCTCCTACACGTATTTGACGCCAGACATTGCCTACCATATGGACAAGTACAGCCGCGGCTACGACCGCATGATCAACATCTGGGGCGCAGACCACCACGGCTACATTCCGCGCGTTAAAGCGGCAATGGAGGCGCTTGGCAACGATCCAGGCAAGCTGGTCGTATTGATTGCACAGATGGTCAGCCTGTTCCAGGACGGCGAGAAGGTGAAAATGTCCAAGCGTACCGGCAAAGCGGTCACGATGCAGGATTTGATGGACGAGGTTGGCGTGGATGCCATCCGTTATTTCTTCACGATGCGCAGCATGGACTCGCATCTGGATTTTGACATGGATCTGGCGATTTCGACTTCAAACGAAAATCCGGTGTTTTATGTGCAATATGCGCATGCGCGGATTTGCAGCATTTTCCGTCAGGCACAGGAGCAAAGCCTTGCGCTGCTGCCGCTTGAGCAGATCGACCTCGGCAAGCTGGCGTCGGAGGCTGAATATGACCTGCTGCGCAAGCTCGGCGAGCTGCCGCAGGAAGTGGCGGAAGCGGCGGAGCAATATGCGCCGCACCGCATCATTCGTTATGTATATGAACTGGCATCCCAGTTCCACAGTTACTACAGAGCGGAGCGCGTCATTACCGAAGACGCTGCGCAGACTCAGGCGCGCCTTGCGCTGCTTGGCGCTATTCGCACGGTTATTGCGAACGCGCTTCGCCTCGTAGGCGTATCGGCTCCACAGCAAATGTAAGCTGCTTCATGTTTCAGAGCGGCTGGGTGTAAGCAGGCACAGGCGTGGACGAAAGAGATCAGCCCTTGCGGCAGCGGTGGCAGACAGCTACCTAGGCCGCAGGGGCTTTTTTTGGGGGAAAATGGAGCATAATATGATTTGAAGACGAGTTTTTCTATATACTTCCATAGGCAGAGCGCGGTTTTTCACTTTACTTTAACCAATGTATGCTATTATACTAATTGTCGAAAAATGGACAACATCATAGAGAGCGAGGGAGATAGTCATGAGAGGCGATGAGGCCGATTTACCCATTGTATCGATAGTCATGCCTTGTTATAACGAGGAAGAGGCGCTTCCGGAGACGGTGCGGCAAATGACAGCGCTGCTTGAACGGTTGGTGAGGGAGAAGAAGGTGTCGGAGCAAAGTAAAATGCTGCTCGTAGATGATGGCAGCCGTGATAAAACGTGGTCGCTTATTGATTCCTTTCACCGAAGCAACCGTTTTGTGAGCGGGCTGAAGCTTTCCCGTAACGTCGGGCATCAGCGGGCGCTGCTGGCGGGCTTGTTGACGGCGAAGGAATATGCGGATTGCATTATTTCCATCGATGCCGATTTACAGGATGATATTACGGTAATCGACCAGTTTATTGAGAAGTACAAGCAGGGCTACGAAGTTGTGTACGGCGTGCGGAACAAGCGGACGACCGATACGATGTTCAAAAAGTTCAGCGCGCAATTTTTCTACAAATTAATGATTAAGCTTGGCGTAAACGTTGTTTATAATCATGCGGATTACCGAATGATGAGCAAGAAGGTTGTTAATAAGCTGGAGGAGTACCAGGAGGTTAATCTGTTCTTGCGTGGCATTATTCCTACCATCGGCTTCAAATCCGACAGCGTGTATTATGACCGTCTGGAGCGAACTGCTGGCGAATCGAAATATCCGCTGAAAAAGATGCTCATATTCGCATGGGAAGGCATTACCTCCTTCAGCGTATCTCCTATCCGAGCGGTGTCGGTTGTCGGATTCTTCATGTCGGTCATGAGCCTTTTGTTTGCATTTTATGTATTTGTAAGGCATTTGCAGGGCAACACGGTATCCGGCTGGAGCTCGTTGATTCTTTCGATTTGGTTCATTGGCGGCATTCAGCTGCTTTGCATTGGACTAATTGGCGAATATATCGGCAAAATTTACATTGAAACGAAGAAAAGACCGAAATACTTCGTTGAAACCGAGCTGCATAACGTTGTAGTGACAGAAGCGAAAACGCAGCAATTACAAGAGACGAGGTGACGAATGGAATCGCTGCTGCTTAAAGCAAAGTCGAACACGCAAGTTTTGATCTTCCTGCTCTCCTTGTTTGTCATCACGAGGATATTGCTTTATTTTGCAGGTTTTCTCGGCATGAACCTGTTTCCGAATTATCAAATTCCGCCGGACTATACGGTCGTGCAGGGGCATGATTTTACATCCAGCCAGCTATCGATCCAGACGGATATTTCACAGCTGAAGAAGCCGAGCTTCGAGGATTTAAGGAAATTTGACAGCGTATGGTATTTGGGTATCGCCGAAAATGGCTACGATACGTATAACATCAGCGAGCCGCATCCTAGTGCGAATTGGGTGTTTTTCCCTTTATACCCTTTGTTAGTCTTTTTGGTGGAGTCTATTTCTAAATATGATGCGACAGTCGTTGGATCGGTTTTATCGAATTTATTTTTGCTCGTATCGCTTTTTTATTTTTATGGCATTTGTTTAAAAAGAGGGCTGAAACAGGAGCATGCCCAAGTCGCGGTGCTGCTGCTGCTTGTTTTTCCGACCGCCATCTTCTATGCCGTGCCTTATACAGAGAGCCTGTTCCTCATGCTTTCGCTTATGACCGTTTATTATGCGATGCAAAAGCGATATTTTCTGGCGTTTCTGTTCGGGGGCTTGTCCGCTGTGACGCGCAATCTGGGCTTCGTCAACTTGTTTTTCGTTGTGGGAACGCTGTTGATTGAACACAGGCTGTATCGTTTTAAATGGAAGGACACCAAATATCTAGGCTATGCCATTATGTCCGCGCTGCCGCTGGCCGGTTATCTTTTGTACATGAAATGGCTCACGGGCGATTTGCTGGCACCGATTACCGAGCAAAGCATCAACTGGTATCGCAAGACGGTTGCTCCATTCTCGAACTATATTCATTTTATCCAAAAGCCTTATTTCTCAGGAAATGGCGGCTGGGAAAATGGCCTGCTTGCCTTTATCATTGCGAATGCCGTCCTCGTCATTTTTGCCGCCTTTCTCATTATGCGTTGGAAAGAAATTCGCCGTAATGCACATGAATGGCTGTTTTTTGCATATGGTTTGCTGCTTATGCTCATTCCGTTCGCCAGCGCCGAATTTTTGCAAAGCATTCCACGTTATGTCATGGTCGCGTTCCCCTTCTACATTTATTTTGCGGATGTGCTGAAAAATAATAAGCCGCTGCAAATGTTTTATTTCATGATGTTTTTCCTGCTTCATATTGTGTATGCGATCTGCTACTTTAATGGATATTTTTTCGTTGTATAATTTTATGAAAAAATAATTTGACGAAATTTGCGATCAAGGTGTACAATAACACCATATTGCATTAGCTCATACTTTATACCTATTACGTTTAACGAAAAGGCAAACTCAGGGAAACCTGATGTGCGCAAAGCTACAGGGGCTTCATTCCTAACGGAATATGCTCGCCAGCTACCGAATTCAACATCGCTTCTTCCTTTATTAATCAAGGTAGACTTTGTTCTTTCGGGAGCAGGGACTATCTTTTTTTATTGCTTTCAAGCACGAAAAGGCAAACTCAGGGAAACCTGATGTGCGCAAAGCTATAGGGGCTTCATCCTTCACAGGATATGCTCGCCAGCTGCCGAAGCCCGACATAGCCTCCTTTGCCTGATGAAGGTGTGGCGTGTTCTTCGGACCACGTACCATCATTCGCTCGGGGGAGGAACTACTATGAAAAGCAGAAAGCTCGGCCTTACACTCGTGATGTTAGTTTCGACACTATTTTGGGCACTTCCCGTGAGCGCACAAAGCAATTTTTACAACGGTGCATGGATCGGCACTTGGCCGAATCAAAACTTGAACAATATCGCTGCCTATGAGCAAATGATTGGCGGACACCAAGATGTTATACATACTTTTGTCAATTCGAATCAAGGGATCAATGAGTGGAAGGGCTTTTTGGACTATGTGAATAGTAATGGTTCGATTAACCTACTTACCCTTGAATTTAAAAATAAAAATTACAAAGAATATTCGACTGCTGATATCAATAGAGGCGTAGTAGACGCTTACCTGAAACAAACAGCTAAGCAATTGATTAACTGGCAAGCGGCTAATAAAAACCCCGAAATCTGGCTCCGCCTTTTCCACGAAGGCAACGGCAACTGGTATGGCTGGGGCGTTGGCGACAGCACAGTTAACACGAACGAAACCTACAAAGCGGCATTCCAACGTGTCGTGACTATTTTCAAAGAACAAGGCGCAACAAATATCAAATTCATGTACAACGTAAATGCTGAAAATGTTGGCCAAAACGCTTCGTTTACAGCTATGTACCCAGGTGATGCTTATGTGGACATGCTTTCGATTGATGGTTACAATTTTGGAACGAAAGAATCGTGGAGCTCGTGGAGAACGTTTAACGATGTATTCTATGCTTCTTACCAAGCGTTGACTAGCATTTCGAGCAAGCCGATCATTATTGCGGAGACAGGCACAACCGAAAGCGGCGGCAGCAAAAACGAATGGGTTATCGATGCCATGAACCAAATCCAATCGCCAGCCTACAGCCAAATTAAAGGCTTGATCTGGTTCAATGAAAACAAAGAGCTGGATTGGAATATTGATTCGTCGGCGGACAGCCTGAGCGCCTACCAAACGTTGCAAAACACGCTTTAATAGAATAGGCTGGTAATAAAGGACTAGGCCCAATCCCTTTCAAATACTCGCTGATATAGTACTAAATAGGTATTATGAAAAAACTCTAATTTCGCGAAAACCGCGTAAAATTAGAGTTTTTTCGCTTTTTTTCTACACATTTTCGATGATGAATATGATGTTAAGAAGAAAAATTAACTTTTAAAGGGTCAAGGATTGTGATAAGATAACTTTGAATTTGAGCCTTAGCCGCCAAAAATATCATATTTCCGGCCGATTTAACAAATATCGACAGCGAAAATAGACAGCATAGTCAATCCATGTTGTAGATTAGTCAGAAAAGGAATGGAATTATGGCGAATAAATAGAGCGCAAAGGATTGGGGTTATTTGAAAACGAAAGCTAGGTACATATTAACAACGGTATCCATTGCTATCATGATCGTGTATCTAGTATGGAGACTTGTACAAACACTCCCATCTGGCTGGTCATTAATTTTTGGATCGTTGTTACTATTTTTTGAAATTATTTCTATTTTTCAATCCGTTTTATTCCACATTCTTCTGCTAAAACCCACTGAAAGAAAGCCTGCGCCATTACCTGACAACCTTTATTCTGTGGATGTTACAATCGCTACCTACAATGAACCGCCATCCTTGGTTAGAAAAACCATCCTTGCCTGTAAAAACTTGAATTATCCGGAGCATTTATTAAATATTTGGGTATGTGATGACGGAAAACGAGCGGAAATGAGAGAAGTGGCCGAAGGTTTAGGCGTTCATTATCTCGATCGTCCCGGAAATGAGCATGCTAAAGCTGGCAATTTGAATCATGCGCTGACGAAAATGAAGGGTGATTTACTCCTCACTTTAGATGCCGATATGATGCCAAAACCAGATTTTTTACAGCGCACGGTAGGTTTTTTTGCAGAAAATGAGAAGCTTGCTTACGTACAAACGCCCCAAGTTTTTTACAACGAAGATATTTTTCAATACAACTACTACCAAGGGCGTAATATTCCGAACGAGCAGGATATGTTTATGCGACTTATTCAGTCGGGAAGAGACCGTTTTAATGCGGTTATTTATGTGGGCAGCAATTGTATTTTCCGGCGCAGTGCCATTGATCATATTGGCGGTTTTGTTATTGGTACGATAACAGAGGATTTGGCTACAGGGATGAAGCTTCAATCGAATGGGTTCGATTCTTATTGCTTGAATGAGGTGCTGGCACTAGGTCTAACGTCTGAGTCGATATCCGATCAAATCAAACAGCGGGCCCGCTGGGCAAGGGGCACGATACAAACGACGAGGATGTCCAATCCGCTTGAGGCAAAGGGCTTATCCTTGATGCAGCGGCTGTTGTATTTCTCCAACCTGCTGTATTGGTACTTTGGCGTTACACGCTTTATGTACATACTGTCTCCGATGCTCTTTTTAACCTTTGGCGTGGCTATTCTTGAAACAAGCTTGCAACAACTACTTATCTTCTGGCTGCCGTATTTCGTGTTCTCGGTTACCGTTGTGCCTTATTTAACGAATAAGAAGCTTAATGTGTTCTGGAACAACGTTTACGAGACTGCTATGACGCCGACGTTATTCCTCGCAGCCCTTCAGGAAACGATCTTCCGCAAGGCAATTCCCTTTGAGGTGACGCCGAAAGGCATTTATCAGAACAAAACGTCCATTAATTATCGCTATATGATGCCGTTGTTTGTTTTGCTTGTGCTTTCGATTGTGCTGATGGGTGTAAATGTGGGGCGTATTGCGGGAGCGGGCGAAAATGAATGGCAGTCCATGCTCATTAATTTGTTCTGGCTTGGATATAACGGAGTGTTTCTCATACTTGCGCTGCTGCTTGGCTTTGAACGCCCACGCATGCGGGAGGCGGAGCGCTTCGCCAAGGTGCTGCCGCTTACGCTTCGTTATATGGAAGATGAAGAGCTGAAGATGGAAAACGTCAAGACACTGGATATTAGCGAGACGGGCTGCCGCATTTATACGGACACGATTTTGCAGCTACCGGATCGCATGGAGCTGGATATTCCGTTATCGCAGCACGCTATACGCGTGGAAGCCGAGAAAATATTCTATGATAAGCATGGCTCCGGATTTCAGGTTGGCTTCAAGCTTCATTGGAGCAACATTGATGAGGAGCGCAAATGGCTTGCTGAAGTATATGGGAATGCAGATGAGTTCGTTAAGGGCATTTTCCAAGCGGGCGTGTGGACTTCCATGATCAGTTATATTTCTAATTTCAAGTACACCTATAAATCGATTAATCGCAAGTCTCCGAGAGTTAGGCTGAAGCGACGCGCTTCGATCGTGATCGATCAAGAGGAACGCTACCGTACGCAGCTGCTTGATATTAGCTATACGGGCTGCAGAATTGAGCTCCCGCAGAAGGCGGCGATGCATGAAGGCAAGAAGGTCAGGCTGCAAATTATCGGCTCGGCGTTCGAGGCAAACGGTCGTCTCATCCGCGTTGGCTGGGTGAGGCGCAATAAGATGACGGCGGCCATTGTATTCGATGAAGCTTTTGATTTAAGCCTGCTGCTGGGGGAGTCCAGCAGCATACCGCCAAGCAAGGAGCTTCGTTCTGGCATTGTGCCAGCAGAAGCGAACTCCAAGTCATAGCCTAGGCTGAACACGAATGAACGCCAGGCTATGACAGGCGAATGATTGTTTTGCAAGGGGATGAGAGATTTGGAAATACACAGAATTGTTAAGCTGATCATCCGCAGATTGCCGTTCGTCATTATTCCGGCACTGCTGCTGTCAGCCGCAGTGGGCTATGTGAAGATGCAAAGTCCTCCGTCTTATAAGGCGACGGCTGAAGTTGTAATAACCTCGCAAGAGACGAGCGATAATTTCACTTCGATTCAAGGCAGTCTCAAGCTGATGGATACGTATAATGTTATTTTGAAAAATCCACTGATTTTGGAGCAGGTAATTGCGGCGCTTGACCTGCCTTACAGCACAGATCAACTGGCTGCCAAAGTTAGCGCGAAAAGCGTCGAGCTCTCGCAGGTTATCCGAATTACCGTAACCGATGGTGACCGTAAGCAGGCAGCCTCCATTGCCAACACGATCGTTAGCGTGTTCCGCTCGCAAAGCTTGGAGCTGTTCAAAATCAACAATATTGTCCTGTTGCATAAAGCAAGCGCGGAAAAAGCGGTTTATGTGAGCGCCAATCCGTTATTTTATATGCTGCTCTCGTTTGTTGGCGGGCTGATTGTACTTTTGTGCTTGTGGCTTCTGCTGCATATGATGTCGCGCAAGCTGCAGACAGCACAAGAGGTGCAAGCGATATTCGCCGAGGTTCCGATGGAAACGACGAAGCTCGCAAGCCGGGTGGAGACAGCTATCCCGTTCTATGGGGGATGGTTGAAGCGCCGGATGGCAGAGGAAGTGAAGTCGCGCGCGCTGCGTTACCGCCATGTGATGGAGAAAAGCGGAAAGCGCACACTAGCCTTCGGAACGCTTGACAATAAGCTTGCGAGCGGGAAGATCAGCAAGCAGCTGGCGCTGAAGCTGGCTGGGGAAAGCAAGGTCGCTTGGGTGAGGTTTAACCCGAACGGCAAGCTGCCAAGTACGGCTTCTGGCAAAAAAGGCTATGCGGAATGGCCAATTAGCCAAGGTTTTTATGGAAAAATCAAAACTGCCGGAAAGCAGTTGGATTTCATCGAAGTATGCGTAGTAGGCGGAAGTCTTTCCATGAAAACGTCGGCTGAGGAGTTGATGGCACATCTTCGGGAAAGCTACGAAGTTGTGATCTGGGATTTGCCTTCTTATGCTCATTGCTCGGAAGCGCAGACGATTGCGGAGCTGGCCGATTGGCATACGCTCGTGATCAAGGAGAACCGGGTACTCGCTCCGGTTGCACAGGAATGGAAAAGCCGTCTCGCGGCAACGGATGTTCAGATAAATAGTATCGTGTTTATTGAAGTGTAATCACTTTTTGAAAATATAAGCATTTATAAGTTTCACCCTTATAATCGGCTTATATTTCATCGCGAAACGGTAGCTTTGCCGCCAGAGGGCGGCGACAGCCGTTTACGCTTGAAATATAAGCATTTATAAGTTTCACACGTATAAATAGGCTTATATTTCTTGGACTGAAACGCGCTGCGCCGCCAAAGGACAGCGACAGCCGTTTCACCTTGTGTAATCACGTTTTATCTAACTTGGGAGGGATTTGCGATGAAAGTAACAAAAGCGATTATTCCGGCAGCCGGACTTGGAACACGGTTTTTGCCAGCTACAAAGGCGATGCCGAAAGAGATGCTTCCCGTCTTGGACAAGCCAACGATTCAATATATTGTAGAAGAGGCCGTACAATCCGGCATTGAAGAAATTATTATTGTAACGGGTAAAGGCAAACGTTCGATTGAGGACCATTTTGACAATGCATTTGAGCTGGAAGCGAATTTGCTGAAAAACCAAAAGCTGCATCTGCTTGAGAAGGTACAGGAAATTTCCAAAGTCGACATTCACTATATTCGTCAAAAAGAACCAAAAGGCCTCGGGCACGCGATTTGGTGCGCACGCAAGTTTATCGGCAATGAGCCTTTCGCCGTGCTGCTCGGTGATGACATCGTTAAAGGTGAAACGCCATGCACGAAGCAGCTGATTGATGCTTTTGAGCAAACGGGCAAATCGGTTATCGGCGTACAGCATGTGCCGGATAAAGAGACGGCACGTTACGGCATTATTGATCCATCTGAGGTGAACGATCGTTTCATTAAAGTGAACAATCTGGTAGAGAAGCCGAAGCTGGGCACAGCCCCTTCCAACTTTGCCATCATGGGACGTTATGTGCTGACGCCGGAAGTGTTCAACTTGATTGAGCAGCAAGAGGTTGGCGCGGGGCAGGAAATTCAATTGACCGATGCGCTGCAAAAGCTGAATCAGGTTGAGGATGTACTCGCTTATTTATTTGAAGGCAGACGTTACGATGTCGGTGAAATTCCAGGCTTTATTTTGACAAATGTAGAGTTCGCACTCGAACGTCAGGAGTTTTCCGCAGATTTAATTAGATCGCTTGAACAGATTTTAAGCCGTGCGAAAAGTGGAGTGAATGCATAATGAAAGTTACGATAATTGGTACAGGCTACGTTGGCCTGGTGAACGGCGCTTGCTTCGCTGAGAAAGGTCATCATGTCATTTGTGCCGACATTAACCAAAACAAAATCGACCAGTTGAATGACGGTCAAATTCCAATCTATGAGCCAGGCCTTGCTGAATTGGTACACGCGAACCGCCAAGCGGGAAGACTTAATTTCTCAAGCGACGTGGAAGCGGCCGTGCAGGCTTCGGATATTATTTATATTGCAGTGGGCACGCCAATGTCGCCAACTGGCGAAGCGGATCTGACTTACGTTGACGGTGTAGCAGAGACGATTGGGAAGTCGCTGAACGGGTATAAAGTCGTCGTGAACAAAAGCACCGTGCCAGTTGGAACGGGCAAGCGGGTAGAGTCGATCATTCGCCAGCACTTGGGCGGGAGAGAGGCAAGCTTCGATGTCGTGTCCAATCCGGAATTTTTGCGCGAAGGTACGGCAATCAAGGATTGCATGAATATGGAGCGTGCCGTCATTGGTGCCGAAAGCAAGCAGGCGATGCAGTTGATTCGCGAGCTGCATGAGCCATTCAACACAATCATTGTCGAGACAAACATTGAAACGGCTGAAATGATTAAATATGCCAGCAACGCCTTCCTCGCGATGAAAATTTCCTTCATTAATGATATTTCCAATATTTGCGAGCGGGTCGGTGCGAATGTAGTCGATTTGTCTTACGGGCTAGGTCTGGATAGTCGCATTGGAAATAAATTCTTAGATGCCGGTATCGGATTTGGCGGCTCCTGCTTTCCGAAAGATACCGAGGCACTCATTTCCATCTCCAAAAATGTCGGTTACGAATTCAAGCTGATTGAATCAGTTATTACAACGAACAAAAATCAGCCGATCCATTTTGTACAAAAAATCGATACGATTGTTGGTTCTGTTGCAGGCAAGAAAATTGCCGTGCTCGGTCTGGCGTTTAAGCCGGAAACAGACGATATGCGCTCCGCGCCTTCGATTCCAATCATTCGTGAGCTCATCAGCCGCGGTGCTGAAGTGCATGCGTATGATCCGGTAGCGATTGAACAGGCGAAGCTGGTTATTGGTACGGATGTTGTTTATTCGGATGATCTGCTGCAAACGGTCGATGGCTGCGATGCTTGTGTGATTTTGACCGAATGGCCGCAGGTAGTGAAGATGGATTTGGATGAAGTGAAAAAGCGGCTTAAGCAGCCGATTTTGATTGACGGACGCAACATATTTGATTTGGCAGAGATGGAGAAGCGGCAGTTCGTCTATGCTTCCATCGGTCGCCCGGATATTAACGCTTATGCCAGCCAAATCGGATAATCACGTGTCGGAAGCCGGCTTGACCCGCAGAACCCGCAAGGGTTTTCTGTGGGCATTCACGGGAACCGGATTGCAAAATGTCATCCAGATGGTCGTGTTGGTCGTCCTCGCCCGCTTTGTCGGTGCCGAGGAGTTTGGACTAATCAATCTGGCGCTTGTAATCGTCAGCTTCTCGACCTTGTTCGCCAGTATTGGCGTAGGTCCGGCCATTATTCAGCGTAAAGAAATTCAGACGGTCGACTTGCAAGTTTCCTTTTTTATTTCTTCTATGCTTGGCGTTGTAGTGGCAGCGACGCTGTGGCTGTCCTCTGATTTGCTGGCGGATTTTTTCAAAATGCCGCAGCTTGCAGCGGTACTGGGCATTCTGGCGCTCGTGTTTCCACTCAATGGCGTTTCCATTGTTTCTGAAGCTTTGCTGCAACGGGAGCTGAAGTTTCGTCAGCTATCGCTGTCGCAAATCGTATCTTATACGGCGGGCTACGGCATCGTCGGCATTACGCTCGGCGTGTATGGCTATGGCATTTGGGCGCTGTTAACCGCGCATTTGGTGCAGACGGCTATCCGTTTTACGATGCTGATTGCTGCGCAGCCGCCCCGGTTTCTACGGGAGAAAACGAGTGGACATGTACAGGCGGCAAAATCGCTGCTGAAGTTCGGCGGTGGTGCAACCATCGACAGCTTAAGCAATTATTTAGCGGTACAAAGCGACAATTTGATCATTGGCCGCGGGCTTGGCGCAGCCGCGCTGGGACTGTACGGCAGAGCCTATCAGCTGGCAGTGCTTCCGGCCACGCTGCTGGGACAAGTGCTCGATAAAGTGCTGTTTTCGTCGATGTCCAAGCTCCAGGATGATCTTCAGCAGCTAAAAGCCTCTTATATAAGAAGCATTTCTTATACATCCTTGCTTGTTGCTCCTATTAGCGTCATCTGTTATCTGCTAGCTTCCGAGATTGTTGCTGTCGTTCTGGGCAGCGGGTGGACGGAGGTCGTCATTCCATTCCAAATTCTATGCATCGGCATGTTATTCCGAACCACCTACAAAATCAGCAATTCGCTCGTACTGGCAAGAGGGTACGTGTACAAACGGGCTTCACGGCAGGTGCTTTATGTCCTGTTCGTTATTTCGGGCGCAGTGATTGGGATGCGCTGGGGCTTGTCCGGGGCCGCTTACGGCGTTTTGATTGCCATAAGCTTGCACTACTTCAATATGCTGTACTTGTGTAAAACGATTCTGTCGTGCACGTGGCGGGAGCTGGGGAAGGCGCATTTGCCTGCGCTGCTCGGCAGTGCGTGGATGCTGATTGGCTTGTATGCCGTGACAGAGGCGATCAGGCCGCTTGGCTGGGTCAGCTTCGTAAACCTTGTGGTGTCAGGCATTTTCGCGATTGTATGGTTTGCGGTGGTTGTACTGTTGTTCCCTAAAGTGATGGTACATACGAGCAGAACGGCGCTCCGCAGCAAAATGCAGCAGGTTCTGGGCAAGGTGCGCAGAAAACGGCAAGCTTAAATTTTTCAGGCAGAAGGTGGTTTACGATGGTTCAACATAAGGTGGTTCATATGACAACGGTGCACCATCCGATGGATACTCGCATTTTCCATAAAGAATGCGCCTCGCTCGCGAGTGCGGCGTATGATGTGACGCTGATTGCGACGGACCATCCGGATCTGGACCGAGTAAAACCGGCTTTCAAGCTGATCAAGCTTCAGAAAGCAGCGAACCGCTGGGTTCGTATGACGAAGAACAGCTGGCAGGCTTACCGGCTCGCGAAGCAGCTTGAGGCGGATGTGTATCATTTTCACGATCCCGAGCTGATTTGGGTGGGCTGGCTGCTCAAAAATAAATCGAATCATGTCGTTTATGATATCCACGAGGATTACGAAACGGGCATTCGGCAAAAAAAATATTTGCCGGTTTGGGCAAGAAATACGCTTGCGAGTATTTATCGCATTGTAGAGAAGCTTTGTATTAATCAGTTTGAGATTGTGCTGGCAGAAAAATATTACCGGGACAAATATTTGCGCGGTGTAGATGTGCTGAACTATCCCATCTTGCAGCCGATGGCAGACAAGCCTGCTGCAAACGCGGAAGCAGGCGGAGCACAGCAGGATGATGCCATTCATCTGCTGTACACGGGCAACGTCACGCTTGATCGCGGCTCAGAGCTGCATGCGAACGTAGCGAAGCTGGATGAGCGCATTCATGTGCATTATGTGGGCAAATGCGCACAGGCAATTGCGGACCGGGTTGCTGAGGCAGCCGGGGAAGCGGCGGATCGCGTAACGATTGACGGCGTGGAGAAGTTTATTGCACGCGATGCGATTGATGCTTATTATGCCGAGAGCCGCTGGCTCGCGGGTTTGGCGCTGTTTCCGCCGACTGAGCATTACGCGAAGAAAGAGCTGACGAAGTTTTTCGAGTATATGAATGCGGGACTGCCGATCATTTGCTCCAATTTTCCAAGCTGGGAAGCGTTCGTGAACCTTCATCAATGTGGTATAGCGGTTGATCCTAACGATGGGCCAGCGGTGCTGCGAGCGATTAATGAACTGAAAAACGATCCAGCTAAAGCGGCGAGAATGGGACGCAATGGAGAGCGGGCCGTACGCGAACAGCTCAACTGGGTACATGAGGAGAACAAGCTGCTCGGCTTCTATGCGCAGCTGCTGACCAAATAGAGTCTACAATTATAGTGAGTTGGTATAGGAGGAGAGAAGAGAGATGTGGAAAAAAAGAATTCCACTCTTATTATTCGTTGATATTATCACATGCACGCTCATTACGTTTATCGGCTTCGCTTTAATGTACGAAGGCGAAGGAGCGAGCTACTGGCGTGCGGTGCTTATTTTTGCGCCTGTCCTGTCGGCATCAACGATTTTATTCATGCTTCGTTACAATTTGTACCAGCGAATATGGAAGTATTCGAGCGTCGGCGAGCTTGTGTCGATTTTCAAAGCGGTCACGTTAGGGGTTGTCGTTAGCGGACTGTTGTTTAGCATTCTGAATTGGGAATGGATGGATCTGGTCCTGCTGCTGTTCATTTTCCAGTCCTCGCTAATCGTCAAAGGCAGCACGCGCTTCGCGCTGCGTCTCAAAAGCGATACCTACAACAAAAAAGGGACCGGCGATATCAAGGTATTGATTATCGGCGCGGGCGACTGCGGCTCGATGGTGGCCAAGGAAATCAAGCAAAACAAATACATCAACAACAGCTATCCAGTTGGTTTCATCGATGATGATGAGCAGAAGCGGGGCAACCGCGTTGGCGGCCTTCGCGTATTGGGCAATCGTAATGATATCGCCGCAGTTGTGGAGAAGCATGAGATCAACCACATCATTATTGCGCTTCCGGCAGCAAGCAAGAAGGATATTTCCGATATTATCAATCTCTGCAAGGAAACGAGCTGCGAGCTCAAAATCGTGCCGCGGCTGGACGACATTATTCTCGGCAAAGTGACGGCATCATCGATTCGTAATGTCGAAGTAGAAGATTTGCTCGGCAGAAGCCCAGTGGCAATCGACCTCGAAGGCATCGCGAATTACGTGGAAGGCAAGGTTGTACTGGTGACGGGAGCGGGCGGTTCTATTGGTTCAGAGCTATGCCGCCAAATTGCGCCGTTTAAGCCAGGCAAGCTGCTGCTGCTCGGTCATGGGGAAAACAGCATCTATCAAATTGATATGGAGCTGAGCAAGACGTTTAAGGAATTGCAGACGGAGGCGATTATCGCTGATGTACAAGACCGTGAAACGCTGTTCGCGCTGTTTGGCGAATACAGTCCCCAAGTCGTATTCCACGCCGCTGCTCACAAGCATGTTCCCTTGATGGAGCGCAATCCGAAGCAGGCGGTCATGAACAATATTATGGGTACGAAAAATGTAGCCGAAGCCTGTGACCAGCACGGCGTAGAGCGGTTCGTCCTTGTCTCGACAGACAAGGCAGTCAACCCAACAAGTGTCATGGGAGCGACGAAGCGCGTAGCAGAAATTATCGTGCAGTCGATCAGCTTTTATAGCAATACGAAATTTGCAGCCGTGCGATTCGGCAACGTATTGGGCAGCCGGGGCAGCGTCATTCCGCTGTTCAAGGCACAAATTGCCGAGGGCGGCCCAGTTACGGTAACGGATCCGGAAATGATTCGTTATTTTATGACGATACCGGAAGCTTCCCAGCTTGTCGTGCAAGCAGGCGCCTTCGCCAAGGGCGGCGAGGTGTTCATTCTCGATATGGACAAGCCCGTTAAAATTTACGAGCTGGCCAAAGACTTAATTCGCTTATCCGGCTTCGAGCCGTACCGCGACATTGACATTAAATTCACCGGCCTGCGTCCGGGCGAGAAAATGTATGAAGAGCTGCTGACCGATGCCGAAGGCATGTCGGCTACGCTGAACAACCGCATTTTCATCGGCAAGCCAATGGCGCAGGATATTGAGCCGGTCATGCTGGAGCTTCAGCATTTGGAAGGCATTATCCGTTCTGATTTGTCGGAGGTTAAATCCTTCGTGAAACGGACGATCGCATCGCAGAATCGCAGTGCCGTATAGCTTTACTGCATACTTTTATTAAGGAAAGAGAGGGTGGTCACTGATGTTAAAATCAAGCACATTTGGGGCCACGCTCTTGCCTGGCGCCGGGCGGAAGTGGGGGGCGCTGGCTGCCCCGTTTGCGATATTGGCGTCAGGGGAATTTCTGCTGGGCGTATTTTTATTATCCGGCTATATTAAATCGGGCATTCCGTTTCCCGTTGACTTAACCTTTTTTCTAATGGCTGTCACGATGTTTCTTTATTTTATCCGCCTTATGCAATCCCAAGAGCTTCCGAAGCCGGCGCTAATCCCGCTGCTGCTGTTTGTGCTGCTGCTTGGCTATATTTTGTTCAGCTTTTCTTATTCAACAAGCTATTCATTCGCGATTCAGAAAACATCCCGTTTTGTGCTGCTGACCGCTTGGTCCTTCATCGGACCTTTTTTGCTTATTCGTGATAAAAAAGGGCTGGAGCGATTTTTCGTCGGCATTATTGCCGTCTCCTCGCTGATGACCTTCTATTGCCTGCAGATGTTTTTGGAGAAGCTGCAAGCCGGTCAATTCATCGGGCAGATTGAGGTGCTGGGCTCGGATTATCTCTCGCTTGGACGAACGAATGGCATCGCGGTCATCGCCTTGATCGGTTTATATTTATACAATCCGCTGCTTAGGACACCGGCCAAAATTCTCGCCAGCCTGTTTCTGGCGCTGACCTTTCTATCGGTTGCTGTCAGCGGCGCCCGGACGCCGCTTATTACGCTAGTTGGAACAATCGTGCTGATCATGTTCCTGTCCGTGAAAGTGAATCGGGGCAAAATCACCTTCTCCAAAGGAGTAGGCACGCTTTTTTCAATTATTTTGCTGCTCGCTGTGCTCGCAGTACCACTCGTGGCTTCTGGCGTCATGGACACATTCATTTACCGGATCTCGGTGTTGTTTAATCAGCCGGGGGGCGGAGAGTCGGCGGAGGGACGAGTCGAGCGTTATGCGGTGGCATGGCAAATGATTCAGGATCATTTTTTCTTCGGCGGCGGGATTGGCAGCTTTACGATTGCTTTCGCCCATGAGGATGTTTCGAATTATCCGCATAATATTTTTCTCGAGCTGTGGAGCGAGCTTGGGCTTGCCGGCGTATTGCTGTTTCTGGCGATTTTTTGGGGAGCGATTCGAGCAGCTGCGCACTTTATAGCTGGAAAAATGATAGACCGCTTCACTTTGGTTACTGTTTTCTCGGTGGTGTTCCTATTTCTGAACGCCAATGTGTCAGGCGATTTGAATGAGAACCGATTGTTGTTCTGTTACGTAGCGATAGCCTGGCTGCTGCCCTATGCTACGCTGCAAGAGCGAAAGCCGCTGGATTTATTCAGAAAGTAGGCAGCTATGCCTGCCCACGCCGCAAGTTCTCTAATGATAAGCTGGAGGGATATTCGTGTCTAATCTGATGGACCCGGTCGTTACGATTGTAACGCCGTCCTACAACTGCTCGCGTTTTATAAAGGAAACGATTGCTTCGGTCAAAGCCCAGACGTTTACGGATTGGGAAATGATTATCGTAGACGATTGCTCCTCGGACAATTCCTGCGAGATTATTGAAGCGGAAGCCGCGCTCGACAGCCGGATTAAGCTGCACCGCCTACAAAAGAACAGCGGAGCGGCGGTAGCCCGCAATACAGCGATGAATATGTCGCGGGGCCGTTACCTCGCTTTTCTGGACAGCGATGATTTATGGCTCCCGACGAAGCTGGAGCTGCAGCTTGATTTTATGCGTACGCAGGATGTTGGTTTCTCCTTCACGAGCTACCGTGTCATGTCGGAGGAGGGGGAGCTGACGGAGCGTGTTATCGGAGTTGTTCCTTCTATTAATTACGATACGCTATTGAAAAATACGATTATCGGCTGCCTCACCGTCATGCTGGATCGGCATAAGCTCGGTCAGGTGCAAATGCCGAACATTCGGGCGAAGCAGGACACGGGCATGTGGCTGTCGATTTTGAAAAAAGGGCATTTGGCCTACGGCCTGCCCGTCGAGCTGAGCTATTATCGCCTCGTGAAAGGCTCGATCTCGAACAATAAAATCAAAGCCGTCTACAAAATGTGGCGCTTGTACCGCGACGTTGAGAAGCTAAATCCTTTTAAAGCATTATGGTGCCTGATGAATTACGTTAAAAACGCCGTGTTTAAGAGATTGTAGAGATAGATGTCGTATAGTGTGGGGAGGAGCGAAAAACGCATGTACAATCAGTTTTGGAAAAGAGCATTCGATTTTATTTCCGCTGGCATCGCGCTAATTGTGTTCAGCCCGGTTATGCTGGTGGTGGCGATTTTGATTAAGCTGGAATCACGGGGACCCGTATTTTTCGTACAGCAGCGGATGGGGCAAAATAACCAGCTGTTCGCGATTTACAAGTTCCGCAGCATGCGGACGGATACGCCGAACGTAGCAACGGATTTGCTGCAAGATCCAGCATCCTACATAACGAAAACGGGAAGATTTTTGCGAAAATCAAGCCTAGACGAGCTGCCTCAGCTCATTAACGTCGTGAAGGGGGAAATGTCGGTCGTCGGCCCAAGGCCCGCGCTGTATAATCAGTATTCCCTAATTGAGAAGCGCAATGACCGTAAAATCAATGATATTAAGCCGGGCTTGACGGGCTACGCCCAAGTGTCGGGCCGGGATTCGATCTCCGATGACGAGAAGGTTCGTCTGGACGAGCATTATTTGCAGCAGATGTCCTTCAGCTTTGACATCAAAATTATATTCATCACTATTTTCAAAGTATTCAAAGCAAGCGATATTAAAGCTTAAGGCGGAGGTAAGAGCAATGATTCTGGTAACGGGCATAACAGGGCTGACGGGCCGATTTCTATATGAGCAGATTCAGCGGGATTTTAAGCGCGATCAAGTATGCTACATGGTCAGGGAATCAAGCGATGTATCCTGGATGAAGAACGGCGAGCGTTTCGTCTACGGCAATTTGCGTGATGCAGACGATGTGCGGAAGGCTCTCGGCCATGAGGGCATTACGGAGGTACTGCATCTAGCGCCGCGCAATCAACTCAAAAATGTGCTTGATGCTTGCCTTCAGCATGGCATTCAGCGCATTTATTACGTGAACAGCACAGGGATATACAGCAAGTTCAAGAGCTCATCGCATATTGATCTGCAAAATGAACAGATGCTGCGTGCCAGCGGTCTGACCTATACGATTATTCGTCCGTCGATGATTTGCGGCAATCATCAGGATGGCAACATCCATATGCTCGTCAAAATCATGAAGCGTTTTCCCGTTTATCCGATTTTGGGAGCAGGGGATGGCCTGATGCATCCGATCTACGCCAATGATTTGGCGAAGGTGCTCGTTTCGATGCTGAATCGCGAGGAGCTGACGCGCGGCCAAGAATACGATGTCGCGGGCAAAGCGCCGCTGAAATACAAGGAGCTGCTTAGCCTGATCGCTGGGGCGATGGGCAAGAAAATTGTATTTTTGCATATTCCTTATAAGCTTGCCCTGCTCGCTGGCCGAATCGGAGAGAAAATACCGAACCGGATCATTAATTATGAGAAGGTTCTCCGTCTGAACGAGGATAAAAACTTTGACTACTCCAAAGCGGCGAAAGAGCTGGATTTCAAGCCGATTGCCTTCGATGAAGCCATCGTGCTGGAAGTTGCCGCGCTTCGCAAGCAGGGGACGATATAATGAGTCGATTCACGAGAGAGGGAAACAACAACATGATGAGACGCAGCTGGATTTGGGGAATTAGTTTGTTGGTTGTCATTTTGGCCGCGCTGGCTTTGCCGTCGCTGAAGTCGGATAAGGTGCCGACCTCTTCTAATGAAAGTGGAAGCACAGGCTTTCATTTGGAGGTAGAGGGGAATCCAGTGGCGAGCGCCGCTGCAGCGACAAGCAGTGCAGATGCCGCTTATATCAATGTAGTGGATTACGGTGCAGTAGGTAACGGGAAAAAGGATGATTGGAACGGGATTTCCAAAGCGATTGCCAAGGCAAAGGCGCTGCGGGATAAGGGACGGCAAGTCACACTGCTTTTCCCGGAGCTAACTGAATTCCGCTCCTCCAAGGCAATCGTGATTCCAGCGAATATTTCGGTGGATCAGCGTGCCCCACTCATTTATACCGGAACGGCCTATGTGCCTTTTCTGACGCTGGGCGAGGAAAGTACAGTAACGGGAGCTGAATACAGCGGCCTTAATGTACGGCGAAGCAAGCTGGTCGATTGGTCCAAGGACAAGTCGCACAAGGCCATCGGCATTCGGATTATTAATGCCAACAATTCAGGTATTCACATTCAGCGTGCCGAAAATTTCTCCATTGGCGTAGAGACAATCGGGATTGGGACAGGCTTCGCTTACAATGACATTCGGCTTGGCAAAATCACCTCCAACCAAATCGGTCTTAAAGTGACGAACAAGCGAAATAAAGCCAAAGTATCGGGCTGGAACAATGAAAACTTGTATACGGGCGGCAACTTCGCGGTTTGGAGCGGCAACAATACGTCGCAGAGCCGATATGGCATTGTCATTACGACGGAGGATGGCTCCTATAAGAATAATAACAACAATGTATTCGTAAAGCCTAGCTTTGAGTTGAATCAGCGAAATACGAAGGGCTCTGCCGAGAGCGTGCCGATCGTCATTGAACATGGATTGAACAATACGTTTGATTATGTTCGCAATGAGACGAACGGCATTTATATGGCCCGGTTGAAAAATAAAAGCAACAACAACAGCTTTAATGTCAGCTACGGCGACGCTAAGCTGGATGACCAATCGGAGTTCGGCAATCAAATTGTAACGACGCAGGAATCGAGCTTTTTTGACCAGTTCACGCTGCGCGAATCGTTTAATTTGTCGGAGCGCTGGAACAAGTCGAATACAGCAGCCTCGCTTGATGGCATGTCCTTTCTGAGCAATAAGGGTGGCGAGCCTACGGCGACGAATAATTTTGACTGCATCAGCAGCAGTAAAGGCTTTGTTACTTTCGCAAATGGCTGTGTGGCTGTGGGGGCAATGATCGATGTCTCGGTCGTCAAGCAGTTCGTCATTAAGCGGGCGGCGCAGAATGAGCTGGGCGGACGGGTTATTGTTCGCGGCTATGACAAAAATGGCAAGCTGCTGAGCGGCTCGGGCAATTGGCTTCGCGGCATGAGCAACAACAGCTTTTATTTTGCAGATACGTTCGGCGGTGTTTATATGTCCGCTCGCGATATGGCAGACCCGGTCTACTTCGACGTGAAGGATAATGTGAAAAAGGTTTGGGTCGGCGTTACGGCTGGCAGCGGCAAGGCGGTTATTAATTCGTTTGGTATTTTTACGAGATCCACCGATTATCCGGCGGTTTATAGCGGCGGATAATAGAGCTTGGTTTGGTGAAGAGAGGGCTGCGCTGCGTGGAAAGGTTGGTTTACGACCGTTGTTGTGCGTTGATTTCTTCTATTACCTTCTCCAAAGGTAGAAATCAACACACAAAGACGGGCGCTCACCTTGCTTACGAAGCTGCTTTCCTTCGGAAAGCTTTAACTCAACCTTTCCGCTCCGCTCCGCCTTCCTTCACCATATTCTCTAAAAACCCTTCATTAAAACCTTAAAGCAGAAAGACCTATACCATCAGTGCGCGTTGCTGCTGATTTTATAGTGAAAAACCAAGATCAAAGACCAAGATTAAAACCAAGACAAAGATAGTTTGCTGGCCTTGCTATGGGCCAGGCGGCGTGGATGCGGGAGATTAATAATGGGGTGTGGGAATAATGAGGTACAAACTTGCGGGTAAAGCGCTGCTGGCTTTGCTTGTTGCGCTGGTCGCCTGGGAAGGCATTTTGGAGGTTACAACGATTCGTACGACAGGCTTCCAGCAGCATCCGGAACTAGGGCGCATCTTGAACCCAGGGCTGTATGTGAACGGGCAGGAAGGCTACGGCATCACTAAAATTTATGCGGAAGGCGCCATCGCGCAGCCTTTCCCCGATCCGAAGGAGACGGCCGCTGCCCGCAAGGCAGAATACCGGATTTTGTTTTTGGGCGACTCCTATACGGAAGCGCTTCAAGTGGGTGATCAAGTGAAGTTTTTTCGCCAAGTCCAGACACGGATGCCCGAGCTGGATTCACGCAAGGTCATGACCTACGATGCCGGGCGCAGCTCCGCTTCACCTGCGCATTATGCCTACTTGGCGGAATTCTACGAGAAGCGTGTCGATCCCGACGCCGTTGTCATTCAGATGAATGAGAATGATCTCAAGGATTTGTATGGTGAAAATTCCAGCTACTATGCCACGAAGGACGGAGACTCATACAAGCTTGTCTTTAATGAAGAATTTATTAGCAAAAATGCGGTGGCGGCCAAGCTGCAAGCCCTCTATGGCTTACTGAGGCTGTCTGTTGTGCGCGTTGGCTCCGATCACATGCAAAAGCTGCTGGAGAAGGACGATGCTGCAGCAGAAGAAACGAAAGGCGCAGACTTCACACCTCAAGCGGGGGATGAACAGCTGGTGAAATGGATATTCGGTATTTTGAAGGAACAATATCCAAAGCTCGTTTTCGTGTTTTTACCACAAATCGACTTTCAGTCGCCAGAGGGCGAGCAGCAGCCTGGTTATTTTGAAAAAATTGCCGAGCGTACAGCCGAGGAGCAAGGTATTCCGATGCTGAATATGAGACAGGATTTTGTGAACGCCTATCAGGATACGGGGCTGCCAGCCTATGGCTTCTCCAACACTACGTTTGGAACTGGGCATATGAACAGCTCAGGGCATGATTTAGTGAGCAAAGCAGTAGCGAATTATTTCGAAGGAAGATGAGAAAATGATATTTTCAAGCTGGGAGTATCTGCTGTTTTTTGCCATAATGCTAATCCTGTTATCTACTATTAAAATACATGCGCTGAAAAAAGCGGTTTTGCTGATCGGCAGCTATTATTTCTACAGCGTATGGGATTACCGCTTCGTCCTGCTCGTGCTGGTGATGACGCTTATTAACCATGTGAGTGCCGTGTCGATTGACCGATCGACAGTTGAAGCAGTGCGCAAGCGCTGGCTCATATTCAGCGTCATTGCCAATCTCACGATTCTTGGCTTCTTCAAATATTTTAATTTTTTCATAGATTCGGCGAACGGCTTGCTGGATCAGTTTGGCATGACGTTTCCACTGCTGTCGATCGTACTGCCCGTGGGGATCTCGTTTATTACGTTTGAGGTAATGAGCTACACGATAGATGTGTACAAGCGAGACATCAAGCCGTCGTCCATTTGGGACTTCTCGCTGTTAATCGTGTTTTTTCCGCATTTGATCGCAGGACCGATTCTCAAGCCGCGGCATTTCCTGCCGCAAATGGCCCGTGATATTGTCATCAAGCGCAGCAACCTAATTGAAGGCGGACAAATATTCATCTTTGGTCTGGTCAAAAAAATTATTATCGCCGACCATATGGCGATGTTTGTCGATCCGGTTTTCGCAAGTCCCGGCGAGTATTCGCCACTTACCGTATGGCTCGCAGTTATTGCGTATGCTGTACAAATTTATTGCGATTTTTCCGGCTATTCCGATATGGCGATCGGTTCGGCAAAATGTATGGGCATCGACATTCCGCGCAACTTCAATATGCCGTACCTGTCCCGCAGCGTTACAGAATTTTGGCGGCGCTGGCATATTTCGCTGTCGTCCTGGCTGAGAGAATACTTGTATTTCTCACTGGGCGGCAACCGCAAAGGGGCGATTCGTGCCAATATCAATCTCATTCTTGTTATGCTGCTTGGCGGCCTTTGGCATGGAGCAAGCTGGAATTTCGTATTATGGGGGCTGCTGCACGGCCTTGCGCTCGTCATTCATAAGCTTTATTTCAACCATGTACTTAAAAAACGGGAAATCAATCACTGGCTGTACCGAACCGCTGCGTGGGCGCTTACGTTTGTGTTTGTCTGCGTCACCTGGGTGTTTTTCCGCTCGCAAAGCTTCGAGCATTCCTGGCTGGTGCTGCGCAAAATGTTCCTCATCGACACCGGCGGCCTCATGTGGTTTTATCCTTATTTGGGCTTCGTGCTTGTGCTTGTTTTGGCCGGCCATATGGTCGGCGTAAGGCTTAAAACGTATCCTAGCGTCAATTTGACAACCTTTGGCGGCTTGTTTATTTTATTTTTCGTGCTGTTCGCGCTCTTATTGCTTATGCCAACAGCCTCTACTCCATTTATTTATTTTCAGTTTTAAGGGGGACGAGGCGTGAAGCGGCAATGGAGTCGAAGGAAACGCATCACCTTGTGGACGCTCGGCATGCTGCTCGTTTTGCTTGCGCTTGCCGTATGGCGCGCCGGGTACTTTTTGGCGGTTGCGCCGAACGCTGCCGCCTCGCAGGCGATTATTGTATTGAGCGGCGAGGAGGGGCGGCTGGCGAAGGGGCTGGAAATTTATCAGCAATATGGAGCCCATGCACTCATTATTTCCAACGCAAATGACCATTATATTCAAGAGGAGCTTCGCCTCGCTGTCTTGCCGCCAAGCGGTGTTTATTTGGAGACACAGGCGCGAAGCACGAAAGAAAATGCGGCTTACATACGGGAGCTCATGGACCAGCATGGGCTCAGCTCCGCTATTGTGGTCACTTCTGATTTTCATATGCGCCGGGCGAGATATCTTTTTGAGCAAACGTTTGAGGATGGGAGCGTTCGGCTCACCTATTCCAGTTACGAAAGCCCGCAGTTTAACGCCGCCAAATGGTGGAGCAGCAAAACTAGCCTTATGATCACCGGCAACGAATATATCAAGCTGGGTGGAAATTGGCTCGGTATCGATGGGAAGGAGGCCAAACGCCTACTTAAACGCTTGAATAAAGCTGTATTCTGAATGGGACAACGACAGCTGCAGCTAGAATGATTTTACAATGGGGGTCTTGTGATGAAAAAAATGTGGGTGGTCCTTGCGCTGCTTGTGCTTGTGATAGGTATCTATCTGGCATTCGGCCAAACGAAGCAGCAAGGTGTCTCTCCGGAAGCGTCTCCTGTAAAGCCTGCGGAAAAAATCAGCTTGTCCTTCTGGACGTATTATGGCGGCTGGGAGGATACCATTAAGGCCTTTAACGACCTGCATCCGGAGGTTTCCATTAAGGTGACAGAGGTCACCTATGCCGATCAAGTTAAAAAATATACCGAAGCGCTTGCCTCAGGCAACGCTCCAGATATTATGATGCTCGATAGCGCTGCCTTTCCGAACTTTGGGGATAGCGACAAGCTGGAAAATTTACTGGACGCTCCTTATAATGCTGGCGAATACAAGGCTGGCTTCAGTCAGACGCTGTGGGACAGCAACCTTTCCTTCGACGGAAAGCGACTTATTGGCTGGCCGCTCTCCTCATCGCCAAAGGTGACCTACTACCGCGAGGACATTTTGAAAAAATACGGCTTCCCTACTGATCCGGAAAAGCTTGCAACGTATATGGATGACCCAGACAACTGGGTTAAGATGAACAATACGCTGCAAAATAAAGGCATTCGCATTACGCAGTGGTATGGCGAGACGATTAATCTGTTTGCCAGCGCCCAAAGGACCGGCATGGTGAATGATAACAACCAGTTCGCCTTCAATAATGATACCTTCGAGCAGGCGATTGCCCTGACGCAGCGTATGAAGGAGCATGTGCCAGGCATCAACATCTGGGAGGATTCAGGGGAAGAGGCTGTTCGTGATGGCAAGCTGGCCATGGTGTACCTAGGCGTCTGGGGAGATTCGGTTCTGGAGCAATGGGCGCCGGAAACGGCAGGCAAGTGGCGGCAAACCCGTCTGCCGCTAAAATTGAACGGCTGGGAGAACAGCTCGGTATTTCTGCTGCCTTCCGGCGGCAAGCATAAGGAAATGGCATGGACGTTCATGAACTATGTCGTAACTGATCATGCGAAATACGGTCTCGGCAATGCGGTTCCGGCATATGCTCCCGTACTGAGCAATAGCAGTCAGAAGCCTCAGCC
Source organism: Paenibacillus algorifonticola (assembly GCF_000971975.1). Classification (GTDB taxonomy): domain Bacteria; phylum Bacillota; class Bacilli; order Paenibacillales; family Paenibacillaceae; genus Pristimantibacillus; species Pristimantibacillus algorifonticola. The sequence continues at coordinate 15,109 of NZ_KQ040784.1, read as the reverse complement.
TACGACATTTTTAGGCGGACAGATTGTTTATCCGCTTAATGTAGAGCTCGCTAGCAAGATGCATGAGCGCAAATACACGGCGCAGGATAATGAGGTGCAGAAGCTATGGAACGAGCTGCTCGCCAAAGGCATTGAGAAGGGCTGGAAGCCGAAGACCATACTGGATCAGGCTGAAAAAGAAATCAATCGCAAGCTCGCTGACCTAGCGGGCAAAGCTGGGGCCACAGCACCGACGGCAGCTACAGCGGCCAACACATCGACTGATGCTGCCGCAGCGTCTGAGGCCACTTCCAGCGCGGCAGCGAGGCCTTAATTGCAGCAAGGCTGCGGAGCTGTGCGCGCCTGGCTGCGTGAGAGATGAAAGAAACAGACTGTAGCATGAGCTGCAGTCTGATTTGCGTTTATACAGCAGCGTGACGGAAGAGGCTGGACGAGGGAGTCGCTGATCCATGGGTAAGCGGAAAGCGAGCGAGTAAACAGATAGGAGAGGGCAAGCTGAAAAGCCGCCGGCCTCAGCGGTCAGCGGCTTGCAGCATGCGCATAATATCAAGCTCTCCGGTGAGCCGCTGTACTTTGCCGCCCCGCAGTGGCTGGGTGGATCGCTTCAGAATCCATTTAATGTCGGCGGGCGATAGGCCCGGTTTGTAGGCGAGCAGCAGTGCAATGGCACCACTGACATGAGATGTTGCCATGGAGGTGCCACTCATCTCATGGTATTTGCCGCGCAGCCATGAGGAAATGATTTTATCGCCAGGGGCGTAAATATCAATATGGGTACCGCGGTTGGTGAAAGGGGCGACGCGCCTAAGCCGGGTAGTTGCTCCCACAGAAATCGTTTGCGGATAACGTGCCGGATAATCAACCGAGCGTCGTTTGCCGTCATTGCCTGATGAGGCGACTACTATGATGCCTGCGTTATAAGCATTGGTGATGGCGGTAAGCAGCGCTTTGCTGCGGGTTTTCATTCCGAAGCTCATATTGATAATGTTAACCCGGTTTCTCACACACCAGTCGATGCCGAGTATAATGTCCGAGACGAAGGCGCTGCCATTGTGGTCGAACGCTTTCACGGGATAGATCTGTGCGCGAGGAGCGATGCCAATCATGCCCTGCATCTGATTGGCGGCTGCAATTGTTCCGGCAATATGGGTGCCATGTCCATTATCGTCATGCGGGAGCATACTGCGGTTCAGCAGATTAATGCCGCGTGACAGCGACTGGCGCAGGTCGGGATGGCTGAAATCGACGCCGGTATCAATGACGCCAACTTTAATGCGATGGCCGGTAGTCATGCCCCAGGCTTGCGGGGCTTTGACATGCTGGACGCCCCAAGGAATTCCTTTTTCGGACAATAAGGATTTGGGTGTAGCGGCATGAATGGTAATGCGTCGATCATCCTCAATCCATACCCCTGTGGAGAATCGGGCGAGGGTTTCTTCGACAGGCAGACGACAGGAAATAGCACGAATGATGGGCATCTGTTTGACGGCTTTAAGCGCAGCCTTGCCATCCGGAAGCTCCGACCAGTCTTTTATAAACTGCCGGTACTCGCTCTGCTGGTGAAAACGGATAATGCGCTTTGGTGTCGTCTGCTCCGAGCTCGCCATCGCGCCTTGCAACCAATGGAGAAAAACGGTGGTGTCCAAATTTCGCGTCCCCTCCCGACGGACGATGCTGAGCTATTGTATGACGGAGGGGAGCAAGCTGCATGAGCCACTTGCCTTTTTTGATATAATTGGGCGTGAAACCGTGTCAAAATGCACGGTCGCACATAGGATGATGTAAGAGTTCTATGGGGCTCTTACCTCTCCGGAACGTTAGCGGCCAGCGCGGCCCGGATGGATACAGTCAGAGCGAAGGGATTCCTTCGCTTTTTATCATGTTGTCCAAGCTGTGGAGAGCGGTTCAAGCCGCTCTAGCGCTAATAAATTCATTATCGTGGCGTGAGCTTTGTGGACAAGCCCTACAATGGAAAGGCTGACGCTTGCTTTTTTGAAAGAAATAGGTTTTACTATAGTTTGATAATGAATGAAGATGGCAAGAGAGGATGTGTCCATATGAGCGGCAGCAACATCACTTTGAAGCTGGACCCTGAGCGGATTAAGGAAATGCCAATGGTTGATTTGGCATTTGAATTTCTTAAGACAGCTAATACGCCGTATTACTACCGTGATCTCATGATGGAGATTGCTAAAATACGCGGATTGTCTACGGATGGGATTAATCAGGTCATTGCACAAGTATATACTGAAATTAATATTGACGGCCGTTTCGCTTGCGTCGGCACAAATATGTGGGGCCTTAAGCGCTGGTATCCAGTAGAGCGCAGCGAAGATCCAATTTCCAACGCCAAACGCTCCAGAATCATTAACGACGACGACGATCTTGATGATGATGATCTGTTCGCGGATGAGGAAGAGGAAACTTACGCAGCGGACGAAGAGGACTACGATGTTTATGATGAAGATCGTGAGTTCGAGGAAGCTGAGGAAGAAGCCGAGGCAGACGAAGAAACCGGAATCGAAGGCGAAGAGCTGGAAGATGAAGAGGATGTTTCGGATGAGGAGTTGGAAGACGGCGAGGAAGCGGACGATTTTGAAGAAGATGAAGAGGAAGAGGACGACAAATAAGTCCTTGTTCACCCATGAATCGTTTAGGCTTGGAATATAAGAAAGGATAAGAAGGTCTCTTATCCAACCGCTTCTATTTCTACGCGGAACGCTCGCTGCCGCCAAGTACGACAGGCAGCGCCGTTTATACTTGACAGGTTGTATACGTCAGAGTAAACTATTGCATGGGCTTTAGATTCGGTTAAGACAACCGCTTAATAATACGCCAAACGAAAAGTGCCCCGTACTCTACGGGTGTCACTTTTTTTGTTTGTAGAAGAACAAGTTCGGCGACGGAAGGCTTACGCTTTTCGTTTGATGATACAGATAAACCGCTGTGGCGCCAAAGCGCCTATGTTTATTGGATAGATTGGGAAACCTATAGGAATACACACTAGAGCTTGGAGGGTATTGGCACAGTGACAAAATATATTTTCGTAACCGGAGGCGTTGTCTCTTCCTTGGGTAAAGGGATTACAGCCGCATCACTTGGTCGATTGTTGAAGAACAGAGGCCTCAAAGTAACGATTCAAAAGTTTGACCCGTACATTAACGTAGACCCGGGAACGATGAGCCCTTATCAGCACGGTGAAGTGTTTGTAACCGATGATGGCGCAGAGACGGATCTTGACCTTGGCCACTACGAGCGTTTCATCGATATCAACCTGTCCAAAAACAGCAATGTAACGACGGGTAAAATTTATTCCAACGTTATTACCAAAGAGCGCCGCGGCGACTATTTGGGCGGAACGGTGCAGGTTATCCCGCATATTACGAATGAAATCAAGGATCGTGTTTTCCGCGCAGGCAAAGAATCGGCATCCGATGTTGTCATTACGGAGATCGGCGGTACGGTAGGTGATATCGAGAGCTTGCCATTCTTGGAAGCTATTCGTCAAATCAAGAGCGATATTGGCCGTGACAACGTAATGTACATTCACGTGACGCTGATTCCATTCATTAAAGCGGCTGGCGAAGTGAAAACGAAGCCGACCCAGCACAGTGTAAAAGAGCTTCGCAGCATCGGCATCCAACCGAACGTAATCGTATGCCGTACGGAGCATGCGATGGCGGAAGATCTGAAGCACAAAATCGCCTTGTTTTGTGATATTGACGCTAATGCAGTTGTGGAATGCCGTGACGCTTCCACCTTGTATGAAGTGCCTTTGATGCTTCGCGAGCAAGGTCTCGACGATATCGTCGTGAACCATCTGAAGCTGGGCACAAACGAGCCGGATATGACCGAGTGGACAAGCCTCGTTCAGCGCGTGAAGTCGTTGCACAAAACGACGGAAATCGCTATCGTTGGTAAGTATGTGGCTTTGCATGATGCTTACCTCAGCATCGTGGAATCCCTTGCTCATGCAGGTATCGATGCAGATTCCGAAGTGAAAATTCGCTGGGTAAATGCGGAAGAGCTGACGGATAGCAATGTAGCAGACCGCTTGCAAGGCGTTCACGGCATTCTCGTGCCGGGCGGCTTTGGCGATCGCGGTATTGAAGGCAAAGTTATTGCCATTCGCCATGCCCGCGAACAGCAAGTGCCGTTCTTCGGTATTTGCCTTGGCATGCAAGTGGCCGTTATTGAATATGCACGTCATGTGGTTGGCCTTGATGGCGCCAACAGCTCGGAAATTAACCCATCGACGCCATACCCTGTCATTGACCTGCTGCCTGAGCAGAAGGACATTGAAGACATGGGCGGCACGATGCGTCTTGGCCTATATCCTTGCAAGCTTATTCCAGGTTCGCTAGCTGCTACAGAATATGGCGATGAGCTGGTATATGAGCGTCACCGTCACCGGTACGAGTTCAATAATGAATTCCGCGAGCAGGTGGAAGCAGCTGGCTTGACCATTTCGGGAACTTCGCCGGATGGCAGACTGGTAGAAATGGTTGAAATGAAGGATCACCCTTGGTTCCTGGCCGTTCAATTCCACCCGGAATTCACTTCCAGACCTAATCGTCCGCAGAAGCTGTTCCGTGGTTTTGTCCGCGCTGCGCTTGCGTTTTCTGAAAGATAGTGTATTCGTAACATAAATGTATAAACCGTCCAATTTTTTTCCTGGGGCAGAAGGATATTCCGACTTGATCCGCGAATATATTAACGATGATGGAAGAGCCGACCAATTGTTGTCGCTCTGTCGTGGGAGGTATTATATTTTGGAGCAAAAGAAGCTATTAATAGTGGACGATCAGAATGGAATCCGTGTGCTTTTGATGGAAGTGTTCAGCAGCGAGGGTTATGCGACTTTTCAGGCCTCCAACGGAAAGCTTGCCTTGGAAATTGTGAAGAAGGAAAGCCCTGATTTGGTGCTGCTTGACATGAAGATTCCCGGTATGGACGGTTTAGAAATTTTAAAGCATGTGAAAGCCATTAATAAAGACATAAAAGTCATTATGATGACGGCCTATGGTGAACTGGATATGATTAAGGAAGCGACCGATCTCGGAGCCTTGATGCATTTCACCAAGCCGTTTGATATTGATGAAATGCGAATAGCGGTGAACATGCAGCTAGATGGCGGTTCCAGCAGTCGTTTCGCGATAGGGTCCTGATTAGCGGGCCCTTTTTTATTATTCTATTATTGGAGCCTTGGCAAAAGAGCTTTACCATTCCTGACGTCATTATGGTATAATGGCTCAGAATCAAGCTGTTCATTTGTCTATCGCATCAGGTATTGGTAAAATAAATGTAAACATAGAGAACCTAGTGGTTTGCAGCTCTGCAATTCTCAGAATTATGTCAGCAAATGGACAAGGCATTCATCCATGGAGCTACCTGGCTCCTGCTCGCTTTGCAAAGCAAGCTGTATTTCAAGAGAAAATCCGCTTGTTCGGAAGTAACAATCAAGCGTAACAACAGGAGCACGGGATGACGAACCGCCTTCTAACAGTGTGCATGCGGCGGCGTGTGCTCGCTGTGGCGGTTTTTCCTTTGTTCTCTTTCGATACAACGGGAGGACTACAAAATTGATGGAGAAATTGATGATACGCGGCGGACGTCCGCTGCAAGGAACGGTCCAAATCAGCGGTGCTAAAAATAGCGCTGTAGCGTTGGTTCCCGCTGCAATACTGGCGGAGTCCGAGGTTGTGCTGGACAATTTGCCTCATTTGAGTGATGTTGCTGTTTATAGTGAAATTTTGCAAGATCTTGGCGCGGTAATTGATTGGCAAGGTGATAGTATGCGTATTGATCCTTCTAATCTGAAAGCCAAGCCTATGCCGAACGGAAAGGTTAAGCTGCTGCGGGCTTCCTATTATTTGATGGGAGCGATGCTAGGACGCTTCGGAGAAGCGGTAATCGGCTTGCCGGGCGGCTGTAATTTTGAGCCGCGACCTATCGATCAGCATATTAAAGGGTTTGAGGCGCTAGGCGCAACCGTAACGAATGAACATGGCTCGATGCGCATATCTGCCAAGCAGCTGCGTGGAGCGAAAATTTATCTTGATGTGGTAAGTGTAGGAGCAACGATCAACATTATGCTTGCGGCCTCTCGGGCCAAAGGCTCTACGATAATAGAAAACGCGGCAAAAGAGCCTGAAATTATAGATGTAGCTACTCTTCTCAATGCCATGGGCGCAAAAATCAAAGGGGCCGGCACGGAAACCATTCGGATCGAAGGAGTGGATAGCCTGCACGGCTGCCGCCACTCTATTATTCCTGATCGTATTCAAGCTGGAACTTACATGATTATCGCCGCGGCAACGCGCGGAGATGTCCTGATTGACAACGTAATCCCGAAGCATATGGAAGCTATGACGGCGAAGCTGGAGGAAATGGGCGTTACCGTATACGAAATGGATGAATCTATCCGCATCGTGGGCGCTCCAAAGTACAATGCCATCGATGTTAAGGCATTGGTCTATCCGGGCTTTGCGACTGATTTGCAGTCTCCTATGACAAGCTTGCTGACACAAGCAAGCGGCGTAAGTATTTTAACCGACTATGTATACAGCAATCGTTTCAAGCATGTTCCTGAGCTTGCGCGCATGGGCGCAAACATTCGTGTTGAAGGAAGATCAGCCATTATTGAAGGCGGACCGCTTAACGCCGCTAAGGTTCGAGCAGCAGATTTGCGTGCAGGCGCGGCGCTTGTCATTGCTGGATTGACCGTACCGGAAGGCATTACCGAAATAAGCGGCGTGGAATATATTGACCGTGGCTACGATCATTTGGTTGATAATTTGCGAAGACTGGGCGCTGATGTGTGGCGCGAGACGGAAACCTCCTAAATAAGCAGGCTGACCTAAGCTTGGCGCTGGTCCATTGGGATGAGGAATAGCCAGCGCCAACTATGGTATATACTGATAGATCGGACTATAGCGGTTTGCTGTATCATAAAACTGAATAAAGTGGTGAGAACATGACAGATCTTCAGATCGCCGATCTGGAAGAGTTGAAGCTGACGGATTTGTATAAGCTGGCAAAGCAGTATCAAATTCCGTATTATGGTCAACTCAAGAAGAAGGAATTGATTTTCGCAATATTGCGGGCTCAGGCTGAGAAAAGCGGCTTGATGTTCATGCAGGGCGTCCTGGAAATTTTGCCGGAAGGCTTCGGCTTTCTTAGGCCTATCAACTATTTGCCAAGCAAAGAGGATATTTATATTTCGGCTTCCCAAATTCGCAAGTTCGATCTTCGTACTGGCGATCTCGTATCCGGCAAATGCCGGCTTCCGAAAGATTCGGAGAAATACTTTGGTTTGCTGCAAGTAAATGCAGTTAATGGGACGAGTCCTGAATTAGCAGCTGAACGGTTACATTTTCCCGCATTGACTCCTCTTTTTCCACAGAAAAAACTGGTGCTTGAGACGGCATCCTCTAAACTTTCCACACGAATTATGGATTTAATTGCGCCTGTTGGACTTGGCCAGCGTGGACTCATTGTTGCACCTCCGAAAGTCGGCAAAACGTTGCTTCTCAAAGAGATTGCCAACAGCATTTCTACCAATCATCCTGAAATTGAGCTGTTCGTACTGCTTATTGATGAACGGCCTGAGGAAGTTACAGATATGCAGCGTTCGGTTAAGGGCGAAGTCATCGCTTCGACTTTCGATGAAGTGCCAGAAAACCATATTAAGGTAACAGAGCTTGTCCTGGAGAGAGCGCTGCGACTGGTGGAGCACAAGAAGGATGTTGTTATTTTGATGGATAGCATTACGCGTCTCGCTCGTGCCTACAACTTGGTAGTGCCGCCATCCGGCCGTACGCTGAGCGGTGGTATTGACCCGGCTGCATTTCATCGTCCGAAGCGGTTTTTCGGTGCGGCGCGGAATGTGGAAGAGGGCGGAAGCTTGACGATCCTCGCGACAGCGCTTGTGGAGACAGGCTCGCGTATGGATGACATCATTTATGAAGAGTTTAAAAGTACAGGCAATATGGAGCTGCATTTGGACAGAAAACTGGCTGAACGCCGGATTTTCCCAGCGCTGGATATCCGCAGATCGGGTACGCGCCGAGAAGAAATGCTCCTGACGCAGGAAGAGCTGGAGAAGCTATGGATGGTTCGTAAAAATATGAACGATTCGATTGAGTTCGTTGACGGCTTCCTCAAAAAGCTGAAAAACAGCGAAACGAATAGTGAATTTCTCATGTCGCTCGATTCCATGCCAGAGACGAAGCCGCCGCAGCGCAGCAGCGGGATCAAAAGCAGCAGTACCAGTTCGTCGTCGTCATCAACGCCAGCGACCGGACGCCGTTCGGCAGCCCCTCGCACGACGCATAGCTCATAGCGCTGCCTGAAAGGAGAACATCATGAATCTTGTATATGCTGATGAGCAAGGAAATGTCTTTGATCATCCTCACTATATAGCTTTAGGCCGCAGCGGCGATATGATTGTCGAAATGATGGAGGACGAGCTGATTCCGTTGCCTGAAGGGGCTACGCTTGTAAGCTTGCCTTTTACGAAGGCGGTTGGCCTGAGCCCGGATACGGGTGAAATGCAGTTGCTTCCGGGCAATAAGCAGGCGGTAGGCGCGCTTTTGCCGCAAGGCTATACGCGGCTTGCGCTGCCAGGCTATGTCAAAGCGGATAAGAATGAAAAGCTACCTTTGTTCGGCTATACGGCAGTCGTTTGGAAAAACAATGGCTTCTATGTTGCAGCTGAGCAATGCGATGATCCGGAACGCTGGGATCCGCTGAATTGCGACCGCGATGAGGTTAAGCAGCAAGTAGAGCGCATCACGTCTAAATATCCAGAAAATCGTCTATATAAGCATTTGTCGAACTGTGCACTTGGCTACGAATGCCTGACGTCATCCAATACCTTTCTGCAGCGCTGGGAAGGTGCGGTTCCGGTTTCGTATTCGTGTAATGCAGGCTGTTTTGGCTGTATTTCCGAGCAGCCGGATGACAGTGGCTTTGTTGCTCCGCAAACACGGATGAATTTCAAGCCGACGGTGGACGAAGTGACTGAGATTATGCTGGAGCATCTTCGCCATGAAGATTCCATTATCAGCTTCGGGCAAGGCTGCGAAGGCGAGCCTTCTACGCAGGTACGCATTATTGTCGACGCGATGCGCCGGGTAAGAAGTCAGACGTCGCTTGGCTACATTAACATTAATACGAACGCTGGGCTGACGGATCACATTCGTGCAATTGTCGATGCGGGCCTGAATCTGATGCGTGTCAGCACCATCAGTGCGCTTGATGACCATTACAATGCCTATTACAAGCCGCGCGGCTATACGCTCGCCAATGTAGAGAAGTCGTTGAAATATGCGACGGACAAGGGCGTGTATACGTCGATTAACTATTTGATTTTCCCTGGTGTGACGGATCGTGAGGAAGAGATGGAGGCGATGATCGGCTTTGTTAAGCGAACCGGCCTCAAGCTCATCCAAATGCGGAACCTGAACATTGACCCGGAAAGCTATTTATCCTTGATTCCGCCAGCACAAGGCGAAATTTATGGGATGAAGCAGATGCTGGAAATTTTCCGCGATGAATTGCCAGATGTTGTGATTGGCTCGTTCACGCATGTTCCGCCTGCGAGCTTAATTCAATCCTGATGCCCTAGAAGGAGCGGTTTTTCCGGTATGGGACAGCGCCTTCTTTTGTGTTTTACAACAAGGACTTGGCTATGCTATAATGCAGAGATGTATGACTTAATTCTGGGCCCGCCTGTGGCTCAGGGCAGAAAGAGGTGAAAGAGATGAAACAAGCTATTCATCCGACATACCATATCACTACAGCAACTTGCGCTTGTGGTAACACTTTCGAGACTGGTTCGATTAAACCGAACCTTCGTGTAGAGATTTGTTCCCAATGCCACCCATTCTATACGGGTAAGCAGAAGTTCCTGGATGTGGGCGGCCGCGTCGATCGTTTCAAAAAGAAATACGGCATCTAATTGCTGTGATGTCTATTTTGTCTATATTTGGCAGAATACAAGAACCTCCCGTAGCCATTCTAATGGTTATAAGGGAGGTTTTTTTGATGAGATGGAGCAGGAGCATATTACTTTCGAAAAGATCGCGCACACTGTTGTTGGCAGGCGCCTTGCTGCTGGCAGGGATAAGTCTTGCTGGCTGTGGTCAGCCTGACCATAAGCAGCAGATGCAATCCTATGGCCATGACGGCTATATGGGGCTGTCTAACAGCAATCCGAACATACCAAATAAGCATTCGTATTTAAATTATGGTTCCGACGGCAAATTCGTCGGCGAGTTGATCAAGAAGATGGACGGCGTCCAAAAAAGCAGGATTCATTTTAACGGGGAGCATCTTGTCGTGCATCTGACTGCAAAGCCTGGCTTGACCGATGCGCAGGTGAAGGAGCTTCAGCATAAAGCAGAGGAGACTCTGCAATATAATATGCCGCGCTATGAGGTGCGAGTCAAAACGAGCCGTTAATGCCTGCTTATATGTGAAACGGGCGCTCCCTTCAAGGAAAGGCAATGCTGTTCACGCTTGCTGAAAAGGTACATTTCGTGTCTTGTCCTGAGAAAAGTTGCGCTTTGTATCAATATCGGCTATACTTATTTTTGCCGTGCTAGATGGGGAGTTAGCGGTGCCCTGTAACTCGCAATCCGCTTTAGCGAGGTTGAATTCCTGTTTGAGGTTATGTCTATGCGGGGTTTGGCGCTTGCGAGCAGTGTTGACAGTTGGGTCCTCCGCAATGGACGCTTGTGAACTCGGTCAGGTCCGGAAGGAAGCAGCCGTAAGTAAGTTAGTTCATGTGCCGGGGGAGTGCCTGGCTCGAGCTGTGGTGCAAGAGTGCCGCCTGGGTTACATCAATCAAGGGCAGGTGCACGGTATTAAAGTTTTATATTACGGATGTTAACAGACACCGGCGACGCTTTTCGATGAACTCGAATGGTGCTGCGGGTGTTTTTTGTTTGGCTTGAGGCTTTGATCATGTATAATAAGAGATAGAGTATTTTTGCAGAATTCCTGTAAGGAAACAAGAAGGGAACGGTCCATGTGACTCATATTGCCTTGTACCGTGCCTGGCGTCCCCAGACGTTTCGGGACATGGTGGGACAACAGCATATTGTGCAGACGCTGCAAAATGCGATAAAAGAGGATCGCGTTTCGCATGCCTATTTGTTCAACGGTCCCCGTGGGACGGGGAAGACGACGACAGCTAAGGTATTGGCGAAAGCAGTCAATTGTGAATCCGGCCCGGCAGTGGAGCCATGCAACGAATGCGACGCATGCCGCGGTATTACAGCTGGTCATATTATGGATGTCGTGGAGATTGACGCTGCCTCCAATCGGGGCATCGACGAAATTCGCGATATACGGGATAAGGTGCGCTACGCCCCATCTGAAGTGCGATATAAAGTGTACATTATTGACGAGGTTCACATGCTTACTTCAGAGGCGTTCAATGCTTTGCTCAAAACATTGGAAGAGCCGCCTGCACATGTTATCTTTATATTAGCAACAACAGAGCCGCATAAGCTTCCTGCAACGATTATTTCCCGCTGCCAGCGTTTTGATTTTCGGCAGGTATCGCTTGCAGAGCAGTCGGAGCGGCTTCATGAGATTTGCAAGGAAGAAGGCATTGCCGCCGAAGATGATGCGATTGCTTATATTGCAAGGCTGTCAGAAGGCGGCATGCGTGACGCCATCAGCCTGCTTGAGCAGGTAGCAGCATTTGGAGGCGGGAGCATTACGCTAGACGGTGCTGTCGATGTGACGGGGGGAATGGCGGCCGACCAGTTCTACGAGCTGGCGGAAGCGGTTCGCGACCGTGATGTTGGCGCTGTGATGCCGCTTGTAGAAAGCTTGACGCAAGCGGGGAAGAGTGCGGATAAGTGCATGGAGAACCTGATTTATTATTTCAGGGATTTGCTTGTGCTTAAGCTTGCTCCACAAGGCGGAGCAGCAACGGAACGCGTCGTTGACGCAGACCGCTTCCGGGCAATGGCGGATGCTTTTACGCCGGACCGCCTGTTTCGCATGATTGATACGCTGAACAGCTATCAATCAGAAATGAAGCATGCCGCTCAGTCGCAGACACTGTTTGAAGTCGCACTGATGAAAATTTGCACCATCGGCGATAGCCGCGAAGGAACCTCTGCGGGGGATGCTGCCCAGCCATCTGGCGGGGCAGCGAGTTCTTCCGCAGAGGTGGGCCGTCTGCGTCAGCAAGTGGAGCAGCTCGAACGCAAGCTGGAGCAGCTGTTGCAAAATGTTCCGGCTGCTGGCGGAGGAGCGGTTGGCGGTGGCGCAGCAGCCCGGGCCGGGGCAAATGGCAATCGTCCTGCCTTCAATAACCGCAGCGGCGGTTCTAACTCGGTGTCTGTTCGGACGCCAGTTAAGCTGGGGCCATATTTATCTGCAGCTAGCAGCAGTGAAACGGGGCAAGTTCGCATGAAGTGGAGCGAGCTGCTGCAGCGGGTGAAGGAAACCAAAATCACGGTCCATGCTTGGTTGATGGATGGTGAGCCAGTATCGGTTGTGGATGGCACCGTATTGGTTGCTTTCAAAAACACGATGCATAGAGAAACAACGGAGAAGCCGACGCATAAAGAAATTATTGAGCGGGTTCTGCAAAGTGTATTCGGGGAGCCGCTTCAGCTTGCGACGGTTATGATTAAAGAATGGCAGTCGGCTACAGATAATGGCTCAGGAACCCCGGACGAAGCGTTTGAACTGCAATCGGATATGCCGGACGCAGCGCCAGCCCAGCCTAAATGGGTAGAGGAAGCGGTAAAGCTGTTTGGTGAAGAGCTTGTCGTTGTGAAAGAGGATTTTTAACTATAAATAAGAGGTGATTATAATGAACAATATGAATCAAATGATGAAGCAAGTGAAGAAGATGCAAGAGCAAATGATGAAAGCACAGGAAGAGCTTGTCCACAAAACCGTTGAAGGCACAGCAGGCGGCGGCGTAGTTAACGTTACCGTAAACGGCCACAAAAAAGTTCTTGATATTACAATCAAACCGGAAGCAGTAGATCCGGAAGATGTTGAAATGCTGCAGGATTTGATTATTACAGCTGTAAACGATGCCCTTGCGAAAGTGGACGATGTTGCGAACCAGGATATGGGCAAATTTACAGGTGGCATGAAAATCCCAGGCTTGTTCTAAAATAAGCCTCTGCTCGTTCTGATTTGAAAGGAGCTACACCTGTTGCATTATCCCGAACCGATAGCGAAGTTGATTGACAGTTTTACCAGACTGCCGGGTATTGGACCGAAAACAGCTGCGAGACTGGCTTTTTATGTGCTTCGCATGAAGGAAGACGATGTCATTGATTTTGCTAAAGCGCTCGTAAGCGTGAAGCGCAATCTGACTTACTGCTCCATCTGCTGCAATATAACTGATACGGACCCTTGCCGTATTTGCCAGGATAAGCTCAGGGACAACTCCGTCATTTGCGTCGTACAGGAATCGAAAGATTTGGTGGCGATGGAGCGGACGAAGGAGTTCATGGGACATTATCACGTGCTGCAAGGGGCTATCTCTCCTATGGAGGGAATTGGTCCAGATCAGATCAAAATTGCCGAGCTGCTGCGCCGTCTCAGTGATGAGCGTGTGCAGGAACTTATTCTGGCGACTAATCCGAATGTCGAAGGAGAAGCGACCGCTATGTACATATCGCGGCTTGTGAAGCCTTTTGGCATACGGGTCACTCGAATTGCTCACGGCTTGCCGGTAGGCGGCGATTTGGAATACGCCGATGAGGTTACGCTGTCCAAAGCATTGGAAGGCCGCAGAGAGCTAGGCTAAAGATAGGCAAAGCTGTTCTTATCGTTCAAAACGATAGGAGCAGCTTTTTTATTAGAAGCATGTATAAGATATGAGTGCATAACGTATTGCTGCTTCTCGTCCTAGAAAGCTGCTGGATTTGATTGATCTCGACGCTAGTTCTATTTGCAAGGCTCTCCGCTTATATATGGAATATAGGCAGCCTTGGCTCTTGAATGGACAAGCGGGAGGTCGTGAGGAAATGAAGCAGTTCAATAAATGGAGAAACGGCAGTACGATAGCGGAGAAAAAGTCTGTTAATGGCGTTCAAGGGGATATGGATGCCCTGCAGTGGACGGATCGGCTGCGCCAGGAAATTTATGAAGCCCATTTGGAATGGGAAAATGCGAACCGTTTTTTTGACTATGCTTTGGGTAAAGACCAAATCGATTATGCGATTTACGCAATTATTACGGCTGAAAAGCGATATGACTCTCTGCTCCGCACCGCAAAAAGAGCTTGCAAGAGCTGGTCGGAATGGAGGGCGGTTCAATGATGAATACCGTCTTATTAGTTGTCCTGGTTGTATCCTCCATCACGCTGCTTGCCATTATTATTCGACATCGTCTTTCATGGTCATGGGCGAAAAGCTTCGCCCTACATCTGATATGTGCTTGCGCAGTTCTTTATTTGTTGAATTACTCTGGTCTTATTTCTGATATTAAAATCCCAATTAATCCAGCGACCATATCAACGGTGGTCGTACTCGGCGTGCCGGGTATTGCGCTCATTGTTGGCTTGCAGCATATGATGGTTTAGTTATTCGGAAGCAATGGAAGGCGATGTTTATGGACTTAAGAAGATCAGGACAAGCCTAGAATAAGGGCTTGCCTGATTTTCTTGCTTTTGGGTTGACTTGCCCTTGTGGTTCATGGTATTCTATATCTCGCGTCAAGGGCAGGTGCATACAGGGTTGAAAAACACTGAAAAAGTTTTTGAAAAAAAGTACTTGCATTTACTTGGGCGCCT
>NZ_KQ040784.1:0-314 GCF_000971975.1 Paenibacillus algorifonticola | reverse complement strand
GAGTCGCCGCTGAGACATACGGCAGACACGAACGAAACGCAAGCAAGAGAAATTGTTCTTTGAAAACTGAACAACGAGTGAAACTGCCACATTAACTTAGGTTAATGTAAAGCGATACAAAAAAAGTAATGAGCAAGTCAAACACCACCTAAATGGAGAGTTTGATCCTGGCTCAGGACGAACGCTGGCGGCGTGCCTAATACATGCAAGTCGAGCGGAGCAAGTGTTTCCTTCGGGAAACACGTTGCTTAGCGGCGGACGGGTGAGTAACACGTAGGTAACCTGCCCGTAAGACTGGGATAACATTCGGAAAC
>NZ_LAQO01000030.1 GCF_000971975.1 Paenibacillus algorifonticola | reverse complement strand
CAGCAATGCGTGCAGCTGACGAATACTAATCGGTCGAGGGCTTATCCTAACAAACACGCTAAAGTTTCAAACTTGTCTTTCGCATCCAGTTTTCAAGGCGCAACTCAATCGTAGCGTCTTTACCGTTGAACCTTTTTTACCAGGTCATTCAACGAACAGCTGAAATATTCCCTGATAGCTCAGTTGGTAGAGCACTCGACTGTTAATCGAGTTGTCACAGGTTCGAGTCCTGTTCGGGGAGCCATATGCTCTCATAGCTCAGTAGGTAGAGTGCATCCATGGTAAGGATGAGGTCACCGGTTCGATCCCGGTTGAGAGCTCCAGCTTTATTCGTAAGGCCCGTTGGTCAAGGGGTTAAGACACCTCCCTTTCACGGAGGTAACAGGGGTTCGAATCCCCTACGGGTCACCATCTATTGGGGATTAGCCAAGCGGTAAGGCAACGGACTTTGACTCCGTCATTCTCAGGTTCGATCCCTGAATCCCCAGCCATTTATATGAGTCATTAGCTCAGCTGGTAGAGCACCTGACTTTTAATCAGGGTGTCGTAGGTTCGAATCCTACATGACTCACCATTTTCCTTATAGCTTTACCCATGCGCGTGTGGCGGAATTGGCAGACGCACCAGACTTAGGATCTGGCGTTTCACGACGTGGGGGTTCAAGTCCCTCCACGCGCACCATTTAATTAAATTCAACCCTTTTATCTGAAAATGATAAGAGGGTTTTTTGATGTTCATTTTATCAAAGCCCTTCCTCCAATTAATCCAGTAAAATACGCCTGATTTTCCATGTTGCTTGATGGTTTGATTGTGTATAATGGCATAGCAGTGAGAATTACTATCAATGAAGAAACAGAAAAGGGTGGGTTCGGTGGTAAATGGAACAAGGAAATACACGATTAGGTTAGCCACGTTGCTTATAGGGTGCCTGATCGTTCTCGCAGGCTGTGGAACAGCAGCAAATTCGGGTTCGGAATCAACAGCATCTCCAGCACAACCGACGAGTGCAACGACTGAGCAAGAGCCGGCTGGCGCTTCTAATACACGCGTGGTCACTGATTCATATGGAGAGAAAGAAATCCCGGCTAACCCGCAGCGCATTTTTTCAGTGAGCGCTACTACGCCACTGCTGGCACTAGGCATTACGCCGATTGGCGGCTTGAATTATGAAATTACACCGGATTACTATTTAAATAGTTATAAAGATCAAATTAAGATTGCTGGAGATTATCCGATTAATTATGAGTCGGTTTTGGAATTAAAGCCTGATCTCATTATCGCTTCTTCCTTTGTCGAAGCAGATGTAGTTGATCAGCTGAGTAAAATTGCACCTACGGTCATCTATCCATGGGAAGTAAATTTGTATGAGCAGCTGCAGTTCATAGCCGGTATTGTAGGGAAAGAAGCAGAGGCCGCGCAATGGATTAAGCAGCATGAAGAGAAAGCGGCGAAATACAAGGAGGAAATCAAGCAGTATGTTGAGCCGGATGAGACAGTTGCTGCTATCCAGATTTTCAAA
Source organism: Paenibacillus algorifonticola (assembly GCF_000971975.1). GTDB lineage: Bacteria > Bacillota > Bacilli > Paenibacillales > Paenibacillaceae > Pristimantibacillus > Pristimantibacillus algorifonticola. Next base: position 103,596 of record NZ_LAQO01000030.1, on the reverse strand, counting down.
AACTCCTTTCAGGTAGCTGGCAATCGCAACATGGGACATGTCCTCTATGATTTGCTGGGGCTTAAACCGCTGCCGTCGATTCAGAAGCAAATCGATGAAAGCGATGATTATTTTGTTTATACCGATTCGCTATCACTTGAAAAACTGCCGGAGTATGATGCCGACCGGTTGATCGTCAAAGTAGATATTACGCAGCCGGGTTCCGAGCAATTTTTTGAAGAAATGCAGCAATCAGCAATTTGGAAAAGTCTTTCCGCAGTGAAAAATGGCAAAGTTTATATCGTGCCGCATGAAAAATGGTGGTCCTATACTTTGTTCTCAACTGATGCTCTGCTGGATGAAACCATGCAGCTATTCAAAAAATAAACGAAGTGTTGGCAAGGCAGCTTTCCTGATTCAACAGGAAAGCTTTTTTTTATGGCATTTTTCCGCTAAAATAAAATGGTAACATTGCTGAGAACGGTTATCATAAAGAAAGGAGCATAGGGACAAATGGCCGATAAAGGTGAGCATATAGATGATTTGCAGCTCCGCTGGGTTCAGCTTGGCAAAGGCTCATTTACCGGAGGAGAGCCAGCGCTGTCTCAGAATGCTAAGGTGCACACGTTATGGACCATAACGCAAGGAACGGCAACGGTGCTGCTCCATGGGCGTCCTATACCGCTTCAGCCAGGCACTTGCGTTCTGTTCGAGCCCAAGGCAACTATAGAGGTCGATGGATCAGTGGATGGGCGGATTCAGTATTATTCGCTTGAATTTGAAGCAGCATCTGCTGGCGATGAAGAAGATGGGGAAAAGCTGCTTTCCTTCGCTGCTGGCCGCCCCCTCTTCATTAAGCCGTTTGCACCATTAATGGACGTTTTGGATTTACTGTTTGATTTACGAACGGCTGTGAGCGGAATGGAGCGATTTAAGCGCAATATTTTGCTGCAGGAGGCCATTTATTTATTTGCCACTTCCGCTTCAGCTTCTAACGATTCTAAGGATGCGGAGCATGTCGTAGAACGAACGATTTTATATATGAAGGAAAACTATAAAGGCAAAATGAGACTGCAGGAGCTCGCGGATTTAGCGGGTGTGGGCATACGACAATATACTCATTTGTTCAAGCAGGTTACGGGAGCAAGCCCGATGGATTATTTGGGCAAGCTGCGTATGGAACGGGCCAAGAAGCTATTGCTGGTGGCTTCGAATGATATGGTCACAGTAGCCAGTCATGTTGGCTTCAAGGATGAATTTTATTTTAGCAGAAAGTTTAAGCAGCATGTGGGGGTATCTCCTCGAGTATATATGCAAACGAGAGAACCAAGGGTTATTGGCCTTCTCTATACGTCGCATTTGCTCGCACTTGGTCATGTGCCTGTAGGTGCCCCCGATTACCATCTATTCGAAAATTATTATGTGCGTGAGCATGCAAGAGCAATGACGCCCTTCAAATGGGAACCCTGTGACATGGATGCTGTTCGTGCCATGAAGCCTGACTTGATTTTTGGTTATGAGCATATGCTGTCTGAGGAGCAGGAGCAGCTTAGCCAGTTGGCTGAGGTTATTCCTATCGATTGGCATACCCAGGACGTTTATGGGCAGCTGCGACAAATTTCAGCAGTTGTAGGCAAGCGGAGACAGGAACGAGAATGGATGGAACGGCATTTGGCTAAAGCTGATCAAGCGAGGGAACGGATCCAGCATCATATTGGCGGCATGGAGACTTGCGCCGTGCTGGTCATGGAATGTGATACGTTCAGAATAGTAGGGAGCCGCAATATGGGACATGTCTTTTTTCGGACACTTGGCCTCAATCCCCATCCACTTGTGAAGCAGCATATGGAGGCGGGAGAGCCGTTTATTTTTTCCGAGCCTAAGCCGTATGATGAACTGTCAAAATACGACGCTGATCGGCTCATTATAATGGTCAATCCGAAGGATCAAGGGGCTCCAGAAGCTTTTAACGAGTTGAAAATGTCCGAACGATGGCGGAATCTCGCGGCTGTCCGCAGTGGCAGAATGCATATTGTCCCTTTTAACAAATGGTGGGTTTATTCGCCGCTTGCCATTGATGGGCAGCTTGATGAAGCGGTCGCTTTTTTGCATAAGGAAGATGTAAGTTAATAAGTGAAACTATATAAGAAAAGAGTTGATTGCGATGTGGCCTGAAACGATAGACGTGCTGCTTAATCACCGATCCATACGGAAATTTAAATCGACCCCCATTCCACAGCCGGCACTGGCAAAAATAATAGAGGCGGCGCAGCAGGCTTCTACCTCAAGCAGCATGCAATGCTTCACGGTAATCAACGTGAGTGACCAAGATAAGCGGAAAAAGCTGGCCGAGCTTTCTGGCAACCAGGCCTATATTGAGGAATGCCCGGTATTTCTCGTGTGGTGCGCCGATCTGTACCGTTATGAGCAGGCAGCCAAGCTCCATTATGAAGGCGAGCTTACGAGTACGGTTGAAAATTTTATCGTTGCAACGGTAGATACAGCGCTGGCTGCTCAAAATGCAGCGATCGCGGCGGAATCGCTTGGCTACGGAATCGTCTATATTGGCGGTATCCGCAACAATCCACAAGAGGTTTCAGCGCTATTAGGGCTGCCATCGCATGTGTACCCCGTATTCGGGATGTGCATGGGGGAGCCGGATCAAGCGCCGCTGACGCGTCCAAGATTGCCACAGCAGGCGATATTGCATGAAAACAGCTATGATCAGGAAGCGGTGGAAAGCGGCATCCAGCAGTATGACGGGACGATTAGGCAGTATATGCTGGAGCGCTCGGAAGGCAAGCTGAATACGAGCTGGTCCGAATCAATGGCGGCCAAAATCAATCATCCGCGTCTGCATATGGGCGATTTCCTCCGCAGCAAAGGCTTCTTGCAAAAATAAGAAGCCTTTGGGCCGTGTAGGGGCTATGCAAAATTATTTTAGCCTTAACAATTGCTTTATTTTCATTGACATTATACGTGAGAACGATTATCATTAATTATTGAATGATACTGATAATAGTTATCATGTTTAATGAATGACAAGTCCAATGTTTTTATATAATAAATTCAGCAAAAAACCCGTCTAAGCGGGCATCGGAAGGAGCGTGCATGTCACATGATTCGCCTCACAACATCGAATCTCGACATTGCTTATGATGAACGGTTAATCGTTCAAGATCTGAATATTGCTATCCCACAAGGAAAAATTACTGCGTTGGTCGGGTCTAACGGTTCGGGTAAATCGACGATTTTGAAAACGATGGCTCGTCTGATGAATCCATCTGCAGGCAGCGTATTGCTGGATGGGAAGTCGATTCATAAGCAAGCGACGAAGGAAGTGGCGAAGCAGCTGGCGATTTTGCCGCAAAATCCGACTGCTCCAGACGGTCTGACCGTATCCGAGCTTGTATCGTATGGACGTTTTCCTTATCAGAAGGGCTTTGGCTCTGTGAGCAAGGATGACCGTAAAATTATCCAATGGGCAATCGAAGCGACAGGGATGGTTGATTTTGCAGACCGTCCAGTTGACCAGCTGTCAGGTGGCCAACGTCAGCGTGCATGGATTGCGATGTCATTGGCACAGGAAACGGATATTTTATTTTTGGATGAGCCGACAACTTTCCTTGATATGGCGCATCAGCTTGAAGTATTGCATTTGCTTGAGAAGCTTAACGAGGTTAATAAACGAACGGTCGTTATGGTTGTCCATGACCTGAACCACGCTTCGCGTTATGCGCATCATATGATTGCTATTAAAAAAGGCAGTGTCGTCGGAGAAGGCTCGCCGCAACAGGTTATGACACCTGAGATTTTGCGTGAGGTGTTTAACATTGAAGCGGATATTATGCCTGATCCACGCACTGGTGTACCGCTGTGCATGCCTTATGCGCTCGCAGGGGAATCAGCTGCATCCAAAGCTATTCTTGATAAGAAACCAGCATTAGCTGGAGTTGTATAGTCTGTCATCAAACCGTGCTTGAAGGAGCGCGGTTTGTTGTTTTTACGGCAAGGCATGAAGCAAAGCGAATTTCAAAACGGAGAAAAAAGTTTTTTTGAAAAAGATCAAATAACAGTTGCAATTCCCTTCTCAACATGATATATTATTACTTGTCGCCGCGATGAAATGGTTAATAAACTTAGGCGAAAATATTATGCGGACGTGGCTCAGTGGTAGAGCATCGCCTTGCCAAGGCGAGGGTCGCGAGTTCGAATCTCGTCGTCCGCTCCATATTGTGTGCCCTTAGCTCAGCTGGATAGAGCGTTTGACTACGAATCAAAAGGCCAGGAGTTCGAATCTCTTAGGGCACGCCATTTCTTTACAAAAGAATCGTCTGTCGGGACGTAGCTCAGCTTGGTAGAGCACCTGGTTTGGGACCAGGGGGTCGCATGTTCAAATCGTGTCGTCCCGACCATATTTGCGGGTGTAGTTCAATGGTAGAACTTTAGCCTTCCAAGCTAATAGCGTGGGTTCGATTCCCATCACCCGCTTAACGAAGCAATACCCTTAAAAGCCTTGTAGCGCAAGGCTTTTTCTTTTATATCGGGATAACTTCCGGGAAACTAAACCGCTGCTCCGGGGGAATGCTGGGGGGAATTTTGACCAGCCATTGGATTTAATGACTCTAAACGATCGGCAGCGTCACGGCTTACCATTTCCGATTTATGCATATAAATATCGGTGGTTGTGGCTGTACGGGCATGGCGCAGCCTCTCCTGAATGGTTTTAATATCTGCACCACTCTCACGAAGTAGCATGGCCGTTGTATGACGGAGGTCATGCAAACGAATAATCGGTAAATTATTATCCTGCAGGAAATCGCTCCATTTCTTCGTTGCCGATCCAGGGAAGTACATCTCGCCCCATCCTTTATGGAAAATGTAATTTTTCTTTCCGCCTTTCCATTTACGGCGGAGAAGCTTCTCTTTTTTCCACTCAAGATAATATTCACGCAAAGCATCCATGTACCAACGAGGCATAGGAACAAAGGCCTCGCTCTCGTCAGTTTTTAATTCTCCTTCGATTTTCTTGCCTTCCTTATCAAATGTAATTTGTTTTGTAATATCGATCCCGCATCTTTCATCAAAATAAACTTCTTCCCATTCCGTGGCCAGAAACTCCCCTCTACGGAATCCGCCAAGCAAAACCCCAAGGAAGTATAACATCCATTTTTTAGGGAGACGGAATAGGGCGAGTATGACCACCGTGGTTTCTTTCCTAGTATAAGACTTCTTCTTTAGTCGCAAAGCCCTGCGTTCCTTCTTCTGAGCAGTTGGCCTTTTTACTCCATCAATGGGATTAATCATAATAATGTTCCATGAAACTGCAGCATCGAAGACACTCTTTGCGGCCTTATAAATATTAAGCTTTGTATTTGTTGCCATAGGCTGTCCATTCTTTTTGACAAGCTCGGCAAAAAAATTCACAAGGTGCAACGTAGTTATTTTATCGATCCGCATAGCGCCGAATTTTGGCAGAATGTAAATCCGGAGAAAGTTATTATTTACGAACTGGGTATATTCCCCCATGTTCGATTCGGCGTAACCTTTATCCCAGGTCTGTACAAAATCAGACAATGAGATATTCTTGGTCTTTATTATTTCTCCGTTAGAAACTTTCTTTTCGAAATTGAGCAACTCGGAAGCTAGATATAGCTGCAACTTCCGTTCATTCTTCGCAATCTCAGCGGGGACTTCTATTGTTGTACTCTTACGTTTCCATCCCACCGAATCAGGGTCCTTCGCGACAAGTTTATATTTGTTGCCGCTTTTGTGTTCATAATAAGCCAACCGAAGGTAACTCCTCTCCTATAATATATTTTGTATTGAAACAGCCCCTGCTCAAATCAAAAGCATCACCTCCTTAAAAATTAATAACTGTTTTAATGACCTTGCCTACTACTGTGATTTCTGAAGCAGCACAAAAAAGAGGCGGATGCTGTGGGTTTTCAGCCTGCAGTACAGTTTGTTCTCCGTTTTGATAAATACGTCTTAACACGGCGGATCCATTAGCCACAGCTAATACAATCTCGCCATTTGCTGCTGGAGAATGCGCTCTGATAAGTAACAAGTCACCTTTATGTATACGAGCACCGGTCATACTATCATCTGCAGCACGGAAATAAAAATATTCTCCGGCCGATAACCATTCTTTTGGAGTGACTTCAAAACCTACAATATCCTCAGGGGAGGGAATCCCTGTAATAAGGTCGATTCTAGTGTAAATCGGAAGGGTAACAACACTACTGGTTGATTCATCTGCAAACACATCATCTATGTCAACTCCATAAAAAGAAGCAAGTTTTTTTATCATATCTAAACTAGGTGTTCTTTTTTCATTTTCATAATGGGAGTAAGTCTGTTTAGATACACCCAATTTCTTGGCAACAAACTCTTGCGTCCAACCTTCAATATTTCTTAAAGCCCTCAATTTAGGTCCGTACAAAGTAATTCCTCCCTTTGCTCCTTATTATAAACACTTCCCTGAAAAAGTAAACACATAGTTGACAAAATCATAAAATTGATTGAAATATATCAGTTGACATACACACAGCGTTGATTTATTATTTAAGTCAACAGCTGGGCGACAAGAGAGGGGCTGATTAATATGACTCGTACAGCAGATACCCCGCACGTAGTGGAGCGGGAGCGAAAAAAAAGGGAGCTCTCCCAAGAACAAATGGCCGAAAAACTAAATATCACCCGCCAATACTACAATCAATTGGTCAACTATAACCGCGTTCCTTCGGTAAAGTTGGCAAAAGAGATCGCGAGTGAACTAGGCTTGGATTGGACCATTTTTTTTGTCGACAAAGTCAACACTGAGGCGACTTTTGAGGGGGAGCAATCATGACAGCTGCAGAAAAGAAACAGAAAAAGGAACAATTACTTCGGGAAATCGTCGAGGAGCTTAAGGGGGGAGGCAAGCCTTGAACACTGTCGACTTTATTGAAGCATTCAGGGCCGATGTGAAAAGGGAGCTTCGCGAAGAAATCCTTGCGGAGCTCGAGCCGGCAATTACCCAGAGGTTATACAACAATTTGTTTACCTCTGAGGAAGCCGCCCGTTATTTGAAAATATCTATTTCGACCCTCCGAAGGATAACTGACGACGGGGAAGTTACTCCGACACGTATTCGCACTACTGTAAATTACGAACAAGAGGAGCTCGACAGATATAGAGCTTCAAAAAGATTGCAGCGCCTTGAAAAAAGGGGGAAAGATTCAACAAGTGTCATTGTCAGATAAGTATGTTCTTCAATTTATGCTCGTATCAGGATGCAGCATGCACTTCGATGTTTACAAGAGGGATGGCGATGGCGGATTACAGTCCGTCCAGACGCTTCGCTCAATAAATAGCAATGCGGATCATCTACAGGAGGCACTCAAGATCACAGAGGCGATCCTCCGTGGTGAATACGCTGGAGAGGGGGTGAGAGAGCTTGAGGAAACAATTGCAGCAACTGCAGCGGCGAGTCGATGAGTTGGACGTCATGCTCACTGCAACGGTGGTGCATCCGGAATGGTTTAACGCCGACGTACTGCCGGCAGCACAAGATTGGGTTGAAGGCGAAATCGCTGCAGTTGAAGCGGAGCAGCTAGAGTTGATTAAAAGAGGGGAGGAAAACGAAAACAGCCGCCTGGGGGGGCGACTGATTTTCAGGGGTGAAACACTTGTTTTGAGTTCTGTTTATTAAATTTGATTTTTTCACTTTAACACGGATTTTTAAAAATTACAAATTACATGGAGGTTTTTATATATGAAAGCAACGGGTGTTGTTCGTAAGGTTGATAGTTTGGGTCGCGTGGTTCTTCCAATGGAGCTTCGTCGCACATTTGGTATCGCAGAAGGAGATCCGCTCGAAATTTTTGTGAACGGCGATTCTATCGTATTTAAAAAATATGCTCCTGGCTGTGTGATCAGCGGTAGCGATGAGGATCTCGTTATGTTCCAAGGCAAGCTTTACAGCCGCAAAGCAATCAAGCAGCTCGCTGCACATGCAGGCATTTAAGCAGGACAAGGCTCAGCCTTGTCTCCAGGCATCGCACCGTCTCCTCGTTGCGGTGTCCGGAGATGTGGCTGACACATCAAATTCAAACGGAAGGAGGAGAGGGACATGTCGAAATTGCAAACAGCTTTGAAAAAGGTAGCAGAGGCAATTAAAGCAGCTCAGGATCTGGATCGCAGCCGTGAGGCGAGCGTAGCTATCACACAACTGGAGACAGCAGAGCTGTGGCTCCAGAAGATTGACGTAACGAAGTAGGCACTTGCCCGCTCAATTATGCAAGCATGAAAAATAGCCCGTTGCACCGGGCTATCACCAAACTATGGATGCCCCCATTCTAGCATGAAAGCATGGGGGCGTAAAGGAGAACGATCATGGATAAACAAGCCCTTATTAATCGTTTATTGGAGCTGCCGTCGGAGATTGCTGCAGCTGAGGATATTGTGCTGCAGGAGCACATGCTAGTAGTAAGTGCAAAGGAGTCGCTGCAGCAGAAAGAAGATTCGCTGCTGCTCGGCAATGTCATTGATGGTAAGAATGCAGAGATTCGCGCCGCACAAGTTCGCCAGTTCACGGAACACGAACGCGAAGCGCTAGCCGATGCGGAAATGCGCCTGAAGAACGCTGTTGCTCGTCTCGGAAAAGGTAAAGATGAGCTTCGCGCACTCCGTGCGGTAGCGGATCTCCTGAAGGGGGCTGCTTAATTGAGCGACAACCTCACCGCAGCGCCTCAGTCCTCCGGCGGAAACTCTGGAGGAGGAGCGATCGTTGATCTTGAGTTCGGCAGTGCAGCCGATCTCAGAAAGAAGCTGGATAGCATGAAACAAAAGCTTAATCTTACAAAAGAATTCTTCCGCGAGGTCATGGTGGAAGGTGTCGATTACGGCATTATTCCCGGCACCAACAAACCAACGCTGTATAAGGCTGGAGCTGAGGGGCTTTGCGAGTTTTATAATCTTGCTCCTACGATTGCCGCCAAAGTGGAGGACAAGGTTCACGAGACAGGCTATTATGCCGTTGACGTCACCATTCGACTGATTCACCGCCACACAGGCGCAATCATAGCGGAAGGGCTTGGCCACGCAAATACCTACGAGAGTCGCTACCGTTGGCGGTGGGTGACCGAACGCGATCTTCCCCGTGAAATAGATGTGCGTGATTTGGTGAGCAAGGACTTCGCCAAAACCGGCAAGCCGCCGTGGATTAAATATCGTCTCGAAAATGACGATATGCACTCCATTTGGAACACGGTGCTAAAGATGTCGAAAAAACGAGCTTTGGTTGATGCTGTGCTTTCTGCTACTCGTTCGAGCGGAATTTTCTCTCAAACTCAGGAGGAGTTGGACGCTTACCTCCATGGCGAAGATCCAGAAGGAGAGCAGGAAAGGCGGTCAACCGCACCGCCGCGGCAACAAAGTAATCGTTCAGCGGGGCAGTCAACCTCCCCGCGACCTTCTGGCGGCACAGGGGATAATGCTGCCCTTCCTAAAAATCGGGCGCTGGCTATCAAAAATCGACTTGAGATGGACTGGAACGGGCTGGCCGCTGAAGCATCAAACGCCTTGGGGCGTGAGATTAAGCAAGTCATGAAGGAAGTTGTAACTGCGGCTGACTGGCGAACAGTCGCTGATTATCTGGAAGACCTTGAGCAAGCCGGACAAGGTAATGATTATGAAGAACCGCCGGGTGATTTGCGATGAAAATTGCTCACGTTGCTGATAGTCATTGGGGGTTCGGCTATGCCGGCCCCACGCCGGCCTCACGCTTTGAGGATATCACTAGCACAATGGACTGGGTGGCCAGCCGAATTATCACTGAGGAATGCGAGCTGGTATTGTTTGCAGGCGATGCCTTTAAGGATGCCCGAGTATTCATTGATCGGGCGACGGCCGAGATTCAGGCGTTTGTCGCGTGGCTACGCCGCCTGTCGTATGCAGGCATTGAGGTTATCGTAATCAGCGGCACACCGTCGCATGACGCCATCAGCGCCTATCACTTGATCCGAGAGATGCAGATTCCGAGGGTGCAAGTATTTACGGAACCCGAGAACGTACATGTTCACGGTGTGAATATTGCTTGCTTGCCTGGGATGAATCGTTCCAACTTCGCGACGGAAGCAGCTTTTGCTGGACTTCCACCACATGAATTTCACAGCAAAATGACGGAATGGATTACGGATCAATGCCGGGATTTAGCAGATTATGCAACGGCCTATCATGCCGGTGAAGCTGTTCCGACCATCCTCCTAAGTCATTTAAGCTTTGATTTAGCAGACACAGGGTTCGAGGACGCGCTGCTGCAAAACGAGCCGATCCTCACGGACGAGGCGGCTCGCATGTTCGATCTAGTTTGTTTGGGGCATATTCACAGGCCGCAGTTCGCTGGCAGCAATGTATATTACAGCGGGGCGCCAGAACGGCATAACTTTGGGGATGAGCATACGGAGCCGGGATTTTGGATTCATGATACGGAGACGTTTACTACTAAATTCGCCAATTCCGAGTTTATCAAGACTTTTGCCCGCCGCTTTAAAACGATCGATTGGTGCGACATGGACATTCAAGCCTGGCTTGATGGACAGGTGGACGATTTTGCAAGCATTCAGGATGCAATCGTCCGAGTCCGTTACGCCTGCAGCGAGGAGTTGCAGAAACAGTTCGACCGCCGATCGCTTGAAAAGGCACTGTATGATGCCGGCGCGTTTTTTGTTGCCGAGATCCGGGCAGAGGTTGAGCGGAGCGAACGCATTCGTGACGTTGAGGTCACTGAGGGGCTGAGCCCGCTTACCGCTCTTGCTGCTTGGGGGAACAATCAAGGCCTTGATGCAGATGAGATCGAGGAGCTGCTGGCCATGACGACGGATCTAATGGAGGAGCCGACATGAACGATTTCACAAAGGAATTAAGAAGGATTATTCCAAACCGATTGAAGCATGTCACTTTCGTTTGCATCGGTACCGATCGCTCGACGGGCGACTCACTCGGCCCATTAGTTGGTACATCCCTAAAACGGTTGGGTTACCATGTCATTGGTACGTTAGAGGACCCTTGCCATGCCGAGAATTTGAATGAATGCTTGGAAAAAATCCCTCCTAAGAGGAAGGTCATTGCAATTGACGCATGCTTGGGACGCGTTTCTAGTGTAGGCAAGTTACAGCCTGGTATTGGTCCTATAAAACCAGGGGCGGGGGTGGGTAAAGATCTTACCCCTGTAGGTGATTATCATATAAGCGGAATTGTGAACGTAGGTGGCTTTATGGAATATTTCGTTCTGCAAAACACACGTCTTCATTTAGTTATGGAAATGGCTGATCAGATAGTTGATGCCATTGTACGAATATTTCCACCCGCTTTTATGGCGGAAGTAGCTTCCTCAAAAGAAAACATGATAGAGGTGACCGCGATTTGAACGAAGTTTTCTACGGGTATTGCTTTCCCGAACCTGATGGATGGCATACCCCTTCCGTGAAACTCAATTCGCCTGAGGAAGTTCATCGATATACGCAGTTGCACGGGAAAACAGGAATGTTTAAAGAAATTCGTGTGACAGATAGCAGCGATCATATCGTTGTTCAAATGATTAATGGAAAGTACGTATGGCCAGAAGAATGGAAGGTATTGAACAAGGAGGTTGCTACAGGTGATTCCATTACGCATAGTCCTTAATAATTTCAGAGCCGTGAGCCACGCCGACATTGATTTGTCGGCGGTTTCCTTGGCGGCCATCGCAGGGAAGAACGGAGCGGGTAAGAGTTCCGCTTTCACTTTGGCTCCGCGCTTCGCACTTTTTGGGGATGTGGTCAAGGGTGTAAGCCTGGACGACCTCGTTCGCCGCGGCGAGCAGGAAATGTCCGTAGAGTTTTGGTTTGAGCATCAGGGCTGTATTTTCCGGGCTATCCGGACGCGCAGCACCAAGGGCAAAGGTAAATCCACCTTGGAGTTACAGCAGCGTGTGAATAGCGCATGGGAGAGTCGCTCCGCCGAGAAGATTGTCGATACAGAGGCAGTTATTCGGGAGCTGCTTAATCTGGACGACGAGACGTTCACGTCCAGCTCCATGATCCTTCAAGGGCAGGCCAACGCCTTTACGGGTGCAACGGCTGGCAAGCGTAAGGAGATCCTCTCACAAATCCTCGGTCTCAATGTATACGAGCAACTGCAGGAGAGGGCGCGGCAAAAGAGTGCCGACCTGAATATTGAAATTGAAAAGAGCAAGGACAAGCTGCTGACGCTGGATGAGCGCCTATCCGTTAAGCCATCTAAGGCAATCGAGCTGGAGGTGGCAGAGGATCAACTCAGCATTACGCTAGCCATGATCGAGCAGGATGAGGTGGCTATTAAATCAAGCGAAGCTGCCTTAACTAGCCTGAAGGCAAAGACTGAGCGTATCGGTCATATCAATCGTGAGATCGGCAGCGAAGATGATGACATTTCCATATTGCATGCAGAGCAATCTGAGCATGTTGGCCGTCTTGATCGGGCTGAGAAGATTCTGGCTAACGCTGACACGATTCAGAGCAAGTCCGCCGCGTTGGTTATCCTTAATCAACAAATCGTCACCTTGGAGGCGCAGCAGCCAGAGCTTAACCGGCTGCAACAGAGCTTGACTCTTATCTCATCCGACCTGTCCAAGCTGGACGTGTCGGTATCATCCCTTTCAGGGCGGATGGATGTCCTACAACTTGAGCTTGCTGGCCGCGAGACTCTTCGGCAGCAAGCAAACGAATACGAACTGGAGTTGGTTAGGCTTCAAGCCTTTGAGGAGCAGGCGGAGCAGCATAATCTGCTCGCCGCCGAACTACGCATTGCTGACACGGAGCATGAGCGCCAGCGAGCTTATATTGAGCTGCAGGAGCGCGTTCTTGGCGACAAGATCGGCGTCCTTGAGCAAAAAGAGGCGTTGATGCACGACAGCGGTTGCTTACCAACCTGCAAATTTCAGCACGAGGCCTCAGTGGCGGTTGCCGAGCTTCCGGAATTGCGGCGTCAACTCACGGAGCTTGACCGCTCTGAATTGGACAGGCAAGCCGCTGTTATCGCAGACAAACGGCAGCAGCAAGATGCACTTCAATATCACAATATGTCGCATAAAGCCTGCCGACAGAGGGTTGATCAGCTTAATAAGGCCAATACGGCCTATGCGCAGCTTGCTAGCAAAGAGGAGTTGCTGGAGCAGCTTAGCTCCCAATATGAGGAAGCGGCTGCCCGGCGGGTGGCCGAGCAAGAAAAGCTTCAACAGGTCACAGAGCAGGTTGAGCAGCTTTCAACAGCACTCGCGCCACTTCCACAATTAAAGCTGGATGCGGAAGGACTAGAGCGCTGGGCGAGGCTTAAAGATCAAATCGCAGCTGCCCAGGAAGCCAGACTGGCAGCAACTGAACGGATAGCCGCAATCTCCTTATCGATAGCGGCAAAGCAAGTCCGCAAGTCCGATTTACAGATAGAGCATGATGCACTCGTACTAGATACGCTTGATCATGACCGCATCGATGCGGAGCTGACCGTTCTCAGAGTGGCTATTCAGCGTGTGAAACAGCAGCAATCATCTTTGACCGAGCATATCGGCGGCATTAAGGCTGTACTTGCGTCGCTCGAGGCGGATCAGCAGGAGCGTGACCGGATCTATGCAGAGCTTGAGCCATTGTCCGTGCGGTGGACCCGCTACCAAACGCTTATTAAAGCCTATGGCCGCGACGGTATCCCGGCGCTCATCATTGAAAATGCTGTTCCGCAGCTGGAGCGCATCGCCAATGAGATTCTTGGCCAGATGAGCAAGGGCAAGCACTATGTGCGTTTCGAGACGCAGCGCGAGCTTAAATCTCGTGCCGGCTTATCTGAGACACTCGATATCATGGTGGGTGACTGGTCCGCTGAGCGGCCATATGAGACGTTCAGCGGCGGGGAGCAGCTTCGCATCGATTACGCCATCCGCTTTGCACTGGCCGAGCTGCTTGCTCAGCGTGCTGGTAGCAAAGTAGAGTGGCTTACGATTGATGAGGGGCTTGGCTCGCAGGATGCTGAGCACCGTGCACTTGTGCTGGATAGCATCAAGGCTGTGGCTGGACGCTTTAAGCGAGTATTGGTCATTACTCATATTGAAGATGCGCAGGCTGCCTTTGATCAGGTTATCCGATTCGATAATTCTGACGGCGGAGTCGCTGTTCAAATCGCATGAGTATCCAGCAGCTAGATTTGTTTTCATTTAACCAAGAGGAGCGTCCTGCAGCACCGCAGGCGTCTCCTATTTTACGGGGCTTTTACTACGAGGCCAGTACCGATAAATTCGTTTCATTCAGCTTAGGGCGCCGTCATTACGAGGTTTCGGCCAAGCGTTGCACATTCAGCAAGGCATGGCAAACAAAGATAAAAAAGGAGAGATCGATTTGAGTAAAACAGAGTTAGATGAAGCGACAGATCGAATTGTAAAGTACCTTCACACGGAGTTCCTACAGGCAGCAGAGGGCGGCGAGGAGCAACTGCAGCGTTTTCTAAGCGCGACAGTGTTTACTATTGGTTCGTTCATACCAAGTTCGGTAGAGAAGGAAAGCATTATTCCCTTCACCACTACGATTATGGAAGCAGTCGCTGCCGGTATTCAAACTGGGCTCAAGATTGCTAATGTGCCTGGGGAGCTAACCATTGTGACAGGACGGAGAAGCTCATGAAAAACGGCAAGCGTCCGACGCGGCGCCAGCAGGCGGCTATCGCAGCAGCAGGATTGACGGTAGAGAACTGGCTAGTGACCAAGCATCTACCGAATGAGCTGCACTTGGTACACCGTTTCGCAAGTGCGAAAAGAATTATTCAACTTTAGGGGATGATTGCATGCCAGGCAGTTACCCTTTTCCGATGTACTCCGGACTTTTGGAGCCTGAACACTACAACAAAATAAGCAGCGCGATATGGCTATTCCTGTGGTGCGTCAGCTCCACAACTACGGAAAAGGAAAAGGAAGGAACTGTGTGGGGCGTCGTCCTCGGGAACAAGCCACTCCAACTGGCGGAACTAGCCGACAAGTTTGGGGTTAGCGTGAAGACTGTAAGCAGATGGCTCAGCACGCTGGAGGAGCATCAATATATCAGGGTGACAAGAGCACCGAGAGGATTGATTCTTTCGGTCAGAAATTCCAAAAAATATACCATAATGACCCAGGACACAAATGTCCGATCACTAGAAAGTGATCAGACATTTGTGTCCGATCACATAGATTCTGACAAGACAAAAATGTCCGATCAGGGGGCGAGTGATAAGACATTATTGTCCGATCACAGCCCCGAAATGTCGAGTGATCAGACAAAAATGTCCGATCTAAAAGATATTACTATTACTACTACTATTTTAAAACCTATTAGCAAAGCCGACATCGATGCCGGGATGATTGCTATTTTGGATGCTTATTGCAAATTACACAGGAGGCTTGATTTACACGTCAGACCAAACGAGCGCTTAGCCATGGGTAAGATGGTCGCCGGAGGGATGCCGTTCCCTTTTACCATCCAAACTATGACGCTCCTCCTCGAGGAAAAGCGCAAACGCGAAGGTGACGATTTCAAGAATCCTAGCAGTTTCCTGTACTACGTTAGCGGCATTGAGGATGCCTGGCGTAATTCCCAAGCGGTTGATGTTCAGCCTGCTTCTGCCGAAGATCAGCAGCCGGTTGTGAAAAAGCAACCTCAGCCGGGCAAGAAGCAGACCGCTGCTGAGGATTTGCGAAGACGAGCAAGGGAGGAGAGAGAGCGTGGACAGAGCTGATGTGTTGGATTTATTCGCGGAAATTGCTGCGGAGTATCCTACTTTTGATTCCAGCGATGCGGAAGTAGATCGCCATTTTAAATATCTTCACGATTTTCCTTTCGAAGCTGCCAAGCAAAATGTGGAGCAGCACATTAAAACCAACAAGTGGCCGCCGGCAATCGCGGATATTCGCGGCAAGCTGGGCGATCAACTCGACAGCCAGCGCGGTAAAGAGCAGGCCGCAGCTTTCGAGGCTCAGCTCCAAGAGTGGGAAGCAGCAAGCAGCCCTCCACCGGCAGGATTTTGGGAAGCTGGTCGGCAACTGCTGAGGAGGGACCCGGTTGGAGATTAATTACTACGAGCTATTAGGTATTGAGCTTCCGTGTGATCTCTCAGCCGAGCAGGCCGTGCTAGGCGCTGCGCTACTAGAAGCAGAGGCATATGAAACGATTGTAGGCACGTTACACGGCGGTGAATTTCATGACAAGGCTCACGCTCGTATATTTCGGGCAATGCGCCGCTTGAACGCCGATGATAAACCGATTGACTTGGTCACTTTGACCGCGCAGCTGCAGGATACGGAGGAAATTGACCAGATAGGCGGCGTTAGCTATCTTGCTAGGTTGTCTAGTTCAGTACCAACAGCAGCCAATGCGGGATTTTATGCTGAACGTGTTCTGGAAATGTTTCTAAAGCGGCAAGCAATTGATACATCGCTGGAATTACTTCGAGCAGCTGCTCATGATCAGGACATTAATGGCTTCGTCGCAATGGCGGAGACGTCCATGGCCAAAATTACGGACCGGGCTACTCCAGCAAAGGAATTTGTCGGATTAAGGGACGTTCTGCTGGAAGTATGGGAGGATGCGGAACATCGGTACACGGTTCGGGCAGTAAATCGAGGAATCACCGGTATCGAGTCAGGCTACATCGATCTGGACCGTATGACATCTGGATTCCAGCAAAACGATTTAATTATCATTGCGGCACGCCCTTCCGTTGGGAAGACAGCTCTCGCTTTAAACATTGCGCAAAACGTTGGTATTCGGGGGAAAGAGACAGTCGCCATTTTCAGTTTAGAGATGTCGAGAAAGCAACTCGTTCAACGCATGGTTTGTGCGGAGGGTAACATCGATGCGAGCCGAATGCGGACAGGGTATTTTGAAGAGGACGATTGGAATAAAATGACCGAGGCCATGAGCAGTTTGGCCACGGCCGATATTTTCATCGATGATACGCCAGGTATAACGGTAAGTGAAATTCGCGCCAAATGTCGCCGTCTCAAGAAGGAGCGGGGCTTGGGAATGATTTTGATTGATTATCTGCAGCTTATCCAGGGCAGAGGACGCGGCGGGAGTAACCGACAGGAAGAAGTTTCGCAGATCAGCCGCACTTTGAAGCAGATTGCTCGTGAACTTGAGGTTCCGGTGATTGCGCTCTCCCAGCTCAGCCGTGGCGTTGAACAGCGACAGGACAAGCGTCCGATGATGTCCGACCTGCGGGAATCCGGAGCGATCGAGCAGGATGCGGACATCGTAGCGTTCCTTTACCGTGATGATTATTACGACAAGGAATCAGAAAAGAAAAATATTATCGAGATCATTATTGCCAAGCAGCGTAATGGTCCGGTTGGCACGGTGGAGCTGCTGTTCCTGAAGAATTACAACAAATTTGTTAGTTTAGAGCATACCTACAGCACCAGCCCGGAAACTCCTGATCCTCCTCCGAATGGCAAGCGGGTACCGGATATGTACAACAGGAAGGGGCGGAGCGCGTGAAGCTGCTAGGGATTGATCACGGAACAAACTATGCAGGATGGGCTACGATGCGAGACGGCAAGCCTCTGGCCCTAGGGTTATTTGATTATAGCGCCGCAGCGATGCCGAAAGTTTTAAATGAAATATATCAGGATTCCTTTGCATTAATAGGGCAGGAAAAGCCGTCAGTAGTTGTGCTGGAAAGGCCTGTCCATTTCAAAAATGCCAATTCTGTCTTGGCACTGGTCGGAGCTTATTCAATGGTCACGTTGGCTGCGCTGCATCAAGGTGTCCGAATCGAGGGCATACGGCCTACCGAGCTTAAGATGCAGACTGGTAAGGGCAACGCGGATAAGGAGACGGTGGCAGTAGAAATGCAAATGCTCTTTGATATTGATTATGACAAGCTTGCCGTACCTGTTCTGTATAAAGTCAACGATTCGAGAGGGAAATACAAAATCGGGGACGTAAAGGAAAGGCTATTTGACCCATCAGATGCCTTGGCGCTTTGCTGGGCATTTCATAAAAAAAATAAAAACGGAGTGTGAACGTAATGGGATACGCAGAATTTCAGCCGAAGGTTACGAAAGTAAACCTTAAACCAGGCGGCGTGGTTGAAGTTATTTTGACGACGGCGCTTAGCGATCTTCGCGGCAGCATAGAAACGTTGTCGGAAATGATCGATCAAAAGGTGCGCTTGTCGATGGAGTCGACCGTTGTGACCTATAACGTCCAAATTAATGCCCGAACCGAGAAGCCTATTAGGTCATATAAGGTCGATGAGTCAGGCATCGTTAGTGAGATTAAGCCAGAGGGAGAACAAATGAAATTGGATCTCGGTGTGACGGATCCAAAAGAAAAGCTCAAAGACGTTCCCACGGAGATCGGCCGCGAGGTTGTGGACGCATTTATCCTTTCTGGATTAGCACCAGAATACGAAGGGAATCGCTGGTATCCAGTTAAAGAGTGGATTGAGCGTTTTAATGCCAGCGAGACTTACCTCCGCATTGCTTCAGACGCAGGACTAAGCAGCGGCAGACTCATTGAGATTATTGATGGATACCGTCAGCATGTGGCACCGCTCGCTGCTAAGTGGGACGAATGGAGGCAGTCACGTTTAGGCGATGATCCAGAAGACGATCTTGACGAAGAACAGCAGGATGAGAGCCAGGAAGAACCTTCTTCCGAGCAACAAGATGGAGCTTCCGAATCGGACGGGAAAGGTGAGCAGCCGGTGACGGTGCAGGAACAAGGAAAAGGCCAACAGCCCGATCAGCCTTCTTCCAATGCCGAGGGTGCTGGAAAGGAAACGGAAACTCCTTCTTCCGATTCAGGAGCAAGCACTCCCAAGGGGACTTTACCTATCACGGGGGACGACTTAGACCAGTATATCTTAAAAGCCAAGCCATCGTTCCCAGATATTCTATTCGATTTCCCGACGTTGTTGGCTCGTCGGAAAAACGGTGAAACATGGCTAAAGATTGCCGCCAGTCTGGGTATTCAGTCCAGCCAGCTTTCAACCGCATGGGGTAAATACAAAAAGCTTGTTCAGCAGCAGCTAGAAAACGGAGCTGCCTAATACACGGCCTGCTGCTCATTAGGGCAGCAGGCTTCCATGGAGGGGACTATGGGGAAATATGACGACAAACGCCGGCAGTTCCAACAGCTCAAATCGCTGAGTAACGATAAATTTTGGGAAGCGATGAATGTACTGCACACCAGGGCTTACGCAGCTGCTCAGCGGCATTACAGTGAGGCAATGGACATCGAGCTTACACCACGCCAAAAGCAGGCGGTTGAAGCTAAAGCTACGGAGATCCGCGAGTTGTGGGACGGTATGGAAACGGTGGATACGGATGCAACGGGGGCGGAAGTTTTTAAGCCGGCACCGATCAAGGAGGGTTAACCTTGGGCAAAGAAAACGGCTATTCAGCAGTCAAATCGTGGTTTATGACACCGGAGCAGCAGGCTGACCATAATGCGCGATTGCGCACAAAGGTCGATGGTCCGCAGATTAAACGATGGAAACGGAGCATGACGCAAGAGCAGTATCTGCAGGCAGTTGAGAGCGGCCAGAGTGCCGCAGACATCATGCTGAAGCATTTCAATAACGATCGCCAAGAGTTCGCTAAGCAACTTAAAGAATGGGGGATTAAGAAAATGGCAGAAACAAAGACTGGATTAACCAAAGATGAGTATTTGCGCCGGCGTGCCGCGGGTGAGGGAAGGACGCAGATTTTTAATACCCTTGCCCCGATGAGCAAACGGAATTTCAACTCTATCTTGTCGGAATGGGGTATCCGGGAGGGCGATGCGGAGCAGCGGGCCTTGGAAATGCTTGTTCCAAACGCAGCCGCTTCAGCTGAGCCGCAAGGTTTGATCGCCATTAACGCAGCGAGGGAGCAAGAGGCAGAATCCGAAGCTCTTAATCGCATCCAGGAGCGAGCTGCAGAGAAGGATGTCGAAATCCTCACGCTGCAGAACCAGTTGCAGAAGGAAATTGACAATAATGACGAGCTGGAGGCGGAGAATTTGCGCTTCGCAACTCAATTGACGGATGCGCAAGCTGAAATTGCTATTCTTCAGCAGCAAAAGGCGGAGCTGATCGAGCAGGTGGATACGGCAGCTCGCGCCATGGAGTACGAGACGGCCGAGAACGCAAAAATGAAAACCGCACTTGAAAGTGCTTCGGATAAGGCTGCTGAGGCTGGGCGAAAGCTTAAGAAAATGGACGAAGAACAGCAGATTCTTCTCGCTACCCTCGAGCAGGCTGCCGAGCAAGCTGCTATTCAAGAGAACGACATTATCACGCTATGTATGCCGATTTTGTCGGTGGCCATCGCCAATGTGGAGAGAGCTCGCATTTATGATGCGGTGGGAGCTTTGAGCTCGGATGTCGAAGCCGCGGACATCGATCGCGAGCGAGTCATGCAGGAGTTGTTTGATCTGCTGCAGCGGGTAGTTAACTTCGTAACCGCTGATCTGGCTGAGTTGCATCCTGGCCAAAGCGTTGCTGAATTCGTTCATGACTTCTTCGGCTACTACAACAGCCGGCACATCGATAACGTCACAGCGCAGCAGGAGGCTGTTTAAATTGAGAAACACCCTAGGAGACTTGAATAACCATTTGTTTGCTCAACTGGAGCGGTTAGCAGATGAAGAGCTGACCGGGGAAAAATTGAACGAGGAAATCAGCCGAGCTAGGGCTGTTACAAGTGTGGCCTCTCAGATCATTGCAAACGGCTCTCTCGTTTTGGAAGCTAGAAAGCTAGTTGATGATCGGATGAACGCTAACACCACAATTCCCAAAATGCTGGAGGGGTAGCAGATGATTCACCGTTACACGATGGAACAACGGGAATTCATCAAAAACAATGCCCTGGGTAAGGGAAATGCAGAATTGGCCAGCTTATTTAACAAGAATTTCAATACGAATCTATCAAAAGAGCAAATGAAAGGCTTTAAGGCTAACAACAGGATTAGCAGTGGGTTAACCGGTCGTTTTGAAACAGGGCATGTGCCATTTAATAAAGACACAAAAGGGCTATCTAATGGCGGGGAAGTTACTCAATATCGGAAGGGTCACAAACCTCACAATTACGTGCCAGTAGGTTCGGAGAGGGTAAACAGTGATGAATATGTTGATATCAAAATAGCCGATCCGAATAAATGGCGTGGGAAGCACTTGATTGTTTGGGAGCAGCAAAACGAACGTTCCGTCCCAGAGGGCCATGCAGTTATATTCGGTGATGGCAACAAGAGAAATTTTGAACCTGACAACTTGATACTGCTTACTCGCGGACAATTAGCAATTATGAATAGAAGAGGGCTAATCAAAAAGGATGCTGATCTGACGCGAACAGGCATTATTATGGCGGACCTCATAGGGAAAATCAGTGAGAGGACGCGGGGGAGAAAGAGAAAATGAAGAAGGTTGACAACTATCCTGTTCCGACGAGCTGCCCATACTGTGGCAGCGTCGTCGTTTATACAAGCAATGCGGTCATTTACGGCAAGGTGTATGGAAACGGCCGCTGTTACAAATGCACCAGGTGTGACGCTTATGTCGGCGTTCATACCGGCACCAACACTCCACTTGGCCGGCTCGCTAACCGTGAGATGCGAAAGTTGAAAAAGGAATGCCACGCTTTGTTTGATCCAGTGTGGCAGGGAAACAAAAACCTAAAGCGAGTTCAAGCTTACGGGCGCCTGGCGAATGTGCTGGGCATCCCTCACAATGAATGCCATTTTGGCTGGTTTGATAAGGAGATGCTGCTAAAAGTAAAAAGCATCCTTTCTCGTCCAGGATGGCATAAGGGGATAAGCTGGCGCTGAACTTTAGTGGAGTGAATGCAGAGGCGAGGCTGGGTGTGCGATCCTCGGTATTCTAATGATCATTTTGTTTTAATGAACTGTTAGCTTGGTTGAGATCCCACCATATTGACAGGTTAGAAGCTCAATGAATAGGGGGAGAACATGAAACGGCAGTGTAAATATTGCAATTTCTGCAAGGAACAAGGCAGAATGCAATCGCAACGGAACCGCCTGGGACGTAAAAAATATTATTGCGTTCACCCGGAAACAAAAGACCTGACGGACGATAGGGGCCGCCCGATCTATAATTTCGTTGGCTTCGGTGATATGACTTATCCCAGCCCCCTAACGCTGAAGACGTCAAAGAAATGGTGTCCAGCAAAGTAATGAGGAGGAATTAGCGTGGCAATAGAAGCGCACAAGTGTAATCAACCTGAATGCAAAGGTTTCGTGGTATTTGAGAATGCTGATTTTGATATTAAGGACATACCGACCGACGAAGTGTACGGGTGTTATGCGTATGATCGTCCACACTGTAGCGAGTGCGGCAAAGAGTTTCTGGTAATCCCGTATTATATCGTTATTGACGTCAAAGACAAAGATATGGGCGATTGGGAACAGATTGAATTTGCTTGCATGACGCAGTTTGAACGGCGTCAGCGTGAGCGGAATATGTACGCTAGTAAAATTGAAAGGGTGAACGGTAATGACCGGATCTCGTTATATGATTGTTAAGGGCGGAAGCCCGGCGATTCACAAACTCGGAGATATCCGCCGGGAAGAAGATGAGCTTATTATTGTAAAGTCGGAAACCGAAGACCACTTCATCGGAAACTTTGTTGAAGGTTTCGGCTTCATGGAAGTGAAGTACCAGAAAAGTGATTGCAGGCCGCTGCTTCCGAGTGAAATTGAAAAATTGAACAACAGTAGAATTGGACTTGGCGGAATCATTTATAAATTGCAGGTTGATTCGGAAGGGTATCCGATTCAGACGGATGAAAAGGAACGGCAATGAACAAATCGACAGTCACCTATTGGATGTGGACGGAACTGGCTGAACGGCTGTCCGCAGAACGCGGCATTCACCGCAAATCCGGTGATACGGTCATGGAGTCACATGAGGGCCGACTGGTGCGCAGACTTACCGTTCCGCGGAGCTGGGTCGATAAAGGTTATGTGGTAGAGGCGCCGGTGGAGCAGCCTACTTTATTTTAAGGAGATACATCATGGCAAAGATTACTATTCAATACGAAGATGGCAGGCCAGATGAGGTTCACGATGCTGCACAGTTCATTTTGTTTCATGTGCCGCCAAGCGTTAAGAAGGAGCAACTGGTTATGACTGCGCAGTGTTCCTATGATTTCATGCGTACAACGATCACTGAGGCTCACGCAAAGGAGTTTCATAAGCGTGCATTTAAAGCGATGAGCAAAAAGCGAATGGGGGATCGGCAATGATTGAACTCAACGAAGCAGAAAGGCAGAAAATTCGAAAGGTCGTGGCCGCTGCTTCCCAGGGCAAATGGACAGCCAATTACGGAAAATTTGGAGAGCTCAACGTCTATGATGAGAATGACGACCGCATTACGATCGATATAAGCGAAGAGGATGCCGCTCTCATCGTTGGAGCTCGCGAGTGGCTTACTGGGCTGCTAGATAAAGTAGACTCGCTGATTCTTGAGAATAACGAGATGCATGGCAGCATACAGCGCTGGCACGAACGGGTGATGCGCGTCGAAAAAGAGAATGCGAGTTTGAAAGCTGAATTGGGGCAGCCAACTCCTCCTGCCAATCTCAAACCGTTAAGCAATAAGCAATCTGAAGCGTACAGATTCATTTCAGACTTCATCCGTCGTAATCAATACAGCCCAACTACAAGAGAAATTCAGGATGCCATGGGGTACGCTTCTTCTTCGACCGCTCATCACATCACGGAGATGCTGGAGCGCAAAGGATACATCAAGCGTATGGGCAAGCGAGGGATTGTACTTGTCAGTGAGGAGACTAAAAAGGATGAATGAATTCGAAGAAATGAAGGCAATTACCGTTTGGGAGCCCTGGGCAACGCTATTGGCGCTCGAAGAGAAGGGCTTCGAGACACGCGGATGGCCTACTAAGTACCGCGGCAAAATCGCTATTCATGCGGCGAAGAAGATAGACCGCGGAGCCTGTGAGACGGAGCCAATCAAGTCAACGTTGGCCAAGCATGGATATACAGCAGATAACCTGCCTACAGGGGCGGTAGTCGCCATTGCGAATCTTTCAGAGTGCTGGTCGGTTGGCGAAGATTACGAAAGCGGGATGCCAACTCTATATAACGGTGCAGGAGGCACAACCAAGAGAATCAGCTTGCAAGAAGACAAATTCGGTGATTACACCCAAGGTCGCTTTGCTTGGGAGATGTCGGGGGTAACCAGGCTTCAAACGCCGATCCCGGCGAAGGGACAGCAGGGCTTATGGACCTGGCGTAAATAAAACAATCCCCCGCACCTTGGCCGGCCCGCGGGGGAGTTTGAAATTATTAAACCTGCATCACCAATTATAACGGAGGTGCAGGGAATGACACAATTGCAATTTCCTTGGGAGATAGATAGAGAAGCAACACGGGAAGCGGTGGAGCAGCGTTTGGAATCAGCGAGACTGTTCGCGCAGCTCGGCTTCATTCGTCGAGAGACCAAAATGACCTCATCGCCCGAGCCTAGATTTCACGGCGCGACGAATGTTACCAGCAGCCCGGTAGAGGATACCGCTACGTATAACGTGGATACAGAGCAGCGACTTGAAAAAGAATGCGAACAGGTCCAACAGGTAATTTCACGGTTGGGCAAGCTCGAGCGCCAGCTTATACAGAAGCGTTACATGGAGGATGGAGAGACATTCGATTACAACGTATACTCCGAACTTCACTTGAGTGAGCGGAAGTATTATAGGATCAAGTCCAATGCCATCTATAAACTGGCATTCGCCTTGAGGCTGGAACGTTACGTAGATTAGTGGCAGATAAATGGCTGATTTTTGGCAGAAAAGCGGCAGAGCATTAGGCTCTAGCCGTGATATTATAGTAATGTGCCAACTGAGGTTAACCGACCTCCTCCTCTTATATGCCGCTCCTCCGGGGGCGGCTATTTTATCCTCTGCTGAATGGTTCGGACATTCCGGACTGCTCAAGAGGGGATAACCCTCTAAAAAACATGGAGTCGACAATCCTTGGCTCCTAAGCTACGAGCCGTCCTTTGGCTGGGGCGGCTTCTGATTTGAAAAGAAGGAAAAACCTTCCTTATGTCGAATTTTGACTTCGGGGGAGGTGTATGTTTTGCAATACAATGACGAGGTTCAGAAAATAATAAACAATTTGAAAGAACACTGCCAAAAGAAACAGGATATTATTGACAAGGGACAACCAGATGAAAAAGTCCATTGGGAAGCTGTTGGAAGAGTGAATGCCCTTAGCCACGCGATACAAGAATTAGAATTTTTATATCAAACAGGAAAATCCAAAGATTAAAGTATCCTTCGGGGTGCTTTTTCTTTTGCTTCAATACATATGCCCTGTTGCCGATTTAAGGCGCAGGGTTTTTTGACGTCCGAACATTCGACATGATTCTTAGAGGAGCACAGGGCGGCGCTGGTGGTTTCTGAGAGGGTGTCCAGCGGGCGACCTGATGAAAACCGACTTAACACAAGGAGATGGTCGCTTTGCCGATTTCGAGCGAGAATATGTTGAAGAATCTTAAAGTTTGGGCTCAGGAAATGAGGGAGCAGCAGACGCGTTTTCCAAAACCTATATTCGGTGTAAGGCCGATTGAAGGGAGACAGACATCATGCTCCAGATCATGCTTGATATCGCTGAATATGGTCCGTGGCTGCTCACCAATAAAGGAGATCGAGCATGCCGGCAACTCGCCGATCGTCATTACTCCCGGCAGCATGTAGGTCACCCGATGTTTACCCGCCCTGGGCATAACCTCGTCCTGCGCACAGCAGCAGCGGATGCTGTTTGGGTTACATGGTCAGGCATCCGTGACGACGGCCTTCAGGCGTGGGAATGTACGATCTTTCGCAACGAGTCCCAGCATTTAAGCAGCAGTCTAATAAGGACCGCTATCGCTGCTACAATGGATGAATGGGGACAGCCGCCTCCAGACGGCATAATCACATACGTTGATTCGTCGAAAGTCCGGAGTTCGAATCCGGGCTTTTGTTTTTTGTCTGCGGGCTTCCGGCGGATCGGCCGCAGCAAGCGGCGGGGATTATTCCTTCTGCAGTTTCTTCCTTGACCAGTGTCTTAATTTGTCGGATACTGGAAGAAAATCAAAGGGGGATGATTGAGTGAGTGAATTGGTGTCAGGAATCATGAGTAATATGTTATATCCGATAATTATTTGGATTATAGCACCCGGACTTTTGGGCGTAGTTCTATTGAAAAGAGTCTTTAGAAGACCAGAAGGAGCTTTTTATTTTGGATCAGGAGTAGGGGTCATTCTTATTTTTTCAATAGGTCCTTGGTCAGCGTTTTTATAATGATAGAGCGCCCCTCTCGGGTGCTTTTTTTATTGGAGGGAAAATCATGAACATTCAAACCATACCGATAGACCGAATTAATGCAGCAGCCTACAACCCGCGCATCGATCTGCAGCCGGGAGATCCCGAATATGAAAAGCTTCGCCGTAGCATCGAAAGCTTTGGATACGTGGAGCCGATCGTATGGAATGAGCGCACCGGGAATATGGTAGGCGGTCATCAGAGGTATAAGATCATGGTTAACGAGCTTGGGCATACGGAGCTGACCGTTTCCGTCGTTGACCTGGATGACCAGCAGGAGAGGCTGCTTAACCTTGCGCTTAACAAAGTGTCAGGCGGCTGGGATGATGAGGCATTAGCCCGGCTGTTGGATGAGCTGCAGGCCGGTGGAGCGGAGCTGGACTTATCGGGATTTGATCCAGCCGAAGCAGACCGCCTAATCGCTGATTTCACGGAGCCGCCAGATGACCAATTGGGTGACTTCAACAATAAGGAGCTGGACGTCGATGAATTCGATGAATCCCGCTTTGATTGTAAATGCCCTCGGTGTGGCTTTCTGTTTGACCAGGAGGATGCAACATGACCCGCCCCGCATGGGATTGGCGGCTGTCTGATCTGTCGGCTGTACCGCAGCATGGTCGGACCGTGTTTAGCTGCTTCAGCTGCGGCGGCGGCTCAACAATGGGCTACAAGCGGGCGGGTTATACGGTGCTGGGGAATGTGGAAATCGATCCGCAGATGATGCGGCTATACAAGAAGAATCATAACCCCCGCTTTCCGTTTCAGATGCCTATACAGGAGTTTAAGCTGCTTCCAGCCAGCCAACTGCCGAAGGAGTTATTTGACCTGAGCATCCTGGACGGATCTCCGCCCTGCAGCGTATTTTCGATGTCAGGGCAGCGAGATAAGAAATGGGGCAACGAGCATAAATTCAGGGAAGGTCAGGCCGTACAGCGGCTGGATGACCTTTTTTTTGATTTCCTTGATGTTGCCGAGCTGCTGCAGCCGCGGGTTATTGTGGCCGAGAACGTAACGGGGATGATAAACGGAAAGGCTCGCGGGTATGTCAGCTTGGTGCTTTCTAGGCTCCGGTCCATTGGATACAGACCGCAGCTGTTCCTTCTTAACTCGGCGACTATGGGCGTTCCTCAAAAGCGGGAGCGCCTTATCTTTATTGCTGCAAGGAATGACCTCAATTTTCCGTTGCTGAAGCTGGAATTCAATGAACCGCCTGTACTTTACGGTGATATTCAAGGCGGTGAGGGCAAGCCTCTGAAGGCTGGAGGAGTCACATATCAGCGGTGGCATAAGCGGCGTCCTGTTGATGCAGATATGGGAGATATTTCGTTGAGGCATGAGGGGAAACAGTCAAGTTTCAATACTCGGTTAATGAGGCGTGGCAAAGTGGCCAATACGCTGCTGTCTTCTTCGTTCTATGTACGCTATGACGAGCCGTGCCGAATAAGTGATACGGATATTATCCGCCTGCAGACGTTCCCAGCCGATTATGACTTTATGGATGCTGATGTCCAGTATGTATGCGGTATGAGCGTTCCACCGCTGATGATGCAGCGCATTGCCGAGCAGATTCATGAGCAATGGCTGAGTAAATAAAAAGGAGAGGCGCACGAACGCCCCTCCCCTGAACCAGGTTCCCCCGGCTGAGATAGCGGTCCGCCGCGCGCGGCACTTTGCAGATATACCCGCTATCTCGCATTCCATCATAACGGAAAGCCGAGGGGAACAACAATGGGAACGACTGAAAACGAAGACCTGCTGCGCCGGCACGAGCTGGAGACCATTGCGGGAATACTCGAATCCAAGGAGCAATACCGCAAGATCATCAAGGCAGGCATTGCCCGCTGGGTGAGGGACTTTCAAGACGGCAACATCGAGATAAAGACAGTCGATGACCTCCGAAAGCTCATCGAGCTTGATATAGAGTTGCAAAAGGATGATTTATTCTAAGGCTGCGGCTGGTTCTGGCGGCTTTTTTCAATAGCTTCTATGGTAGTAAGATGGGCGTGAGTCAGATTGTTTCTAAGGTCAAAAAAGAAAAAGTGAAGGGCAGTGATTATAGTAATAGTTAGGGCGGATAAAAGAATAGTGTCAGAAAGGCCTAGATAAGATATGAAAGTTTTTATGAATGCCCCCTTGCCTTCCTTTAACTCATCCATTTCGTATAGGGGGAGCAGAGCGGCATTCGCAGTTACCGCGATTGTAAATACAGCAAGCAAAGTTGTGAAAAGTATTTTAGCGTAAACGTCAATTATCTTTTCAATAGGGTCGCTTGTACTTAATGATCTTAACCCTTCGCTTATAATCTGAAATTGATCGTCCGGCAACCTTTCGTAGGCTAGGCGTCTTCTAAATGAGCTTTTGTGGCCAGGTACCGGCGAAATGTCTGTAGGTTTTGATAACGGTTGGTTTAATAGCAGGTAGCGCCGAAAAGTAAAATAGATTTCTGAACTGAAATAAACCAGTAGAAATACTATGCAAAAGATTTTCATTGCTCAGTCTCCTTTTGTTTTTTTATATATATCGGTAAAAATGGTAGAAAGTTTATAGACGGGGGTGGTGATCATGTAATGGCTAAAGAGCGCAGCCCGAACAGAGACGCTGCCAAACAAATGTGGCTGGCCAGCGGCGGCGAACGGAAGTTGAAGGACATTGCCGCCGAACTCGGGGTCGGTGATTCTCAGATTCGCAAGTGGAAGAATCTAGACAGTTGGGACATTGCCCTGAACGGTAACGTTACCGATGAAACGAATAGTAACGTTACCAAACGGATAGGAGCCCCGAAGGGTAACAGGAACGCTGCTGGCAATAAGGGCGGCGCTCCTAAAGGGAATAAGAATGCCAAGGGTAATCGTGGTGGGCAGGGCGGTCCCGTGGGCAACAAGAAAGCCGTCCGCACCGGCGAGCATGAATCAATCTGGTTCGATACGCTCGATGAGGATGAGCAGCAGCTACTCGGGGAGATTGATACGGATCCGATTAAACAAGCTGACGATGCCATCACCCTATTTACTATCCGGGAGCGGCGCATGCTGCAGCGTATCAAGCGGCTGATGGGCGGGCTTACCGAAAATCAGCGCCGTACGCTGCAGCAGCTCCGGACGAAGAAAGAAGCTTTCCCTGTCAATGATGAGCGGACCGGCCAGACAAAAACGGTTGTCGGTTCCAAGGAGGAACTGGTCGTTACGGAGATCGAGGAGACGGCCTATCGTGCCATTGAGGACATCATCCGTATTGAGGATGCGCTGACTCGGGTACAGGGCCAGAAGATCAAGGCAGTTGAGCTCAAAAATAGGATGGCTGATGAGGAAAAGCAAATCCGCATTGCTATGCTGCAGATAGAGCTGCAAAAGCTTCAGGGTGGAACTGGCTCGACTCAAAGTTGGACAGATGCCTTGAAAGAGATTGCCGAGCGGCGTAATGCGCTGCGGGCGGAGGCGGCTGCCGATGAGTAAGCCGTATAACGTCGTTTCTGACATTGCGCTATTGCTTGATTTGTATTGGGATGACCCGGTCGCTTTTGCTGAGGACATGCTGGGCTTTGATCCGGATGACTGGCAGCGGGCAGCTATGATAGACGTGGCTAAATATCCGCGGACTAGCGTCCGTTCTGGACAAGGGGTAGGTAAGACTGGCTTCGAGGCTGCTTTAGTCATATGGTATCTGTGTTGTCGGCCGAATTGCAGGGTTGTATGTACGGCTCCCACTAAGCAGCAGCTTAACGACGTACTATGGGCCGAGGTGGCAAAGTGGCTGGAAAGCTCCATGGTAAAGAATTTGCTTAAATGGACCAAAACGAAGGTCTACATGATCGGCCATGAAAAACGCTGGTTCGCAACAGCCAGGACGGCCACCAAAGCGGAGAACATGCAGGGCTTCCACGCAGACTATATGTTGTTCATTGTCGATGAGGCTTCAGGGGTTGCCGATCCGATCATGGAAGCCATCATAGGTACATTAACCGGTTATGAAAATAAGTTGCTGATGTGCGGGAACCCGACTCGAACGAGTGGGGTTTTTTATGATTCGCATAACCGAGACAGAAGCCGTTTCCGTACACACAAGGTAGACAGCAGGGACAGTAAGCGTACTAGCAAAGACAATATTCAAATGCTTATTGATAAGTATGGCGCTGAAAGCGATGTTGTTCGTGTTCGAGTGTATGGAGAGTTTCCGAAGGCCGAGGCTGATGCCTTCATTGCGCTTGAATTGGCCGAGCTGGCTGCTAACGCCACGGTCGAGCCTGCTGGAGACACACTACACCTGGGCGTCGACGTTGCGCGATTTGGCGATGATGAAACGGTTATTGCACCACGGGTGGGAATGAAGGTCTTCAAGCTTCATCGGTACAATAAGCAAGATACCATGGTCACGGCCGGTTGGGTTATCGCTCTTGCTAGGGACATGATTCGAAAGCACACACAGCTCCGCAACGTTGAAATTAAGGTAGATGACAGCGGTGTAGGCGGCGGCGTCACGGATCGGCTAAATGAAGTCATCCGGGAGGATCGTTTAAAGGGCTGGCGGGTTACGCCGATCAACAACGGCAGTAAGCCGACACGGAAGGAAGAAGAACATTACGAAAACCGTGGTACCGAGACGTGGGCGGACCTGCGCGACCTGCTACAGGAATCCTTCTCCAAGCATATACAGGGGCAGGCTCCTATGATTGAGCTGCCGGACGATGAACGTCTTGTTACGCAGCTCTCACAGCGTAAGTACCGCATGACCAGTAAAGGTAAAATTGCATTGGAACGCAAGGAAGATATGAAAAAACGTGGACTGGATTCACCCGACAGGGCGGATGCGGTCGTTTTGGCGTTTGCGCAGCCAGAACGGAGCGGAGTATTCTTCCCAGGGCAGCGATGAAAGGAGGAGCCATGATGACAATGTTATGGCCGAATGGCGATGAACAAAAAGCGATAGAGAATATCATCATTCGTGGAGCCAGAACTGCAGCTTCGCTCGAGCAAATCATTCAACTTGAAATAGGTGATTGGAGCAGTTCTCACAAGCTTGCATGGATGCAGATTGGCAATAGGTACTATCGCAACGATACGGATATTAACAAGCGTCAGCGGACAGCGATCGGCGCGAGCGGGGCAAAAGAGCCTGTAGCTAACCTTGCCAATAACCAGCTGGCCAACGCTTTTATAAGAAAATTGGTTGATCAAAAGGTAGGGTATCTGCTAGGCAAGCCGATTACAATCCAAGCGGAAAATGATGCTTACCAGGAGCAACTAGACAATATTTTTAATAAAGATCAACACCGGCGCTTAAAAAGCACTGGCAAAACGGCGGTGAATAACGGCATCGCCTGGTGGCATGTCTATTACGATGAGGACGGCCAGCTATCCTTTAAACTCATGAATAGCCCAGAGATCATACCATTATGGCGCGACGAAGCTCATACCGTGTTGGATGCTATTATCCGCGTGTACGAGGTTGAGGTATACGAGGGGTTGCAGCGTAAAAAGGTTAAAAAGATAGAATGGTGGGATACATCGGGTGTTCGACGTTACACCACAGGAGGTACCGGGTTTATTCCGGACGTGGAAGCAGGAGCGGTTGGAGCTCATTTCAGCGTCAAATCAAGCGATGGAAAGGAACAGGGTCTTAACTGGGAGCGCGTTCCCTTCATCGCATGGAAATACAATGAAGAGGAGCAGCCACTTGTCGAAATCATCAAATCGCTGGCCGATGACTACGACAATAAAAAATCTGACAACAGCAACAATTTGGAGGACATGCCAGACAGCATCTTTGTTGTAAAAGACTACGGCGGCCAGTCTGCATCAGAGTTCCGAAAAAACATGGCCACATACCGTACGGCTTTTGTTGAGGATCAGGGCGGTGTTGATTCGTTAAGCATCGACATGAACAGCGAAGCGTATAAGACGCATATGGAGCAAGCCCGCAAAGACATTTACGAGTTCGGCCGCGGTGTGGACACTCAGGGCGTAGATATTGGAAGTGCTCCTTCTGGTATAGCGCTGCGCTTCCTTTATAGCGATTTGGATATGGACGCCAGCTTGATCGAGACGGAGTTTCAAGCATCGCTGGAGCAACTTCGGTGGTTTATAGACAAGCACCTTTACAATACGACAGGCGTCGATTTCAGCGGTGAAAAGGCGGAATTCATCTTTAACCGCGATATGCCAGTTGACGAGGCGGCCATTATCACCGGCATTAAGGACAGCGTTGGAATTCTCTCTGACGAAACGCTCGTCGCGCAGCATCCATATGTCAAGGATGCCAAGACGGAAATGAAACGAAAGGCAGCCGATAGGGCTAAAATGCAAAAGGATGCCGATGAAGAAGCTACCGGTGGTTTGCCAACGTCAACACCGATTAAAACAGACGGTGACACATGAGGTCGGCTGATTATTGGTCCCGCCGTATGGATCAGCTGAACGAATCGATGCTGGATAAGGGCGAGGATTACATTAAGACGCAGAACGCCGAATACGACAAGGCCATGGCGCGAATAAAGAAGGAAACGGAAGCCTGGTATGGCCGACTTGCTAAAAACAACGGCGTCAGCATGGCGGAGGCGCGTAAACTCCTCACCAATAACGAGCTAAAGGAGTTCCGTTGGACCGTTGACGAGTATATCAAAGCTGGACGAGAAAACGCTGTTGATCAGCGATGGTTAAAACAACTCGAAAATGCCAGCGCGAAGGCGCACATAACCCGGCTGGAGGAGTTGCAGACAAAGCTGCAGCAGGAAGTAGAGGTATTGGCTGGGAAGCGGCAGAAGGGTTCAGCGGGGGCGTTGGGTGGCATTTACAAGGATGGCTATTACAAAGGCATCTATGAGGTGCAGCGCGGGATAGGCAAAGGCGTACCATTTGCCGGCTTGGACTCGCGGCAGATTGATAAAGTGTTGTCGAAGCCGTGGGCGCCAGACGGCAGCAACTTCTCGGCGCGCATTTGGAGGGACAGGGATAAGCTAGTTGCGGAGCTGCAGACGATCATGACGCAGGATTTAATCCGCGGCGAGCCATCGGACAAGCTTATTAACGATTTTGCGAAGCGGATGGGCGTCAGCAAGCGAGCTGCTGAGACGTTGATTCGGACGGAGGCTGCTTACTTCTCGGGGCAATCACGCCTAGATGGTTACCAGCAAACAGGCGTTGAGCGGTACCAGTTCATTGCAACGCTAGATAGCCGGACCTCGCAAGAGTGCCGCGGCATGGACAGCGAGATATTGCCTGTTTCAGAGGCGCAGGCTGGGCGCAACTATCCGCCGTTGCATGTGCGCTGCCGCTCGACAACCATCCCCTATTACGAGGATGGTGAAGAAGGGGAACGCACAGCTCGTGGCGGAGCGGACGGCAAAACCTATTCAGTGCCAGGTAATATGAGCTATGAGGATTGGACAGCGCAGCATGCACCGAAGGATGCGACGGAGCCGCCGAGCACTGACGATCCGCAGCCGCAAGAACCACCAAAAGTCATTCCTGCTGAGCCGCAGCAAGTTCCTCAAGCGTTTGTGCCGGCTAAGACAATACGAGCAGCTGAGCAGGCAGCCATTAAGGATTACGGGTTCGATGCTGCTGATTATAGCGGCTTAGATTTGGAGAGCGTCAATTCAGTTAACCGTGCAATGCACAAGGCTATGAGTGACTTCCCAGCTATAAAGGGATTCGCAAAGCAGATCAAGGCTGTTGATACAGAGGACTTCGTCGCACAAGCCAGCCTCGCTTACACCGACGGCAAGGTTGCCGCCAGCCTTCAGGTGTCATCACGCTACTATAAGTCTTCCGAGATTGATGATATAATCAAGGCATCAGTTGAGGCTAAGCATTGGCCTGTCGGCTCCACGCGGGAATCGTTGTTTATTCACGAGTTTGGTCATTTGTTGGAGTATTCCCATGCTATGAGGGTTATGGGCGCATGGACAGGCGTAGCGTTATCGGTTGATGATGCACAGGTGATATGGTCCAGAGTGCAAAAAGGTGTGCTGTCCCAGGCTATTATGCTGGAGGCGCTTGAAAGCCTCGGAATTGCGAACCTACCGAAGAACATAACCGATGAGCTGAGCGGATACGCCAATAAAAACAGCAAAGAGTTCCTTGCCGAAGCATTTGCGGAGGTTGTCGGAACGGAGAAGCCCCGCCGTTTGTCGGTGGAGGTAATTAATATATTGCGAAGAAAATTAAAGGAGGCCGGCTTATTATGATGCCGCTTATTCCGCCGAAACTGGCGCCCTGGATTGAGTTTGGGAATAACACAGCCATTCTAAAGCCGAATGCTCCCGAAGCAGTGAAGCCGGATTTCGAGAAGCTGCTGCAGCAAATGCAGCGGGCAGATCGAGAAGCTTTGAATGAATTACCTATAATCTGATTAAGACACTCATGCTGCGGCGAGGGTGTCTTTTTATTTTGCTGGGAGGTGCTTGAGTTATGGGGAAATACCGTAAAAAGCCTGTTGTTATTGATGCGTTTAGATGGACTGGCGGACTTGATCAGTCCGAAGACCCTGAATGGATTGTTAATCGAATCAGGATGGGGCAAGTTAGTTTTTCTAACGGTCGAATGTTTATTAAAACGCTGGAGGGCGTGATGGAAGCGCAGCCCGGTGATTACATTATTCGTGGTGTTCAAGGTGAGATTTATCCATGCAAACCAGACATCTTCGAGGCAACCTATGAAGCGTTATAAAAAGAGCGTCTTTGTCGATGCCATTGAGTTTACCAACGAGCCAGACAACGCGCAGGCCATTAAGGATTTCACCGGCTTGCTAATCCAGGTAGAGTACAATTCGGACGGCGCGCAGCTCCGGGTGATCCGTGACGCATACAGCGTAATCATTGCCCGCAAAGGGGAGTTTATCGTCAAGGATGCCACGGGCCAACTGCAGTTGATGACCAAAGCGGCATTGGAAAGTGAATATGAGTTAGTGGAGGCTGCTGAATAGCGGCTTTTTTTGTTGTCCTGTCATATGACGCTATAAACTGGACGATTACCGGACACACCCGGGATACCAAGTGGAAGGATTGATATACATGGAGTGGT
Source organism: Paenibacillus algorifonticola (assembly GCF_000971975.1). Classification (GTDB taxonomy): domain Bacteria; phylum Bacillota; class Bacilli; order Paenibacillales; family Paenibacillaceae; genus Pristimantibacillus; species Pristimantibacillus algorifonticola. The sequence goes on along the minus strand of NZ_LAQO01000030.1, from coordinate 68,250 downwards.
TGAAGGATTTGCTTAAAGCGCAGGGCCTAACGGACGCGCAGATTACGGCGGTTGTAGGCGGCGTGGAAACGAATTATAAGTCGTGGGTACCGGAGCACCGTTTCAAGGAAATCAACGATGCGAAAAAGCAAGCGGAGAAAAACTTGGTTGACCGCGACAAGCAGCTGGAGGATTTGAAGAAGAGCAGCGGCGACACCGCGGAGCTTACGAAGAAAATCGAGACGCTGCAGGCCGAGAACAAAACGAACAAAGAGCAGTATGAGGCTGACGCAAAGCAATTACGTGTCAGCACCGCTATTAAGTTGGCGCTTGCTGGTAAGGTGCATGATCTGGATATTGTAGCCGGTCAGCTCGACAGCAGTAAAATCGAGCTAGACGAAGCTGGCAACGTGAAGGGCGGTCTGGACGACCAAATCACAACGCTTCAAAAGGACAAAGGATTCTTGTTTGTTCCGGAAGACAAGGGCGGTAATGGAAGCTTTCAATTCAAAGGCGCTAAGCCGAATGAAGGCGGCGGAGCTGGTGGATCGGGTGGCGGCAAGGACGAAGCTGCAGAATTAGGCAAACGTGTAGCTGAGTTTGCAAAAACGAATGCTGCGGCTGCAGAAGGGCAAAAACTTTATTTTGGATAATGGAGGCGATTAGGAAATGAAGTTCACTTCACAAACCTATGGGAACACAAAAGAAATTCTCAAAACTCCGGATCATTACGTTGATATTCCGGTAACGGTGGATGACACCGGCATAACTGCGGTGGATGGTAAGAAGATTGTTCCTGCTGGGACGATCATTGGTAACGGCATGCTGGCCGATCCGACAAAGCTTGCGAAAAAAGCTGTGACTACAACAGGAGTGAGCAATGCTGAGGGTGTTCTGCAGTATGACGTTGATGTTACGTATGGCCCAGCTCCGGGCGCAATGATCATTCACGGCTACATCGACAAAACCAAGCTGCCCGTGCAGCCAACCGCGGACGAAATTACAGCACTTAAACAAATTACATTCATCGCCTAATAGGCGGGGAGGGGCATATTTCAAATGAAAACTATTTTTGATTATTTCAGTGCTAGGGCTATCGCTACCTTTATGGCAAATAACCCGAGTAATGCTGTTCCTTATCTGGGGGCGACGTTGTTCCCAGCTAAGAAAAAACTAGGATTGGACCTTGCTTGGATTAAGGGAGCGCGGGGATTGCCTGTATCACTACAGCCATCTGCATTTGATGCAAAAGCTACTCTGCGGGACCGCATTGGATTTGACAAGGTTGAAACAGAAATGCCGTTCTTCCGTGAAGCAATGCGGTTGGGTGAAAAGGATCGCCAAGAATTGCTCAAGCTTCAGGAGAATTCTAACGATGCTTACATCATGCCATTGGTAAGCCAAATCTATAATGACATTGCAACGCTAGTAAGTGGCGCCGATGTTATTCCCGAACGCCAAATCATGCAGCTACTTTCTAGCGGGGAAATTAGGATTACATCCGCGGCGACACGTCAGGATCAACGTTATGACTACCGCTTCAATCCTGACCACAAAGAGACCATTACGGACGTTTCGGAGCAATGGAGTTCACCTACTGCCAATATTGCCGGCCATATTACGGGGTATCAGGATAAAATCGAAGAAGACACAGGCGTTCGACCTAAACGCGGGCTTTGCACTCGTAAGACGTGGGGATACATCATGCGTAACCAAGGATTCCTAAAAGACATGAATCCAGTAGGATGGCAAAATGTTATCGTTACCGATGCAATGATGCGACAATATTTGCTGGATAAATTCGGGCTTACGATTGTTGTGTATAACAAAAAATATGCACTGCTGGATGGCAGTACACATCAATTCTATCCTGACGATTACTTCACATTGTTCCCTGAGGGCAACTTGGGTACGACTTGGTACGGTACAACGCCGGAGGAAGCGGATTTAATGTCTGGTTCTACTGCGGCAGAAGTGCAAATCGTGAATACTGGTGTAGCGATTACAACTATCGTTGAACCGCACCCAGTCAATGTAAACACCATCGTTTCTGAAATCGTGCTCCCATCTTTCGAGACAATGGACACTATTTTCATTGCTAAAGTAGCGTAGGAGAGGCCTCGGCCCCTCCTATTTTATTTGAAATCAGAAAGGAGCAACCGAAAATGGCTGCTGCAAAAGAAAAAGAAAATGAATTGCCCGAAACGGTAGATGTTATCTGGACAAAGAACGTCCGCGAAGCGGGACGAGTTTACCGCAAAGGCGAGCGTACAACGATTAATGCTAGTGACCTGCAGAGGCTGCAGGATGCGGACGTTGTCCGCTTCCCGGAGTAGTCTATGATAACGGTCATTGACGTATGGCCTATCATCAAGGCGCGCATGCTGCTTCAGGACGATGCGCTGCAACCGCTCATCGATACGTACATTGCTGAGATCGAGCATCGCATCTTGCATTACTGCGGCATTGAGAGTCTGCCGCGGGGCTTGCTCTTTACGTGGGCTTCTATGACGATCGATGCGGTCCGCGTCGATTTGGCAAACGTGGAAGAGGTTGAGGATACGGTCGGCGAATCGGCTAACGTCAAAGTGGGGGATACTTCTGTTTCTGCTGGGAGCGCCGCGGGCGGTGTGATCAATACGGGTAAAGCGATCATCGAGGAGGTTGTGCTTAATTACAAGCATGACCTCAATCGGTATCGCAAAATGAGGTGGTAGCATGGCTATAAACTACCGGAAGCATCGCCGGGCAATTGAAAAAATGTATGAAGACAGCTGCACGATCAGCCGACACATTGAAGCAAAGGACCCGGTAACCAAGGAGACAAAGCAGACGCTGCAGCCTATATATGAGGAACAGCGCTGTAAGCTTTCGCAGACCGGGCTTCCGCGAAACGGGCAGACAGTAGCCGAGAATAACATCAAATATGATGCGAAGCTCTTTCTTGCGCCGGAGTTGGAAGTACTGCAGGGCGACGTTATCGCCATCACGCGGAAATCGACAGGGCAGGTGGAGACATACAGCGCCGGCAAACCATTTCCGCCTTACTCGTCGCATCAGGAAATCATGCTTGAAGCAACGGAGTGGGCGTGATGGCGGGGATGGGCACCTTTGATTTTTCGGAGTTTGAAAAATTCAGAGATAACCTGGTCGCTATGGAACAAGCCATGCCCGCATTTATGATGGAGCTCGCTAATGAAGCGGGAAACCGTTTTTTAGCAAAGGTGGTCAGGCGAACGCCCGTCGGCAGCTACGACAGCGGCGGCTGGGTAAACTTTACGGCCAATATTCCGGAGCGGCAGGTTAGCTTCACCACAAAGGATGGAAAGCGGGTGAGTTTCACGGCCCGCGCTCGAACGATCCGAGTCAGCTTCAAAAGCAGCCACGGATCCAAAACGGGCGGCGCTTTACGCCGGGCATGGACGCTGCAGCAAAACAGTGCTGGAGCTGGCGGTGTGTACGAGGTCGAGGTATTCAACCCCACCTATTATTCCGCTTACGTCGAATACGGGCATAGGACGGCGAATCATAAGGGATGGGTAGAGGGGCAGTTTTTCATGACCAATTCCCACCTTGAATTGAAGCGTGAGTTGCCGCCCATCTTGGAACGTAAGCTTGAGCGCTTCTTGGCTCGATACCTGGGGGATTGATCATGCAAGTAACCATAAATGATGTTCGGCATGGACTCATGCAGGCGCTTGATGCTGCGTTCCCGGACATCCCTATATCAGGCGAGGAGATCAAGCAAGAGCTTAATCCACCTCACTTTTTTGTGCGCCTGCTTGACGTGGACCACACGCGGGAACTTGGCAGGCGGTACCGCCGCGAGCATCCATTTGTAGTGCATTATTTCGGTCCGGAGCGAGCCAATCATGAAGCTTATGACATGGCGGAGCAATTAGCGGCAGCACTTGAATGGATAACGGTCGGTGGGCGCCCAGCATTTGGGCAAGACATGGATATTCAAGTAGTGGACGGTGTGCTGCTCTTTTCGGTGAGCTTCCGCTTGATGGTTTGGAAAAAGCCAACAGTAACACCACCGATGGAAAAAATGAATTTGAGGGAGGAACTGCGATGAGCAGCAAGACAAAAAATGAAGCGCATGAGGTTGCTGAAGCGCCACCTGTTCCTGCGTATTCCAAGGAGCAGTATTTGACCTCTAAGCGATTCAGCCCGCAGGAACGAGACATTCTGGCCGCCGTGCTGGAAGCGAATCGCTCCTATACGAATGAGGAAGCGGTAGCGGCCATTGAGTCTTATTTAAGAAAGGACGTGAGGTAATTGGCTGGAGGTACATGGACCACGCAAAACAAGGTGCGCCCAGGCGTATATATCAATTTTAAATCACAGGCTCAGGCACTCGGTACGTTAGGCGAGCGGGGAGTTGCTGCTTTCCCGGCACCGCTCCCGTGGGGAGATCCTGAGAACGTAATCGTACTGGAAGCGGCGGAGTATGCCGACAAGGCGCTTGAGCTTATCGGCTTCCGCGCAGAGGATGCGCGCATTAGGCACATTACAGCAGCAATGTCTCATGCGTCCAAGGTGCTGCTGTACAGGCTTGGAGGTACAGGGGCGGTCAAAGCTAAGGTGACGGTCGGTGCGCTTATGGCAACGGCAAAATGGGGCGGTACACGCGGCAATGACCTGCAGGTGGTTGTTCAGGCCAATATTGACAATGTATCCGCCTTCGATGTTAAAACGCTGCTGGATGGCGAGGTATTAGACACTCAAACCGTTACTACAATTGCTGATATGGCCGCGAATAAATTTATCGATTGGTCGGGTACCGGGGCGCTTACCGCTTCTGCCGGCGCTTCGCTGATCGGGGGAACGGACGGTACCGCGAGCGGAGCCGACTTTTCAGCGGCGCTTACTGCTTTCGAGGGCAAGGATTATAACGTGCTCGGAGTGCCGCTGACAGACTCCACCAGCAAGCAGCTTGCCGTGGCTTATATCCGCCGCCAAAGGGAGGATGAAGGCAAAAAGGTTGCTGCCGTGCTTGTCTCTTATCCAGCCGCTGACAATGAAGGCGTGACGAGCTTGAAAAATGGCATCATTACGTCGGATGGTCTGCAGGTCTCTCCCGAAATGCTTCTGTGGGAGGTTGCTGCTATGGCCGCAGCCGCGGAGGTTAATGAGTCGTTGACCTATAGAGCCATCCCTAACGCGGTGGATGCATTTCCACGGCTCACCAATACAGAGACGATTGCAGCACTTAATAACGGTGAGCTGGTCATATCTGCTGCGAACGGTCAAGCCGTCATCGAGCAGGATATTAACACTTTCAAATCGCTGACGCCGGATAAAGGCAAGGCGTTCCGCAAGAACAGAGTTGTCCGGGTGCTGGATTCTATCGCGAATGACATGAAACGTACTTTCGATAATTTCTATATCGGGAAAATCGATAATAATGCATCTGGCCGCAATCTCCTCAAGGGCGAGTACATCAGTTACCTGGATACTCTAACTGGTATCAATGCTATTCAAAACTTTGATAGCCAGACCGATTTAATTGTGGCAGCTGGGAGTGAAGCTGACGCTGTCCTCATTGATTTGTACATCCAGCCGGTAGACAGCATTGAGAAAATTTACATGAATGTCGAGGTGAAGTAACTTGAGAAAATTATTTCGAGAAATGGATGCAATTAGTGGCAAACAGGCGGTAGCCTACGCTAAAATTGATGGTCGCGTAGAAGAATTGTTTTATGCAAAATCGCTTGAGGCAAACATCGAAAAAAACAAGATCGACGTCCCAATACTAGGAAAGACAAATACGGGTAAGCGTGCTGCAGGATGGACCGGAAGCGGAAGCATGACCATTTACTACGTCACAAGCCTATTTCGTCAAATGATGATTGATTATGTCAAAACAGGTAAAGATAACTGGTTTGATTTAGTCGTTGAAAACGAGGACCCAAGTTCTGACGCGGGTAAACAAAGCATCTTGCTTAAGGATTGCAATATGGACAGTATCGTCATTGCTAAATTTGACGCAACCAGTGACGATATGCTTGATGAGGAAATTCCCTTCACTTTTTCCGATGTCGATATGCTTGACCAATTCAATACAATCACAGGCGTCTAGTTGGCGCCTTATAAACGGAGGAATATATTATGAGCTTGAGCGCATTTTTTAAACAAAACGTTGTTTCGGATATTACTGTTGACTTTGTTGTGTCTGATCGTATGAAGGACAAGGACGGCAACCCTATCCCTTGGCAACTTAAGACAATGACCGAGGAAGAAAATGAGAGGTTGCGGAAGTCGGCTACCAAACAAGTCAAGGGGAAAAACGGAGTGAAAACCAATGAAACAGACAGCGAAGCATATATTGCGAAGCTTGTCGTTGCGAGTGTCCTCTATCCTGATTTGCAAAACGCAGAATTGCAGGAATCATACAATGTCAGAGGGGCGGACGTCCTTATTAAAAAAATGCTCCTTCCTGGCGAATTCGCCAGCCTTGTAGGAAAAGTCCAAGAGCTCAACGGCTTTGACCGCGATCTTAACGAATTGGTCGAAGAAGTAAAAAACTAATTGAAGAGGGCGATCCGGAAGCGAACCTTGCTTACTACGCCCTCCATGAGATGAATATAATGCCATGGGATTTTATTGAGCTTCCTTCGCGCAAGAAAGCATCATTAATAGCTTTTATCAAGGTTAGGGTGGAAGCTGAGAGTAAGCAGCGGGCGAAGCTCAAAAGCAAAAAATGATAGGATTTTACAAATTAAGCTAGACCGCCCTATTCTATTTTTGGTACTATATTCCTAAAATGTGAAGGCGGTATATTATGAGTGTGAAGAAAGTAACAAGAGGTAAGGGAGCGAAAATATTCGCTATTGTGATGGTTGCATTTGTTGCTTTGTTTGCTATTATAGTGTTTTCAGTTTTTGAACCTGGCCAATTCAAGAAGGATACGGCTGCTGCTCAAACACCGAAGACAGCTCAGCAAATATATGAAGAGTCGGGTCTTCCAAAAGACATGGTGGTAGATGATAATTATAAGAGTAAATATGCGTTTAAGATTATCAAATATACACCTAGTAGCAGACACTACTCTGTCCAGCAATTAAAGGGTAAAGTGACAATTGAATCAGCTGACGAAATAGTGAAGGAGTTGTATTCCAAGGAGGCTTTTTCAGAAAATAGCGGCCTACTCGGAAATGTTGTGATTTACGACAACACAGCTAAACTCACTGTTGGTCAGAGTCCGGGAATGGACGACAAAGAACAAGCGGAGTACAGCAAAAGAGAAAAGCTTATCTATTTCGGCGACAAGACATATCCATTTGAAATAGCCTTTAAAAAGCCATGATTAAACAGCCCCGCGTTGGGGCTGTTTTTTTATTCAGCAGGAAGGAGGTTAAGAGTGCCTACAATATCAACCTATCTAAAGATGATGGATCAGTTTTCCTCGCCATTGCGAAAAACAATTAATCAAGTTAATACTGCTATCGTTGCAATGGAGAGGTTAAGGCGCCTTGTCGAAGCGCCGGCAGAGTTTAAGGTCAAGGTAAATGCTTCACAGGCAGTTGCGCAGGTGCAGCAGATTGCAAATGCCGTGTCCTCAGCTGCATCTGATGTAGAAATTGCTGTGACGTTATCTAGCCAAGGGATTTCTCAGCAAATGACGCAAATCGAGCAACAGATTCGTTCTCATAGTCCTTCGGTGGTTATTAATGCCACAGTTAATTCAACTGAAATAGCTGCACAAATGCAGCAGCTTAGGCAGACGATATCCGCTTCGGGTTCTGCTGCGGTTATTGAGGTTGCTATTAACGCTGCGGATGTTACACAAAAGATAGCGGATATTCAGAGTCAAATACGTAATGGTTTAACTGCTTCTGCTGTTCAAGTCACTTTGGATGGGGCGGCAGCAGTTCAAGAGGCGGCAGCGCTGAGGGGGCGTATTGATGGAGCGCTTACGCCAATAAATATTACTCCTCAGATTCATGTGGATGCTACCGCAGTGCGCAATCAATTGCGGATGCAGATCAGTGGCATAGGCAATATTAATGCCAATGTTCGCTTGGAGCCCCATATGCAGATTAATCTGGCCCAATTGCGTAATCAATTAAATTCACAGTTAAGCGGGTTATCTTCGCATGCGCCTATAACTGTCCAAATTAAGCTTGATACTACCCGAGCATTATTACAAGCAACAGCGCTGAGGATGCAAATTCTATCCCGTATTGGGACGATTGTAGCAACTGTGAACTTGAGCTCAAACCTTACCACTTTGCTCCAGGAGCTTATTCACTTAGTCAGGGAATTGACGGCCGCCGTTCGTAATATCCCACCTCCTGGAGGCGGTGGAGGTGGCGGGGGCGGCGGTAGTGGAGGAAGAGGCGGGTTTGGTGGAATGGCCGGGCAACTGGGCGCGCTTGCTGGCGGATACTTAGGGTACCAAGGTGGCAAAGCATTAATAGGAGCAACCATTGGTGGCGCTATGGAGCAGCAACAAATCATCGATACCTTTAGTGCCCGACAAGGGGATGGGGCTTTAGGCGAAGCAACCTATAATGCCATCGTCCAACAAGCTCTGGACTTGAGGCAAGATGTTGACCAGGCTTTGTCAGGTTCAATGTCCTTCTTGAGCAATACAAAGGACCCCGAAAAGCTTATGCAATTAAATGAAATGGCGATGAGGTTACAGAAGCTCAACCCTGCAGAGGGGCTCGAAGGTGCCGCATTCTCGATGAAAGAGTTATTATCGGGTGACTATGTATCGATTGTTGAGAGATTTGGTTTTAACAAGGCCACCCTTAAAGATAGTGATGCCTTAGCTGCAGGTAAAGCGGGTGATATGGATGGTTTTATTAAGGGCATGGATACATTGCTTAATCAGCAGAATATGTCCAAAGAAGCTTTCATGAAAATGCTAGATTCCCCCGCGGCTAAATGGCAAGGCATTTTATCCAGATTTAAAAACCAGCTGAAGCAGACTGGTAAGGATGCGCTTAAAGCGCTAGAACCTCTATTCGATATGCTTGAGCAGGCATTTAAAGAGGGGAAGTTTCAGCCGTTCTTCGACACAATTAAATTAGGTCTCGCAGGTTTCGCTGCTGCTGCGAGAATTGTCATACCTTTCATTATCGATCATGCAAAAACCCTGCAAAATGTCCTTCTGGCTATCGGGGTTGTTGCAGCTGCCGTCGCAGTTATTTTCTTGATCGATTGGGCGATTGCAGCATGGCCGATCTTGTTGATTATTTTAGCGCTAGTTGGAGTCCTGGAGGTTCTGAATTACCTCGGGATCTCGACACCCGAAATTATCGCGGGGATTGCCGGCTATTTTAATTTTCTCGGAGTGTATTTACAAAATGTATTCACGTACATCAAGAACGGATGGACCATACTAGGTGATTTCATACACAATTTCATGATTGACCCTGTTGCCGCTGTTAAATTGCTGTTTTTTAATCTAGGTAGCAATTTTTTAGGCTTCATGATCACATGGGCGGAAGGCGCCGAGAAATTCGCTGACTCTTTTGTAAAGAGCGTCGGGGGAGCAATCAATAAGATTTTAGGGGCTGTTGGAGTATTGGCGGGGAAGCTGGGTGAGATTCCTGGTCTTGAGAGTCTGAAAGGCTTTCAAACTATCACAGTAGATACGGATTCTCCTTCAGGAGTGTCAGACTTCTTGAAAAAACTCAAAAGTAGTTATGAAAATGAAGCAGCCAAAATAGTGGCTGATAACCCGGCATTGCAGCAGACACCGTTGGAGCAGTACAAAAACGGATCTGAATACTACGATGCGTTTATGGAGGGCTACAATGCTGTAATGGCCGCATTCGGAGACGCAGATAATCTTGTTGGGGATGCCAAAGCCATTTACGACAAGATTAAGGGACAGCTCGAAAACGGCAATGGCTCCAACAATATTGATAAAGTCGGCAAGGTTGGCAAGATCGAGGATTCCGTCGATATCACAAGCGAGGATCTTAAGACAATGCGGGAGTTGGCCGAGATGAAGAACATTCAGAATTTCGTGACTCTTACTCCTATCGTGCAAGTAAGCGGAGATAATCATTTCAGCCAAGATGTGGATATGAGCGGCTTTATTACTAAACTCACGGGTGGTCTTGAAAAAGAGGTTGCGGCGTCGGCTAAAGGGGTGTATGCATAATGGCATACGGCATTTGGCTAAGCTGGGACAACAAAGCGGATGAGCTTCAATTGCCGGTTAACCCAAGCAGTATAGAGGTGGGTGAGGGGAGCAATACCGCCACCTATGACATCGAAAAAGTGGGGGAAATATCCGTAATAAAGAGCCCTAAACTTACTTCGTATAGCTTTGACGGGTTGTTCCCGGCTCGTAATTACCCGTTTTCAGCAGCTCCGGTTTTGGCACCGATGACACGCCGCGGCCTTAAGTTTAATCCATACGTGTACTATTTGGAAAAATGGAGGCGTTCCAAGCGCCCGATCCGTTTTGTATTGGTTACGGACCGCTACGAGATCAATACAGCCTGTAGCATCGAGTCATTCACGTGGCAAGAGTCAGGCGGTAGCGGCGGTGATATCGAGTACACTCTAACGCTCAAGCGTTATTTTTTTTATGCGGCGACTCCTGTCGAGGTTAACCAGGCTGGAGACAACGGGGAGACCACTGTCACCAAGAAAGAGCCGGAGCGGGCAAACGAAAAAGTGCAGCCTAAGACGTATACCGTAGTAAAAGGGGACACCTTATGGATCATCGCCAAGAAGCAGCTTGGCAATGGTGACCGTTGGAAGGAGATACAGAAGCTTAATAATATCTCCGACGCTGACCTCAAAAAGCTGCAGGTTGGAAAGGTGCTGAAGCTCCCATGATTGAGCTGATACTAGATAATAAGGACGGCCAGCTTTGGGATATTGGGAACATTGCCACGGATATTACTTGGCAGACTACTCGGATTGGCAAGGCTGGTAGCTTGCAGTTCACATTAATCAAAGGGGGACTCTATGAGAGTGCCTCTTTTTCTGTTTCATGCGGAGATATTGTCCGATTCCGTTATGACAAACAGAATGTTTTTTACGGGTATGTATTTTCCGTCGATGGCGGCCGGGATGAAAAAGTGCGCATAACTGCATACGATCAGATCCGTTACCTGATGAGTTCCGATACTTATGTGTTCACTGGTGCGACAGCAGCTGATGTTATTCAGCGGATCGCGAAGGATGCCGGGTTAAAGGTCGGCGCCATCGATGCGCCGGCATACAAAATTCCTTCCATGGTAGCGGACGGAGAAAAACTGCTTGATATCATCGACAAGGCGCTGACGCTGACGATTATTAATGATGGAGGCAATTATGTATTTTTCGATGATTTCGGGGCACTATCGCTACGCCTAGTTGATAACATGATGGTGGGCTTTATGATCGGTGACGGTAGCCTGATGTATGACTACAGCTTCAAGCAGTCTATCGATCAGGATACGTATAACAAAATCAAACTTGTCCGCGACAACAAAGAGACTGGTAAGCGTGATGTGTATGTGGCACAGGACAGCGCGAATATCGCGAAGTGGGGGCTGCTCCAATATCACGAAAAGGTCAATGAAAAAATGAATGATGCTCAAATCAAGCAACTCCTTGATGCGCTGGCCGCGTTGAAGAATAGAGAAACCAAGTCGCTCACGGTCAACTCATTAGGGCAGCTTGGTGTACGAGCCGGCAGCTATTTGCCGATCGTCATTGAGGAATATAAAATCAACCAGCCCTTCTTGGTTAATACCTGCACGCATCGGTTTAATGGCGACCATACAATGACGTTGGAGTTGATGGTCGTATGACCATGGGAAATTTACTCCAATTGATCAAGCAGGCTGCGACAGACGCTGTTGCCGCGGGAAACCCGGTAAACATAATGTTCGGCGAGGTCATCACAGTTTCGCCGCTTAGTGTTCGCGTGGATCAGCGATTTGTTCTTACGGAAGAATTTTTTGTCATTACCGAAACAGCCGCTTCCAAAATAACGGAAGGGGCTGTTTTTGTCTTGCTGCGCGTACAGGGTGGGCAGCAATATTTGATTATGGATAAGGTGGCGGTCACATGATCCCACAAGGGGGTAGCCTTACAAACGTCACGGTGCGGGAAGTGCAGCAGCCTTCGTTAACGTGGGGCGTTGATTTTACAACGGGGCGAATTACGGGCAAAGTGGACGGCCTTGCAGCAGTGCGGCAGGCGGTGCTGAAAGCCTTGCAAACGGACCGCTTTTGGCATGCCGTGTACACGTTCAATTACGGCCATGAGCTTGGCACCCTATCAGGTCGAAGCCCGATTTACGTTCAGTCTGAGGCGGCCCGTATGATCAGCGAAGCGCTGCTGCAGGATGATCGCATAACGAGCGTGGATGACGTGCAGGCCGTTGTCCAGGGCGACGAAATGACTGTCTCATTCACAGTCGTTACGGATTTCGGGAGCTTTAGAGAGGAGTTGAATCGCGGTGTATGAGCATATGACCTTTGATTTTATCCTGCAGCGCATGCTTTCTCGCGTTTCCGATGAAGTGGATAAGCGAGAGGGAAGCATCATATACGATGCATGCGCGCCTGCAGCTGCGGAGCTGGCACAAATGTATATCGAGATGGACATTAATTATCAGCTCACTTTTGCGGACACAGCCAGCGGAGAATACCTTTCCCGCAAAACAGCAGAGTTCGGCGTCGTTCGTACAGAGGCGACGACCGCTGAACGTAAAGGACTATTTTACAACCAGACTAACGAGCTTATTGACGTTCCTCTGGGCAGCCGTTATGGCCTTGGTGAATTGACGTTTGTTGTATCGGAGCGGATCAGCATCGGCACATTCAAAGTCGTTTGCGAGACAGCGGGCAGTGCAGGCAATGAACAGTTTGGCGATATGTTGCCGATCGATTATGTCAACGGATTGGCTCGGGCTGTTCTGTCCGACGTAATTGCACCAGGAGAGGAAGCGGAAACGGATGCCGCACTGCGCGAACGTTTTTATTCTTCCGTCAACGAGCCAGCGTTCGGCGGAAACATTGCTGATTACAAACAAAAAATCAATGCCATTTCAGGTGTCGGAGCTACAAAAGTATATCCGGTATGGGCCGGAGGCGGGACGGTTAAATGTAGCATCATCGCATCGGACTGGAGCCCGCCATCGCCTGTACTGGTCACCGAGGTTCAAACTCTGATTGATCCGACTGTAAATAGTGGGCAAGGCATCGGTATGGCCCCAATCGGCCACGTTGTAACTATCGTTGGAGTGGCTGGGGTATCCGTCAATATTGAAACAACCCTCACACTGGCGGTTGGCATGACGGTGGGACAAGTACAGTCAGATGTTCAAGCGGCCATTTCGGCTTATCTGCTTGAGCTCCGCAAGGACTGGACCAATCAGCAGCAGCTCACGGTCAGGACAGCGCAAATTGAAGCACGTATTCTGACCGTACCAGGCGTTGAAGATGTTGCCGGCACATTGATTAACGGCGGTGCCAGCAACTTCACACTTGGAGCTGATGCGGTGCCTACGTTGGGGACGGTGACGCTGCATGCCTGACCGGATACTCGTTCAGCTTCCGGACTATTACCGGGAGATAGTTGATTTTGTGGAGCTGGATGCAACGGAGTCGGCCGAGCTGGATCTGCTGCAGGCATCCGCTGAGCAGCTCTTTAATGATCAGTTTGTCGATGAGGCGGGTCTGCAGGCGATTAAGCGGCGCGAGCAGATGCTTGGTATTCAAGCAGATTCGGCGACAGAGTCGCTAGAGTTCCGCCGGCGCCGCATCCTTAACCGATATCAGACCAAGCCGCCGTTCACGGTCCGTTACCTGCAGCAGCAGCTTGATATGCTCGTTGGCGTCGGTATGACGGTGGTGACGCTAGATGCGGCTGCCTTCGTGCTGGTCGTTACGGCCAATATCGACGAAGCTGCTGTATTTAAAGAGGTACTGCGCACGGTGGAGACAATCAAGCCGGCAAACGTTGTCTACCAGCAAAACACATCCCTTGAAAACCCAATCGAGCTTGTTGAAAGCATCAAGCGACAAGAAGTGACTTGGAATTACAAATTGAATGGTACTTGGCAGCTGGGAGCCAAAACTTTCGCTACGCTAGGAACAGAGGTGGTCATCAAATGATCGAGCCAACACTATTGCATGACGTCGCAACTTATATCGATGGCCGGGCGGCTAAGGTGGTAATCAATGGGACATATGCCATTACGGATTTTGAGGTGAAGCAGGTGACGGGCAGCACGCTTGCACTAAACTATCTTGTTCCCGCGTCTGCCGTCTCGCTTATCACCTCAATTGAGGTGAGGGATGCAGCAGACGTGGTGCTTACCTCAAACGCGGTGAACGTACCGATCTTGGCAGACCATTTGATGCTGCAGACAATTACTGTTAAGGAGGTTTAACGTGGCAAAAACAGATTGGGGCATGAATGATATCGTCCAGCCTTCCGACCTTAATCAGTTGGGGCAGGAAATCAACGAGAATACAATCAAAACGCAGTCAACATCTGGAGGCAACCTTGACACGTTTAAAAATAACGGGACTTTTTACGTCAATAATCCCGCGAATGGACCGATAGCCAATTTTTATGGCTATCTTCAAGTAATCAACATTGGAGCTGACTCACATGTCATGCAGTTGGTTCATTCCCTTTCAAATCCTCCGCGGATGTGGATGCGGAGATGTACTGTAGGAACATGGTGGCCATGGGAGGAAGTTGCCCGAATGAGCACCATGCAAAATCTGGGGTATGGAGTAACAGCAGGCACGAGTATCGCGTATTTGGCCACAATCGCATCAGTTACTGCTCTTATTGATGGATTGCGCATCACGGTTAAACTGCATGTAACTAATGGCGCGAATCCTACAATAAATGTGAACGGGCTTGGAGCAAGGGCCATTATCAAGCCAAACGGATCTGCACCGAGTGCAGGATATTTAAAGGCCACGGTCTATACCCTTGTATTGAGTGGTACAAATTTTATCTTACAGGGTGAAGGGGGTGAATACGGCACAGCTGTAGCTGCTGAGGTTGTAGCAGGAAAAACGATAGGAACAGAGACGGGTTTAGTTGCTGGCACAATGCCGCTTCGCGGCGGCGAGGAGTACGCCGGATGGGTTCGCGCTGAAATGGGACCTACAGGCCCAACGACAGGGAGACTGCATTTGCGCTCTCCTTTAGGAGCCTATCTTAACGGCGGAGGAAATGGCGCGGGCTACATGGGCATCTTTGCTGATGATCCTGATTTTATCGCAGCGAACGTCCGGCAAGGTGTAGATATGTTTGGATTGCTAGGCGCTATGCCTGTCGGGTATACAATTGTAGCAGGAACGGTAACTAACGGCTCGATATCTACTTCAAATAGATTTCCGTCATATGAAGGGGGCAGTGATGGTGGGTATATCGTCGAGATAACAGGCCATAACGTAACGCCAAGAATCGTGTTGCTTATGAACAATGCGTTTTATGGAGGTTACACTCTTTATTGTGAGGAATTATCTCCAGATACTATTGTGGGCTATCCAATCAGATCAAGACAGACCAACACAACGAGGACGGATTTTTCTAGACACGCTAATCCGAGCGATTTTACATCAAGCTATATATGTTTGCCTTCGTGGTCCCCGGACACGACATTTAAATATATCATCATCGGACAATAGGAGGGGGCGGCATATTTATGCCTGATATTCAGAAATTCTCTATTCATTCCGGTCGCATAATTGGAGAAGATGGCAACACCGTCAACTTGGTGGATCTCATCAGAAGTATAGGCGGTGGTGGGGGCGGGGGTTCGCCCGTCACGCCCACGCAGCACACGTTTCAGAACGCAGCTATAGAAGTAGGAGACGGCATTCCGCTGGTGGTAGGTAATAAATCGACGCTTATTGTTGAAATTACAGGCACCGCCACAAGCAGGATGCTCGAATTTAAAGCGTTGGGGCCCAGCGGTGCACAATATGCGCTTATGGGTAGCAGGGTCTCAGATTATACTCCTGCTTCTAGCACGACTGGTGGAACGCCCGTCACTGGCGAGATGTGGGAGTTTGGGATACAAGGGCTCAATACAGTTATTATTAGGGTGTCTGCAGTTACCGGAGGCAATGTGACCGTTAAAGGGACGGTGATTTGATGGACAAAGTAGCAAGGGGCATGGCAGATCGGGCCATTCAATACGGCAATGTCATGCCGCAGGTGCTTAAGGAGCAGGCCACACTTTCCAAGGGTGGGGCGATAGGCATCGGGGACAAGGCTGCATTCGCCATTACCTTTGACGATTCGACGTATTTCATGAAAACCAACATGCTCGCCGAAATGCGTTCCCGCTTCTTCCCGTGGACAATGGGGCTCATTACAAACCCCAGTAACGACAACAATAAAACAGTGACTGTTGCTGAATTCAAAACATGGGCTCATCGCTGGGGCATGGAGCCTTGGGCTCACGGATACAATCATGATACGCCGTGGAATAGGGGTGACCTAACCCGCGAGATCGTCTTATCAAAAAATACAGTGGAGTCCTATTGGGGTTTGAAATGCCAAGGATTTATTCAAGTAGGGGCTACGCCGTCTGGCGAATACAAGGACCTGGACAAGAATAAGTTAATCAGCAACTTTTACAGCGAAGCCGGCCGAATGATTTATGAAAATCATGCGCATTATTCGGCATACATTGGGCCAATCGTTCGCCGGCTGCCGACAGGAAATTATTTAGGAGCTGCTCGGTACACGGTCACGGCTATGCCGCCCGGGAAGACCAGCGCGCAGCATAGGGACGACACACTGGCTCAGATTGCGCTTTGCATCAAGTACAAGCTTGCAATGGCCTTCCTGATCCACCCGCAGCAGATTGATTACACAAATGTCGGCTCCAGCAACCAGATGTACTATTCTGACGTAGTCTTAATCCTTGACGCGCTCAAGGCAGCAAGGGACGCCGAAACAGCCGAAATGCTTACCTTGTCCGGATTGCTATATGCTGACCACAGTACGGTGCGAGTGGATTTAGCAAAGGACAATTTGATTACATTCGCAGGCGTTTCTCCGGAAGCTCCAGGCTTTTGGTCGCTTACGAATAGCTCTTATTGGGGGGATAAGATTTTTCACGCTTCTTCTCCAACGTGGGGCGTTCCAAGTTTCGAGCAAACCAATTTATACGATGTCGCTGGCGAAAAGAGCTTGGTGGGACAGATCAACAATCTGTTTGCATTCGCGGGGGAATCGTTCGAGTTGCGATGTCGAGTTCGTTCAACCACGGCGCAGCAACAACGGATTAAATTGCAGTTAACCGGCACATCGGGTTTGTTTTTGGATATTCAGGCAGGGGCCACGAACACGAACCTGTGGGGAGAGTTTTACGCGCAACCAGGACAGGGCTCTTTCTTGCGAGTTCCTTTCACGCTACCGATTGACACGACCTTTTTAAAGGCAGCGTTAGGTCGCGGTAACGGAGCTGCGGGTAGTGGAAATGGACTTGAATGGGGAGAACTGAGTATCGTTAAAATTTAGATGTGTAAAGTATGTATTACATCAAAAATTGCTTTGTGTTATAATACAGGAAGAAACAGCTTATACTGCAAAGAGAGCCGTGCTAGTAACACGACTCCCAGCGCAACAGCCGCTTTTAAGGGCGGTAGGCTTCAAGAGGATTTACGGGAAAATAGACCGCTACCTTTGACCGAGGGCGGTCTATTTATTTTTGTTGAACAGTAGTGCTATTAGCGCCACGAGAAGCGTACCAAAGGTAAGCATAAGCATGAGTGCTTCAAATACTGTCACAAGGCATCCCTCCCTTCGTAGAGAGGTAGCCGACCGCCCATAAAGCCTATTCTATTGCTTCCTGATTATAGCATAATTTTACCTGTTAATATATTCATAACATTAAGCTCCGCTGATGCGGGGCTATTTTTTATGTCAAAGGAGGTGGAAGCGAAAATGAATCAATCAACTCTAATGATGCTCGTCTCAGCTGCTGGAATCATCAGCGCCATTATACTTGGTTGGATCGGCCAGAATCGAATGGTGCGTCAAAACACACGAAACGATGCGGGCAGCGATGCTGTTTTAAAGACTGACGTGGACTATATTAAGCGCGGCGTGGACGATATGCGGCTGGAACAACGAGCGCAAGGACAGCGTTTCGAAGCTCTATCAGAACGCGTGATTAGAGTAGAGGAGTCAGTCAAACAGGCCCACAAGCGAATTAACCGTTTGGAAGGAAGTAAAGACGATAATTAAAATTGAAAGGAATGATAGATATGGAATGGAACGTTATTCAAGGACTTATTAAAGCGGAACTGCTTGTTTTGGTGGCAGCATGCTGGGTGATCGGATATGTGCTTAAGCAAACACCGCGAGTGCCAAATTGGAGCATCGTTTATATTGTGACGGGCGTTGCTGTTGTGGTTTGCCTGTTGCTAACCGGCCTTAACGTAGAGGCATTTATTCAAGGCATCTTGGTGGGGGCCGTGTCCGTTTATGGTCACCAACTCGTAAAGCAAGGAGGTAATGCTGGTGCTGACACTGACGCAGGTAAAGAGTAAGTCGGCGGCGCGCCTGGCGGGCTTATTACCCGTCGTTGCTGCAGCGGCTGATCGTCTGATTGAGAGGGCATATAATCGTGGGGTGCCCATTGTAATAGTGCAGGGCCTGCGAACAATCGCAGAGCAAGATGCACTTTATGCGCAAGGACGAACAGTGAAATTTGATGCCAAGGGGAACAAGTTGTCCATCGTGACTCAAGTCAAGGGCGGGTACAGCTTTCATAATTACGGCGTAGCGATAGATTTTGCGTTGTTGGCTGCCGATGGGAAACAAGTGTATTGGGATACGAAGCGCGACGGTGACTTTGATGGCGTTGCTGATTGGACAGAGGTTGTGCAGGAGGCCAAGGCGCTTGGCTTTGCATGGGGAGGCGAGTGGACCTCATTTAAGGATTATCCTCATTTCGAAATGACGTTTGGGCTGACAACAGCACAATACAGAGCGGGACAGCGGCCTACAGCGGTGCAGATCGCTGCAGCGCAAGCGAAAATTGAACAAGGAGATGAAGAGGGAATGACAGCAGCAGAACAAAAAGCGTTTGAAGCATTGGGGGAAAAGGCAAGTAAACAAGAGGAATTGATTGAGGGGTTGGAGAAGCGTCTGGCCGATCTGGAGAGCAAGCACAAAATGTCCGTTCCGAGCTGGGCGCAGTCATCCGTAGATGCGGCCGTTAAAGCAGGCTTGATTGATACACCGGATGGTGGTAGCTATGATTTTTACCGCTTTGTTGTGTTACTTAAACGTAAAGGATTGATTTAGCAGCAGAAATCCCCGCGACTATTAGGTCAGCGGGGATTTCTTATAAAGTTATTAGTTTTTTTTGGTTTTCTGTTGATATGTCAGGGAATTCATCCCAAGTTCGCCCTTCTAATTCTCTTCCATATCTATGTTTTCGTACTCCGCCCCACTGTTTAAAGAAGAACGCGACATTTTGTTCTAAACATTGATCGCGTATACTGGTAACCCATTCCTCATTCATAGGACGGGCACCACTCCCACTTTCTCCACCAACAATTACCCAATGGATTCCATCCAAATTTAGATTATCTAGAGGTCCCAGTAGTGGTTCAATGGATAAAAAACGTACTTGAGCTGGAACTAGACGTAAGTCATCTATTCGATGAAGTACACGACTGTTTTCAACACTCACTCCTTGCCATACATTTGAAGGCCACCTTAACTGACTTGAAATTTCTAATAATCGCTCAGATCTTTTTGTAAGAATTTGAAAGGTATGCCAGTGTGCAGCGTTCATCGTTTCAAATACTTCGTGTATAAACTCAATAGGAATGTCCTTATGGTATAAATCAGACATTGAGTTGACGAAGATTCTTCGAGGTCTTTTCCAGGTTAATGGTAATTTAGTTAAATCGTGATGTAGAGTAAGATTGAATCCATTTTCATATCTACGATTTCTCATAGCGTGTAATCTTTTAGCCATTGTAGCAGCATAACAGTTTTTGCATCCATCAGAGACCTTTGTACAACCAGTAACGGGATTCCAAGTAGCTTCTGTCCATTCGATGGACGACATTGTAGCCATTATGATCCCTCCTCGCTTTTAATAACAGTATAGCATACAAAAATAAGAACGTACATTCGGCTTATGGGAAGTTAATAATAGTTCCTTTTACATAGCCTTTTCTGCTGCCGCTAGGTCTATTTACAGTAATTGTTTTCTCCTTCTCAAGAGGGACAAGTGTTTTTGTTTTAATGTGTGTGCTAAGATACGGTGTTTCAAACAGAACAAACTCTTCTATTTTCTGTATTTGGACTGATTGTTTTGAAAATTTATGGAGTAAAGTTTCTTTTAAAGGAGTAAGATCCGGGCTATCTTCAAAAAGTACTAATTGATTCTTATCTGTAGTATCACGAAATGTATAATTACCCATTGGGTCAGCTGCCCACATTGCTGCTTTCATTTTTTCTAACCCAACTTTATTATTTGTGGCGTAGATCAGATCGAAAATAGTTGCATTTTTCTTGTTTCTAACGTTAAAACTTCTTACAAATTTTACTTTTGCAGAAGTCTTCAATTGTTTGAAATATAAATCTAAGAAAGCATAATGCTTTTCTGAAGGCTCAAGATCATTTATTTCTTTCCATTCTTCAGTTCCAAATAATTCTGTATGATCTGTTACTGATGAAGAGCGGATAACACCAGATGACATGAAATTGAAAAACACTTCACAACTGTTGTAGGATAATATTTTCTGTGAAATGCTAAACGGGACACCTTTAGTTCCGAAAGGATCAATGAAGGTAAAGGTTGGTGCGAGCGAAGTTTTAATATTACCAAGTATTTTTTCCATTGCAACATCGAATTTTTCATTCAAAGGAATCACTTTGAATTCATCAGGTAGGGCTAATTTTTTGATTTCATTTAAAAGAGATTCATAGGATTCTTTATCTTCCTCAATAAAAACAAATATAAAATCCTTTTTCATTAGCTTCACTTTATGCTGTTTAAAGATATCTAGAGCAATTTTTAATGCCTTAATTGGTGATCCGTCTTCACCTTTGAGATATCTACCCGGACCAGCAAATCCATCAATGTAAATAATCCGTTCAAAAGTATGGGCCATTATCGGAAACCATGCTTTCAGATAATTTTCTAGAACAACATGTTTCGCTTTAGTATGAGATTTCATTTCCCAAGTCAATAAATTCACTCCGTTAATACTCCATCGGTTGGAGGATTTGCTAGTACTTTTAGTATAGATAATATACTACAAAAGTCGTAATTTGGCGATATGTGGGAAAAAAGAGGGAGATTTCTAACTAAATGCTTGTGTCAGAAATGTCATTATGCTAAATTAAAAAAGAGCCGTATGGGAAAGCATCCCTGCGGCTTTTTTTGTTCCCGTTAACCATTAGGTCGGCAGGGCTTTTTTTGTTTTTAAGCAGGCTTCAATTTCAAATCCTCGATACCATTGAAAAATTCAAATTCATTCAACTCTTTTAATTTTGATTCATCATCCAGCATTGAATAGGTTCTGTTTCTTTTTTCCCATTCTCTGACTGTCCCAAAGTATAAAGTCACTCTCCTATCTGTATTTCTTATTTGCAAGTAATGCTTTATCCCTAACTATTTTCATTTCACATTTCTCTCCTGATGTTAAGATAGAGGGGCAATGAACTTGAATTTATTTGCCCAGTATAAGATGCCTGTATTCTCGCATAATTGCAGAATCAAATTGTATATCTACATTTGCTGAATGCCTGGCACCATAGGAATCAACTCTCAACGCTAAGGGCGGAGAAATTACTGTTATGTATTCTTCAATTCCATTAAGATTCCCCTTTAATTTATCAATGTTTTCTTTCTCAACTTCACCAATGGAAAGTACTACTCTGAGCGCACTAGGATTATTATCAATTAGTTGATATATTTCTGAAGGATTATTAGTGAATGTGTATACAAATTTCTTGATTTTTTCACCTTTAGTGTAGCGCCCTTCAAATCTACTAATTTTACTTGCAAGATCAAAGAAATCTGTTTTTAACTTACCTCTTCCCCCTACAGCGGCTTGGATGCTTCTAAAGGCGAATTCAATTTGCGATGGCATATTGGCTTGAATCGCGTTTAGACTATTTATTGGGTGGGGGAGCTTGGAGAAGTCCATGCCAGAATGACAAATAGGCACCGCAGGAATTGCAGGCCCTTGGTTTAATTCATTTAGTTGGTTTCTAATCCAGACAGATCCTAATTCAAAATTAATCCAATTACGATTAACTGAAAATGGACTAATTAAAAAGAGTGCTGCACTGCATTCTATAAGGTTCTTTTCTATCTTTTTCAGGAAGTGTGCTCCCGCCGGTATAGAAGTTCCATCTGAAGAAACGAAAATATCTACAAACCCACTAAATTCCTCTTCTAGTGCATCTTTAAATAAAATAGCTAATTCCTGCTCTTCGTGAATGTGCGAAATGAAAATCAATCTGCTCATTGAATATCCCCCAGTTTTTATCAAATAATCTTGGCTTGTTATCTCAAGACTAAACCAGAAATAGAACATGAGCAATAAGAAAATTGGGCTCAAAATGAAGAATCCAATAAGTATATGGGAAAGAAGTTATTCAACTATAAATCCTGAGGCACCTCGTTTTTACCAATCTTCATACTTTTCAACGCGCTCAATATCCTCAATTTGATACCAATCATCTTCCACTCTAAAGGCGCCGCGCAGATCTGCTATGGCATTGACAACGCCCTCCACGCGTAGTGTTTCGAACGGATCATACATCTGTATGCTCAGCGGCACGCGATGCTTATACGAGGATCTCAGGGCTATTGATATAAGCTCCTTTTCCTGCTCATCCAATTCAACCCGTTCCCGTCGGTGACGTTCTTTCAATAGATTTAAGTAAGCGGCGCGATGCTCCGGCAGTATGATGCGGCTGCTCTCCCATAGACCGTTATCCGCAAGCTTCTTGCTCATAACCAACACCCCCATGAGTTTTATTATATGCAAACAAGTGTTCCTATATCAAAGGTAATAAATTACAGCTAATGGAGAGGACGCATTATTCATATAGCGTCAAATTCCGTATTGCCAATTTATATGTCATCATGCAATGATGACAATGTAAAGTATAGTTTCGTTTTTAAAAATACAAATAAAGACGGTGGCGACCTGGATACAATTGTTTTTTTGTTGTTAAGTATGTTTGATGCTCTTGCTGTCGTTATTCTTATGTTTAAAATCTTTAGGCAGAGTCTGCGGGAACACAAATATATAATCGCGTTGTTATGCGCCTTCAGCTCATGCTCATCTTATTTATTTAGGGTTGTTCTTGATCTATCGCCTGTATTGGACATGGTGGCGCAAATTATGATTTTCCTTTTGTTCAATAGGTTCTTATTGAAGGTGAAAGTATTTTATTCATGGGTAATGGTAGCAGCGGGGTTTGGCGTATTCGTGGCTTTACAAATGCCTGTTTACTACGTCGCGACGCTGTTCGGAGTCAGCGAGTCCGTCGCGGGCAGCACAGGCGGGGCAGGAGTCGAGACCATACAAATATTGACCGATTCTGCGGCGTTGATTATAGGCGTCATCTTCAAACTCTTCAACCTTGGCTTTGCATTCATCGTGATTCCGCCGCACGATTTTGACATCAGAGAGAAGTTTTTTAGCGGAACAAACCGATTAATCATTGTCTCGACATTTTCCCTTGCTGTCATTATTACAGCTGCGTTGTACATAACCATACATTTCAATGTGGTCATGTTCATTTATCCATTAGTGTTGTTGGCCTTGATCATACTATATTATCTGTCTAGTAGGAGGGATCGGGAGGATGATGATTGAATACATTTCCAAAAAGATAGCCTTGTCGATAAAACGGGCTGATCCACAGGGCGACGTGTCGGTCAATGTGATGGCCTACCAGCTTGGATACTGGATCAATCCGGCACTCATAGCTGCCGTCACCTTAAGCATGGGATGGGCGACAGGCGCGTTCCTCATGACTTTGATGGGCATGGTCGCTTTTTGCATCCTGAGGCATTTTACAGGCGGGGTTCATCTTTCTTTGACCAAATGCTTTGTTGTTTCGACAGCCCTTCTTTCAATAATTCCTCATATTGTCCTTAATGATGTAACCGTGATAGTATTAACCTTGTTGAGTATGTTCGTATTACTGATTTACCAGAGGGGGAGCGGCGCCCCCCTGCTGCTAATATTGTCTAATATATTTCTGCAATCGGATGTAATTGCGCTCGCTTTCTTGGCGCAAATGGCATTGGTTGCTATTAAACATCAGGATGGGGGTGCAAGAGAATGAAACAAAAACTAGCGCGTAAACTCTCGAAAGTCCTTGAAAAAGAAGCAATAAAGTCAGCTGAGTCAGACAAGGAAGCAAATTTTAAAATTTTTATCGGCACGCAGCCAGTGCCGAAAGAACTGCGCAAGTAGAGTGGTCCGACAATGGATATGACATCGGAGTTTTTAGGGCAGAGAGTTTGGGACGATGATGAGCGTTTGGGCGATCAATTCGTCACTTTAAAGATTAGTGAGATTTTTAAAGTCGACATGTTTCAGCCCAAGAAAAACTATTCTGTCCCAAGGTTTCACACAGCAAAAGGGGTTTTTACGGTAGTTTTAACATTGGACGCCTGTAAACAAATTT
Source organism: Paenibacillus algorifonticola (assembly GCF_000971975.1). Taxonomy (GTDB): domain Bacteria; phylum Bacillota; class Bacilli; order Paenibacillales; family Paenibacillaceae; genus Pristimantibacillus; species Pristimantibacillus algorifonticola. The sequence continues at coordinate 43,632 of NZ_LAQO01000030.1, read as the reverse complement.
TCATGCCGCTTGGCTTTAAGTCGCTGGATAGCAACATCCTTGTCAACATCGACCATATTGAATATGTGAAGGTCGATAGATGGGGCAGTACAGCATTTTTTGAAGGCGGAGTAACTGCAAATGTAATAAATCGTAAGCTATATTTAGTGGAGCACTTAATCAAAAAGGACTGATTCTCGGAAATTCGGGGGTCGGTCTTTTTTTTTTGATCCAAAATTATACATTCGGACTATATAAAAGTCAAGAAATTCCTTGACTAGTCTCGAAATATGGAAGCCGTTCGACACCATACGACAATAAGGTATATACTCCCTATGCTATATTAAAAATGTAAAACCGAGGGAAACAAAAAAACACATAGAGATAGATAATATAAAAGGAATGGCATCATGAGGATTGCAGAATTTGAGTCAGTAATGATCAAACATTTTGCAGCTATGAAACGAGCATGGTCAGGTAGAGGACCAGTCGCGACCTTATTAAAGGTCCGTGGTAACAGGGTCTCACTAGTCTACGTCGCACAGTTCACCAACTTTGAGCTCTACCTGCTCGGTCGAGAGGTGAAACACGGGACTTTTGATGACTTTTTAAAAGAGATACTTGAAGTAATGCGGGGAGACTTCACGCCGCTATTTGGCGGGCTGCATGAGGGACTAAAAATAGACGATATGAAGACGTATGTGACAGGGGACAACTTCCGAATACAAACGACATCTATCGTGCTGAATAAGGACCTGAGAAAGCTAGTAATGAATGATCAGGTTAAAATCCCATCATAACAGAATAAGGGTTGGAAGCCGTATGGAGAAATGCCGGATCGGAGGCCGACACGAAGATGCTGATAAACAGCGTACTTTGTGTCGGCTTTTTTATTAAAATCAGCAAAGGAGATTATCAGAAGATGTATATTAATGTAGGGAAAAATTTTGTGAGTGAAATAAATATTGAGCCAGGCGATATGGTACTGGTATCAGATACGAATATTTTTGAGCAGGGAGATATTGTAGCCATGCGTCTAAATGACGAAATAGCAATTAGGAAATTACAAAGTTACGAGGGTGAGCAACCTGTATATGAGGATAATAATATTGAAGGGTGTAACGGCTGCGTATTTCTAGGCAAGGTGGTCCAAGTAGTGTATTCCCCCTAAAATACAGCCGGGGGGAATGAGGGGGAAAGGGGAAAAAAAGGGGAAAAAAAATTCATTCAAATGATATTCGGTGAAATCGGTAGACACTATAATTTTTATAAAATGCAGTAACGGCGGCATTTTGAAGCTAAAGGAGCCTCTCTGAATGAGAGTTCCTTTAGCCTTCCAAGCTAATAGCGTGGGTTCGATTCCCATCACCCGCTTAAACGTTACAAAGCACGAAGAAAGCCTTGCGGCCTGCAAGGCTTTTTTTCCTTTTTTAAAGGATGATAATTTTTAAATCGGGGTGTAAAGTAAAGAAAGATGCCGTAAAGGGCAAAGGAAATGACGGACGATGAGCAGATTGAATATCGCCAGCTTGCGATTGAGGACATCGATTTTCCAGCGGAGGAGTTCGATATCGTAATTAGCTCGCTTGCGCTGCACTATGTAGAGCAACTGGGCGGCCTCTTTTATAAAATCCATCATTGCCTGACGCCAAGCGGCGCATTTGTATTTTCGGTAGAGCATCCGGTGTTTACCGCGCTTGCGAGACAGGACTGGCATTATGGCGATGAGGGAGAAAAGCTGCATTGGCCGCTGGATGATTATCATAGGGAGGGCCTGCGTCAGTCCAGATTTCTGGAGCATAATGTCATCAAATACCATCGACGGTTTCAACCTATATGAACGTTTTGATAGAATCTGGGTTTGAGCTTAAGCGGCTTTCGGAGCTGCAGCCGACGAAGGAGCTGCTGGATAGTGATCCGGCTTGGCAGGAGGAAATGCGCCGTCCGATGTTTTTGTTAGTTTCAGCGGTGAAAAAATAACAAAATAAAATTAGAGGCATTTGCTGTTAGCAAGCTGCCTTAACCTAAAGAGACGTTTGCTCTGTGTAGAACAGAGCAGGCGTCTCTTTTTATCTAGAGGGAGGCGAAGTGGACGGAGAGGAGGGGAGGAGCAATGTGGCGAAGGGTAGTTCACCCCGGATAGGTATAAAGCTCGCACGCGCTCAATCTATTGGGATAGCGATGTATATGCCAGTTCCCCAGCCAAGCTTGCTGCGGATGGTCAGACCAAAGGCTTTGCCATAGGTAAGCTTTAATCTTTTTTGCGTATTAAACATGCCGATATGCTGGGATTGCTCCAGGCTGCTTTCCAACTGGATTCGTAAATGCGCGAGCCTTTCAGCCGTTACGCCTATGCCGTTGTCGACGACGGAGAGCAGCAGCCGCGCGCCGAACACCCGTGCTTTCACTCGGATTTGGCCGAAGCCGTCTTTTTCTTTTATGCCATGATAAAGGCTGTTTTCAATAAGTGGTTGGAACGTCAGCTTAAGCACATGATATTTGAGTGCTTTGTCATCTACGTCCCAGCTTACATCGAATTTGTCCTTGTAGCGTGTGCGGAGAATGGCGATATAGGGTAGCGTTTGATTGATTTCTGTTTGCAGAGAAACCATGCCCGAGCCGCCTTCCAGTGAATAGCGCAAAATATCGGATAGATTTTCGATAATATCGGTCATATCATTGGGGCCTCCGGTCAGCTTGCTTGCTTTCCAATTGAGCGTCTCTAGTGTATTAAAGAGAAAATGCGGATTGATTTGCGCATGCAGCGCTTCGAATTCCAGCGTTTGCAGCAAATATTTTCGCTCGGACAGCTGTACCTTTAAGAAATTATGCTCGATGAAATGATTAAGCGTATTTTGCAAAATGTAGCCGAACACATCCTTTGAGTAACGAGGCAGAGGCGGAAGCGGGCGGCCGCTCTTGGCGAAATCCAAAATCGTGACAATCGCCTTCAGATTGCTGTAGTTTTTGCGGGTCAGCCAGTAGGCCAGCATAGTGCCGATTGCAAATGAAATGATCAGCAGCACCAGCGTAGTCAGCTTGAGCCCATTTGGAATGACATATAAGGAGTCGCTGGGCACGCTTGAGAGAAAGGTCCATTGGTATTTTTCCGAGGCCAGCTTGTTCAGCACCTGCGTTTCGCCATTCACCTTCATAGAGAAGAATGAGCTGTCTGTCTTATAAATTGTCTCGGCATCGTCCGCGGTCAGCTTATAATCAGGATGATTGCGAAAAATAACATTATTGTCCCGGTCCAAAATGAAAATGCTTTGTCCTTGCAGGGTATCCAGCTCGTTTAAGCTTTGCGTAATGTAATCGGGCTTTACATTCAGTACAATGATGCCATCGTTGTCGGCAGCTACGGAAATGCGGCGGAACATCGTAATGACGTTCGTCTGCACGGTGGACTGGCCAGTTGTTGGACGGATGACGGGCCGGCTTTCCGCCCACATCAGCTCATCTAAAGGGTGGTTCTGATAGCTGTTGTACCAGTCCGCATCGTAAAAGTCATTCAGCTCGACCAGGCCGCCAGTCGTTGAGGAAATAAATCGCTTGCGGTCGTTATTCAAATATATATAGATCGAATCAATATAAGGCTTGCCGATAGAGGGAGAATCGATAAAGTTTTTGAGCGAGGCAAGCTGATCGTAATCGACGGGCTCGGGAAATTCTTTGGTCATCATATTTTTCAAATTCGTAAATTGCAGGGCGCTGGCGACAATATGCAGGTTCAACGTATCCAGCTCGTTAAAGATCAGCTCGATATTGCCTTTCGTCTGCTTGAGCAGATTCATATTGTTATTGTTGATTTCCTTCGTTATATATTGCGAAATGAGGAACGTGGACAACGTGCCGAGCACCAATAACGGCACAAGCATTGGAATAAGAAAAGTAAGCAGATTGCGGGCGAAAAATTTGAAATACACCTTGGTCATTCGAATCGCCTGCCATCCGTATTCCGGTATTCTCTAGGCGTTTCTCCAAAATAGCGGCGGAACGTGCGCGTGAAGTTTTTGGCATTGCTATAGCCAACCAGCTCGCTGATTTCGTACGTTTTATAGGAAGGGTCCTTAAGCAGCTCGGCCGCTTTGTTCATACGGACCGCAGTTAAATAATCGGAGAAGTTTTCTCCCGTCTTCTGCTTAAAATATTTGCTTAAATAGTAGGGGTTCATATATACGACATTAGAGGCATTTTCCAAGGAAGCTTCCTTGTAATGGAATGATATATAATGCTTGATTTTATCAATCGCTGTTTCGGGGGCCGCCAGTTCTTCAGTTGGAGCCTCTTCTGTCTCGGACTGCTGCTCAAGCAAAGCCTTGAGGTCAAGGTCCTCTTTAAGGCGCTCGAAAACTTTATTGATTTCGCTGTATTTCGTCGGCTTCAATAAATATTGCTTCACGCCATAGTTCAGCGCCTGCTGGGCCAGCTCAAATTCGCGGTGGCCGCTGAGCAGCACAACGCTTACGCTGGAACGCTGCTCAAACAGCTTTCGGGCAACGTCAATTCCTCCCATCTGCGGCATCTTAATGTCGCACAGCAGCACGTCCACAGGCTGCTCCGCCATATATTCGAGCGCATGTAAGCCATTCGCTGCTTGTCCGACTACCTCGAAACCAATATGATCCCAAGGGATGTACTGGCTTAATCCATTGCGAATTTCAATCTCATCATCAGCAATCAACAGCTTATACAAAGGGCAGCCCCCTTTTCCAGAGTTATATATTGTGTTATGTTAAGTGACATTATAGCATTGCATAAACAGATATTCTATGAAAAATGACTGGGAAATGAGTAGTTTTATTCGTTTTATAAAATAGGAGAAGGAAGGTTGGTGTCAAAAATGGGGGCGGAATATTGAAAAATGATACCTTTCTGCCTTGTTAACGCTGGGAATACGTTAAAAAAGGAGGGTAATTCACAAATGCAGTCCCTGTTTATGTTTTAGGTTCTCTTGTTATAATTATGTTATGTAATTTAACGTTGAATCTGGAGGTGCAGGGGCATGCTGAAGCAGGGTTTGGAATTAAGCGATATGATTGAGCTTAAGAAGCCATTGTTCACGGCGTTAAGCGATCAAATTTGGGCACTTGCCGAGACACGTTTTGAAGAGCACCAATCGGCTGAGCTGCTGTGCAAGGCGCTTGAGGAGGAAGGGTTTCACATAGAGCGGGCCGTCGGCGGCATAGAAACAGCGTTCATTGGTAGCTACAGCTACGGCGAAGGAGCGCCTGTCCTCGCGATATTGGGCGAGTTTGACGCGCTCGCAGGATTGAGTCAGCATAAGGAGCTTGCTGTAGAGCAGCCGGTTGTGCCGGGCGGTAATGGGCATGGGTGCGGCCATAATCTGCTCGGCACGGGCTCGCTGGCTGCTGCTGTTGCACTGCGCCATTATATGGAGCAGAACGGAATCCCGGGAACGGTGCGCTATTATGGCTGCCCAGGCGAGGAGGGTGGCTCGGGAAAAGCGTTTATGGCGCGCGAAGGCTTGTTCGATGATGCAGACATGGCGATATGCTGGCATCCGGGAGGCTTGAACGGCATTATGCCGGGGAACTCCCTTGCCAATTACCAAATTTATTATAAATTTAAGGGCCGTGCTTCCCATGCAGCGGGCAGTCCGCATTTGGGCAGAAGTGCGCTCGATGCGGTCGAGCTGATGAATGTGGGCGTTAACTATTTGCGCGAGCATATCATACCGGAAGCTAGAGTTCATTATGCGGTGACGAACACGGGCGGCATCTCGCCGAATGTTGTACAAGGTGCGGCAGAGGTGCTGTACCTTATCCGTGCGCCCGAGACGCCGCAGGTAGAGGAAATCTATCAGCGTGTGTGCAATATTGCAAGAGGGGCTGCGCTGATGACGGGCACCGAGGTCGAAATCGTATTCGATAAGGCCTGCTCTAATTTGGTGCCGAACCATACGCTTGGTCGTGCCATGCATAAGCAGTTCGAACAACTGGGTATGCCTGTATTTTCCGAAGAGGAGCAGCGCTACGCCCGTGCCATTCGCGCTACGCTGTCGGAGGCGGACAAAGCCAGCGTTCCCTTTAAAGAGGTTGCAGGCAAGGATTTATGCGACATTTTGCTGCCCTTTGACGAGCGGGAAGGCGGGAGCCGCATGTCGGGCTCGACGGATGTAGGCGATGTAAGCTGGATTGTGCCAACCGTGCAATGCTTCACATCCTGTGTCGCCATCGGCACGCCTTTCCACACGTGGCAGGTCGTCGCACAGGGCGCCTCGTCTATCGGTCATAAAGGCATGCTGCACGCCGCCAAGGTGATGGCGATGACCGGACTCGAAGCGCTGCAATCGCCTGAGCTGATTGCGGAGGCGAAGGCGGAGCTGAAGGAACGGCTGCAGGGCGGAGCTTATGAATGCCCAATACCCGCATACGTAAAACCATCGGCGAAAAAGTAACAATGGCAACGAAAAGCATAGCGCAATAAAAAAAGGCTGCGAAGCTTGTTAGGGTAGGGCGCGTGCAGCCTTTTTGCGATCAAGCTTTTATTATCAGGAGCATGAGGCGCTGCTGGCAAAGTAGCACATGAAGCGGCACTTGTTTTGCGGCTTCGTGCGTTCACGGCATAGGCTGCCGCCAAAGGAGAGAAAGGGATATGTCCGCTTCGCGTAAGGAAGCAACAGGAGAATTTTCGGAAGGCTCGTTTTGGCCGATTATGACAGCGATATTTTTCGGCGCGTTTTTATCCGTATTGGCTATTTCCTCGATTAATGTGGCGATTCCTGTGCTTATGAACCATTTTCAAGCAGAGCTAAGCACCGTGAAATGGACGCTGACAGGTTTTATGCTAGCTAATGGCATTATCGCTCCGGTGACGGGTTATTTAGTAGATAAGCTGAGTGCTAAATATTTATACATTTGGGCGCTTATCGGCTTCACGGTATCGTGCGCGCTTTGCGCAGTGGCGTGGAGCATGGAGGCGCTGATCGTATTTCGGCTGCTGCAAGGGCTGTTCAGCGGTTTAATTTTGCCTGTGACGATGACGATTATTTATCAGGTTATTCCGCGGGAGCGCCAAGCCTTCGCCAGCAGCATGTGGAGCCTTTCTACCGTACTCGCGCCTGCGCTTGGGCCAACGTTGTCGGGGTGGCTCATTCAGTCGCTGTCCTGGCAGTGGGTGTTTTGGATGAATCTGCCCTTCGGCATTGCTGCAGTGCTTGCGGCTTGGAAGCTGCTTCCGCATTACCGATTAAGCGAGCCGAAGCGCTTTGACAGTTCTAGCTTTGCGCTGGTCATTACGTGCAGCTCCTTCCTGCTGATTGCGTTCAGTGAAATCGATCAATGGGGCTGGGGCTCATGGAAAACAGTCGGGCTGCTGGCTGCCGGAATGCTGCTGTTGCTTGCTTTTATTTGGAGGGAACGTTCTGCCGCAGAGCCGCTGCTTGATCTGTCAGTGTTCAGCAATAGACGGTTTGCAATGTGCCTCATCGTCAGCAGTGTGCTTGGCATGTCGCTTTACAGCGGATCGTATTTGACGCCGGTCTTCCTCCAAACGATTCAAAACGCTTCCGCGATGGAGGCGGGACTGGTGATGCTGCCAGCTTCCATTGCCATGGCGGTTTTTATCCCGATTGCCGGGAAGCTGTATGGGCGTGTTGGTCCAGCTAGGCTAGTGCTGACAGGCCTTTTGCTAATGGGAATTGGAACGCTCGCCATGTCGCGGTTAACGGTGGATACGCCGCATAGCTATGTTATAGGTTGGATGATTGTTCGCAACATTGGCGTGGCGCTTGGCATTGTGCCGGTCTCGAATGCGGGGATGGAGCAAATTGCCCGCCAGATGACGGCTCATGCTTCTTCGGCAAGCAATTGGGTGCGTCAGGCGAGCGCATCGCTCGCTATTGGCTTGTTTACGTCGCTGCTGTCGACGCGGCTCATGGTGCATGTTGCGGAAAGGGCTCCGCAAGCACCAGATAAGGATGCAGAGCTGCAGGCCTACACGATGGCGATTAATGACGTTACGCTTCTGGCGGCGATTATTGTATTCGCGGTTTTGCCGTTTTTATGGGTGCTTCGGCGGCGGAAGGAGCCAGCGACCATCCCTTCAGATCAAGCCTTGGTTCATAAATAACATAAGCTGAGGCGACAAACCAGCAAATGGAGAACCGGAACCGAACAAAAAGCTTCCATGGCCAGTTTCAGCCATGGAAGCTTTTTTTAATAGCGCTATTCTAATGGAAAAGGCTGTAAAGGAATCTTTATTAGCTGCCCACTGCGAAAAAGTATCTATTTTAGCTGGAAAAATGAAATAAAGATACCTATTGCCACAAGCTCTCTAGCTTTATGCCAAGATATGAGTCCAAATCATAAATCCAACGCCTACTAAAGCGGCTCAAAATCCTGTTTAATTGACGTAAGAAAAGTTCACACGCAATTCGCGCTAGTGAATAACAGAGACAGGAAAAGGAGCTGACTGCTTTGAGCCCAACGAATAAGACGCATCATGCAGAACGTTTATCCGCGATTATTGACCAGAAACGAGAGGAATTCATTCGCCTGAGCGATGAGATTTGGGCATTTGCAGAAACGCGTTATACGGAGCAGAAGTCGGCGGAGCTTGTCGCTGCCACCCTTGAGCAGGAAGGTTTCGACGTTGTGAGGGAAGCGGGCGATGTGCCTCATGCCATCGTTGGCAGCTATGGCTCGGGTGCGCCGGTCATCGCCATATTAGGCGAATATGATGCTTTGTTCAATTTGAGCCAACATCAAGGAATAACGGAGAAGCAGCCGATTGAGGCGGGCGGCAATGGACATGGATGCGGACATAATTTGCTTGGTGCCGGGGCACTCGCGGCAGCGGCAGCGCTTCGGATTTACATGCTGGAAAATGGCTTGGGCGGCACGGTGAAATATTATGGCTGTCCAGCGGAAGAAGGCGGAGGCGGTAAGGCGTTTATGGCAAGGGCTGGGCTTTTCGACGGCGTAGATGCGGCGTTGACCTGGCATCCTTCCACGCGCAACGGGGTGATGTCCTATGGCTTTCTCGCTACTTGCCAAGTCTATTACAAGTTCAAGGGGAGAAGCTCCCATGCAGCTGCCAGCCCGCATCTGGGACGCAGCGCGCTTGATGCCGTGGAGCTGATGAATGTGGGTGCCAACTACTTGCGGGAGCATCTGGAGCAGGAAACGCGCCTGCATTATGCGATTACGAATGCTGGAGGCATTTCGCCAAACGTTGTACAAGCGGAGGCTGAGGTGCTGTATAAGCTGAGAGCCCCGCTGAATGAGCAGGTGGCGCAAATGTATGAACGCGTAACGAACATTGCCCGCGGCGCGGCACTGATGACCGAAACGGAGCTGGAAATCCGCTTTGATGCGGCTTCCTCGAATATGATTTTGAACACGGCGCTTGAAAAGGTAATGCAGCAAAATTTCGAACGGCTTGGTGTTCCGCAGTTTGATGCGGAAGAAAAGACGTTCGCCAGCCAGATTCGGCAGACGCTGTCCCCGCAGGAGCTGCAAAGCGATAGGCAGCAGGGCGAGGATACGGAGCAGCCGCTGGCCGATAAGCTGGAGGCGTACAAGCCCCAAGCCGGCATCGTGCCAGGCTCGACGGATGTGGGCGATGTGAGCTGGCTTGTGCCGACAGCCCAATGCGGAACTGCTTGTCTTGCGCTTGGAACACCGCTGCATACTTGGCAGGTCGTCTCCCAAGGCGCCACGTCGATTGGGCACAAAGGCATGCTGCATGCCGGCAAGGTTATGGCAGCGACGGCAGCCGAGCTTCTGCAAAACCCGGAGCTGCTTGTACAGGCGAAGCAGGAGCATGTGGCGGAGCGCGAGGGCAAGCCTTACCAAAGCTTGATCCCTCCTGAAGCGAAGCCACTGCCCGTTATTGCAAGGTGAGGAAAGGGTACGGCTTCACCACTTTTATAGAAGGAGCGTGAGAAGCACATGGAGCATTTGCTAACCGTTAATCGGCTGCAGACAGCCTTTCGTACGGATCAGGGAGAAGTCATTTCGATTGATGATGTCAGCTTTCGGCTTAAAGCGGGAGAGACGCTAGGCATCGTTGGCGAATCCGGCTGCGGCAAAAGCGTCACCTCCTTGTCGATTATGCGATTGCTCGGCGCGAAGGGCCGCATCAGCCGCGGAGAAATTATTTTCGAGGATAAAAGTCTCGGGAAACTGACTGAAGCGCAAATGCGCGATATTCGCGGCAATGATATTTCGATGATTTTTCAGGAGCCAATGACGTCGCTTAATCCGGTATTTACGATCGGGCATCAAATGATTGAAGCGATTCGGCTGCATATGAGCTTGGATAAAAAGGCGGCTAGAGCCTATGCGATAGAAATGTTGAAAAGGGTAGGCATTCCCCGCCCCGAGGTTATGGTGGATGAATATCCGCATGCGCTCTCCGGGGGCATGCGGCAGCGGGTCATGATTGCGATGGCGCTGTCCTGCGAGCCGCGCCTGCTCATTGCGGATGAGCCAACGACGGCGCTGGACGTGACGATACAGGCGCAAATTTTGGAGCTGATGAAGAAGCTGAAGCAGGAGTCGGGAACTGCGATTATGCTCATTACCCATGATCTTGGCGTCATTGCAGAAATGGCGGATAAAGTCATCGTGATGTACGCAGGCCAAGTTGTAGAGGAGACGGATGTGTTTACGTTGTTCGATGAGCCCAAGCATCCCTATACACAGGGGCTGATGCAGTCCATCCCGCATATTGATGCGGAGCATGGCGAGCGCCTTGCGTCCATCCCGGGTTCGGTGCCTTCCTTGCAAAATATGCCGGCAGGCTGTCGCTTTCGTGCCAGATGCCCCCATGCGATGGAAAAATGCGAAGCTGAGCTTCCCCCATTAATTCCAGCAGGCAAAAATCACTTAACACGCTGCTGGCTTGCTGTGCAGCCGGCAAGCATGGCAAAGGAGGCTGCTTATGGTTAATCAGGAGCTGGCAGGCAGACAGCCGCTGCTGCAAATTGAGCAGTTGAAAACCTATTATCCGATCCGCAAAGGGGTCATCTCCCGTACGGCCTCGCATGTCAAAGCGGTTGATGGCGTCAATTTAGCGATTTATCCGGGCGAGACGGTCGGGCTGGTCGGGGAATCCGGCTGTGGCAAATCCACGATTGGCCGCACGATTGTCAGGTTGGAGGAGCCGACGGAGGGGCGGATTTTGTTCCGGGGCGACGATATTGCCCATTATGGCAGCAAGGCGATGAAGCAGGTCCGCTCGGATATGCAGATGATTTTTCAAGATCCGTACTCCTCGCTCAATCCGCGCAAGCGCATTAGCGATATATTGGCGGAGCCGCTGCTTGTGCATGGCATTTTGCCGAAGGAGCAGGTGGCGGGCGAGGTAGAGAAGCTGCTTGAAATTGTAGGCTTGCCAAAAAGCTATAAAAACCGCTATCCTCACGAGTTTTCAGGAGGACAGCGCCAGCGGATCGGCATTGCACGGGCACTCTCGCTTAAGCCGAAGCTAATCGTATGCGATGAGCCGGTATCGGCACTCGACGTATCGATTCAAGCACAGGTGCTTAATCTGCTGAAGGATTTGCAGAAGGAGTTTCAGCTCACTTATTTGTTTATCGGTCACGGCCTCGGCGCCGTTCGGTATATTAGCGACCGCATTGCGGTCATGTATTTGGGCAAGGTCGTTGAAATTGCGACGACGGAAAGCATTTTTCGCCAGCCGAAGCATCCTTACACGCGGGCGCTGCTCAGCGCCTACCCAGTCCCTAACCCGCATTTGCGGACGAAGGAGCGCATCGTCATTCAAGGCGATGTGCCAAGTCCGGCGAATCCGCCGAGTGGCTGCCGGTTTCATACGCGCTGCCCGCTGGCGATGGCAATCTGCCGCGAGCAGGAACCGGAGCTGAAAGGTGCACAGCACAGCGTCGCATGCTTTGCGAGTGAAGCATAAAGTGGTGGCGGAAAGGCGGGAGTACGGCAATGCCCGCAAGGAATATTTTTCACTAGAATCTAACGTTCATGAGAAAAGGGGGAGAGCCGCATGCTGGCCTATATCATTAGGCGTCTATTAATTGCTGTGCCGGTGCTGCTGGGCGTGACGATCATTAACTTCATTGTCATCAATCTGGCGCCCGGAAGTCCGGTCGAAATGATGATTGATCCTAATACGCCACCAGCCGACATTGAAGCGAAGAAGGATGCTTTGGGGCTGAATGACCCTCTGTATTTGCAATACATCCATTGGCTCGTTGACGTGTTTAAAGGAAACTTCGGCTTCTCGCTGACAACCTATCAACCTGTGGCGCAAATGATCGGGGAGCGCATTGGACCGACTGTCACGCTCATGGGGCTATCGTTCATCGTCGGCTTGGCGATTGCGGTTCCCCTCGGCATTATTAGCGCAACCCGGCAAAATTCCAAGCTGGATTATTTGGCAACAGGCGGTTCCTTTCTCGGCATTTCCATTCCGAACTTCTTCCTCGCGCTGGGCCTAATCTACGTTTTTTCGCTGGAATTAAAGCTGCTGCCCTCAGGCGGCATGATCACGCTTGGCGGAGATGGCGGATTCGTCGACCGGCTGAAGCATCTCATTCTTCCTGTGCTCGTACTGGGGACGGGCATCGCTGGAAAAAAGATCCGTTATGTGCGGTCAAGCGTCATTGATATTTTGGGCCAGGATTATTTGCGGACAGCACGCGCCAAGGGCGTACGTGAGTTTATGGTCGTGAATAAGCATGCGCTGCGCAATGCGCTAATTCCAATTGTAACGGTCATCGGGCTTGAAGTGCCGATCCTGCTGGGCGGCGCTGTCGTAACCGAGCAAATTTTCTCTTGGCCGGGAATTGGTCAGCTTACGATGGGCTCGATTATGAACAGGGATTATCCAACCTTAATGGCATTAAATTTACTAGCGGCCTTCATGGTGCTGGCGGCAAACCTGCTGACAGACATTATTTATTCCGTTGCAGATCCGCGTATCAAATATAAATAAGAATGAAACGAAAATGATAGTCTCGCAATAAGGAGAGGGGGAAGCGCTATGGCTATGCTGCAGATGAGCACGAACAAGGCGGCAGGCTCTGGAGGCGGGGACGGACAGCTGGCAGAGACGGCTGTGAAAAGCAGCCATAAAGAAGAAAGCTATGCGGGGATGGTCGTCCGCAGGTTCAAGAAGCACAAGCTTGCGGTCGCAGGGCTAGTCATCATGACGCTGCTTTCGCTAGGGGCGATTATGGCTCCTTGGATCGTTCCGCATGATCCTTATCAGGTGACGGAGGCTTTCGAAGCCGAGCCTTCCGCCGAGCATTTGCTTGGAACCGACCAGGTGGGGCGCGATGTGCTGAGCCGGCTAATCTATGCGGCAAGAGTGTCGCTTATGGTTGGCCTGGGCTCCGTCCTGATTAGCGTCACGATAGGCACGGTGCTCGGCCTCGTTTCCGGGTATTTTGGCGGCCTCGTTGATATGGCGGTCATGCGGGTGACGGATATATTTATGTCCTTTCCCCAACTGATGCTTATTCTCGTTGTGGTCAGCGTAGTCGGGCCTAGCTTGACGAATGTTATTTTGATTCTTGGCTTCCTTGGCTGGACGGGTGCAGCGCGGCTCGTGAGGGGCAGCGTGCTGTCGATCAAACAGATGGATTATGTCAAAGCGGGAGTTGCATTGGGACTCGGTACGCCGCGTATTTTGTTTAAACACATTTTGCCCAATGCACTGGCTCCGATTCTCGTGAATGCGACCTTCGGCATTGCGGGTGCTATCGTATCCGAGGCCTCGCTTAGCTTCCTAGGGCTTGGTGTTCAGCCGCCAACGGCAAGCTGGGGGAATATGCTCACCGACGCCCAGTCGCTTACGGTGCTGACCTCGCAGCCTTGGCTGTGGCTGCCGCCGGGCATCATGATCGTCGTAAGTGTATTGTCGGTTAATTTTATCGGCGATGGGCTGCGCGATGCGATGGATCCAAAAAGCTTGAAATAATGACTATTTTAAGGGGGACAATCATCGATGAAGAAAAATAACAGTTGGAAAATGGTTTGTGCGCTCGTTAGTATTCTATCTATCTTGACACTAAGCGCCTGCTCAAGCAGCGGGCCGGCTACAGCCGGAGCAAGCGGCGGCAGCGAAGCGAAGCCAGCGGGCGAAAGCAAAGTCGTAAACATCGGTATTACGAATGCGCCGCTTATGTTTAACCCGATTGATCAGACGGACAATACGTCGATTATTGTTACTTCGATTTTGTTCCAACCGCTCATGGAGCTGGATGAAAATTTGGAGTTTGTTCCGATGCTGGCCGACAGCATTGAAACGGAGGATAATCAGGTTTACACCGTAAAGCTGAATGAAAATGCGAAATGGAGCGACGGTGAGCCCGTCACAGCAGATGATGTCGTATTTACGGTGAAGCTGATTGGCAATCCGAAGTCGATTGTATCGCTGTCCACTCGTTATGCGGTGCTGGAAGGCTTCGATGAGCTAGGCAAGCTGCCGGAAGGGGCAAGCGATGTAGCGGGCGTGAAAAAAATCGACGACCACACCGTTGAATTCCGTACGAAGCAGCCTGTGGACCCTAACCTGTTTATGGAAGGCTTCGGAAAAAACCTTAAGCCGCTGCCGGAGCATGTATTGAAAGACGCGAGTCCAGAGACGCTGGCGCAAAATCCATTTTTCCAAAAGCCGACCGTCGTCAATGGACCGTTCACCTTCGTTACTTACGCTAAGGACCAGTATATTGAGCTGCAGGCCAACAAAGATTATTTCAAAGGCGCACCGAAGCTGGACAAGCTGAATTTTAAAATTATGCCTTCAAGCAATTTGGTAGCCCAGCTGCAAAGCGGCGAAATCGATATGAACTTCCCGGGTATCGGCACGATTTCGGTACAGGATTTTGAGAAAGTGAAAAACATGTCCAACGTTAACGCGGTGTCCGGCAAGCCGTTCAACTACCAAAATCTTTATTTTAATAATGAGACGATAACCGATGTTCGCGTGCGCCACGCCATTGCCTATGCGATTAATCGCGAGATGATGATCGACAATCTGCTCAAGGGTGAAGGCGAAAGCATGGATGTGCAGTATACGCCGATTCACCCGTACTACAACAAAAACCTGACGCCTATTACGTACAATCCGGAAAAAGCGAAGGAGCTGCTTAAGGAGGCAGGCTGGGATTCCAGCAAGACGCTGAGGCTGGTTGTGCCTTCGGGCAATAAGACGAGGGAACAGGCTGCCGACATTATTGTCGAAAATTTGAAGGCGGTAGGCATTAACGCCCAAGTGCAAAAGTTTGATCTTGCAACGTCGGTGCAGAAGCTGATTAAAGGCGAATACGATTTGGATATTTTGGGCCTCATCTTTATTCTTGATCCCGATTTGACTACCGTATTCGGTACAGGAAGCAAAACGAACTATGCCCGTTATTCCAGTCCGGAAATGGACAAGCTGCTGCTGGAAGGCACTAAGGAGACGGATTCGGACAAACGCCGCGTCATTTACGACAAGGTGCAGGAACTGATCATGCAGGATCTGCCGCAAATTGCTTTGTTCGCCGACTACCGCCTGCTGGCCACGAACAAACGCGTGCTAGTTGGTGGACCGAAAGATTTGGGCGCGTTCATCAATGTGTATGAGTGGGATGTGGAGCCGAAATAAGCGGCTTGAAAAGTAGGAAGTAGAATACTCAAAAAAGATGAGGATCAATGCAAATTTTGCATTGATCCTCATCTTTTTGAAATAGCTAACCATTTAATATTTACGGTAGGACGACATAATATCGTAGGGGATATATCTAAAGCATCTTAAAAATGATTGAGGCTACACTTAAGAGGCAGGATGTTATTAGACAAATATATGCATACTTATTATTTTTAAAGTAAGTAAAGAAAATAGTTAAAACCGCAAGAATTACTGATGAAAAATATAAAATAATGGCTGCATTCATAAAATCATTCAGCTCAAAGGGTATGAGATTTTGAACGAAAATTAAACAAAGGCTCAATGCGATTATAGCTATTTGAGTAGAACTCAGTTTGTTATAACTTCCCTTTTTTCTTGCAATAAAGACGACTGTAAAGGACATAACAACCACTAGAATGAAGAAGGTGAAAAATAATCCGACCATTGTATCCTCCCTCTTAATTTAGCATTGAGAAGTAATAGACCAAGGCAAACCATACCAACGTTTTACTTTCACACCACACCCATACGCGCCCGCTATTGTGACAACCCCTGCTGCAAATCCTGTTAAGGCTGCGGCAACGGCAAATCCAAGCGCAACTGGAGGGAATACGACAGTTGCGATGATACCAGCAATAGTTGCTACGCTAGCTGTAACTGCAAGTGCCCCAAGAATCTGATTCGTGCCGCAGCTATCAATTTTTAACTTCTTCTGATAATATTCCTTGTCCCCAATCATTTTCACCGTTACAGGAACTAGCAGCTCTTTGTAGCGACTGATTTGATTCATATTCTTTAATATTTTTGAAATCGTTATCAATTCCTAAAATAATATCTTCATTAACAACACCTGCTCTCAAGGCACCCACTTTATCAAAAACTACATATCCGTCTTCAGTTTTAGAGAAAAATTCTTGTAATAAAGAAGCTGTTTCTAAATCTTTTTTTACTTGATCTTCACTTTGACCAGTTATCTCAGAGATTTGTTTTATGGCTTCGCTTTCACTTTGTTCAGAACTTTTGGATGATGCATTGCTAGAATTTGCACTTACAGGGGTAACAAGTGATAGTAGTAATGATAAACAAAGTAGGGCTGATAAAATATTTTTCATTCATAAACCTCTTTCTGAAAATTATTATGGTGGGCTGCCGGCCGACTACCTAATTCAAATTTTGGCACAAATATACAAATCAATCAACAGTAAATAAAAATGTAAATAATATTATTAAATGTAAAAATTTTAGTTGTTTCAGGCTTTGATGTTCGAAAGTCTTGATGACAAACTCCTTAATTTTTATGTTTGAGGTTCAAATATGGCTGGATAATAGCCGGGGCTTCAACCATGAAGGATTTTGTAGTATGATGTATGATAGTTAAAATGAGTCCGTTAACGGGCACGCTACAGGAGGATTTCAGTATGTCGGAACAAGCTGCAACGAATTTATCGGCAAGCCGCCAGCAAGCGAACAATTTGCTGCGTAGGGATGTTCGGTTTCTAGGCAACATACTCGGCGAAGTGCTCGTCCACCAGGGCGGCAAGGAATTGCTTGAAATCGTGGAGCAAATCCGCGAAACAAGCAAATCGTTGCGAGCGGAATATATTCCGGAGCTATTCGAGCAATTCAAGACGACCGTGTCGTCATTGAGCCCGGAAATTAGGCACCAGGTTATTCGTGCCTTTGCGATTTATTTTCAACTGGTTAACATTGCTGAACAAAATCATCGCATTCGCCGTAAACGCGATTATGAGCGTTCCACTGGGGAAGGCGTTCAACGCGGCTCCATTGAGAGCGCTGTAGCGGATCTGAAGGATCGTCAAATCGCAGTGGGAGATGTGCAGCAAATGCTGAGCGGCATTTCGCTGGAGCTTGTCATGACCGCACATCCTACGGAAGCGACACGCAGAGCGGTGCTGGATATCCACAAGCGTATTGCCGAAGACGTCATGGAGCTTGATAATCCAACGCTGACTTACCGTGAGCGCGAGAAGCTTCGCGAGAAGCTGCTGAATGAAGTGCTTATTTTGTGGCAAAGCGATGAGCTTCGCGACCGTAAGCCTACGGTTATCGACGAAGTTCGTAACGGCTTGTATTATTTTGATGAAACGTTGTTCGAGGTGCTGCCTGCTGTTTACGAGGAGTTGGAGCGCTGCCTTGAGAAATATTATCCAGGTGAAAAATGGCATGCGCCAGACTTTCTCCGTTTTGGCTCGTGGATTGGCGGCGACCGTGACGGCAACCCTTCCGTAACCGCGAAGGTGACATGGGAAGCGCTGACGATGCACCGCCTGCTGGCGATTCGCAAGTATGAAGAAACGCTGAATGAGCTGATGGGACAGTTGAGCTTCAGCACGAATATTGTTGAAGTTTCGGATGAACTGATTGAATCGATTCGCCGCGACCGCGAGCAGGTTGAGCTGAAATGCGTAGACCTGTGGCGCAACACGAAGGAGCCTTACCGCATCAAGCTTGGCTTTATGCTGGAGAAGCTCGCCAATACGCGCAATGAGGCGCTCAAAGGCTCGGCTATGCGCTATAACAGCCCGGAAGAGCTGCTGGAGGATCTAAAAATTATTGATCGCAGCCTGCGTAATCACTTCGCGGACTATGTCGCAGATACGCATATCGGCAAGCTGGTGCGCCAGGTTGAGCTGTTCGGCTTCCACCTGATGACGCTGGATATTCGCCAGCACAGCAAAGAGCATGAAAATGCGATGACTGAAATTTTGGCGAAAATGAACATTACGCCGGATTATGCGGCTTTGAATGAAGATGAAAAGGTTGAGCTGCTGCATCGCCTGCTGAATGACCCGCGTCCGTTGACGTCGAGCCACTTGGATTATACAGATGCAACGCGTGAATGCCTCGATGTCTACCATACGGCTTACCGTGCCAAGCAAGAGTTTGGCCCGAACTGTATTTCCAGCTACCTGATTAGTATGACGCAGGGTGCCAGCGATATGCTGGAAGTGATGGTATTCTCGAAGGAAGTGGGCTTGTTCCGCCAAGATCGAGACGGTACGGTTCATTGCTCCGTGCAATCGGTTCCACTGTTCGAGACAATCGACGACCTTCATGCGGCTCCGTCTATTATGAAGCAGTTGTTCGAGCTGCCGATTTACCGTCAAGCAGTTGCCGCTCGCGGCGATCTGCATGAAATTATGCTGGGCTACTCCGACAGCAATAAAGATGGCGGAGCGGTTACAGCAAACTGGGAGCTGCGTGTAGCGCTCAAGGAAATTACAGCAGCGGCGAACGAATACGACGTTAAGCTGAAGTTTTTCCATGGACGCGGCGGGGCGCTCGGTCGTGGCGGTATGCCGCTGAACCGCAGCATTTTGGCACAGCCTCCGCATACGGTTGGTGGCGGCATCAAAATTACCGAGCAAGGCGAAGTGCTTTCCTCGCGTTATTCGATGCAGGGCATCGCTTACCGCAGTCTGGAGCAGGCGACTTGGGCGCTGATTACAGCAGCACGCTTGGCAAAATATCCGGAGCAAGGCCAGACGGCCGAGCCGGAGTGGGAAGATATCGCCCGTTCGATTTCCGAGACGGCGCTGGAGAAATATCAGGATTTGATTTTCCGCGATCCGGATTTCCTCACGTACTTCAAGGAATCGACGCCGCTGCCTGAGGTTGGCGAGCTGAACATTGGCTCCCGTCCGTCCAAACGGAAAAACAGCGACCGTTTTGAAGACTTGCGTGCTATTCCATGGGTATTCGCATGGACGCAAAGCCGTTATTTGCTGCCAGCTTGGTATGCAGCCGGCACTGCGCTCCAGCAATATGTGGATGGAAGCGAAGAGCGTCTGCAAACGTTGAAAACGATGTATGAGCATTTCCCGTTCTTCCGCTCCTTGATCGACAACCTGCAGATGGCACTGGCGAAAGCCGATCTTATTATTGCGAAGGAATACGCGGGCATGATTTCGGACGAGGTTATCCGCGACCGTATCTTCCAGCAAATTGAGTCGGAATACGCGCTGACGTCGCAAATGATCCTGAGCATTACGGGCCAAACGGAAATTTTGGATAACGTACCGGTTATTCAAGAATCGATTCGCCTCCGTAATCCATACGTCGATCCGCTCAGCTATATGCAGGTTCAGCTTCTGACTGAGCTTCGCGGACTGCGGGCGAAGGACGAGGATGATCCAGAGCTGCTTCGTGAAGTATTGCTCACGATCAACGGAATTGCAGCCGGCCTGAGAAACACGGGCTAATACAGAGCTTGAAAATAAATAAACGTCAGGAAATTCTGGTGTGAACAGGAAAGCCAAGCAGGGCAGCTATTGCCTTGCTTGGCTTTTTTTGCGTTGAGAAGGTGGAATGAACGGCAGCAAGGGGACTTGTTATGCGCTTGTCCAGCTTTTTAGCACGATAAAGGGGCTGGCCCCGAAAGGTTTTATGTTGCTTTAAATATCACTTAAGTTTGATTTAAGGTGCGTCCTTCATGATGTATACATAGAAGGCAAACGTAATGACCGAATACACAAGGACGAATCATTATCATCTCGATACTTAACTTACGTTATGAAATTTACTCGGTAAAACTTGAAGGAGGCAATCAAGATGAGCGAGGACAATCAATATAGAGGAACAAATAACAGCTTGAATGGACGAGGAGATGATCGTATGGCGGATCAAGTGAATGGCGGAGGACAAGGGAAAGATCAGGCGGACATGAACGCAACCGGATCGAACGATAGTAAAAACGGGCAAGCGAGTACAACTGGCAAGCCGGAGAGTGAGCAGGTTTTCAAAACCGTATATGGTTATGAGGATGCTGCTGAACCGCGGCAAGAGGCTTCGGCGTCAGCGGATGCGGATAGCAGCCGGACAACGCCGCAGCAACCTGATCCATTGGTAGCATCGGTATCGCAACAGGAAACAGTTGCAGGCCAAGAGGCTGTAAAACAGACGGCGCCACTTGTAGCTTCCTACATCTACGAGGCAGAGCGCTCCCCTTCGAATTTGCGTCATTCATATGAGAAGCAGCTCAGCGAGCTGCGGACGATGACGGATAAAGGGCAAAGCGACGCAGACAGAGGAGGGGATGAGGGTTCCTCCAAGCTGGCGAAGCGTTCGCCGTTGAAGTCCATTTTCGCCGCATTTCTGGCAGGAGCTGTCGTCATTGGCGGCTTTATGTATACGGCGGATCGCAGCAATTTGTTTACAGGCGGCGTAGCTACGGTGAATGCTACAAACGGCAGTGTCGTCAGCAATGGCAGCGAGAACAGCGCGGGCTTGACAACAGCCGCGAACTCGGTGGATAGCCAAATTTCCAGCATTTATGCGGCGGCATCCCCGGCGGTCGTCAAAATCGAAAACTACGGTCAGGCGACGCGTTCTAGCGGACGTGGTTCGGATTACTGGCAGTTTTTCGGACTGCAGACACCGCAAAGCGGCCAGCAGCAGCCAAATGCAGGCTCCAATGACCAAAACAGCACAGACGATTCCAATTTGCAGCTTACCGGCTCGGGAACAGGATTTATATTCCAGTCCGATGGCTACATTTTAACGAATGAGCATGTGATTAGCGGAGCTTCCCAAGTGAAGGTAACCGTAGAAGGCTATGATGAGCCGTTTGTGGCCCAGGTTGTAGGCTCCAGCAGCGATCTGGATTTAGCAGTATTGAAAATTACCGGAACAACAGCGTTCCCTATGCTTTCGCTTGGAGATTCAGATAACACGGCGATCGGTGATTGGGTTATCGCTATCGGCAATCCGTATGGCTTTGACCACACGATGACGGTTGGTGTATTGAGTGCGAAAGAACGTCCTATTTCCGTACAAGACGAAGATGGCGGTACGAAGGATTACAAGCATTTGCTGCAAACTGACGCCTCCATTAACCCAGGCAACTCGGGCGGTCCGCTGCTCAATACGAGCGGTCAGGTCATTGGTATTAATACGGCGGTAAGCACGGAGGCGCAGGGCATTGGCTTTGCTATTCCATCTAACGAAATTCAAAATGTGCTTCAAAAGCTGATGACCAATTCCTTATAATATCTCTCCTAAAAGAAGGCTGGGAACGATGTGCGGTACTATTCGCATCCGTAACGGGCCCGGCAAGAGCAGCATCAGGCGAAAAGCTTGAGAGCTGCTTTTTTGCCATAGTTAGTGAAAAACATATATAATAGTTCAATCAAGTCGGCGGTATCGTATCGTCATACGCTGGAAAGATTGGATGTTTCTTACGCAATTATCTTGCTTTTTAAGTCCATGTGGATTACGATTTTCTATAGAGTTTAAGGGCAGAGGACGCGGCAGGAGTTATATTTGTTTTAGTAGGCATTGCTGATTCATAATAGCACTCGCGGCAACAATCCGTTCAAACGGAAAGTTTGGAGGAGTAGAAGTGAATGTATTGGAAGCCCGCCTTGCAAAATTATCGTTAAAAGGCGACCAGCGGGCATTTGCTGAGCTCGTAGGGCTCTATCAGGACAAGCTTTTTCACATGGCGTACCGCATGCTGAGCAACCGTCAAGAGGCGGAAGATGTCGTGCAGGAAGCGTTCATGCGTGTGTATAGAAATTTAGAGCGTTACGATGAAACATTGAAATTTTCCACCTGGATTTATCGGATCGCGACGAATCTTTGTATCGACAAGCTGCGCAAGCGCAAGCCTGTTTATTCACTCGATGCGGAATCGACGGATCATGAAGGTCTGGATGGTTATTCGATGATTCCAAGCGACAATCGTACGCCCGAATCGGAGACGCTGCTGTCCGAGACACAGCGGATTATCCATCAGGCGATTGACTCGCTTCCGCCTAAATACAAGACCGTTATGATGCTGCGCTATATTGAGGATTTATCTCTTCAAGAAATTAGCGAGGTCATGGATATCCCCGTAACAACGATTAAGACGAGGGTACATCGGGGACGGGAGTTTCTGCGCAAGAAGCTGGAGTACAAGCTGTAAATTTGGCAGAAAGCTTGTCGCGAAATTTTGAAACACTTTCGAATTTGATACGTATCCTATAGTTGTAGTAGAGCGTTAACGTGAGCAAAAGAAAGAAAGGACTGGCTGCTATGGAATGCAAAGTCGCCATCGGAATGATGCACGACTATTTTGACGGTGATCTGACCAGGCAAGGTACGATGGATTTGAAGGGTCACATGAGTACTTGTTCCGCTTGCCTCGCCCGGTTCGAACAGCTGGAGAAGACGGAAGCGATGACTTTTTCCGCCTTGGAGCATGCCGCAGTAGTCCCGCATTACGATATACAGGCTTCCGAGAAGCTGACGCAGCTTATTTTGGACCAAATACCGAAAGCGAAGGGGAAGACTCGTCCGCTGTATTTGCGTTTGCTCTACAAGTACCCGGGCGTAACGGTCGCAGCGATTTTTGTATTGGTCATGCTGGGCAGCTTTGTCTCCATGTGGGGACAGGATACGAAGCTGGTAGTATCGGGCGAGGATCTGCATCAGGTCGTTATTGACGGCAACACGGTTACAATTCCAGAAGGTGTGCATATTAAAGGAAATTTGATCGTTGAAAATGGCATGGCCGATGTAAGAGGCGAAATCGATGGCAATGTAACGGTCATTGACGGTTCCCTCAATTTGGCCTCGACCGGTTATATTGCCGGACAAAGCCGGACCATTGATCAGGCACTTGATTGGTTCTGGTATAAGGTGACGACAACTTTCAGCGGATTGGCTTCTTAGGTGAGCTGCCTTCCTGACGGGAAGGCAGTTTTTTTTGAAAATATAGGGAAGGATATGATTGTTCCATCCTTTCTCTATATTTCTCGGAATGAAACGCGCTGCACCGCCAAAGGACGGCGACAGCCGTTTCACCTTGAAATATAATAATTTATAAGGATACACTTATAAATTGGCTTATATTTTTCGGACTGAAACGCGCAGCGCCACCAGAGGATGGCGACAGCCGTTTCACCTTGAATAAAGGAGTTTCCGCACCCACTATAGAAAATAATTTAAAGTTGTAATTCAAAATAAATGCGATACGTGCTCGGTTGTTTGGGGGTTCATACATGAGTTACTTTGCAGATTTGACTTGGCAGAACGGCATCAAGGACGTCATTGATATCGGGATCGTCAGCTATATTATTTACAAAATCATTTTGCTTGTACAAGGGACAAGGGCGGTTCAGCTCTTGAAAGGAATCCTTGTGCTTATTGCTGTATGGGCGATCAGCACATGGTTCAATTTATATACGCTCAAATGGGTGATGAACCAAATGTTCACCTTCGGCGTCGTTTCGGTGCTCATCATTTTTCAGCCTGAGCTTAGGCGGGTGCTGGAGCAGGTGGGACGCGGGAAGCTGTTCGTCAGCTCGTCTTTCATGGACAAGGATGTCGTCAATGAGCAAATTGATGAAGTGATGAAGGCTGTTCAGTTTATGGCGAACCGCAAAATCGGCGCGCTGATCGTTTTTGAACGGACGACTGGCGTGAATGAACTGATTGAATCAGGTGTACAGATGGAGTCGCGGATAACCTCCGAGCTGCTGAACAATATTTTTACGCCGAATACGCCGCTGCATGATGGAGCGGTTATTATTCGGGGTAATCAAATTATGGCGGCGGGCTGTTATTTGCCGCTGTCTGAAAATCCTTTTATAAGCAAGGAGCTAGGGACGCGCCATCGTGCGGCAATCGGCGTTAGTGAGGTCAGTGACGCGATATCGGTCGTCGTGTCGGAAGAAACGGGACAAGTTTCATTGGCGCTCAACGGTATGATTGTTCGTGATATTAAAGAAGAATCGCTAATCTCGAAGCTGTTTGAGGAGCTGACTCCGAAGACGAATGGGCGCACGAAGGAACGCCAGGCGTTCGCGTTCTGGAAGCGGAAGGGAGGCCAGGATGGATAAATGGCTTAGTCATCCGACAGCGATTAAAATTATTTCCATCGTCATTGCGCTGCTGCTGTGGGCAGTCGTGCATTTCGATCCGGAATCGACTCCTGCTGCGGTGACCTCCAACACGGATAAAAAAATTATTGAGGCCGCGCAAATTATTCCAACCGGGCTGGATGCATCCAAATATTCGCTCGTGCAGATGGAGCCGACCGTTGTAAGAATTATGGTGGAAGGCCGCCGTTCCAAGCTGCTGACCGCCAAAGATGAGGATTACATTATTACGGCCGATTTATCAGGCCTTGGATCAGGCGAGCATGTTGTGCCGTTAACGTATACGATGCCGAGCGGCGTCACCTTGCTGGAAATTTCACAGCGTACGGTAAAGATTGATATCGAAGAGATTCAGACGAAGTCCTTTGATTTGGGGCTGAAGACGTCAGGCACGCCTTCAAGCGGCTATATTGTAGGAACGCCGTCACTGGTGGGCAAGGAGACAGCCGCGTCCGTTAAAGTGACGCTTCCGAAGGATGAAATGGAATATGTCGGTTCGGTAAGCGCGACCGTTAGTGTGGAAGGCGCCAAATCGACAGTCGAGGATAAAAAAGCGAGTGTAGTTGTTTATGATACGGAAGGCAAAGTGATGGAGCATGCAATCACCGATCCGAAGATCGTCGATGTGGAGGTTCCCGTCACTCCGCCGATTAAGATGGTTCCGCTCCAGATCAGCTATACGGGCAGCTTGCCAGAAGGTTTAAGCATTGCTTCGATTAAACCGGAAATCGACAAAGTTGCCGTATATGCGGATCAGAAAACGCTTGATGCCCTCGAAGTATATAATGGGGTGACAATTGATCTTGGAGCTGTGGAGCAGTCAGGCACTGTGAAGGCGAAGGTAACAAGGCTGGATGGCATTGTGATGGTTGAGCCTGCTGAAATTAACGTTGAGGTTAATGTCGTCTCATGGGAATCGTTGACTTTGACGAGAGCGATTCAGTTAACGAACGTTGGTGAAGGGCTTTTTGCCGAAATAAGCAAGCCGCTAAGCGGCGAGGCGAGCCTCACTATTCACGGCGCGCCAGATGTGCTATCGGCGATTAACGACAAGGATTTACAGCTGACAGCTGATTTGGAAGGGCTAAAGGTGGGCACGCATACGATCAAGCTGTCGACAACGGTGCCGCGTTTCGTGACCGTAACGAACGAAGAAGCGGCATTTACCGCTACGGTAGTCATTGGCGAGAAGTCTGATCCGGTGACGGCAGATCCGGATGCAAGTGGCGGTACGACCGAGCCAGAGCCGAGTCCGACGCCTGAGCCATCGGCGACGCCGGATAGTGGAGAGAGTACGCCTAGCGCTGGAGCGGGGAACGATGGCAGCAATGATGGCACTGGAGCTACGAATGCTGGGGGCGGCGAGCCGAGCAATGGCAGCGCCACTAATGCAAATGGCTAATGAGCAATAACAAATGTTTGGCTGGTTCAGCCAATATCGACATAATAAAAGGGGCTAGAACGATAATGGGGAAATATTTTGGTACAGATGGCGTGCGCGGTGTCGCGAATCAGGAACTGACACCAGAGCTTGCTTATAAAATTGGCCGCTGCGGCGGATTTGTATTAACGGGAGAGGCAGATAAGCCGGTCGTCGTTATCGGACGGGATACGCGCATTTCCGGTCCTATGCTGGAATCGGCGCTAATCGCCGGCTTGCTGTCCATTGGCGCGAGCGTTGTGCGCCTAGGTGTCGTGTCGACACCGGCAGTCGCTTATATTACACGCGAGCTCAAGGCGGATGCGGGTGTTATGATTTCAGCTTCGCATAATCCGGTTGAGGATAATGGCATTAAGTTTTTCGCTGGCGACGGCTTCAAGCTTTCGGATGAGACGGAAATTCGTATCGAGCAGCTCATCGATGCAGAGCAGGATGAATTGCCGCGCCCTGTAGGCGGCGATATTGGCACTGTAACCGATGACGATTCGGCGAAGAAGCGTTATCTGGACTTTTTGAAAACGACGATTAGAGGCGGCTTCAGCGGCCTTAAAATCGTACTCGACTGCGCGAACGGCTCTGCTTATGAGCTGGCGCCGGCTGTATTCCGCGAGCTTGGCGCGGAAATTATTACGGTAGGGGCGGAGCCGGATGGCCGCAACATTAATGCGGGCGTCGGTTCGACGCATCCTGAATATTTACGCGAGCAGGTGCTGGCGCATAAAGCGGATCTGGGACTATCCTTTGACGGCGACGCCGATCGCCTGATCGCGATTGATGATCAGGGCGAAGAGGTCGATGGCGATTATATTTTGTGCATCATTGGCGATGCGATGAAACAGGCTGGAAAGCTGAAGCATGATACGGTCGTTACGACGGTTATGGCGAACATTGGCTTTTTCAAAGCTGCGGGACAGCTTGGTCTGCAAACCGCGCAAACCGCTGTTGGCGATCGCTACGTGATGGAAGAAATGCGTCGCGGCGGCTTCAACTTGGGCGGCGAGCAGTCCGGCCATGTTATTTTTCTAGATTACATTACGACGGGTGACGGCATTCTGACCGCTTTGCAGCTGGTCGATACGATTAAAGCTTCCGGCCGCAAGCTCAGCGAGCTGAAAACCATTATGCGCAAGTTCCCGCAAGTACTCGTTAACGTGCGTGTGGAAGACAAGAGCAAATACCTCGGCAACCAGGCGATTGAAGCAGCAGCGGAAGAAGTGTCCCGTGAGCTTAGCGACAACGGCCGCGTGCTCGTACGTCCTTCCGGTACGGAATCGCTCATTCGCGTCATGGCAGAGGGTCCAGACAAGGCTCAGGTTGAAGCATACGTAGCAAAAATCGTTGATGTGGTGAAAAAAGAACTTGGTTAATGATTAATATTAATGGGCTGAGTATTCAGTGGCAGTAAGCTTCAATGTCCTTAAACGTTGGCGGCAATAAACGTTTATAGCAGTAATATTAAACGGGACTTATATTTTAGGTTAGCAATTGTAAACGACAGTAAGGTTAAGCGATATAAACGATTGGTGCCCTGAATGATTAATGTCGCTGCATTCGGCAATAGAACCTCAGCATACGCGTTGAAGCTTCAGCGCAAGCTGAGGTGGTTTGCGGGATGCAGGCGGCTCGGCACCGATACGCTTTTTTAGACATAGAATGAATGAGGCGATGGCGGCAATCGGTAGGTATAGCTGCTTATGAATGGGCACGGGGCTGATGCTGTTGCATATTTGCCTGAAAATGAATACAATAGAGATTATGATTTCATTCCAGAAGGAAAGCGAGGATCGAGGTTACACTGCAACATAAGCGCCAGAGCTTGCGTGATGATTCGTTCCGATGCTCTACGTAACCGATGAATGGGCTGCATGATGGATGTGCGGTCAGTGGTTATGGAAGCAGTCGGGGCGTTCATACGGGAAGCTGACGAGGTGGAGGTGTTCGAAATGTTCGGCGGGGGCCTCCCGGTTATAGCATGCCAACCGAAAGCTGAGATGCAAAATGATTGGGCGACCATTCATACAAACGTTCAGCAGGCTGCAACAGACGAAATAATTGAACTTTTATTCCCGTATGTCTATGGTGCCGCCTGTGGGGCTGGCACGGGCAGAGGGTTACACAACTTCTTTGTACAAAAGCAGAACTGAATTTGTGACAACCGAATAGCGCCTGTGCCGCATATAGGCAGGCATCCGTCATAAGGGCATTATACCTAAAACGGAGGTCTATTAAATTATGTGTGGAATTGTAGGATATATTGGTAAACGTGACTCGCAGGCGATTTTGATCGAAGGGCTGAAAAAGCTGGAGTACCGAGGCTATGACTCGGCGGGTATTGCTGTATTCACGGACAACGGGCTTGAAGTTTCCAAGGCGAAAGGACGCCTTGCGAATCTAGAAGGCAAGCTGCAAGGCGAGCCATTGCACGGATCGGTCGGCATTGGACATACGCGCTGGGCGACACACGGCAAGCCATCTGATGTGAACTCGCATCCGCATACGGACAATTCCGCTAAATTTTCGGTCGTTCACAATGGCATCATTGAGAACTATCTGGATTTGAAAGACGAGCTGATTGCGAAGGGGCATGTATTCGTATCGGAGACGGATACAGAAGTGATCTCGCATCTCGTAGCTGATGAGTATGACGGCAACATCATTGAAGCGGTGCAGCGTACGGTTAAACGTATGCGCGGAGCGTTCGCGCTTGGCGTATTGACGGAGTTTGAACCGGAGAAGCTGGTAGCGGTTCGTTTTGCAAGCCCGCTGGTTATCGGCGTAGGCAAAGGCGAAAACTTCATCGGCTCGGATATTCCGGCGATTTTGGAGCATACGCGTGACGTTTATATTTTGGACGACGGCGAAATGGCTATTTTGACACGTGATGGTGTCGAATTGATGACGACAGAAGGCGACGCTATTTCCAAGGAAATATTCCATGTCGACTGGGATCTGGTAACCGCAGAAAAAGCCGGATTTGATCATTTTATGCTGAAAGAAATTTATGAGCAGCCGAAAGCATACCGCGACACCATGCTGGGCCGCGTTGCTGACGACGGCAAATCGGTACAGCTGTCTGAGCTGACGATGACGAAGGATTATATTAATTCGATCCGTAAAGTTCATATTGTAGCTTGCGGAACAGCTTACCATGCTGGTCTTGTTGGCAAAACGGTTATTGAGTCGATTGCTCGCATCCCGGTTGAAACGGATGTAGCTTCGGAGTATCGTTACCGCTCGCCAATCATTACGCCGGATACGCTCGTTATTGTTGTCAGCCAATCTGGTGAAACAGCGGATACGCTTGCTGCACTGCGGGAAGCGAAGCGCAATGGCGCTCGCGTATTGGCGATTACGAACGTAGTGGGCAGCTCGATTGCCCGCGAAGCGGATGATGTGCTGGTAACGTTGGCAGGACCGGAAATTGCGGTTGCTTCGACAAAAGCTTACACGTCGCAGCTCGTAGTATTCTACCTGCTCAGCTTGTATTTCGCGGATACGCTGGGAACAAAAAATACAGCTGAGGTGAGCGAAATCCTTGCTGCGATGCAAGAGCTTCCTGAGCAAGTAGAAAGCATTTTGGAGCAAGCGCTGGTATTGCGCGATATTGCTGAATCGATCTCCTCGCATCCGAGTCTGTTCTTTATTGGCCGCGGCATTGACTATCCAGTGGCGCTGGAAGGCTCGCTGAAGCTGAAAGAAATTTCGTATATTCACTCGGAAGCCTACCCAGCTGGCGAGCTGAAGCACGGCACGCTGGCGCTGATCGAAGAAGGCGTTCCCGTTATCGCTTTGGTCACGCAGGAAGAGCTGTATGAGAAAACATTGAGCAATATTAAAGAAGTGAAAGCGCGTGGTGCAAATGTGCTGGGTATTGGGAATGTTGGTTATGAAGAGGAAGCGAACAAGTCGGTTGATACACTGTTCTCCATTCCGCGCACACTGCCAATTCTGACGCCAGCTCTGTCCGTTGTACCGCTGCAATTGATCTCCTACTATGCTTCGCTTGCACTCGGGCATGATGTTGATAAACCGAGAAATTTGGCGAAGAGTGTTACGGTGGAGTAGGGAAGAGTAATAAATTCCCCCTGTGTTAAAAGAAAATAAAGTATTAGACTGAAAAATAAAGTATTAGACTAGGAAAATAAAGTTGTAGACTGAGAAAATAAAGTATTAGACTCGCACAAACGGACATACTGCTACTAGCAGCTCTTCTACAGTCTACAGATTCGACATCAGGAATAAACAACATGACATTATTTTAGGGCTGCCTTCGGGCAGCCCTATTTTATTTTGTTTTGGGAGTGATCATGATGGCAAAACGGAAACGTGAGATCACACAGGCAAAAATCGAAAAGTTTATTAAAGAAGGAAGAGGTCAAGGCTCGGGCAAGGATTATCTTCCTTGGCTGAGAATTCAGGATGTTCCATCTGAAGGTAGAGCGACTCGTGGAGTAGGCTGGACGACTGGTCGTAGACATGAACTGCTCTCAGACATAGAACGGGATTATTGCTACCTGCTTGACTATTCAGATGATGTGTCTGATATTCGTGAGCAATTTCCCCTCCTTCCCCTGGAAGAAACCGAAATGATAGCAGAAAAATTAGGCGTTGAACATCCAGCAGACCCCAAGACGGGTGTCCTTATTGTTATGACAACTGACTTTCTGATTACATATAAAGATAAAAATTATGCTAGAACGTTGAAACCTAAGTCCGAGCTGGAAAATGAACGTACAATTGCGAAATTTGAAATAGAGCGAATGTATTGGGAGACACACAACGTAGATTGGGGAATTGTCACGGACTTTGACTTGCCAGATACGTTGGTTAGGAATATCGAATGGGTGCATAAAGAGTTTCATAACGATGATGTAACCGATTTAGGTGTATTTGTGGTCCAAAACTTGCAGCGTGTGCTTTCAGAACGCTTATATAGTGGAGAATCGATAGCTAGAGCCTGTTTAGCCTGTGATGAACAAATAGGAGTGGAAATTGGAACTTCACTAGCCCTTTTCCGTCATTTTATAGCTCGAAAGATTTGGTCCGTAAATATGAACGAACGAATTGTTCCTACGCTTGCTCCTAAAGAGTTTGTTGTTAATGAAATAGTTGAAAGACTCGCGAAAGGCGGATAAAGACAATGCGAACACTCTATGAAAATATGGTTGTTGAATGGAAATTGTCTGATTCAGAGGATCGATACATTGAACGTATTGTATGGATTTCTCCTTCCGATGATTTGCTCTTTAGCATTGCAATGGGGGATGATAAAGCATTTCCCATTATGAAAACCTCCTCCGAATTTGTAGCTGGTTTTGAGTCGAACCTATGTAAACCAGTGGAATGGATCAACGAAAGCATACCGTTATTGGATTCAGATATAGACAGTGAACATTTAGACATTCGTAATAAATCATGGGATGCGATTAAACATATTGTACTGGACGAGCCAGGCTGCTTCGATAAAGCTTTTCGAGGGTCGCGGGTACGGGAAACACAAGAGCGAATGGGGCTCCACAAGACTACAATTTATCGATACCTGCGTAGATACTGGCAGGGCGGTAAGATGAAAAACGCTCTACTACCCCATTACAATAATTGCGGCAGCTATGGAAACGACAGAACGCCTAAGGAAACTAAGCGAGGACGGCCGAGAAAATTTGAAGATGAACCAGTCGGTATCAATATAGATGAGGAAATAAAACAATTGCTTCGATCCGGTATTCGCTTGTTCTATAACAACAAGGATAAGGCTCCACTCAAACATGCTTATCAGAAGACGCTTGAGAAGTTTTTCGCATCCGGATTTCGCAAAGAAGGTGATGCTCTCATACCGGTGCTTCCACCATCTGATAAGCTGCCAACATTCGGGCAATACAAGTATTGGTTCAACAAAGAAATGGATTTGGAGAATACGCTGAAAAGCAGGCACGGAAAGAAGAGATTTGCGTTAGATTACCGTCCAATTTTAGGAAGCTCCACTTATGAAAGCTTTGGGCCGGGTTCGCGATTTCAGATTGATGCAACAGTTGCTGATGTTTACTTGGTTAGCGAGTATCGCCGCGAGTGGATCATTGGCCGCCCGATTATTTATATCGTAATCGATGTATTTAGCCGATACATTGCTGGAATTTATATCGGGCTTGAAGGTCCAAGCTGGATAGGAGCAATGATGGCACTGGCCAATACGACAACCGATAAGGTAGAGTTCTGTGCGCAGTACGACATTGATATTGAACCTGAGGATTGGGTGAGCAGTCATTTGCCACAAAAGCTTACTGCAGATCGAGGGGAACTGGAAGGAAGCAGACCTAGCCAGCTTATTGATGTTCTTGGTGTCGATGTGGAGAATGCTCCTCCCTATAGAGCGGACTGGAAAGGTATAGTCGAGCAGCAGTTCCGATTAATTAACTTGCGCAGCGTACAATTCATCCCAGGAGCTATTAAAGAGCGTTATAGGGAACGCGGTGAGCGAGATTATCGGCTAGATGCCAAGCTCACCCTTCGTGAGTTTACTCAAATTATGATCCACAATATTCTTTATCACAATAATAATCATCATATGTTGTGGTACGACCGTAATGAATTTATGGTGGCTGATGAGATTACCCCAATCCCTAGAGAACTGTGGCATTGGGGTATAGTTAACCGGAATGGTCGTCTTAAAAAGCAACCCGAGCATATCGTGAAGTTGAACTTGATGCTTCATGGTGAAGCGACAGTAACTGCAGCAGGCATTCAGTTCAAGGGCATGCATTATGGCTGTGAGTTGGCTATGCGAGAGCAATGGTTCGTAAAGGCGAGGGCAGGAAAAACGTGGAGGGTTAAGGTATGCTATGATCCTCGTTCCACCAATGAAATTTATCTATGGTTGGATGATGGCCATCGTTTTGAGACATGTACACTTCTTGAACGGGAAGAGCGTTATCTCAATAAGAGAGTTGAGGAAGTTGAGGATCTGCTAGAGATAGAGAGGCATCAAGGGCGAAATCAGGAAGTAAACAACATGCTGTCAAAAATCGAACTGGATGCACATACGAAAGCGATTGTTGAAATGGCAGCAAAGAAGACCAATGAGGCTATACAACATAGCAATGAAAGCAATAATCAACGGGTTAAAGGAACAAGGCAGCGCCGAGCTACAGAGAAGCTTATTAATCGTGAACATGAAGCATTTCAGTTATCCGAGCAAGCTTCGTTACCGAATAGCTCAGCCAATAATGTCATTCCTTTAAAACGTGATGAAACGGCTGAGAAAAGAACAGCCTATATTCCTCCAGCAGATAAGTTATCCAAAATTAAATCCTATTTACTTGAAGATGGTGATGACGAATGAGCGAGTTCGATGTCCCTTTATTTCATTTTAGCCGGGGTGAGTATGTAGAGGCCAATTATCAAGATCCACTACTGGTAGACTATCGGAATAATCCGCTGCTGGAGGCTCTTCCACCGATATGGGACGATAAAACCGTTGTTAACAAACTGGCTTCAAAGCCAATCTATCATGCTTCGGAGAATGAGCTGCCGACTCATCTTCGTTTGCATTGCGTACAACGTATTTCTCGTGATTTTTTTCGACCGCTATCGAGGCATCTAGAATTGCAGCAGAGCATCTCCAGGTTAATTAGAGACGGTTATGTGGGACGCAATCCCCTTACGCCTAATTATGCTTTTAGAGCCCGTAAAGACGCATATGAGCTCATTATGCAGGGGAATACAAGCGGATACCCTGTTAACACGCCAACGTCTGCTGGATTTGCATTAGTCGGCATTTCTGGAATCGGAAAATCCAGCAGCTTAATGCGTATTTTGCAAATGTATCCGCAAGTTATTTTGCATCGCAAATATAAGGGCCAAGACATGCCTGCGCCCTATCAAATTGTATGGTTGAAGATGGACTGTCCCCACGATGGATCCATAAGAGGCTTATGTCTAAATTTTCTGCTTGCTGTAGATAGCTTGGTCGGAACAAGGTATTACAAGAAAAATGTAACGAAAACGCCGGATGAGCTGCTGCCTTTGATGGCACAAGCTGCTGCTGTTCATTGCCTTGGCGTACTTGTAATTGATGAAATTCAAAATTTGCAAGAAGCGAAGGATGACCGAGCAGCCCAAATGCTTAATTTCTTCGTTCAGTTAGTCAATACGATTGGACTGCCTGTTATTCTTGTCGGCACTTATAAAGCTCTTCCAGCACTGAATGGGGAGTTTCGCAATGCTCGGCGCAACAGCGGACAAGGAGACGCTACCTGGCATCATTTCAAAAAAGATGATGAATGGACATGGCTGCTGCAAGGCTTATGGAAATATCAATGGACAGATAAAAAGGCTGAGCTGAATCAGGAGTTCATTGATGTGATGTTTGATGAATCTCAGGGTATTTCGGATATTGCGATAAAACTGTTTATGCTAACCCAATGGAGGGCGCTGGATAAAGAGATCGAGAAAATTACACCAGAATTAATCCGTTCGGTTGCAAGGGACAGGCTCATCTTAATCCGACCTGCTTTGGAAGCTTTACGTTCCGGAAAGAAGAATCAGATTCAGAAGTTTGCTGATATCTATGACAGTGTCTCCATAGACGACTATCTGGATCGAATTGAAGCCGAACAGCGACAAGCCGAACGCTTGGAAGTGATACGTACAGAGCTTGGTTATGATGTCACTGAACAGACCGTGAATGAGCTAAGTGCCTGGCTTATAGAGGCTGGTATTGAACAAGGGGTCGCACTTCAGTCTGCAAATGAAGTAACGAAAGCACATTTACATGAGTTGGATGAGGTTGATCTTCATAAGTTGGCATTGAAACTCGCACTGCAGAAGCAAAATACAGCTGCTAGTAAATCCCCCTCACAGCGCGGCAAAAATAAGCTGAAGTCTATTCCATCGGAGCCCAATGACTTACGCGTTATTACTGCCCAAGGGAAGAAGAGAAAGATGCCTGCCTACGATTCACTCAAGGCTGCGGGATATATCAAAAATCCTTTGGAGTTTCTCGGATAAGGTTGTGAGCGAATGAACGAGCGGTGTGAGCTGCCCATCCCGTACCCTGATGAGCTTCAGTACAGTGTCGTTACTCGATATCACCTGAGATCCAACAATACGAGTCCGAAATGGACACTAAAAGATGTGTATGGTACGGAGAATGTTATTCCGACGATCGATTTACCGAGTCATCTTGATATATTGTCGCAGAGAAACATTGTTAAGGAGATCACAGCAGATCATTGGATTAATGAACACACCTTCTTCCCGTTTTATGCTCCTTTCTTACCAAAGGATCGGGCCCTGCAATTACGGCAGTTAATGAAAAGCTCAAATGGCTCTGGCATTCACGTTTTAGTCGGAATTACAGCTAGCACTATTGAAAGAAGCAAAGAATTGCACTTTTGTCATACTTGTTACGAGGATGATATCAAGCAATATGGTGAGCCCTATTGGCATCGTACACATCAACTACCAGGAGTATGGATATGTCCAATACACCATCTCATTCTTCATCAAATTACCTATCCCATTTCAGATAGGCACGGGCTCACAGTACTTCCCATATCTAAAAGCATGTTTCATTCAAAAGCGATTGCTGAAGGTTTGTCTGCAAAAACTTTTGATCGGCTTTTGAGGATGGGTATGGATATCCATTTTCTTATGCAGATGAAAGAGCAGCCTGCTCTATATAACTGCAAACATTTGCTGCTTCCACGTTTGTCAGAAAAGGGGCTTGTAACGGCTGGATTATGTATAAGACAAAGGAATTTGGAGGAGCAGTTTGTAGCCTTCTATGGACAAGGGTTATTAGACATGCTAGAAAGTGCCCTGAAGCAAAATGATCATACTTGGTTAGCTTCTGCAACAAGATCAATGAGATATACGGTTCATCCCCTACGTCAAATGCTTCTCTTTGGGTTTCTATATGGATCATTTAAGGAATTTTTGAAACAGTCGATCTTAGAATATGCCCCGTTTGGCCATGGGCCTTGGCCCTGCTTAAACAAGGCTGCTGAGCACTTTGAAAAGCCCGTCGTTACACAGTGTCAAATTACTCGCTGCTCAGATACTGGGCGCCCAGTGGGGACGTTTCGCTGTAGTTGTGGGTTCGCATACTCAAGAAGAGGACCGGATCAGACAGATACTGATAAGTTTCATAGGGGGCGTATTAAATCATTTGGCTCTATCTGGCTACAAAAGCTTCAGGATTGTCTAAAATCGGGCCTTTCCTACCGTTCTACAGCGGGCATACTTGGTGTTGATACGAATACAGTCATCAAATATGCCGGTAAAGAAATAGTTGCGCACGAACCAAGTATAAAGGTGTCAGCGGCGAAGAAAAAACCAGCACGTTCAAATAAGCCCAAAGAAAATGTACGGGCTCGCGTCAATTGGGAACAGCGTGATTTGGAATTAAGTTGGCGGGTTGAAGAAGCATGTAAGGAAATGCTGAGAGACAATGGTTGTAAACCTACTAGAATCCGAATCGTTACAGTAGGTAAACGAATCGATAAATTAAGTTTGCTTGAAAAGCATGGAGATAGGCTTCCGGTCACTATGCTGATTTTATCCAATTATCTTGAAAGTGTAGCGCAGTTTCAATGTCGAAGAGTAAGATGGGCTGCTGAACAGATGAATGATAAAGGGCCTTTAAACAGATGGAAGCTTATCAAAAAAGCTGGACTTCGACCAGGATTTTCTTCAGAGGTGGAAGACGAAATTAATCTCTGTATTGGACAAAACATCGTTAAATACCCATTTACAACTACTGAGGTGACACAATGGCTTCATTAACATTAAGGTCTTGGCCGTTCCGAGAGAACGAGGAAGTAGAATTGCTCTGGTTTGGTTCACCCTACATGGATTACAAAGGGAATTGGCGCATCAAGGCAGCTTTCCGTTCAGCCTCAATGGTTATTAAGCTTGTTTCATACGCATGGGGCACAGTACCTTATATGCGCATTGGTCAAGTCTATGCAAATGGCAAGTTTGATCCGATAAAGCCTTTAAGTGGATCGTCATATAGGCTTACTATTGATGATATGAGTAGTGGAACTATTACGAATGGCTTTAAGCTGCCGAGGCGATTGATTGATTTTGGTAAAAATCCTGAACTGGGATTACAGAAGGTCATTCAATTTAAAGTGAATAATCTGACTTACTGTATACCAGTAATTGAATTTGTTAGAGCTCTCTTTATTAATTCAAAAACTCTGGCTACTCAGTTGCTTCAGCCTCATGGACTGGAAATGCTGATTGATAAAAGCGATGTAAGCCAAGGAACACTTCATTTTGATATGAGCTTGCGTGTACCGGCTAATTTAGCGACAGAAAGTAATGCACAGCATCTTTCATGGATTTATATGGATGCAGATATACATTCCATGTGGGATTCTGTGTATCAAAATATGTTTAGTCAGGCAATACAGGACTCGCCGCTAAATCCTAATGTGCCGTTCAAAAAAGGTATTCCCCTTAACGTGAACCTATCTCCTATCGGGCCAATTGAAATGTATATTCGTGGAGAGAAATTCATTGATTACATTCTGGTTAAAGAGATCATTGGTTTTAGCGGCTTTAAACATCCGCATGAACGCATCCTATTTTGGCATCCATCTAAGAAAATGCACGAGATCAATTTTGGTGAAAAGAAAGTCAGGTTAACTCCAAGAGCTAATGCTAACTATATCTTGAATGAGGACAGTGACAATGCGAAAGAAGATAGGAATCAGGATGTACTGGAAGCGCCGCCTACATTTATGCGCTTCTCTAATTCCCCGATAATAAAAACTAGAAGGAAACATGTTAAGCGTTCAAATAAGGGAAAAGACATTATTGTAAAATTGGGCAGAGGCGGAAAAAACATTGGAGCAGCAAAGGAAGTGAGTACACAAGACTCGATTGTTGGAGGAGATACGCCGCCTATTGATTTTCAGACTCTGGAGACAATACCGATTACAGAGGCTATAGGCTTGGAAGCCTTTTTTAAAATGATACAGCTTCTAAAGGAAACGTATTCTTTGAAGATCAGTATGTCAATTTTACGTATTCCTTCTGGCAAAAAGTTCTCTGTATGTCCTAATGGTACTCGTCGAACCTGTGCAGTTGTTCAGATTGTAAATGCAAAATCAATCACATATTTAGTCGAGATTGCTAGACCGGATGAGTGGTCGATTTCTACTTTGATTCTTCGTCCAACTCCACAGTCCTCGCTCAAGAGTATTGAGACTAACATTAAGCTGCTTCTTGATGGGCTTGTTCAGAAGGGTGGACATTGGGATCAAACTATTCTTAGTAGGTTTAGCGATATGAGCATTCGAAAGGTAAAGCATTATAATAATGATTCTATTAGAGAATGGGCCATTCGTTTACACAATAGTACCTACTAATGAATTAAATATTTGAAATAATAAATAAGTTGTGGTAGGTCATTACAATCTCATGTAAAATGAGAAGGGATACAGGATTTTCCTCCTGGTCAAATAGTCTCAATTGTGTTATCCTGGTTCAAAAACATAGAATAGGTGAAAGCTAATGAGTGGGCAAATATATAATGTACTTGATTTATTTTCTGGAGCTGGTGGGATGGCAGAGGGATTCCTTCAAGCTGGATTTAAAATTCCCAACGCGTGCGATTTTAGTGCTGAGGCAGCATTGACCTATCAAAATAGGCATAAACAATTAGGCTATTCAGACTTGAAATTCTATCAGGGGGATATAAAAAATTTAGCTAAACCAAAAAAACTTAAAGAATTTTTAAATGGTAATGAAATCTCTGTAGTTGTGGGTGGGCCTCCGTGCCAAGGCTTTAGTTTAACTGGAAAAAGAGATGAAAATGATTTTAGAAATTTTTTGTTTCTTGAATTCTTGAAAATAATAAAATTAGTAAAACCTAAATATTTTGTTATGGAGAATGTAGAAGGCATTTTATCCTATAAATTTTCTGAATTCGTTGGTCTTTCTGGTAGAGTTTATGAGAATCATTTTGTTACTCAAATTATCAGAGAGGAAGCTTATAAAATAGGTTATGAGGTTAGATTTGAGCAATTAAATGCGAAAAATTATGGTGTTCCACAAAATAGACCAAGGGTTATTTTTTTTGGTCACCGGATTAAGAAATATAAAAATAAAAAAGTTGATTTAGTTTCTCCCCCAGAGTTTCCTGGAAAAAAATCAGAAGTAATAACAGTTTATGAAGCGATCTCTGATTTGAGTTTTTTAACTAATGGTAAGGAAAGTGACAAATATAACGAAAATTTTATTGTGACAAATTATCAAAAGCAACTACGACA
Source organism: Paenibacillus algorifonticola (assembly GCF_000971975.1). GTDB lineage: Bacteria > Bacillota > Bacilli > Paenibacillales > Paenibacillaceae > Pristimantibacillus > Pristimantibacillus algorifonticola. The sequence continues at coordinate 4,423 of NZ_LAQO01000030.1, read as the reverse complement.
AGGCATTACACCAAACATAAATGGTCAAACGATTATGGCACATTCGCTAAAAAATCACAAGGCTGCTAAGCATCAAAATAGAACAGAACGAAGGTTTAGCTTATTGAAGTCTGGTGAAAGCATTGGAGAACTTTTAAAACGACTCGATAAAAAGCAATATAAAGAACTTAAAACTAAGAAATATAGATGTACAAAGTTACACATTAACGATGTAGCTCCGACTGTCTTAACATTACCTGATGATATAGTTCATTATGAAAAAGGTAATTCAAGGATACTTACAGTTAGAGAGTTAGCTAGGCTACAATCATTTGATGATAGTTTTGAATTTTTAGGGAAGAGAACTACAGGTGGGGTAAGAAGAAAGCTAGAAACACCACAATATACTCAAGTTGGAAATGCAGTTCCGCCATTGTTTGCTAGAGCAATTGCTATTGAAATAAGAAAGGCTTTAATAAGGACTGTAAATAATTCGAAAAAATAAATGATGGAGGTACTTCATGCAAAGTGAGCTCCAATTAAAATTCCGAACAAATTCTAAATTGGAAAAGTTGATAGGTAGAGAACTAATCACTAATAATACAATTGCTTTTTTTGAGTTAATTAAGAACTCTTATGATGCCGGGGCCAGAAAAGTGGAGGTCAACTTTTTTAATATAACTGAATATGAGGTGCGACAAAATAAGAATGGTATCAATGAGTTTTACATTAATGACAAAAAAATTAGTGGTGATACTATAGTTAGTTCGCAGAAAACCAGTATTGTAATTTCAGATAATGGTCATGGAATGTCTTTTGATGAGGTTAAGAAATATTGGATGGAAATTGGTGTAGTTCATAAAGAATTAAAACGAACCATAGAAATACCAGATATTAATGTGGATAACATGATAAAAAGAATTTTAAATGGGGAGAAAGGAATTGGCAGATTTGGAGCGGATAAACTAGGAGCCAAACTAAAGCTTGTCAGTGTTAACAACCAAGGAAATGAAAAAACAACAGTTATTTTTGATTGGGAGAAGTATGATGATCATTCAACACTTCTTCAAGATGTAGGACATGAGTACTCAGTTGAGCAACTTAAACATCGGCAGGAGTCAGGTTTAACACTTAATATTGATGATTTAAGAGATGAGTGGAGTATTAAGGAAATTGAAAGTTTGAAAAAACAATTAAAAAAGTTTATCTCACCATTTTCCCAGGAGCAAAGCAATTTTAGCATTATAGTTGGCTTAAATTCACGGAGGGAAAAGATTTTAAATGACGCATTCGAATACACACATACTTACATAACTGGGGCAATAAATAAAGAAGGTTTGCTTGAGTATACTCTTGTTGATAATCAATTCGAAATGCCAAAAGAACTATTGATGCCATCTCCTACATTTGGTCCGGTTCAGTTTAAAATTGTCTACATGGATCGGGCAGCTAAAATAGCATTTAGTAAGAGAACCGGGTTATCTACGAGGGAATACGGCAATATAAAGGTTTTTCGAGATAATTTTAGGGTATTCCCTTATGGAGAAGCGGAGAATGACTGGCTAGGGATCGACAACATGCATGCACAAGCAGTATTTAGAAGTTTAGGTACAAGGGATATTGTTGGATATGTGCAAATTTCAAATATGGAGAATTACGGTCTTAAAGATGCTACGAATCGCTTAGGTTTGGTAGAGGACACAAAAGAATTTGGAGAATTTAAAGAATTTATTTGGAAATGTATCAATTTACTTCAAAGTTACATTTTTAATAAGATCAAAGATTCTGCTGAAAAACAAGGTAACATTATTGATTTTAAAACAAAAGAAGGGAAGGCAAGCGCCGAGCAATTTAAAACAGAAGTTGTTGAAGTCCTTTCTAAAGCAAATATTCCGAAACAAGAAGCTCGAACAATTATAAAACTTATTGAGCAAAATAATAAAAAGATTCAAAAAGATTATGATGAAGTAAAGAAAGCTAATTTAGAATTGAGTAAGAAAATAAAAGTGTTTCAACGCATAAGTGGAACTGAAGGAATTTTATACGAGCTCTTACATACAATTAAGAATAAAACTGCAATTTTAGATGCTCAGTTAATGAGTATCATGAAACAGGCTGAGAGACAAAATATCAATTTTAATCAGGATACAATCAAAAATACATTAAAGTCAATCAATAAACTATTAAATGGTGCATTAAGAAAAGCATCTACATCAAAGCTCAACAAACATCCAGAGATATTTACTGATATAATTCTAGAATCAATTGAAGAAAATCAATCCTATAAAAATATGAATAATATAAAAATCACTACACAGTTCAATGATGTTTTTCAAAGAGTAAACTGCAATAAAGAATCAATAAAAATTGTGTTCGATAACTTTTTCAATAATGCTGTAAAAGCAATGATTGACAAAGATAATAAAGAGATAAATATATCAACCTATAAAGTGGATAACATTCTGGAAGTATACATTCAGGATAATGGATTTGGAATAAAAGATGAAGACGCTCCATTTATTTTTAATGTAGGTTTTACTAGTACAGGGGGAAATGGAATTGGTTTAGCAACCTCCCTAGATATTATCCAAGAACACAATGGTGATATACAAGTTTGTTCTTTTCCCGAAAATGAGAGTGGGGCCTGCTTCTTGATAAAATTACCTGTATTTGGGAGTTGATTTTTATCGTTATAGAGTATGATATTTTAGTGATAGATGATGAGAGTCAAATTAAGGGGTACTTCGAGGCTATTCAAAGTGAACTAGATGCAGAAGGTATTATTGTAAATATTGAGTATATGAATAACGTTGAAAATTTTAAGGTTGAAAAACCTTATGATATCGTATTGTTTGATTGCAATTTTAATGGTTCTAGAAATGAGCAATTAGATCTAAAAAAAGAAGGATTTGAATTAATAAAAAAATATCGAAAATTCAATAAAAGAACCAAAATTATTTTTTACTCTGCAAACTTTGATCTAGAAGAACCTGATAAAATTCCTTTTAGTAAATATGATTTTTTTCAAATTATAAATGAATTAAATATCTTTAGGGTAGTCTTTAAAAATGATTCAAATAAAGTTTATGATTATATTAAAGAAGCAATACAAGAACTTGATGTTATTATGGTTTCTCTTGAGAAAATGGTAAGAGATTACGAAGGAATGGATATAAAGTATAACTTGAAGGATGGAGATATTGCTCTAGAAGACTTGCTATATGAGTTTAAAATGGGAGGGCAAGTCGCCGAAAAATTTAGAAAACAATTATTTGAGATTATACTAACCTCACTTTCAAAATTTGAAATGTAGTTCAAACATAAGGAGTCATTCATTAATGAATATAGTTTTTTATCGAAGTTTTGATGAAAAAATCAAAAGAAATTCAGCATTTACTGAGAGACTTGAAAAGAAACTTGCAGTCAATCATTTCGTGGAAATGGCAATAGATGATGATAGAATGTATAATTTAAGGAAAGTCAAGGAAGCTGACATAATTTTTATTTTTTCTCATGGTTATTACCATGCCACATTCCATAAATTTGCAAATGATTACGATGTAGAAATTCATAGAAAGGAAATATTTATAGGAAAAGAGCATCTAGATTACTTTAAAAATAAAAAAGTACTTGTATTCGCTTGCTATACTGCTATGGAAGGATTAGATAGCTTAGGGGAAAAGGCAGTTGAAAATGGGTGTAAAGTTTATTTTGGATTCTCAGATAGAATCAATAGAGATATTCCAGAAGCATTATTAGATTGCTTATCTCAAGAAGAGAAACAGGCCCATGTTTTTATATCAGATGTTTATTCAAAAGTATTCTATGATGTAATTGAAAGAGCGTTTAAACGTGATCTTACATTCGATCAATTTGCTAAACAAATGAAATATTATTTGAATAAAGAAATTGGAGAACGAATTATTAATCGATTAGGAGGAGTACAAAACTTTAGAATACTAACAGATGGTGCTATTTCTGTTAAACAAACAGCAGATAGTATCACTGTTCTTGGAGACAAAGATTTAAGGTTTATTTCATGATCTTTATTTAACTCCGACTGTAGATAATTATTAATTTTTTTTGGTTTTTTGAACTTATCCTGCTTAATTCCAGACAATGTGCTCGAATGCAGATATTTAATTTCGTGTGCCGTCACTTACAGCTTTATTGTTTCGGACAGTGTTCATGTTAAGAACAACTTCCCGCATAAATATTTTTACATTAAACGATTTAAAGTTTCACTTGTTAGATCGAAAAATGGGATGGACGATAAAACACAGCCCTAAATCTTGAAATTAAATCTGAAAATCGATTATTTTTATCAGGAAAAAATTCTATGTGTAAAATTGACTTTTGTTTTTCAATGGTGTGGTCACTAGCGTTGCATAAACCTTTAGCAAACATTAAAAGTGAATATTCTGAAAATAATTTTTCGAGATAA
>NZ_KQ040783.1:14864-117685 GCF_000971975.1 Paenibacillus algorifonticola | reverse complement strand
CTTACTGGGCAGTATGCACCATTTCTCTATGTAACAGACATTGGGCATTCAGTGTAGCGAGGAAGCAAAAAATCAAGCCTGCCTTGACCTGCGAAAATAACACTTCGTCGGTCGGGGCAGGCTTGTTAAATTTTTAGGCTGCATAGGCAGAAAAGTCGTTTAATTGGACACGTCCGGCTCTTTGAGTGGTTCTTTTTCTTTAGCCTTCTTGCGATCAAAGCGGAATACCTTGTTCATGCCGGTGTAAATGAGCTTGGATTCCTTGGTGAGCAATGGTCCCAAAATCGCAAGCAGCAGTACATACAAGGCAGCAAATGGCTGAAGCAATTCCATTAATCCTCCGGCTTTGCCGAGATTCGCCATAATAATCGAAAACTCGCCACGCGAGACGATTGTCAGTCCGATATTTGCGGATGCTTTAGGCGAAAGCCCTGCACTTTTGCCCGCAAGCATGCCTGCAAGTACGTTCCCGAACAGTGTAATGGCAACAGCACCTAGCGATAGCCATACTGCGCCTCCGAGCGCCGTCGGATCAATCGTCAGACCAAAGCTGAAGAAGAAAATCGCGCCGAAGAAATCACGGAAGGGTAAAATCAGATGCTCGATCCGTTTCATATGAGCGGTTTCAGCAAGCACCAGTCCAACTAGAAGGGCGCCGATCGCCTCAGCGACATGAATCGTTTCGGAAAAGCCTGCGACGAGGAATAAGGCGCCGAAGATCAGCAGAAGAAACAATTCGTTCGAACGGATGTTTAATATTTTGTTCAACAGAGGAACAGCTTTGCGACCAACTACGAGTACAAGGAGCATAAATCCAAGCGCATAGGATGCGGAGAGGAGTACACCACCAAGCGAGCTGGAGCCGCTGAGTACAAGCCCGGAGAGGATGGAAATATACACAGCGAGGAAAACATCCTCGAACATAATAATGCCGAGAATCATCTCGGTTTCACGATTCGCGGTTCGCTTCAAGTCCACGAGCACCTTCGCAACGATGGCACTGGAAGAAATCGTTGTAATACCGGCCATAATGAGCGTTTCCTCAAGCGGGAAGCCTAGGGAGAAGCCATAAACAAGTCCGAGCGTAAAATTGATAATAATATAAATCGTACCGCCGACGGCGATGTTTTTTCCCGATTTCATCAGGCGTCCGACCGAAAATTCCAGACCGAGATAAAAGAGCAGAAACAACACGCCTAATCGGCCGAGAAATTCAATGAAGGGGGCGCTTTCGATAAAGCGGAAATCGAAAACGCCGAATTTTGGAGCATGCGGCCCCACAGCCATCCCGATCAAAATATAAAACGGAATGACTGAAAATTTTACTTTATTTGCTATTAAGCCGACTAGGGCAATCAAAGTGACGGCGAGACCAATCTCCAGCACCAGATGATCCATAATTAACGGCTCCCATTCACGAGCAACTGCTTAAGCGTCTTAAGATGCGGGCGTTCACCTGCAACTATCAGTGTAGAATCAGCTTTGAAAATATAATCCGGACCCGGATTAATATGCTTGCCATCCTTGTCGATCGCGGCGATAATCGTCGTCCCCGTCCGCTTGCGGATATCCGACCCCCCGATCGTTTTGCCTACGCAGCTTGCTCCGGCTTCGACCTTATACCACTCAATGGTCAAATCGTCGAGCGCGACTTCAATCGTCTCGAGCGCCTTCGGCGTATAGGTCATTCCTCCAATAATGGCAGCAACCTGACGGGCCTCCTCGTCGTCCATGGAAACCATGGAAATGCTGTCATCTGGATCATCATATTCAAAATGGTACATTTCTCTTCTTCCGTCATCATGGATGACGACAACGAGCTTGTCGCCGCCTCTCGTCTCCATTTGATACTTACGTCCAATGCCTGGTAAATCCGATTCTCTAATATTCATATTCGCCAGCTCCTATACCGTGAGTTTGTGTGATTATCGTGATAGGACGGATACGTATAATGCTGGCAATCGACTATATAAAGCTTCCGGTGAATTTAACAGGCATCAAAAATAAATCCTTTATTTGCTGAGGTATAAAGGCACGGCGAATGGATAGTGGAATCAGCCGCTGCTTTCGGCATGCGAGCAAGCCTAAAACGATGGTGATGCCTATAAGCGTCATCTGGGAAAGCTGCTTCAAAATACCGGAATGATATCGGATCGCCACACCATGATGGTCGCCTGCTGCAATCGTCAGTTGATCGGAGGGGGATTTCAGCTCGGGCAAGTCCTCCGCCTGGTAGGCAAATAGTACGGCTGTACACAGCAATGCTAATATGATCAGGCCTTTCACTAACCGGCTTTGCCTTGCCAACTGCTGCAAAACGTTGTTGTTCATCTATTCACCCCCTATCTCTTATTTCTATTATAAATGATTGTAGGCCGAATGTCACAAGGCTGCCGCGAAAGGTATTGACGTTGTCCCAAGTGAAGGATACACTGGGGGAATTAAATGAAATAAGCATTTTTTCCAGCTGGAAGGAGATCGAATGATGAGTGAAGCGAATAAGGCGATTTCGCCGTTAGTTGAAGCATTGGGCTTAAAACCGCATGTAGAGGGCGGTTGGTATAAAGAATTGTGGAAGGCTTCCTTCCAAATTCCGCAGGAGCTGCTTGGTGAAGCTTATTCCGGACCACGTGCCGCAGCGTCCTCCATTTATTTTTTATTGCACCCGCATGAGATGTCGGATTGGCATAAAGTACTATCTGATGAGCTGTGGATTTGGCATTCGGGCGGCCCAATTACGCTTTCCCTGGGCGGCACTGCCGACGACCCAACGCTCAGAAAGGAAATAATTGTGGGTGGCGATGTGCTTAACGGCCAACAGCCGCAAGCGGTAGTGCCGGCAGGCGAGTGGCAAATGTCGCAGCCGATTGGCGATGAGCCATCGCTGTTCTCCTGTATTGTTTCTCCGGGCTTCCATTATGATGATTTCCAATTAATTAAACGTTAATCCAAACATTCAAACGACCTATAATAAAAAATCCGCCTGCTTAAGGCGGATTTTTTATTATAGGTTGTTTAAGCTAGGGTGTGTATGCAAAGGTAAGCGAGCCCGCTTCGAACGTATTCCCTCTCCTACCGGAAATGTCACCCCTTATGAATGTGAACCTACGTACTGAAAGGCAGCTTTATCCTCTTCGTTTCAAGGGTTTACATCCTGCACAAAGCTAGTCTTGGCGGACACAGCAGCAGCTATTTCAACAGAATTACGGGTTATGGCACGGGCTGCGGACACAGGAGCCGCTAATATGCTGCAAATGGCCATTTTGACGGGATCATGCGGGCGATAACGGCTTTCCTGTCCGCTTACGGCCAGAAACCGGATCAAAAGCCAGAATAGCGGAACCTCAGTCCTCACAAAATGGTGTGAGCGTCCCACGCTGCGTGGCCCCAGCAACAATCACAGGCTGCGGGTCCCCAGCCTTGAATCGGAAAATGAGATTGCCCTCGAATAAACATTAAGAAAGGAGCAGCAGACCGACTCCGGTTTGCATACACATCCTAGATGTCCTGCATCGAGTCAGAAAAAACTCAAGCATCGCATGCATCGCTGCTATCAACACCGCACATGCCGCTCCTATTGCAATATAGTAATAAGGAAATACGATCCATTGCAGCTTTATGCCTGTATAAGTGAGACTGCCTAAGGGAATCGCCAGACCTAGAAAATGGGGTCCGATGGTCCGTTTAACCGATAAGAGCGGAAAGTTATGTACTTGCAAATACGCCTCTCGGAGCTGGGCAGAAGCAGCTTCTATATAGAAAATATCGCGAATAGGCTTGAAATGCCGCTAAAATAATCACATCGAGGCCGTTCATTGCTTATCATTTGTTTCATAGACAGGGCAGGAAAACTGCTATATGATGAACCAATCGTAAGTGGAACGGAACGTCTCATACTTAGACAGTCATCATAAAGGAGCGGGAGAAATGCGCGAGGCGCTATGGTCGAAAAATTTCATTTTATTAATGGGCTCTAACCTGCTGCTGTTTATGGCGCTTGAGATGCTGCTGCCAACACTTCCTGTGTTTGCTGCGGAGCAGGGAGGCAGCCAAACGCAAATTGGCCTGATTATGGGCTTATTTACGTTTACGGCCGTCATTTCCCGGCTTGGAACAGGCTTTGGCATTAAACGGTTGGGCCAAAAGAAGCTGCTGCTTCTCGGAGTAGCCATAAGTCTTGTAGCGCTCACTGGATATTATCTAGCTGCGACACTTGCTGTGCTGCTGGTGCTGCGCGTCGTGCATGGCGTCGGCTTCGGTATTGCAACGACGCTGTTCGGCACAGCGGCATCCGATTTAGTGCCAGCCTCCCGAAGAGGAGAAGGCATGGGCTTTTTTGCGACAGGGAATTCCATCTCATTCGCACTAGGTCCCTTTTTTGGCATATGGATCATGACGGAATATGGCTTTAAGGCGCTGTTTTTCATTGGAGCGATTGTCATGCTGCTTAGCTTGATCAGTACCTGCTTTGTCCGCTTTCCGTATGTGGAGAAGAAACCTCAAACTGCAGCTCCTGTGGTAGAAACGGGAAATTGGATAGACAGCGTCGTGGAGCGCAAGGCGTTTATGCCTTCGCTGCTTGGCCTGCTTATTGGCATTCCCTTCGGCACGGTGCTCAGCTTTATCGCTTTGTTTGGGAAGGAGCAGGGCCTGGGCAGTGTCGGAATTTTCTTCCTTGTCGTTGCCATCAGCGAGTTTCTGATCCGCTTTATTAGCGGTCCGTTGTTTGACCGCAAAGGGCGCATGTGGGTGCTGCTTCCTGCTGCTATTCTATGCATTATTGCTAGCGTCATGCTTTATTTTACGCATTCTACAGCGATGCTGCTGCTGTCGGGCCTGTTTTATGGCTTTGGCTTTGGCGCCCTGTTCCCAGCGCTTCAGGCCTGGGTTATCGATCTAGTAGAGCCAGAGCGCAGAGGCGTAGCGACGGCGACCTATTACAATGCTTTTGACATCGGCATCGGAAGCGGTTCTATTTTGCTGGGAGCCGTAGCCGCTGTGACCAATTATTCGACGATGTATTTGCTGTCCGGCGGATTTTTCGTCCTCTACATTGTGCTTTACGTAGGCTTTGAACGCAGGTTGCGCCGCAAAAGGGGTAACAGGTTAAGAATATAGCATAACAGGCATTGCAAATGGTTAATTTAGAAGGAATTGCCCCATAAAATTCTTCGGGGTATATTGCTTTCCTAATCTTAAATCTATATCGTTATCTTCAAAATTGGAATATAATAATCTATAACGGTCAATAATTAATTTTAAGGAGGAAGTTTATAAGGCATAAATTTTTGAAATTGAAAGGAGTCATTTTGATGAATAAGAAAGTAAGAATATCCGAAATTGAAATACAAAATTTAAAAAATGTTGTATCAGGTAAAATCGCGTTTCCTTGTTCCAAAACTCAGTCGTTTGATTCAGCAGATGTATTAGGGATATATGGTCAAAATGGTTCGGGTAAAACAACTGCTGTTGATGCATTTCAAATACTGCATACATTACTAAACGGTAAAAAGTTAGAAAATAAAATAGCACAGCTCATTTATCAGGATAGTGAGACTGCAAGTTTAACTTTTTCTTTTTTGATTGAATCAGACAAAAAACGATTTGAACTATCATACACTGTCGACATTACAAAACTAATTGTAGAAGAGCTCGAAAACACCAATCTGGATAGAAGTCAAAATGAAATGTCTGTAATGGTTTCAAAAGAAGAAATTAAATATAAAGAAATAAAAAAGGGATCAAGACCAAAAATAGCTATACAATATTTCAGAATTAATGATGATGATCATTCAATTGGGCCAACTGCACTTTACAATAAAATCAAACTGAATAAGAATGATCTTTATGTTTCCTATAAAGTTAATTCGCAACTGTCTTTTAAAGAGAGTACCTCTTTCTTTTTCAGAAAGGAGGGGGTAGCTCTTACGAAAGGCATACTTGATAAAGAAGTATATGAGTTATTACATATCATTAAAGACATTTTTGCGAATAATCTGTTTGTTGTGGATAATCAACAATCAAGTTTAACTCTTGCGAATATATTAATACCAGTGCAGGCCAAAAAAAAGGATTTTGATAAAGCAGAAGTTGGCTATGGTGTAATCGTGTTGCCTAATAATGAACCAGCTAAATTGACATTTGAACGTTTTGAAATGATAAGCAGTATGTTTAACTCAATAAGCAAGGTATTAAAAGAAATAATTCCCGGTTTAACGGTAGAATATAGATCATTAGGCAAGGAAACACTCAAAGACGGAAGCATTGGCATGAGTGCTCAACTAGTAGCTATTAGAGAAGGAAAAGTATTGCCAATATCCTCTGAATCAGATGGAATTAAAAAATTAATTTCTATTTTGAGCTCACTAATTGTAATGTATAACGATCCTAATGCATGCATTATTATTGATGAACTTGATGCGGGGATATTTGAATACCTTTTGGGTGAAATCGTTAAAATATTAAATGATTGTGGGAAAGGGCAACTATTATTCACTTCTCATAACCTGCGATTACTGGAAGTTTTGAATAAAGAAAATCTTGTGTTTACTTCTACAAACTCGAGGAATCGCTATATAAATTTAAAGGGAATTAAAGAGACAAATAATATTAGAGACGTTTATTTTAGAGCCATACAACTTGGGACTGACGATGAAACTGTTTATGAGGTTACTGACAGATATTATATAATGGATGCATTTGAGGAAGCAGGCGAATCTCCTCATGGCTAAGAAAAAAGTTGTGATTATGATAGTCGAAGGAGTTTCTGATGAACGTGCTCTATCGACTATCACTCAATATGTAAAAAGAGTTTTTGACGTACACATTCACTTTTCTAACGGAGATGTTTTCACTAAGTATTCGAATAAACAAGCTAAAGCTATTGTTGGTGATGAGATTCGCAAAGTTATGAATGAAAGAAAATTTTCTAAGAAGGATATACTAGCGGTAATTCAAGTTACAGATACAGATGGCACTTTCATCGACAATAAGTATGTTAAAATAGATAATAATGTTGGTGAGAAAGCATTATATTTTGGAGATTCTATCTGTGTGTCTGATTCATATAAAGCTGTTCAAATACAAAAAAGAAATAAGGAAAAAGCACACAGTTTGAAAACAATGTACACCACAGCAAAAGTAATGGACATCCCATATTTTTTATTGTATTTTTCTTGTAATTTGGATCATGTGCTTCATCATGAGAGAAATTTAGCGGAAGAATATAAGGACTCAAAAGCCAGAGAATTCAGCAAAAGATTTAAAGATAAACCAAATGATTTTTATGAATTTTTTAACAATAATGATTTTGTTGTAGAAGGATCCATGAAAGAAACATGGGAGTTCATACAAAAAGATGGAAATTCACTAGGTAGATACTCGAATTTCAATATTATTTTCACAATATTAAATGAAGTAATCTTAGATGTAGAATGATTGGGAAATCAAACCTAATTAACTGGACTTTCTTGGTTGTTTTAATTTTACGTAGGCTTAGGAGAACTGTATCCTCGAGTATTTCCTGATTCATGTTCTGCTAAAGATATGCCTAGAGGTTGGGTGGTTATCGTTTGTTCTGAACCTGCTTAAGCAAGCGACAATAGATCATCATCGAAAAATAGCGGTGCAGAAAATTTTCTGCGCCGCTATTTTTTAAAATCTTGCGTAATTTTTGATCTATGCAATTGATCGTTCTTCAAAGTGAGCTTATTTCTTTTATGAGGATTCTTTTACTTGTGAAAAAGGCTCAAGTAAATAGCGTTTTGTCAATAGTGCTGCCTGCATTTCTGAGAATTCACTGAAACTAGTGCATATGCACGATGGCTGCTATACCGGAATTTTGAGCTGCTGTCCGATGTAGATGCGGTCGGGATTTTTAATTTGGTTCACGTCACGAATAGCTTGCCACGTCGTGTTATAGCGCTTCGCAATCGACCAGAGCGTATCGCCTTTTTTCACCGTATAGTTGGCAGCTTTCGCAGGCTCCTCCTTAATGGTACCTGGCGCCGGAGACGACGGCCCGGGCTGAGCAACTTCCGGCTTGGGCTTCGTCCCAGTAGATGGAGCAGGCGAAGCGGCACTAGGCGTGGCGCCCGCCGTAATGCGTCCCTCAACAGCGGGGCTTGCCGCTGTCCCAAGCCCCCTCAAATAGCTCGTGAGCGCTTCGTCCAGCGCACCAAACATGCCGGCCTGCGGATAGCTGGCGAACATCGTATATTCATCGCCGCCTGCGGCTATAAAATCATTCGTCGCGAGCGTGTATTGTTTTTTCGCATCCAGAGGAGCGCCGCCTACGGTAACGGAATGGACGCGCGAGCCTTTTGCCTTGGCGGTATCGATTTTGAAGGCGATGCCGGATACTTGTGGAAAAGCGCCCTTCGGATTCGGATAATCCGAAACGCCATTTTCCAAAGCGGCTTTAATATCTGCGCCTGTAACGTTAAGCGTCACGATTTGATTGCCGAAAGGCAGCACCGTAATGATTTCGCCCAGCGTAATGGTTCCTTCATCTATAGAAGCGCGGATACCGCCGCCATTCGTTATGGCGATATCGGCCTTCGTGACAGAGCGCAGGCTGTCGGCAATCAAATTGCCCAGATTCGTTTCCCCCGCGCGAACCTGCTCGCGCTCGCCATCAAGCTTCACAGCGGTTTCGCCAACCTCGCTTGAGAGAACTTCCTGCTGCTCAGCAACGATAGAATCGACCAGCTCGGCGATTTTCTTGTCAGGGCCAATCGCTGCAGCGGCTTTGTAATCAATCAGCTTTGCTTCCTTGCTGATTACTTTGCCTTGATCGATCCATAGATCGACGACGCCAAGGTATTTGGTATATTCGCCGGCGCTTGCAATAAGCGTGCCATGGCCTGCTTCCAGCCCTTTTTGCAGCATCGTATGGCTGTGTCCATCTATAAAAACATCAATGCCAGCCACGTCCTTGGCAATGTTCAAGCTTGTATCGGCACTGGATGCATCCTGCCCAATGTGGCCCAGCGCAACGATGACGTCAACCTGGTCCTTCAGCTCGGCGACGATAGCTTTCGCCTCCTCGGCTGGGTCCGTGAACACTAGGCCATCGACATTTTTCGGATGCGTCTTGTAGGCGGTTTCCGGTGTAGTCAGGCCGAAAATGCCGATTTTCACACCATCTACCTCTTTAATGACGTAAGGATGAAACAGCGGTGAATCGTCTTCCTTGACTCTAATGTTGGCGCTCAGAAGCGGATATTCCATTTGGGGTTCCAGCTCGACGAGGCGGTTGTAGCCATAATTAAATTCATGATTTCCGGGAACTGCTGCATCGTAGCCCATTGCGTTCATGACGCGTACGACGCTTTCGCCTTCTACGAGTGTGGCGAAGGTGGTGCCGTGAATGGCATCGCCGCCATCAAGCAAGAGCGTATTCGGATTGCTGGCCCTGTAGCTGTCGATGATGCCTGCAAGCCGTGCAAAGCCGAGTTCACCGTTGCTTTCGGATTCGACCGCCCTAGCATGCATATCATTCGTATGCAGCAGCGTAATATGCTTGCCGGCCTTCTCTGGGGTGGATGCAGCCGCCGAGACGCTTGCAGCGCCTATAAGCAGGGCTGCGGTCAAAAGAATAGATGTGAACCACTTAAACTTGTTCAACATAGCAGGTGATACCTCCCATCAGAATGTCGTTTATGGTCGCGCCTTATAGGTATTCCACATAATACATGAAAATCCTGTCCAAAAGCTGTAGTTGTTGTTTTGCTTTTTTCCTTATATAATGAAACTGAAATATTGCTTACTTTTCTTTGAACATATTCTCAAGATAGATAAATGTGGAAGAGCGACTCACCAAAGGAGATGCCTGATGGAGGAACTCAGCGACAAAAAGATGAAAATGATTGAAGCAGCGCGCATGTATTATGAGCTTGACTACAATCAGCAGGAAATTGCCAAGAAGCTTGGCGTATCACGTCCAACCGTTTCGCGTTTTTTGCAGCAGGCGAAGGTTGACGGTATCGTACAGATCAAAATTATGGACCCGGCTGCCGATAACGCTGAGCGCGAGCGGCAATTGCAGGAGCGCTTCGGCTTGAAACGCGCTATTGTAGCCACGGTGCCTAAATATGAGGATGCGATGGCCAAGCGGGTGATTGGAGAAGCTGCCGCTGCGTTTCTAAATGAAACCGTGCAGGATGGCGATACGATAGCTGTAACCTGGGGCACGACGTTGTATGAGGTAGCGACCCGTCTGCCGAACAAGCATGCGAAGAAGGTCAAGGTCGTGCAGCTCAACGGCGGGGTCAGCCATTCGGAGACCGATACGTATGCCCACGAGATCGCGCAGCTGTTCGCTAAAGCTTATCAAACGTCGCCCTATTTGATTCCGCTTCCAGCTATTGTTGACCATGCGGTTGTGAAGCATGCGATTGAAGCGGATCGTCATATACGCAAAATTCTTGATATGGGCAAAAAAGCGAATATCGCAGTTGTGACCGTAGGAGCGCCAACCGAGGATTCGGTGCTGATGCGGGCGAATTATTTTTCCGATGAGGATTTGGGCATTATTTTCTCGCGCGGCGTAGGGGATATTTGCTCAAGATTCATAGATATCAACGGGCAGTTGGTCAGCGAAGAGCTGGACCTGCGCACGATTGGCATTGATTTGGGCGAGCTGAAACGCAAGGAATGGTCCGTGCTGGTAGCTGGCGGCCCAAGCAAAGTCGAAGCGGTGTATGGTGCGCTTGCTGGTCAATATGCGAATACGTTGATTACCGATCATATTACGGCGAAGCATTTGCTGGATTACAAGCCGGAGGCGTGAACAAGGCGGGCTAGAGAGACGATAGGTGGAGGGATTTGTTAATGAGCAGTACGAATGCAGCGAATGTAGCTGGAGTTATTGATCACACGATGCTAAAGGCCGACGCGACAAAAGCGGAAATCATGCAGCTTTGCGCCGAAGCGAAAACGTATCATTTTGCCACCGTTTGCGTGAATGCAGGCTGGGTCGCGCTTGCAGCTGCTTCGCTGGCTGGCTCTGGCGTAGGCATTACGACGGTAGCGGGCTTCCCGCTTGGCGCAACGACTTCAAAGGCGAAGGCAGCGGAAGCGGAAGACGCGATTACCTGCGGCGCCACTGAAGTGGACATGGTGCTGAACATTGGGCTGCTGAAATCAGGCGACGAAGCAGGTGTGAAGCGCGATGTTGAAGCGGTTGTAGCTGCTTGCAAGGGCAAGGCGACCGTGAAGGTTATTTTGGAAACAGGCCTGCTGACGGATGCGGAAAAGGTGCGGGCTTGTGAAATTTGCAAGGAGGCAGGCGCAGATTTCGTCAAAACGTCGACGGGCTTCGGCAAAGGCGGCGCCACAGAGGAAGATATCGCGCTAATGCGCCGTACGGTAGGCCCGGACATGGGCGTCAAAGCTTCCGGAGGCGTTCGCGATTTGGAAACCGCGCTGAAAATGCTCGCTGCTGGTGCCACTCGCATTGGGGCAAGCGCAAGCGTCGCCATTGCGAATGGCGGCAAGGGCGAAGGATATTAAAGGTTTATTGACCGTATAACGGGTACAGGTTATGATGAACAGAAGTAGCAGCCGGCTGGGTGAGCCGGCTTATTTTTAAAATATAAGAATTTATAAGTTTCACACTTATAATCGGTTTATATGTCACCCTCGAAACGGCAGCTTTGCCGCCAGAGGACGGCGACAGCCGTTTACGCTTGTTTCAAATAGAGGTGAAAATTGCATGAGTGGTTTATCTTGGAAACGGCAGTGGATGACGGATGTGCGGGTGAATGTGCTAGCGGGCATGACGGCTACGCTCGCACTGGTGCCGGATTCGCTGGCTTTTTCGTTTATGGCGGGAGTGCCGCCCGTTGTCGGCATTTATGCTTCAATCTGCATTTTGCTCGTCACGACGTTTCTAGGCGGCCGTCCGGGCATGATTTCGGCAGCGGCGGGCTCGATGGCGGTGCTGATGCTTACGCTCGTGAAAGAGCATGGCATTGAATATTTGTTTGCAGCAACGATTTTGACGGGTATTTTGCAATATTTAATGGGTGTATTCAAGCTTGGCAAGCTAATGAGGTACGTGCCGCAGGGCGTGCTGACTGGGTTTATTAATGCGCTGGCTATCCTCATCCTCATTTCGCAGCTGCGGTATTTTCAGGGCGAGTCGTGGATGATGTATGCGTTAGTGGCAGCGACGCTGGCGATTATTTATTTTCTCCCGCGTTATTTCAAGGCGATTCCTTCGCCGCTGGTGGCCGTTGTAGTTCTAACCTTCGCCGTGTGGGTGTTCGGCATGGAAGGTGTTACCCGAGTCGGTGCGATCGACGCATCGCTACCATCGTTTCTGCTGCCGAATATTCCGCTTAGCTGGGAGACGTTAGCGATCATTTTTCCTTATTCCTTGTCGCTGGCAGTCGTTGGATATACGGAGACGATGCTGACGCATAATTTACTCGATGAAATGACCGGGGAGCGTACGGACAAAAATAAGGAAATGCGCGGACAAGGTGTTGCGAATGTCGTCGCGGGATTTTTCGGCGGTATGGCGGGCTGCGCGCTCGTGGCGGAATCGGTGCTTAATGTGAAAATGGGTGGGAAGCATAGGCTGTCTACGCTCGTTTCCGCCTTGTTCCTCTTGCTGCTCGCCGTTCTGTTCGGCGATGTGCTGGCGCAGGTGCCGATGGCGGCGCTGGTCGGCATTATGATTATGGTCTGTGTCGCCATCTTCGACTGGCGCTCTGTGTTCAAGCCGCGCAGTGTGCCGCTTGCCGAAACGGTCGTGATGGTAGCGACAGTAGCTGCCGTATTGTTCACGCATGATTTGGCTGCTGGTGTGCTGGTTGGCGTGCTGATCAGCTTCGTGTGGTTCGTTGTGTCAGTGTCGCGCAAGCTGCACATTCATAGCGAATGGGAAGGCAGCAAGCGGACTTATCGGGTGTATGGACAGTTGTTTTTCGCTTCGTCCTCTGGACTTGAAGAACTAATTGAGCTTGACTGCAAAGCTGACGAAATTCATATCGACCTTAGCCAGTCGCGCATTTGGGATCATACGGCACAGCTGGCACTCAATAAAGTGGTAGAGCGGCTGAAGGCTAGTGGCAAAGAAGTGACTGTCAGCAAAGGGGCTGCTTTGCAAAGCTAAGCGAGTGGCTAAGCGGATTGGTTTTGCCTGTGAATCTGAGCTTAGGGCCTGTACAATTACGGCTGTAAACTAAAAAAGATCGCTGCCGCCAATGGCTCTAAAGCCTGGCGGACAGCGATCTTTTTTTGTATGCATAACGCGTTGGTCTTATTGTGCTGCGCTTGCTTCTGGGGAAACAGCTGCATCCGGATTAGCGCTTGCGTCTGTCTCCGTTTCTTCCGCTGTTTTCTCTTCAAGTGTATTGGTAATCGTTGCTTTGTCGCGAATCTCTTGAATCCAAGTAGCTGATTTCTCTTGAATTTGTTGATTCAAAAGCTGCTTGCGGATTTCTTCCTTCTTCTCTTCAAAAGTCGGGGAAGTTGCCGCTTTAAAGCCGGTTTTCTTAATAATATGGAAACCGAAGCTCGATTTAACGACGTCGCTGATTTGATCAACTTCCAGTGCGAAGGCTGCTTCCTCGAAAGCAGGGTCCATGACGCCTTTGCCGAAGAAGCCAAGATCGCCGCCGTTGTCTTTCGTGCCTGTATCGGTCGATTTTTCTTTCGCCAACGTTGCGAAGTCTGCGCCATCTTTCAATTCTTTCAAAATAGCGTCTGCTTCTTCTTGCGTAGCTACTAGAATATGCGAAGCTTTAATTTCTTCGCCTGTGCCATAGGAAGCTTTGTTTTGCTCATAAGCTTCTTTAATTTGCTCATCGGTAATGGTAATGGATGGCTCAAGCAGCTTGCGGATTTTAACTTGCGTCTCAGCATCTTTACGCAGGCTCTCCAGCGTTACACCGTATTGTGCCAGAGCGGCGTTGAATTGCTCGTCCGTACCGAAACTTGCTTTGAGCGTAGTAATTTCTTCATCGATATCAGCTTCTGTAACCGTAACATTGGAAGCTTTCGCTTCTTGCGCAATCAACTGCTGCGTAATCAGATTGTCGAGAGTCGTTTTGCCGCCTGATTTCAGCATTTCTTCGTAAAGGTCCTCTTTCGTAATGTCGACTTTGTTTACCGTTGCAACGGCTGCATTGTTTCCACCGCCGAATACGGGTTTAATGGCGACGATTACAAGCAAAATAGCCAAAACAGCTGAAAGTGCAATCCATGCTGCATTGCCGCTTTTACGAGCTGGCGGGGGAGTTGATCCACCCAAAGGTGCCCCTCCTGCTGCATATGGTGAAGCTGTTGTTGGTTCAGTCGTATGTTGATTGTCCTCGTGTGTGTTGGTTTCTTGCTCCGCAGCATTTTTTAATTCTTCTTCTTTACGCTGCGATTCTTGGTTATCCATTCTTCAAACTCCCTTCATTATCTTACACGCTTTTTATAATGGTTTCGCGGAACGCTGCAGTGGTCTGGGCCAGATCACCGTAACCGTTTACGCTTGTCTAACCTACTATAACAAAACTTAGGTTAAAAAACCTTAATCTTAAATAAAAATAAAGGGATTTCAGCAGGAACTGCTTTTTTTGCGCCTTACGTCCAAGCGGTGTACAATGTAGGAGGCAAGCGCTTTATATGAAACCAGAAGTAAAAAATGAAGTTTCGCGACTTTTAATTTAAATAGTAGAGAGGATGTTAATCGATGACGTATTTGCCTGCTAATTCCCGCTATGACGGGATGAAATACAATCGCACTGGCCGCAGCGGACTGCTGCTTCCAGCAGTATCACTGGGCCTCTGGCACAACTTTGGCGGTACGGATCGTCTAGAAAATGGACGGGCGATGGTTCGCCGCGCTTTCGATTTGGGCATTACCCATTTTGACCTCGCTAACAATTATGGACCGCCTGCAGGCTCCGCGGAGGAGACGTTCGGCCAACTGCTCAAGCAGGATTTGGCTGCCTACCGCGATGAGCTTATTATTTCCACGAAAGCCGGATATTATATGTGGAAAGGCCCTTATGGCGAGTGGGGCTCGCGCAAATATTTGGTGGCCAGCCTCGATCAAAGCCTTAAGCGCATGGGGCTGGAATACGTAGACATTTTTTATCACCATCGTCCAGATCCGAATACGCCGCTTGAGGAAACGATGGCTGCGCTTGACCATATCGTTCGCCAAGGCAAGGCGCTATATGTTGGCTTGTCCAACTACAGCGCGGAGCAGACGGCAGAAGCTTCCCTTATTTTGCAGCGTCTTGGCACGCCTTGCCTCATTCATCAGCCTTCTTACTCGATGTTCAATCGCTGGATTGAAGATGGCTTGCAGGATGTTCTCGATACGGAAGGCATTGGCTCCATCGTGTTCTCGCCGCTGGCAGGCGGATTGCTGACGAACCGTTATTTGAACGGCATCCCGCAGGATTCCCGCGCGGCTGGACCAAGCGTGTTTCTGCAATCCGACCAAATTACGGAAGGCAAGCTTGAAAAAATCAAGCTGCTTAACGCTCATGCTGCGGAGCGCGGGCAGACGCTTGCACAGATGGCGCTCGCATGGGTATTGCGCGGCGGCCGTGTAACATCGGCGCTGATCGGCGCAAGCCGCGTGGAGCAAATCGATGATAACGTTGCGGCACTCAGTACGCTGGACTTCTCTAGCGATGAGCTGGCTCATATTGAATCGATTTTGAAAGATTAATACTGACTAATTCGGTGATCATGAACAATCTAAAATAGCTATCGTTTTTTTTGAACGCCAAGGCCATCCGCCTTGGCGTTTTTGCTTCTCTCGCTTTCGTTATGGCGGTATAATAAACGGGACAAATGACAAACCTTGTCGGATGGGAAGTGAGCCGCTTGAGCAACATGTCTCTAAGGGTCAAGGGACTTCTGGTTATTGTATTAATTACCTTCATTCCGCTGCTGTTTGCCGGCATTATTAACTATATGGGCTTAAGGCAGGGAATGATCGATTCCGCAACAGAGAAAACATTAAGCCAATTAAACAGCAGTGCGAATAATTTGTCTGCTTGGCTTGCAATCAGGCGGGCGGAAGTATTGGTCATTAGCCGAACCGATGTCGTACGTTTTGGAAAAGACGAAGAGAAACTCAGCTATTTCAACCGTGAGCTTGTGCGGGCAGGCTTTTCCTTCCGTTCTCTTGGCTTTGTTGGCAAGGACGGTTTGGCCATTCGTACGGATGGCACGCCGTTTGATATGAGCGAGCAGTCCTTCTTCCAGACGTCGATTAAAGGGAAGGTGCTGATTAGCGATCCTTTCAAAACCAGCTTTTCGCCTAAAGAACAATTTGTGATAGCCGTTCCGGTCTACAATGAGGAAAATCAAATTACAGGAATCGTGTATGCGGCCATTGATATGGATATGATTATTCCTTATTTGCAAATGGACAAGCCGGATGCAGCCACCTTCTGGCTATATAACGAGGAAGGCGTTGTATTGTTCTGTTCGGATGATGGGGTATTGCCGCAGACTGCAATGATGAACGGGGCTTTACAGGAAATGCAGGTGAATCAGAAGCTGCTGTCCGATCAGGACGGCATGGAAATTTTATCGTCGAATATGAATGAATACGCTGTATTTCACTCCAAGGTGGATGGTATTGCCGCTTGGCATTTTATGCTGGAAATGCCGATGTCGGATTTGGAGATCGGGACGCTGCCTGTTCTGCTTAGCACGCTGCTGACGCTTGTTGGCTCAGAGCTTGTGATCGTGCTGCTGTGCTATCTCTTTTTTGCCAATATCGTAAATCGGTTGAAAAATATATTGATCGTCACCGAGCAGGCTGCCGCTGGCCAGTTTGATGCAGAGCATCTGTCAGAAATGCCAGGAGACGAGGTAGGCAAGCTGTCGCGTTCGGTGAACGGCATGGTTGTGCGTTTAAGAGAAATGTTTGAGCGGCTGGAAGCGATTATTAATCAAAATCAATATTCCTTTATCGTCCTCGATGAGCATTACCGTATTACATATCTCAATGAGAAAGCCGAGGAAATGATCGGCTATAAGACAGAAGAAGTGGCAGGGCATGCGACGCCGCTGCTGTTCATGGACCCGGAGGAAATCCGCATAGCGGCAGAGGAGCTAGGGGAGAAATTGGGCCGTGAGGTGATACCGGGACTGGATGTGCTCAAGGAGCTGCAAAATTACCAGTTTTCCTACGAGCGGGAATGGACCTATATTGCGAAAAATGGCAAACGCATTCCCGTCCTGCTCAGCACGAATGGCCTGCGGGATGCAAATGGAAAATTTACCGGAGCTGTCGGTATGGTTTTGGATATAACGGATAAGCTGCAAGTGGAAAAATCGCGCAATCGGCTGCTTGATATCGTTGGCTCCGCCAAAGATTTAATCGCTTCTGTCGATTCACAGGGCGAAATGATCTACATCAATCAGGCGGGCAAGGAAATGCTCGGAATCCAAGAGGGTGAAATGGATCTTACTTCGCTGAGCGGGCATCTAAGCAGTGAAATGTTCTTTTATCTCATGAATGGCTCAGAGCTGGCCAAGCAGTATGGGTATTGGGAAGGCAACGTCGAAGTTTTGACAAAGGGTAAGCAATTGAAGCATGTATCGCTCGTGCTCGTATCCCATCATAATCGCAGAACGGGAGAGAATTATTTCTCCTGCATTGCGAGGGACATATCGGAGCAAAAAATCATTCAGGAGGAGCTGCTCCAAGCATCGCAGGAGGCGGCGGAAGCAAATGCAGCCAAAGGCAGGTTCCTTGCCCTCATGAGCCATGAAATTCGTACGCCGCTGAACGGCATCATTGGGCTGACACAGCTGCTCAAGCGCACGGGATTATCCTATTCCCAGAAAGACTATGTGGACAAAATCAGCACGTCATCGGAGTCTCTGCTGCGCATCATTAATGATATTCTCGACTTCTCCAAAGTAGAGGCGGAGAAGATTGAGGTTGAACTGCTCGCCTTCCATCCGGAGGAGCTGCTTGGCCGGGTGGCGGATCAGCTCAGCGTCTTTATGGGCGGCAAGGAGCAATTCGAATTTTTGATCCATACTGCCTATAATTTGCCTAGCACACTGCTTGGAGATTTGCTGCGGCTGGAGCAGGTGCTGCTGAATTTGTGCATCAATGCGATTAAGTTTACGAAGAAAGGCCATGTCAGCCTGCGTTTAGAAGTGGTAGAGCTTCGCGAGGCGGAAGTACAGCTTCGTTTTGTCGTTGAGGATACAGGCATCGGCATGAGCGAGGAGCAGCTCGGCAGGCTGTTCCAGCCATTCAGCCAAGCGGATGGATCAACGACGAGGAAGTATGGGGGTACGGGACTTGGCCTTGTTATTTCCCAAAAGCTCGTTACGCTGATGGGCGGCAATCTCGTCGCGGAAAGCAAGACCGGACGGGGCAGTAAATTCAGCTTCGTCATTACGTTCCCCATGCTTGAAGAAGAGCCGCCCTACAGCATGGAGCTAGGCGAGGAGATGATTGGACAGCCGGTGTGGATTGTGGAGGACAGCCAAATGATGCGCCATCATTGGTGCGAAAGGCTGGAATCGTTCGAAATGGCCCCGGTTCCCTTCGCTTCTTGGAAGTCGGCGCGGGAGCGGCTGCGCCGTATCGGTGCCGGAGCGATGCCGAAGCTGATTTTGCTCGATATGGAAATGCCAGATATGTATGGCGCGGAAACCTGGCTCGATTTCCATCAGGAGGCCGAGGCGGCTGGCGTGAAAACAGCTGTGCTGACCACTTCATTCGGGCGGGACGAAATGCTGCAAATGCCGGAAAAGGATCGGCCGCTTGCACTGCTTACAAAGCCGGTTACGCGGTTAGCTATGCTTAACGGCTTGAGAGGGGTTTTGACGGAGCGTTCCTTCATTCCTCCTTGGAACCGTGCAATGAGCGAAGTGGCGGTTGAACAGCGGGAAGAACGCAATGCCAAAATTTTGCTTGCTGAGGATAATAAAATCAATCAAATCGTCGCTTTGGAAATGTTAAAAGAACGGGGCTACGAGGTCGGTCTTGCGGAAAATGGACATGAGGTGCTGCACATGCTGGAGCAAGAGGAATGGCATCTCATTCTCATGGATATTCATATGCCGGAAATGGACGGCATGGAGGCGACGCGGTTTATTCGGGCCAACCCCAAATATGACGGGCTGCCGATTATTGCGGTTACTGCCAATGTGCTGCGTGCCGATCATGAGCAGTACAGGCAGCTAGGAATGGACGATATTATAACGAAGCCGATTAGCGCTGGCTTTCTATATTCCGTACTCTCGCACTGGTTGAATCAGACGGGTGTACTGCCGGTATCGACATTATGGGAGGGCGAGCCGCATGTGCAGCCGCAATATGAACAGGCTGCCTATTCCTCGCTGCCCGTCATTCCAGGTGTAGATTTGCCAGAGGCGCTTGCCCGGGTGAATGGCAAGCTGCCGATATTGATGCATATGTTAGAACAATTTCAGGCCGATTATCCTTCATTTATCGACAGATTAATCACTTCTATGAAAGAGGATGATCTCGTTACCGCCAAGCGTCTCGTGCATACCCTCAGAGGAGCAGCAAGTCATTTGTCAGCTTATCAATTGGCGAATGCGGCGACAGAGCTGGAGCTTCTGTTCAATCAGGAGGACATAGACGAGCAGGAATGGATTCAGAGGCTTACAAAACTGGAAGAAGAATTGATGCATTTGCTCAAATGCTTGCAAAAAAACAAGTGACAAAAGTTCGACAAAAACCCCTAACAATTCTCTAACAAATTATTGTAGTCTGTCACAGCTATATTGTATAGTAAGAGGACAGACTAAATTCGACAGAAATCTTCAATCCCAATAAGGGGTGACGCCAATGTATAAAGTTATAGTTATAGAAGATGACGTCATGATGAGTGATATGCTGTCTATGTATTTGTCAGAGGAAGGCTATTCTGTCAAACAAGCGGGATTGGCAAATGACGGCTTGCGTATTATTTCGGAATTCGAACCTGATTTGGTTTTGCTTGATCTTATGCTCCCGGATATGGATGGGATGGAGATATGTGCATTGATTCGCGAGCGTTCGAATGTACCTATTATGATTTTATCCATGAAAAATGAAGTGTCAGAACGTGTGCTGGCGTTGAAGTCCGGTGCAGACGATTATATGTGCAAGCCATTCAGCATGCACGAGATGACGGCCAGAGTCGAGGCATTGATTCGAAGGGCTAATATTAAGCCGGCCTTAGCAGAGGCTGAGCAAGAGCCTGGCGAAGAGGAGCGGGACCCGATCCAGCTTGATTTTGAACGGAGATTGCTGCTTGTCAGAGGGATGCTGGTAGAAACAACGTTTTCGGAATATGAAATTATGAAGCTGTTTTTGGCATATCCTGGGAAGGTATTCAGCAGGGAAGAGCTAATCAATGCCATTCGCGGTTTTGATTCCTTTGTCACCGACCGTGCCATTGATGTACACATTGTGAATCTACGGAAAAAAATCGAGCAAAACCCAAAAGAACCTCGTCTTATCCGAACCGTTTGGGGTTTCGGCTACAAGTACACAGCCCAGAATACCTCAGTCAGCCAGGAGAAATAATAGCATGTTTTTTTAGGAACCGTCTGGCTGATCCAGACGGTTTTTTGTATCAAAAATGAGTTCTAACAACTATCTAAAGGTAATTGCCGAAATTTCCTAATTATTGTATGAGAACATAGACTTAACTTACTATTGGATCGAAGGATGGGAAATATGAGGGAACAGGTCATTGCAATTTTGCCTGCAAAGCTGAATGCCTGCCGAGAGCTAGGCCGAATGCTGCTGCAAGTGCAAAATGCAGGCAACAAGCTTGCTGTGGTACTGATGCAGCTTGACCATTTTTATCGCGTCATCGAAGCTCGCGGGATGGACTATGGCTGCGAGGTGATGCAGCTGATTGAAGAGCGGCTGGTGGCGGCAGGAGCAGACCGGGCTGCTATTTGGCAAATGAACGACAGTACTTTTCTGGTTGCAGCGGTGCTCGGCGATAATCAAGCGGATGGGTATGGCGTGCTTGAACGTTTCAAACGAACGGTGCAATATCCCGTAGGCTTTGGCTCCGATCGCTTTCACTTAACCGCCAGTATCGGCGTGAGCCTGTTCCCGCAGGATGGCGCGACAAGCGAACAGCTCATTTGTCATGCGGAAACGGCATTGTATAGCGGCATTTTAAAAGGAGAAGGCCAGATTTCCTATTATTCGCCAAAAGCAACAGAGCAAATCCATCGGCATTTGGAGCTGGAGGCTGCCATTCGAACGGCGCTGTACAAAGGGCAGTTCCACTTAAACTACCAGCCCATATATCAAGTGGACAATGGCAAGCTTCGGGGCTTCGAAGTGCTGCTGCGCTGGAATCATCCGCAGCTTGGCAACGTGCAGCCGTCTGAATTTATTCCATTTGCAGAGAAAAACGGCATGATTGTGCCAATTGGCGCCTGGGTCATCAAGCAGGCCTGCCGCATGCTGTCCAGCCTGCCGGACCATGCTGCACTGGTTATGTCCGTCAATATTTCGCCTACAGAGCTTGCAGACTTGGCCTATGCTGACATGGTGCTGAATACGCTGGAGGAAACAGAAATACCGCCACATTGTTTGCAGCTGGAAATCAAAGAGGGCTATAATTATGCAAATTGCGAGCGATCCATTAAAGCCTTGACTAGACTGCATGCGAGCGGTGTGCTTATTGCGCTGGATGATTTCGGTTCCATGCATTCGTCGCTGGCCAATTTGCAGCAGCTGCCGATTCATGCCTTAAAGCTGGATCGGTCCTTTGTTAGAGAGATAGATAAGGAAGGCGTTGAACATCATATCGTGGAGGCGATGATTGGGCTCTTGCATAAGCTGGGCATTAGCGTCATTGCCGAAGGAGTGGAATATGTGAAGCAGTACGAGCTGCTGCGAGGCTGGGGCTGTGATTACATGCAGGGGTACTTGCTGGGCCAGCCTGCACAGCCAGATATGCTTGATTTATCGATGATTCGCAAGCCTGAACGAACAGGCGCATAGGCTTCAGTTATAGAGTTTGCCCAAGCGAGAGCGATAGGGCAGGCTCTTTTTTTGCTAGCATGAAGATCATGTTATTAAATGCAACAAAGCCTCCAAATTCACTGTCGCAGCGATAGGAGGCTTTTCTGAAATATAGGAATATATGAGTGATGCGAACCGTATATGCAGCGGTTATATCGCGTAGCGATTTTACCGCTTAAAAGCGAAGAATTCGTTTACGCTTGTTTAGGTTGGGGATGGTTTTCCTTTAAAGCTCGTGGGGGCCAGAGGGTGTTTAGCTAACTTCCAGATAAAGTTTAGTGCCATCGCTGTATTGAAAAATAGCAACCTCACGTACGACTTCAACTTTAGAGATCCGTTTCCATTTTTTTCGAAAGTCGAAATTGAGTTCCATTTCACGCAGTTTATGATGAAGCTGCTCAACTGACGCGGCTTGCTCGTTAGTATAATAAACAGGTACAGAACGACTTTTGAAGGTAATGATTTTCATCATGACCTTGTCCACCTCCGATCGTTTTTTCCTATTCTATCCTAAACGTTTTAGCCGCTTATGAAACAGCCGTAAGAATATTGTTTAATTTGCTTATATATTTCTAACATATCGTGTGAGCTGGAAAACTACTACTTTCCAGCTAGGATTACATACTGTAGTGCTGCAATAATGGCAAGATGCAACGGGTAAAAACTGCGCCAAAGGCTGCGAGGAATCTTGATCGTATCAGCTGCTTGCAGCATGCTTGGCGAGTATACAAGCAGCAAGGTTGCTACAACGCTGAACATCTGAATGCTCCAGCCCATGTAGAATAAATAAAAGATGTTGAGCAGCAGGTGAGCCGGGGCCATACCGTGTTTCGGGACATAGCGATAGATGAGGACGAGAATGAGCAAATAAGCGCCGTAGCTGCATGGAATGACTTCAAGCAGCAGCAGCAGGAAGGCGCCCAGCGAAACTTGGAGCGCGGGGCTCGACCTCAATTGGTCTAGAAGCTTTAAGGAGACGAGACAGGCAAGCAGAGTGCCCACCGTGTTGATTTCCCAAGTGCCGAAGGCGAGGGAATAAGGGATTTGCGACAAAGCAGCAATGGCGGTCATACGCCACAAGTATTGATTTAAATTTTTGGTACGGAAATACCCAATGACGAGCGCATAAGCATAAAGCGGCATCGCAAGCCTGCCAATGATTCGCCATGTTTCATCCTTGGGAAACCAGATCAATCCAATATGATCAAGCAGCATCGTAACCATTGCGATAATTTGCATTTTCATCCCCCCAAGTTGTGACTATTATAGCATGGGGTTATGAACGGGAGAAGAACAGCATTTTACGTGTAAAGCAGAGTAATGACAAGCAGCTCGTAGAGAACGAGCGGAAGAATCGCATTTTGTGGAGGAATGAAGGCACGCGGGTCCTGCACGGTACAGTGCAAATACAGCAGGCAGCGGTCAACATGTGCAATATAGCCCTCATACACATGACCATCTATCGTATGCACACGCACAGGCCGGTGCATATGTCCGTGGCACAAACGGTGAATCTGCTCCTGCACCTGTTGAACCATAGCCGTGTGCGCAGGCTCTGCCTGATACAACACGGCTGCTGCTTGCTCCACTGTCTTTGATTGCTCTGTCATATGAACATCGCCCCTTTATCCCCGCAGCCAGCGGGAGTCTCATCCTAAATTAAGCTATATGCGGAGGAGGCGGGTATGATGCTATTTTTACCGCTATTTAATGACGCCACAGGCGATGCGTGCGCCAGAGTTGCCGGATGGATCGGTGACGTAATCATCTGCCTTCTCGTGAATAATCAGAGCAGCGCCGCCTGATTTAATGAGCGAGTTAGGGGCGTCTTTAGCGAGCGTGACATTTTTCGAAATGATCTCGGCTTCTATTTTCCCAGAAGCGTCAACTTGAATATTCGGCAAATCGCCAGAGTGGAAGCCTTTGGGATTGCTGAACCCGTGCTGCTTGCTTAGCGGATTGAAGTGCGCGCCTGCGGTCGTAAATTCTGGAGCTTCGCATTTTCCGGTTTCGTGAAAATGGATGCCATGCATGCCGGGTGCGAGCTGCTCCGCCGCGAGGTGAATATGTACACCGTCAGCTTGCTCCTGCAGGCTTGCTTTGCCGATGACGGCTCCTTTGCTATTGATGAGGTCAAGCTTGAACTCCGCAGTTGGAGCCGGTTTTCCAGTGGCATGTGCCATAGGGAGGGAAGCGCCTCCTAGCGCTAGGCAGAGCGTAGTGATGCAGATCGTTTTTTGAATAAACACAAGTTTTCCTCCATTTCCAGTGATGCCTTTAATATGCCCCGCTAAACGCTTGCCTATACGGAAATTAAGGAATAGCGAATATGCGCTTGTCAGGGCATACATGTCCATACCTCTCTACTCTATTTGAATAAGATATAGCAGAAACCATGAGAGAGGTGGCATTTATAATGTCAGTTAAATCGAAGTTCCAGGTGAAAAACATTAAATCAGCGTCGCTCCAATCGAAACGGGCTCGTATTTCTTCTTGTTCCTGTCAACGCCAAGAGTCAGCAAATGATCCCAGAAGCAATGGTTGTCGTCGCAGAGACCCGGCAGTTGAAGGGGTACAGGATGCAGGAAAAGAATTAAGCAAAATTTTCAAGAGACTGGAAAATGAAGAGGTTGCCGAGAAGCTGGTCAGAGCGATCCGTTGTCACGATGCTCGAGCGGTTCAGAACATTATCGGCTGCGAATGCAGAGTCGTTCACTTCTTCTGCACAGATCGTTCCGATTGCGTTAGAATCTGCTGCTTGTTCGGCAGAGACCGCGAAGTTGCGATCTCGTTCGACATTTGTATAAGAAGAGAAAACCGCAACCGCTACTAGTCGCACGTAGCACGTAGACGCCACAATAAGCAAGGACCGCCAAGCCCCTTCGGAGACTTGGCGGTCCTTTTTGTAATCTATCGTTTAAATCCTTATTTGCTTATTAGATCTATTGTAACGCGCAAAGTTCGCACCTGTCACCGTGCCGCGCGAATCGGCATACGATAGGACAGCAAGGTCAGGCCGACAAAACAAGCATGGACAACGAACATATATGGAGGGGACGAACGATGCCACTAATCCCGAATTTCCCCGCACCGCTGCTGCAGGAGCATGCCGTATGGCACCATACGCATCATGTAACGCCCGGCACCATCCCGCCTCGCGGGTTCGGTGATCAGTTTATGCGTTTTCACCGCGACTACATTAACCGCGTGTACAGCTGGTATAACAGCCAAGGCTATGACAGCAGGCTGATTGCGCCGTGGCCGGAAATCCCGGAAGCCATACGCCGCGCTCCTTGCTATAATCCGGCTGCGGAAAATCGCATCCGAAATAATCCGCGCTCCTTTGCTACGCTGGATGAGCTGGGCAGCTATATCGAATCCAGCGGCATTCATGGCTGTATGCATATGATTTCGGCCCAGCTGATGAACGAGCCGGAAATCAATGATTTCGACTTGGCGCCGCGCCATACGACGTTTTATCAAATTCACGGGCTGATCGACCAGTGGTATCGCAACTGGGAAAATGCTTGGGGCCAACGCGCCAACGCGAGAGGCAAAAACGATAGCCTAGGCCTCTCCGTGCTTCAGCAGCGTTCCACTGGCGGGACTGCCTCAGCAGCTACGTGCAATCGCGCAAAGCGCGCATTACGCTTGCGTAATATCCCGCTTCGCGCGGCACGAACTGCTCAGCCCGCACAAGCTTTGCGGAAGCGATCTGCCCGCCGCCTTGGTCTACGGCCACCCCTGCTGCCGTCAGCTCGGAAAGTTCGTCCTCGAACAGCTGGAGCAGCTCTTCCAAGTCGGCTTCGTATACGCCGGCTACCTCTTCGGCTTGCAGCTGTAATTCCATCAGCGGCAAGGAGCATACGAGTCCGAACACATCGCTGACCTCGCGGTCGATGAAAGCGACGCCGCCGGCTGCTCCTGAGCAATCCTCGCGCAGCTGTCCAAGCGGGATCAGCTCGTCAAAACTGGCGGACACGCCAATCTCCTCCTTCAGCTCGCGGGCGGCGTCACGCATCGTCTCCCCTGCGGAAAGATGGCCGGCAACGGTAATGTCATAGCAGTTCGGATAAGTATCCTTGCCGCTCTGCCGAAGCTGAAAGCGGACATAGCGGCGGTCTGCTTCCTTGCGCGTTAGCCAGCAGTGAAAGGTACGATGCCAATAGCCCTTGGCATGCGTCTCCGAACGTGTGGCTGTGCCAAGCGGATTCAAGTGCTCATCATAAATATCGAAATATTCCTCAGCCATGCAAGCAAGCTCCTTTTCTAATAGATGGAAGAGCCTGCAGCTCTAGTGAGAGCGTCCAGTGTCAAGCGCTTCGAGCTGGGACGTGCAGTGCTTGCAGCGAGTCGCTTTCAGCGGAATGCTGGACAAGCAGTAAGGGCAGTCTTTTTCCGTAGGAGCAGCTTCGGCAGGAGCCTCTTCGGTTTTGCTGCGGCGCAGCATATTAATGCCTTTAACGAGGAAGAAAATACACGCGGCTACGATGAAGAAATCCAGCATCACATTAATAAATTGACCGTAGGCGATAACGGCAATGCCGTTTTTGGCTGCATCGTCTAGCGAGCGGATCGTCGTCCCGAGTGCCGCCAATTCCTCCGTACGGGCAGGATTGAGGTTAATGAATAAGTCCTTAAAATTGACGCCGCCCAAAACCCGTCCAACCGGCGGCATAATGATGTCGTTCACAAGCGAGGTGACAATTTTGCCGAAGGCTCCGCCAATAATGACACCGACTGCCAGGTCGATGACGTTTCCTTTAATCGCAAATTCCTTAAATTCCTGTACAATTTTCATCATAATCTCTCCTTTATAAAATAAGCTTGCCCGGAAAAATCGCATAAGCGAGCGCAACAAACGCAGCCATGCAAAAGCCCTGATTGTTCTTTATTGTATATAAAACAAGCCAGAAACACCATTCCTAAAGCAGCGGCATAAAAAGATAATCCTAAAATTACATAAAATAACAATTTTCCATGCCATTTTGAATACAGGAATTAGCTTCGGCACGACGTGCATTTATGAAAATGGTAATGGTGTAATGGTAATGGAATCCTAGTCTAGGAGCGACACTTATTCGTCATTTTGCATCATTTTCTGCTTTTTTTGTGAAAAAAGATATGTAAAAAGAGAGGATTTTATTGGATATTGTCGAATTTCAGTATTGTGAGTAAATTAATGGATATTTGAGGAGTTTTATGAATCACCAATTCGTTATAGGGAATCCCTTTTTTACACTGTTTTCATTTATGATTGTTTGCTTTGCTTGTTTTACGCTGTTCAGCATGATTGGCCACCCACCATCAGGCAACAAAATAGTAGCATTTAGCCGCAAGCTTGGCAGCTCTTTCGTATTTGGGCTAGGGGTTTGGGCGATGTATGTGCTAGCCATATTCGGATCGACTTATCCATTAGTTTTGGATTGGACTATGCTCTACACCTTGTTGTGCTGCATGGCTCTTACCTATGCTTCGATATCGGTATACGTATGTGTCTGGCCCGGGTTGATAAGGAAGGTATTAAGCAGCCTGCTGCTCGCTGTTGGCTCAACGATGCTGCACTATTTAAACCTGCTGGGAAGTCAGGTGAAAGGCTATGAGCTGGATTGTTATTTGTTCATTGTGTCGATCATGGCTGCTTTTCTCGGAGCGCTGGTCGCCTTTAATTTGTATGAAAACAGAGGGAAGGATGGCAAGCTGTTCAGCAGCCTTATTCTCGGGCTGTCGATGATTATTATGCACACGATTGGCATGCAGGCGATGAAGGTGGAGTATTTGAACGTCTATACGACCGACAGCATGAACGACTCGATGATGCTCATGTCGTTTCTGCTGGGCATTGCAACGATGCTCATATTCAGCTTCTGCTTGTCCACCTGGATGTTCAGCCGCAAATACAGCATGGTCGATGCCAATTACAAGCTGCTGGTTGAAAATTCCCTGGATACGATTGCGATTATCAAAGCTGGAAAATGGCAATATTTCAATCCTGCCGGTCTGCGGATGTTTGAAGCAGATAGCGAGCATGAAATGATCGGCGAATCGATCTACGATTTTCTTCATGAGAAGCACCATGAGGAAATTCGCCAATTGCTTGGCGAGGAGGAGAACGAGGATTTGCTGCGCCAAAAGCCTGTCGAGCTGGACTGGAGAACGGTGGGTGGCAAGCTGCTGCATACGGAATTAGTTCGAACGAGCACAAGCCATACGGGCAGCCTCGCTTATCAAGTCATTATCCGCGATATTTCGGAGCGCAAAAAAAATGAGGAGCTGCTGATCAATTCTGAAAAGCTGTACATCGCAGGCCAACTGGCTGCGGGAATTGCCCATGAAATACGAAACCCGCTCACTTCGTTGAAAGGATTTCTCCAGCTCATTGCCTCTGGGCGCAGCAACCATAATTATTATGACATTATGAAGTCCGAGCTGATACGGATTGAATCTATCGTGAGCGAGCTGCTGATGCTGTCCAAGCCGCAGGTTTATCAGCTGTGCTACAGGGATGTGCGCCAGATTATGGAGGAATCCGTGACGCTGCTGGAGACGCAGGCCATTATGCACAATATTGAGATTCGGCTTATGATGGCTGCGGAGCCGCTTTACGTCTTCGGCGTGGAAAATCAAATCAAGCAGGTGTTTATCAATGTCATCAAAAATGCGATCGAGGCGATGGCAAGCGGCGGCCTCATTCGCATTTCGCTTGAGCTTGCGCAGAAGGCGCAAATCGTCATCCGCATTCAGGATGAGGGCCCGGGCATTGCGAAGGAGCAGCTGTCCAAGATCGGCCAGCCCTTTTATACAACGAAGGACAGAGGGACGGGGCTGGGCCTCATGGTCACTTACAAAATCGTCGACAACCATCTTGGCAGCATCAAGGCGGACAGCATTATGGGGCAAGGAACGACTTTTATTATTCAGCTTCCTTACCGCAAGGACCCGGAAGAAAATGCATAAATAAGAATTAGCACAATTTTTGCAACGCAAGGAGAATGCTCGACGTACAACCGAATAGCGACAAAAAAAATTAATCGGTGAGGTGTCCTTATGTTTAATCGGTTATTAGCAAGTATTGGCATTGGTTCGGCAAAAATTGATACTTTGCTGGAAAAGTCCCGTTATTCGCCAGGTGAAGAAGTGCGCGGCGTTGTGCAAATTCGCGGTGGCAGCGTGGAGCAGCGCATTGAGAAGATCGAGCTGTCCGTAATGACCGAATACATGCGAGAGAGCAATGACCAGAAGCATAGGCATAACTGCGTCATTGGAAAATATCCGGTCAGCCAGCCGTTTGAGCTGAAAGCCGGGGAAAATCGCGAAGTGCCATTTTCCTTTCAATTGCCTTTCCAAACTCCGCTCACATTAGGGAAAACGCCAATATGGGTGAAAACCGAGCTGGACATTCGCGGCGCCATCGATCCCGGTGATAACGATCGCATTGAGGTCGTGCCGAATGCAGCAATGGGCATGGTGCTGGAAGCGGTCCAGCAGTTAGGCTTCCGTCTGCGTGAAGCGGATTGTGAGTACGCTTCGCGTCTGGGACGCTCGCTGCCTTTCGTGCAGGAGCTGGAATTTGTACCGACCGCAGGGCAGTTCCGCGGCAAGCTTGATGAGCTGGAGGTTATTCTTTATCCGGATGCTCAGCAGGTAGAGCTGCTGCTGCAAATCGACCGCAAAGCTCGCGGTCTGGGCGGCTTCTTCGCTGAAGCGATGAATACGGATGAAACGTTCGTCCGAGTCACTTTTACACAGGAGCATCTGCAAGCCGGCACGCAAGCGATTGCGAGCCAGCTCGAAAAAATAATCGCCCGGCACGCTTAACCTAGAAGCGCCGAACCGAATGGCATCAGCCTGCCTGCCGCGTGTTTTAGACGCGGCAGGCAGGCTGTTTTTCAATATAGAGAAAGGCAAGGCGGTTTAATTTGTTGCTATTACTTCCGGTTCCGGGTTATGGCATAATAGATGGAGCATGAATGATTATACTGGAGGAGCTTACAATGGCAGAACCGCTAAAAGCCTTATACGACGGCTTATTCATAGAAAATTTCGGAGTGCTTGTCCGCACAGCTTTGCCAACTTTTGACTTGGCAGGCTTTGCGGCGGCAGTAAGGGCTGGAGAATGGGAGGAGCTGGCGCTCAAAGCGCGCTCGCGCCGGATTACCGAAGCGCTCGGCGTATTCCTGCCAAGCGATTACGAGGCCGCGCTTGATGTGCTGATGCAAATTGACTCGCAGTGCCGCGGTTTGCCTTATATTTTCTTCCCGGATTTTGTGGAAGTATACGGAATGGCACCGGAGCATTTTGACCGCTCGATGAAGGCGCTTGCGCGGTTCACCCGTTATTCAACGGGGGAGTTTGCGGTACGTCCATTTCTGCTTGCGGAGCCGGAGCGCATGATGCGGCAAATGCTGGTGTGGGCGGATGATGAGGATGAGCATGTACGCCGGCTGGCGAGCGAAGGGACGCGCCCGCGACTGCCTTGGGCACAGGCGCTGCCGATGTTCAAGCGCGATCCACAGCCGATCCTTCCGCTGCTGGACAAGCTGAAAGCCGATCCTTCACTGTATGTCCGCAAAAGCGTAGCGAACAATCTCAATGACATCGCCAAAGACCATCCCAATGTGGTCGTGTCGCTTGCCCAACAGTGGTCTGGCGATAATCCGCTGACAGACTGGATTATTAGGCGCGGCTGCCGCACGCTGGTGAAGCAGGCAAACCCGGCGCTGATGGAGCTGTTCGGCTATGCTGCCGGAGAAAGCGAAGCAGGCGAGAACGGAGAGAGCGGCGCTTCATTGACGGTGCATGCCGAGCTTCGGGCAGTACCTGAGGCCCTGCATATTGGCGACGAAGCACGGTTTAGCTGCGTGATGAAGCTGCGGGATGGAGACGCGCTCAAGCTGCGAATCGAATACGGCATTGATTTTATTAAAGCCTCGGGCAAGCCTTCGCAGAAGCGTTTCTTGCTGTCTGACCGCGAGTATGGGGGAGGAGCGGAAGTCACGCTGTCGCGTGTGCACCGCTTCGCCGACTTGACGACGCGCAAGCATTACCCGGGACTTCACCGCATTACGCTATGGGTGAATGGCGTGCAGGCAGCGGAGACGGAGCTGAAGCTGGAGGAGGCGCGCAGCAAATGAATATTGGAGCCCGCGTGCTGAAGACCGGATTGTCCGTTGCGCTGGCGATTTTTCTTAGCCAGTTTTTCGGCTTCCCGTCCAGCCTCATTACGGCAGTCGCCGCCATATTGACGATTCAGCCTTCCATCTACCGTTCCTGGCAGCAAATTCTCGATCAAGTTCAGACCAACCTGCTTGGCGCAGGTATTGC
This sequence comes from Paenibacillus algorifonticola, assembly GCF_000971975.1. Classification (GTDB taxonomy): domain Bacteria; phylum Bacillota; class Bacilli; order Paenibacillales; family Paenibacillaceae; genus Pristimantibacillus; species Pristimantibacillus algorifonticola. The sequence continues at coordinate 86,358 of NZ_KQ040783.1, read as the reverse complement.
GCTTGCTGCGATGAAGGTATTCGGACATACGCCGATTGCGGTGGGCCTCGTCTGTATCGCCGTTATCCTCATTTGTATTCGGCTGAAAATGGAAGCGACCATCGGAGTGACCCTCGTCATGGTTATTGCTATTATGGAAGCGCATGGACAAGGATTAGATGTGGCGCTGCAACGATTTTTAATGGTGCTTACCGGTATGGGGGCTGCTTTTACGATCAATGTTCTCGTATTTCCTCCACGCCCGCGCAAGCAATTTACAGAACAGGTGCATCTCGCCTACGGGCAAATGTCTTTGCTGCTGCGAACCGCCGTTTCCAACGAAATGAAGGAAAGCGTGTTTCGGCAGGAGAAGGAGACCTTGCATGTGACGGTGCGCAAGCTGGAGGATCGCTACACGTTGTTTGAGGAAGAGCGCAAAGTACTCGCCCAAACGAAAAAAAGCCATGCCAGGCAGCTGCTCGTCTCCAAGCAGACGATCAAGGCGCTGCAAAAGGGCGTTGATCTGCTTGAGGTTGTGGAGGAGCATTATTTTGCCGCCGCCGGTGCCGGGAAATGGGCGCAGCGCTTCGATCACCAGATTGAGGAGCTGACCAAATACCACGAATCGATTTTGCTGAAAATAGAAGGCAAGATGAAGCCGAACCTGAGCTTCGAGCCAGAGGAAGAACGTGAAGCCCGCTTGATTACCGACCTGACGGATTATTTCCGGGAGGGGCGGGACGAGCATAAGCGACTTGTGTTCGTCGCGTCGGCTATTTTCGAATATGCCTATCATCTGCGGAGGCTGGAGAAACTGGTAGATCAGGTCCAGCAGCGCGGCATGTCGCCTGAGGAATGGAAGGCGGAGACGAATTCGAGTGGCAGAGAGGCAAAGGTTAGCGCACAGGAATAACATGCAGATGTAGGAAGACTGGTGCAAAAAAACCGTCTCTTTTCAAATGATCGTTCATTTGACGAAGAGGCGGTTTCTTATGCTTTATTATTTTTCACCTAGCTGTTCGCAAGTCAATCTGCACGCTATTGCGTCTTATTGCTGCCCTTATGGCGTCTTGGATGCTGCATATGGGCTTCGGGATCGTTGTCATCGTCTTTGGGGATGAGGCGCGGATCGGTCCGCCCTTCATGATGGTTGTCGAAGTCCAGCTCCACCAGCCGCCAAGTTGCCGTTCCCATCTGGGGATCGGCTGGAAACACCTCGCCGCGCTCCAGTTTCTCTTCACGATTCCACTCGTTGCGGTATACACCCGCCACTTCTACAGGCTCGCCCGACATCGGCTTCATCTCGTTGTATTGATGCTGCTGCTCCTGGTCCAACTGCTGTTCGTTCATCGTATCTCCCTTTCCTGGCGTGCATAGTCCGTCCAACATGACGGCGGGTCATTCTGCTATAGCATGCCTCAAAAGGGAATATGTATGAGTGCTAATGGATATAACGTTTTTCCAGCCGCTTGCCACCGAACCACATCAGAACGATGACGATGCACGCAACGACGATGCGCCAGGGCTCATGCGCGAAATTTCCAATATCAAAGCTGAGCAGCGACACGCATAAAATCATGACCGCCTTGCCGAGAACAGTTGCGATGATGAAGGTGCGGAATGGCACGGCGCTTAAGCCCGACACAATGTTAATGAGCGAGGACGGCGAGAATGGAAAGCAGGCGAGCAGGAACAGCGGCGTAAAGCCACGATGCTCAATCCATTCGAAGAACCGCCCGGATTTCGGGAAGCGCCGCTCGACCTTGGCTTTTACATTTTTCCCAAGCTTGCGCACGGCCCAGAAGACGCCGATGGCCCCAGCAGAAACGCCGATCCAGGAAAACAGAAAGCCGAACCACAAGCCGAAAATATTCGCATTCGCCGCCACAATCGCCAGCAGAGGGAGAAAGGGAAGAAATGCTTCCAGCAAAGGCAAAAGGATGCCAAGCAGCGGGCCGAATTCCCGATAGCTTTCCAGCGTGCGCTGCAGATGCTCCAGATCCATATGCTTTAGTTGTTCAATCCAATTTTGCAGCAGCGCCATACGTTAACACCCTCACTCACTTGATCGAAATATCAGAAGCTCAAAGAGACATCGTATGGCTTAAACAATACCAGAAAATAGGGGCAGATGCCAAGCTCACGCATGTGAAATAAGCCCGCCCTGCCGACTTGTTACCCTTGCTCCAAAATAGACGCCTCGCGGTTGCGGATAAACTGCCTCAGCTTATTGGCAATGTCCCGATTGATTTCGCCGCGCTCATACAAGCTTTGCACCTCGACTCGCTCCGCCTGAATGGCAACCCAATGCAAATCGCGCTGCACGTCGGCGTCGCCTCCATTCTTTTTCGGCGATATCGGTTGTTGAAGCTTTTCCTTTATAAAATGATAATGGCTGATCAACTCGCTTCGTTCCTCCGAACCGGGCTCGTCCAGCCGTTGATCAAAGGAGTCGATCACTGCATTGCAGGCTCGCAACTTCATTCTTCTCAGCGCCTCGCGATCGGCTTGCCCCAGCTTAACAGGCGATTTGGTTTTTTTGAGGGATAGCATCTCCAGCAGGAGCTTCATCAGCTTTTTCATAATAATCGGCCAAAAGCCTCGACGCCCTGCCAGCATCTGCTCAAGCTGCTCCAGGCTTTGCTTGAACAGTTCGAACTGCGGCTCGCTGATTTCATTCCGTGCCAGCATGCGGAGGGCGGCCTCCCGCTCCATGCGGAACGCTTCAAATCGTAGATCAATAATCCCCTCATCCGCTTGTTTCGTTGTCAGCTTGGGCTTCTGAAGCTCCAGCATGCGGAACCAACGCTCATATTCGGCAAGGACGGCAGCCGTTTCCGCTTCATTTTCCTTGCTCGCCGCTTGGTGGATGGCTTCAATGGCCGCATTCATTATCTTGAGCTGCCCTTGGCGCTCTTTCTCCGTCCGTTTTGATTCATTGCCCGTATCGCTGCTGCTTGCCAGAAGCGGAAGTACGGTGCTCGCGACAAGCAGCGATAACAGAATAACCGCAGTCGCGAGAAAAATGATGACATTCCGCTCTGGAAACGGATTCCCATCGGCTAGGAACAGCGGAATGGAGAAGGCGCCAGCAAGCGTAATGGCGCCGCGTACGCCAGAAAGCGAGGTCATGGCTAATATTTTGAACGGCAGCTTCTCACGCTGCTGCTCAGAGCCGAATAGGCGGCCCCCTCTTGAAAAAGCGTACGTCCACAAAAACCGCAGAAGCAGCAGCAGAACGAAAATGAAGCATGCATAACCCGTTACCTGAAGCGAGTTAATCGCAGGATTATCGAAAACGGTGCTGAAGACGACAGGTATTTGCAGTCCCAAAATGACAAAAACGAGCCCATTCAATATGTACAAAATAACCGCCCATGTATGGTCAGGCACCTCATCGTTCCGGGCCCGCGCCTTATCGTATTCATCGCGTTCAACAGCATGGACGACGCCTCCGGCTACTGCCGCCAAAATACCGGATACCCCAAGATGCTCGCCGGTCAAATAAAGGGCAAATGGCGTGAGCATATGAATAAGCATATGCAGCGTTGGATCTTCCAGACCAGACCTGCGCAAAACAGCGCGAAGTCCTGTAATCAGGAAGGCCAGCACGCAGCCGACCGCAAGGCCTCCAGTCGCAATTACGACAAAGCTGATGCTTGCTTTCGTCAAGGAGAAAGTGCCGGTTAGCGCAGCCGCCATCGCAAATTTAAAGGCCACGAGTCCGGAGGCGTCATTCATCAACGCTTCCCCCTCCAGCAAATGCCGCAGGCTCTTGGGCAGATGAACCCGCCCTGCTAAAGCATTGACCGCTACGGCATCGGTAGGCGAGAGCAGGGCAGCAAGCCCGAACGCTGCCGGCAGCGGAATGGATGGAATCATAAAATGGATCGCATAGCCGATAAGAAACACGGTGACGAACACAAGGCCGACTGCGAGCAGGAAAATCGGGGCGCGAAGCCTCCATAATTCATTGCGCGGCGTATGCTTGCCATCGTTATACAATAGCGGTGCTACGAATAATATAAAAAATAGCTCAGGCTCCAGCGCCAGATGGACGCCAGACGGAATAAGGGTAATCGCAATGCCAAGCGCAATTTGGATAAGCGGTACGGGAACAACGGGAAGATGCCGATTGATGATGTTGGACAGCCCGATCAAAGCAAGCAAAATGAATATGGAAGAAAATAAAGCCATTCCATCACCCTTTCTTGTAAACGCGAATTCAACTGCCGTTGTCGCAAATGATGAGTTTATTTTCACCTGTGTAACAAAAATTTACCCATAATCGGCCTATTGCCCTCACTAGGGGACAGCTGGTTTGCATACGCATACAAGTTGGTTGCGGACTTTCGATAAGGTATAATAGGAAGGGTATGGCAATCAAAAAAATATTGAAGGAGTGACTTTCTTTTATGCAGTACACTTATTTGGGTCAGTCGGGTTTGCGCGTTAGCCGCTTATGCCTTGGTACCATGAATTTTGGTGTGGATACAGATGAGAAGGAAGCGTTCCGGATTTTGGATGCCGCGCTGGATGCGGGGATTAACTTTATTGATACGGCAAACATTTATGGCTGGGGCGAAAACTCCGGACGTACAGAGGAAATAATCGGCAAATGGTTCAGTCAAGGCGGCGGACGCCGTGAGCGTACCGTGCTTGCGACCAAAGTATATGGCGATATGTTTGATGAACATGACGGCCCGAACCGTGAAGCCGGCTTGTCCGCTTATAAAATCCGCCGCCATCTGGAAGGCTCGCTGCGCCGTCTGCAGACGGATCATATTGAGCTGTATCAGATGCATCATGTGGATCGGAACGTCCATTGGAATGAACTGTGGAGCGCCTTTGAAACGGCGGTCTCGCAAGGCAAAATCGGGTATGTCGGCTCCAGCAACTTTGCTGGATGGGATATTGCTGTAGCACAGGGCGAAGCAAAAGCGAGAGGGATTTTAGGGCTCGTATCCGAGCAGCACAAATATAATTTGCTGTGCCGTTTGCCGGAGCTGGAAGTGCTTCCTGCATCGAAGGCGCTCGGTCTTGGCGTTATTCCGTGGAGTCCACTGGATGGCGGGCTGCTTGCGGGCAATCACCGCCGGGATAATGGCGGACGCCGCAGTGGCGACACCAAGCGTCTGGACAAGCATCGCGTGCAGCTGGACGAATATGGCAAGCTTTGCGATGAGCTGGGTGAGCCTGAGGATCTCGTATCGCTCGCATGGCTGCTGGAGAATCCCACGGTTACGGCTCCGATTATTGGGGTGCGCACGCTGGAGCAATTCGAGCGCTCGCTTCGTGCGGTTGAGCTGAAGCTGGATAGCGCGGCGCTCGCCCGTATCGATGAGATTTTCCCAGGGCCGGGCGGCGACGCACCTAAAGCTTATGCGTGGTAATTGGTGAAATAATAGCCATTCGTCAAATTAATAAATTGAACAGCACAGGGTCTTTGTTCAGCTCGATGAAGGAGTAGCCTTTCATCTGCATGCGGCTGATCAAGGGTTCATAGTCCTCGCGGTGCTTAAGCTCAATGCCGACGAGTGACGGGCCGTTGTCCTTATTGTGTTTTTTCGTATACTCGAAGCGGGTGATGTCATCGGTCGGACCGAGCACATCATCGAGAAATTCTCGCAGCGCACCCGCGCGCTGCGGGAAATTTAGCATGAAATAATGTTTGTATCCCTCATAAATGAGTGACCGCTCCTTAATTTCCTGCATGCGGTCAATATCATTATTTCCGCCGCTAATGACGCATACGACTGTTTTTCCGGCAATTTGATCCCTAAACATGTCAAGCGCAGCAATGGGCAGCGCGCCGGCTGGCTCCGCTACAATCGCATTTTCATTGTAGAGATCAAGCATGGTCGTACAAATTTTGCCCTCGGGAACAGGCACGGTATCATCGAGCAATTCGCGACAAATCGCAAACGTCAGCTTGCCAATCCGCTTCACCGCAGCGCCATCGACGAATTTGTCGATATGCTCAAGCGTAACGACTTCCCCGGCATCGAGCGATTCGCGCAGCGACTGAGCTCCTTCCGGTTCTACGCCAATCACTTTCGTTTCCGGTGAAATAGCTTTGACATAAGAAGCAACGCCAGCCGCAAGGCCGCCGCCGCCTACTGTCACAAACACAAAATCCGGTACCGTATCCGACGCTTCCATCAGCTCTTGTCCGACCGTGCCATTGCCGGCAATAATTTTCAAATCGTCAAAAGGATGAACAAAAGCGGTGCCGCTGCGCTCGCTCTCCTTGATGGCTTCTGCATAAGCATCATCAAAGGTGTCGCCAGTCAGAATAACCTCGACACTGTCGCCGCCGAAGAAGGACACTTGGTTCACCTTCTGGCGCGGCGTTGTGCTGGGCATATAGATTTTGCCTGGGATGCCGAGCGCATGGCAGGAGTAGGCAACGCCCTGCGCATGATTGCCTGCGCTTGCGCAGACGACGCCAGCGGCAAGCCGCTCTGGCGGAAGGGAACGCATAAGATGATAGGCGCCGCGGATTTTAAAGGAGCGCACAATTTGCAGGTCCTCGCGCTTCAGCAGGACGTTGCAGCCGTAGCGCTCGGAGAGCACGCGATTATATTGCAACGGCGTGCGGAGAATGACGTCTTTCAAATGCATTTGAGCGTGAACAATGTCTTCAAGCCCAACTCTAGGCGAATGTGATGATAAATATTCCATGTGCAGCCACCTTCCGGGATTAACATTTTGCGAAAGCTTCCGAACGCGCATTCATGCGTATTCTTGAAATATAGGAAAGGATATGATGGTTCTATCCTTTCTCTATATTTCTCGGACTGAAACGCGCCGCGCCGCCAAAGGACGGCGATAGCCGTTCACCTTGAAATATAGGAAAGGATATGATGGTTCTATCCTTTCACTATATTTCTCGGACTGAAACGCGCCGCGCCGCCAAAGGACGGCGACAGCCGTTTCACCTTGAAATATAGGAAAGTATATGATTTTCTCATCCTTTCTCTATATTTCTCGGACTGAAACGCGCCGCGCCGCCAAAGGACGGCGACAGCCGTTTCACCTTGAAATATAGGAAAGGATATGATGGTTCTATCCTTTCTCTATATTTCTCGGACTGAAACGCGCCGCGCCGCCAAAGGACGGCGATAGCCGTTTCACCTTGAAATATAGGAAAGGATATGATTTTCTCATCCTTTCACTATATTTCTCGGGCTGAAACGCGCCGTGCCGCCAAAGGACGGCGATAGCCGTTTCACCTTGCTTGTTGTTGCTCATTATAGCATTATCGCAAGCATTGCATAACCATGGAATTACAGGGGGAGCATGAAGGAGTATGGCAAAAGAATGAACAACGGGCGAATGCTGTCGACGGCGCGGCATATTTTCCAATTCCGATAGATAAAGATTGACATTAGATATGAGAATAGTTATCATATACTACGAAAGTGATAATCATTATCAGTTTGTCCACCTAACAATGATGAAAATATTATACGATAGTATACATTGATGGAGCTGGTTTAATCGTGGCAGAGTTTAATCGCAAGGAGCATCAAATGAATGATGCGCCAGTCGAAACGGGCAAGCCGTGGAATTGGCAGTTGTTCCCGTTTTCATCAGTAAAGGCGGGCGAGGATGCGATTTATGTTGCATCTGTTGGTTATGGCGTCTATCAGATTAACAGTGAAGAGCAGTGGATGAAGCTTGGCGCAGGAATGCCGCAAACGGCAATGGTTAATCGACTGCAGCTGCAGAGCAATGTGCTTCATGCCTGCACGAGTGAAGGTCTTTATCAATATACGAATGGGGAATGGGCGAATGATGGCCTTGCCATTCCTTGCTATCAATACCGGATGCTTGGCGGTACCGGCTATGCCGCAACCGATTATGGGCTGTGGTTGAATTCGGGAAGCCGCTGGGAAAAATCCGCTTGCGCCGACAAGCGGGTATATGATTTCATGAACCTGCCGCAATATCTCGTCGTTGGTCATGAAAGCGGAGTCGCGCTGTACGACCGTTTTATGGATGAGTGGGCTGAGTTTGAGCTGGGCCGTGCGGTGACAAGCCTTGCTGTATACCGGGGACATCTCATTGGCGTCAGTGATCGCGGCGAGCTGATGATTGGCGACAAGAAGGGGAGGTTCGACCGAATCCGGTTTAGCAAGCAGTTTATTTTCTCCATTGTTGCGAAGGGGAAGGATATTTATGTATGTACGGATAAGGGCTTGTTCCAGCTCGCTTATATTCGCAATCAGGTGACGCTGCTGTCTGTGAAGCTGGGTATTCCGGTGACGGATGTGGATCTGCAGGGCGACAATTTGTATATGGCAACGTTGTTTCAAGGTATTCAAATGATGGATGCCTAGTTCATATAAAATCAGCTATCGGCGTGCGGAGGAGAGGTTGCTCTCCCCCAGCTGATGGGAAACGAAGCGGCCGATTGTCCAAAATGGCGACGGCTATTTACACTTGGGAGGAATGTATAGGTGTCAAAGGTAATTGTGGTATACGCGAGCATGACGGGTAATACAGAGGAAATGGCTGAGGCGATTGTTGCTGGAGCACAGGAAGCGGGCGTTGAAGTCGTATCGAAGGAAGCTTTCGATGCAAATGCAGCTGATTTGCTGGAGTACGATGGCATCATTATCGGCGCGTATACTTGGGGAGACGGCGAGCTTCCAGACGAAATTCTTGATTTCTACGAGGAGCTTGAAGGACTTGACCTCAGTGGCCGCAAAGCAGCGGTATTCGGGTCGGGAGATTCCTCCTACCCCGTATTTTGCGGAGCGGTCGATACAATTGAAGCGAAGCTGCGCGAGCTGGGAGCAGAAATTGTATCCGAGAGCCTGAAGGTCGAATACAACCCTTCCGATGCTGAGAAAGAACAATGCAAAAACCTAGGCAAGCAAGTAGCTGGCCTTGTAACCGTAGCGGGATAATAAGCAAGGCGGCTGTTGCTGCTTCATTTGTTATGACCCGGAAGAAAGATGAGGTGGCCGATTATGGAGCAATCCGCAGCAGTAAAGCTGATTGAGGATTATAAGTTGGAAGAGCTGCTGCGCTGCCCCTATCGGTTCATTAAAAGGCAGACGGCGAATAAACGGGCAGGCGAAGTGAATGGGCGCCAGCTTATGCAATTCGCTGTCAGCCATATTGTGAATGATTTTTATGAGCTGCCGCCCCATGCCCGTACAGCTGATGTAGTGAAGCGGCTGGCGGAGCGCTGGTGGACGCCGCGAGTAGCTAAATTCGAAAATGCTGAGCATTATTGGGATTCGAAGCTGCAAGCGGTTGCACATTTGACGGCATTTTTATTGGAGGAGCAAGAGGCGGCGCCGATTATTCAATTCGAGCAGCATCGCACCTTTGTTGAGCCGCTCGATATGGAGCTGACGCAAATATTTCAAATTGTCGCCGAAGATCCGTATGGGACGAATACCGACTATATTGTGCAAAAGTTTGTCGTGGACGAGGATGAGGATGTCATCGTTACGTTCCAGCATATGACCGCCGTATTTTGTAACAGCGCCTTCGGCAAGCTGCCGAGCCGGATCGACGTTTTGTCGGTGATGAGCGGTCAGCGTATTTGCTATTATCCAAGCGAAGCTGATATTCCGCAGTCCTTGGATTATATGAGACTCGTGCAGACCGTGCTGCCCGAAGCCGAGCGGCTGCGCAAAAGCAACAATGTGGCGGAATGCCGCAGCTGCCCGCTGCGCAGCGAATGCTTCAGCAAGACGGCAGAAGCAACTGCCGAGGCCGTGCTGCAAAAGTCGGCCTGCCTTACTATGTAAGCTAGAGCATCGTTCGATGGTTCATCGAATGATGCTCTTTTTTTATGCTCGTTATCAGGAAGCACTAGGCGCTGAAATACGCATTAAACCGCGGAATTGCAGCGGAAATGGGCTGTGCAAAAAAGTGAAGTTGCAGGAAATTGCCGCATTGTATAAAGTACAAGACAGGTTGCGGCCGAGAAAATGCTGCTTTAAAACCGATTATACCCATGGGATAAATAAAAATGATGAGAGAACGGAAGGGGACGGACGAATATGGCAAAACGTTTAGAAATACGGAAAAAAAGATGGGCTCGCGGAGGAATGGCGGCGCTGCTCGTTATGACCTTGCTGCTATCAGCTTGCGGGAAGGCTTCGGAGTCTGCAGGTACGAACCAAGGAGGGCAGAGCAGTGCCTCGCCAAGCACTTCTTCGGGCAATGAAGGCGCAGAAGCTCCGCTTGAGCTAAGCATTATGACGATTACGCCAAGCGCGACGCCAGCAGCCGACGATAATGTCATTAAACGTGCGATTGAGAAAGCGACGAATTCGAAAATGAGCATTCAGTGGATTTCCAACAACATATATGGAGAGAAGCTGAATTTGACGCTCGCATCAGGCGAAATTCCCGATCTCATTATGGTCAATGATCCATTCGCAAGTACATTTATGAATATGGCGCTGCAAGGCGCTTTCTGGAATTTATCCGATTATATTAAGGATTATCCGAATCTCGCAAACCGCATACCGGATATCGCCTGGGAGACGACGAAGCTGTCGGATGGCGGCAATTACGGTGTGCCGCGTCCACGCTCGGTCGATGGCGAATCGTTCTTTATTATTCGCAAAGACTGGCTGGATAAGGTCGGCCTTGAGGTGCCTGCAACAACCGATGAGCTGCAAACCGTTATGAAAGCCTTTGTCGAAGATGATCCGGACGGCAACGGTGTGGCAGATACGACGGCTCTGGCCGCCTACATCGATCCGGCAGACCTTGGCTTTGGCGGCAATATAGGGCCTGTTCTGGGCGCAATCGAGAGCTCTTTTACAGGAGTGAACGGCAATTGGAAGTGGGATGAGGCGAGCAATCAAATGATCTTTACCGCGTTCCTGCCGGAAACGGAGCAGTCGCTTGCGTATTTGACAGAGGCCTATGCGAATAAAATGATGCCGGAGGACTTGCTGTCGCTTAAGCTGACGCAGGTGCGTGATTTGTTCAAGGCGAATAAAGCAGGCATTATCGTCGACAAGACGGGCACGATGAAAAATATTTATGCCGATGAGCTTAAGAAGGTGGCTCCTGATTTTAAATATACCGACTTTTATCCGCTAGCGAATTTGAACGGCTACAATCCGAAGGGCGGTGGCTACAACGGAATTCTCGCGATTCCGAAGAGCGTGCCTGAAGAGAAAATGAAACGGATTTTGGGGCTGCTTAATACGTGGATGAACGAGGAGGTATATGCCATTCAGCGCGACGGGCTGGAGGGCGTCCATTATCGCGTGGAAAATGGCGAAAAAATCGTCGATGGCGAGAAGCTAAAGGCCGATAATGCGTCCGACTTCAACCATATTGTGACGGTGAGTGACGTCGTGTGGGACACGAAAGCCGGAACGGAAGAAGAGGCGGCAGCAAATGAGCTGTTCCAGAAGGTCAATGAAGAGCGGGCGAAAACGTATGTGGCCAACATTGCCGCGGGGCTGCAATCGGAGACGGGCCAGCTGATTTTGCCGGAGCTGAATAAAAAAATTCAGGATTTGAAGGCGAAAATCATCCTCGGACGCGAGCCGCTCAGCGCTTGGACGGCGTTCGTAGAAGCAACGCGCAAGGACCCTCAGGTGCTGAAAATGACCGAGGAAATAACCGAATCGTATTTGAATAGAAACGGGAAGTAGATTTACAAAGCAAAACACCTATGCTATTATCTTAAAACCAATTAAGTGCATAGGAATAATATAAAATCAACCTGCTGCACCTAGCCATTCCTTGGAGCGGTGCGGCAGGTGAGGAGGGGCAGCGTTCGATGAGCCCGATACGTTCATATGACACGACGACGGAGACCGCAGCTAAAACAACAACTGGCAGCCTGGCAACAGTGGCTGACGGCAAGAAACGGAAACCGGGGAGCAGCGGCAGCCAAAAATATTGGAAAAGCCTGCGTTCAAGCCTCCGGCGCGACCAATCGCTTTATTTGCTCGCTTTGCCAGGCCTGTTATTTTTCATTCTTTTCAAATATGTGCCGATGTGGGGCGTGCTGATTGCCTTTCAGAACTATTTTCCGTTCAAAGGAATGTTAGGCAGCGAGTGGGTCGGGTTTGCCCACTTTGCCCGTTTTTTCGCTCATTCGGATTTCATTTTGCTGTTTCGCAATACGCTGGCGATCAGCCTGCTGAATTTGCTGCTTTTTTTTTCCGTGCCCATCATTGTGGCACTTTGTCTGAATGAGCTGCGCAGCATGCTGTACAAGCGGATTGTGCAGACCGTTATCTATATGCCGCATTTTCTGTCCTGGGTTATCATTGCCGGCTTGACCTTTTTGCTGCTTGGCAAAGGCGAGGGGCTCATAAATGCGATGCTCGAAGCCGCTGGGCGACCGCGAATTGATTTTTTAACGAACCCGGATTCGTTCTGGATGCTCGTGACGCTGCAAGCGGTATGGAAGGAAGGCGGCTGGGGCACGATTGTGTTTTTGGCAGCGATTGCGGGCATTGATCCGCAAATTTATGAGGCGGCACGTGTCGATGGAGCGGGCAGGCTGCGCCAAATTTGGCATATTACACTGCCAGGCATCCGCGGCGTTATTGTAATTTTGCTCATTCTTCGGTTGGGAGACATTATGGATGTGGGCTTCGAGCAGATTTTCCTCATGTATAACGGGGCGGTATCCGAGGTGGCGGAAGTATTCGATACGTATGTGTACAGGGTCGGTATTCAGCAGGGCCAATTCAGCTACAGTACAGCCGTCGGGCTATTCAAATCAGTCATCGGCCTCATTCTGGTGCTGCTTGCCAATAAGCTGGCGAAGCGGATGGGCGAGGATGGCGTCTATTAAAAGGAGCAATGCGATATGAAGCAACGTTTCGGCGACCGCGTGTTCCAAGCGGCTAATGGCCTGTTTCTCGGGCTGCTGGCGTTGGTGACGTTTTTCCCGATTTATTATGTGTTTATCGTTTCGTTCACCGATCCGAGCGAGTTTCTGCTCAAGAAGTTCGTTCTGTTTCCGCAAAAATGGTCCCTCGAGGCGTACGAATATTTACTGTCGACGAAAGCTTTTCCGCGCTCGCTCGGCAATAGCGCGTTTCTGGCCGTCATCGGCACGCTGTGCAGCCTTGCGGTCAGCTCGTCCTTCGCCTATGCGCTGTCGCAGCGGCGAATGCTGCTGCGCAGGCCGCTAATGCTTCTGGTGCTGCTGACGATTTTATTCAGCCCCGGCATCATTCCGCATTATTTGCTCGTTAGAGAGCTGGGGCTGATCAACAGCCTGTGGTCGCTCATTTTGCCATCGCTTGCGAACGGCTGGACGGTGCTGCTCATGAAGGGCTTCTTCGACAGCCTGCCCGCTGAGCTTGGCGAATCGGCAGCAATGGATGGCAGCGGCGCGGTGCGCACGTGGCTGACCATTATTTTGCCGCTGTCGCTGCCGGCGCTGGCGGCCTTCGGGTTATTTTTCGCCGTCGGCTACTGGAACCAGTTTTTCTCGGCGCTGCTGTATTTGAATGATGCGGCGCAGTGGCCGATTCAAGTGCTGCTGCAAAATATGCTGAAAAGCGCCTCGACCATCGATCTGACTATTCCGGGCCAGCATGTGGAGGCTCCGCCGTCAGAAATGCTCAAGATGGCTTCCGTCATTATCGCGATAACGCCGATTTTGCTGGTATATCCGTTTTTGCAAAAGCATTTTGCCAAGGGCGCGATGGTCGGTTCTGTGAAAGGATAGGCAAGCGGCGTTTAGCATAGACGTTGATGCTTGAAAAAACGAAGGAAGGCGGGCGATAGCGATGGGAATCAGACGTTTTGCGGAAGGCTGGGGGAAAGGCAAGCGGGCGGAAGCGGCGGCTAGGCTGCGCGGCTCTTATTTCCGCCGGAGCTTGGCGCTTGTGCTGCTCATCGCCTGCATTCCGGGGCTTGTGATGGGAATCGTCATGCATAAATCGATTACGGTGAAAATGGAGAACGTGCTCCAGCGTTTGCATCATGAGCAGATTGAGCAGCGGGCGCGGACGATTGATGAGCAGCTGTCGGCGCTTGAGCTGTCCTTCTCGCAGTGGGCTTTTGACCCGGTATTTGATAATCGGCTGCGGCAGTTGGATTTCGTCTATAAATACAAGCAGGTGCATGAGCTGTACCGCACGCTGCTCATTATGAATAATTCGCATACATTAGTGAATCGGGCTGAGTTGTTTCTGCTGTATCCGCAGCCGCTGGTCATGAAGCCGGACCGCTATGATTTCATCGATGATCTGGACAAAATCGAGCAATACAAAGCGCTGCTACGCCAGCCAGTGGGCGCCTATTGGACCCGCTCCTTCGATGGTAAAGCGCCAATGCTGGTCAATCGCCTGCCGGGCGGCGAGGAGAAGCCGCTGGGCATTGTGACGACTACGCTCAACGAGAATAAGCTGAACCGGCTGCTGGATACGCTCACGCCTTACGCGGAGGGCGAGACTTTTCTGCTCGATAGCGATGGCAGCTGGCTGATGAATGGCAGCGAGCCCGCATCGCCGCTTGCCGCAAAGCTGCGGGAAGTATATTTGCAGCATCGCGGCTCAGACGAGTCCTTGCGTGTGGAATATGGCGAGGAAGCTTATTCCGTCTCTTACGGCAGCTTTCGCCGCCTCGGTACGGATTGGATTTATGTATCGGCTGCGCCCATGACAGCGGTTATTGCGCCCTCGCTGCTTATTTCGCGCTTTATATTAGCGGTTAGCGCAGGAGGGCTGCTGCTGGCACTTGCGCTGTCATGGATCGGCTCGCTGCGCATCTATTCTCCGGTCGCCAGCCTGCTGGCAAGGCTGATCGGGGACAAGCGCAGCGGCGGCGGTTTGAGGCAGCGAGAGGAGGGGCGCGACGAGCTGGGCGCACTGGAGCGGCGCTGGCGGGGAATGGAAAGGGAGCGTGAGACGCTGCGCAGCAGGCTGGAGCATCATATTCCAGTCATCCGCGAGAGCTTCCTGCTGCAGCTGACGCAGGGGCATCTGCCTGAGCTTGCCGAAGCGGAGCTGCGTGAGCGGCTGCAGCAGCTCGGGGGCGCGGCTGCGCAGGACGGCGGCAGTTGGGCTGCGATGGTCGTGCAGTTTCGCGGCGGCGGCTTCGGGGGCGGCGAGCCTTCGTCGCGACAGAGTGAAGGCGATATCGCTTCGCTCGCGGTGTCCGAACTGCTCTCGCAGCTGACAGAGCGGCGGGGTTATGCTGCTGAGCAGCTGCATTTTCACGATGGTTCGATCGGGCTGCTGCTGACGCTGCCTAAGCTGGAAGCGGACAGCGCTTCGGCTGCGCGAGAGCAGGAAGCCGATCAGCAGGCCGATCAGCAGGCCGATGATGAGCCATACGGCAGTGAACGGAATGCCGGCGAGCCGTATGCCGATGAGCAGCATAAGCAATTGCTCGGTTTAGCCAGCGAGTTGACCGCGCAGATGGAGCAGACGCTTGGTTTGCGCCTAACGGTAGTAGTCGCGGGTACCGTGCTGGAGCTGCGCCGGGTTCCCACGCTGTTCGAAAAAGCGAAGCTGACGCTGCGCCACCGGCTGCTGGCGAGCACGCAGACGGTCATCGATCTTGCCCAGCAGGAGCAGCAAACCTCTGATGCAGACAGCCCCTATCCTTTTGCGCTGGAAAATGACATCGTCTATGCGATTCGCAGCGGCAACGGGGAGGAAGCCATGGAAGGCATTAGTGGCTTCATCGGCGAGCTGGCTTCCGAAGATACTGGCGAAGCGGCAGGAGAGCAGGCTGTCAGGTATCGTCTATTGCAGCTGCTTGGAACGATTCAGCATGCGATGATGCAGGCTGGCGCCAATCCAGTGCAGCTGTTTGAAGGCAGGCTGCTGCTTGATGAGCTGCAGCAGCTGAACCATACTCACGATGTGCTATGGTGGTTCCGCCATCAAGTCGTCGACGTGTTTATTCGCGAGGTTGCAGGCAAGCAGGAGAAGCAAATTCAGCAGGTCATTTATAAGATGAAGGAGCATGTGGACAATGAATATGCCTCCGTCCTGTCGCTTGAAGCGCTTGCTGACGCCTATGGCATGAATTCCTATACGCTTAGCCGCTCCTTCAAGCAGGCGTTCGACTGCAATTTTATCGATTATTTAACGACGGTTCGTTTAAACCATGCGAAGGAGCTGCTGCTGCATTCCGATCTTAAAATGAACGAAATCGCCGAGCTGGTCGGCTACCAGCCCAGCTATTTCAATCGAACATTCAAAAAAAGCGAGGGCATTACGCCGAGCCGCTACCGCGATGTTGTGCGGAATGCGGGAGAGCGGCCCCGCCTGCACAGCTTGGGGCAGGGGAAATAAGGCTTCAACCTAACCATAGAGGCAGAAAGTAGAGGTGAACGGTGGCTAATCAAACGAAAGAGCAGCCTACGATTATTTTTCTAATGACCGATCAGCAGAGATGGGATTGTATCGGCAAATACAATGCGCATATTCATACGCCAAACATCGACAAACTGGCGGAAAAAGGCATTACGTTCAATCAGGCGGTATGCCAGTCGCCGATGTGCGTACCGAGCCGGAGCTCGATGATGCTGGGCTATTATCCTTCGCAGTTGGGCGTGCGCACGAATTACGGCGGCTTGTTCGATGAAAGCAGGCTGCCCTCAGAGCCGCTTCCGGCTATATTGCAGCGGGCAGGCTATCAGACGGCTGGCTTTGGCAAAACCCACTGGAACCACGGCCAAGGCGTGGAAGAGCCGGATACGCGCGGCTTTGAGGTGCGGGCAGTCGGGCTGTCCCGCGCAAGCGGGCATTATGAGGCGGGGGCAATTATGATGGGCGATGTTAACCCGGAGGCGCTTGAAGCGTATCACCGGGAAACGGCCTCCTTCGGGGGCGGCGAGGAAAATTCGAACGGCTACATCGGCCTAACCAGCACGCTGCCGCTTAACCATCATCGCGACGGCTGGGTGGCGGAGCAGGCGCTGTCTTTTATCGATGAGGGGCTTGATGCTTCGCGGCCTTTGTTTTTCTATCTGTCTTTCCTCAAGCCGCATGCGGGATTGAATGTGCCGAAGGAATTTGAGGATCTGTACGATCTGGAGCAAATTCCCGATATTCCGCAGCCGCCTTGGGAGGTGGAAGAAAACACGCATCTACAGGCAACTGATGATTTAAATGCGAACAGCAAAGAGGTTTATTTGGAGAAAAAGCGAATTTGGGAGCAGATGAGCCCACTGGAGCAGAGAAGGACAACACTGCGGTACTGGGCCAATTGCTCGTGGCTCGACCATTATTTCGGCCTTGCTTTGGACAAGCTGGAGCAGCAGGGCCGGCTCGACCATGCACTCATCGTGTTCGTCTCCGACCATGGCGAGATGCTGGGGGAACGGCGTTACCGCTTCAATAAATACAATTTGTATGACAGCAGCGTACGGGTGCCGATGATTTTGTCGGGCTCCTATATTCAGCAGCATAAGTGGGGCACCGAGGATGAGCGGCCAGCCGAATTAATTGATCTGGTGCCTACACTGACGGCCGCCGCAGGGCTTGAACGCAATCCGATGCTGCCGGGCTTCGATCTGCTCGGTGAGACGGTGCGGCGGGGGAGCTTCTGCGAGTTTCACGGCAAAGGGGTAACCGCGCCGCATTCGGCGCCCGTCTATATGTGGCGAACGAAGGAGTGGAAGCTGATCCTCTATATCGATGGAGCGGTGCGGGATGCAGCGGCGCGTGTGGATGAGACGAAGGGCGAGCTGTATCATTTGGGAAAGGATGCAGGCGAGTGGCATAATTTGTACGGCGATGACCAATATGCCCGCATTCGGGAACGGCTCAAAACCGAATTATTGATGCATTTGGCTTCAGCCTGGTCCAAAGGTCCGTTTTTTTACGACAAGGGCGGCCTTCAAGCGCTCCAATAACCAGTGTGAAAATAAGGCGAGAGCCAGCTTGGCGGGACAACGATGTCCGTCAGGCTTTTTTGCCGTGCAAGCCATCCGGTTTCCTTGAGACGCATCAGGCGGCAAAGGTAGACAAACGATTATTAGTTATGTAACATGGGGCAATACATAAATACTAACTTACATAGTTGCACAAGGAGAGATTGTCGTGTCAGAGGAACTGCTGCTAACGTTTCGTTCGCCGCCGCTGCCCTTTTTTATAGAATCAAACCGCAGGACGTATCAAGCGGGTGAAGAACATCCGAACCGGACCAATATTGGCGTATTCGATATGCTGTTCGTGCATGAAGGCGCTCTGCATCTTGCAGAAGGGGAGCATAAATGGATGCTTGGCCCAGGGGATGTGCTTATTTTGCGGCCGGACAGCTATCATTATTCGTATCAGCCCTGCCAAGAGGCGACCGTGTTTGACTGGGTGCATTTTCAAACGGTGGGTGCTTGGGAAGAAACCGAGGGGAGTCAATCAGGCTCCTTGCGCGGAGATTATTATACGTATGCCATTCGGCTGCCGAAAAAAATTCACCTGTCTTACCCGGACGAAGCGAAGCTCATCTTTGGGCAGCTGCATGATGCAGCGCAAAGCTCGTCGCATGGCGCGTTCTGGGAGCGCCAGCAGCGTTTTCTGCATTTGCTGCAAATGCTCGATGAAGGCTGGCGTTCGGATGCTGCAAGAGCAGGCGTATCGGTAGCGGAACGTGCCGCTGCCTACTTGAAAATGAATTACCGCAGCCCGATTAGCAATGGCATGCTCAGCGAAGTGCTGCAGCTGCATACCAATTATATTACGCGCTGTATGACCGAGGTGTTCGGCTGTACGCCGCAGCAATATTTACTCTACTACAGGCTGGATCAGGCGAAGCTGCTCCTTATTAAGACGGACTGGACGATAGCCCGCATTGCGGAAGAGACGGGCTTCCGTCAAACGCCGCATTTTTCGCGGTTATTTGCCTCCCATACCGGAATGCCGCCGCTTAAATTCCGCAAGCGTTTTACGACAAATTAAGTAAATGAGCGAATAAAAAACCTCCTCTTATGCAAATAATGGGCAAGACGATATTTTGAGCGCAGCGGAGAGCTTGCCCGCACAGCTTCGAGGGGGATATACAGATGATTGAACGTTATTCGGTTAGGGCAAATGTTGATGATTTGGTTAGCTCGTTCCAAGTTGGGAATGTAATTGATTGTGATGTGACCCGTTTTAATATAGCGCCGACCCAATCGGTATCGATTGTGATGAATGACCGCTTAGGCGAGCGGACGCTTCAGGATGCCAGATGGGGCTTGTTTCCGTTTTGGGCGAAGGATTCAGTAAATGCTGATTGCGAGAGGCTGTCTGAAAAGCCGTTTTTCGAACGGATGCTGCGCAGGCAGCGCTGTGTTGTGCCGTGCAGCGGCTTCTTTGGCTGGCAGCAGCATGGGCAGGAGCGTGAGCCGCGGGCAATGCATATTGTTGTGCCGAGCCAGCGTTTGTTTGGTGTAGCGGGTTTTTTTGATGCCTGGAAAAATTATCAGGGGCAGGAAGTGCGCGCTTTTACGATGATTACCGCCAGTTCTTCAGGGGCGTTATCCGGCTGGCAGCCGCGCGTGCCTATCGTGCTTGATGAGGAAGGGCTGGAGGATTGGCTCAATCCGCGCATTCATGATTTCCGTTCGCTGCGCAAGCATCTCGACCCGCTGGAATCCTATCAGCTAAGAGCTTATCCGGTAACAAATGCGGTAGGCAACGAAGCGTACGAGTCGCCGGATTGCATTCAGGAGATTATGCCGGATTTTGCATAGCGGCGGCAGACAGGCTTACCCTGCTGCACAGTCCTATATGAAGCTTGAAACCGAGCCTTCGTTCCAAGGAAAGTGTGGAAGCGGAGGTTTTTTCGAAATATAAGAATGTATACGTTTCACCCTTATAAACGACTTACATTTCACCCTCGAAACGGTAGCTTTGCCGCCAGAGGACGGCGATAGCCGTTTACGCTTGTGTAAATAAAAGAAAGGGCTTACATGAAAGCGCGGCTAGGCAATTTCGTTCTTAGGACAGTTGAAGCTGGGCTGGATATTCGCTATAATGTAACCTATATTTGGAAATATTTGTTGCTTGAAAATAAGCGGCTCACTGCCGATATTTAATCAGAGAGGAGCTGGGATAATGGTTCGGGGCTGGGTCACTGCGCTGGTGCTGGCGTTCGGTATTGCGGTCGCTGTTCTTGGTGTTATCGCCTATTTACGAATGTTTCATAAAGAGCGGAGCGCAGCTTCTGTCCGTTCATCCACAGAGCGTCATGCTAGTGCTGACGAGGCTTCCGCTGGTGAAGAGGAGCGTGATTCACGTCTGGACAGGACGCCTGACCAGCGCTGATTTTGCATAAATTATACGCTTGGTGGACGAGGCCGTCAAATGCATGCTTTCCCAAGTGTGGCATAAATGTTATAATAGTAAGAAAAGTTCAAACATTTTGAATCATCAAACCATGGTGATGCTTGACCGATGGGAGTCCGGCGGTGTTTTAGCCGAATGTGTTCTCGAATTTGTTGTTTAGGACGACCATCCAACGTTAAGGGAGGAGATTTCATGGCGAAGCACAGCCAGAATGAAGTCAAGGAAAGCCTGAAAGAACTAACGAGAATTTTCCAACCCAAGGATTCACGCAAATTTGTTAGGGATTACATTCGAAAGTACCGGATTACCGGCGGCTACGAGGAAGAATTAACATTGCTGGTGGAAGATGAAATGGGCAAGCTCAACTCCTCAGTCGGCTAATCGCATGGTTATACGGGCTCTATTCCCTTCAAGGGGAATGGAGCCCTTTTGTTTTGAAGAAAGAGAGAATGCACAGCAATACAACAATTGTTCACATTCGTGAGAATGTCCGCTTTGTTCCTTGAATATGGTGAATAGAGGAGGGAGGTTTGGATATGCTGACGAAGCTTGCGCTTGGCATGGAAGAGCAGCATGTACGGCATGCAGGCAGCATTATAGCTGCATGCCACAAGGAGCTGTCAAAGCGGATCACCTGTGGGGTGACGACGCTGGAGATCGAGCGTTTTACGGAGCGATTCATGCTGGAAAGAGGGGCGTTTCCGGCCTACAAGGGGCGAAAAGGTTATCCGTTCGCCATTTATGCCTCGGTAAACGGCATGCTGCGCGGCGGTTTTCCCGGCACGGCTCCTCTATCGAGCGGTGATATGGTCAAAATCGAGATGATTGCTGGGGTGGATGGCGGCGCAGCTGAATTCGCCTGGACGTATGCGATAGGTGAGCCGTCCCCGCTGGCACGCAAGCTGCTGCGCACGGCGCAGCACACGCTGAATCGCGGCATTGCTGAGGCGAGAGTAGGCAAAAGTGCCGGAGATATCATCGTAGCTATCCATACTTCAGCAGCCAAGTCGGGCTGTTTGGTCATGAACAGCATGCCGGATATTGCGGTGCAAGGCATTCTCCAGCGGCTTCAGCAGGGAGAGATGCGTCCGATGGAGCAGGCGGAAGAGCAGTTGACGGAAGGCATGATCTTGACCATTGATTTAATTGCTGGACTAGGTGCGCTGGCGGGTGACGCTGCTAGTGTCGAGCCGGGACTTGCGACAGCGCATGTAAAGCATACCGTTGCGGTTACCCGCTCGGGCCCGGTTGTGTTGACCAGATGAAGTGAATGACGCTGCACGCTTAAGCGGATGAAAAGAAGATCACACCTCAAGGTAGGCGAGGGTGATCTTTTTTGCTTTTTACGCGCATTGTCACAGCCTGTCAGAAGCTAATGACCAGCTTGAACATTTCTCGTGAACCGCCTTCTGGCCCAACCGATATGGAGCGTTTACAGCCTTCATAAATCGTTCTCCTCCTGAGAAGCAGAGTGCTGATAGATGCCATATTATAGTATCATAGGACAAGCCGTACAAGATATTTCAACAGTTCACCAAAGTTAAAATAGTTCAGTCGTAAAACGCCACATTGTTCACTATGCTTGTGTTGTTGCTCTTTCGGACTGTGTAAGCATCGGGCTAAGCTAAATACAGACCGGATGGGCAATGTGATGTGCTTAGGAACGGAAATTCTCTTCAGTCATTTAATGTAAGCGCTTACCAATCATCCGGGCTGTATGGTCAACGTGAAATAAATTGGGGGAGGGTCGCAATTGAAGAAATCCATATCGGCAATATCGAAGCTTATGCTGGCACTAATGATCGTTTTGCCTGGGATCATGCCTGTCTATTCGGCAACGGCAACGGCGGAAGAGGAGCAGCAGCTCGTTGCTCAGGAGGCAGCGGCTGTTGCCAACGAACCGCTGTTTACGGATGATTTTCAGGATGGCGATTTGCAAGGATGGACGGTCAATAACAGCAGCATTATCAAAGCAGCAGCTGATCCGGCTTCGGCCAGCAATCAGGTGCTGTACGTAAGCGCTGGGGACGAGGCCATTGCATCCGTCAATCTGGATATCGGCAGCGACTATGTGTATGAGGCCAAGGTGAAAAAAGTGGCTGCGGGAACGTTTCCCGGCATTTTGGCGCGATACAGCGATGTGAACAATTTTTATTTGTTTCAGCTGGGAGATAATCGGTACTCCCTATCTAAACGGGTAGGCGGCACCACAACAACGCTTGCGGAATATCCAATTCCGCTTAGTGTGAACCAATGGTACACGATGCGTATGATCGTCGAAGGCAGCAAAATTAAAGCCTACGTGGATGACAAGCTTATTTTTAATGTAACGGATCCTTCCCTTGCGTCAGGGAAAGCGGGCTTCCGCTCCCGCTGGGAAAAAAGCGTGCTTGATGATGTAGGCATTTGGCAAATTCCAAATCCGAAGCCGGAGGCTCCGAGCGATTTGCAGGCAACGGGCATCACTTCGTCTGCGGCAACGATTAGTTGGGACAGCACGGTAACGGGAGCTACCTACCGCGTGTACCGCTCGACCGATGCGACCGCGGGCTTCACTCCGGTGTATGTCGGAACAGATAAGCTCTATGAGGACAAGGGACTGGCTTCCGGCGTTACTTATTATTATCAGGTTGCAGCAGAGGTCAATAAGTATGAGGTCGTTTCTTCTACAATCTCGCTGACGACGGTGTTGGTGCTGCCGGAATCGCCAGATTTGCTGCCTGGCATTGTAGCGGCTTACCCGTTCAATGAAACGTCAGGGACGCAGGTTTCGCCGCTAGGCACCAGCAGCAATCAGGGCAAAGCCACACTTACCGGCGGGGCATCGTGGACAACCGGCCGATCAGGCGGAGCAGTTGATCTCAATGGATCGAATGGCTATGTGTCGCTTCCGGCGGGCATGCTGAAGGATTTGAACGAGGTCAGCTTGGCTTTCTGGGCGAAGCAGGACACGCTCAAGCAGTGGACCCGTGTGTTCGATATCGGGCTCGGCACGAACAATTATATTTTCTTTACGCCAGCAACGGGCGCTAATGAGTCGCGCTTCGTCTTGAAAAATGGCGGCAGCGAGCAAATTGTCGGCGTTAGCCCTGCGCAGCAGGCAACCAATCGCTGGGTTCATTATGCGATGACACTTTCAGGCTCTACAGGCGTGTTGTATGTGGACGGTGTAGAGGTGGGACGCAATACCAATATGACGTTGAAGCCTAAGGATCTGGGCCAAACGACGATGAACTATATCGGCCGCTCGATGTTTAGCGCCGATCCGTATTATGACGGTAAAATTGATGATTTTTATGTGTTCAATCGGGCGTTAGGTCCGAAGGAGGTGGCATTGTTCACGTATCCGGAGGATCAGGCTAAAGTGGCAGCGGATAAGGCGGCTGTGACGCCGCCAGGCGATTTGACCAAGGTGATGGCCGATATTTCGCTTCCAACAAAAGGCGCTAACGGCTCGGCATTGGCATGGGAATCCGACCAGCCGGCGGTTGTCGATAGGGCAGGGAAGGTCACTCGTCCTGCCTTCGGACAGCCAGACGTGGACGTAACGTTGACCGTTACGATCAAACGAGGCAATGCGGCAGATACGAAGCCATTCCAGCTCAAGGTGCTGGCTGATTTGTCAGACGAGGCAGCGGTCGAGAATGACAAGGACGCACTTGCAGTCGCGCATGCCGATGGGGCGACGGCAAAGCTCAGCCTGCCGGATGCAGGGGCGAACCGCACGAAAATTTCGTGGCAGTCGGACCACCCGGTTAATCTGCGTCCAGACGGCATGGTTAGCCGTCCCGCTGTTGGCGAAGGAGATTTGCTCGTTAAGCTGACGGCGACCATTACGCGCGGCAGCGTATCGAAAACGCGAGTGTTCGATGTGTTAATTTTGGAGCAGGATGCGAATACCGCTTATTTATTTGCGTATAACAAGCTCGTCAGCGGCACGGAAACGCTGCATTATGCCGTGAGCCGCAACGGGAAAAACTGGACAGAGCTGGGTACAAACGCCGCATTCGTCTCGCCTATCGCGGATGGAGCCGATACGTTCAAGCTGAATTCCGAGGACAAATGGCTGAAATATACGTATTCAGGCGGTGCATGGACGCTTGCTTCGGCTACGGATGTGGCGGGCGTGTGGACGCAGGAGGCAGCTAGCTCCTATACGCTCCCATCCGGTGCGCTGGCGGGCAGCTTCAAACGCATCGATGAAGCGGATTGGAGCCGGCTAGTACATGGCCTTTCCGTACCGAGGACGCTTGATCCGATCATGACGATCTATACGGAAAAGGGCCTAGCGCCAAGGCTCCCGGATCGGGTGAAAATCGACTATACGAACAATCAGTATACGACGGTACCTGTACAGTGGGATACCCTAGCTCCTACCGCTTATGCTAGTGTGGGCAGCTTCAAGGCTGAGGGAACCGTCACAGGTACGTCTACCCGCATCAAGGCAGATATCAAGGTGCAGGACAATACCGGCAAAGCGGACGTTATTCGCAACGGCGAATACTGGTTTGATGACGAGGGCGGCATGATTCAGGCCCACGGCGGATATATCCTTAAAGTAGCAGACACGTATTATTGGTTCGGCGAGGATAAAGGGCATAATTCGGCGGTGCTGAAAGGCGTCTCTGTGTATGCATCCAAGGATCTCAAGCATTGGGAGTTCCGCAACAACGTGCTGACGACAGCCTCCCATCCGGAGCTGGCATCAGCGAAAATCGAGCGGCCTAAAGTGCTGTATAACGAAAAAACAGGCAAATATGTATTATGGGGACATTGGGAGGAAGCAGGCAACTACAATCAGGCGAATATGATCGTTGCTGTATCCGACACGGTAGACGGCGATTACAAGTACGTGAACCGTTTCCAGCCGGGGGCGATGCAGGCCCGTGACTTTACGTTGTTCCAGGATGACGATGGCAGCGCCTATTTATTCGCATCCTCCAACAATAACGCCGACCTGAATGTGTTCAGGCTGACGGACGATTATTTGTACACCGAGAAGTATATGTATACGCTGTTCCCAGGTGTCAGAAGGGAAGCGCCAGCGGTTGTGAAGAAGGACGGCTACTACTACTTGTTCACATCGGGACAGTCCGGCTGGTATCCGAATCAAGGCTACTATTCAAGTGCCAAGTCGATTAACAGCCTTAGCGATTGGTCCGAGCTTAAGCGGTTCGGCGATCCGGCGACGTATTATACGCAGCCTTCTTTTATTCTCAGCGTCTATGGCAGCGAAACGACTTCCTACGTATATGTAGGTGACCGCTGGAATCCGTCGGCATTGATGAACTCGCAATATATTTGGCTGCCGCTTGAAATGGATAAAGGCATGGCATCCATTACGAACAGCGGAGATTTGGATTTGAATGCGGCGACAGGACTTTTTGAAACGGCGACCGATTTGCTTGTGTCACAGGGCAAGCCCGTAGCGGCGAGCTCGCAAGCGTCCAGCAACCCGGCGACGATGGCGAATGACGGGATGTATTTTCAGGATACGAACAATGATGGCGGCAATGATAACTTCTTCGATTCCGGAAGCGCTTCGTTTCCGACAACGTGGCGGGTCGATTTGGAACGGGAATATGATTTGAGCCGCATTGATCTGAGCTGGAAAGAGTGGAACGGCTCGGAGGTTTATTACACGTATAAGGTGGAAGGCAGCGTAGATGATCAGCAGTATGATCTGCTTATTGACCAAAGCGGCAATAAGACGCCTTCCTTCAACAGCGACAAGCTTACAGGCAAATACAGATATGTGAAGCTGACGATTTTGGGGCAGTTTGGACATACGAACAACGCCGATAAGCCGGTTACCTGGTACAGAGGCCTGCATGAGGTGAAAATTTATTCGTCCGACATGCAGCTGGATGTGCCGCAAGGGTTGCTGGCGACTTCTGTGAAAACATCGTCTGCTGCCG
This sequence comes from Paenibacillus algorifonticola, assembly GCF_000971975.1. Taxonomy (GTDB): domain Bacteria; phylum Bacillota; class Bacilli; order Paenibacillales; family Paenibacillaceae; genus Pristimantibacillus; species Pristimantibacillus algorifonticola. Next base: position 60,212 of record NZ_KQ040783.1, on the reverse strand, counting down.
AGGTCACGACCATCAGCCTGAACTGGCAAAGCGTGCCGGGTGCAACAGCATACACGCTTTACCGTTCAGAAAGTGAGAACGGCACGTATGAGCAGGTGTATAACGGAAGAGCGATGGCGTATGATGACAACGGTCTTGCGGTCAACAAAACGTATTATTACAAGGTGAAGGCGACCCATCCGGGCGGCGGTTCGGAGCTATCGCAGTCCGCACATGCGAGAACGTTTATTGCATCTTCTGATCTGGACACGTATGACAATACGAAGGAAAACGTGTGGCTTGATGATGCGGGCAATGTGACGCACACGCCAACGATTACGCATGACGGCTTTTTGAAGCTGGGCAATCTGTATTACTATTATGAATACGTGTCGGATACAGATGGATTTAAGCAGGTGAATTTGCATCAATCGGCAGACGGGATCAACTGGACGTTCGTGGACACGGTGCTGACCCGCGATTCTCATCTGGAGCTTGCGGCTAGCAAATTCGAGGCGTGGAACTTCACGTACAACGAAGCAACGGGCAAAATTGTCATTTGGCTGCACTATGAAAATAACAAGGACTATTCGCTCGGCAGAGCGGCGGTGCTGTCCGGCGATCCCGGCGGGGCGCTGACGTTTCATGGCAGTGTGCGTCCGGCAGGCAATGATTCCCGTGATATCACCTTCTTCAAGGATGGTGACGGCAAAGGGTATATCGTTTCGTCGGGCAACACGAATGCAGACTTGTTTATTTATGAGCTGTCTGCGGACTATTTGTCTGTAGAGCGCGTTGTGCTCAAGGTTTATGAAGGCAAGCACAGGGAGGCGCCTTCGCTCATTAAGAAAGACGGCTACTATTACCTGTTCACCTCCGAGGCGGCAGGCTGGTACCCAAGCAAGGGCATGTATTCTTCCGCCACTTCGCTTGAAGGGCCTTGGACGGAATTGCGCCGCATCGGCAATAATTCGAACTTCTCGGCGCAATCCGGCTTCATTTGGAAAATGGAAGGCTCTGCTGGCCTCAGCTTCGTGAATATGGCGAACCGCTGGGTAGCAGGGGCGGGCGAGGCGAAGCAGCACTGGCTGCCGATTACACTTAGCAACGGTTATGCGAAATATGATTATTATGAAAAAGTGTACTACAACCAGGCAACGGGCGAAGTCGTTCCCGAGCAAAACGGTGAGCTGCTGTCGCAGGGCAAGCCCGCCATAGCGAAAAACGAGCTGGAAAACAGTCCAGCGACTTACGCCAACGACGGTGACTACACGACAAGCTGGGTCGCGGCGAATGGCAGCTGGCCATCATGGTGGCAGGTCGATCTTGGCGATGTGTACAGCCTGACGAACATTCAGCTTTCGTGGTATTTGCATAATGGCTCAGAGGGCTATCACCGATACAAAATCGAAACGAGCTTGGACGGCGTTACCTTTACGACGGCGCTCGATCGGACGGACAATAAAACCTATGGCTTTACCTCCGATAAGTTGAGCGGCAAAGCAAGGTATGTAAGAGTGCAGATGGTCGATGCCGTTCTGCGCAACAATCCTAGCAACTGGTATACGCCACAGTTTGGCGAGGTGAAGGTGTATGGGACGACGGTTCAGGAGGAGCCGACGAAGGAGACGCCGGTTGGCCTGAAAGTGAACGCGGCTACCGACAAAGCGATTGAACTTGCATGGACAGCGCTAGCTGGCGTGAGCGGCTACAACGTTTATCGTGCGACGGCTGAAAATGGGCCTTACGTGCTGGCAAATGCCCAGCCAATCAGCACAGCATCGTATGCGGATAGTGGCCTGAGCGCCAATACGGAATATTTTTATCAGGTTTCTGCCGTTTACGCGGCGGGCGAATCGGATAGGTCAGCTGTGTTGGCGGCGAAGACGCTGAAAGAACCGGGTACGCCGGGTGGCGGTGACCCAGGTCCGGGTACGCCGGGCGGCGGAGATCCAGGTCCGGGTACACCAGGTGGCGGAACAGGCGGCAACACGGGTGGCAGTACGTCGAGCGGAACAGGTACGGGGGCGGCTGATAGCGGCATGAGCGTTGAAGCTGGCGCAAACGGGCTAACCGTGAAGGTGACAGCAGATGCGAGCGGCATGCTGCAAGCGCAGCTGAGCGCAAGCGATATGGAAAAAGCGCTGGCTAGCCTGCAATCGGCCAATACGCTGCGCATTCAGCTTGAGCCAAGCAAGGCAGGAGCTGTGATAGGAGCGAAAGTGGAGATTCCTATGGAATTGCTGCTGGCAGGGGAACAGCCAAAAGTTCGATTTATCACCGTGCAAGCGGGTGCTGTGCAGATTACAGTGGACATTACAAAGGCCGGGGGAATTGTCGCGGCAGGAGCTAATAAATTAACACTGGAAGCGGTCCAAGTAGCAGCTTCGGAGCTGCCAGCTAATGTGCAGAAGAAATTAGGCGATCACTCTGTGTATGACTTTAAGCTTAGTGTAGACGGCAAGGAGCTTCATGCCTTTGGGCAGGCTGCACCAGTAACGGTGGAGCTCGCATATACGCTAAAAGCGGGCGAAAAAGCGCATAAAGTCGTCGTTTATTATGTTGGCGAGGGCGGCGCACTGGAAGTCGTGCGCAACGTGAAGGTCGATGAGGCGGCTGGAGTCATTCGCTTCCAGCCGAAGCATTTCAGCCGCTATGCGATCGCTTATGCGGATGTGGCTTTTGCAGATTTGGGTCAAGCGAAGTGGGCGCAAACGATGATTGAGGCGCTCGCAGCGCGCGAAATCGTGAGCGGAACGGGCGGCGGCAGCTTTGAGCCGTCGAGGGCTGTCACGCGAGCGGAGTTCGTCCAGCTGCTGCTAGGCGCGCTTGGGTTGATTGACGAGCAGGCGACTAGCAGCCTGCGGGATGTGTTGCAGGGCGCTTGGTATGAAGCGGCCGTTGCTTCGGCAGAGAAGCTGGGCCTCGTGAAAGGGCGCCCAGATGGCACGTTTGGCATCCATGACGCGATTACGCGCGAGGAAATGGCTGTTATTTTGGCCCGTGCAACGGAGCAAATTGCATGGGAAAGCACAGCAAGCACGAAGCCGTTCCCTTCCTTTGCAGATGAGCAGTCGATTAGCGGATTCGCTCTGGAGGCCGTCAGCGCAATGCAGCAGGCGGGCTTAGTGAACGGATTCGAAGACGGCAGCTACCGTCCGCAAGGGCAGACGACGAGGGCACAGGCAGCAGCTGTGATTTTCAAGCTGTTGAAGCTTTAGGAGCAGGAGAATCCGGTGATAGGCCGCATTCTCGAAGCGGAGTTAGGCAAGAATGCGGCGATAGACTGCATTCTTGAAGCAAAATAGGCAAGCATGGGCCCATGGGCTGCATGCTTCAAGAATAATCGGCAAGACAGGTCAGCATCGCAGCTTGCAGGCTCGAAAATCCCGCCCGCTTCCTCATTTGATGGGGAGCGCGCGGGATTTATTTTTCCCCAGAAAGGTCGTTGGCTAACTTTGAGAGTCTACCATTAGGGAGGCGGATGAGGGTGTCTTTTTTGACGTTAGACTATCGCAGCCTGCGTTTGTTGTTGAAATCCCACGGCTGAGACGCCAGCTGCTTTTTGGAGGACTGAGGTTCCGCTATTCTGAATTTTGATTCGATTTTAGGAAGCAAGCGGACAGGAGAGACGTTATCGTCCATATCGAACCAGCAAAATGGCCTTTTGCAGCGCATTAGCGGCTCCTGAGTCCGCGGACTGTGGTTTAACCCTGTTTCTGTTAAAATAGCTGCTGCTGTGTCCGCCAAATTTATATTTGTGCAAGCAGCAATATAAAACCCATGAAACGAAGAAAATAATGCTGCCTCTTGGTACGTAAATCTACAAATATGAGGTGTGACATTCCCAGTAGAAGCCTGGTAGGAGAGGCGATACATTTGACGCCGGCTTCTATTAGATCGGGTTCACTTACGTTTGCATACACGCCATTGCTCGAGCGGCTTTTTCCTGAAGCGGATTAAAAGATATAATAGGAGTAGAGAGAGTTAAGCGGAGGTGAGCAGGCTGCAGTTGTTTCTGATGCAAGCGGATGTAGGCGGAATGAACCGGAGCAAGGCATTTTTGAATGATAACTTCGTTTCCTTGTATGGCCCGGGGCTTGGAAATTTGGCACCATTCAGCGAGGAAGAGTGCAAGGCACGGTTAATGGAGGTTTATGGTCTGGAGGGTGTGGCGCTGGCTGGATCTATCGCAGAGCTTCGTTTGTTCGTGGAAGTGATGGCTGACGGCGATTATGTGCTTTTAGTGGATGGCGACAAGGTCCATTTTGGCGATTTGGGCGACTATTATTATGTGTTGGATGCGGATAACAGGGAGGACGGCAGCTGCCATCGACGCGGTGTGACTTGGCTCAAAAGCTTGCCGCACGCCATGGTCGGCCCGGAGCTAAAGTCATTTTTAGCCGAAGGACAATTTCCCGCTATGTATGAGCATCCCGTAACCGATTGGCAGATGAAGCTATGGTTGAGCGGGGCTACGGAAAGCAGCGGGCAGAGCGAGCAGCCTTTTGCCATAGATCATACGACAATTAGGGAAGCGGTGGACATTTTAAGGCTAGCCATGCAGAGTGATGATGTAGAGCGCCGCGAACGGGCAGCTGCTGCTATATTGCAGTATGCGTCCCGTTCCCGCTCTTTGTGAGCTGTGAAGGTGCTGAATAAGGAAATCTTTCTCTTGCACGCAAGTTGCGTGTCGTCTTTTCAAAAACGTAGGTAATTTAGAAAAACTGACAATAGAATGCCCGGAGGCCATTGAAAAAGTCCCTTTTATGAAAGCAAGGTACAGATATGCTCAATTTTTTGAGGAGTCTGTACCCTGCTTCTGTATAATAAAGGGTAATTTATTTTCCTACATACTCATCCATAAAGCGATCTACTCTTTGGAAATATTCAGTGGGGTAATGGTTGATGGCATCGATGTGCTCCGTATTTTGCGGGTACCATACTTCTGCACTTGGATTATCTTTTAAGGACTCGTAAATAACTTCAGTATTCTTATAACTAATTTGCTGATCTCCAGTGCCATGAATGAGCATAACGGGCTTATTTTGCATCTTTTTTACCGCATCCATCGGAGATACGGAATCAAGATCAACCTTAAAGGCCCAATTTGCCATCCATGTCGATGTATAACCGAATGGAAAAGCAGGCAAACCTGAAAAGAAGGGCAAACCCTCTCTCAGAAATAGACCAGCATTACGAAAAGGGCTATCTGCAATGACAGCTTTGATGTCATCACTTTCACTTGCGGCCAGCAAAGAAGTAGCAGCACCCATTGAAAAGCCGATAACTCCAATGCTATCACCTGTATGGTCTCTGGATTTTAAATAGCTTACAGCTCCTAGCAAATCGTATTTTTCATTGAGGCCCAGTGTAATCAAATCACCATCGGATTTACCTTGCGAGCTGAGGTCAAATGCCAATACATTGTAGCCTTTCGGAACGAAATGCTCTACTAACTTTGGAGTCCGCCCTTTAACTAAACGATTGCTCGTATATCCATGGACGACAATAATCGTCTTATTACTTGCATCACCTGAAAGATCACTTGCAGGAAAGAAGGAGCCTCTAATCGTATTATCATTTTTCAAACTTTTGAACTCGACCTCTTCGTAGGGAGTTTTATCGATATTCAATTCGTAGCTGACATTAGTGTCTCTAGGATAGTGCAATAAAGTGTCTACTACTTTATAAGATATAAAAAATACAAGAGCCATCACAAGCAAAAGCACGATCCCTAGGCTCCATAAAATTTTCTTCCGTTTTTTCACACGCACGTTAAATGTCAGATCGGGTTGTAATGATGTTTGACTCATTTAGACTCCTCCAGTTTTTCTTTAGGTTGTATGGGTGCGAACAAATAATAAGCATGCCCCTTCAGATTTTCCCACTCGGGATGATGAATAATACTTTCTCCAAGAGTTAAGCCCACTCCATTTAAAAAAGAGATGTAGCTGCGAGAGATCATTGCTGGAGAAAAGCTTTTGTCGAACTCTCCCATTAACTGTCCCTCGGCATAGACGGATTCAATCGCATCTGTCATTACCTTTATACTTTCAAGGACCTTCTGTGTAAGTTCAGGGAATCTTATTCGTTGTCCTAAGACAGATTGGGCAAGCCGCAATTCATTGGTATAGAAGTAGATATCGTTGAATTGTTCTTTCACCATGTTCTTAATCAGTGCGCCCGGCGTCCCCTCTTGTTGAAGACAAGCAAGCGATTTCACCTGAATATCAGCAAGCGGCTCAAGGACGGCAGCGTAGTATAAAGCTTCTTTGCTAGGGAAATATTGAAAAATGGTTCCAGGAGTCACTCCCACCCTCTCCGCAATGATGGCCGTTGTGGTATTAGAATAGCCACCTTCTGCAAACAGGATAACCGCTTCTTTTAGGATGCGTTTACGCCGCTCCAGTCTTTTTTCTTCATTGACGGGTCTTGCCAAATGGATTCCCCTCTCTTTAAACTAAACTTTAGTTAATTAAATAACTGATCAATTAATTAATAATGTATCTTAAATTGCAACTTATAGCAAGGCCGAATTTATTTTACTTAAGAGCAGGCTAAAGCTAAAAACAGCGGTTGATATTTTTGTAAGCACTTCGTTGCTGGTTGTATCGTTTTGTTTGCTATGCTTGGCCCATCGTTTCGTAATGGCGTGCGTTAGGCGTTATAATAGTATTAAGAAGGCTAGGACGACCGAGAATGAGAAGCCGCACATTTTAGTTAAAGATATGGAGCTTGGGAAGGGGACGTTTCAAAAATGAGTTCATTCATTGAGCGTTTGCGCAAGGGCTACGGGAAAAAGCTTATATCGCTGCACGCCTGGAACGGGTGGATTATTGTGATTTTGGCTTTGACGGGACTTATGCTGCTGGGCGGTTTTTGGCGCGGTTTTCTGGGTGAAGGCCGAGTGTGGCTAAAATGGCTCCACATCGTTGTCGGCATCGCTTCGCTGCTGCCCGTCGTTTATTATTTATTTCTCGCCGCTAAGCACTGGAAGCAAATAAAGGAAAAGCCGTGGCAAAAGTTTAATGTCATTGTTGTTCTAGCACTGCTGGCAGGATGGTTTTTGTCCGGAGTATTGCTGTGGCAGTTCAGGCTGGTAGGACCGGAAATTTCAAATGCGGCGTTGCTGGTGCATGATTTGCTGACGTGGATCGGTCTGCCTTATATCATCTATCATTCGATTACGCGGACAAAATGGCTCAAGCAGCCCCATCGTCGTACGGTGAAGCCGATTCGTGAGGAAGTGATTCACCCCGCAGCAGGGCCGCAGGCCGTATATTCACGGCGACAGGTTATTAAGTGGACGCTGGGTGTGGGGATCGCGATTGCGCTGGGACCTTCTTTTGTAAAATGGCTCGGAGGGTCGCTTGGGACAGGCTTTGGCGGAGCTTCGTCCATTGATGAGCTCGTTGCGGAGAACGGCAATAAGCTGCTACCTGAGCCGCAGCCGCTTCCGGCTTCGCTTCCGCCTATGGGCGGTGGGGCAAAAGGGAATTTTCGCGTATACACGGTGACACCGATTCCGAAATTCGACAATAGCAATTGGTCGTTTACGATTGATGGCTTGGTCGATCAGCGCTTGCAGTGGAATTGGGAGCAGTTTGTGGCGCTGAAACGAACGGTGCAGGTGAGCGATTTTCATTGTGTGACGGGCTGGTCCGTGTACAACAATACGTGGGAGGGCATTCCGCTCAAGGAGCTGCTGAAAAGCGCAGGCGTTCAGTCGAAAGCACGAACGGTGAAATTTTATTCCGGCGACGATGTGTACACCGATACGCTGACATTAGAGCAGGCCGATATGGATGATGTGATGGTCGTGGTCATGCACGACGGCAAGCCGATTCCAAGCGATCTCGGCGGCCCGGTCAAGCTGATTGTGCCGAAAATGTACGCCTACAAGTCGGTCAAATGGCTGAACCGCATCGAGCTGATCGAAGGAGAGCATGTTGGGTATTGGGAGCAGCGCGGGTATGCGAATGACGCGTGGGTTTGAGGAATAAAAAACGACTGAATAGGTAGAGAAAATGAGGCGTCTCATGGAGCTGATAAGCGTTATGCTCCGGGATGCATTATAATTAAAAAACAGTTCCTCTGCCAATTGGCGGGGGAATTGTTGCTATATAAGAAGCTGTCAGGGTAATAGACATAGAGGACTCGCTGGAAGATGTGATTTGGCTAAGGAAATAGTCAACAAGTGGTTGCTCCTTATGTGATTTATCGGGTACGATGGCGGTATATAGTTGGGATAAGCCAGAAAATATGTTGGAGGAGCTGAGCAGGATGACTTATTTTAAAAAGGCGAATTGGGTGCTTGAGCGTTTGGGTGCTGAAAATACAGTAATTGTCGATACGCGTTATTTGCTGACTGAGCCGGAAACAGGTCGAAAATCGTATGAAGAGGCCCATATTCCGGGTGCCTATTATGCCGATCTTAGCCATGATCTGTCGGGGCCGAAGCGCCCGAACGGGGAAGGCGGACGCCATCCTTTGCCAGAGCCGGAAGTATTGGCTGCTTTTCTGGGACGGATTGGAATTGGCAATCATACGACAGTAGTCGCTTACGATAACCAAGGTGGAGCGATGGCCTCGCGCCTGCGCTGGCTGCTGCAATGGATGGGGCATGAGGGGCAAGTGTATGTGCTGGAAGGCGGTTTTACCGCTTGGCAAGCAGTGGATTATCCCGTTAGCTCAGAAGAGCCGGATGCGGTGGAAGGGGTTATTTTTGAGCCAGCTTTGCAGGACGAGATTCTAGTAAGCCGCTCTTATGTGAAGGAGAGCATTGGCAAGGACGGAATTGTGATCATTGATTCGCGTGAAGCGCCTCGCTATCGTGGGGAAGTAGAGCCGATGGACCCAGCGGCCGGACATATTCCAGGGGCGATTAATCATTTTTGGGTGGAGAGCCGTCATGTGGATGGTGTGTGGAAGTCGCCTGAGGAGCAGGCGGAGCGCTTTACTGGGCTTTCGAAGGACGATGAGATCATTGTGTACTGCGGATCTGGCGTTACCGCTACGCCTAACTTTTTTGCCCTCCAAGAGGCAGGGTTTAAGAATGTAAAGCTTTATGCGGGGAGTTGGAGCGATTGGAGTTCGGATAGCGGGAATCCGGTGGTGGTGGGAGACGAAGAGAAGGAGTAATCGGCATAGCAGTATGTGACTCGGAGTACATCGCTCATGTGACGATGTACTCCTTTGCTTTGTATCCAGGAGTATCGAGGTCAATTTGCACGTGCATGCGATTCCACTTGATTCACAACCTCACGCGCGAGAAACAGCGGGGTCATCCCTCGTGTAGTCCTTAAAACGGGAAAGTCGACAAGGGACTAATTCACTTCTTGATTCCCGATTGATTATTTCACTTGAAGCCAGACGCGCAATCAGCGGCGCCAGCGTAATTGCAGAATGCATCACTGTCAGATAAAGTCCCTTTGTGTGATCATGGAAGCCCACGATCGGATAGCCGTCTTCAGGCATGGGTCTCATCCCGACCTGGATGCTTTCCAGTTCCAATTGATTCCCGCCCTTCAGACTGCGACGCAACGTCTCGAACGCTCGCTTGCCGACCGCCTCTGACCCGTTTTCTTCCGACTCGTCGATATAATCTTCCGCAGCCAGCAGCGTTTGATCCGTCAGTTGACGCGCTTCAAATTGCGCATTTGAGATTAATGTGCGTATCAGCTTATTCGCAGTTTTCATCCGAATCAGAATGGAAGGCGACGGCGTTACCGGCACGGGACAACCTAACGGGTTGCAAAGTTCGGGTATGATTGTACCTGCGGCCAATACCACGACATCCGACTTAAGAAAACCCTTGGACGTATGGACGCCGACCAGGCGGGAATCTTCTTGCTGCAGCTGTGTAACGTTGGTACCGAACTGAACCTTTGCTCCGTACTCCCGCGCTTTGCTCAACAACAGATCCGTTAACCCTATCGGGTCCACCGCACCTTCTTCGCTGACAAACATCGCTTCATCCGGATATTCCTTCAGATTCGGTTCCAATGCCTCAAGCTGCTCCCGGTTTAATTTTTGAAAACGGAGTTGCTCCCTTAGGGGCGGATTGTCCCAAGTTAGCGCCCCGTGCCAATGAATTTGCAGTTCGGACAAATCTTGCTGAAGCGCATGATATTCTTCACAAGCCACATCGTACAAATGCCAGTATTCGGGAGCCACCCTATGCGTCGTATGTATCCAGGCAAACGATTTTTCCGTGACTTCACGCGCCGCGGCGGGGTGTCGTTCAATAACGGTTACATCTTGATTTCGTTTGGCCAGATGATAGGCCACGGACGCCCCGACAATTCCTGCACCAATAATTACGATTTTTTGTTTACTCAATAATGACTCCCCCTTTGTCACCTTATTGTAGCATAGGCGTCATAATAATCCGACGTCATAACATATGAGGATAGCTGGAGCGATTGGAGTTCGGATAGTGGGAATCCGGTGGCGGTGAGGGTCAAGTGTTGTAATCGTCGAGTGGGTATTCGGATATTGTAGAGAAGCAGCCGTTATTTCGTGCAGCAAATCGGCGACAAAGCGATCACCCTCGAAAAAGCTGCGCTGCATCAAAATTTTGACCACCCGAATACCGGACTCAAAATCTTGCGCAACCAATAAGCGATTATCGTTCCTGGGGTCCATGAACCGGGATTCTGCAAGTATTGCTTGTATTGATCGGTGATGATATAAGTCCAAGTGGAAGCAGGGCTTTTCAGCCCGAACTTTTCCCACTTCGCCGAATCATTCGAACCTCCGAGCTTTGCGAGCATATTCGCCGACTCTCTATTTATTTTTGCCGGAATTAGCTCGTAGGCTTGGATGATTTGCGCATGAAATTCGTCGATCGGATTACGGTTAACAAGGCTCGTCAAATGGATGCCTTCGCGAATGTAAGAAACATATGCCAGATGGTCAGCCCAGAACTTGTCGATATAATAAAGCCGTACCCGCTGCTCCGAAGGGCTCATCGGCGTCTCGCCTTTCAAAATTCCGAGCCGCTCCTCGTATAGCATACGCCTCTGATCCTCCACCATATCCGAATAACCGTTCAGCTCCTGACGGATATGGAAGTTTTGGCCCATAATAACACGCTGAATATGGTCAATTTTGCTGTGGAGCACCGACTCTCCGAGAACCTCATCCTGCCTAAGACCGCGTATCGCTTTATTGATGCCGAACCTAAGCAGCAACTCGTCTTCCAAGCTTACGAAAAATACGGAAGCTCCCGGGTCGCCTTGGCGGCCGGATCGCCCGCGCAGCTGGTTGTCGATCCGCACGCTTTGGTGCATATGCGTACCAATCACGTACAACCCGCCCAGCTTGGCGACAGCTTCTGCTTGCGTGGGGTTGCCGCCGCCGAGCCGAATGTCGATGCCTCGTCCCGCCATATTCGTAGACACCGTCACGGCGCCGATCTCTCCCGCTTTGGCGATGAGCTCGGCTTCTTTTGCGTCGTTTTTCGCATTCAGAACATGGCAAGCTACGCCGGCAACCGCTAGCGCCTCCGCCAGCATGTCAGACTCCTCGACACTTGACGTACCAATGAGAATCGGACGTCCCGTTAAATGGATGTACAAGATTTCTTGTACAAGCGCCTTACGTTTGGCTTCTTTATGGGTATAAATCCGGTGCGGATGGTCGATCCGTATGTTTGGCCGGTTCGGCGGAATTTGCACAACCTGCAGCACATAAATATCTTCGAATTCTATGGCGGAAGCTTGCGCGGTGGCCGTCATTCCGCAAATCTTTGGATATAGGTTAAGGAAGTGTTGAAGGGTAATCGTACCGAGAATGATCCCGCCGGCTTTCGCCTGCAGCCCTTCTTTGGCCGAAAGCGCGGCTTGCAGCCCGTCCGGCAAATGCCTGTTCTCCGCCACGCGGCCGGTATATTCGTCGATCAGCTCGATTTTACCGTCCCGGACGATGTAATCGACGTCTTTTTTCAATAACAATTCCGCATGCAGCGCGCAATTTAACGACATTAACAAATGACTATTATGGCTATCGTACAAATTGCCGCATCCCAGCAGCGACTCCGCTTTCGCGGAGCCTGCTTCATTCAAGTAAACGTTCCGCTGGAACTCGTCGAAGTCGTAATGCTCATCTTGCTCGAGCTGCCGAGCCACTTCTGCGAAACGAACGCCGTCGTTGCCGGAAGAGCCCGGCTCGCCGGCGATGACTAGCGGCACCCGCGCTTCGTCGAGAAGCAGTGAATCCGCTTCGTCGACGATGACGTAGTGGAAGGGACGATGCACGGTATCGGCTTCGTCTAAAGCGATCGTGTCGCGCAAATAATCGAATCCCGCCTCTTTGGCCGTAACATAGGTTATATCGGCGGCGTACGCTTCCCGTTTCTCGGACAAGCTCATGCCCGCTTGAACCGCGCTTACCGTTAACCCGAGTAAACGATAGATCGGGCCCATCCAATCTGCATCCCGATTTGCCAGATAATCGTTAAAAGTCAGCACATGAACGCCTTCGCTGGTTAGCGCATGGAGATAAGCAGGCATAACAGCAGAGAGCGTTTTTCCTTCACCGGTATGCTGCTCGATCAAAAATCCCTCATGCAGAGCGATTGCAGCCATGATCTGGACATCGTAGGGCTGCAATCCCAGTGTTCTCTTCGCTGCCTCGCAGACTAGCGCATAGGCATCGACAAGCAGCCCGTCCAAAGGTGTCCCCGATTTTGCAGCCTTTTTCAGCCGGAGAGATTCCGTTTGCAGCCGCTGATCGTCCCATGCTTCCAAATTACGTTCCCTGATGAGCTCCGCTTTGTCCCGATAGCCTTTCAGCTTATGCCGGGTATCGCGGTCTTTGAATTCTCGCAGCAACTTGACGGCTAAATTCATCGGAATTTGATCCCTCCTCGGTAGAAACACGCGATTCTATAGTGGCTGGCGCGGCCTTTCTTTTGTAATTTTCTCCTACTCATCCTTTAACCGTCGTTGATACAAAACAACAGATACAATCGTTAATACAACCGTCCATGCCAAAATAATGAGGAGGGGGTTTAATAACTCTCCCGTCGTAAAGTCTGTAGGGGGTAAACCTAGCAAATGAACAAGCTGACTGCTTGGCATGTAATCCAGCACTTTGAAGATCGGATAATCCTCCACTAGAAATGCTCCCCATGGTGCCCCAGAGAATACGATCGTCACAGGAATTATAGATAATGACGCATCAAGCAACGTCTTGGAGAATAGACCACATATCGTCCCGACTGCTGTGTATAAAATAATCGAAAGAATGGTTGCTGCCACAAACGCCCATATACTAGCTGGCTCATAGCCAAATAGATACGTAGCAATAGCCAGAACAACAACAGACATGACAAAGACTAAAGTACTTTTACCGATTAAAACATCCATGGTCGTGGCCGGAGTCATCATTAATGATCGTAAAGTGTTACGCTCCTTTTCTTCCGCAATCAAGCATGCTTGTACGAAACATGTTAGGAACACAAACGAAAGATTAAGAACTGTAGCGAAAGATCCAGGCAAAGACGAGGCGGCGTCAGCAGCTCGAAGAAGAAGTGCGAGGATAATTGGGAAAATCAACATAATGGAGAGGGCATAATTGCGTGAAAACTCTTTGTAATCCTTCACAAATATCGCATGCGCACGTTTCAATGAGATACTCATAGCAGCTCACTTCCTGTCATTTTAATAAAGATATCACCTAGACTTGGCTCTTTCGTTTCTAATCGATCAATTAACCCTCGTTTCATCCAATCGGCTATTTGATCAGCGGTTCCCTCGCCTATCGGGAGTTCGTATGCTTCACCATTTATTAAGTCAACACTAACTACGTTTTCCCGATGCTGTTTTTTAAGCTCCTTTGGTGAGCCAATGGTTTGGATTTGTCCTTGATACAAAATCGCTACACGGTTGCAAATCAATTCTGCCTCAGCCATATCATGCGTAGTTAAAAAAATCGTTGTTCCTTTCTCATTTAAGTAGCGTAACCCTTTATAAATATGTAAGGAGTTTACTGGATCTAAAGCCGAAGTAGGTTCATCTAAAAATAATAACTCTGGCTCATGGATAATCGCGCATGCCAACATGACACGCTGACGCATCCCTTTCGACAAAAGTTTGACTTTCTTTTTGCGCTCTCCGCTTAAGTTTACAAACTGCAGCACCTTATCGATCGAAGATTTAGGAAGATCATATAATTGGCGATACAGTTCTAGATTTTCCTCTATCGATAATCTCTCATATAGACCACTGTTATCTGTCAAAATGCCAAAGCGCATCTTCTGTGCAGAATGATTCATCATCTCCGCTGGCTCGTTAAATACACTTGCTTGTCCACTTGTCGGATTTAATTGCGCAGTTAAAATCTTTATCAATGTTGTTTTTCCTGAACCACTCGGACCTAGGAAACCAAAAATTTCTCCTTTCGGAATTGAAAAGGACACATCTGCCAATGCGTCCTTATTTCCAAATCTCTTTCGAATATGTTCGACTTGGATAACATCCATTAACACCACTTCCTTAGAGTTGATGGCTTAAATATATAAAGATTGCATGCTTCTGGCCATCAAAACCCGCCGAAATGTAGCTTTTATCGCCTGAATGGTACCACCCCATGCTTGATTGGTTCGACATTACCCCGGAAATTAGATGTTAAGAAGTGCTTTTAATTCCTGCAATTTTGAACGAGATAACGGAACTACGGCATCTTTACCTGTATTTAATCGCAGGCTGTAGCTATTTTTCGTCCATGTAATAATCTCTCTTACTTTTTGCAGATTAACGATATAGGAGCGATGACACCTGAAAAATCCGAAATTTAACAATCTCTGCTCAAGCTCGGTTAGCGTCAAAGCACAGTCATAGTTTTCTCCATCCACATGAACAAGAATCGAACCATCTACACTTTCTATAAAATCGATTTCAGGCGGATTAAATAAAATCACTTTGTCATTTCTTTTCGTATAAATCTTCTGCAAGGTTATATTGGCCCGATCTTGTTCCTGCACTTCCTGCTTATCCTCTTCTGAGTCCCGAATATCCAGTTGATGAAATCCGAGCTCGTTCAATCGATAAATTTCATCACAGGAAATAAGGGCATCCTCGAAATTCGAAGTTAAAATTAAAATCTGCTTTTCTTTCGATAGATCATCTAAAATCCGTTTAAAATGACGACGATCCTGTTCTTCCAAGTAAAAATAGGGTTCCTCCAGTACAAGTGTAGGCTGATGCGCAAAAAAGACACGCAGCAATGTCACATACATCCTTTTCGATGAGCTTAGATCCTTGATTTTTACCTTCCGTTCTTCTTTTAAAGCAAAATAATCTATTAACGAAGCGACACGGTCATTCCTCTCCGTTATATTGATTAGAAAAGTGATTAGCTCTTCCACCGTTAAACGCATATACTCGTTTTGCTGAGCTCGAAATAAATAATATTGGGAATGATTCACTAATTGATTCATTAAAAGCTGCTTTCGCTTCAAGTCGGTTATAATACCAATCGATTGGTTCGATGTCATATTTAATTCAATCTTCGGTAGAAATAATTCCCCATCATAATACATTGGTTCAAATTGCATGCCGTCCTCCTGGTCAGTGCCGCTATAGGATATATTAAACAATTATAAGGTTGGGATACTTTTTTGTCAGTTTCTATTGAAACATATATCGGCATGTCTTCTCTAAGCCATATCTGTATATATTTTGACCATAGAATAGATATCAACAATGCATAGGTCGAAGTCAACAAGGAGTCAGGCTCTCACATGTCGCTGATCTCTCCTTCCATGTACACAATGAAGGCCGGTTAGCCCCTCCTTTATCTTATTAATTCTCTGTATAGGTCCACTGGCATGATATAATCATTTTGTAGTTGTTGAAATATTGTCCAGTAAAAGTGTATGTCTGATTCAAATGACGATTACCTAATTAATGAATTCCAAATATATCAATAAAATAAATGTGTTTTACAATTACTTATCCATTGTGATGGAGGGTACATACTATGAAACTGGAAAGGCTCTTATCCATCATTATTTTGCTGCTGAACCGTCGCATGGTGCAGGCCAAGGAGCTCGCAGAGCGGTTCGAGGTGTCCGTACGGACGATATACCGGGATATCGAAGCAATTAATGGGGCCGGAATTCCGATCGTCACCTACCAGGGAACGAACGGAGGCATCGGGCTGGCGGAAGGATACCGCTTGGACCGCAACGTGCTGACCAACGACGAGCTCGCTGCCATCTTCACCGCCCTGCGCAGCATCTCTACCTCATATGGCAACGAGCAGCATCGACATCTAATGGAGAAAATCAATAGCGTTGTCCCGCCCCAATACTCCGAAGAATTCCAGCATAAGACCAGCCGTGTGCTGATTGACTATTCGCCCTGGGATGGCAACGAGAGGCTGCGCCCTAAACTGCAACTATTAAAGGAAGCGGTAGATAGCTGTCGAATAGCGGGATTCATCTATTCCAATGCCGAAGGTGTGGTATCACACCGAATTGTAGAGCCACATATGCTCATCATGAAAGGGAGACAATGGTATCTGAAAGCCTATTGCCAGACGAAAGAGCAGTTCCGGTTGTTCAAGCTGAAAAGAATGAAAGAGCTGGAGATCGCCCCGGAGAGGACATTCATTCGAAGAGAGTTGCCAATGCAAGAGCGTACCACTGGCCAGAGCCCACGCAATTCGTCAAGGGCGACAGAATTCGTCTTGCGCTTCCAGGCTGACTCTCGTCATTTAGCGGAGGAATGGTTTGGCATTGAGGAGCTTGTGCCCTTGGATGACGGTAGCTGGCAAGTGAGGAAGGCGTACCCGGAAGATGAATGGTTGTATAGATTCATTCTCGGCTTGGGCCACCATGCAGAGGTGCTTGAGCCTCCCCATCTACGTGAGATCATCGCTAGTCGCGCAGAACAAGCTGCAAAAATATATAGAATTGATAAAGCAACATGACAAATAGTTGTCAAGTTAGTTGTTTTATACTAAACTCATTCAACTATAAGGAGAATGATTAGGGATGAAACAAAACGGATTCAAGTCAATGGCATACAACAGTAGTACGACTCCATCTGAAAGCTCGCTGCCCACAGACGAGGCAAATTGCAAAAGAATTGAACCTGCCCGTTTCGAGGAACAATCCTCTTTCACGCTGGCCGGAATGAGCACTGTCACGACAAATGCAGCCGAATTAAGCGGCGAAGGCAAGATTGGCAAGTTGTTTGAACAATTCCACTCACAAAATATTGGCGAACATCTGGCCCTTCATCTACAACAATCTGGCCATTATAGCTGTTACTTCAACTATAAAGAAGGCGATGCCGGACAATATGAAGTGATGGTCGGCGTACATGTACGGGACAATATGCAGGGTCAATATCCCGAGTCCGTCTCGACGTTCACAGTTCCCTCTGCGAAATACGCGGTATTCGTCACGGAGCGGGGACCGATTATAGAGGTGGTGCAGCGGGCTTGGGCCGATATTTGGCAATGGTCGCAGCAACTCGGCAATGCCCGAGCATACACAGGCGATTTTGAGTATTATGGCCCGAATATCGATCCGAACGACGGGCAAGCGGAAATATATATCGCCATACGCCAGTAGTCTCTTGCACCGTCCACCCCAAAAAAGCATGTGAGCCATTATCTAGCTTGCAACGAAAAGCCTCCCATCCGACACATAGAAATCATTTCGGATGCTAAAATTGTTACTATGTAACTCCTGGAGAGATTGGCTTGACCAGTCGAAGCCTTGTGAAAAAGAAGGGAAAGGAATGATCCTGTGGGTACGATTGGAAACCTCAAGGTAGCGGCTGTGTTCGAACATTATCCGGAACACATTCAGAAGAAGTTGTTGTTTCTTCGCCAAATGATTCTGGATACTGCATTAGAGATAGATGGTATTGATCCCCTGGAAGAGACACTAAAATGGGGTGAACCTAGTTACGTCACAAAAAGTGGAAGCACAATCAGAATAGACTGGAAAAAGTCAAGCCCACATCAGTATGCAATGTATTTTAACTGTAACACAATGCTGGTTGACACATTCAAGGAGCTTTTTAGAGATATATTCAGCTATGAAGGCAATCGGGCGATTGTGTTCGGTGATAACGATGAAATACCAGTAGATGAATTAAAACAATGCATTTCATTGTCTCTCACTTACCATTCCCGAAGGCCTATGATAAAGGTACAAAAGAAGCGTATCGGTTAATTTAAAGTACACCAGGATCACGAAGTTCTGGGGCGTGACCTCCGCAGCTCTGTATTTATTATGCTCTAAGTCAACAAGGAGTCAACGTGCGCTCCCTAAAACTATTTCTACGTATCCTTAAACCGAGCGTATTTTGTGTAAGTACATTGACACTATGGGGTTCAAACTTCATTGTCTAAGGTTTTTTGTAAAAAAATCAACTTAGAGTCAACAATGCGTATAAAATACGATAACGAACGTCGCTTAAAGTGCGTTTAAAGATTAATTGTGGGGAACCGTATCATAAGTAGAGGCAAGTTTTTTGGAGAAAAGCTGGCAGGAGCCTGTATTTACATCATGCTGACCATAGGAGCAGGTTAGGTCACACTCCGTTCTGAACGATGCGTAAACAGGCCTCCGCGAGTTTATTGGTGCTAAGAATGATGCGGTATCTCGAAGGGGACTTTTGCTGATTCACAGCAAAAGCCCCTTCCGCCGTTTCGGTAGAAGGGGCCAGTTCAAAATAATGCTGTTGTACCTGAGGGTTGAACTCCAGTTCAATTAATAGTTCAAGAAGATCAAATACTTTTGTGAGAAAGGAGCCTTTATTTAGGGCGTGTCTTCAAAACTCATCGTCCTTGCGAATTCCGCCCATTTTTTGACGTCCATACGCGCGACGGGACAATCAAACGTGGGATTGCAGCAGATTTTTCGGACGATGTGTAATTTGAAGACATGCCGTAGGTGCTTCAGTTCCTGTACGCGGTACGTGCTTACTTTCCATTCGTGGGACAGCGTTCCGGCTTCCGTCATCATCCCGTTGATGATCTGCTTGAGATCGGGTTAGTTGTCTTTGCTGTAGCTCCAGGTATAGAATGAACGGGCCAGGAGCAAGGACTGCCTCTGAACCGTTCAATTGTTCGACATAGATTTATGGTGATATACTAAAAATCCCTCGCCTTTAAGCGTGAGATTATCCAATTTCTGTTTCCTCATTGCGCCAAGGGGGCAATTTCTTTCTCGCTTGTTCGAACCAGTCTACCAGCTTATCGGTCAAGCCGATCCGCAGCTCGTTTGTAAATAGATGATCCAGCTTATGGTAGTGCCTCTCCGCTTCTTTGTGCCTTCCGCTTGCCGTATACAGCTTCATCAGCGCAAGTCCGTCTTCTTCGTTATACGGGTCCACATCCTGAATCCGTTCGTACATCGCCAGCGCTTCCTCCAGCATCATGGCTTTCTCATAGAATCGGGCTAACGAACGGGCATTCTGATTCCATAGCTTCCGTAGTCTTTCGCGTTCGTCCTCTACCCACCCATAACCGATCTCTGGTAAATAGTCCCCTTCATAAAGCGAAAGCAACCGCTGCAGCTCGGAGTGACTGTCGGTCAAATTTAAGCCGCTCACCTGGCGCAAACCGTTTTCCCATTCATCCACGTCAATCCGAATTCGGCTTGTGTCGAGTATGTAGCCTTCTTGAATAGTCATATTTTGGATGGGGGCATCAATGCCCATTTGCTTCAAGCACTGTCTAATGTGATAAATCGATGTGTACAATTGATTCGCCGCCTGTTTCACATCAAGCTCCGGCCACAGCAGTTCCAAAAGTGTCTCCTTGAGGACGATATTGCCGCGTTGGTGTAGCAGGAAAGCAAACAGAGTCTGCGTTTTTGCCGTACGCCATTTCGGTATTTCCGGAGACCCGCCGCTGCTCTGAAAACGGAGAGACCGAAAACACAGAATGCGAGAAGGCGCTATTGAGCGCATATCTTCTTTATGCATTCTTTTTTGCATCAGCCGCTTTATCGTTTGATCCAAACGTGCTTGATACAACGGTTTAAGCAAATAATCGACCGCATTCATCTCAAAAGCTTGGACAGCATACTCGCTATATGCCGTTACAAATACAATATCGACTCCCGGACAAGCCTCCTGTGCCAGCTCTACCGCTTTGATTCCCGATATTTCCGGCAAGTGAATATCGAAAAATACGACGTCTGGCTGAAGTTCCGGCATTCGCATAATAGCCTCTCGCGCATTCCCAAACGAGCCGACCACCGAAATACCGGGATATCCCGATAGCATTCGCCGAATCTGGTTTAACACCAGCGCTTCGTCATCCACCAGCATGATCTTCATGTATTTCACGCTCCATAACATGTATGCATTGTTTTTTGGCAAGATTCAACTTGTTATACCAATACTATCGGAATTTTGGCAATGGATGATTAGAACTGTCTGAGCAGCCGTGTCCAATTAGAGGTAGTCTCAGTCGGTTGAATTACCTTGATAATACGAGGTTAATTTTAAGTCCTTCATTTCCACGTGAGCGAAAACAGCATGTAAAGCAGTTGTAGAGATCCTGTAAAGTTCCTTTTGTTACGATCACACCTGTCGAAAGTAAGTGGAATATATCAAGATATAGGATCAAGGGGCTTGGAGTCCCTATGGGACAGGGGGGAGTATAAAAGCGGAATAGAAAAAGAACGATTGTTTTACTTCAGCGTGAGCAGAAGCGCCTGAGTTAGAAGGAATAGACAAATTTTTCAAGAAGAAAGGAGAACCCTGCTTAACTGAAAGAAATCTGCAAATATAGAATTTCTATATGCTTTCGTTAGCAGGTATACACAAAATATGAAATTAAAAAATCGAAGAATGTTATCTGTTCTAATAGCAATTATTATGGTATTGACGATGATGCCTCTTCATCCGTTAGAAGTAAAAGCCGCTGCAACATCTGCAATTGATCTTGGTACTCCTGTTAGTGTAACCGAAACCACCTATCAGCTATCCAATGCTACATTTGGAAGTACAGGTGTCGTGAATGGAGCAGGCGGATACTTTACTGTGGCAGTAAATAATGGCTCTATTGCTGTTGGAGCTCTTCCAAGTGGTATCACCGAGTTGATTAATGGCATAAAAATCAGTGGCATTGTGACTGATCAATCTACATCTGTAAATAGAGTATTCAATTTTTCAAATGGTAATACTTATGAAGATATTCTGGATGTTATTCAAAAATTGACATTTACAAAAGCTGTGGGGCAAACCCAAAGTGTAACAGTAAATGTAGCGCCAGGTGCACCATTGACCGATGGGAAAACATCTGTGCGTACCTACAATGGGCGCCATTTTGTATATGTGCAGAGACAGGCTACTACCATGACTTTTAAAGATGCTGTGACGATTGCAACGAACAATAGCGGTCATCTTTTAGAGCCAAAAGCAAATAATCCTCAAGAAATTTTTGCGATTGCTAGTATGTTTAAAGAATTTAAAAGTGCCTTTATGGGAAATTGGAGCTTTTTAACCTTTATAGGCGCTACTAATACTACAGCACCTAATTGGGACACTTCTAGTTATAGCGCTACAAGGTATGTATCTAACGGTCAGTCAACAGGTCTTGATACATCGAATGAGTTTGTGGCTAATGGAGCGTATGACCATCTTACACTTCTGCTAGACACGACTAGTAATAAAATAGGTTACTTAGCTGTAAATAATACACACGGCAACAGCAGCGGATATTTTGATCCGGGAGTTATTGTCGAGTATAATTCCGGTGTCATTAGCAACAATATCACTGCCACAAAATATATTGGGATTTCAGAGATGGGAGGCAGCGTGGGAATCAGCGGTGTTGCCAAAGTTGGTGAAACGTTGACTGCGGACTTATCGGGAATCACTTATTCGCCTGACACGTCGGACAATGTGCCGACTTACCAATGGTACCGGAACGGAGTCGCCATCACGAATGCGACGGGTTCAAGCTACACGTTAACCGCTGACGACTTCGGCGCAGCCATCACCGTGATGGTAACCGCTGACGATACGCATGCGACAGGGAGCGTGACAAGCGCGGCAGCGGACGGCGCCGAGGCTCCGGCAGCACCGGTAGAAGTAAGCAAAACAGCAACGAGCATTACGCTGCAAGCCGTCACCGGTCAGGAATACAGCATAGACGGCGGCGTAACGTGGCAAGATAGTTCGACGTTCGCCGGACTGATGCCAGGGACGGACTATACGATTGTAACCCGTGTGAAAGCGACAGCGACGCAGTTGGCGTCTGCTATCAGCACAGGAACAGTGATTCGTACAGTGGCTAGCAACGCGGGCTTGGAAGATTTGACGCTGTCGAGCGGCACGTTAAGCCCGGCAGTTGCGGCAGACACCACAAACTATACGACAAGTGTGCCGAACAGCGTGAGCGACACGACAGTGACGGCAACGGTATATGATGCTGTTTATTTTACGGTGACGGCGAGCGTGTACAATAGCGAAGGCATGTTGGTACAAGGTCCGATTAACTTGACAAGTGGCGTCGCTTCCGATTCGCTGCCGCTGAGCGTAGGCATCAACACGATCAAGGTGTTCGTGACGGCGCAGGACGGCACGACGCAAACGTACATCGTAACTTTGACGCGCGCCTCTCGTAATGACTCCGGCACGAATGGAAGTCCTGCGCCTACACCTGCTCCTGCTCCGGCATCGGGCGTGAAAACAACCGTAAACAATGAGGACAGTAGCTTCGCTACTGGCACAACGGCAAACAACGTGACGACCGTTGTGATTGATCAAGATAAACTATCGGCTCATCTCTCCAAAGGTAATGGACAGCAATTGAATGTGCTTGTGCCTGGCGACGGTGACATCAAGGTTGTAGGTTTGACCGCAGCAACCCTGAAGCAGTTGTCCGATACCGGCTCCACGCTGAACATCGAGAACCTGCTTGCTATTTATCCGATTCCAAGCACACAACTGGATCTGGGTTCGATCGCCAAACAATGGAACGGCGCGCCACTTGGCGAAATTGCAGTCGATATTGATATCAAGAGATCGTCTGACGCATTAAAAGCCGCAGCAAAAGATCAGGCGACCAAAGGTGGCTACGATCTGCTCGTCAATCCGGTCGATCTATCGCTTAACTTCACGTACCACAACCAAACCGTTAAGCCGGATCAATTGAAGGACTACGCGCCGCGCTATATCGCATTGCCTGAAGGCATTGATCCGAACAAAATTACGACCGGCGTCATTGTTAATCCGGACGGTACCGTGTTCCATGTGCCGACAGTCGTAACGAAAATCAATAACCGTTACTTTGCAATGATCAACGACCTGCGCAGCCAGGGCAGCTACTCGGTCATTTGGAATCCGCAAAATTTCGATGACGTGAAGAGCCATTGGGCACAGGCGAGCATCAACAATATTGCAGCCAGACTGCAGCTTGCAGGTACAGGCAACAATACCTTCTCCCCGAATCGCAGTATTGACCGTTCGGAATTTGCCACAATTGTGGCAAGCGGACTTGGCTTAATGCGCCAAGGTGTATCCGGCACGCCGTATAGCGACGTAGCACCGTCGAGTTGGTACCACGATGCCGTAACGATTGCCAGCGAATTTGGCGTTATTAAAGGCTTTGAAGACGGTGCTTTCCACGGCAGCGAACGGATTACAAGAGAGCAAGGCATCGCTATGATCGCCCGCTCCCTTCATATCGTTCAGCCGCAAGAGGCGCTGAGCGCATCGGAAATCAATCAGATTCTGGCTCCTTATAGCGATATGGACCAAATCTCCGGGTATGCCCGGGAGTCCGCAGCCCAACTGATTAAGGCTGGCATCCTGCAAGGGATCGGCAAACAGCAGTTGAACCCGAAAGCGGAGATGACGCGCGCGGAAACAGCGGTTATGGTTGAAAGATTGCTGAAAGCTACGAAGTTGATCGACTAGTATTAATGATTAAGAGGGGGCTAACTGCCTCCTCTTTTTTTGTCCCGCATGCCCAGAGGCATGCATCGTCTAGTTGGTGAAAGTCCAACCGAAGGAGGGGCCAAGCCACCTTCGTAGCTAGGATACCTGCGTATGGCGAAATCTGTGCGTAGAAGCGCATCGACAAAAGTACCTGTCGGAGACGGGGCAAGCAACCTGCCAGGCCGGAACATGAAGTGAATCCTGCCGCGTCGTCAAAAAGGCCTCGCAAGAGGGAAAAGAGGAAGCCGAGTCTCGGGGATATAGACGAAGGCCAAGGAAGCTATGGAGAATTTGGAACCATAGCGGAGAATCCTCCGCGTAAAGGGAACGGCATGGCGGGAAAGAGGATGCAGTGAACTGGGAGACCCTTCCCTTCAAAGGGGAAAAATGTAAAAAGACATCCTATAAACCCTGAAAGTGAAGTGGATCGTCTGCAGGACGGGAGTCCGAGGGGCTCATAGTACTGAAGAACCGCAGGACAACATAACCTGCGGGAGGGAAGGAGCTCTGCTTTGTTCAAGTTTTTTCTTCGCGAAAGCCAACAGCAACTCGAACAGGGGGAATACCACCCTCAGCCCGTGAGACGACAATACATTCCGAAAAAGGATGGCAAGCAAAGACCGTTAGGGATACCACCCGTTAGAGATCGGATGGTACAAATGGCAACAAAACTCATCATGGAACCCCTATTCGAACAGGATTTTCAAGAATCTTCATTTGGATTTCGACCTAAACGGAGTGCCAAGCAAGCCTTAGAACGCATCCGGAAAGCATGCAACCGCAAAGGGAATTGGGTGAAGAGTGCTTAAACTGGTACGCATATGGTTGCAAGCAGGCGTGATGGAAGAAAGAAACGTTCGACGATCAGACTTAGGCACGCCGCAGGGTGGTGTCATTTCCCCACCCTTGGAGAATATCTACCTGAACTACTTCGACGTGTTATGGGAAAGGCATGGCAAAGCAGTGGGCGAACTCATAAGCTGCATGCGCATGAAAGTAACATCGGAAAGCCGTATGAGGGAAAACCTCACGTACGGTTTGATGAGGAGGGGCTGAATAAAATTTCAGCCCTTTACTCTAGTCACAACACTGGCTAATGTGTTTAATCACCCGATTTATGGAACAAGGGATTCCCGCTGTTCTTGTCGAAGTATGAAAGTTACCGGACTGGGCCTTAGCATTTTCAAGCACTTGGCAGAACTGCACGGCGAATCGTTGGGAGTGAGCTCTATATGATTTGGATAAAAAACAAAACCGCCCTGAAATATACTGTGACGTTCATCCTGTTTCTCTCTATACTTCTCGGCATCCGGTGGCTTTGGTCCGGGTTTTTCCTTACGCCTGAACATCCTCGTGCGGTTCAAGGCGTGCTCGATCTGCGCGGCTGGGACTTCGCCAACTCCCGTTCCATTACGCTGGACGGCGAGTGGGATTTTTATCCGGAAGCATTCGTCACGCATAAAAACAAGGATTGGAAATCCCTGGACAAGCGTAATATCATGGTTCCGGGAGATTGGCGAAGTGCTTTACCGGCAGATTCAAAGTCGTCGTTCGGATACGGTACGTACCGGCTGCGCATTCTGGTCGACCCTTTACCGCAACAGTCCTTCGAATTCTGGATTCAGGAAATTCAAGCCTCTTCAGTTGTTGAATTCAACGGTCAGATAGCAGGAGTCGGCCAACCGACGGAGCAAGCGAATACGTATAAGCCCCGCCGGATTTCTTATACCCCGCTTTATAAGGCAAACGGAGTGAATGAGATCGAGCTGCTTGTACGCGTGGCCAATTTTGATAATCCGCTTAATGGCGGTATTGTCAGAGCCATCCGCTTCGGGTCGGATACGGCCATCAATACCGAACGATGGATCTCCATTGGCTTTCAGATTATGACCTTCGTGGTACTGATGTTTCTTGGCTTGTACGCCGTGATGTTATACTTGTTCAGTTGGCAAAAAGGGTTGCTTGCCTTTTTTATGCTGCTTATGACCGCCGGGATTACGATTGTGTCTGATAACGACAGCCTGCTGCTGGTATGTATGCCTTTTATCAACTATGCATGGGCACTGAAAATTAAGATACTCTCGTACTCGTTGGTCCCCTTTTTTTTCCTGCTGATTACCGGAATATTTGCCAAGCTCCGAACAAACACGGTTTTGTTCCGTACGTACACCATTGTTCTGGCTTTGTATTCAGGATTTGTGTTGGTCATGCCGCCTCCGCTCATTTACTATCTAATCGAATTTAAAATATTCAGACTGCTTTATTGGTTTCCAATGGCCTGGGTTATCTATCTGATTGGCAAACTTATAGCCAGAAATCAGCCCGGTGCCACCTTCCTGCTGCTTGCCACCATGAGCATATTATCCAGCTCCGCATGGGGACTGATTAATGCTCACTTGGAAGTAATAAGCGTTTACTTCCCGTTTGACGTGCTGGTGGCTATCATCAGTTTTTCCGCTTACTGGTTTAAGCAGTACTTCCGCAATTCCCAAGAAAACGCCAAACTAAACGAGCAATTAAGAATGGCAGACAAGCAGAAGGACGATTTTCTGGCGAACACATCCCATGAATTGCGAAATCCCCTGCACGGGATGCTGAATATGGCGCAAACCGTCCTTGACAGCGAAAAACATTCGTTGAGCGGCGAGAGTATCCAAAATTTGGAGTTGGTGATGACGGTCGGTCGGCGCATG
Source organism: Paenibacillus algorifonticola (assembly GCF_000971975.1). GTDB lineage: Bacteria > Bacillota > Bacilli > Paenibacillales > Paenibacillaceae > Pristimantibacillus > Pristimantibacillus algorifonticola. Next base: position 33,610 of record NZ_KQ040783.1, on the reverse strand, counting down.
TCGTTTATGTTAAATGACCTGCTTGATTTGACTCGTCTCAAGGAGGGTAACATCCGCCTGCACGTGCAGACCGTTCAGGTGCAGGCTGTCGCTTCCGGCGTATTCGACATGCTTCGCTTCATGACCGTTAGTAAACCGATCCGGCTGGTCAATGAGATTCCGAACGAGTTTCCTCCTGTGATGGCCGACGAAAACCGACTCATTCAAATTTTGTTTAATCTCGTTCACAATGCAATCAAATTTACCAACGAAGGAACTGTCGCCATCCGGGTGGTCGCACAAGACGGGAAGGCGTACATTAGCGTTGCGGATACGGGCGTCGGCATGGACGAGGAAACGCTGCAAAGAATCTTTAACCCTTACGAGCAAGGGGACTCCGGCATGACGGCGGCGCCCGGGGGCGGCATCGGACTGGGCCTCGGCATTTGCAAGCAGTTAGTGGAGCTGCACGGCGAAACGTTGGAAGTGACATCTGCCTCTGGCCAAGGTTCGGCATTCACCTTTGCTTTGGTGCTGTCCGATTCGCCCGTTCAACGGGAAGCGGATTTTGCAGCAGGCCTGCCGCCTGTCTATGCAGAAACCGCCGCCGCTGCCGACTCGAACATCCGTTACGGTACGGATGACGATTCTGCCGTTGTGGAGAGATCGGTGCGTCCTTCGGTATTGGCTGTGGACGATGATCCGCTCAACTTGAAAATACTGGAGAACATTCTGGCTGGGGAATCTTTCGACATCATTGCGGTTACGAGCGGCAAGGATGCCTTGTCTCATCTGAACACGAGAGTATGGGATCTTGTTATTGCTGACGTCATGATGCCTCACATGTCGGGGTATGAATTGACGAGAGCTATTCGTGAGCGCTATTCGAGCTCGGAACTGCCCGTTCTGCTTCTGACCGCGCGCAACAAGCCTGAGGATATCGCCGCCGGTTTTTTGGCTGGGGCTAACGATTACATTGTGAAGCCTGCGGATGCGATGGAGTTAAAGGTTCGGGTGCGGGCATTAACGGATCTGAACCGTTCCGTGCGCGAACGCCTGCGTATGGAAGCGGCATGGCTGCAGGCGCAAATACAACCGCACTTTTTATTCAACGCCCTCAATGCGATAGCTGCGCTTAGCGACGTCAATCTGAACAGAATGCGCCTACTGCTCGACGAGTTCAGCAATTATCTACGGGCCAGTTTCAGCTTTCAAAATTCCGAGTTGCTTGTTCCGCTTGGGCAGGAGCTTGCTCTCGTACGTTCTTATTTATATATCGAGAATGAACGTTTCGAAGGCAGGCTGAATACGGTTTGGGAAGTCGAAGCGAACATGGAGCTAAGGCTTCCCCCGCTTTCCATTCAACCGCTTGTCGAAAACGCAGTGCGGCACGGCATCATGAGTCGTTCGTCGGGCGGAATGATTCATATTCATATCGCCGAATATGAGGATCGTACAGAAGTAACCGTTGCCGATAACGGCGTGGGGATGGATACAAAAACGCGGCAACATATATTCGACAAACGTTCGAACCAAAGGCAGGGAGTCGGTTTGTTCAATATTAATCAACGGTTGAAACAATTATATGGGAAGGGGCTACACATTCAGAGTGATCCGGGTCAAGGGACGATAGTCGTCTTTGCCGTGCCGAATAATGCGGTGAACCGCCTGATTTAGCGGCTCGCCGATGCGCATCGGCAAAAAAGACGGCAGCAAAATCACACGGCTGTACTCCCCCTGCAGCAATTTCCGCAACAAGGGCAGCAATGTGCGGCGCCAACAGCATTCGCAACAGGATGCCGAAGAGTACGTGATAAGGCGGGGCAAGGAAGTCCTCTCGTATCCACAAATCCTATAGCGTTCTTTAAAGCATATACGTTCGCAAAACGAAGCGGATCAAGCCGCTCCAGCAAGAACTCGAGTCCATTACGGCAAGGATCACCCAACTTGAGGAGAAGCGGTAGCGATACTCCGAACTGTACAAGCAGCGTAAGACGCTCATGCATTGGACGGATGATATGCTGAAACAACATGAGCAATCAAAAGATACATAATGTTAAAGTGGAATGAGAGAATTTAGAATACCGAGATTGAACTAACGGCATAGGTTAGTTAGGTTTTTCAAAGAAGGGGCCATCCCTCCAAGATGGCCTTAAAACTTGCCGTTACAGCTAGCGCGGTGAACCGTATTACAAGTAGTGGCAAGTTTTATTGCTAAATTTGTTGGCCTAGCTGTCAATTCTGACAGCTTCTCTCAGCCTGCTCTTTCAGCCATGGTTCCACCCTTGGTCGTGACTGTTAGCTAGTGTGAAGTCCGTCTTCAGGGTGTCTAACGGGAAGGATATTTTATACATTAAATGGAATATATGAAGTAGGATTGCTTTGATTATAGTGTGGTGATTGATGTGAATTATGAATGCGAAAAAAACAAGCCCATTCTCACTGTGCCGAAAAATATGCTTTGTGAAACGTTAGTTCACAAAAAAACCTGACCTTTCCATATTGAGAGATCAGGGCTTTTAAATGTTCCTCATTTTTTTCAATTGTGAGTTTAATAGGGATAGGAGGCACTTTGAATGTGCATCATCTCCTTCCAAATGGAATTATATGCAGAAATCTTTCCTTGTAAATCATCGTTGCTCCCTGTTTTGCAACCATTTAACTGTTCCAATGAAGCCTACCAGTCCTATTAAAAATACCAGAAAATAACTAATACCCGCCAAGGGAAATGATGCGACTCCGCTTTCCTGCAAATGCAATGCAGGTACAGACCAAGGCAGATAAGTGCCAATGGCAGTAGATCCGAATACCAATGCCAGCATCAAAGTTGTAAACGCAAAGCCAATCGGCACCAGATAACCACGCGATATGCAGGCCAACAGGGCAAGAGGTGCACTTATTAACAGGTGAAGAGCGCCAATTGTAAGTATTAGGAACAAATAATGTTGTACACTCGCAAACGAGAATCCAGGCAGCCCGAAAACAAAACCAAGTATTACGGCGTAAGCAAAGCTGATCAACATCATCACAAAACACCAGAATACAATTGCGTTATATTTGGCAATCGCTATGTTGCCGCGCGATATAGGCAAAATGAGCAAATCCTTGAGTGTCCGATCGGAATACTCACGGCCAAATGTCCAACTTGTTATCAATCCAAACCCCATCAGCCCAAACACGGATGCATACAAAAACGCAATCTTTTCAAAAAAGGAAGGCCAATCGGGCTGTCCCAGGAACAACGTGATGATGAACATGATAAACAGAAGCGTGCCCCATAAAACAAAGGATCGACGCAATTTGTAAATCTCAACGCTGCAGGCTGTCAACAATCGTCTCATTCGGTTTTTCCCTCCTCCATCCCGATTACTTTGAGAAAATAACGCTCCAAGTTCTCTTCTTCAACTTTCAGCATGGTGAGCGGCACTTCATAATGAGCAAGCAATCTCGCAATATGTTCGGGATGCTTCACGGCATGATCATCCGGTAGCGCAAGGCAGTTATTCGAAGTCGAATGTACCGCATACCCGGAGTCTGAAAGAATAGCTTGAGCTTTCCGAGCATCCTTCGTTCCGATCATCAACTGCTTTCGGCGGATTGTTTCAAAGTCTTTTGTTGTCAGTTCTTCCAGCAACACTCCTTTGTGAATAATGCCGATTCGAGAAGCCAATTTGGACATTTCCTCGAGGATATGGCTCGATATAAACACGGTAACCCCATGTTTGGATGCCAGAGTTTTCAGCATTTCCCTTATCTCGACAATTCCGGCGGGATCAAGTGCATTGGTTGGCTCATCGAGAATCAGAACGTCCGGCTTATGAATTAACGCTTTGGCCAACCCAAGTTTCTGCGCGTTGCCCAGTGACAAATCCTTGGCCTTGTTTTCCGCATATTCAGCCAATTTCAATTGCTCCATTATATCGTCAACTGCCCTTGGAACCGGCAATCCTCGCAACCTGGCCATCAAATTCAAGTTTTCCCTAACTGTAAAACGAGGATAAGCATAAGGTACTTCCACCATATAACCTACCCGTCTCGACAAATCGGAATTCCCGTTGGTCCATTGCTGACCGAACAAATAGACTTCTCCGGAAGAAGGCTTGCTCATGCCGAGAAGTGCTCGGATGGTTGTCGTTTTCCCTGCACCGTTCAACCCCAAGAATCCATAGATTTCTCCTTTCTTAACGGAAATCGAAACGCGATCAACAATGACTTTATTCCCGTATTGCTTTGTCAGGTTAACGGTTCGAATAATATCTTCCATAGTAACAGTCCTTCCGTAGTCTGATTAAATGCATTTAATAAAAGAGCCGGCGGCCACCTGAAATGTTGATAAGATACCCACCGGCCTTTTCCAAATCAGTTTGTGCTATAAATAGAATTCAAGTAATGCAAAATCGATGCGGTATCTTCAATGAAAGTGCGCAGCGCGATGTAACCATCAGGACGAATCAATACGAGTTCTTCGCTTGCCACATCGTAAATTCGATAGGCATTCCCTGCCGTGTCGATTATGCCTTCCGCTCCTTCCACATCCGATGGCAGGATGCAATGCACATGGAGTTCGTCGTTGGCTAAGTTCTCCAGAGAAGGATCGGTGCATTTTGCAAAAGCCAAAAGCGTCCAATGCGGGCCTCGCAACAGGTCAAAGACACTTCCGGCAAACCCTATGCCTTGCAGACCCGTAGCATTAGGAGCACGCTCTCCAGGAAATGAACGGATAGCATTTGTTCGAGCAGTCGGACGGGTAAGAGAACTTGACCGATAGGAAATGAGAAGCCCACTCGTCAGATCATCAGATATGGTGCTTAAGGATTGGGACAACGCTCCGCCTTCAGTCGCCGTTCCTACGATTCCTCCCATCTTATTCGTGCTGTCCTCGAGCACGGCTTGAGCCACAGGGCGACGCTCCTCATCGTACGTGTCGAGCAAGGCGGTGTCCGCTCCGCGTATGACAGCCGCTAGCTTCCAGCCGAGGTTGTACGCGTCCTGCATCCCCGTATTCATGCCTTGACCGCCGGCCGGCGAATGAACATGAGCGGCATCGCCGGCAAGGAAAACCCGGCATTTACTGTAATGTTCAACCATACGGACGTTGATCCGGTAGATGGACAGCCAGGAGGCATCCGTGAGCCTAACACGTCCAGCACCGGCTCGTCGGTCAAACATGGCTTGGTATACTTCAAGCGACGGCTTCTCCGGTTCCTCGATTTCTGCCGGAATTGTAGCCTGCAGTTGCCAAATGTCGGATTTCGGCAACGGTGTCACCCCGACCATTCCCTCCGGAGATGTCCAGATATGGATATGCTCACGATCTAACCCTTCCAATCTAACATCGCCAAGATACCACCGCTCATGATCGTGTGTTTCCCCAACCAGCGGCAAATGAATAAACTTGCGGATATTGCTTTTGCCCCCGTCAGCGCCGACTACATAACGAGCGCGAATTTGCTCTTCTCCTTGTGGTGTATTCACGGTTACTGTAACACCATCCAAATCCTGAACAAGCCCTAAAGCTTCCGCACCCAACTCAACTTGACCGCCAAGAACTGCATATCTGTCGCGCAATGCTTTTTCCACATCAAATTGAGCAATCCAGACCGGATCACGATAGGGTGTCTCAAGTTCGGCGCTGGCTGCAACGGTAATAGCCGGCTTGTCCATACTCCTGCCATCTGCGGTATAATAACGAACAGGCAAATCCACGATACCTGTGTCAATAATGTAGCGAACGGCCTCCAAATCATCGACGACTTCAAGCGAGCGAGGCTGAATTCCCTTGGCGCGAGATGCAACGTTATATAAGGTACTTCGTTCAATAATACGATGGTCGACGTTTCGACGGGCAAGGTCGCAGGCAAGTGTAAGCCCTGTGGGTCCGGCCCCGACAATGAGAACATCAACAAAAGACGGAATGGTTTTCATGGATATAATCCTCCTTGATCATTGATGGGATATGCTACATGTGGTATACTACACCGTACAGTGTAATTTGTAAAGCGGAACTCTTATCGAATTCTGATAGTATAGCAACAAGGGGGAAACAAAAGGATGAATAGTATGGAAAACAAAACAATTCGTAAAGGCTCTGCAGACAAACGAGCTAAAATTATTGCAGCGGCACGAGACCTGTTTCTGTCGGAGGGATTTGATCGCTCCAGCGTCGATGCGGTTGCCGCCAAAGCGGGAGTGTCCAAACGGACAGTTTATGATTATTATGGCGACAAACAGAACTTGCTGCTTGCCGTTGTTGAAGAAACAAGTTCATCGGTTCTGGACCTGATTGAGCAAGCGGTTTCAGATCGTCTCTGGGAGTTCGAGGATCTGGAGCAAACGCTCATCTCATTTTGCGAGCAAATCGTAGATTCTGCGAACGGTTCGTCTGATTACAAAGCCTTGATTCGTCTTATTATGATGGAGGAAACCAACCTACCGCCCTCAATTTTCGAAGGGCTGGATAACGCAACGGAAGAGGGGGTTATCAGGAGGTTTACAGAGTTTGGTCAAACCGGATTGCTCAATGTGCCCGATCCTCAAATGGCTGCAAAGCACTTCGCTGCATTAACGTTTTTATTGGTATTTAATCAACCGAAAACCGGGACATTGGAGGCGGAACAAACCAAACGTATTATCACTGAAGGCGTACGCGTCTTTCTTTGCGCTTATGCACCGCGCACCGTTCAAAACTGAAAATCGAACATCGTACCGATCGTCGATTTTGCTTCACGCTAAAAAAGACTGGTGGGGCCGCTAATTTAATGTTAATAATTAGCTAGGGCCGTACAGGGGACCTGCCAACATTCTCCTGTCGTGTCGCCAAATAACGGTGGTGAGTCCCCGAAAGCACGTCGGAACATCGCGTTGAAACTGCTGGGCGAAGAATAGCCCGGCGCGTCGGCTAGCATTGCGACCCTCTTGCCAGTATTTCCAGCGCAAGCGTCAACCGAACCTGTTGAACCCACTGGGCGAACGTCAAGCCGGTTTTTGCCAGAATCAACCGCCGCAAGGTCCGAGGAGAAAGAGCTGCCCATGAGCCAGTCATCCAGCGTTCGGCTGAGACGTATTACTATAAGAATAAATTAGAAAAACCGGGTTTCCTTGTGAAATGACCAATCCCGTTTTTTTTATTTTAGCAATTTAGTCACCTGATGTTTCACAAAGCATGCTTTCTGACACGTTTGAAGGTTTGAGAGGGCGACAGTTATAAACGTACTTTCCAAAAAAGTGTGTGGTAAACTATTCGAAGCACGACACTTGAGGGGGGAGAAACTATGGAAGACTCTGTAGTTACACAAGCAGAACGAATTGCAGGCGATTTTCTTCTGGAACAAGTAAAAGCTTCATACCAGATCATAGGTAAAGGTATCGTAAATCAGGTTTGCGTAGTCGAAACGGAGAGTCGTTGTCCGCATGAACGATAAAGATACATATCCAAGCTTTATCAAAGAAAAATGGTGTATCGAGCAAGCAGCCGCAGTTGGCATTCCTGGACCTGAGGTGTTGTCCATTGGTATAGTTGATGAAACAGCATATATGATTCAAACTTTTATACATGGCGACAACGGGTTAGACAGTACGGTTCTCAAGTCCGATGTTTGGAGGCAGCTTGGCGAATATGCCAAGCTTATTCATTCGATTCAAGTGAAAGGATTTGGAGGAAATCTGATTGATCCAGCCCATGGTGTGTTTCAGTCACCTTCTCATGCAGGATCAGACGGCAGCTGGCAAGGGTATGTGCAGTATAATATCAATAGTTTGACGGAGTATGATCGCTTGATCAAGCTTGGAGTAATCACTCAGATGGAATCGCAGAGAGTAAGAAAACTGTTCGAGAATTTGAAGAAAGAAACGTTCCGCTTTGGTTTAAACCATGGAGATATCTCTTTAAAGAATACGATTGTCAATCAGGCAAACCAAGTTATATTGCTGGATTGGGGCAATGCAGAAGTAAGCGTGGTACCGCATGGATCTGTTATTCAATTGATGCAGTACCAAATACTAGGACTAGAAGAAGGCCCAAATATTGAGGAATTCAAAGCGTTTTTAGACGGGTACGGGTTAAGTGCAAAAGACCTTGCTGATATGAGGCATTTGCTGCTATTAAGGGCTTTCGATAACCTCAGGTGGGCTATTGATCGAAGCCCTGATCTGATCGAATCCTATGCTGCGTTCGCGAAACAAGTTGTTGACATGATTATGGATTAGCAGAGATTGAGCGATGTTTTAGTATCTCAATCTAACCAAGGGTGAAGAAAATGATTGAACTCCCGGAGAACGATAGTTCAATTGAGGTGGATTGCAAACAACATTCAACAACCAGCACATGTTTTACTTGTTTTGAAATTATTGAACTAGCAAAAAAGCGCCTGATCACCCCTAACTGGACGATTAGGGCGCTTTTTTTTTTTGCGGCCAAAATGCTACACGAGCTTAGCACGAATACGTATATTGAGCCTACAAAGGAGGACGTGGCTACCTATATGGCATCCTGCTGACGCAAAAGAAAATGAGTATCCGACCAGGCACATATAAAACGTACCGCTGGTTAGTGAACTTTCACATTATTCAGCGTCTTGGTTGTATATCAAAAGATCGTTCATCGTCAAAATTTCCATTTCGAACTTGTCTTTATACCGATTCTTTAAATGCTCAGCCAGTTTGCGATTAAGGGAATCTTTGGCGATGCTTCCCACGATTGCAGCTCATTTTCCTGCTACCTCCAATGGAACAGTATGATTGAAACAAAAATTTCTTATCGCACATTTAACTTTCGAAACATTTATTATCTTTCAAACGTTGCTACGATTACTGCTCTGCCTAGAGTATGGGTAAGCATATTAAAGCCTAGAAAAGCTGGTGTTGCATTAGCCTTAACGCCTAAATCCTCAACATCCAAAGCATGAACAATAAAATAGTAGCGGTGCGGTCCATCTCCAACGGGTGGCGCAGCACCAATATAACCTGCAAACAGGCCATCGTTTTTCAATTGAATAGCTCCGTTTGGCAGATCAGAGCCATCCTCGCTTCCTGCTCCAGATGGCAATTCTGTCACGTTAGCGGGAATATTAAAGACAGACCAATGCCAAAATCCTGATCCAGTTGGAGCATCGGGGTCATACACCGTAACGGCATAACTTTTTGTCCCTTCCGGGGCGCCGGACCATTTCAATTCAGGTGAAATATCTTGCCCGCCATCTACCCCAAATTTTCCGGAAAGCTGTGGAGCGGATAATACATTATTTTCACGGATATCCGAACTTGTCACATTAAAGCTGGCTACTTCAGGCAATCTTGCAAACGGATTATTTTGCTCATTTTTCATTTTGAACCTCCATGTTTAATGGGTTAGGTATTTGGAAAGGCCTCTCCTTGCTTCGAAGTATATCAAATATCAAATCATTGTAAAAATAGATAGTTTGAATTATAATCATTGTGATTTTGAATGATTGGAGAGAGATAAAAATGGAACTGAGGCACCTGGAGGCGTTTAAGGTTGTTTGCGAACAGTTGCATTTCACGAAAGCGGCGGAACTTCTAAACATTGCACAGCCGACTTTAAGTCAGCAAATCAAAGCGTTAGAGGATGAGATCGGGACGCCTCTGTTTGATCGTATGGGCAAGCGAATTGCAATAACAGAAGCGGGACAGATTCTTTACAAACAGTGCAACCAAATTTTCAGAAACTTGGACTATGCTTATGATGCGATTAACGACTTGCGCACGATGCAGCGCGGAAAATTAGTTTTGGGAGTACTACCGTGTGATTTGGATGAGCTTTTGACACCCGTCATGATTGAATTCCATCAAGAGTTTCCTAACATCCAGCTCCTGATTCAAGATTCTGACCGCATTGTTGAAGAAGTATTGGAAGGAAACATCGATATTGGCATTACTACAGTTCCTGTTATGGAAGACAGCAAGCTTGTCTGTTTGCCTTTATATACAGAAGAATTTTCAGTGACCGTATCAAAAAGTAGTGAATTATCGGTACGCTCGCAAATATACTTGAAGGAACTCAAAGATTTGAGCCTCGTGTTGTTTCCTGATCATCATCAATGCCGCAAGCTGGTAAATTCCTATTGTGAAGACCAGGGCTTTACTTTAAACCCCATTATCGAAACGTCAGCAATGATTTCATTAATGCGATTAGTGAAAAACAATATTGGCGGAACCGTTTTGCCCAAACCGCTTTTAAAAACCTGGGATGACCGGTTGTATCATATAATAAATTTGGTTGAGCCTACACCCGAACGAGATATTGGTATCGTGTATCGGTCTGACAAATTCCTAGGTCAAGCTGGTAAAGTGTTTATTAGTAAAGTAAAAGAGCAATTCACGTAAAACAAAACGTTTAGGTGCTCTCATTACAATTTTTGATCACAAATAGATACTATAATTGAAGGTATTAACCGTAGGCAGAGTTTGAAATATGTCATATTCCAGCAATGGCTCAATCTCAAATATATCAACGTCAGCACCTGCTATCAGATTGAACTGATAGAAAACGTTATGCGCTTTGGCAATGTATTCTGAACTTTAATGAGGTTAAGTTAACTAAAATAGACCGCCCCGCTGCAAGGTGATTGGTCTATTTCTGACTAAGTTACCGAAGCCGAGCGACTTTAAAGCGGTCGATTGTAGTAAGGATCGGGTTATCGCACTGCTTTTTATTTGTTTTATTATAACGATGTGATTTATATTTACAAAAAGTAATCATCCAGAGTCTGTGTGTGGTCAGGAAATTACCCGAACGGAACCTTAGATGACGATGACAAGATTATACGACTTACGCATGAGCATATATAGGTTTTAACTATAATGTAAATAGATTTAATATATTTAACTTATAAATAGGACTATGCCATACTATCCCTAGCATAAAAGTTGGGAGATGATTCCATGAGTTCTGATCAAGTTTGGCAATCTGATCATTATGACCGCAAGCTTGGATTTGTATCTGAATTGGGCAAGGATGTTGTTCGGCTTTTGAATCCGATTAAGGATGAACAAATCTTTGATTTGGGCTGCGGAACTGGAGATTTGGCGAATGAAATAAGTCAAGCTGGCGCACATGTTACAGGGATGGATTTATCAGAGGCAATGATTGGGCAGGCGCAGCGCAAATATCCCCAAATCCAATTTTTTGTCGGTGATGGCGAACATTTTACAGTAGATTCTATGTTCGATGCCGTCTTTTCCAACGCAGCGCTGCATTGGATGAAGAACCCGCGGTCTGTACTGGTTGGTGTATGGAATAGTTTAAACCCTGGTGGCAGGTTTGTTGCAGAGTTTGGCGGGAAAGGAAATGTGGAAACGATCGTTCAGGCCATTGGCGAAGTGCTACGCGAGGACTTCGGCATTGATGCGGGCAAGCTGAATCCCTGGTATTTCCCAAGCATCGCCGAATACAGCGCATTGTTGGAACAGCAGGGCTTCCGCGTCACCTATGCGGCTCACTTCGATCGGCCGACAAAGATCAAGGACAATGAGCAGGGCTTGCAGCATTGGCTAAGGGGCTTCGCCGACAATTTCTTCACAGCACTCTCCGAAGCGGAGCGGCATGCCGTTTGTTCGAAAATAGCTGTTAAAGCCCGAAACGAATTGTTTCATGACGGTTCATGGTACGCGGATTATAAACGATTAAGAGTGATGGCGATTAAGCCGGAGTAGAGTGGTTTTTCCCCGAAGCATCAGTCTCGCCGAACAAAGCTTGATCTTGAAGCAACGTCTAGTGATGCAATAATAGTATCATGAAAAAAGGACGCGTAACTTTGGATCGAGCTCATATTGCCAATCTCTTCCCCTTTAGCAACCACCATTTTCTTGAAATTAAGATCATACACCTTCTTCTTCATTTCGTACCCCTTCACCTCAATATTATTGTATCTGAGTAAGGGGTCTACTGTCCAAGATCAAAAAGGGGCTTGAAAGCGACCCGGAGCCGGTTTTATATTTGGATTCGAAAGATGGAAGGCTATTATTTTTAATTCCAACAACTACTGACGCTTCGAGGTCTGTCAGTGGTTGTTTTTTATTGAGATTTGCAGGGAGAGGGCAAGTTCTTCGCTTTGTAGAGATTTTGGAGAGACTAGGTCTTTTTAACTATGAAAAGGAAAGAAAGTGTGGAAATTTGGGTGAAAGTGTAGTTATCATGAGCCAATTTTCTAAGGATAAATAAATTCGTATTTTGGAAGAGTAGATATTCTTCTGTCAACATTGTCAAACAAGATATTAGAAGTATGTTTTTCGGGTCTTGTAGGCTGGTCATATGTAGATATCCTATAATCGATGTCCTACACCTGAGGAGATTTTTGTGATGATAGATCACAGCGAAACTAAGATAACAAGTTTAAACGTTCCTACTTCCAAAAGCAACCAACTAAACGGATGATGCATAACGGACGGTTTCGAAAGCTGATTCGCTGTGTGCTGCTGCCGTTCATGGATACGACTCGGAAATGGCTAGGCAGCTGAATGATGTGTTTCTGCAAGGACCATCGGGGCCTTGTCGTGGTGGGACTGGACGGCATCGAAATGCTCGAGAGCACCAAAAAATGTTATGAGCATTGTCTGACGCGGGAAATCGACGGGGTGAGGCATTACTTTCATCGTGCGGTCGGTTGTATGACGACGATCGGATCGGACCCGCATGTGATGGTGGGAATCGAGTTTGACGCTTCTTGTTGTTTAGTGGTTTAGATTTTGTATAGACCCCGGAAATATAATGGTTAAATACGCTGTGTAAACTGGAGTATTCTGTCATTTACTGCATGTAATCAGCGAAGATGATCGAAGGAGAGGGGGGAGAAAGGTACAAAGCAAGATTAACGCCTGCACGCCCACGGCATTCCCCGTTCATCTGGAACTCCGATTTCGATGATGTAAAGAGCCGCTGGGGATCAAGCAAATAGCTTATATCTATTGGCTTGAGTTATATCGGGTCTTGCTGTCGCCAATAATTACGGGGATTTCGGGAATGGAGGAGATTTTGTATTGAAACGAAAACGCAGTGTAGGTAAACCTGTGCTATCTTTTTGCCTAGCAGTTATGCTTTTCTTACAGACGTTAACATTCTCTGCTGCTGCATATGCAGAGAGTGCGCCAGACGATTCCGGGACGACGGCGAGTGAAGCCGTCTCGCCGAGCGCAGACGAACCATCATCGGTATCTGAGGCGGTGTACGCTGTGCCGGCCAATTCCGCAGCGATGGAGGCAGGGTCTGCGGACAAAACGGCGGTGCTCATGGGAGCCAATTCTCCCTTTCCGCTGGAAGTCATACAGGAAGGGAAGGTCTTACAGACGGGTGACACCATTCACGGGAGAAAGCCCTTCTCCTTGAGATCGATCGGCATCAAGGTTCCGGTGAAGGGTGACGCCGCCGATCCGAACACGGTGGATGGCAGCACAGTCATTTTGTATGGCGACTATGTGATGCTGGACAAAGCGACCTACTTTCCGGAAGTGATTCTGCCGGATGCCACCATGACGCTGAAGGAAAAATCGGGCTACACAATCGGAACCGCCTATTTCTCAGAAGCGGGCATCAAGGTGGTGTTTGACGGCGAGGAACGCTTTTTCAACGGACAGGGCCAGAACATCACCTTCGGCTTTGAATCCACCGCGAAGGCGGATGTGTCGGGCATAGAATATGGCCACCAAAAGCCGATTGACATTTTCGGGGCGGGCTACATGCTCGAAAACCCCGAGGTCACGTCCGCGTACAGCATCAAAAAGAAGTCCAACAGCAACGCTTCCGATAACGCTTGGATCAATCAAGCGGCTTTTGTAGAGGGGGCAATCGAGTGGCAGGTGGAAATTGCCGCGACAGATCTGTTTGACCCTGCCATCCCGCAGCCGCTGGACGGGCTGAAGTTTTATGACGCGCTCGATCCGGTTCAGGTGGGCACCTATGTGGAGGGGTCCCTTAAGGTCAACGGCAGTACGGTGACACCGGACGGCGGCACCACGAATGCGCTGGCCTACACCTTCCCTGCGGGCTTTGGCGACAAGGCGATCGTCACCTTTGAGACGTGGATTCCCAAGGCGAAGTATTATACTGAGTATAACACCGCTAATGGGTATCAGACCGTCACCAATATCGCGGAGCTGAGGGATGCGCCGGAAAGTAAGCTGGTTTCCTCGAACCCGTGGCGCGTCGCCTTCAGGCCCGACTGGATTCAGAAGAGCGGCGTACTGGACAAGCGGTCGAGTTCCGCAGACCCACGTACCATTACATGGACGATTGATGTCAACAAGAACTACAGCAAGCAAGGGCTGAAAGATTTCACCATCACCGATGCCCTGCCGGCCGGACTTACCTGGAAATCGGCCGCATGGCAGTCGTGGGACAGTGCTAAGAAGGACTGGTCAGCGACAACAACGCCGATAGAACCCGAAGGCGATGTGTATTCCTTCGGGGAGGTGAACGGTCCAATTCGGCTGGTCATTGTGTCCGAAGTTACAGGCAGTACAACCAGCTTTAACAACAAGGCCACCGCCCAGTGGAAGCTGGATGTCAATACCGCGCAGGACAATGACCAGGGTACCGTGGCGGTCACCGCCGCGGTCGTCATTGGTGCCCATACTCTGACAAAGCAAGTAGGTACCGGTGTTAATGTCCTTGCTTCTGGCGCATTGCCGTGGAAGGTTACCCTTACGCCTCAGGAGGCTCTCCCGGACGGTGCGGTATACGATCTGCTGGTATATGGGGATGCGAGCTCCATCGATTTTACCAAGGTTACGGCCGTCCCGGAGATTGACGCTGGAATTCTGGATCAGTTGAAGGGGAACATTGGGCCGGGATACTACCAGCGGTTTCAGTCCGGTTCCTTTCAGTCGAGTGACGGCTTAACGTATCAGGTATACACCCTTTCACAGAATGGGAAGCCTGTCGCCGACTTGCTTCGTGTCACCGGATACAATACCGATAAGCCGGCTTCCTTCACATTTAATTCCCTGATGACGCAGTGGGAGCACTTCGCGGGCAACAAGGCCACAGATCAGTATAATCGGGCGTTCCTGTTTGAAGGTGCAAATCGGGCAGTTGATTCGACTCGGCCTTCTCAACGGGTCAACAGCGGTATGCTGGCCAAAGAAATGCTCTATGCGTCAAAGCCGGAGGGGACAAATATTGACCCTTCTAATGTCAATCACCACATTCGTAACAGCGATGCTAACGAAGCAAATATGCTGGCAGCCTATGATCAGGTGACCAAGACGGTGACCTTCCGGCTGTCGGTCAATATGAACGGCCTGAAGACCGAGGAGATGGCGAAGAATGGCGGCAATCACGTGGCCAGCGACATCAAACTCGTCGATACTCTGCCCGAGAGCTGGGAGTTTGTGCCCTATTCGGAGGGGCAGGATTTTGCGATTTACGGAGGAACCCGGGCAGACTATGGAGCGACTGTCAGCGCTGGGGCGCTTATTCCCGACCCAAGTGGTCTCGTGAGCTTCTCCGCCGCAGGGAACATAGGCACCTTTTCTTTTACCAAGCTGGAAAGTCCCTATGTTATTCTGTACAAGGCAAGACCCACTAAGGCGGCACTGCGTCAATACTTTGAAACCGGCGAAGCAAAGCATGCGCTGACGAATACCGCCGAGATGAAAATCACATGGGGGGATGAGCCTACCACAGTCACAAGCACCCGCAAGATCATCGTACCGATGCAGACGTTGAGCAAATCGGTGACGAAGCCGAACCCCGGCGTGCTGGAGTGGACGGTGAATTACACCCCGCCCTTTGAGGTAAAGGACGGCGTCTATCTGCAGGACACCCTTGGCGAAGGACTGGCGCTGCGCAAGGACGAAAACGGGAACCTCTCGCTGCGACGCCCTGACATGGCGGTGTACCGCGCCAAGCTGACCTCCAGCGGCGGGCTGGAGAGGGAAGGCGAAGCGCTGAACCTGTACGACCCGAACTCCGAGGTCCAGGTGGAAGCCGTCACAGAAGGCGGCGCGACTCGGCTGATTTTCCGTATGGCGAATCCGAATCAGCTCTACCAGATGGTCTATCAGACTGAGGTCACCGGACTGCCCAGCAGCGGAAAGGCAGGCAACGAGATTAAACTGATGGGTGATGACACCCTGAAGAACATCGGCGCTAAAAGCGAACACGCGGTCGACAACAGTGACGTGGGCGGCAGCGCGGAAACCCAAGGCAAGCTAGATCTGCTCAAGGTCGACCCGTCAGGCAAGCCGCTGAGTGGCGTAAAATTCACACTGTATGAGTCCGACGGCGTAACAGAGGTCACCGGCGGAGAGACAGATGAGAACGGCAAGCTTAGCCTGTTTACCAAAGCGGGGCTTTACGTGCTCAAGCAAACCTATATTGACGAGACCACCTATCTGCCGACCACGACAGTTTATCAGGTGCGTGTGGCGTCCACTCCCTGGAATCCCATCTGGGTGGACGGGGTGCAGGTAACCAGCGACAAACCGCTGGTTGTGCCAACCCCGGTGTGGGTGCCCGGCCATTTGACGCTGAATACGGCGATAGAGGGGAAAGGGGCGGACCCGGACAAGGACTTTGAATATAAGATTACCTTTAGCGACGGCAAGTCTTATGCCTATTCCGGCTCCATAAGTGGCACTGTGGCCAGCGGCGACACCGTTAAGCTGAAAGGTGGCCAGTCTATCACCATCAAGGATATCCCGGACGGTATCACCTACACCGTCGTCCAGAAGGATTACACGGGCGAGGACTATGCTACCGATCCGGCGGATCTGACGCGTACCGGCAGCATTGTGGCGAAGGAAACGGTCGAAGCGAAGTTCGTCAACGCCAAGTATCTTCCCGGCAAGCTGACGATCGGGAAGACGGTCGCGGGCAATGGCGCGGACAAGAACAAGGCGTTCGAGTTCACCGTCACCTTCGAAGGCACGGGTGCAGGCAAGACGTATACGTATACGACATCGGGCGGTGCGACGGGAACCATCGGGTCCGGCGGCAAGATCTCTCTCAAACATGGGGAAACCGCCGTCATTGATGGGATTCCTAAGGATACAACTTACACCGTCAAAGAGACTGATTATACGGAAGACGGCTACACGGCGACTTGGCCGGACTGGCAAACGACCGGCACCATTATCGAGGAAGGCGACCATAAAGCAGAGGTCGTTAATATGCGGATGGTATACGGCGGTCTGCTGATCGGCGAGACGGTGGTTGGTAGCGGGGCGGACAAGAATAAGGAATTTGAGTTTACTGTCCAATTCCCGGACGCCGATAATGGTAAGGCGTACCCTTATACAAAGTCGAACGGCACGCAGGGAACGATCCAATCCGGCGGGACGATCACCCTTAAGCATGGGGAAACCGTCGCCATTGAAGGCATTCCGAGCGGTGACAGCTATATCGTCACCCAGACCGATTATTCGGGCGAGGATTACACCGCCGATCCGGTGAATCGAACGTATAGCGGCACGATCATGGAGAAGCAAATTGACGAAGCTCGCTTCGTTAATGCGAGGTATCTCCCTGGCAAGCTGACGCTGATGGCGGATCCCGCAGTCGTTCCCGGCAACGGTGAGACGCCTTCGCAGTTGACGGCTACGTTGACCGATTATGAAGGCAAGCCGGTTGCGAACCAGGATGTCGTCTTTATCCTGCCGGATCAATCGGAAGTCACGGCCAAGACCGATGAGCAAGGAAAAGCAATCATCCCTTATACACCGCCGAAGCTGAACACAACAACGACTGAGGAGCACCACATCACGGCTAAGGTGGACAGCCTGACAGAAGGAAAATTGACCGCCGACACGACGGTAACCACCGTACCAGCGGCAATCACCGGGGTGCTGCGAGACAACACAACGGGCGAAGTGATTCCGAATGCGACTGTGGTCATCACCAACGAGGCGAATGGCGAGAAGCACGAGATCACGACCGACGCCGCCGGCGCGTACTTCCACCCTGTGCCGTATGGTGGCGACTATACGATCAGCTTCACGAAAAAGATCAAAGTGAATGGTGTTGACGAGTCGATCACTTTCACGCAAAAAGCGGAAGTTGACAGCGATGTGAAGGGCGGCGAGCTGGTTCCGGCGCACATTACGGCTGTAGGCGTCGTGCTCCTGAAGCAGCCTGAAGGGCAGTCTTCGCTGCTGAACGGCGAACTCGCCGGTAAGATGCGCATTTATTTGCGGGATGCAAGCGGCCAATACGTTGTAGATGAGAACGGTGTTCCGAGAGCATTCGGCTTGCAACCGAACGGAGCATTCTCTGCGGATGGCTTATCCGCAGAGAACTACAAAATGGAAGTACGTTACGAAGTTGCGCCAGGCAAAGAACTGACGCTCATCAAGGCGGATCTGGATGTGAAGGCGAACGGGGAATTGAATATTTCTCAGGAGCTCGTTGACCCGTACGGTATCATTACGGACGAAACAACCGGCGCAACGATCGAAAGCGCCGAAGTGACGCTGTACTATGCCGATACGCCGAAGAACAAGGCGAATGGCATTGTACCAGGCACGAAAGTGACGTTACCTATAATTCCGGGCTTTGCGCCGAACGATAACGCCAGCCCAAGTCAGAAGAGCTACGCAAACGGCGCATATGCGTACATGGTGTTCCCGGACACGGATTACTATCTGGTTGTAACGAAAGACGGGTATGAGACGCATACGAGCCTAACTATCTCGGTCGGAAGCGACATCGTGCGCTATGATGTGCAGCTGAAGCCGGTAAGTTCCGGCGGCGGACCTGGACCCGTGAACACTGGGCCTGGACCCGCGAACCCCGGGCCTGGACCCGTGAACCCCGG
>NZ_KQ040783.1:0-14854 GCF_000971975.1 Paenibacillus algorifonticola | reverse complement strand
ACCCGTGAGCCCCGGACCTGGACCCGTGAACCCCGGGCCTCCACCCGTGAACCCCGGGCCTGGACCCGTGAACCCCGGACCTGGACCCGCGAACCCCGGGCCTGGACCCGTGAACCCCGGACCTGGACCCGTGAACCCCGGACCTGGACCCGTGAACCCCGGGCCTGGACCCGCGAATCCCGGACCTGGACCCGTGAACCCCGGGCCTGGACCCGCGAACCCTGATCCCGACCAAGCTGACAATCCCGGGTCCGGCGTCGACAACGGAACCGGCGACAGCACCAACGGAGCCGGCAACGTCGACAACGAGCTGGACGATGTTCCAGAAACAGGGGATAACAGCGTACCGCCAGCCTTTTATATGGCTTTGGCGCTGATGTCTTTGATTACGATCGGACTCTGTCTGCTCGGCGGCAAGAAGAAAAAACACATCCAGTAACCGGAAAGGCGGTAAGAAAATGAGTAAAAAAAGAAAAATTCTTATCGCCGTTTCCTTGTTTCTGTTGGTGTTTTCTCTGGTCGCAGTTGCGAGAACTTTCCTACGGGATCATGTCGAAAGCAAGAAAATTGAAGAACTTACAAGAATTTTTGGGGGGGAGGTCGGACAAAGGTGGAGGGGAAGCAATCCCCTCCTCTTTGATCTCGAAGGCGCAAGAGCCGATCATGCTTCCCGAGTTTCGCGAGCTTTACGAGAGAAACCCGGACATCGTCGGTTGGCTGAAGGTTGATGGCACCCGAATTGAGTATCCGGTCATGCAGAATCCACAGGATGCGCAGTACTATATCAATCATGATTTCGATACAAAGAAAAACGAAAGCGGCCTCCCCTTTTTGGACGCGTACAGCCGGATCAACGGTTAGTTCCAGTTCAGTACGCTTTACGAAAAGGAAGAGTATGAGATTGTTGCCGTTATTCTGTCAAAAGTTTATCGCAAATCGGACGACGTTTTTAAATACTACCAGATTGAGAAGGTAAGAACGCCCGCCGAGTTCGATTCGTATGTTCAGAACATCAAAAAACTCGATCTTTACGACACGGGCGTAACAGCCCAGTATGGCGACAAGCTTATTGTACTGTCTACGTGTGAGTACTCGAACGAAAATGGTCGGTTGGCGGTGGTCGCCAAAAAGCGTAAATGACGATCTTGAAACACGGAGTCAAGCTGCTTCATATCGCGTTCTCCCTTGGAGGACGTGATTTTTTTTAACTAGGTTTAACTTTTTCTTTGAAAATTTTCAGGAGTAATTCATGATATGTTCCTAATCCAAGCACAATACATGTTGAGTTCGGTTCACTATTTCCTCCCCGTCTAGCAGCCGACGGTACGCTTTATATCGAAAGCGGTGGACAAAAGAATCCGATGGAGCAGCTTACTCACATCGTGACTGGCCTCGGCGACAGCTTGTTTATATAATTCAACTAACGGAGCAAATCTTTCCGGCATTCCGCCAATGATGCAAAGATGAGGGGCAATCCCAGCTTTCCTGCCCGAATCGCCGATTCCGGACGCCCTCCGGTTCCGATCCACACCGGAAGCATCAATCCAGGAAGCGCGTTGGCAAGCAAATTTTCGTTAAGAAACGCAACAAAGGCACCGATGAGCAGCGCAGTTAACATCGGCCCTCTCTTTATTCCACTTGCCTCTTGAACTCGTTTGTTCATCTTCTACCTCCCGAATATTCATTGCGTTCTGTCTTTTTGTAGTGTCTTGACACCGATTCGCCAGCCTGGCGCGCAGATTATCCTACACCATCACTTTCTAACAAGGAATAAAAATTATCGCGGTCTTCGTCATCGAATTTGCCAAGCGTCCGTACCCTGACAAATTCATGTCCGCCATTCATGTCGATTTCCTCGCCATACCTATTGTAGAGCGCGATCATATTGCCATCCCGATTCAACTCCATGTACCCGTAACATTTTCCTTCAGGCGCTTCATTGTAAAGGAGTATAAATCTGATTTTGTCTACTCTGTTCATGCAACTCTCCCTTTTCTGTCCTTTGTGTGTAGATCCCTTATCTCCCCAATGACCTAAAGAAAATTTTACGTGAAAAAGGATGAAATGGAAAAAGCGATATCCCTCTGCATACTCGGAAATTCATTCCTATTTCAAAAGGATAAAGGGGGATTCCACGTTATGTCGCTCATTTACACATTATCTCTTGACGAAATGAGGTTTGGCGATTATGATAACGTGCCGGTTAACTCAACAAAGTAAATTAATAAAAAGGCCGACTTTTCGAAGTGCCTCGGCACCGAATTATCAGCCTTTCGTGCGGATCATATTGAACCCTGCCATAAGAAAGGCAACAAATTTCGTTAATAGATACGTCCATTGCTACATCATTTTAACCAAATCCCGCATAGTCGGGTTAAATAAACCGAACAACCGAACAAGCGATTTATGGGCTACTCTAGTGCTTACGCTCTTACCCCATTCTGCAGCGATTAAATGACAAAGCTCCATTTGATGGGCAGATTGCTGGGGATGTGCCTGCCGCCGGGCCAGTTTAGAGAGGCTTCCCGCGTCAAATAGCGCGGAGCAAGCAACTCCGAGTATGAAATAAAAATACTGCTTAAGCGCCTTTTCTATGCGCAAACTGGCTGAGATGCTCGGTTATTCTCCGGCTACGTTGTATCTTTATTATCACGATAAGGATCACTTGCTTTTTAGCGTCGTCGACGATGCCTTTACTCGTTTTCGCACAGAATTGGCTCAAGCCGCGAGCAGCACCTCGGACCCGACGGAACGATTAGACCGAATCGGCGAAGCCTATGTTCAATTCGGGCTTACGCATTCGATTTATTATCAATTGATGTTCATGTGGAGGGTAGACTATTTAATTCAGGCGAAGCCAGGGGAAGAGACGCCTCGCATGGAAGCTTTCCAAGTATTGTTCGACTCGGTGGAGTATGCGCAGAGTAATAATACCGTCAAACCGGGATATTCAGTGTTTGCATGGAATTGGCTTGGGATTTCTTATGGACTGTTTATTTTATCCGGGGTAATTTGGATGATCGTGCTGCTTCCTTTACAAAACAAAATGATCAGGCAAGGCCAGCTTTCCTATGAGCAAAATACCATGACGAACAAGATTATTCTTGCTTCTCGCAATTGGAATTTTTATGGGATATTGGCGACCCTAACGCCGATTGCGTCCATGATTTTAATGGTTTGGAAGCCATGCATGTAAAATTTGAAATTTATGCTGACCGAAGATATTGCCGAATTCATCATTTCAGATACACTAGGAAGTAGCGGTAGATTGCTCTACGGAAAGACAGCGAACAATGGGAGGAAATAATAAAACAAGAAATATTTTTTACTAGTAGTACATCGTGCATGCAGCGATGTGCTTTTTTTGTGTTGAGTACAGGTATGCCAGCTTGCAAAGATATTTACGTATCGTACCCAAAATTATTCCATTCATGACAATGGTGCTTTTCGTTATAATCCAGTCTAACCGTTAATATCGGATAGGCAAGCAGATCAGGTGGCATATGAAACCTGAAGAGCTGTCTTGAGAAAGCTGCAGGATCTTGTACATGTAAAGGTGGGCTCAATTTGCGTGACAACGAAATTACAATAGGGTTGGATATTGGCACAACAAGCACGAAGGCTGTTGCCTTCGGCCCCCAAGGACACATACGCGGTATTCATTCAGAGGACTACCCACTCATTTACCCTCGTTCATCTTGGGTGGAGCAAGATCCTGAAATCTTGCTCGAAGCGGCTGTCACCGCCATTAGAGAGGTGATGCGTCGATCGGGAGCAGACGCGAATGAGCTAATCGGCATTGGCATTAGTTCGGCTATGCATTCTTTGATTGTTCTGGATCGTTCTAATACACCGATAACCAGAAGCATTATATGGGCAGATAATCGCAGCTCCGGGCAAGTGAAGCGATTAAAGGAAGAACTGGCAGGGAATCAGATTTACCTGCGCACCGGAACCCCTATGCACCCGATGTCTCCGTTGTCCAAAATTCTTTGGTTGAAGGAGGAAGATCCGGGATGCTACGAGCAGGCGGGCATGTTTCTTGGCATTAAGGAATACATTCTCTTCCGGCTATTTGGCCGATTCGTCATGGATTGCTCTCTTGCATCAGCTACAGGCTTGTTCAACCTGCGGGAATTTGACTGGGACCAAGAGGTGCTGGAGCTGCTGAACATTCGGGAGGAGCAGCTCCCTGCTCTCGTTCCGCCGACAGAAGTGTTGAGCGGATTGCCTCCTGTCTGGGCCGAGCGCATGGGCATAGGCGCAGATACCCCCTTTGTTATCGGAGCCGGCGATGGTGTTCTGGCCAACCTTGGTGTAGGTGCTATCGAACCTGGTGAGCTGGCCGTAACCATTGGGACAAGCGGCGCCATTCGCATGATGTCCGACACCCCGATAACAGATGCGTTGGGACGCACCTTCTGTTATGCATTGAACGAGCAGCACTGGGTTATCGGCGGGGCAACCAGCAACGGCGGAATCGTTCTCAGCTGGTTGCGGGAGAAGCTGGCATCAGCGGAATGGGAGGAGGCAGTTCGTCATGGCGCAGATATTTACGAGCTGATGATTAAGAGTGCTGCCAGTATTGCACCTGGCGCCGACGGTCTGCTGCTCTTACCTTTTCTCTCCGGCGAGCGAGCTCCTTACTGGAATGCTTCGGCGCGCGGCGTTTTCTTCGGCCTTAGCCTGCAGCACCAGCGGGAGCATCTAATTCGCGCCGGGTTAGAGGGTGTAATCTACAGCATTCTATCCGTTGGGGAGGCGCTGCAGGAGATTGCGGGGCCAGCTCGGGAAATTCGGGCATCTGGGGGCTTCGCCAAATCAGCGATATGGAGACAGATGCTGTCGGACATGCTGGGGCGAGAAGTGCTTGTTCCAGAAAGCTGCGAAGCCTCTGCACTGGGGGCCGCAATCTTAGCTATGCAAGCCCTGGGGCACATCTCATCTTTGAATGAAGCTAGAAGCTGGATTCATATTGTGAACCGTCATGAGCCGTGCCTTGACCGCCATGCTATCTATAGTGAGCTATTTGCAGTCTACACGCGGCTGTACGAGCGGCTTGAGCCGGAATTTAACCATATCTCACGTTTTAAAGAGAGGAATAGACATTAATGACTAAGAGCTTGAATACAACGCAGTTTCACTTGGGAGTATGTTACTATCCAGAGCATTGGGCGGAGGAGTTATGGGAGGACGACTACAGACGTATGAGGGAATGCGGCTTTACGATTATTCGCGTTGCCGAATTCGCGTGGTCGATTTTTGAGCCGTCAGAAGGAGAGTTCCACTTTGAGCTGTTCGACCGGGCTCTTGCGGCTGCGCACAAGCACGGCCTTAAGGTTATTTTGGGCACACCTACCGCAACGCCTCCTGCTTGGCTGACTACCAAGTATCCGGAGACACTTAATGCTGCTCAGAATGGCGTGCTGTACCAGCATGGCCAGCGAAGACATTTCAACTATAACTCTCCTGTTTATAGAAGGCTGGCAGCTCGTATTGCTCAACGAATGGCTGAGCATTACAAGGATCACCCTGCTGTAATCGGCTGGCAGATTGATAATGAGCTGAATTGTGAAATGAACGTGTTTTATTCGCAAGCCGATCATATTGCATTCCGAAGCTGGCTGCAGGAAAAGTACGGCACTTTGGAACAATTGAATCACGCTTGGGGGACGGTCTTCTGGAATCAGACCTACAGCGACTGGGAGCAGGTGCACCTGACTCGTCCGACGGTGTCCAATGCCCCTAACCCGCATCAATCACTAGACGAAAAGCGCTTTTTCTCAGATAGCGCGATTTCCTATTGCCGTTTACAGGCGGATATCATTAGGGATATTGTGCCAAGCTATCAGTGGGTCACGCATAACGGAATATTTGGTCATTTGGACAATCATAAGCTGACTCGGACAACACTTGATTTTATGTCCTATGATTCATATCCCAATATTAGCACCATTATGCCAGATCTCGGGGATCGTCCTCTGCTTGATCAAAAGTGGAGCTGGAATCTGAGCGTGGTACGCAGCATTTCACCTCATTTCTGTGTAATGGAGCAGCAATCGGGTGCATGCGGCTGGTTTACCCGGCTGGAAACCCCAGCCCCTCTGCCAGGTCAGATGCGGCTGTGGACGTATCAGTCCATAGCTCATGGAGCAGATATGCTGCTGTATTTCCGCTGGCGCACGGCATCCATCGGCACAGAAATGTACTGGCATGGCATCAACGACTATTCTAATCAGGAGAATCGTAAAGTGCGGGAGGCTGCTCTCGTTGGCAAGGAGCTGCAGCAGATTGGCAGCCAGATTGTGGGACAGCGTTACTTGGCTGAAGCAGCCATAATCAAGAGCTACGACAATGAATGGGATGGCGAGTTGGACAGCTGGCATGGGCCGCTGGAGAGGTACAGCTTACTGGAATGGTACAAAGCGTGCGTTCGCGCTCATATTCCAACCGATGCGCTATATATCGATGAGGAAACAACGCTGGAGCAGCTGAGCTCTTACAAGTTGCTGGTATATCCGCATGCGACGATCATTACGGCAACCCACGCCAAGCTGCTGGAAGCTTACGCAAGACAAGGTGGGACTGTCATATTCGGCTGCCGCAGCGGCTACAAGGATGAGAATGGCCACTGCCGCATGGAGCCATTGCCTGGCCCGCTTGCAGAGCTGTGCGGCATTGAAGTGGAGGATTTCACCCGTATAGGCCCACATCAAACAACGCCGGATATTCGCTGGGTGGTAGACAGCGGCACCGAGCTGTCCGTAAGAGCGCCAGAGTTTAATGACATTCTCCGCATCACATCAGAATCGGCGCAGAGCATCGGCCATTATAGTGGCGGAAGCTATTATGAGGGAAGTGTTGCGGCCGCTCGAAATACGCTCGGCAAAGGCGCCATTTATTATTTTGGCTCTGCATTCACTGAGACTGCGGCGGCGAAGCTGCTGGCATTGTCAGGGCTGTCCTCTCCGGCTGCAGCGTTAATGGAGCTGCCAGAACAGGTTGAGCTGCATCGAAGACAACGTCCAGGCAGTGAGCAAGATACTTGGTTTCTGCTCAACTATGCGCATAACAGCCAAACTGTCGTAATCCGACAACAGATGCGCGATCTGCTGTCGGGGAAGCTGCTGCAAGGCGCTGTGACCATGCGGCCATTCGATGTGCTCATATTAACAGCAGGAGGAGAAGGATAATGTCTAATAAGCAAATCAGGTGGTTATCCTCTTCTAAGAAGACGCAGTGGGAGACGTAGAAGGATCCCAAATAACAAGTGCCTCTGAATCAAAGGAGACTGACAGCCAGACTGTCATTCTGTCATTCTGATATACACAAACCGCAGGAGACGATGAATCGAAGGCTTTGGTTGCTGCTTCAATTGACTGCAACGATCAGCGCTTCTCCTGCGGGCTTCTGCCTGAATCATTCAACGCTATTATGATCGAATGACCAATATATTTACTGGTGCGCCTAAAGGAATTCCATTAAGCAGACGATGGTTTTTCTCTATAATAAATCCTGTAAGCTACTAGATTAGAACTTAAACAAGGGGGAAGCGGAATGAATCTTAGTAAGCGCTTTATTACATCTTTGCTGACAATTGGCTTAGGGGCTTCGCTTGTATTATCGGGATGCGGGAGTACAGGCGGCAATTCGGAGGCACCGGGCACGAACGGCAGCTCGGGAAATACAGCCAAGGACGGCGGCTCC
Organism: Paenibacillus algorifonticola; assembly: GCF_000971975.1. GTDB lineage: Bacteria > Bacillota > Bacilli > Paenibacillales > Paenibacillaceae > Pristimantibacillus > Pristimantibacillus algorifonticola. The sequence continues at coordinate 7,147 of NZ_KQ040783.1, read as the reverse complement.
TTAACGCTATGGATGTTTAATACGGATGATTATCTGAAGCCTGTAGCTGAAGAAATCGCCGAGGAAATGAATATTAAGCTGAATTATGAATTCATTAATCCAGAAACTTACAAAACGAAAATCAAGGTTGCCATCTCTGCTAACGAGCTGCCGGATGTGTTCGCTCAATATGCGGGCAAGTCGGAGAGAGAAAGCGTTCTTAATGCGAAGATGGCTGCCCCGCTCAACGACACACTGCAGAGCACAGGGCTGGAAAACAGCTTTAATGACGGAATGCTGATTAAAGAAGAAGATGGAAACATCTACTCGCTGCCTTATCGCCCTGATCAATCCTATCTGCTGGCTTACAATAAGAAGCTAATGAGCGAGCTGGGTGTAAAGGCTCCCACTACATGGGAAGAGCTCATGAATATCATCAAGGCTGCTAACGACAAAGGCATTGCGCCTATCGCGCTAGGCGGCAAAGACCGCTGGCCGGGTGAAATCATCTACAATATGCTCGTGCTGCGCGAGGATAAGGATGCCTATACGAAGGCTCAAAATGGTGAAATGAGCTTTGCAGACAAGCCGTTTGTAGATGCGGCTGACAAACTCATCGAGTTGGTCAAAGCCAATGCGTTCCAGTCGGGTTTTCTCGGCAACAGTGACTTGGAGGCGCGTGAGCTGTTCTATGGCGGTAAAGCTCTGATGATTATTAACGGGTCCTGGATCTTTTCCAAGGCGATCCCTGCTCTTGGCGATGACCTCGGCTACGTGAAATTCCCGAAGACAGGCGCAGAAGCGGATCCATTCTCGTCTAATATGGGCGAGAAAAGCACCGCTCCATATGGTCTGTACGTAAACGCTAAGTCTAAGCAGCTGGAGCTGTCGAAGGAATTCGCCGTTCGTTATTCGCTTAAGGTGAATGAATCGCTTGCCAAGCTTGGACAAGCCACCTATGCCCAAACCGAGGTGAAGCCCGAGGGAGTGGTTAATGAGGCTTATGCGCAATACTTGAAGGATTACAGCGAATATTCTTATATCCAAACATTCTGGGGCAATACTATACCGGCAGCCGTCAATGAGGAGAACCGGGATCTGAATCAAAAGCTCTATACCGGCTCCCTGCCATCAAGTGAATTTGTGCAGATGATGGACAAAATCATGAAACAACAATAATTAAGGGAAGGGGCACTGTAATTAATCTGTGCCTCTTCTTTTTCTTATAGTAAATCACAGCTAGTGTTAGGAGGAATCCCGCATGGAGAAGGCTCTATCGAACCGTTGGGTATTGGCATTGTTCCTGCTGCCCGGTTTGACCTTATTTTCTGTTTTCTTTTTGTATCCCGTCTGCCGAACTGTCTTCTTTAGTTTGCATGAGTGGGATGGCATACAGCCGATGAAATTTATCGGTCTCAGCAACTATGTCAAAATGTTTACCGACGATCCCAATTTCTATCCAGCTGTACAAAACGGCTTTGTCTTCGTGCTGTTCTCTCTGATCTTTCAGTTGCCTGCCGCCTTTATTCTGGCTATGCTCGTATCTCGTAAAATCAAGGGCAGCAAATGGTTTCGCAATGTGTATTTCTTCCCGGTCATTATGTCCACTACAATGGTGAGCTTGCTCTGGAGCAAAATATACGATCCTGCGATCGGACTGCTTAATGCTTTCCTGCGCTCGATTGGACTAGAATCAATGACTCAGCTGTGGCTGGGCGATACGAAGACCTCCTTGCTGTCAGTGGTTTTTGTTCTTGTCTGGCAATTTGTCGGTTATCACATGCTGATTATGTTTGCGGGCATTCAGAGCATACCTGACCATATCTATGAGGCCGCTCGATTGGATGGAGCAACGGGCTGGAAATCCGTTCGACACATTACGCTCCCGCTTCTGTCCGACGTGCTTAAGGTGGATGTTGTATTGGCGGTTGTCGGCTCGTTGAAGGTGTTCGAGCAAGTCTATGTCATGACCGGGGGCGGTCCTGACAACAGCTCAACCGTTATTGCTGTGCGGATGTTCCAGGAGGCTTTCCTTAAGATGAACTTTGGTTATGGCAGTACACTGGCTGTTTATTTGGTCGTACAATGTCTGCTAATCTCCTGGGTGATCAATAAGCTGATGTCGAGAAATACAGTGTATTCGTAGAGGAGTGGCACCAATGCAAAAACAATTAGCAAGCAATCACCCCGTACACCTTCCTGAACAGTCATCAAAAATGTTCAGTCCAAAAAGCTTGAAGAAAACAGGGCTTTATACATTTATGTCTTTTATCGGCCTGCTTCAGCTCATTCCTCTGGTGTGGCTGGTGCTTATCTCATTCAAGAACAATGCGGAAATTCAGAGCAATTCCGCATTCAGCCTGCCCGAGACCTGGCAAATTCAGAACTATGTGGACGCCTGGGTCCAGGGCGAGATCGGCGATTATTTCTTCAATAGCGTACTTGTAACAACCGTGACCGTAATTGTTGTCCTGCTGTTAGGGTCCATGATGGCTTATGCATTGACTCGAATGAGATTCAGATGGAGCGGAGTGCTGTCCATCATCATTTTGTCAGGGGTTATGGTTCCCGTTCATGCTACGCTCGTCCCGTTATTTACGCTGCTAAGAGACCTTGGCTTGTTGAAATCTCAGCTAGCGATTATTTTGCCGTATATAACCGTTAATATTCCCATTGCTATTTTCATATTGTCCAGTTTTCTGCGGGGGCTGCCCAAGGAGCTGGAGGAAGCAGCCTTCATTGATGGATATGGCGTTATCCGCGCCTTCTTCCATGTAGTTCTGCCATTGCTGAGACCTGCTCTTGCATCCGTAGGAATCTTTATTTTTCTCAACGTATGGAACGAACTGCTGATGGCCGTAACTTTTATTCAGAAATCCTCACTCCGTACCCTGCCTCTAGGGCTCATGAACTTCAGCGGCGAATACAGCGTAGAGTGGGGACCGTTATGTGCGGCGATGTTTATTTCAACGATTCCATTAATCATTATCTATTTATTTTTTAGCGAGCAGCTGGAAAAAAGTTTCACCGCCGGCTCAATCCTGAAATAAGACTCTCGCGCAGGCTGGCTGTTATAATGGGGAAGATTCTCTAGCATCCAAAGAGTCAGCTGACGGAGGGATATTCGTGAATGGGATTAGAAGGCTACAGAATATGGGGATTCGCAGCAAGATGCTGATCATCAATTTGTTGGTTATCTTCCCCAGCATTCTGCTGTTGACCATAACGCTGTATCATATGACGAAGCAGCAAGCGGTAGAAAGAGCTGCGAGCAGCTCTCAATACAAGGTGTCGCTTATTGCCAATACGATTAGCACATTATTTAACGATATTGAGAACTATTCCAAGCTCGCCATTGTGAACAAAACCTATCAATCCGTTCTGACAAGCAGGAGTATGGCCGAGTGGCATGAAATTGAAAATATCCAGCTGCTGTACGCTAGTCTTAATTCGTTGGTGGAGTCCAATCCGTATATTAATTCCGTTATTATTCAATCCGTTAAAAATAACAAGCTTTACTACTCCGAGAACTTGACCGATGTAATGGAAAATATAGCCGACCTGTACCCGAGGGAGCAAATGATAGCAGCTGCGGGTTCGCCTGTCTGGAGCGAAACCTTTGAAAGTCCGTTTCTTGTTAACGCCGAAAAAATCAATGTAATGGCGGTTGGCAGACGGATAATTGATATAAATGACGGAAGGACCACCGGATTTATATTCATCAATATCGACGAGCGGATGCTGTCCCAATTGTATGGTCGGGACGAGGCGCATATGGACAGCAAAATGATGATCACCAATGCTGCCGGAACTATTATCTCCGCTAATGATCCGAAGCTGCTGTACAAATCAGTAAATGAGGAGATCTATGCTGATGAAGGGCGATTGATCATCTCATCGATAGCGATGGAGCAGAACGATTGGAAGATTGTATATGCCGTTCCTACTCAAACTCTTATGAAGGATCAATGGAAAATTACTTTGTTCATTATTGGATTTGGCGTTGCAGGAATGCTTATTGCATTTACTCTTTCGGCTGTATTTTCCCGCTGGATCACCAGACCGATCATTCAGTTGAGCCGAACGATAAAGGCAGTAGGCGAAGGCAATCTGAATGCGCGAGCTGTTGTATCGAATAATGATGAGATTGGCAGAGTGGCTCACAAATTTAATGAAATGATCGGGCAAATTCAAGACTTGCTGCAAACGATCAATGAGGAGGGGCGCCAAAAAAGACTGCTTGGACTGCGGCTGCTGTACTCCCAAATCAAGCCCCACTTTATGTACAATACGCTCGAAATGGTCAGATCGATGGCGCTGATGGTTAAGGCTCGCGATGTCAGCAAAGTAGTCAAGGCAATGGGAGATTTCTATCGAACCTCGCTTAATAACGGGCAAGAGCTAATTCTGGTCTCTCAGGAGCGGAAGCATCTGGAAAGCTACCTATATATTCAGAAGGTCCGTTACAGCTACATTGATTATCGCATTGAAATGGAAGAAGCAATTGAGAACTGCTGGATTGCCAATATGCTGCTGCAGCCGCTGGTTGAAAATGCGATCCAGCATGGTCTGAGAGACAAGCAGAAAGGCGCTCTTTGCTCTATAACAGGGAGAAAGGCGGAGGAAAACGGCAAGCAGTTTCTTATTTTCACAGTCAGAGATAACGGGCGTGGCATGAGCGCAGACCAGTTGCGCCGTATTTGGCAAGGCAAGGAGAAATACCGGGAATATCAGGATCTGGATAGCTTTGGCATTAGCAGCGTGCAAGAACGGATTCTTCTGCTCTACGGAGAGGAGTATGGGCTCTCCATAACCTCCACCCTCGGAGAAGGCGTTCAAGCGGAATTGCGGGTTCCACTTGCGGTCAGCAGAGGGGAGCTCGAGGAAAGGGGAGTGTCCCAGCTATGAACAAAAATCCATATCAAGTTCTGATTGTAGATGATGAATATTATTTTCGACAGCTGCTCTTGCAAATCATCGATTGGGAGATGCTGGGCTTCTGCATTAAGGATGAGGCCGAGAACGGGACGCAAGCGCTCGAGCTCGCTCGGCAGGAGAACTATGATCTAATTATTGCCGACATTAATATGCCAGGCATGTCTGGTCTAGACTTTGTCCAGGCGCTGCGATCCGAATATATAAATACCAAAATCATCTTTATTACAAGTTATGATATTTTTGAGTATGCCCGTGCTGCTATAAGCTTTGGCGCTTCCTATTATCTACTTAAACCTATTGACGAGGATGAGTTGACCAATGCGCTTGCTGTTGTACGTGACGAGCTCTGCGAGGAAAATGAGTTTTCGCGATCGCTGGGAGAATTAAAGCAGCAGCTTGATGAGACCAAGCCCATACTGAAGGACCACTTTATTAGGCAATTCCTGCTGCATGAGCAGTCTGTCAGTCCAGAAACGCTGAGCGAACAAGCCCGCTATTATGGACTTAAACTTGAGTTCTCTTCCTATGCGGTCATTATCGTGGAGCTCGACGAGTTGAATACCCGCTTTGCCAAGGAACAGGAGCGGCAGCTTTGGCGGTTTGCAGTTCAAAATATTGTACAGGAAACGCTGGGATCTGCAGGCGTCGATTGCACGTTTATTAATGTGGAAAAGAATCAGCTCGCCGTTTTGGCCAGTCTGTCTGAACATAGTGATACCACGCTTTTTGACTTATGCGAGCAGTCTCGTATTTTTATCGATCAGAAAATGCATCTATTCGTCACATTTGCGCTGGGACAAAGTTATGAGAGCATTAGCCAAGTTTACTTGTCTTATTCGGAGGCTCTGTACTTGCTTAGATATAAGTTCACACAAGGCGGCAATCAGGTCATTGCTTATATCCAGGATCATATGGGAGCGGAGGATGCTGTCTTCTCGCTTCCGATCGATCGCTCTGAGTGGTTGACTGCGCTCCGCCAGAAACAGCAGGATACCGTTACCGAGCTCATTCGACGTGCTTGCGATCATCTAATGGAGAGCAGGGCAAGCAAGGAGATAGCCCAGTTCGTACTGATGGAGTGTGTATCGCTAGGCAGCGCAGCTATTCTTGAACGGGGAGGTTCTCTTCCTCCGGACTGGCTAACGGAAAGACATCCACTCTTCCGACAAATGCATATTTTGGAGACGGTAGCCGCCTTGCAGCAATGGCTAGAGACATTTTTTCGAGAAATGGTGTTTGTTGAAATAGAAAAACAGCTTCCTCGTAGTAAAAATTCGGATATCGTGACCAAGGCGGTAGATTACGTAACCGCGAACTATTCCAACGAGAATGTCAATCTGCAGGAGGCTGCACGCAGCCTGGCGGTCAATCCGAGCTATCTGAGTCATATTTTCAAAAAAGAGAAGGGACAATCCTTTACCGAATACCTGACCAATATTCGTCTGGATAAAGCCATTGAGCTGCTGAATGGTGTATCCTCCGACGGATTGATGTCATTGAAGGTTGTTGATGTGTCCATGAAGGTAGGATATACCGACCCCTACTATTTCAGCAAATGCTTCAAGAAGAAGTTTGGTATTGTGCCTAGCAAAACGATAAGGGGATAGAGTTTTATGTATTAGAGAGATTTGATTGGTATGAGGAAGAGGAGGATTTTATTAGTGATTATGAAGATAACTATAGAGAAGACATAGAAGAGCAGATGCAGATGGATGACTTTAATGAGGTTGCTCCTCGCTTAATGCAAAAATTAAATATAGCAGCAATTGCGGTTGTATTCTCATATATGAAAGAGCTTGGAGGACAGCGACAAGAATAGATGGGATCTAAAGCAGCCTGTAAGGCTTGAAAAGCCAGCGTTACCCAACTTGTGTTCCGCAAGAGGTTGGATTTAAGAATGTGAAGCCTTATGCGGGGAGTTGGAGCGATTGGAGTTCGTATAGCGGGAATATAATATGCAACTTGAAGTATATCGCCCATGTGGCGATGTACTTCTTTACGTTTTGCTCAGTGGTGTCGAAGTCAACATGCGCTTCCTAAACGCGCTTTCATGATGCTTCGGACCGAGCGCTTGTTTGTATGTTTCTTAATGCATCGGACAGGCTCTCGCTTGTCGCTCTCCTTCACTCTCTATGCACATAAAAAGGGCCGGCAGTCCAACTAAAATGTACCCTATAAGATGGACACTTTAAAAAAGGTCATCTTGTAGGGTCTTTTTTTGTGTACAATA
>NZ_LAQO01000027.1 GCF_000971975.1 Paenibacillus algorifonticola | reverse complement strand
CTATTATTAGGCGTTCCTTAATGCTGTGTCCACTTTTTATTCTAGCTACATCCTGTCCGCTTACGGCCTGAAATCGGATCAAAAGCCAAAATAGCGGAAACTCAGTCCTTCAAAAAAGGAGGGAGTGTCCCGAACTGCGAGGTCTCGGCAACAGTGGTCTCGGCAACAATCGCATACTGCGGTTTCCCAGCCTTGAATGGTCAGATGAGATTGGCCTCGAAAAAGCGCTAAGCAAGGAGCAGCAGGCCTACTCCGGCTTGCATACACACCCTATAACGATTTTCTTTCATAAATTTGATATATTAATGCTTAAGTCAGCTCATTATATTAGGAATCGGCGAGGTGAACCATGATGAAGATGAAGCTCTATCATTATTACGATGAATCAACAGGCCCTTTTCGCAATCTTTCCGCTCTGGAACCACAGGAGGCCGAGAAGGTCCTTCAACAGATTCGATCTCAAAAAAGGGGATTTGCAAGTAAACGCTCCACGGATTATTTGGAGATTCGGCGTATGCTTGAATGGAAGACAAGAGAATTATTTGTCGTTAAAGGGGGCAAACCTTTGCAAAATTATCCCCACTATATGACTCTTGGAGAGTGCCCTTGGCTTCTGGATTGGTATCCACAAGGCAAAGTTATTCCATTTTCCATTTCCGACTTTGAACCTGGTATCCTTAGCTTTACATACGGCGATTTATTTCCTGCGATGAGATACAACGATGGAAAACCATATCGCGGTCAAGTCTATACGCTCAGTGAGATTGCCGATATTATAAAAACCTTCGGTCTGCCCCAAACATGGAATGCCCAAGGAGACAAAGGGCCGGAAAGATATATAGAAGTGCAAGTATGGGATGATACCCTGATAAGGCCATATTATTCCTAAAATCAAACAGCGGCTGCGGACCAGAAAACTTACCTGGCTGCAACCGCCTTATATGATCATATCGCGCTTTAGTCCATTATCTCCATTCGCCTTGCGTCCGTTACCCTATGCCTTATTATATGCCAGCCAAATTTCCTCTTCTTCTTTCGTCATGCTGCCGATCATTTTGCTCATATCTACCTTTTGCACAAAAAGCTCCTTCAGCACATTAAATTGTGCGAAGCTGCCCGCGAATTGCTGCAGCGAGGAGGATTTCGCCACCGCCTCCAAATGGCCGAGTCGCTCACAGCCGTTCAGCTCAAGCTCCTTCAAGCTTTCACACTCGGCTACAGCCGATATATCCGCAACGGACGTATCGTCCAGCTTCAAGCCTTCCAGCTTGGAAAGCGCGGCTGCAAATGTGAGATCATCCAGCTCCAGCTGCTTCAGCTGGAGCGACTTCAGCTTTTTCAGCTTGCTGAGCAGACCGATATGCTGCTTGGTCTCATCATCAGCAAAGCCTTGTATAGAAAGCTCCTGCAGCTGCTCCAATTCACAGATCGTACGCAGCTGCTCCCCGTTGATGTTCGAGACGGCGAGACTGCGCAAGCTTTTGGACTGGGAAAGGGATGAATAATCAACAATCGGCACATTTTCAGCCACCAGCTTTTTAAGCTTTGGCAGCTTAGCCAGTGGTGAAATATCAATGACACCAGTTCCCGTCAAATACAGCTCCTGCAAATAAGCAAGCTCTGATAGCGCGCTCACATCCATAATCGGATTGCCGCCAATGTATAGCACCTTAAGCTGCGTACAGCCGCTGAGCGGCGCAGCATCGCTAATTTCATTGGCGCTTAACACCAGCTCCCGCACTTCACTGCAATACGCGAAGGGCCCGGCGTCCGTCAGTCCGTCCCTAATAAAATAAAGCTGCTTCGCCTTCAAAAAAGCAGCGACCGAGCCGGACTTCTCCTTAATGCGCGCCAGCCAGCCGGCATCCAGCGACTGCTCCAGCTGCTCTGCCAGATTGACTCCCGTTGCTCCCTCCTCAGCAAGGCTACCTGGACCAGCTTCTAGGGCTGAACGCCCTAGCGGCAGCGGCAAAGCACGCACAGCGTCAAGGAAATGGCCGTTCCCTTCCCGCCCATAGGTCCAGAATACCCACTCCTCATCCCGTTCGACGCTAAACTGCCCTTCCTTTACCGTATCGCGAATAAATTTCAGCAGCTCGCCGAGCGTTAAAGCAATGACATATTTCGTCTCCTCATCCCGGCCAAAATTAATAATCTGGCCCGTTACGCCGCTGGACGCGGGCGCCATATCCACACCGAGATGATTACCTCCGCCATCCTCGCTGATCGGCAGCCAGCCGCGATTTATGTATCGCTCCTCTATCCAGCCAAGCGGAACGGAATAATGGCCGCTTTCCTCGCCAAAGTCCGCCTCCAAATCCGCCCACACCTGCCACTCCGCCGCAAGCTCCTCCAAGGGCAGAAACCTCAGCCCCATGAACAGGCCCGGCCCCATACTCTCCTCGCCGTTATGCAGCAAATACAAGCTCCGCAGCTCGTCTGGTAAAGAAATGCCGAGCCGCGACTCCACTTGGGCAATCTCCGCTTCCGTTGCAGGCCCGTTCAGCGATGCCGCCAGTTGCGGCAGCTCCTCCTTGAGCAGCTCCTTGATTTCCTCCATATATGTAATGATGCTCATCGCTTCTCCATCCTTCCGCTTGTCCATTTCAGCACTCTACTGCTGCGCCTCTTTCCCTTGCCTCAGCTCCTATAGCTCCAATTGCGCAATAAACAACTGCCGGGCCTCGGCAGCACCCTTCATCATCGGATAAACAATGACCCGATACGCCTGATCGCTGACGCGGCAAATATCGTTTAATACGAGCGGTTTGCTGGACGGAATAGGCAGCAGCTCGCCTGTCAGCCGATTCGTGTAGCCGCGTTCTCCGCTATGCGTAAAAATCGCGCGCAGCCCCTTATTTTGCACAATCGCCCACCCATTGCCCTCCTCAAAAGTAAAGCGGATGATATCCGTCCCGTCTGCAAGGCGCATAGGCTCCCACATGCTGTAAAACGGACTTTGCAGCTCATACAGCGCATGAGTCTCCCGCCGCCCATCCGGCGCAATAATACCTAGGCTCAGCTTATTTTCCATCGTAAAAATAACCCGCATGTCCCGTTCGCTTCCCAGCTCCAGCACCTGCAGCATATCCGCCTCGAACCCGCTCAAACGGCGTTCTTCAATAACTCCCCCTTGCCCGTCTAGCGTACGGTGCAGCAGTTCTTCCTCTTGATACAGAACAGCGAGCAGCCCAAGCCTGCCCTCCGGATCAAGGGAGATTTTATTGTTTTTGGGCATCGGCAGCTTGATGACCTTGTTCGACTGGATGCTGCCGTCCGCAAATTCCAGCCGCAGCAGGCGGTCCGGCTTCTTCTCGCTGAACCAATCCTCATCGTGGAACCAGGCCAACGTCCCGAACGAAGCGGCATATTTCCCCGGAAAAGGACGGGTTCCTTTCGGAGCAGCATGCTCGCTTCGCCCGTATAGCGGCAGCGCTATATCGAGCTCCTTGCCGCTTGTTGTTCCAAGCGACACCCAAACCGCCCCATCTGGGCTATGAAACAGCTCAGGCAAAACGCCCTCCTGTTCATGCTGCGTATCGATCAGACTGCCGCTCCCATCCAGATGGATATAGACGACATCATAAAGTCCGCTTTGATCGTCATGATAGGCATACGCCGCAATAACCGTACCGCCTTTCGGCGCGGCAATAGCTCCTTTTGGCGATATCCCGCCCTTATTCTTCAATATGACCACTTGACCAACCGCTTCCGTTAACGTTTCGACATCCCAAGCTTTACTCCAGCTTTTCAACTCTTCCATCCGTCTATCAGCCCCTTATTTCTATCGTACTTTGATTTAGGTAAAATATCACATAGGGAAATATACCCTTTTATCGGCAAACTCTATCTTTCACTACATGACAATTTGGTAAGCTTTCCTCGCAGCGGGGTAATGGTTCAATACGACATGGTTTATGACGACTAATCAAATTCCAGAATGGAGTGTTCATGCTTATGTCCAATCCCCTCAACGAACAGCTGTCGCACGCGCTGGAACAATTACTGAAGCAATATCATCTTTCACCCGCTGCCGAAAAATTGCTCCCTCAATCCCGCAGCACAGTGAAGCTGTCTGCAATAGAGCCTGATTTATATGAAAAGGTCGGCAACTCCCGCGTCGGCGGCTATCCAGATCTTCCGCCAGCGATGGAATGGCCGACGGAGGCGTCCGGCAAGCTGATGACGCCGCTCGCCCAGCTGAATCTGGCGGAGATTGCGCCTGCATGCAGGCAGGGCTGGCTGCCGGAAACCGGCATGCTGTATTTCTTTTGCGGCATGGACGAAGGAGCTGCGAACATCGAGCATCGCATTATTTTCGTCCAGTACCCTGAACAGCTTGCCTTCCGACATCCCGGGGCGGCGACGATTCTTGAGGATATTTATGAAACGTCGTTTCATCCTTACAAAGCCGCAGCCGTTTCAGCGGTTGAGCTGCCGAACATGGCTTATGTGGATTATGAGGTAATTGATTTTGAGGAGGGCTCGACCGACCGCTATTTTGAGCTTGTTGCCGAGATGCAGGGCGATCGCATAACCAACTGGGGGACGATGTTCGGCTATCCGACCGGACAGCATCATGATGCCGAGGAGGAAGCGGCACTGTTCATTTTGGCGGATAAGACGACCGAATATGACAGCGAGAAGGTGATGAAGCATTTGATGGACAAGCTCGGCAGAAGCCGGGAGCGTGCCGAAGCGGAAATCGAGGATATGATCATGCTGCTGGAAATTGACAGCAATGAACAGGTCGGCTATCAGTGGTTGGATGCTGGCGTCATTCATTTTTTCATTCGAAAAGAAGACTTGCTGGCCCGCAATTTCAGCCGCACCTACTGCTCGCTCTCTTCCAGCTAACCCTCCTACCCGGAACATATGGCGTATCAATCGTAAACGGCTGTCGCCGTCCTCTGGCGGCAAAGCTACCGTTTCGCGGGTGAAATATAAGCTCATTATAAGGGTGAAACTTATAAATTCTTATATTTTAAAAAGCGTGAAGCTTCGCCTCGCAAATTTTCTGCTGATGGCGAAGCTTCACGCTTTATGTTGGCTATAAAACGATGCGGATGTCCAGCTAGGCTTGCAGTTCGGGAACAGCCTGCTCCGCCGATTGGCTCTGCAAAGCTTCAAAATAAGCTTCTGCCAAAGCCTTAATGCCACGTTCGATCTGTTCCGTGCTGCAGAAGCTAAAGCACAGCCGCAAATGGTGCGAGCCCTGCCCGTCCGCGAAAAAAGCATTGCCCGCTACAAAGCTGACACCCTTCGCCAACGCAGCTGGCGCAAACTGCCTCACATCAACCTGCTCGCCAAACGTCACCCAGACGAAAAAACCGCCATCCGGCGCCTGCACCGCAATATGCTCCGCAAACTCCCTTTTGAGCGCTTGAATCATCGTATCGCGCTGCGACCTGTAGCGCTCGGTCAGCTTTGCTACCTGCTCATCAAACCCATAATGCTGCAGCAATTCGCCAACCACCTCTTGGGTAAAAGGATTGAGCTGGCTTCCCAGCGACAGCGTCGCCATATGCGAAATGACCTCCGGTGCGGCAATTGCCCAGCCGAGACGCAGCCCAGGACCCAGCGTCTTCGAGAACGTGCTGACATAAATGACCTGCTCCGGCGCAAATGAGTAGATCGAGGGAAGCGTCTCACCACTAATGTTCAGCTCGGCATATGCATCATCCTCCAGGACGAGGAAATTGTAGGCCACCGCCAGCTCCGCAAGCTTTTGCCTGCGCTCAAGCGACAGGCTGACGCCCGTTGGATTATGATAGTTCGGCATGCAGTATAACAGCTTCGGTATCGGCTCATTGTGTTCAGCCACCCGCTTCAAAGCTGCCTCAAGCAGCTCGACCTGAAGCCCCTGCTCATCGACAGGGATCGACTTAATGACGGCACCCGCTGCACGGAAAGCCTGCAAGCCATTAAAGAAAGTTGGCGCTTCTACCCAAGCCTCATCCCCCGGATTTAGCAAAATCCGCGCAGTCAGATCGATGCCTTGAATGGCGCCAAAGGTCGGAATAAAGTTTTCCGCCCCGGCATGAATGCCGAACTTGCGGGAACGTGCCAGCACCCAATCCCTGACGCGGGCTGGCCCCTTCGCTCCCGAATAATGGAGCGCATCCGCCCTGTCCCATTTCAGGGCCTCCTCCGCCGCTGCATGCAGCTCCTCAACCGGCAGCAAATCCGTTGCCGGAAAACCATAGGACAAATGGACATGCTGCGGATCTGTCACCTTCGTTCCGCCAATCGATCGTGCGGGCAAATTGCGGGCAAAGCGATACGCTGCTGCTTGATCTCCCATATGATAAAGCCTCCTCGAATATCCGATTATTCCGATTTTTTTATATGAATTTAACTTATCACTCCATATATGCAGCGGTCAACGGCACGAATAATAGAGATTTTCTATTTCATCATTGAAATTTCAAGTGTTCGAGAATAAACGGCTCCGTTGCTGCCCAGAAAAAAAGCATTCAGGCGTACTGCTTGCGCAGCAACACCTGAATGCTTTTTAAAAAATGGCTTAGCCGCCTGACTTACAGGCTCGCCGTCAAGATGCTCTTGACCGCTTCCTTGTCCAAGCTTTTGAAGGAGCCGATTGGGCCGAATACGGTCGCTTCCGCCGCCATCCGGTCGATGTTCTCGCCGCCTATGCCCAGCTCGCCGAGTGTCGCAGGCGCGCCAATGCGCGTAAAGTAGGCGCGTGTCGCTGCGATACCTGCAAGCGCCACTTCCTCATCGGATTTGCCGCTCGGATCGATGCCCCATACCCGTACCGCATATTGCACGAAGCGGTCAATACGCTCTTGATAAACATGCTTCATCCAGTTCGGGAAAATGATCGCAAGTCCTGCGCCATGCGCGATATCGTAAATCGCGCTTACCTCATGCTCAATGCCATGCGACGCCCAGTCCGTCACGACGCCAATCGGCAGCGTGCCGTTGAGCGCAAAGGTGCCGGCAAGCAGCAGATTCGCTCTGGCGTCATAGTCAGAGCCGTTATCGATTGCTTTTTCACCGTTTTCAATAACGGTTTGCAAAATGGATTCAGCGAAGCGCTCCTGCAGCGGCGTATTGGTCGTCAGGGAGAAATATTGCTCGAACACATGCGACATAATGTCGACGATGCCGTTCGCTGTCTGGTCCTTCGGCACGGAATACGTCAGCTTCGGATCAAGAATCGAAAACTTTGGATAGACAAGCTTGCTGCCAAGACCGCGTTTCTGCTGCGTTTCCCAGTTGGAAATAACCGCGTTGCCGTTCATTTCCGAGCCCGTCGCGGCAAGTGTCAACACGGTGCCGATAGGCAAAGCTTTCTGGATGACCGCTTTGCGGATTGTGAAATCCCATACGTCGCCATCGTACAGCGCCCCAGCCGCAATCGCCTTGGAAGCATCCAGCACGCTGCCGCCGCCAACGGCGAGTACAAACTCGATTTTTTCGCTGCGGCAAATGTCGATCCCTTTATTAATGGTCGTCAGACGCGGATTCGGCTCCACGCCGGACAGTTCATGAACGGTTGCTCCAATGCTATTTAATTGGGAAATCACTTCGTCATAAAGCCCCGAACGCTTGATGCTTCCGCCGCCGTATACGAGCAGTACTTGCGTTCCGTATGGCTTGACCAGCTCTCCAAGCTGCTGTACCTTCCCTGCTCCGAATACCAGCTTGGTAGGATTGTACAATTCAAAATCTTTCATAGTAAGTGAAACCTCCCGTTAATTAAAATAAGTGAACGGTTGTATTATAACACTTTCACTGAGTTTTCTAAAGTTATAGACATTTCGTACTTAACTCGCCTGTATTCAGCGCGGGCTGCTCCACTTTATGAACCATACAAACGCATGAGCAGGATGCCTGCGAAGGCGGCAGATATCCCGATCGTCTCCAGTCTGGAGAAGCGCTCCTTGACGACAAATCGCGTATACAGCAGCACAATTAGCACGTTAAGCGCAGTTACCGCCGATACCAGCCCTGCCTTCCCCACATCAAAAGCGGTCACAATGAACATCATGCCAACCGCATTCGTGATACCAACCGCCATCCCGACGGAAAACGTGCGGCGGAAGCTCCAGCTCCGTTTAATAGCTAAGCCCGCTGCGTTGGCGGCTTTAGCTGCCGAAGCCGCAACTGGCTTTGCACTTTGACTCGAAGTCCCGTTCCTTGCGCCAACAGTGATCCCAGCAGTACCAGACATTGTAGCGGTCCCAGCGGCTATCTCCTGTGCAGCTTGACCTGCTGCCAGGGAAGCAAAGCGCATCGAGCGCAGATCGCGCAGCCACCAAAGCCCAAAGCAGATTGAGCCGCTGCCGAACATGCAGACGAGCGTCGGAAACAACGGCGCATCCATCAGCGTCGACCATTTTCCCGACAAATCGTTTCCGGCAAACAACAGCATGGCCAGCAGCCCCCATTGCGCTCCTTGCAAATTGCCACGGGTAATATCATTGGAATAACGCACCAGCAATATTCCCGCGATAATGATAATAAAGGCGCTTAGCTGCGCCATATTCAGCGTCTCGCCCCATACCGCAAAAGCAACAACGACGACAATCGCCGAAGGAAGCGCAGTCAAAATCGCAACAATAGAGGCTTTGCCCACGGCAAAGCCCTTGAACATGCTCGCATTTGCCCCGAAAGAGAGCAGCCCCATCTGCACCCCAATGAGCGATGAAACGGTGAAAGCCGACCCTGTTGCCAGCGTACAAACAAGTGTAATCAGCGCTCCCGAGAAAAACACTCCGCACAGCAGCGCATTGCGATTAAGCGCCTGCTGGCTCGTCCAATGATACAAAATCCCCCGCAGCCCAAAGCTCGTCGCCGCCAGCAGGGATAATACAAGCCACATGAATTCCATTCCTCCATCTCTCTGTCTGCCCACATATACTTTCCCTATCATGACAGCTGAAGGTTAGATTGTAAATGCACGAAAATAAGCGGTTTATCTATATTCAACCTTAGGACTTCCGACCTGCACAATGTGGACAATCCTCCCTGTTTACATGTGGATAAGTATTGGAGGCAGCGGAAAATACTCAACTTGAACACTGTTGATAATGTGCATAACTCTGTGGATATGTTGAAAAATAGAACTTTCCCCACCACTGGCTGGCAGATGAAAATGTGCATATTTTCACGCTTTCGCATCCATGTGACATAGACAAACATCGAATGAACATGGCCGTCACATTATGGGCTGGATGCCGCATATAATAGCGTAACGAGGTTAACGGCAGAGGAGATGCAACTGAGATGGCAAACAAAGCGCGCAAGGTCGCCATTGTAGGAGTCGGTCAGGTCGGTTCAAGCTGCGCGTATGCCTTAATTAACCAGTCGATTTGCGATGAGCTGCTGCTCATTGACCGCACGTTCGACCGGGCTTACGCGCAGGCGCTCGATTTGTCGCACAGCATGGATTTTGTCCACGGACGCACGAAGGTTGCCGCTGGAACGCTGGAGCAATGCGGAGATGTGGATGTGATCCTTTTATGTGCAGGGGCGTATCCCGTGGGCAGCGCTGATCGACTGGATGTACTGCATACGGTGCGCGAGATTTATGAAACAATGATTCCGCGCATTATGAACAGCGGGTTCAGCGGAATTTTTGTAGCGGCCGCCAATCCTGTGGATATTGTGACGTATGTCGTTTGGGAGCTGTCCGGCATGCCGCGTTGCCAAGTAATTGGCACCGGAACGTCCATCGATTCATCGCGGCTCAAAACGCTGCTCTGCGAGCATTTCCCCGTTGATGCCCGCAGCGTGCAGGGCTATGTGCTTGGGGAGCATGGCGAGTCGCAGTTTCCCGCGTGGTCGCATGTGACGGTTGGCGGCAAGCCGCTGCTGCATATTTTGGCCCAGCATCCCGAGCGCTTCGGGCATGTGAAGCTCGCAGCGCTGGCGGAGCAGACCCGCAATGCCGGCTGGGAAATCTATACGCGCAAAGGCTCGACAAGCTTCGGCATCGGCAATGCACTGGCTCATATTACCCGCTCGATTCTAAACGACGAGCATCGCATTATTGCCGTTTCCGCCATATTAAACGGTGAATATGGCCAGCGGCAAGTATGCGCCGGCGTACCGGCCATCATCGCCAGCTGTGGGGTAAAGGAAATTGTCGAGCTAAAGCTTACGACGCGGGAGCAGCGGCTGATGGAGCGTTCGTGCTCGATTATACGCCAGGCGATTGAGAGCCTGTGCCTCGTAACCGAGAAAGAATAGGCGGAAGCACTGCCGATTAAAAACGGATTGATTTTTCTGATCGTATTCGATATGATAGCTGTTAATTAACATCAAGGAACGGGAGAGTAACCTAAACAGGTGCCATTTCAAGCGAGCCGGAACAGTGAAAGCCGGCAATGGACCGTTAGGCGAAGCGCACCCGGGAGATGGCGGCCTGAAACGAGCAATCACGCTAGGGACGTCCGGTTCAGCACCGTTACAACGGCGAGATGCCCTTCCTTTATTTTGTGCGGAGGCGGCAACAAGAGTGGTACCGCGGGGATAACAGGCCTCGTCTCTTAATTTTAGAGACGGGGCCTTTTTTGCGTGCTGCTCTGGCCTGAACAATAATTTTGGAGAGGAAGATGATGATGCTGTTAATGGACAAAATCGCGCTGGCGCTGGCGAATGCGCTAGCTCTGCCCGAAGCGGAAATTCGGCCCTTGCTGGAATATCCGCCCGATGAGGAGCTTGGCGATGTCGCTTTCCCCTGCTTTACGTTAGCCCGCACCATGAAACAAAGCCCCGCTAACATTGCTGCACAGCTTGAGCCCCTGCTGGCAGATGCGAGCTGGAGCGTCCAGGCTGCCGGCCCCTATTTGAATTTCAAGTGGAATCGGGAGCTGGCGGCGGCGCAGCTTATTGCGGATTGGCACAGCGGAAGCCTCATGCGCGCAGCCATCGGGAACGGAGAGCGTGTCATCATCGACATGTCTTCTCCCAATATTGCGAAGCCGTTCGGTATTGGACATTTGCGCTCTACGATGATCGGCAATGCGCTGTACCACATTTTGCGCAAGGTTGGCTATGAGACGGTCAGCGTCAATCATCTTGGCGATTGGGGCACGCAGTTCGGCAAGATGATTACCGCCTATCTAAAATGGGGCGACGAGCAGCAGCTTGCATCCGACCCCATTAAAGGTTATCTGGAGCTGTATGTGCGTTTCCACGAGGAAGCAGAGCAGCACCCCGAGCTGGAGGATGAGGCGCGCAGCTGGTTCGCCAAGCTGGAGGCTGGCGATGCTGAAGCGGTTCGCTGCTGGAGCCAGTTTATTGCCGACAGCCTGAAGGAATTCAACAAGCTGTATGCCCGGCTCGGCGTGAGCTTTGACCATTTTCTCGGCGAAAGCTTCTATAACGATAAGATGGACGCCGTCGTGCAGCAGCTGCAGGAGCAAAACCTGCTGGAGGAAAGCGACGGCGCACAGGTCGTCCGCCTGGATGAGCATGAGCTTCCGCCTTGCCTCATTCGCAAATCCGATGGCACATCCATCTATGCGACACGTGATTTGGCGACCGCAATTTATCGCCATGAGGAGATGAAGGGCAGCGAGCTGCTGTATGTCGTAGGCTCGGAGCAATCGCTGCATTTTCGCCAGCTGTTTCTCGTGCTTGGGAAAATGGGCTTTGCGTGGGCAGCAGCCTGCAAGCATATCCCCTTCGGGCTGATGAAGCTGGACGGGCAAAAAATGTCCACCCGCCGCGGTAAGGTCGTTTTTCTAGAAGAGGTGCTGGATGAAGCTGTGCAGCGAGCTTTGCAGAAAATAGAGGAAAAGAACCCCGCGCTTGCAGGCAAGGCCGAGGTAGCCGAGGCGGTTGGCATTGGCGCCGTCGTATTCGGAGATCTCAAAAATACGAGAATGCTTGCGGTTGATTTTGTGCTGGAGGATGTACTGAACTTTGAAGGGGAGACGGGCCCGTACGTACAATATGCTTATGCCAGAACGCAGCGGATATTGGCAAAAGCGGCCGACGGCGACGTAGCAGCAGCACCTCAGCCTGCCGATTATGTGTATGTTACGGGCGATTATGCCTGGCTGCTAATGAAGATGCTTTTGCGCTACACGGCAGCCCTGGGTGACGCCGCCAAACGGCATGAGCCGTCGATTCTCGCCAGATATTTGATTCAGCTCGCGCAGGCGTTTAATCGTTTTTATCATCATGACAAGGTGCTCGCAGGTGAAGAAGCGGAGCGAATCGTCAAGCTTAAGCTAGTGCAGGCGGCAGCTGATGTGCTTAAGGAAGGATTAGAGCTGCTCGGCTTGAAAACGCCGAAGGAAATTTAGGCGTAAAACCAAGGTGAAACGGCTGTCGCCATCCTTTGGCGGCGCGGTGCGTTTCATTCCGAGAAATATAGAGAAAGGATAGCGTTAGGATATCCTTTCCTATATTTCAAGCGTAAACGGCTGAAGCCGTCCTCTGGCGGCAAAGCTACCGTTTCGAGGGTGAAATATAAGCCGATTATGAGTATGAAACTTATACATTCTTATATTTGCAAAAAATAGGCATCCACCAGCCAGAGGCGGGGATGCCTGTTTTTTTAATCTTTTTCAAACAAGTATTAGCTATTCGTCGGTTCCGGAATAAGATCCTTCTCGATGATCTGCTGATTGAAATGAGCGATGTTCTTCTCAAAGCAATTACAGTAGTAGTCTTTCCGGCACAATGGACAAGGCACGTTCAGCATACGCGTAACGCCTGTTAATCTCCATACTGGCTTCTGGCTGTAGAACAAACGCGCCTTAGAACCTTCACTAAGTGTCATGATGAACTGATATAACCCTGAGGCAAGATCTTTGTCGGCTAAAATAACGTTCTTAATCTGCAGTTTCGAATTCAAGATTTTCACCCTTACTGTTCGTATTCAAGATTGTGTAATAATACCCTTTATAGCGCCTTAAGTCAATATTTCTGCCGTTAAGACCATCGTTTTGACCTAAATATCTTCATACGAAAGTAAGGAAATCCCGCTTCGGTGAATCCATCCTGCCATACGCGGCATATTTGGTTTTGGCTTTATCCTTTTTTTCTCATGACGTAGATAAATATGAGATAGGCTATAATTAAAGCAAGATTAAACAGCGGTAAAATCGCTTTCCAAAGCTCATTAGGAGCCATTGCAAACATAGTAATCCCTGAAATAAATAGTAAATAGATATTTTGCACTCTTCTTTGAGGCGTTCTTCCGACCTTCACAATGCTGAAAATAACCCATAGTGTGATCAGAACATAAGCGATCACAGCCATTAAATTAAGCATAACTTCACCGCCTATAATCAAGACAAATCATACGTCTCATTTTCCAAACATTACTTTTCGCACAAAAGTATACTAAAGTTTTTCAATATAGCTATAAGCCTTGCCTAAATAAGTCTTTGAACTGCTCCATTGATTTATAACATTTCCTGCTAGCGCTGCTGCTAGCCCCCCACCTACAATAATAGCCCCAATCGCACTCCATGATAACCCAGCTATTGTCCCGCCTACTTCTATCATGAGAGTCATTAATGCAGTATCAAACGTGCTGAATTGCATAGCGAACAAATCAACCCCATTTTTCGCGGTAGCAAACCATTGATTAGAAGCTGTAGCTTGCTTCTGAATATTGCTTCCTTCAGGATCAGGTTTTGCATGATCACCTACCCAATTATAATTCATACTTTCATAGCAGGCAAAAGTATAGCTTGTCATTGTATTATTACTATAATAATGACAAACTGATGGTATACCCGCTTTGTCAACAGCCATCAGTCCCATGCTAGGCTCTTTATCATTCATTAGTTCCCCGTTTATATAAACCTTATAGTCATAAGTAGCAAATATCGTATTTACCGTTAGAGTGTCCGAAAATATCTCAGTATAATTTTTGTTATTCTCATATTCAGGATTAAGATTGAATTTTTTCGACTCTGTAATAACATTCTTTACACCTTGCGAGCCTTCGCTCCTTTCTATAGTTGTAACAGTAGTGACATTGCCTAAAATTTCTCCTTCTACTGTCTTAAGTTCTGTTGTATCCGATATCACATGTATATTTGCATTCTCTGCAAATACTACTGAAACAGCATTTGAAAAAACCAATGTCATAATCACCAATAAACTTATAATTTTTTTACTCAAAATCCAATCACTTCCTTTTTTACCAATCATAATTCACTCCAAATTTTAAACCAATAGGAAAAAAGAACTATATTAATTTCATCGAATTTAGAGATTAATTTTCATTTCACCAAAATAACACAACAAAACACGTTCAATAGAAGAGTAGACCCTTCCTTGAACGTGTTTTCCCCATAGAATATTAAGCTGCGAGCAGTATACAATTGATCTATTTCAACGTAATCACAAACGTAATAAAATCGTTCTGCTCCTGCGAATAAGTCGCTGCGACGATTTTTTTGCCGGAGGGGCTCCAGCTGAGATCATCGGATAAATACTGGACATCCAGCTTGATCGGCACTGTATCGCCACTAATAGCATCCGCTACAAAAACACCGTTGTCGCCGCCCGTTCCTTCCGATGTCAGGCTGTAGGCCAGCTTCTTGCCATCCGGCGACCAGCTTGTGCCAAATACTTGCGTCGCGCTGCCAAGCTCAATCGGTTCATTGCCCTTCGCGTCCGTAATCATCAGCGTCCGTGTCGTATTCGACGTTCGCTTCACCAAAGCGAGCTGCTTGCGCTCTGGCGACGGAATGACCCAAACGACGTCCGTTGCCAGCTTTTCCGCCTGCTTGCTGCCATCAGGCAGGAAATACAGCACTTCATTCACCACATAATAAATGCCGCCCTCGCCGGGCATCGCCGTAAATATCCGCTGCTCGCTATCGTATATCGTCTCCAATGTGCCATCGGCGCCCGCCTTGATCACTTTGCCCTCGATCGTCATAAACAGCACATGCGTATCGTCCATCCACATGCCTGTCGTCGTATCGATTACATCGTTGCCCAGTTCGACCGATTCCCTCGTCTCTAGATCCATAATATAGCCGTGGGCACTCTCTTCGTTATTCAGCTTATAAAATAAATATTTCCCGTCCGGAGACGGCTTGGCAAATCCCTGATGCGCAGGCTGCTCATTCAAGGCCTCCTCCTGCTTCGTTGCCAGATTGTGCAAATACAAATTGTTGGGAAACATCATTTCCCCTTCCACCGCTATTTTCTGCTCATTCTCATTGCGTTTGACAATGACCAACTGCTCCTCGGTAATAAAGCTAATCCCCCGCGTTCTGTCTATTTGTGCAATTTGGCTGACAGCGACCTTCGTATCGGTCGACTGATCCGGCTCGACGACGGTTATCGTTTTATCCGGCTTTTGTATCGTTTCGCGTGTTGGGGCGTTTCCGTCTCCGCAGCCCGCCAGCAGCAGCGCCACACAACATGCAGCCGCACCTGTACTTATCCATTTGAAATGGGTTTGTTTCATCTCTCATTTCCCCTCCCCTTTATTGCTATGCGTTTATTGTAATCAGCCGATGTATCCGCATCATCTCCAGCTTGTTTCGGGCCTGTAAACCTTTAACCGTTATATAGCGGAAAATAGACCCTGAACGTCGTTCCATCCTCGCCTGACTTCACCAGCGCCAGCTCGCCCTTCTGCGCCTCGGCAAGCTGCTTAACGAGCGACAGTCCGAGCCCCGTTCCGCCCGAGATGCGGGAGCGGTCGCGATTGACGGTATAGAAGGGCTCAAAAATTTTGCCATGCGCTTCGGCTGGAATGCCTATCCCTGTATCCTGTACGGTTACGTCAACTCTGTTTCCGTCAACAAACAGCGCGACCTTAATCTGCCCGCCTGGACGATTGTATTTAATCGCATTATCAATTAAGTTGATGAATATTTGCATGAGGCTTTCCTGATCCGCCCAGATAACGGCAGGCTCCAGCTGCGTATGCAGCGTCAAATCAAATTTTGCCGCTTTGCCCTGCATCCGCGTGCACAAATCCAGCAGCAGCGCATCCAGCTGCACGACCTCCGCCTGCTGCTCAAATTCATACTTTTCCAGCGCCGCCAAATGCAGCACCTTCTCGACCATATCGTACAGCCGTCCGGTTTCCTTGCCCATGCTTTGAATCGCCTCATCAATGAGCTTCGGATCATCGCGGTACATATCCAGCAAATCCACATACGCCCGAATCGACGTGAGCGGCGTCTTGAATTCATGGCTGATGTTGCCGATGAACTGCTTCTGCTGCTGCTCCAATTGCTGCAGCTTGAGGATGGCCAGCGTAAGCTTGCGCTGCTCCTCCTGCATTTCCTCAATATGCCGTTCAATTGCGCCGCTCATAAAAAAAATATCCCGGCTTAAGTCGCCCAGCTCATCGCGCCTGCGTACGGGATTTTGCTGCAAATACCGCCCTTCTCGAATGCTGCCCGCAGCGCTTCTCAGCCGGGAAATGACCGCAGCAAGCCTATAAAAATACCCATAGCCCATAGCGGCTCCTGCCACCAAGGCAATAATGCCCGCGGTTTGAAACAGCTCGCGGATCGTCTGGGCGAACTGATGGTCATTTTTCAACGAGTAATGGAAGCTAACCACGCCTAGCAATCCGTCCTCGCCCTGCAAAGGCGCAAAATAAATCAGGGAATCTCCCGCCGTTTGATAGGCGATTTTGCCATTCAGGGCGTATTGCAGCGTGTCGGACAAATTTGCTCCTTTTTCTCCGCCAACGGGAATGGAGCTGCCGGCTTCTTTGCCCTGCGTGTCATACAACGTCGTCTGCATGCCGCTGATCATAGAAATGTATAGCGCCAGCCGCTGCCCTCTTAAAGGCATGAAGGTTACACGCGCAAGCTGCGGTTCGCTTGTAGCGAAGCTTTGCCGAACGTATTGTGCCGCCACCTCGCTCTGCTTGGCCAGCAGCTTCTCGGTACGCTCCTGCTGATCGCGCTTGATTCCGCTTAGCACCATCATGCTCAGTACGCTTACGGTGAGCGCCAGCAGCACGACGAGCACAATGCTCATCCGCAGCTTCAGGCTGATTCTCATGACGGCTCACTCGCTTTTGCCGATGCTCCGGCCTTCGAAGCTTTATAGCCGATGCCATATACGGTCTGGAGCAGCGTCTGGCTCGAATCGCCAAGCTTTTTGCGCAGTCGCTGGATATGAATATCTACGGTACGTGTTCCGCCCGCGTATTCCATATCCCACACCAGATCAAGCAGCTCCTCACGGGTGTATACCCGCTCGGGATGCGACAGCAGCAGCGCGGCAAGATCAAATTCCTTCGGCGTCAGCTCAAGCGCCGTATCTCCAGCCATGATGAGCCGCTGCTGCATATGCACGCGAATGCTGCCCAGCTCATACACACCCGGCTCCTCCTCGCGTCCAGCGAGCTTCTCGACGCGCCGCATCAGCGCCTTCGCTCTGGCGACAAGCTCGCGCAAATCAAACGGCTTCGTCATATAATCGTCGGCGCCAAGCTCAAGCCCCAGCACCTTGTCGACGATGTCATTTTTGACCGTGAGCAAAATAATGCCGACGCCATGACGGTTCTCCAGCTTCCGGCACACTTCATAGCCGTTCATGCGCGGCATCATGACGTCCAGAATAATGACATGCGGCTGGAAGACTGCAACCTTCTCCAGCGCCTCTTCCCCATCGCCAGCCGTCTCGACCAAATAACCCTCGCGTCTGAATGCGTAAGCGACAGCGCTGACGATACTCGCTTCATCGTCCACGACCAATATTTTTTTATCTATCATTTGACCTGTCATCCGACATCGCTCCCCCTCATGCCTGTCTAACCCATATTACCCTTTAACGCTTAGCATAATGCAGCTGTACATCGCCAATATATCGAACTTGTTTCCAACTTGTAAACATGTGTGAACAAAGGATGGATATGTGCACTATGGTCGCCACTGCTGCATTCCTTTCGGTTGTTCAATGTTGCAGCGCAGAAACCGCAAAATAAAAATTGAAATAGTTGGGAATACCCAATGGGTTTAGGGTAAGAGAAATTAGATCATCTTAACAGAATACGGATTTGCAGCGCATGTTCCCCGATCATAATTATACATTGCAGGAGGTTTTCAATGATGGCGAATGAACAAACGAAGACAGGCAGCGGCAGGCTGGCGGGCAAAGCCGCCCTGATAACCGGAGCCAGCTCCGGTATCGGCCGCGCGGCGGCACTGCTGTTCGCCAAGGAAGGCGCTAATGTGGCACTGCTCGATGTGAATGAGGAAGGGCTCGCCATAGTCAAGCAGGAGGCAGAAGCTTTCGGCGTCACCTGCGCAACAGCCGTGACCGACATATCAAGCGAGGAAGCGATCGAGGCTGCATATAAAGTTGCGTTAGACAAGCTGGGCAAGCTTGACATCATTTATGCCAATGCTGGTATTAATGGCTCCATGGCCCCCATAGAGCTGATGAGGTTGGAGGATTGGAGCAAGACGATCAACATTAACCTGAACGGTACGTTTCTGACCGTGAAGCATGCCATTCCGGCGCTTAAGGAAAAGGGCGGCAGTATTTTGATTACGAGCTCCATTAATGGCAACCGCGTCTTCTCGAATATCGGGTTCAGCGCTTACAGCAGCACGAAGGCGGCGCAGGTTGCTTTCACACAGATGGCGGCGCTGGAGCTGGCGAATTACCGCATTCGCGTCAATGCAATCTGCCCCGGCTCGATTAAGACGAATATCGATAAAAGCACGAAACGCTCGCCTTATTTGGAGGAGGTGCAAATTCCGGTCAACTTCCCAGAAGGCGATCAGCCGCTGGAGAAGGGACCTGGCTCGCCCGAGCAGGTCGCCCAGCTTGCGCTGTTCCTCGGCTCGGATGATTCGCATCATATTACAGGCACAACGGTTTACATTGACGGAGCGGAATCCTTGCTTCACGGCTAGTTAAGCCAACTGCTTAATAGGAGAGGAGAAACGACTATTTATGCAAAGAGAAGCCATTCATCACACCCCGAGCCACAAGTGGGCCTATGCCTATGATCTGAGAACCTATCACATTCGGCTGCGCACGAAAAAAAATGATGTGGAGGACGTCGTCATGGTCGCCGGAGACAAATACGACTGGAACGGCAACCTCCAGGAAATTGTAATGGAAAAAATCGCCTCCGATCAGCTGTTTGATTACTGGGAAGGCGTTATTATCCCTAAATACAAACGCTTTTCCTACGGTTTCCGTATGCATGCCGGCACAGAGACGCTGTGGAAGATCGAGACAGGTTTTTATGCGCAGCAGCCGACACCTCCAGGCGGTTATTTCGAGGTGCCCTACATTCATGAGGTCGACTTGTTCGATGCGCCAGACTGGGCGAAAAACGCGGTCTTTTATCAAATCATGGTGGACCGCTTCAATAACCGAAACAAGGAAAACGACCACGATTACGTGAGGCCTTGGGGAGAAAAGCCGGATATTCATTCACATTTCGGCGGCGACTTGCAGGGGATTTTAGAGAAGCTGGATTACATTAGCGACTTAGGCGTAAACGCGATCTATTTGACACCACTGTTCACTTCGCCTTCCAATCATAAATACGATACGGTCGATTATCATACGATTGATCCGCAGTTCGGCGATCTCGAGCTGCTCAAGAAGCTGGTCGACGAGTGCCATAAGCGCAGCATTCGCGTCGTGCTGGATGCGGTGTTCAATCATGTGAGCGAGCAGTTCCCCCATTTTCAGGATGTGCTGAAAAACGGCGAAAAGTCCAAATACAAGGACTGGTTCCATTTGAATCACTTTCCGGTAGCCGTTCAGGATGGCAAGGCGAACTATGATACGTTCGGTTTTTATGGCAATATGCCTAAGCTCAACACCGCCAACCCCGAGGTGAAAAAATATTTGCTCGATGTCGCCGTCCATTGGATTCGTGAAGCGGACATTGACGGCTGGCGGCTTGATGTCGCCGACGAAATCGATCATCATTTCTGGCGGGAATTCCGCGGCGCAGTCAAGGCAGTGAAGTATGACACCTACATTATCGGCGAGGTGTGGGGAGATGCGCTGCGCTGGCTGCAAGGCGACCAGTTCGATTCGTCGATGAACTATCCCTTTACGAACAGCGTGCTCGATTTTTTCTCCAACAACGGCAGGCATGCCTCGGATTTTGCCGAGGAGGTAAACCGCCTGCTCGTACGTTATCCCCAGCAGACGAACGAAGCGCTGCTTAACCTGCTATCGAGCCACGATATTCCGCGCTCCTTAACCCGGATGGGTGGCGATAAACGGAGGGCGAAGCTGGCGGCAGTGTTTATGATGACGTCGATGGGCGTACCTTGCGTCTTCTATGGCGATGAAGTTGGCATACAAGGCGGCGGCGACCCGGATTGCCGCAAATGCATGGAATGGGACGAGGCCAAGCAGGATCGGGATTTGCATGATTTTTATCGGATCGTCATTTCGCTCCGTAAAAAGCATGAGGCGCTGCGCTGCGGCCGCTTCCGCTTCCTGCAAGCGAGCAGCGAGAAAGCCACCTTCGTTTATGAGCGGATGAACAATAAGCAGCATTTCACCATTTGGATGAACAATACAGAGGAAGATGTATTTCTCGCCCACCCGATGCTGGCCGGCGGCTGGCGTGATGCGCTCACAGAGGAAGAAGTGGCGACGTTCAAGGATCAGCTCCGCATTGAGCTTGAGCCGATGGGCTACCGGATATTGTACCGCAATATTTAAAATCAGCTTAAAAAAAGCAGCAAAAAAAGGGGACAGGCATCGGATTTTTCGAGTGCCTATCCCCTTTTTTTGCTGCTTTATCGTACAGATGCGAAGCATAACGTCCGCCACGTCCCTGAATAAACAGAAATTGCACTTTGAGCTGAAGCTTGCCGAGTGCGATCACCTCATCCAAGGTTAGCGTATAATGGCGCAGCTTGGAATGAAAATGCGGCTGGCGGGTAAAACGGTCAGAGGCAAACAACGCTTCATAGCATCTTTATTGACCCAACTCTTTATAAAGCGCTATGTAACGCTCAGCCGACGCCCCCCAGCTGTAATCGCCGGCAAAGGCAGCTGCGGTCAGCTTGTTGCGATGCGACTCATTCCACCACATATAAATAGCATAACGAATCGTATTCAGCATATCCCGGCTGTTGTAGTTCGTGAAGGAGAAGCCGTTGCCTTCTCCCGTCCACTCATTGTAGCTTTGAACGGTGTCCTTCAGTCCGCCAACCTCGCGCACGATGGGCAAGCTGCCATAACGCAGCGCCAGAAGCTGGCTGATGCCGCACGGCTCGAATAGCGACGGCATGAGGAACATATCGGATGCGGCATAAATTCGGCGGGCTACGCCATCGTCAAAGCCGATCCACGATACCATTTTGTCCGGATAACGATGCTGGGCGGCGCGGAACGCGTGCTCCATCTCAGGTTCTCCGGTGCCAAGCAGCACGAGCTGAATGTTTTCCGTTTGCAGCAGCTCGTCCAACACCTCCAGCACAAGCGGCAGCCCTTTTTGATCTACGAGCCTTCCGACCATGCCGATCAGGGGAATCAAATCGTTGACCGGCAGTCCGAGCTCCTTCTGGAGTGCGGCTTTGTTTTGTTTTTTCAGCTCTAGGCTGTTCTTATATTGAAATGGAATGAACAGATCCGTCTCAGGATTGTAGCTGCGTGCATCAATACCGTTAACGATTCCGATTAGCCGATCGCCTTTGGCCCGCAGCGTGCCATCCATACCATAGCCATATTCGGCTGTACGAATCTCATTGGCGTAGGTCGGGCTTACCGTCGTCACCCGATCCGAAAGCTGGATGCCCGCCTTCATAAAGCTGACAGACCCGTAATATTCTACACCGTCCGCTGTAAACGTCTCGTCTGGCAAGCCTAGCCAGTCTCCCAATGCCGCCCGCGGGTAATTGCCCTGATATTGCAAATTATGAATAGTGAACACCGTCTTCACGCGGGAATATTCTGGCCGATGCCAATAATGATGCTTGAGCAGAGCGGGAATCATGCCCGTATGCCAATCATGGCAATGCAGCACATCCGGGATGAAGCCCATCACGGGCAGCGCATCAAGCACCGCCCGGCAGAAAAACGCATAGCGTTCCCCATCATCACCATAGCCATAAGCCGAGCCGCGACGGAAATAATGCTCATTGTCGATAAAATAATAGACAACGCCGTCATGCACAAGTTCCTTGATGCCGCAGTAAACATGCCTCCAGCCTATGGAAACATAAATGAAGCCCAGCTCCTTCATCTGCGCCCGATAAACGTCCTTTACCGAAGCATAAAGCGGCATAATGACGCGCACATCCGCGCCTTTCTCATTCAACGCTTCCGGCAGTGAGCCTGCTACATCAGCAAGGCCGCCCGTCTTCATAAATGGCACGCATTCCGCTGCCGCAAACAATACGTTCATGCTTGTCATCCCCTGCTCTTTGGTTTCATAATGCTGCATTGCCAATCTAACGGGAACGCTTCACCTTTACCCGCCGCAAAATAAGGACAGATAACGGCGGCAGCGGCAGCTCTACGCTGTTTTTCTTATCATGCCAGTTGATGCGCTGGGATGCAATGGTTCCACCTTCACGCAGCAGCCCGGCTTGAAAACCCGACCCGCCATAAGCAGGCTCATCGCTGTTCAGCACAATTTCATAATCGCCTGCGCTCGGCACGCCAATGCGGTAAACTGGATGCGCGTAATCGGTAAAATTGCACAGCATGATGAGCGCTTCCCCCTTCGGGCTAGCCAGCCTGCGATAAGAAAGGACGCTCTGCAAATCATCCTCGTGCTCGATCCATTCGAAGCCCTTGTAATCATGGTCGAGCTTCCACAGCGCTTTTTCTTGCGCATACAGCTGATTCAGCCTGCGGGTATAAGCCTGCATCCTCCAATGCGGCTCATAATTCAGCAGCAGCCAGTCCAGCTCGGCATCGTCCTTCCACTCGATGAACTGGGCAAATTCGCCGCCCATGAACAGCAGCTTTTTGCCAGGATGAGTCATCATATAGCCGTAAAACAGCCGCAGTCCGGCAAATTTTTGCTCATAGCTGCCGGGCATTTTGTTCAGCAGCGATTTTTTTCCGTGCACAACCTCGTCATGGGAAAGCGGCAGCGCATGATTGTCCTGCCATGCATACCAGATCGGAAAGGTCAGCAAATTATGATGATTTTTCCGGTTGAAAAAATGCTCCTTCGCATAGCTTAGCGTGTCATTCATCCAGCCCATATTCCACTTATAGTTAAAACCGAGTCCGTCTTCATCGACCGCTTTCGTAACGCCGGGATAAGCATTCGACTCCTCGGCCATCATAAGGGCATGCGGGTAATATTGAAAAACCGTCTTATTCAGCTGGCGCAAAAAAGCGATGCCTTCAAGATGCTCCTTGCCGCCGAATTCATTCGGCCGCCACTGGCCTGGCTTTTTATCAAAATCATGATACAAAATGCTGGTGACCGCATCTACGCGCAACCCATCAATATGAAACAGGTCGAACCAAAACAACGCATTCGAAATTAAAAAATTGCGGACCTCCGGCTTTCCATAGTCGAAGGCTAGAGTTCCCCAGCCGGGCTTCTCGGCAATGAGCGGATCTTCATTCTCAAACAAAGCGGAGCCGTCGAAGCGGCGCAAGCCATGCGCATCTTTGGCAAAATGCCCCGGCACCCAGTCCAGAATGACACCAATACCATTTTGATGGCACAGGTCTACCAGCTCCATTAATTGCTGCGGCTCACCGTAACGGCTGGTCGCGGCATAATACCCTGTCGGCTGATAGCCCCATGATTTATCATACGGATGCTCGGTCAGCGGCAGCAGCTCCAGATGGGTATACCCCATGTCCGCTACATAAGCGACCAATTGATCAGCCAGCTCGCTGTAGGAAAGCAGCGTATCATCCTTATGCCTGCGCCAGCTGCCAAGATGCACCTCATAGATGTTCATCGGACGGGCATACGGCGTTTTCTTTCCGCGCATCCATGCCTCATCCTGCCACGAATAACCGTTCAGCGACCAGACGCGCGATGCGGTTTGCGGTCTTACTTCGGCATATACGGCGTAAGGATCGGCTTTGAGCAGCCTCTCACCATTTTGGGCTATCATTTCATATTTATACAAAGCGCCCTTCGGCATATCCGGGAAGAAGCCTGTCCATATGCCGGACTTGTTCAGTCGGGTTAGCGGCTCATTGTCGCCGTGCCAGCCGTTAAAATCCGTCGCCAGACGAACCTCCCGCGCCTCCGGCGCCCAAACGTTAAAGCGTATGCCTTCGATCCCATGCTCGGTTGATTGGTGAGCGCCCATTTTTCGGTAGCTATGCGCCCATGTTCCTTCATGAAACAGGAAAATTTCTTCTTCGGACAATGTGGAGATTTCCATCCGTTTCACCCACTTTATGTTCGCAATGAACGTATAGTAAAGCACACGAAAGCTAATATTAACCTTAAAAACTGATTTTGACTCAACCGTTTCAAGCGCCCTTCAGTCGTTTAAAAATACCTTACAACAACCCGTCACGGACGGCCTGGAGGGAAAAAGCCTTATGCATAAAACTGATTGCATCGCTATGCTGCTAGCTGGAGGACAAGGAAGTCGTTTAGCACCGTTTACAGGCCATATGGCCAAGCCCGTCGTATCGTTTGGCGATCGTTTCCGCATGATTGATTTCCCATTAAGCAATTGCATCAACTCGGGCATCCGCACAATTGGCGTGCTCACCCAATATTGCTCTGATTCGGTTCACGACCACATTTCGGACGGAGAAGCCTGGCTGCGCTCAGCAACTACGAAGCATTCTGGCGAAATTTCGATGCTGCCTGCTTCTCGCGTATCAAGCTCAGGCTGCTACACGGGAACGGCCGATGCGATTGTTCGCAACATTGCTTATGTGGACGAGCATCATCCAGAGCATGTGCTTGTTTTGTCAGGCGACCACATTTACCAGATGGATTATCGTCCAATGCTGGAGTTTCACAAGGCAAACCAGGCGATGGCAACGATTGCCGTCAAGCAGGTGCCATGGCGTGAGGCCCACCGCTTCGGCATTATGCATACGGACGAGCAGTCTCGCATCGTGAGGTTTGAGGAGAAGCCGGCGAACCCGGAAAGCAACTTGGCTTCAATGGGCATTTATTTGTTCCGCTGGCAAGATTTAAGAAGCTTCCTGCTGGAGGACGCCGCTAATCCTCATTCAAGCCATGACTTTGGCAAAGATATTATTCCCGCCATTTTGGCTGCAGAGGAAAACTTGAACGCTTATCCGTATGAGGGCTACTGGCGCGATGTTGGCACCGTGGAAAGCCTCTGGGAAGCGCATATGGAGCTGCTTGACGGCGAGATGAACTTGTCAACAGAAACTTGGCCTCTGCGTTCCAAGGAGGTTCTTCCGGCGCCCAAGCCCTATGTCAGCCCGCAAGCTGTGCTGAGCAACAGCATCGCTCATCCAGGCTGCACAATCGAAGGCCGGATTTCCCGCTCGGTGCTGGGCGCAGGAGTCAGCATTGGAAAAGGCAGCGGCATCGCCGAAAGCATCATCATGCCTGGTGCAAAAATTGGGCGCAATGTTATTATTCATAGAGCCATCATTGGCGAAAACGCCGTTATTCATGACGGTGCAATCATCGGGGAGAGAAATCACGGAGATATAGCCGTCGTCGCCCCCGGCGAAGCAATTGTGGCTCAGATTATGACTGGCAGCGGCAGCAAATTGAAGGCGCTTGAACATTTAGAACAGTATGAGAAATCAGCGACAGAGCTTGTTGGTACAGGAGAAGAGAGATTCAGCAATAGCGTCTTATACTATTAATGCGTTGTGTCATTAGTGGATGTCTTGCAGCATGAACGCTGCTGTATCCCATTACTTTCGACATGGCGCTCGCTTTACCCTGCTTGCCGAATCAGCAAATTATATAGCGGCTTATGCAAAAATAACCCTCGGTCCACGAAGCAATGTGGGCCAAGGGTTATTTGAGGTTGTTAAAAGATTTCTTCCATTATTCGTTGGACTGATCCGAAATCGTCAACTGGCTGAGCTTCTCGTTCCATTGAACCGAGAGCCCCAAGCCTTGCTCCAGCAACTGGTAAGGAACGGCCGTCGCACCGGTATAAACAATCGGCGGCTCTGGCAGCTCAAACGTCGTATTGCCTGACTTCGCCTGCTTATCCCCCACGCGGAAGGCTACGGAGCGCTCCTTGTATTTAAGCGTATAAATTCTAAAGCCTTCGTTATTAAGAACGGCGTTCATCGTCATGCCTAATACTTTAGCTGCGTCTTTTATAGGCACGTATACCGTCTCCCCTTGCGGCAGAGTAGGGTAAATGCTGCTTAGCCATTGCCCATTTATGAACGTATCAACGGCTGGCCTTGCCAGCATAGGCGTATAAACCATGCCATCGCTGCGCACAGATGGCCCGCCCGCTTCATAAAACTTGTTATGGCCCCAGCCCCATGCCTTGCCATCCTCATCGATGGCAACGCCGTGTTCTTCCCCCGCTGCGATATGCTTGATCCGGGTGAGACCTCGCACTTTGCCCTGCTTGCCAGTTGCGGTATATCCATAAGCAAAAACCTCGCCATCGGTCGTCAGCAAAAGCAGGCTGCCCGCACTCCCGCTTATCTCCTTCAGCGTCAGTATCGGATACAGAGCTTGTTTTTTGCCATTTTCAGCAATACTCCACGCTTTTCCTTTCGTATCTAATGCCATCACGCCGCCGCTATACGCGACGATGGAGGTTATGCCAGACAAGCTGGATATTTTAGCCGGAGCTGTAGGCTTAATCGTCTCCGCACCATCTCGGGGCGCCGCCACAGGCTGCCAGCTCCATACCGTTCCATCCTTCTTCACGGCGTAAGCCTTAGGATAACCGTATGCTACCTGCACGACTTGATTTAAGCCCTTCACGGCAGCTGGTTTTCCAAAGCTGAGCTTTCCGGTGTCGTCTTGCTGCTTCGTCCATGTTGCGACCGTGCCATTCTTCAATAAAGCTATATCATAGCCGTAGCCGCCTGCCACCTTCGCTACGCCAGCAGCGCCTGCCACCTGCCGAAGCCCATTCGTATTTGTTCCGCTGCTGTCATTCAATCCCCAGATCCAGACCGATCCGTCTGCTTTCACCGCCAAATAGTTTTGATCGCTCTTATTGATATGAATGTATACAATATCGGAAAGTCCTGCATAGCGTACGGGAGCTACTGTATTGCGAAAGCCTGTATTTCCTTCCAGCCCAAGCTCCCCCAACAAATTGCGTCCCCAAGCCCAAACCGTGCCGTCACTGCGCAGCGCAATCGTATAGTTATGGGCTGCTTCTATTTGCGTAAAGCCTTTTGCGACGGCTTCGACCGCTTGCTCCTGCTCTTTCTCTTGCGCCAGGGTTGGTACTAGTTTCCCGTTTGCAGCTACCGTACTGTGCGGGCCGCCCGTCCATGCAATCGCTAATAGGAGCGTAAGCGCCAGCAAGCTGCGCCAAGCCTTCCCTCTCTTTTTCGTCTTCCTTGTCGTAGTTGTGTTGAGCATCTTCATTCTAACCCCCTATGACCATTTACAAGCTGTCTATATGGACGATATTCCCAATTGAAAAGTTGCAGCCTGACGGTCATTCGGTCATTAGTAATGAAAGATGAGGGGTATGGAAAAAATCAAGCGTCCATCTCCAGCACTGAGCTGTTGCTGATCAGCGTACCGACATGGCTGCCATGGCAAATTGCCTTCATTGAGCCCGGCTGGTCGAAATTAAACACATGAATCGGCAGGTTATAGTCCCGTGCCAAAATAAACGCCGACTGGTCCATCACCTTAAGCTGCTGGTCCAGCACATCGTTGTAGTGCAGCGATTTGAATTTTCGCGCTCCCTTGTGCAGCTTGGGATCGGCGTCAAGCACGCCGTCTACGCCCTGCTTGGCGACCAGCAGCGCATCGCAGCCTACCTCAATCGCCCGCTGCACCGATGGATAATCCGTCGTCACATACGGCTGCCCGTTGCCGCCCGCGAAAATGACGATATACCCCTTCTCCAAATGATGCACCGCCCGCAAACGGATGTAAGGCTCGGCAACGCTGCTGACAGGCAGCGCCGTCATAACGCGCACTTCCTTCTTCGTTCTGGCTTTCAACACTCCTCTGAGCATCAGGCTGTTAATAACGGTCGCCAGCGTACCGATATTGTCCGCCTCTGCACGCTCAATGCCCCAGCTCTCGCCCATATTGCCGCGAAAAATATTGCCTCCACCAATAACGAGTGACACCTCTACGCCCATTTTTACGACGGACAGCACCTCGCTGGCGATATGCTCCAGCTTTTCGGGTTCAAAGCCAAACTCGCTTCCTCCCGCAACCGCTCCTCCGCTTAGCTTAATCAGCACTCTTTTATACCTGTTGTTCATCATTGATCATGCACCTCCAGTTAGATTAACGTTCGCAAGAAGCAGAACATCGGGGACTAAGCCATTTACATAGCGACTTGAAAAAGGGCATAAAAAAACACCAAAGCATCAAATGCCTTGGTGTTTCAAAGGAATGGAAATAGAAACGCGCTTCGGACCGGACGGACAAAATTGGCCATGCCATTGCCTTAGCTTTCGCTCCATACCCCCGTCTCCTTCCTTCATTCCCTTGTTGATTTTGTCTTATTCTACGCCAGCACTAGGCAAGTTGCAATAGTAGCTTAGGCTTAGGGCTTGCGATGCTGATACGAAATGATGCTACTCCTCGTAAATCATTTTACGCGTCATGCCGCCATCGACGACGAGATTAATGCCATTAACAAAATCATTGCCCGGATCGGTCAAATAAAAGCAGGCTTTCGCAATATCCTCCGGCTTGCCGACCCGCATGGACGGATGCTGGCTGTGATCCTCCGGCCGCAGCGCTTCATAATCGCCTGTTTCGATCCAGCCGGGGCTGATCGCATTCACGCGAATACGATCCGGGCCAAAAGAAAGGGCCAGCGCATGCGTCAGTGCAA
Organism: Paenibacillus algorifonticola; assembly: GCF_000971975.1. Taxonomy (GTDB): domain Bacteria; phylum Bacillota; class Bacilli; order Paenibacillales; family Paenibacillaceae; genus Pristimantibacillus; species Pristimantibacillus algorifonticola. Next base: position 90,667 of record NZ_LAQO01000027.1, on the reverse strand, counting down.
CGATGCCGCCCTTGGAAGCCGCATACGCCTCCGTATTGGGCTCAGACATTAAGGCGCGGGTCGAGGCCATATTGACGATGGCTCCGCCTCCTTTGCCGCGCATCAGCTTAGCGGCTTCCCTTGCGCATAAAAAAGTGCCGCGCAAATTGGTATGGAGAAGCGCATCCCATTCTTCAACCGCAAGGTCGTACGGCGACTTCCACACCGCATAACCCGCGTTGTTAATCAGCACATCTAGGCCGCCGTAGGTTTCACGGATAAAAGCGAACATCGCTTCAATTTCGGCTGGCTGAGCCAAATCAATTGCATACGCAGCAGCCTTACCGCCCTGCTCTTGTATACGAAGCGCCGCCTTCTTGGCTCCTTCGCTGACGCGGTCTGCCGCAATAACGAGAGCTCCCCTCCCCGCATAGGCTTCGGCAACCGCTAAGCCGATGCCTCGCGCGGCGCCGGTTACCAGCACTATTTTTCCACTATAGTCCAATGATCAGCTACCTCCTTCTACGTCCCTTCATTGTACACAAACAGCCGATCAGATAGGCTCTGATCGGCTGCTCCCGCTGTTTATGCGCGATTAGGCGTTATAAAATTTCATCAGCTCGCTGACAATCGCTTCCTGTGTTCCTTCTACGCGAGTCTGGCGCTGCGTTTTCTCAAACAAGGACGAAATTTGCTCAGGAAATGCCTGCTCAATGCCGCAAAGGCGAATTGCCTCATCGAACTTGGCAGGATGCGCCGTAGCCAGCGAAATCGTTACATCGCCGCTTTCTGCGCATTGATCGGCTGCCGCCACGCCGCAAGCGGAGTGGGGATCGAGCAAATAATCGGTTTCTGCCTTGTATTTGCTAATCGTATCGAGACATTCCTGTCCTCCAACGCCATGAGCGCCGAATTCGGCTTGAACCCGCAGCAAATCATCTCCAGAAATAACGAGCTTGCCTTCCTTGCGGAACTGGTTCATCAGCTCGGTAATCAGCTGCGGATTTTCACCGAGCACATAATACAAATAACGCTCGAAGTTGCTAGCCACCTGAATGTCCATCGAAGGGCTGTACGTGCTGCGGAAATCTCCCGGCATATACACGCCTTCCTTGATGAAACGCTCCAAAATGTTATTTTCATTCGTCGCCAAAATCAGCTTATTCACCGGAAGGCCCATGCGCTTAGCAAGGTATCCCGCGAAAATATCGCCAAAGTTGCCTGTCGGCACGCTGAAATTGACTTCTTTCACATCCTGCTGCTTCGCAACCTGGAAGTACGCATAGAAATAATAAACCGTCTGCGCCAAAATTCGCACAAAGTTAATGGAGTTAATCGCACACAGATGGTTTGCGGACTTAAACTCCAAATCAGCGAACAAATCTTTAATGATGCGCTGGCAGTCGTCAAAATTGCCATCGACCGACAAATTCAAGACGTTGTCATCCGGCACCGTCGTCATTTGCAGCTCCTGCACCTTGCTGACTTTGCCATGCGGATGCAAAATGCAAATTTTGATGCCGTCTTTGCCACGAACGCCTTGAATCGCCGATGCGCCTGTATCGCCGGACGTCGCGCCAAGAATATGGATCGTCTTGTTCTGCTTGCGGGATACATACGTATATAATTCCCCCATAAATTGCAGCGCAATGTCCTTAAACGCAAAGGTTGGGCCGTGGAACAGCTCCAGCAAATACAGGTTGTCCTTCAAACGGCGAACGGGCGTTACGCCTGGATCGCGGAATGTTCCGTAGCTGGCATTCACCATCGCCCGCAAATCTTCCGCCGGAATTTCATCGTTTGTGAAATAACCGAAAATCTCCAGCACCAGCTCCTGATAAGACAGGTTCTGCCACGCCTTCAGCTTTTCTGCCGAAAAAACAGGAATTTCACTCGGAACGAGCAAACCTCCGTCATCTGCAAGCCCCATTAGAAAAGCGTCGATAAATCCGATTTTGCCAACATTTCCTCTTGTGCTAATATACTCCACCGGGTAATCCCTCCGAGTTTCTTTTGTAACATCATATCATCGTTTCCGGTTAAAATCGAATGGATTATTGAAATCCTCCCTGCATTTTATCGCCTAAACGCCTGCGCTGCGCTGCGAGATTTGCCCGTTATTCCCGCGCGGACGACACAATCAGTTCATACAGCTGCGACAAGGTGTCGCGGCGCTCCTCCTGCTCCATCCTTTGGATATACGCGGCGCGGTTCTCGTAGACATCTTTAATCGCCGCCAGCAGCGTCTCTGGCGTCACCTTCTCCTCATGCAGCACCTCGCAAAAGCCCGACGACTTAAACGAATCTGCGTTAAGCAGCTGGTCGCCCCGGCTCTGCGCCTTCGTAAGCGGAATGAGCAGCATCGGCTTGCGCAAATGCAGAAACTCAAAAATCGCGTTCGAGCCCGCGCGGGAAAGCACGATATCGCTCATCGCCAGCACATCGGGAAGCTGCTCATTAATGTATTCGAACTGCTTGTAATCCGCCGTCTCAAGGGCAGGCTCCACCTGTCCCTTGCCGCATAAATGCACGATGCTGAATTTGCGGGTCAGCTCACCAAGCGCGCTGCGCACCGCCTTATTAATCGCCCGCGAGCCGAGGCTGCCGCCCATTATAAGCAGAACGGGCTTCACTCCGCCTGTTTCTACGCGCTCCGCTTCTTCCATCGCCGCCAACGGCTCGGCTGCGTCCACGCTTTTTCCCGAAATGCTCACGACCAGCTTGGCAGGATTAGCTGAATAGGCGGCATCGGCCTTTGCCGCCTGCTCCTGCGGCGTCTTGCCCAGCGTCTGTGAGCTGCCTGCAGCACCCGCGGCGGCTGCATCAGCTGCTTCGGATGCGGGCAGGAGACCGCAATAGGCTCTGCCTCGTGAGGCAACGCCTTGCCGCAGCTCATCGCGGATAACTGCGCCGACATAATGGGACTTGCCTGAAGGCAGATGCTGCGCCGTCTCAGGAAAAGTCGTGCAAACGCCCGACGCAAAAGGGATTGCAATGCGATTCGCCAGCCCCGGCGTCAGATCCGATTCATGAATAAGCACCGGCACCCGATTGAGCCATGCGCCCAGCACAACCGGAACGGAAACGAAGCCGCCCTTGGAAAAAATAACGTTCGGCTTCTCCCGCTGGATGAGCCGATATGCTTGAAAGACCCCTTTAACGACCTTGAAGGGGTCCTTTACATTTTGCCAGTCCAAATAACGACGAAGCTTGCCTGTCGCAATGCCGTGATATGTAAGCTGCTCTAGTGGAGCAGTAAGTTGCTTTTCTATGCCGTTTTCCGATCCAATATAATGGATCTTCCAGCCGGCTTCCGCGAAGCGGGGAATCAGCGCCAAGTTAACAGTCACATGGCCTGCCGTCCCTCCGCCTGTAAACATAATTTTCCTGCCCATTGTCTATAACCTCCGGTTCCTTGCTGCCCATTCTCTTCCTTGCTTCCCGTGCTCTTTATATGTATGACGAAAAATCAGGAAATTGTCAACTCATCTGTCGTATATACATATGCTCAGAGATCATAGGACCGGAAGCATCGGGCTATGGGCGGGCTCTTGCATCACTCCCGCTACGTATCTAGTGTTTTCACTGCTGCTGGAGCCTGAAGGGCATCCGATGCCTCCCCCTGACCATCGTCCTCTACGTAACGCTTGAGCGCACTGAGCTTATTTTCCCAATAACGTTCGTAGAAAGCGAGCCAGCGCTTTAGCTGCTGCAAAGGCTCAGTATCGAGCCGATAACGGGTTTCCCGTCCAACCTTACGCTCCTTGACCAGTCCTGCCTCTGCCAAAATTCGTAAATGCTTCGATACCGCGGTCCGGCTCATCTCATAATGACTGCTGATGACAGTGACGGGCATCTCCTCATCGACAAGCAGCCGAAGCAGGCTGCGACGGGTCGGATCGGCAATCGCTTGGAACACCTCTGCCTTCGGCTCCGCCGCCGCGCTGCTATTGTGCTTCGACATACGAAGCCAGCCTTTGCTGAATGCCCGTCCAGCCCTTGTCCATATGGCCGCGAACGATTTCATGCGGCTGTCCGAACTCCGTCACCGCACCCTCATTCCATCCGCTGTGAATGAGCGTAAACTCCGTTTCTTCTCCGACAGCCTTTAACTCGAAGGAGAGCGTCCAGTCCTTGCCCCATTTGAATGAGAGACGATTGGGTGGATCGATGACCGTCACCTTGCAGGGAGACTTTCCGAACGCGCCCGCTTCTAGCTGGAACTCATAACCCTCCTCCGGCTGAAAATCATTCGGCATAAACCATGCGGCGATGCCTTCCGACGTCGCCACTGCCTTCCACACTTTGTCTATTGGCGCTTTAAGCACCAGCGTCTGCCGGATATCCGGCAGCGTATTTGCCGCTTCACTGCTCATTGCTGATCGTCTCCTCTTATAATTGATTTATCATCTAAGTTCTTGCGGACACAATGCCAGGCGCATAGCCTTCCGGCGCATTCCATACCTTCGCGGCCTGCCCCTCTTTATAGCGCAGCTTTTTCAACAGTCCCTCATCAATCATCCGGATTCCTCCTTCAAGCTTTACGAAACCAAATGGTTTCCTTTCGAATTATACGAAACCATTTGGTTTCATGTCAATAGGCCAAGCTCCATTAGATTATCCAAAACCTTCCTGTATTATTTGTGATTAGCGGAGCGTAATTATGGTTACATAGATTACATGACAGACTACAACAGCTGACACAAGCAAAGCAGTGGTGAACAGCACAAAGACAAAGAGAAAGGCAGTGATCAATATGGGTTTTTTATGGGCGTTAATTATAGGAGGCATAATCGGTTGGCTCGCAGGAATGATCGTTGGACGTGATGTTCCCGGAGGCATCATTGGAAATATTATTGCAGGGTTTATTGGCGCATGGCTCGGAGGCTTGATCTTCGGCGAGCTTGGTCCGGTCATCGGCGGCTTCTATTTCATCCCAGCGTTAATAGGCGCAGTCGTGCTAGTGTTTATTCTCAGCCTGATCTTGGCCGGCCGAAGACGGGCGTAATCGTTTTCAACACGCACAATTTTCAAAAAATATATGTAGAAAAACCAAACAACCTGACGCCAGAACGGTTCTATGTCAGGTTGTTTGGTTTTTCAGGGTATTTTTTCGTAAGCATTAAACGACTATTAGCGACAAAAGGCCATGTCGAAAACCGAATATCGTGTCATAATTTGTAATAATATATACTTTATTTTTCATCAAGCGCAAAAAATATATTTATTCAAGAAATTGTTCAAATTACAAGACTTGTGTTGCTGCTCTGAGGTTGTTAATCTTAACATAGGCCTAAATGATCAGCCGTTGAAATATCTAGCATTTTGCGCCTATGCGCAGGGGCTGACATCGGTTGTAATTGGTTTTTAATAACTGTAAAATGTTTGTAGTTACCGAAGGTTAATAGGAGGTCCTCATGTTTGCTAAACGCCTTAAACAACTCAGAAAAAAAAGAAAATACTCCATGCAGCAATTAGCGGATACCGTAGGCGTGGCTAAGAGTACCTATGCAGGCTATGAATCCGGCTATCGGCAGCCTACTTTGGAGACCATTCAAAGCATTGCCAAGAAATTAAGTACGACATCCGATTATTTGCTAGGATTAACGGACTATCCTGACCAACAGGAGCCGAGCAACAACGCCAAGGAGTTTTTCAATCATGAGCAGCTTCATTGGGACGGCGTTCCGCTGGAGCAGGAGGATTTAGAGCTTGTCCGGATGCTGCTTGAACGCGTTGTGCGCGACCGCACCTCATCTGGCGACCCTTCGCAAAATCCTTCCTAGTCGGTGACCCTTATCCGCTTGCTTGAACAGCGTTCAATTTGTTGATGGCGCTGCTGCGAATTTCCGCTTTAATGGATTGATATTCCTGCGTCCACGTTGATTTTTTAGCAAAGGCTATACCAGCTTCCTTATATTCTGTTTCAGCCTTGTTAATTAATGCTTGGTATTGTTTATCGCAAGAAGCCTCTGCAGCAGCAATTTTCCCCAGCAGCTCCCCTTGTAACGCCTTTTCATCCAGTTCCGAGCTTTTGTTTATTGCCGCAACGACCTGTGTCATTAATTGATTCGCACTGCTGACGCATTTTCCTTTTAAAGCTGCTAGCTGTGACTCGTATTTGCTGTCGAGTGATTTGGTCTTGCTTTGATTATCCTTCGTCTGGCTGGCTGTCTTGTTGTCCGTTGCCGTATCTGCTTTTCCGCTTGATTGCTTGCCCGGCTCATCCAGTTTAACTGCACCGTCCGTCTTGCCTGCCGAGCCTGCCTGAGAGGAAGCTGTCTCTTGACCATCCACCTCCGCAGCTTGCTTGCCCTCGTCCTCCTTGGCCTGCTTCGCTTTTTCCAAAATCGCCTTGCGCTTCGCATCGTCCTTCTCGCCGACCGCTTCAATCGGATAGTTCGTGTCCACAATCGCCAAATATTTGCCGTATTGCTTCGTAATGGAACGCAGGGCGTCAATTTCCTCCGTCGTCAGCTTTGCCAGCAGCAAATTGCGAATCGCCTGCTTTTCCTCCGTCGTCAGCTCCTCGTCCGATTGCCCCAGCAAAATATACATTTCGCGGAAAGACAGCCCGGAGTTTAGCAAAATGGCGGCAACGTCCAGCGCATCATCGGTTTCGATTGTCTTGCCTGCGATTTGCTCCGCTTTGCCAACAGCGCCATCAAGTGAAGATGGCAGCTCCGCCTGATTGCCCACTCCTCCAGAGGCTGGCGCCGTCCCATCCTGATCAGCCACTAAAGCGGTACGCCGCTGCTGGATATCCTCCAGGCTGATCGAGCTGATTTTCCAATAGAAAAAACCAACGGTGCCGATAAGCAGAACTGCAATCGTTGCGGCGGCTATTAAAATCGTCTTCCAAATGCGTTTTTTCATCCTGTATCCATCCTTTCTTACGCGAAAAGAGCCGGACAAAGGTGTTATCACCTTTATCCGGCATTTGGGCCATCATGCTGCATCCTGAAACCTGAGACCTGAGCTACAGATTAATCAATCGATAAAGCATGACCGCTGCTTCAGCGCGAGTCGTATTGGCATTGACCGGGAAGCTGCCCTTCTCCAGTGGAAGCAGGCTGTTTGCTGCCGCGAAGGCAACGCCCGTCTTCAACGATGGATGAAGGTTTCCCGCATCCTCCAAATCGGCAAGTGCAGCTTTTACGTCGGAAGGCTCTTCCAGCCCCTTCGACAGCTTCGCCGCCCTTGCGATCATCGTCGCCATTTCAGCATGCGTAATGGTCGCTTCCGGCTCGAAGCGATTGCCGCTTCGTCCCTGTACAAGGCCGTTCTGCACAGCTGCACCCACATATGGCGCATACCACTGGGTTATGGGCACGTCTTTGAACGTGCTGGCTGACGAAGCATTTTTCAAATCCAGCGACCGAAAGAGCATTTTGGCAAACTCCGCCCGCGTCACCATTTTGTTTGGATCAAAGCGCGAATTCTCCACACCTTCAATAATGCCTTTGGCTGCTATCGCTTCAATCTCTTTGCCAGCCCAAGCATATACGCTGCCTAGGTCTTCAAAGGATATGGATGCTTGATCTTCGATCACCGCTGCTGGTTGGGCCGGGATAACAATCGACAACTCCGTTTCAAGCGTATCCTCCAGCACGGCTCCTGTTACAGCTTCTGTCGCAGCATCTGTCGCAGCTTCAGCAACTGCCTCGTCGACGGCCGAATTTGCAGAATCGGTCGTTTCATCCGGCTCACTTCCCTCTTGCGCTGCTGCTGTCGATGTCAAACCGCTTAAATATTCACTAAAATTGAAATAAGGCGTATTCACAATATACTGGTCAATGCTGCTGCCCGTTTCCAGCTTGGAGAAGCTTTCCCCCAGTACCTTCCATACCGCTTCGCGGCGAGTCAAATAGTTTTGCATCGCTTCAACCGTCGGCTTAAAAATGATAAAGCCCTGGTCCACCGTAATATACGGCGTAACATCGAATGTATTTTCCAGCTTCCAGGTCGTCTGCAGCAGTACAACCGCCTTGCCTAGCAGCTCTTGCTTCTGTTCGGACGATGCCTCGGCCCACTGTGAAATGATCGAATCCATCTCTTTGTGGTAAGCGGCTAGAAGGTCGTCCTCCGGTACCTCAGGCTCTTCCTTGCCAAGCGTCACTTCCTTCTCGAAAAGCACTTTGCCGAGCAGGCTTGCCCGCAGCGTCGCTTTCGCGGAAACCACCGAGCCAGGTATCGTCACCACGCCCGACTGTGCAACTTTTACATCTTTGCTGCCTGCCGGTTTTGACCAGACCAGCAATTCTTTTGGAACCTCACGGCCAAAAATCGAGAGCTTGTACGTATGCTTTCGGCCCTTATTGCTAATTTCCACCGTCTCCTTCGTACCCGATCGCATATAAGCAATCATCATGGAGCGGATAGCTGGAACTTCCTTCTTCAGCTGTTGGCGGAAATTGGTGACGGTATCTACCATATCTTTTTTCGTAATGTCCAGCTTGGCTAAAACAGCACTCACTTTGTAGGTCGAGGTATCGGCAAGAACCGTTTCCAGCGCATCGCCAAGCAGCTTCGTCTGCTCACTTTCGCTCGCCATTAGAAGCAGCAGCTCTGTATTGCTTTTCTCCGAGACCAGCGACGTCGTCTTTTGCTCCAGCGCATTCATAAACTGCATCGCATCATCGACTGTCAGATGATTTTGCCTCGCGAGCGCTGCTACTGCCTGCAAAGCGCCGCTATAGGCCGGGTTTTTGCGAATCGCCTCCAAATTATCAAAAGAAGGATCAAATTGCAGGCTTCCTGCCGCCACCATAAAGTCGAAAAGCGGCTGCTGAATGGCGGGATCTATTTTGCCAGACAGCTTGTTCCATATCGGAGCAATCAGATCGCCGTTGGCTTCAAAGCTGAGCGTTCCGATTTCGTCCCTCAGGTCTCTGACCTCCTGTACATCAACAGGATCGCCCATCTGCAAATACTGATGCAGCTCCAGCAAGCGCTTGATAAACTCACTGCTGTAAAAGGATTCGGCTGCCCCCGCATGCACTGTCTGGACAAAGCCGAGCTTCTCCAGCACGCCCCGCTCGCTGAGTGGCAATCCGGACAGCGCCGTACCTGCAACAGCTGCCGCCAGAGCAGCGGATACGATTTTTTTCGTAAACCTCATTACGTCCTCACCTCTTCTTTCGTTGATTGAAAACCTGTGTAGAAGGCTGTTGAAAAGGAGCTGCGCTGCGTGAAAGGCTTGGTTTCCGATCGTTGTTGCCTCCTGATTTCCTTGAATTAAGCCGCTTAAGCGGCGGAAATCACGGGGCAAAGCCTATGCTTACGAAGCTGATTTCCTTCGGAAAGCTTTAACCCCAACCTTTCACTCCGCTTGCCTTTTCAAAAATCCTTCTAGCTATTTCATTTATAGACAGTAGGCAAAGCAGCGGTAAACACTGCGTATCACCTATTCAAACCCGTTGAAATTTATTGAATTCAAATCTATTGAATTCGCTTGTTTTTCAACAAGCTAATCTACCTAAATCAATTCATGTATCGCAATGTCTTCGATGTTCATCATAGGTCTGCCTACCGGATAGTAGGCGAACAGCGTGCCCTCAAGCTGCTCTTTGCTGATCGCATTGCGGCCATCGATGAGGATGGGACTCGCCATGACGCGCTCCACTTCCTTAAGATCAAGCTTCGCATAGTCCTCCCACTCCGTCAGCAGGCAGACAGCATCGCATTGCTTGGCCGCATCAAGCGCGGAATCGCACCATTCAATGGAAGGGTGGTTCAGCAGGGAACGGAAATTTTCGACCGCAATGGGGTCAGTCACGCGTGGAATCGCGCCAAGCGCAAGCAGCGATTCAATAATTTCTATCGCTGGCGCTTCCCTTACATCATCGGTTTCCGGCTTAAATGCCAGTCCCCAAATGGCAACACGTCTGCCATGCATGCTGCCAAGCGCCCGTTTGAGTTTGTCGATTACGCCGTAGCGCTGATGCTGATTGACCTCTACGACCGACTTGAGCAGCTTGAAGTCGTATTCGACGTTGCCCGCAATTTGAATTAAAGCCTTCGTATCTTTCGGGAAGCAAGAGCCGCCATAGCCGATGCCAGCGCGCAGGAAGGAGGAGCCGATACGGCGATCCAGCCCCATGCCGTGGGCAACCTCCGTAACGTCCGCGCCTACTTTTTCGCAAATGTTGGCAATTTCATTGATGAACGATATTTTCGTGGCTAGAAACGCATTGGAGGCGTATTTGATCATCTCGGCGCTGCGAATATCCGTCATAATCAGCTGGTCGGTGAACGGCTGGTGCAGGCGGGTCAGCACCTCTGCTGCACGCGTGCTTTCCGAGCCGATGACGATGCGATCCGGATTCAAAGTATCCTTGACGGCTGAGCCTTCGCGCAGAAATTCAGGAACGGAGGCGATATCGAACGGGTAATCGCTAATCGCTGCCACAATGCCGCGAACGCGTTCGTTCGTGCCGACCGGCACCGTACTTTTCACAACAACAACCTTATAGCCGTTAAGCGCATAGCCGATTTCACGAGCTACCAGCTCGACAAACCGCATATCCGCCTCGCCATTCGGCAGCGGCGGCGTGCCTACTGCAATAATGACGACATCAGCCGCTACCATCGCTTCGGTCAAATCATCGGTGAAGGAGAGGCGCCCTGCCGCTGTATTGCTATCGGCCAGTTCTTTGAGCCCTGGCTCATAAATGGGAATTTCACCACTCCGAAGGCGCTCGATTTTGCTTACATCCTTATCGACACAGATGACATGATTGCCTTTCTCCGCATAACATACGCCCGATACCAAGCCCACATATCCCGTTCCTATCACTGTTACGTTCATCAAGCTCCAGCTCCTATCATTTGATTTAAAATCTTCTATTATAAAATCGTCTCCACATCGTAGAGCAGCGCCGTACGAATGGCTGCCAGCCTGCGCCTGCAGCGCACTTCGCTCCACTCCTTCGCTCCGTAATAAAGCCGCAGCGACGTGCCTGCCCCTGTAGGCTGAAGCGCACACCAAGCTCCATCCTCGAAAACGTATTTGATCACATTTGCCCCCAGCTCCTGATTCGCAGCTTCCTTGCTGAAGCCGAGCGCTCGAACGCCGTGCTCCTCCGAATCGTAAATGCTGCGAATCCGCAGCGAGGAAAGCTTCTCCGGCACTTCGCCCCGCAGCTTGCGCATCACATTACGCAGCCGCTGCGAGCCTTCAAGGCCAGGAAAGGACAGGCTGACCTGATCCTCCAAATAAAAGCCATATGCCTCATAAAGCTTGTGCAGCTGATCCCACAGTGTCAGGCCCCGGCTTTTATAAAAGGCGGCCATCTCTGTCGTCAGCAGCAGCGTCTGCAGCGCATCCTTATCTCTGACGAACGCCTGCGGCAGGCAGCCGCCTGTCTCATCAAAGGCGAAAAAAAACTTTCTCGCCCCGAGCTGCTCCTCTTCCGCTATTCGGGCGGCAATATGGCGGAAGCCCGGCGGCGTCTCTACGATATGAAGACCGTAGCGCCTTGCTATCGCTGTGCTAAGCTCCGTCGTTAGCAGCGACTTGTAGAACGTTGCCGGGTAAACCGGCTCATTAGCCCGCTTCTGCGTGCAAAGATATTCAAGCAGCAGACTGCCCAGCTGGTTCGCAGACAGCAAACGGCACTTGCCGCTTTTGTCCCTTGCCATTGCACCAAGCTGCTGCGATTCGGGATCGGTCGCCATAATTAGATCCGTCTGCTTCCGCTCGGCCAGCAGCAGCGCCTGCCTGTAAGAATCGGGATTATAAGGGTCTGGCTTATCGATTGTTGGGAAAAGCGGGTCTGGCTGAAACTGCTCCGGCACGCTCTCCACATCGCGATAGCCCATTTGCTTCAGCAGCTCAAGCAGCGTCTGCCCCCCGCTGCCATGCAGCGGTGTATAAATGACACGCATCCGCGTGCGCCCTGCCCGAAAGGCAGTCGGGCGCACAATGATGTCCGCAAGCTTGCGGTGGTAAGCCTTGTCCACCTCTGTACCGACAAGCACAAGCAGCCTCTGCCGCACCGCCTCCTCCGCATCCATCAGCGGGATGGCTACCTCCTCCTCGATGTCCTTCATGCGCCTTGCTACGAGCTGGTTGTATTCCGGCGCCATGACAGCGCCATCTGAGCTGAACAGCTTGACACCGTTGTAATCATAAGGATAATGGCCGGCTGTAATCATCAGCCCGGCTGCCGCATGCAGAAAACGGACAGCGAAGGAGAGCTCCGGCGTAGGCCGAGCCTGCTCGAAAAGGTAGACCTTCACCCGGTTTTTGGCCAGCACGAGCGCCGCCTGCTCTGCGAACACCCGCGATAAAATTCGGCTGTCAAAGGCAATCGCAACACCGCGCTGCTTTGCCTCCTCGCCGCCGCTGTGGATTTCCCCAGCAAGCGCCAGTGCAATGCGGCGTACCGTATAGATGTTCATCCGGTTCGTTCCTGCGCCTACCTTCTCCCGCACGCCCTCCGGCCCGAGGTGAAGATGCTTATAGAAGCGGTCGGTTAAATCGCCTGCCCCAAGCTCTCCGAGCTCTTTTCGCAGGTAAAAGGGCAGTTCTGCTTCCTTCCAGCGCTCGTATCTCCGATCAATCGCATAATCCAGCTGCTCTGCAATAGCATTCATCATCCTGTTAGCTCCTTCAAATCATGCAATATTGCATAATGTCCTTCCAATCCGCTTCCAGCCTGACGCTCTCCTCTTCTACAAGCTGCGTCCCTCTCATAACCTCAATCATTTCCATCGGTGTCCGGGCAAGCAGGCAGTGTCTGCTGCCCAGAGGGATGTTGATAATGTCGCCAGCCTTCACGGTACGCAGCTGGTCATCGAGCATCATTTCGCCTTCACCGGACAAAATCGTCCACACCTCGCAGCGATTGTTATGATAGTGATAGCTGAAGTTTTTCCCTTTATCCAAGCAGACGCGCTTCGTCATGACCTCGCTGCCGTCGGGATATTTCAAATAATCGAGCACAATGTAGTAGCCCCATCTGCGTTCCTCGTACATCGGGCGCTTGTCGCGATTTTTCAGCACTTCTTTAATCCGCGGGCTGGACGCCTTGTCGGAAACGAGAATGCCGTCGGGACTTGCAGCGATAATGGCATTTTTGATGCCCAGAATCGTAATCGGAATGCCCAGCTCGTTAATGACATGCGTATCCGTTGCAAGCTCTGTCGTAATATGCTCGCCAAGCTCCGCCGTTCCCATCTCTTCCGTCAGCGTGTTCCAGGTACCAAGGTCTTTCCAGCAGCCGTCAAAAGGAAGCACGGCCACCTGCTTCGCCCGCTCAACGACCTCGTAATCGAAGCTTGTCTTCACCAGCGTGCTGTATTGATTGACGAGTTCGTCGTATTGAATCGGAATCCGTTTCTCTATAAGCAGATTGATCAAATAACCGAGCTTGAAGGCGAACACACCACAGTTCCACAAGGCTCCGCGCTGCATCAGCTCGGCTGCCGCTTCCTCGCGCGGCTTTTCCGTAAAGCGCCGCACAAGCTGGTAAGAACGGGCATCTCCTGTCTCGGCATCGCTTGCTTCCGCTTCCGTGACGTCGCCTGCTGCATTAATAATCAGCTTTGGCTCGCCTGTCTCCGGCACGATGTAGCCATATTTTTCCGAGGGGAAGGTCGGCTTGACGCCCATCAGCGCCATATCGCAGCCAGAATCGTGAATGACCTGCTCCAGCTCGGTTATTTTATGGAAGAAGGCATCCTCCACGTAGGGGTCAACCGGAAGAATCGTCACAACCTCATCCAAGCTGACTCCGGCAACGGAATACAAATAAACCGCCGATAACGCGATAGCCGGGAACGTGTCCCGCCGCTCTGGCTCAATAATGAGCGGAACGGACAAGCCCGCATGCACGCGAATCATTTCCTCCTGCGCCTTGCCTGCGGCGATGTAGGATGAGCGTTGCAGGCCCGTCTCGCCAAGCTGGCGCCATACCCGCTCGACCATTGATTCCTTTAGCCCGCCGGGCCCATCCAAAATACGCAAAAATTGCTTCGACCTAGCATCATTTGACAGCGGCCACAGCCGTTTGCCTGAACCGCCGGATAAAAGAATCAGCTTCATTGGTTTTGCTCCTCCTTTTACATCTGAAACTGTGGTTATATAAAGACTGCGCTTTTTTCCCATGCTACTAAAAAATGCTAGAATATAGCGCTACTTGCTTTACGCCGTCTTCTCTACCTTTTTCTTCACCTGCCGCAGTAAAAGCAGCATCGACAGCATCGCTTTTTTGCCGCCCTCGAACCTTGTCAGCACAGCCAGCAGGCCCGATAACACACTGCCTCTTGCCGTCCAGTTCTGTTCAAGGCTGAGCTGCACGAGCCGCTTCGCCTTATCCATGTCCCGCTCATTTACAATGGCGGAAACGCCGAGATTAAACAGCTTGAGCGCGAGGCGCTTCGATCTTTTCAGGAAAAATAGGGCATGCACGCCGTAACGGTCGATCAGGTCGCGCCCTTCGCGAATGCGAAGCTCGGCGCACTGCCTGCCCAGCTCAGCGAGATATTGCTGGACCATCATTTTTTCCACGGAGCCGCTTACGCCGTCAGGCAATGTGTATCTGCGATACAGCAGCTTCTCGACAAGTGCAAACTCCGTGACGAGCCCCATCCGCAGCCATAAATCGTAATCCTGCGTGAACTTAAACAGCTCGCGGTAGCCGCCCGCCTGCTCGTAAGCATCGCGGCGGAACATAACCTCGCCGTGGGTGTAGAAGTTATTTTGCAGCAGCTGATCTATGCCCTTGACGCCCTGCTTGTACTTGTTATAAATCGTCGTTGTGTTCGTCACCTTGTTGACGTTCTCGACGATACAGCCAACGACGCCGATATCCGGCCTGCTTTGCAGCACCTTTACCTGCTCCTCAATACGCTGCGGGAACGAAATATCGCCGGAGCCATGAATGGCTACAACCTCTCCCTTGCTCTGCTTCACCGCTTCAATGACCGAACGGGTGAAGCCGCGATTGCTGTGGCTGATCAGCCGAATGCGCGGATCTTGAAAAGCTTCCAGCGCCTGCAGCGTGCCGTCCGTCGAACCGTCATCAACCAAAATAATTTCCGTATTCGCATACGTCTGGTCAAGCAGGCTTTGAATCGACTCCTTCACTTGATTGACCCGGTTGTAATACACCGTGATTATCGATACCAGCATGTCCTCATCTCCGTTATCTTTGGCCTTTTAGCGGCTTCGCAGCTTCATGAAACGAACGCCGATCGAGCCGATTTTACTTTTGATTTGCGCCCAGTCCTCTTTGTTTAAAATTAAAAGCCTGCTCAAGCTAATCGATTCCCGTCGTGCGTAAAAAATAATAAAAGCAACGCCCGCATACATGTAGCTGATGCTGGACGAAATCGATGCCCCTACCGCACCGTATTTGGGAACGAGAATGAAATTGAGCACGACGTTCATAATGAGCGCAATAACCGATACCCGCAGCGAGAACAGCGGCGCACCTCTGCCCGACAGGTCGGAATGAATCAGCTTGAACAGCACCATGGCGATGATGCCTGGCAGCAAATAGCGAATAACCTGCCCCGATTCGGCAAATTCAGCGCCATACAGCAGGCGGATAAACAGCGGCGACATGAACCAGAAGAAGATGCCGAATACGATAAGCACAGGCATAATGACGCGTATCAGCTTCGCTGTCCGTTCGACCGCCGCCTGATTGCTGCTTGAGCTTGCGCTGCGTGAAAATAAAATCAGTCCAATAGCGGCTGGCAGCTGCCAGATCAGCTCTGCGAGATTCGTGCCAACCGAATAAATGCCGACCTCGATTACACCCGTGAACCGCTCCAAAATAATGACGTCCACCCGGTAGTTAAGCTGAATGATGAACAGTGCAAGCGCAAAAGAAAAGCCCTGCCGCATCATTTGCTGCGGAATAGGGTGAATATATTTGAACTTGAATTTCACTTCGCCCAGCAGCAGTTTCATGGAGTAGCCTAACGTGAATGCCGCCATCAGCAGCTGTGTCAGCGCCGCTCCGAGAACCCCCATGCCAAGCGCCCAGACGAGAATGAGCAAAATGATGAAATTAAGCGCCGTCTTAATCATTTCGACCTTATTAATGCTGCCGATATTGCCTTTGCCCTGCATAATGCCGCGTAAATATTGAATCGCTAGATTGACGGGCACGGTCAGCGTACAAATGACAAGCAGCTCCCAGCTGTACTCTCCTCCATACTGGAGCAGCAAAATGCCCATGACCACTGCGACACTGAGGGTCGAGGAGATTAGCCACATAAATAATAAGGTCGATACAATATCGTTATAGTTAAATAATTTTTTACCGATTAGATAAGCAGCCGCCTGCCGGATGCCAAGATCGGCGATTGTCACAACGAGCGTAGGGATGACGAGTATAGCCGTTATCATCCCTTTGCCTTCGGGACCCAGCAGTCTGGCTGTCAGTACCGAAACGATAAAAGCTCCGAATAATACAAGCAGCCGGGTGCCGATCGTCGTTAAAATCTGGAACAGCATGCTAGTGGTTCACCTTCATAATCTGCGCGCCCAGCGCTGTGAAAATTTCAGTGAAGTTGCCGTAGCCCCGCTCCAGCTGGTACAAATTCGTAATCCGGCTTGTCCCAACAGCCGCCAGTGCAGCAACCGCGACAGCCGCTCCGCCGCGAATATCGGTTGCAACAAGATCAGTTCCATACAGCTCATCTACGCCATGAATGACAGCTGTCTGTCCCGCCGCCCCATTGACGCAAAGGAAACCGCCGTCCTTCACCTCGATATTCGCGCCCAGCTTGTTCAGCTCGTAGCAGTAGGAGAATCGTCCGTCGAGAATCGTCTCCTTGAGCTCGCTCGTGCCGCTTGCATTCATCATCAATACGGTATGCAGCGGTTGAATATCGGTATGGAATCCCGGATAAGCAGCCGTCGTGACGTTCACTGCTTCCAGTGGTCGGTTCCATTCCACATAAATGCCATTGTCGATTTCTTCTATTTTCAGGCCCGCCTGCCGCCATACGGCTACTTCGGACTCAAGGATGCGGGTCGTTGCATTGCGAATCGTTGCTGAGCCTTTCGTCGCACCGACTGCTGAAATAATCGTTGAAGCGATAATGCGGTCGCTCATCACCGTAAAGTCTGCGCGGTGCAGACGCTCTACGCCAGTAATTTGCAGGCTGTTCGAAGACAGCCATTCAATGCTCGCCCCCATATCATTCAGCAGCTTGATCACATCCAGCACCTCGGGATTGCGGGCGGCGTTATGCAGCTCAACAACCGCATTCGAACGAACGGAAGCGAACAGAACGTTCAGCGTGCCGCCAAAGGTTGGATACGGGAACGTAATGACCGTCCGCTCCTTCGGCTGGCTCTCGCGCAAGTGAAGCCCCAGCTCGCTCTCCTCCATCGCAAAGCCAAGCTCCTGCAGCGCGCTTACGTGCATGTCATGCTTGCGGCTGCCAATGTTGCAGCCGCCTGGCAGCGGCAGAAAGAGCGAGCTGCGCCAGTGCGCCGCCGCTCCAAGCAGCAGCAGGGAGTGGCGAATTTTGCCCGCCAGCTCGGCGTTCAACGTGCCGCCCATCCACGCGCTGCCCTTGCAGTGAAGCTCGTCTCCTTTGATCTCAACGTTCGCGCCGGAATCGTTCAGCAGCTTGATCAGCTTGGCTACATCATTCAGCTCAAGCGGCACATTATGCAGCACGACCTCCTCATCGGAGAGGCAGGCGGCCACAATAGCCGGCAGCGCCGAGTTTTTGGCTCCGGGAAGCGAGACTTCACCTGAAAGGGGATAACCTCCCTCAATTAATAAATAAGGCTCCGAAATCCTCTTTGTGCCGAGCGCTCTTGAATGAGCTTGTACCATATGCTTTCTCTCCCTTTGTAAAGGGTGTGGAAAAAGGAGCATCGCTGCGTGAAAAGGCTGGTATCCGACCGCTGTTTCAAAAACCGGACGTTTCACTTCTCCAACCAGCCTTTTCACTCCGCTCGCCTTTTTCCTCACCCTTTTGTTTTTTTATTTATACGAACAACACTTCCGGCTCCATTTGGATGCCGAGCTGCTTGGCTACTGTCGTTTGCATCAGCTCAATGAGCCGCTTTACGTCGCTGGCTGTTGCACTGCCTTGATTAATGATCCAGTTCGCGTGCACCGTACTAATCTGTGCGCCGCCAATAACAAAGCCTTTCAGCCCGACCTCTTCGATCAGTCTGCCGGGATGCGGGCCTTCGGGAGGGCTTTTGAAGGTGCTGCCCACCGTTTTGACGTTGATGGGGAACTTGCCCTTGCGGATGTCCGCCGCCCGCTTCGTCGCTTCCATCACCTGCGCGGGATCGCTTGCCGCTTCAGCCCGGAAACGCGCGCTCACAATGATGTGGCGCCGCTCCAGAAACCAGCTCCGGCGAAAGGAAAACTGCAGCTCCTCGGCGCTGCTCGTAATCACCTCGCCCGTGTCGCTGATATGCGTGACGCTGCTGACGACATCGCCGATTTCCTTGCCGATGCAGCCAGCATTCATGACGAGCCCGCCGCCTACGCTGCCGGGAATGCCTGCCATAAAATCGAATCCGGCGATGCCTTCATTCGCCATGGAATATGCCAGCCTTGGCAGCGCTACTCCCGCTTCAGCGTAAAGCTCACCGTCTTGAAGGCCGTATTCCTTCAACCCTTTGCCGACATGCATGACGACGCCGTCAAAGCCCTCATCACCCACAAGCACATTCGAGCCATTGCCGATAATGAGCAGCTTCCAGCCAAAACGCTCGCAAATCGCCGTTACAAAACGAATGTCCTCTACGCTTTTCGGAACGACGTAATAACGGCAAGGACCGCCAACGCTCATCGTCGTAATGCGGCTTAGCGGAACATTCGCTTCGTTCACAATATGTTCGAACAAGCTCCTCCACTCCTCTATCCTCGTCTTTTTCGATTGTTATCGCTGCTTGATGTGGCAGCTTGCACAGCAGCTAACCGTTGATGCTAAGCTGTATGTCTACGCTTTGCTGCCTACGCTGCGAGCGGTTTTGCCCGTTTTGCCGTTTCTTGGCGAAGCGGCTGCGGGCAGCGGCACTGCTCCTGGCAAGCTCGCTGCCCTCAGCGCCTCAGGTGCGCCTGCACCTTTGATATGCGCATCCACGACGGCAAGCATCGTATCGATGCGCGACTCCCAGTCATGCTTTTTCGCTTCAGCGACACGGTCCATGATCAACTGCTCGTAATTGTCAAGCAGCCCCTCATTCAGCGCCAGTCCCAGCTGTTTGTCGAAGGCATCGGCATCGGCCGCAACATAGCAGTAGGAATAGTAATCCCTAACTGCCGGCAGCGGCGTCATGACAACCGGCTTGCCTGCTGATAAATATTCAAAAAATTTCATCGGAAACATATTCGTGGTGTATTCGTTAATGACGTTCGGCAGCAGGCAGGCGTCGAAGCCTTTCAAATAACCCGGCAGCTCGCTGTACGGCTTCGGCCCGATCAAATGAATGTTCGGCGTCTTGCCCAGCCGATCTGCATCGGTCCATGGGTCGCCCTCTCCTACCTGCCCAATGAACACAAAATGCACATGAGGGTTGCGAGACGCGACCGATTCGATCAATGCCAGATCCAGCTTGTAGCCGCTAATGGCTCCAATGAAGCCAACCTTCGGACCCTTCATTCGCAAAAGCTCCGCGGGAATGACCGTGCCCGGCGACAGCGCCTTGTTAAAATGATTGAATTCCGCTACATTCGGGCTGTAATAAGTGCTGTCGTTAATCGCCTTGCGCGTCTCATACAGATTGGGGGCCGTAGCAAAAACGACATCGACTTCCTTCACCAGCCGCGCTTCCTGTTCCTTAATAATTTGCTCGGGCATACCGGGCTGCGCGGAAATTTCATCTACACAGTGGTAAACCGACAGCTGCTCGCGCATATCCAGCAGCGGCTGCGTCAGCGGATTGTACGTCCACAGCACGTAATCCTCCATTCCGAGCTTCCTAGCAAAATGCTTAACATACTGCCGGACAATAAAAAAGTTCAGCTTCCGAACGAAGCTGAACCGCTGATAAGGGATGACGACAGGCGACCATACCCATAGATTTGTTTTTTTCTGCTGCAGCCCGCTAAAAAATTGGCTGAGCCGCTTTATAATGCGCTTAATATCCTTGCCATTGCTTGACGGCTTGCGCAAACCGAGCGAATTCAGATACAGCACCTGATGCCCCCGGCCCGCAAGCCTGTCCGCAATATGCTGCTTATTCGTCCAGAAGGGGTTATCCCAATCGGCAGTTGACACAATAATAAATGGCTTAGACATGCTGCTTCTCTCCAATATATTGTTTATAGAGCTGCTCCAGCTTCTCCGTCTGCAAGCACAGATCGAACTGCTGCTCAACAAAGGCGCGGCCATTTTGTCCGATGGCTGCACGCAGCGGTTGGTTGGATACGAGCATATCGAGCTTTTCCTCCAGCTGGGCGGCGCTGCGCTCCTCTACCAAATAGCCGGTTTTGCCATTCAGCACCGCATCCTTAATACCGCCGCTGCTGGTGGCAACAACGGGAAGTCCCGTTCCGGAAGCTTCCAGAATGACCATACCGAGCCCTTCCTGATCACCATCCTTCGCCGTTACGCTGGGCAAGCAGAATATATCCGAATCGCTGAGCTGCCGCAGCACCTCACTATGGGGAATGCTGCCCAGAAACGTAATTCGTCCGGCTCCGGCCCGCGATGCAGCAAGCTGCTTCAGCTCCTGCCTCAGCGGCCCGTCCCCAGCTACGACAAGGCGCACATTGTCTCGACGCGCTGCCAGAAGGTGGAACGCTTCAATTAAATAAGCGATTCCCTTCTTCTCGGTCAGGCGGCCAACCGTCATAATGGTGACAATGTCCCGGTCAGGCGCTTCCCGGTAAAAAACCTTGTTCAAATCGATGCCGATATAGTGGATTTTGATTTTATGCTCAGGCACGCCATGCGCCATCAGCTTTTGCTTAATATGGTTGGAAACGGCGAGAAACAACGTCGTATCCCGCACAAGTCGCTTGAACTTTACATAATAGACAAGCCAGGAAAGCGGCCCAGGCATCAGCTTCGGCAGCCTTGTAATATCGTACCCGTGAAACGTAGCGAACAGCGGAATGCCGCGCTCCTTGCAGACGGGAACCGCATATACCGCATCTACCCCGAAGTGGGCATGCACAAGCTCAATGCCGCGCTGCTCGACGATCCGGTTAATATGGCGGGTGGAGGTAAAGGTCAGCGTGTAAAGCAGCTTTGTCAGCTTCTTCTGAAGCGACGACCCTGCTGCGCCAACGATTGTGTTGATGCTCCATTG
This sequence comes from Paenibacillus algorifonticola, assembly GCF_000971975.1. Classification (GTDB taxonomy): domain Bacteria; phylum Bacillota; class Bacilli; order Paenibacillales; family Paenibacillaceae; genus Pristimantibacillus; species Pristimantibacillus algorifonticola. The sequence goes on along the minus strand of NZ_LAQO01000027.1, from coordinate 69,432 downwards.
ATTAGGGAATTTATCGCGATTCGCGACCTCCCGGGTAATGACCTCCACCTGCACATTCCGATATTGATTCAGCTGCTCATAAATAAATGTTTCCGATGCAGGCAAAAAGGTATTTCTCAGTACGCCAATCCTCATTATTTCCCTCCAACTTCTGCCGTCTGCGGCGTCAAAGCCCGCTCCTGAACCGCTTGCCCTTCTCCGTTACCCGCCTGCTTTCCGCTCTGGCTTCTCCCATCCATGCTGCTTAGCTCCCCATCGCTATCCTTGCGCTGCTCGTATAAGATAAGCCCCGCGAGAAAGAAGAAAACGGAAGCAACCCGCAGATCATGCAGGAAAAAGTTATCAAACATCCCTTGCACGATAACGAATAGCGCTGCTCCTACTACACAGCTATCGAGTGCCGAGCCCGTGCGATAATAAAGGCGAATGCCGCGCCACAAAATGCCGAACAGCAGCAAAATAAGGGCAATCAGTCCAAACAGGCCGCTCCAAGTCCACATAATGACAAACAAATTATGCGGCGGATATTTGCTGCTGAAGCCAACCGTCGCTGCGTAGAAAGGAAAAATCCGCTCCCAGCCGCCATAGCCGAGGCCCAGCAGCGGATGCTCGGCAAAGTTTTGGAAGGTGAACTTCCAAATATAAGTCCGGGGATCACCCTCGATCGCATCGGCATTCAGCCTGCTCGTCAAATTCGTAATAATGTCGCCGGTAACGATAAAAGGAATAATCGCTGCGGGTATGACGAGCAGCAGCGACAGCTTGAACAGCTTTTGCACGCGGAACCGGATGCACACATAAGCCAGCACCACAATGCCAAGCGCCAACACGCCAGCGCGTGACTGTGTCGCCAGCATAGCGCCTAAATAAATGAAGCAGATGCCGAGCTGCAGCAGGCTGCCCTTGCGAAGCAGCAGCGACAGCGCAATGCAAAGCATCATTCCGAAGAAAACCGAAGCCACATTCGTATTAACGAACAACGTTCCTGCTTTATAGGGGTCCAAAATATTAGCTTTAATATCTACATTAATTAACGCCGCCAGCGTATTCGGCTCGATCAGAAAGCTCGCGATCTTTGATCTTAAAAATTGCAGCTCCAGATCAGGCGCAATAATAAAATAAATGTTCAGCAGGCCAATCGGCAAATACACATGCTGAATGCCGCGCAGCGTCTGTTCAACGGAAAGCCCGCGGGTCCGGTAATAGTAGCCTGCCAGCAAAGCGAGCAGACCAATGATGGAGTAAGCAATCAGCTTAAAGCCGAGCACCCGGTCCGGGGCATAAATAATGCCCACTCCCATCGCGATAAGCAAGGCGACATAATAACGAACAAGCCGCTGTGTGCGAAAATAATGCATCAGCTTTCCTTGCGACGCCGAGCGCAGCAGAAGCATAACGAGCACGAGACTCGACAGCGTCACCGAAACCGCAAGCGGCAAATACAACTGGTATGCCAGCAGCGCTGGGATGACGACATAATAAATGGCGTCTTTCCTAATCGCGACATAGGCGAGCGCTCCAGCAATAACGAACAGCAGCACATAAACATGCTGCACGGAAGCGAGGCATATAACGCCCAGTGACAGCAGCATCGCGGCATAAAGCGCCAGCTTGTTCGGCAAACGGGCAAACATCGAGCTAGGCCTGCACTTTCATCGGATTAAACCGTTCATTAAAGCTGCCGCTGACAATGCTGGAGATGTGGTATAAAAACGCCTCCACCGAAAACTGCTGTGCGTTCTGGCGGCAGTTCGCATCCGTCATCATCCAGGACAGCAGCTCAAACTGCCGTACCGCATCAATGACCGATTCCGCATCCTGCTTCTCAAAAAACAAGCCGGTCGGATTGTTCTCGCCCAGCCCTTTAACGATATCCTGGGCACCGCCCTTGCCATAGGCAATAACCGGGGTTCCCGCTGCCTGCGCCTCGACCATGCTAATGCCGAAGTCCTCTTCACCTGCGAAAATAAAAGCTTTGGCCTGCTGCATATGCTTAAGCAGCACGGCATTCGGCTGGTAACCGAGCAGCTTGACGTTCGGCGTTGCCAGCTGCTTCAGCGTCTTCATCTCCGGACCATCGCCAATGACGATCAGCTCCTTGTCCGGCATTTTGGCAAATGCCTCAACCACTAGATCAATTCGCTTATACGGCACAAGCCGCGAAGCGGTAAAATAATACTCTTTCCGATCCTGATTGGAATGATTGCCGAACGCCTTCACTTCAACCGGCGGGTACACAACCTGTGCTTGGCGGCGATAAATTTTGTGAATGCGCCGGGCGATATAAGAAGAGTTCGCGAGAAATACATCCACTCCGTTCGCCGTCCGCACATCCCACATGCGAATTTGGTGCAGCAGCAGCTTGGAAACGAGCTGCTTCAGCTTGCCCAGCTCGCTTAAATATTGATGCTGCAAATCCCAGGCATAACGGATCGGCGTATGCACATAGGAAATATGAATTTGATCAGGCCCGGTAATAATGCCTTTCGCGACCGCATGCGAGCTCGATATGATGACATCATAGCCGGATAAGTCAAACTGCTCGACCGCCAGCGGCATAAAAGGAAGATAGGTTTTGTACATTTTTTTCGCAAAAGGCAGCTGCTGAATAAAAGTTGTAATTGGCTTTTTTCCCTTCAGCATATGGCGGTCCTTCTCTTCCAGAAAATCAATTACACAGAACAGGTCCGCGTCAGGGTAAATATTCAGCAGTTGTTCCACTACCTTCTCTGAACCCGCATAGGTTACCAGCCATTCATGAACGATAGCCACTCTCATAAGGCATCTCCTTCTTCTTGCTTAGTGTCGTGTGAATCAGAAGCATGATGAAAAGGAACTGCGCTGCGTAAAAAGGTTGGCTTTCGGCCGCTGTTGTTCCTTGAGTTCTTTGAATTAACTTTTTAGCGGTAAGATTCAAGTAACAAAGGCGGACGCTCACGCTCCTACAGCTCAACCTTTTCACTCCGCTTGCCTTTTCACCTTGCTTCTGAGTTCTTATTTAATAAGCGCCTTTGCGCAGCAGCACGATTATGACCGTGCGATATAATATTTTTAGATCCAGCCATACGGACTGGTTGTATACGTAAAAAAGCTCAAGATCGACGCGCTCAGGATATCCAACGTCGCTGCGTCCGCTTACTTGCCAATATCCGGTTACTCCCGGCTTGACCGATAGGAAGGGGACCGCTTTCTCTCCATATTCCTTCAGCTCGTCACGTACGATCGGGCGCGGTCCCACCAGGCTCATCTCGCCTTTCAGCACATTGATGAGCTGGGGAAGCTCGTCCAGGCTCGTTTTGCGCAGGAAGCTGCCGATTTTCGTCACGCGTGGATCTTCGGATGGATCAAGCTTGTAGCTGTTGTCGATGTATTTTTTGTACAATACCGGGTCGGCGCGCAGCCGCTGCTCGGCATCATGCAGCATGGAGCGAAACTTGATGATGCTGAACGTATTGCCCTTATGTCCAATCCGCTTCTGCTTGAAAAATACCGTGCCCTTCGGATCGCTGATCTTAATCAGCAAAGCGACGAGCATGAACACCGGAAGCAGAAAAATAATGCCCGCAAGCGAGCACAAGACATCAATGATCCGTTTCGCTGCGGCTTGCAGCGAGAGAGGCAGCGTGCGGGTTTCTGATTTGTACTGTGGCCGATTTACACTCATACGCTATCCCTCCTCAGTGCTTGGAGCTGGCTGGCCTGCTGCTGCTCGACAATTTCCTCAAGCGCCGTCATCAGTGGAAGCTTAAGCTCCTTATTGCGCAGGGCGAAGTCAATCGTCGTTAAAATAAAGCCAAGCTTTTCTCCGACATCGTAACGTTTGCCTTCAAAATCATAAGCAAAAACGCCTTCGCTTTCATTCAGCTTTTGAATCGCGTCTGTTAATTGAATTTCATCGCCTGCGCCGCGCTCCTGCAGCTCCAGAAAATCAAAGATTTCCGGCGTCAGCACGTAACGGCCCATAATCGCCAAATTGGATGGCGCATGTCCGGGCTTCGGCTTCTCGACGAAACGGTTAACCTGCACGAGTCGGCTGCCCTCTACTTCCATCCCTACCGGATCGACAATCCCGTAACGCTGCGTCTGATCGACGGATACGGTCTGAACGCCGATAACCGATTTTCCCGTGGCATCATATTGTTCAATGAGCTGCCTTGTGCAAGGCACCTCGGATTCGACAATGTCATCGCCGAGCAAAACGGCGAATGGCTCATTGCCGATAAATTTGCGGGCGCACCATACAGCATGTCCCAGCCCTTTTGCTTCTTTTTGACGAATATAATGGATCGTTACATTGGAGGAACGCTGTACCGCTTGCAGCAGCTCCAGCTTTCCTTTCTCAATCAACGTATGCTCCAGCTCAAATGCGATATCAAAATGGTCCTCAATGGCCCGCTTCCCTTTGCCTGTTACGATAATAATGTCTTCGATACCGGATGCGATGGCTTCTTCGACGATGTATTGAATGGTCGGCTTGTCGACAATCGGCAGCATCTCCTTCGGCATTGCTTTCGTTGCAGGCAAGAAGCGTGTTCCAAGTCCAGCTGCAGGAATAATTGCTTTTGTCACTTTTTTCATCATCCATCACCCTATCCTTCTTCGTTTTTTTTATTTAATTGGAAGCAGTTCATGGGAGTTAAAAGTTCCAGCTATACTCTCGTGTGTCTGGCTCCTCTCCTATACATGATCGTATAGCTCGAACTTCTAAATGCTTTCACTCCTTTTCGCCCGTTTTTCTGCACGTAATTATGGGGAAGAGCTCGGTGAAAGGGGGTCGGCGCTGCGTGAAAGGTTTGGATTTCGATCGCCATTGCCCCTTTCACCGGGCTCCTCACTAAATTAAAGGGCATCTAACCCCTCCTCACACCACACCACCGACGCTCTACGTCTAAGGCCGTCCCACGGCCCACAGCATGATCGAGTGCCTCCAGTGATATAGGTGCAGGAGACATTACCTTTTAAAAAAGCGAGTTTCTTGAGTTGTTGAATCACTTCACTTACGGTTTTAAAATGGTGATGAAAATGGCGATCGGAAGCCAAGCTTTTCATGCAGTGGAGCCTTTTTCATTACGCTTTTAATCATCCCGATTAAGAGATTACAAATACTCAAAACGAAACCTTACACTCATTGATAGTAATATAAATACCCTTCCGAGCTGCTCCGCTTGATTTTATTGAGCACTACCCCTAAAATCCTGGCTTTCACATGCTCCAGACTCGCCTTCGCTTTGATCGCGGCTTCCTTCTTGACTGTGCCGGAATCGATGACGAGTACGACGCCGTCGGACTTGGATGCTACAATTTGCGCATCCGTCACGACCATGATCGGCGGGGTGTCGACAATAATAATGTCGTAACGCTCCTTCATTTTTTCCAGCAGCTGGTCCATTCGCTTCGAGGCAAGCATCTCCGAAGGGTTTGGCGGAACCGGTCCAGCCGGTAAAATGCTGAGCCCGCTTACCGAGGTGGTCTGAATCGCGGCCTCCCATTCCTTCTGATTGCTCAGCACCGAGGTTAGGCCAACCTGATTGGATACCCGGAACAGCTGATGCTGCGTCGGCTTGCGCATATCGGCGTCAATCAGCAGCACCTTCTTGTTTGACTGGGCATAAGTGACGGCAATGTTGGCCGAGGTTGTGCTTTTTCCTTCATTCATCTTCGTGGAGGTGACCATCAGGGTACGAATTTCCTCCTCCAAATTGGAGAAATCAATATTCGTTCTAAGGATGCGGTAAGCCTCCGATATCGGCGACTTGGGGTTCGTTTCCGTAATGAGCGGCCAATTAGGCTTCGAACGTGACATTATTTTTCCCCCTCATCGGTTGATCTATGGAATTGTCCTTGTGCTTGCCTAGATCAACCTCGCGGATTTTCGGAATGAGTGACAGCGTCGGCAAGCCAAGCACTGCCTGAATGTCTTCCTCCGTCTTAATCGTATCGTCGAGATAATCGAGCAGCAGAGCGAATCCAATGCCCACCAGCATAGAGAGTGCCAGCGCAATGGCAATATTCACCGTCGGTTTAGGCGATACAGGAGGCGGGTTGAGCTTATTGACCGCTTCGTTCAAAATCGAAACATTGTCCACCTGCATCAAGCCCGGCAGCTCCTGCATAAATACTTCAGATACCGCATTTGCGATATTCGCGGCCCGGCTATAAGAGGAATCCCTTGCAGTGACCGACATCACCTGCGTGTCGTTGACCGAGGTTACGCTGATCCGTTCAATCAGCTCGCCTGCCGTGAGGCCAAGCTCTGGATACTTCTGGGCAACCTTATCCATCACCCTCGGCGTTCTTATAATTTCCTTGTACGTCTTTACCAGTTGAATGTTGGAGTTGATCGTGCTTAAATCCAGCTTGGCGATAATATCGTTTTGACTGCCTGTTTGATTGACGATCAGCTTGGTCGACGCTTCATATTCCGGCTGTTGAAAATAATAAGAATAGATGCCTGTCGCCACTCCTGCCATGCAGACGAGCGCTGCTATCAACCAAATTCTTTTTTTCACAACCTGCCAATATTGTTTTAATTCCAATGCATTTACCTCCACATTAAATTATTCAAAACGCGACCTTTTGGGTAAAAAAAAGAGGTGCCTACCATTTTCGCCGCCTAGCTGCCCAGCCCTTATAAGCAACTTCCAACATCGGGCAGGCAGCCATTTTACACCTTTCTCTATCATTCGACAGTTCTATCCTTTTGCGAAAATACTCAATATGAGCTTTTTCGACTTGATTATATTCATAAAGAATAACTTTTTCAAGGTGTTTTGAAAATTAGTTTTCTGAATTTTCAAAACAATTATTCACATCGAGGCCCTTTTCGCCAGCTTGTGTTCCGACAAAAATTGTTGGAACGAACCGCCTTCAAGGACGTGATCCATCATATCTTCAAACGTGCCATTAATCCCTTTTTTACGCAGCAGCAGCGTCAGCAATTCGGCTAAATCAATACGCGGCCTCGTCTCGGAAGGTACATAACGCTGCTCATGATAATCGAATACCATCTCTTGCTTAATCGGATATTGCGCCATAAGGAGCCATTCCGTCAGGCTTCTTCCTGCGGTTCTGCCTGGTTCGGGTGCAAACAATGGATCGTCAGCAAGCTTTTTGAAAAAGGCCTTTGCCTTTAGAGCGCGCTGCTTTCGCTGCACAAGCTCGTGAAGATCATCAGTGGTTTGATCGGGCTGCTCGCCCTTAACGCCGTAATCATCCACCTGTCTGAGTGATTGTTGATTCGTTACCATCCTAATCCCTCCACCTCTTTTTTGAAAATATAAGCGTGTATAAATGACGAATTTATAAACGGCTTATATTTCTACGCCAAACGAACTTTGCTGCCAAAGGAGCTCAAATTCGTTAAAGCTTATCAGGCAACCTATCCAATGCGCTCTTTTTAGTGTGTCGTATATTACGCGTATTGAATAATTATAAAAGAAGAATTTCGAAAAGAGTGTCAGTTTGTGTCGAATTAAATAAATTGATCATTTAGCCCATTAACTGCCCCACGCGTCCTATATCCAATTTCAGTAAATTGTTAAGGTATTGTATAACCATGCTTTATTGTCTACAAAAAGCCATTTCAAGCATAGGTACAGCGGTTAAGCTGCATAACGCAAAATGAGAACTTTATTGCGTCTTATTGACGCAATAAAGAGCTGTTGTTTCGCTAGCATGAGGCGGCGCGGCATGTCAGTTTATTTTATAGGCGCCGTGCGGCATGACGGCGTTTTTGACCTTTGCTTTATTTTCAGAAAAATGAACAAAAAAACGCTTGCGCTCTGAACCAATGTTCTGAGCTTTGCAAGCGTTCTAATGTTTCAATACTCTATCCCGAAATGCCTGATTCAATAGCCGCATAAGGCTAGTTAATTAGTTTGAATAATAACCAAATTAAGAGGATCCAGAAGGGCAGCGCGAGAAGAATACCGTTTAATATGCCAACTTTTAGGCTTCCTTTGCGAAAGATCATTTTATGCCGCCTCCTTCTATTATACTGTATAGTTTTATTATACCCCATTCCTTTCCTCCTATACCGATCCGAGAAGCATACGTGACTATTTGCAATCTCTAGGTAACGATAAGGGTGTAAGCTTATGGGCCCCATGACTCATTCTGCTAAAGCGGCTCTTTCTTTCCCCCTATGAGTGAAGAGCCGTATCGAAAATTTTGCTCCATATGCGATAAGCTCTCTATGAAAAAACGGTAAATCGCAAGCTCCATTCTTGCTTCCTCCATCCAACTGCCCGCCTCTGCGACTATAGATGTTTGAAAGATAGGAATTTAGGGAATAAGCTTATGGGTCGTACGGCTCATTATGCTATAAATATTGGAATTGCATGTATGGAAAATAGTAGAATAGCTAGGACGATGTAAACTAAAATCCTTCTATAATAAAGGAGAATCCGATGAGCAACGAACAAGAGTATCGATTTCAAGTTAATCTAAGCGGAATGATCAACATACTTTCCAACCATTTATATAGCAGCCCTAATGTTTATTTACGCGAGCTTCTGCAAAACGCGACGGACGCTATTACGGCACGAGGACAGCTTGATCCTGGTTTTATCGGGAACGTGACGGTAGAAATTTCAGGCAGTGGCAGTCAAACGACGATGACTGTTGAAGACAACGGCGTAGGACTGACCGAGGAAGATATTCATCAGTTTCTAGCGATGATCGGCCACTCCTCCAAGGTCGGTCAAGATTTTATCGCAAAAGAAACCTCGTTCATCGGCCGCTTCGGCATCGGTCTGCTGTCCTGCTTTATGGTCAGCGACGAAATCGTCGTTCTGACCCAATCGGTGAAGGGCGGACCGTCTATGGAATGGCGAGGCAAGCCGAACGGAACGTATACGATCCGCCAGCTGAGCACGAAGCTATCGCCGGGAACGAAAATCTATTTGCGCTGCAAGCCAGATAGCGAGCCTTATTACGAGCCGCAAATGGTTGAAGAGTTACTGTTCTATTATGGCGCCTTGCTGCCCTATCCGGTTAGGCTGCAGGCAAATGGAGTCGCGAAGACGATTAATGAGTCGCGTCCGGACTGGATTATGCAGCCGGAGCTTGCGCGCGGCCGTCGCCGTGAAGTGCTTGCCTTCGGTGAAAAGCTGCTGGGCGAGCCGATGCAGGATTTCATCCCGCTCCAAACAGCGAATGGCCGAACGGGCGGAATCGCTTTTATTTTGCCGCATAGTGTAAACCTGAATACCCGCCGTTCCCATAAAGTGTATTTGAAGCAAATGCTCGTCTCCGACAAAGCGGAGAATATTTTACCGGAATGGGCCTTTTTCGTCAAATGCCTCATCTGGACGGATGAGCTGCAGCCGACGGCTTCCCGCGAGCATTTTTATGAGGATGAACGGCTGGAATCGGTGCGTGAGGAGCTTGGACAATCGATTCGCAATGAGCTTATGCGCATAGGCGACTATGAGCCGGACCGCTTGAAACGCATCATTCAGCTGCATGCTTTGTCGATGAAGGCACTCGCTGCACAGGATGAGGATTTCCTGCAAACGATTTACCGCTGGCTTACTTTCGAAAGCACATACGGAGAACGAACATTTGGCGAGCTGCTGGCCGATAATAAAAAAATATTTTACACATTATCTGTTGATGAATATCGTCAAATTACCCATGTTGCCGCAGCACAATCGATGCTCGTCCTCAATGGCGGCTATATTTATAACCATGAATTGCTTGAGCGCTTGTCGATCCTTCTTCCCGAGCTGGATATGGAAAGGCTGCTGCCGGAAGATGTATCGCTGTCCTTCGAGGATTTAACAAACGAGGAGCGCAATCAGTTTTACGAGCGAATCCGTCTTGCTGATGGAGCTTTGCAGCGCTTCCGCTGCCAAATTCAGCTCAAACGTTTTGCTCCGGCAGAGCTTCCCGCCCTTTATACGCTGTCGAAGGAATCATCGTCGCTGCGCTCCTTGGAAAAAGCGAAGGAGAACAGCTCAGACCTGCTCGCTTCCGTGCTCGGCAACCTTGGCACGAGTTTTACGGAATCGGCGTATTCGACGCTTTATTTTAACTTAAACAATCCGCTCGTCCAGAAAATTTTCAACAGCGCCGACAACCAAATGTTCACGACCGCTGCCCAAATGCTGTACACGAACGCCTTGCTGATGGGACATTATCCGATGACGCGCCAGGAGCTTGGTGTACTGGGCCAAGGCATGGTTAAATTTATCGATTGGGGACTATCCTCGAACGCCTAAAAGCTTGATACACAAGGAGGAACATAAATGGAACTCGATTTTGAGGATTTAATGGATCAGGCCTATGATCTGCCCCCCGGCGCAGCTAAGCTGGAGGTGCTGGAGGCTGCCGTGAGAATCGCAGATGCAGAAGGCGATATCGATAACGCCTTTGAGGCGAGAGGCGAAATTGTGGAGACCGCTATTTTTCACGGTTACCCGCTAAAAGCGATTATCGCTTTCTCTTGGCAGCTGGGACAATATGACCAAGATCCCGAAAATTACGATAGCAGTGATTTAATGTGGTCCTACAAATGGATCGTCGGCAACATTTCCAACTTTCCGGAAGTTCCCATGTCGCAAATTCGAGAGCTGGTCGAGGATTTGGGCAAACGCTTTAAGGAGCACGGCTACAGCAGCCGCACTTATTTATATTACCGCTCCCGCCATGCCCTGAGCCATGGAAAGCTGGATGAAGCAAAGGATTTTCTCCAGCAGATGATGAAAGTGGATCGGGACTTTATGACGGATTGCATCGCCTGTGAGCAAAATCATATCGTCCAGCTTTATGCGCAATTGGGCGAAGATGAACAAGCTTTAAAGGCGGCGGAGCCGATTTTATCCGGCAAAATGAAATGCGCTGAGGTGCCTCATATTACGCTGCCGCATTTACTTTCACCTTTGCTGCGCCAAGGTTCCCCAGAGGAAGCCCAAAAGCTTCATACGAAAGGCTATCGTCTGGTCAAAGGCAAGCGCGATCTGCTCGAAAGCGTCGCACAGCATATTCATTATTTGACGGATGTGAATCCGGCGAAGGCGCTAGAGGTCGTCGAGCTGCATTTGGCGTTCATCCTCGATCATGAGAATCCTTATGAGGTCATGCAGTTTAATCTGTTCACAGCACGGCTGCTGAAGAAGCTGCTTAAAGAAGGCTCCGAAGCGAGGCTGCGGCTGCCAGCCTCCTTCCTCGCTGCGCATGAGGATACGAGCCTGCCCGCGCTTGCTCCGCACTTTGAAGCTCTCGCCCTATCGGCGGCAAAACGTTTTGATACACGCAATGGCAATGATTATTATAGCAAAAAGATTTCAGCGGGCTTGCTCGTTTAGCCCACCTGATGAAGCTTGGCAGCGCCTCCGCTGCCAAGCATTGAATACATAGAAAGAGGATCAAATATGGAAATGGACTTTGAAGATTTAATGAATCAGGCGTATGACCTTCCTCCCGGCGCTGCCCAGCTCGAGGTGCTGGAGGCTGCCGTTCGGCTCGCTGATGCCGAGGGCGATATCGAAAATGGTTTTTATGCACGCCACCAAATCGTGAAAACCGCAGGATTTCACGGTTTTCCGCTGAAAGCGATTATCGCCTTCTCCTGGCAGCTAGGCCAATATGATCGAAACCCTGAGGAATACGATGGGCAGAGCTTGTTATGGCGATACAAATGGATCGTCGGCACCATTTCGAATTTCCCGGAAATTCCGATGTCGCAAATTCAGGAGCTGCTTGAGGATTTAGGCAAGCGCTATAAGGAGCATGGCTACAGCAATCGCACTTATTTATATTTCCGCTCCCGCCTCGCCCTTGATCACGGCAAGCTCGATGAGGCCAAGGATTATCTCCAGCAGTTTATGAAAGTGGAACGGGATCATATGAGCGATTGTATCGCCTGTGAACAGCATTATATTGTCATGCTTTATTCAAGACTGGGCGAGGATGAGCAAGCATTAAAGGCGGCGGAGCCGATTATATTAGGGAACATGAAATGTGCTGAGGTGCCTCATATTACGCTGCCGGAGCTGCTCTTGCCTATGCAACGCCTAAACCTCCACGAGGAAGCGAAAAAAGCGCATACGAAAGGCTATCGTCTCGTCAAAGGCAAACGCGATCTGCTGGAAAGCGTCGCCCAGCATATTGAATATTTGACGATGACAAAGCCGGCGAAAGCGATCGAGGTCGTAGAACTGCATTTGCCGTTTATCCTCGACCATGAGAACCCTTATGAAATTATGCTGTTTCATCTACATACGGCACATCTGCTGAAGAAACTCGTTCAAGAAGGATCGGATGTGTTGCTGCGGCTTCCAGCCTCCTTCCTTGCGGCGCATGAAGATACCAGCCTGCCAACGCTCGCCGCCCATTTTGAAAGCCTCGCCGCTGCGGCGGCACAACGCTTTGATGCGCGTAATGGCAACGATTTTTATAGTAAAAAGGTAGCTGATAGGCTGCTCATATAGCTTGCCTGACGCAGCTGCCTTATGCACAATACTTTGTTTGATTCAAAAAAATCCCCGCAAGCGGACACTTTTTCAAGTGATCGGCTTGCGGGGATTTTTATTTGTAATGAAGCGAAGTGGAACGACCGTTCTGTTGTCGGAGTTAACAAACACTTTAGCGCCAACGGATTTTTTCATGCTGTTTACTTCCATGAAATCTTTGTTCATCCAGAATTTCAGTGTGTCGCTGCCTGCCACCCAGTAGCTTCTGAGCCATAATTGAGTCTTCGTTTTCCCCACCTCTTTTCACCATACAGCTTCGACACAATTATTTTAAAACGCTTTCTAAAATCGTTATGGAAAACCCGATTTTCACCGATATATATTCCATGCTAGATGATTTGGAAAGAGAGGCGGGATTTTATGTTGAAACTATCTTTACGCTGGCGGCTTGCACTGCTTGCTGCGATTCCGCTTATTGCGTATGTGCTGTCGAGCTTGTATTATCTGAACGGGCAGCAGCAAATTGTGCATACGATGACAGAGGAAATCTATGACACGTCCAATCAGGTCAATTCACTGATTTTGAATGCAGACCGAGATATGTATCAAGCCTATCAAGCGTATTTAAATGTGGAGTCTGGTACGTTAAACGCGGCCGAGTCGGATGAAGCGCGCAAAGAGTTGTCCGATAATATTGCGCAAGTATCCGAACGCGTCGGAAAAGCAAAAGCTATTATTGAAGCGCAAGCTTTGAAAAAATTGGCATATGGTGAATCTGGCCGTACGATTGAGGACATTTTGGGGCAATTTCAGCCGAAATTTGAATCGTGGTCCTCTGCTGCCGTGCAGGCTGCTGCTGGGGACCAGCACCAGTTCCGTAATGCCGAGATTGACGACGCTTTTAAATCCAGCCGCTCCGGCATTGACGAGATTGGAGCAAGCTTAGACAAGCATTCAGAGCTGACGATTGCTGCCATCAACGAGCAAGTGGAGCAAAATCAGCTTGTAGCATTCATAGCAACTACTTTAGTTACACTCCTTTTAATCGTCGTCGTTATCATCACCGTTCGTCAAATTATGCGGACAGTCCACAGCATTGTCGCCAAATCCAATCAAGTGGCAGCGGGAGATTTAACGGTGCAGCGGGATGAAAATCCTGGCAAGGACGAGCTTGGCCGCATATCAGCTGCCGTCGATCATATGATTGACACGATGCGCAAGCTCATTACCGGCATTTCGGAGTCCGCGATCGAGGTGAGCGCAGCCTCCTCCCAGCTAACAGCCGCATCACAGGAATCGACCGAGGCCGCAGAGCATACCGCGATTCGGATTCAGGAGGTCGCTCAAAGCTCGATGGTTCAAGCTAGAACCGCACAGGAAACGTCACGTGCGATTGAAGAGATGGCGATTGGCATTCAGCGGATTGCCGAAAATACTACTTCCATTGCTATGCATTCCTCTGGCACGTCAGAGCAAACCGAGCAAAGCCAGCAAGCGCTGAATACGCTCGTTGAGCAGATGGCGGACATTCGTACCGTTATCACCAAGCTTTCAGAGAGCATTCAATCTCTGGAGCACCGCTCGCAGCAAATCGGCAAAATCGCCCAAAATATTACCGCATTTGCCGGTCAAACTAATATTTTGTCGCTGAACGCCTCTATTGAGGCTGCACGGGCAGGGGAACAAGGCAAAGGCTTTGCCGTTGTGGCGGAGGAAATCCGCAAGCTGGCAGCAGCCTCGCTGGAATCGGCAGAAGGCATCAATACGCTCGTAGCTGACACACGCAGTGAAATTGCCAATGCATCCAGCTTTATGGCGACAACCGTCCAAGAGGTCGAAAATGGCGGTGGCCAGCTGAACGTTGTGCGTGAGCGGCTTGATGCCATCTCAATCGCTATTGAGCAAATTGCGAATCAGCTCCATGATAATTCAGCTATTGCTGAGCAATTATCCGCAGGCTCGCAGCAAATTAGCGCCTCGACAGAATCAGCTGCGGCAGGCGCCGCCTCCAATTTGGAGAAAACAGATGACGTGGCGGCCGCAACGGAGGAGCAGCTAGCGCAGATGGAGCATATCGCATCATCGGCACAAGCACTGAATCGCATTGTTCGCGATTTGGAGGCGGCTATTTCCAGCTTTAAAGTGAACTGACGAAGGCTCCTTCTAACGGGACCGTTGAAAAACAACTCAAAAAGAGCAAGGTTCTCCCGACGATTCGGGAAACCTTGCTCTTCTCATTTACTGCTGCTCTTGCAAAAGCTTGGCGATAATCGTAGCTATTTCAGCACGATTGATCGATTGCTCCGGTTTGATGGAGCCATCCTTATAACCGCTGATCAGGCCATGATCTGCAAGCGCCTGAACCGCTTCCGCAGCCCAAGCGGAAATGCTGCCGCTATCCTTGAAGCCACCTTCGCCACTCGTTGTACCAGCAGCAAGCTGCCCCTTAATTGCACGGTACAAAATCACAAAGGCTTCCTCGCGGGTAATTTCCTGGCTAGGCTTAAAGCTGCCGTCAGCAAATCCGCTGACGATTCCTTCATTAACTAGAGCATTTACCGAGCCTGCATACCAAGCTCCTTCTGACACATCGCTAAATTTCGATGAGCCCGCAGCCGTGTCCAGCTTCAAAAAGCGGAAAATAATCGTCATAAACTCTGCACGATTCATCTTTTTATCCGGCTGGAACGTGCCATCCGGATAACCTTGCATAATGCCCTGCTCCGTCAGCTTGCCAATTGCCGCTCCTGCCCAGTGATGGCTGACATCCGGGAATGCTGGCGGATTCGTGCCTGGATTTGTTCCCGTATCCGTGCCTGTTCCAGTCCCTCCGCCCGGCGTAGTGCCCGGATTCGTCCCATTGCCTGAACCGCTTCCAGAACCTGGATTACTGCCGGACCCCGAGCCTGGATTCGTTCCTGGGTTTGTTCCCGGATTCGTGCCCGGATTCGTGCCCGGATCCGTTCCGCCGCCACTGCTTGCTTTGGCAGGAACGATAACGGTACGAACGACGGTAGCGCTGGTCTGATCCGATAGCCGCGTCACTTCCAGCTCCAATTGAACCGTTGTCGCTTGCCCTGGCGGGGTAATCGTACCATCGGTACCAATGATCTCGCTGTTGGAGGATTTGATCGCCAGCGTGAAGCCTTCTGGGGCTTCCGGCAGCGTCAGTTGCACCGCTCCTTGCGCCGGAGCCGCTATTTCGCCCAGACGATTTGCCGCCTGTGCTGCTGTCTGCTCCTTATCGACGATCATAATCCAGCTAATTTGCGGATTAGGAGCGCCACTGACCGCCCGACGAACCGTCAGCGCAAGCTTGCCTTCAGACACATTCACGTCTTCGTAGCCAAGCACATCGCGCGAAGCGCTAAATGTATAGCTGTTCGTTTTAATTTCATCATTAATAACGATATGAGCCTTGCGAGTGCCTGGGTTATATTGCGACCATGGATCATACAAGCCGACATATACATCGTATTCGCCATTCGCAATATCAAAACGGTACGACAAATCATCGCCTGTTCCAGACTTTAAATAACGCAGCGATGCGAATAAATCGCCACTGTCGGTGCCAGAGCTCGATGTAATATCGCCTACATAACCCCAATTTTGACCGTTATCCGGGTCATATTTCTGATCGATCGCTCCTTTATTAATAAGCGTATCATCCATGTAGGAAATCATGTCGTTATAATCGGCGGTCGCCGCGCCTCCGGCATGAACGAAATAAGCGCTGCGATCCGGCACCACATAAATGTGCTGTTCAATCGTTTTGTTGACCGCCCCGCTGAGCGTCCCCTTCAGCGTCACGATTCCAGGCCTAGCGAACAGTTCCGGCGTCGCATTCCAAGCGATTGCAGCCGTCGTTTGGGAACCGCCAGACACTGTAATCTGCACCGTATCTGGCAGCACAGGTACTTTGCCAATCGCGGTTTGCGATGGCAGAGGCGTATCAATCGTAATGCGTCCCATTGAATTCAGCTCACCCAGCGTCCATTCATCGCGCCAACGCAAAGCGATTTCATCATTTTGGCCGAATTCGATCGGCAGCCAGATATAACGCGAATTTTTCAAATCATTTTTGTCCCAGCGATCACCCATATACAGAAACTTGCCCGCCGCTGGATCAATCGGAAGAACATGCGTGCTTTGCGAGCCAAACGTCGTCGAGCTGCCCGGCGCCACATCGCGCATCGGCTTCCATTCGCCGAAAATATCATCCGCGACCGTATATTTCCCGAGGTTCGGGTCCCATCCGGTTGCGCCTGATGTGATCATATAATATTTGCCTTGGTATTTGAACAAGGCGGGCGCTTCCCGTTGTCCTCCCGGGAATACCCGAACGTAATCAACACCGTATTCGGCTTTGTATTCGGTATCGCGCTCGACATTGCCGTCTTTATGCCAACCGACTATATCGGTGTATTCCTCGTTCAGCTTGGAAATGTACATCGTCATATTTTCCTCGCTCGAATAGACGAGATAAGCTGTGCCGTCATCATCTTTGAACAGCGTCATGTCCCGTGCCATCCCCGGTTGATTAGGCTGCCCATTATAGGTGGCATCCGCAGGGGCACGGTCCATTCGGTGGCTTTCGCCGTAAACAAACGGTCCTAGCGGCGAATCGCTCAGCGCATAGCCTGCCTCCGCCTTCGCATAGTTGGCTGTCGACGTTTCCGACGGTCCATCCGTATGCATCCACATCACGTATTTCCCCGTTGCATCATTGTAAATGACCTTTGGACGCTCAATAATGCGATTCGTCCCAATATCATTCAAAATGCTGGCTTGATCCGTTCTGCCCGCATAAAGCTCAGAAATCAGCGGATCATTCGTAAAATCATCCATCGACTCAATCGCAGTCAACGCCAGACCATGATCCTCCCAATTGTACAAATCGGTTGAGGAGTATACCCGCACGCCGCGCGCTGGCAAATAGCCATTGGTTTTATCCTCGCCATACCAATAATATTTTTGCGTATGCTCATCGTAGATAATGCCGCCGCCATGCGCCTGAATAAGCGCACCGCTCGTATCATTCCATACCGCGCCCGGCTTAAACGACGTATTCGGCACATCCAGTGAAAGCTGCGCGAGCGCCGCATTAAGCGTTGCAATAGCCGAGCGAATCTGCTCCTGCACCGCTGGGTCCTGAATGTCTGTCCCGTTCGCAGACAATGCATCGAATACACTCGCAGCAGTGGCAATTGCATCATTCAGCACCTGCACGCTGTAGCGTGTATATTTCACATCAGCCGCCTCGTCTCTCGCCTCATCCAGCTTTTCTCCCAGATCAGACAAAGGAATTGTGACATTAAGCCGCACAATGATATAGCTAAGCATTGGATCATTATAATTGCTTAATGCTGCGGAAGAAGGACCTTGAACGCGAACCTGCATTTCATTGCCCGTAATGCTCACATTTCGATAAGTAACCTCCTTCACCGCATCATACTCGCCAATGGCATATTCACCGGAGAGATTCGTTCCGTTCACAACCATATTGACGCTGCGGCCGCTCCATGGGTTTTTGAACCCGAACGTAATATCATAGCTGTCTTCCGGCAGCTCAAATTTGTATTCAATCGCCTTTTCCCTTACTTGTGTGCCATTATAATAACGCAGCGTCCCCAGCTTCGTTGAAGCGTCGCCTGTTCTAGTTCCAGTTGTAGTCGTCACTAACCCCCATTTTTTCCCCGTTACGGCATCCGCCCCATATACCTGCTCGGTTACGGAGGAATACAGTCCAAACTTATCGGTGCCTTCTACCGTAGACGGCGTTGTGTCCCCTGCATTCACAAAATAAAGAATATAGTCGTTATCCTTCAGTTCCTGCTCGGTAAAATCATCACGTACCGCTGCGCTCACACCAGCCGAATTGCCCCCGTTTTGCTGCTCATCTGCCGCATAGGCAGGAAAAGCAGTTACGAGCATGGACAGCACCAATAGACAAGAGCATGCGGCCGAAAACCATTTTCGCTTCTTCAATACGATGAATCCCCTCTCTGTATATAGATCACCCCAACCATGTATGCGTTTACAAAAAATACTGGAGCGTCACAATGGATTGTAACCAACCACTGGCTATCGATCAATTGAACAATTTGGAGCAGGCTGAACCGCTGCTGATCCCGCAAATTGTTCACCCAGGTTTCATTTGTTCACACTGCACTATTCGCTGGTTATGACTGTACAATTAATAGACTCCTTCTATATAAATAAAAAAGAGAACGCCAGTCCACATCCGCTATTCGCGCATGTAAACGAGCGTTCTCTTAATCAAGAGGCCAGCTATTATCCAACAGCTGGTTAGCTTTGGCAAAAGCAGCTGCTATGCCTTCGGCGCTTTCTCAAGTAGCTTCTCCACGATAAAATCAAGCTGCTTGTCCAGCGAATAAATATCGCTGTAATAGGCAAGTCCAAATTCGATTTCGATCAAGCGGCCTTCTTTAATAGCCGGGATGCTGTTCCAGATTGAGTTGTCGGATAAATCATCCATACCCATCCATGAAGAGCGGAAAATATAATCGCCCGTGTATTCCGGCAGCACCTCCAGTGATACGTTTTCGCCATTGCCAACTGTTGCGACATCGATTTTATCTTGAATAACCTTTGGAGCTTTCATCCCTAGGTACTCATAAATAATTTGCGAGCCGCGGCCATACTGCTTGCTGGAGATGACCGACATTTGCTTTTTGCCGCCTTCAATAATGGAAACCGTCTTGTCATAAACGCCTGCTGCTTTCAGCTTCTCCTTGCTCTCTTCCACTTTCTTGTTGAAGTTTTCCATCAACGTTTTTACTTCCTGCTCCTTGCCGAACACTTTGCCCAGCATATTCATACGTTCTTCCGTAGTCATTTTGTCAAACGGAATGTAAACCGTCGGCGCAATTTCATGCAGCTTGTTATACGTATCCTCAGAAGGAGCAATGATCAAGTCTGGATCAAGCGCGAGTACCGCCTCCTGATTCGGCTCGAACCACTCGCCCAGCGTTTCAATGCCCGCAAGCTCCTGCTCAAACGCCGCTCCCTCATACACATCGGAAATACCGACCGGCTTCACACCCATCGCTACCACATCGCCCAGCATATAAAGCGCGACGACGCGCTTCGGCTCGGCAGGCACTTCCACATCGCCTTTCTCTGTGCTGATAATACGAGTTGCTGCTTCCGCAGGCGACGCTTGGCCGCCGTCATTTTGAGCGGGTGACGCTGATTCCGTCGTATTGCTCGGCGAAGCAGAAGCTCCGGCATTCGAGCTCGTATTCGCAGCGCCTGATGAGCAGGCACCTAGCAATAGCGTTAACGTGAGCAACAAGCTAATAGCGAGACCAGATGTTGTATTTCTTTTCATTCGAACAGACCCTCCACGTTTATATTGATAATGATTATCATAATTACCAATATAACGCCGCAATGTGCCCGTTCCAATGGATATTTCAGATAAGATGAATGGACGATCTTCTGACAGCCGCTTCTTGCGTTCCCGCTCCTGAAAACGAACAGGCGATAATCCGGTATGCTTTTTGAAAATTCGACTGAAATAATAGACATCCGCATAGCCGACCTCAAGTGCGATTTCGTTCAGTGCCGCATCCGTGCCGATCAGCAGCTCGGCGGCACGCTTCACCCGAATTTGAATCAAATAATGAATCGGACTTGCTCCCGTATGCTCTTTAAAGCGCATCGACAGGTGCCGGGGGCTGTAATTCAGCTTTTCTCCAAGCGTCTCCAGCGTAATGCCCTCCTGAAAATGCTCCTCCATATAGCGGATGGCCTGCGTAACGAGGTCCGGCTTGCTTACTTTAATGCCCTGCGTCTTCATTTGCCGAAGCAGCTCATGGATAAATTGATAAAATAACCCCTTGATCTGGATACGATCCAGATCATCTGCGTTTTGCCACGCTTTGCGAATCAGCTCCAGCGGACGAAGCAATGGCAGCGGCTCCTCTGGCAGAAAACCATATTGCAGCGCAAATGGCTGATGCCGTTCCATTAACCTCGCCAGCTCTTTATTGCCCGGCAAAGCATACACCGCCCGGTACAAGAGCAAATAATATTCAAACTCTTCCTCCGCCCACACATCCAGCCGCATGCCCTTGCCGCCATGCAGCACATGAAACCGCTGAGCCTCATGCTCCCTGCCGTCCAGCTTTAAATGCCCTGCGCCGCGCACACTGTAAATGAAGCCGCTTGAAGGCAGCATATAATCCTCCAGCAGCTCGCCTGGCTGCATGACGACATGGCGAATATCCCATATTTTAATCGCCGCCTGATTCCATAACTTTATATGCTCGTCCAGCTTCATTTCCTCATCGTCCCCACTCCCTGCCTTAACCGAGCCGCTCGAGCTATCCTCTAGTTTCTTTATTATAATTGATAAAACTTCTCATTTACAATGAAAATAACGATAGGTTCGATTAATATGCAAAAAAGCCCGCAGCTTCGGCTGGGCCGAATATCGCTGCGAGCTTCAATGCATGCTTTTACAAATAAATCTCCTTGCCAGTTGCTGCCGATTCGTAGATCGCTTCCAAAATTTGCGTCACCACGAAAGCCTGCTCCGGCTTAACGAGCGGCTCCGTATCATGGATAACCGCCTCCAGCCATTGCCTTGCTTCCTTCGTTCCCGGATCATTCGAGCCGGGGCCGAAATACGCGATGCCGGGACCTGCAGCTGCCTTCGTTTCCATCAGCTTGCCGAACTGGACGTTGTTGAAGATCAGCTCACCGGCGTAATCCGCGCCCTGCTTCATCTCTGCGCCGCCGTTCGTGCCATAAAGCGATGCCTTCGCTTCCTTCACATCCGTCGTATTCAATGCCCAGGAGCTCTCAAGGAAAATCGTTGCGCCATTTTCCATCTTAATGAGGCCGAATGCGGAATCCTCGACTTCCAGCTCCTCTGGCTTCCACGGACCGAACATATTGCCCTCCGGCTTATCCCGCAGCTTGTAGAACACCGAGCCGCTAACGGACTTTGGTTTGTAATTGTCCATAAACCATAACGCCAAATCAAGCGCATGCGTGCCAATATCGATCAGGCAGCCGCCGCCTTGCTGCTCCTTGTCGGCAAATACGCCCCATGTTGGAAGCGCCCGCCTGCGGATTGCATGGGCTTTCGCCATATATACTTCGCCCAGCGCGCCTTCCCGGCAAGCTTGATGCAGCGTCTGCGAATCGTCATTCCAGCGGTTTTGGTAGCCGATCGTCAGCTTTTTGCCCGTTCGCTCCGCGGCATCCAGCATTTTACGCGCTTCTGCCGAGTTAATCGCCATCGGCTTCTCGCACATCACATGCTTGCCCGCCTCCAGCGCATCTACCGTAATAAATGAATGCTGCAGGTTTGGCGTCAGCACATGGATGATGTCAATTGAGCTATCTTCAAGCATCAGCTTATAATCGGTATACGTTTTGGCATCCTCTGTACCGAACTGCTGCGCCGCTTTCTCTGCCTGCTCCGGGATGATATCGCAGAACGCAACCATCTCGACCAAATCGCTATTATTTTTAAGTGACGGCATATGCTTCTGAAAGGCGATGCCTCCACAGCCTATAATGCCTGCTTTCAATTTCCCCATCGTTTGCAGCCTCCTAAGGTGAAACGGCTGTCGCCGTCTTTTGGCGGCGCGGCGCGTTTCAGTCCGAGAAATATAAGTCTATTTATAATGTGAAGCTTATAGATTCTTATATTTCAAGCGTAAACGGCTGTCGCCGTCCCTTGGCGGCAAAGCAACCGTTTCGCGATGAAATATAAGCATAGTTATAGATGTGAGCATATAAATTCTTATATTTTAAATGAATGTACGCAAATATTCTAGATCGTTGCGGACGCTGGCGAGCTTATCCGCAGATTTGCCTTCATTTTCAACCAACGCATATTTCACATGGCCGAGTTCCTTGATCTTCCCATACACATGAGCAAAATCGAAGGCGCCTGTACCGAGATCAACAAAGTCCGAAGGCACAATATATTTGCGGTATACATCCATCAGCCCAAGCCCTTCGTCGCCGTTCGCACGTATCGATTCGAATAAATTAAGCGGACCGGACAGCTGCTTGCTGTAATCCTTCTGATGAATCATATCGCAGCGGTCGCCTACACGCTCCATTACCGCAATCGGATCAACCCCAGCCCGCATCACCCACACAAGATCCAGCTCAAATTTCAAATGCTTGGGATCGGTATGGGCAGCAAGGATATCAAACAATGTTGTATCGCCGTCCGACTTGAATTCATGGGCATGATTATGAAGGTACAGCTGGAAGCCGCGCTGCGAAAGCTTACTGCCAAGCTGGTCCAGCTGCTCGGCGAGACGCAGCGTGCTGCCCTTGTCATCCATCCATACGGATGGGAGCACAAGCGACGTACAGCCGAGCTGCTCGTAATAATCCATCAGCTCATCCCAGCGGTGGGCCAGCAAATCTTCGCCCGGCATCGGTCCTTCATGGGCTGCGATGGCCTTTAGGCCGGAAGCCGCCAGCTCGGCGGCAACCTCCTTGGCCGGAAATTCATCGCTGAACCGCGACATTTTCACCATATTGAAGCCTAGCATTTCCAGATGGGTATAGCCTGCTTCCGCAAGCTGGCGCAAAGTGCCGTAATAATCTTGAGCTAGCTGCTCATGGACGGAATAAATGTTAATGCCTGCTTGAATGCTCATGCCAGACCATCACTCCTTCGAATATTATTTATTGGCTGCAGCCCACTCATCAAGCTGCTTTTGTTTTTCGGCAACGATTTTATCCATGCCAGCCGATTTCAGCTTCGCAATATATTCCGGCAAATATTTATCCGGGTCAAGCGTACCATTTTCCAAACCAATCTTGAATTGCTCCTTCACGTTCTGCACAGCCGCCACTTCTGTTTTGACGGGGTCCGCTGTAAAGCTGAAGCCAAGCGCTTTCGATTTAACCGCCGATTTGTTGAACTCATCAAGCTTCGTCCACAGATCCGCGTTGTCCCCTTCCCAAATATGGGAAAGCAATTGATTGCCCCACATCCAGCCATGTGTCGGGTTGTAAGTCGAGCTGGAGGAATCTACGCCAGCCGGGAAGCCGATAATATTGCCATCTTTCACTTCATAGTGCTTGCCTTTAATGCCGTAGTCGATCAGATTAACGAGGTCAGCGTCTGAGTAAAGCAGGTTCAGGAACATCATAGCGCGCTCAGGGTCCTCGGAGTTTCTTGCAATGCCAAACATAATGTTAGCGATCGAAGAAGTCGTCGAAATCGCTGGGGAAATACGTGCTGCAACGAGCGGCGTACCTGTAAGCAGCGACTCCTTGCTTTCATAGCCAGGCTTCATATGCGCCATGAAGGCAAACGCCTTGTTAGCCTTGATCAATTGCTCGGAAGTCGTTTGATTCGTGGAAACATCTTTAGGAATAAAGCCCGCATTGTACCACTCTCTTGCTTTTTTCACCAAGCTCGCATATTCAGGCGTTTCATACCAGTTTACTACCTTCAGCTCGCCATCAAAGCCGACCAGTACACCATTCTCGTCGCCAAGCGGATCGATGACGCTGCCCACCATGGATTGGATAACCGAGAAGCTTGGACCTTCTGGCAGAACGGCTGCCATACCCGGCTCATTATCTTTAATTGTTTGGAAAACAGCCGTCAAATCATCCAGCGTCTTAATCGCATTGACATCAATTTTGTGTTTATCTACGATGTCTTGGCGCATAACGAGGCCATAATCTGCTGCCCAGTCACGTACGCTTGGAAGAGCGTAAATTTTGCCATTCGAGGAGCCGGCTTTAATCACATCTTCGCCAACAACCTTTTGAATATCTTGTCCGTATTTCGCCAGGAGGTCATCCATCTCTACCAGCTGGCCCTTAGCAGCCTGTGTGCCAAAGTTAAGCCCTGTGCCGGTTACGAGTATGTCCAGCGGCTCATTGCCTGCAAGCATCAGGTTCATCTGCTGCTGCCATGCCCCGATATCGATTGGCAGGAATTTAACGGTTGCATTGATTTTGGCTTGTGTAATTTTATTGACCTCAGCTTGAACCTCAGCCAAATCCTTCGTATTGCCGATGCTTAAGAATGCCACCGTCATTTCATAAGGCTTCAATTCAGACGCTCCGCCTGTTTCTCCACCTGCAGCGTTCGTTGCTCCGGCATTAGATGCTGAACCGCCGCTGTTGCCACCACATGCCGCAAGCACCAGCATAACCGTCAGCAGCATCGCCACTATTCCATTTGTCCGTTTTCTCATCTCTGCAACCTCCCTGTATGTTCAAGCTTGTATGCTAACCGGCTGATAGCCGTGTGTAGCCAGACGTTTGACCTCATCAACCTTTAACGGCACCAATGACAAGCCCTTTGACGAAATATTTTTGGAAAAAAGGGTACGCACACAGCAGTGGCACTACGCCGATAACCGCCATTGCCATCCTTACCGTTTCTAGCGGAATTTGCGCATTGGCTACTTCCCCCGCATTAAGCGTCGAGGCGTTGTTCTGGATAAACTGGGCGTTGAGCAAAATCCGGTTCAGCAGGTTTTGCAAACTGAACAGCTTGCTGTCGGTAATATAAATGAGCCCGTTAAACCAGTCATTCCAGTAGCCAATCGTCTGCATGAGGCCAATCGTTGCCAAAATCGGCAGCGACAGCGGCAAAATCATCTTAAAGAAAATTTTAAACTCGCCTGCACCATCAATGGAAGCGGATTCAATAATCGCATGCGGAATCGAATTTTGGAAGAACGTCCGCATAATGAGAACGAAGAAACCATTCGTCAGCAAGCCTGGAATAATAAGCGCCAGCAGGGAGTTTTTCATATCAAATACTTGGGTGTAAATGATATAGGTCGGAACGAGTCCACCGTTAAACAGCATCGTGAAAAAGACGTAAAAGGCGAGCTGCTTTTTCATTGGCATATCGCTGCGCGACATCGGATAAGAGAGCAGCGCCGATATGGACAATCCGACGAAGGTTCCGATTAATGTCACGAATATGGTAATGCCATAGGAGCGGGTAATATTTTCAGCATCACTCCACAAAAACTTGTAAGCATCAAGGCTCCATTCGCTCGGAACTAAGGAGTACCCTTCCTTGACAATGGACGCTTCACTCGTAAAGGAAGTCGTCAGCAGCAGCACGAATGGCATGAGGCACATGAGCACAACAGCAATAAAGAAAACATGAATCGCAGCTTGAAATATTTTATCCTTCGTATTTACCATGACTATAACCTCCTAGAACAGCGCATTGTCGCGGTTTCGTTTACTTACAATGTAGTTGGACAGCAGCACAAGCACAAAGCCAACAACGGATTGGTACAAGCCGGCAGCGGAGGACATCCCGATATCGCCAAGATTGATGAGTGCCCGATATACATACGTATCTACTACGTTCGTCGTCGAGAGCAGCTCGCCCGTATTCAGCGGTACTTGATAGAATAAACCAAAATCCGAGTAGAAAATACGTCCAATTTGCAGCAGCGTCATGATTGTAATAACCGGCGCGATAAGAGGAATCGTAATTTGCGTAATTTGGCGCCATTTGCCTGCCCCATCGATGGTAGCGGCTTCATAATATTCTGGATCAATGCCGATGATAGCTGCAAGATAGATAATGCAGAGGTAGCCGACATTTTTCCAAACGTTAACGATGACTAGAATGACAGGCCAATATTTAGGCTCGCTATACCAAGAGATTGGATCAATCCCGAATAGCGGAAGGATTTGCTTATTAATGAATCCGGTTTCACCACTCAGCATGGCAAGCACCAAATAACCAACGATAACCATTGAGATCAAATAAGGAATAAGGACGATACTTTGATAAAAACGGGCGGCCACTTTTTTCTTTACTTCATTGAGCAAGATGGCGATGCCCACCGCTATAATCAGGTTTAATATGATAAAAGATATGTTGTAGAGCAGCGTGTTGCGGGTAATAATCCAAGCATCTTCGGTTTTGAATAGGTATTCAAAGTTTTTAAAGCCGATCCAATCGCTGGCCAGAATGCCTTTGGCAAAGTTGACATCCTTGAATGCAATAATTAGCCCCAGCATCGGCAAGTAGTTGTTGATGAACAAATAGATGACTCCGGGAATAATCATAATGAATAATGGTGCGTAACGCTTCAGCCTTTTCAATACGGGATTTTGTGCCCGTCTTACTTCCGTCTGCTGCTCCGCTGGTTTTGCTGTCGCTGTGCTTGCCGTCGTCGCCATCGCGGTTCCCCCTTCACTTCTTCTACCTCTATCTTAGTTTTTCGCAAGGTTGCAGACTACGACTAAACCGACTTCTTCGTTGTCATCTTCCGACATCTTGAGGAAGGGGATCAAGGTGAAACGGCTGTCGCTGTCCTTTGGCGGCGCGGCGCGTTTCAGTCCGAGAAATATAGAGAAGGGATGGAAAAATCATATCCTTTCCTATATTTGAAAAAAGACATATCCTTTTAACAAATAGCTAAAAAGCCTGCCCCGTACGATTGCACGTACAGAGCAGGCTTTTCATATGCCCCTCAATGGTCTTCTGAAATATAGAAAGCTCATTAAGGAGGATAGCCGTTATTTCGGAAACAAATTGAATATTCCCCATGAAGCTCAGCTCCATGGGGAATATTTAGGCTAATTCAATTCATCATGAAACCGGATAAGAAACGAATTTACAACTTCCCATCCATTGCAAGCGTATTTTTTAAAAAAAGGAATGGCATTCCTTATGCTTGTGCTCTCAATGCTTCATTTGCCTGAACGATTTTGCCAAAACCGCTGCCTTTGACATTTTTTTTATTTCCAAAACCGATTGGTGGAATCATTCGCTCACCTCCATTCATTATTCATTTCACTATCACTTGCAGGGAGTGCCTGTGTTAGCGCTAAATAATCAAAAGCTTGCTACATGATATATTAGCTGTTTGGGAAAGTAATACATACGGATAACCTTCATTTCTAAAGGTTAGGGGCGAGTCGCAGCAACTCGTTTCTGAACGTAGCCTTCGAGCTCGCTAAAGGGGATTTTGTAAAGGATAAGATGGTTCACGGGCGACTTCGATGCGCCTGGCAGCGCTGTGAATTTGGACAGCAGCCTATCAAGCCGGCAATCATCCGCCCTCACCCAAAACTGTACCTGCTGGACGCCAGGGCTTGTTTTCTTCATCAAATCGATGAGCGCATGCAAGCCGTTCGCAAACAGCCTTGTGCCACGATATTCCTTGCGGATAAAAGCAATCTCAATCTGGCAAATATGCTGATCCTCGTAATCATGCTCGCCTGTCCCGCAGACGAAGCCCGCAGCGCCAGCAATCTCGTAAGGCTCCTCACGAAAGAGAAGCAGGCCCTTACCCAAAATAAGCGGTCCTCCCATAAAGCTTAGCTTCATAGGGAAGGAATAAGGCAAATTCAGTTCATCATGATGCTGAATCAGAAACGCAGCATACGCTTCCTCATCCATTTCAAGCGCACAGGGGCGAAATAAAAACGACATTAGTTCGCTTGGGCTCTCAATGCTTCATTAACCTTAACAATCTTGCCAAAACCGCTGCCTTTTTTGCTCGTGTCTTTGCTGCCAAATCCAAATGGTGGAATCATTTGTCCGCCTCCATTCTTTGTTAATTTTTCCTACAAAAACGATTATACTGGATTGGTTTTTCTTAGCATAGTACCAATTTTTCTAATTTCCCCGCCAAAAACTGTTTCTTCTCCAAGCGCTCCCTCGCGCTTGTACTTCTCCTCTACGAACTTGCTATACATCCGGCAAAGCCGTTTATTTTCCGACAAGGCTGCAAGGCTCAGCTCCTGAACCTCCGGGCGGTTCTCCAGCACTTTATGGACCAGAAAATTCAGCCCTTCTGCAAACAAGCGCGTTCCCCGATGCATTTGCTCCACAATGACCATATCCACAAAAACAACTTCCTTATTCTGAAAATCCTGCTCCGGTGTCCCATAATAATAAGCGGAAATGCTATTAACCTGGTGCTGCTCATCCAACCCTATAACTAACTGCCCCTCCGTCAAATAAGAGTACAGCAGCGACAACGTGTCCATAGTCGTATATGCGGGATGCAAATCTCGCCTGTGCTTCAACAAAAACAAGCTGGCCTTCGCATATTCCTCATCATTTTCACACTGTTTAAAATACGCCTTTGCCACCTCAATTCCCCCTCTCTTCATCTGAAAATGTCCCGTTTCTTTCCAAGCGGACACTTAAGCAGCTTGCCATTTCTGCCCTTGCTCTACATTCTTTGCTGCAGCGTTTGCTCCAGCGCATGCAGCAGCTGCGGGTGCTCCTCCGTCAGCTGATGGAAGGCTTCGCGGCGCATCGACAGCACGACGCCTGGACCAGCGGCCTTCACCGTGGCCGTGCGCGGAATGTTTCGCAGCAGGGCAATTTCTCCGAAATGGTCACCGTCCTGCAATACCGCTACCTTCTTATCCGCTTCACCAGCAAACGTCTTCCAAATTTCAAAAATGCCGCGAACGATAATATAAAACTTATCGCCCTCCTCGCCTTCACGCACAACCGATTCGCCCTCCCTGCACGTTTCGGAGGTGAACAATTCGGCCACGCCTGCCAGAAGTGCTGGTTCCATTCCTGCAAAAAACGGCAGCTTCGCAAGCCGTTCCCCTTTTACCGCGGCATGCCGCCCGTCTCCCGACACATAGAAGCCATGCTGCTTCTCCCATAGGCTGCTGTAAAGTCCTTGCTCCCTAAGCAGCTGCTGGTGGGAGCCGCTCTCTACTATGTGCCCGCCCTGAAATACATAAATTCGATCCGCATTTACGACGGAGGAGAGGCGGTGGGTAACTGAAACGATCGTTCGGCTACCCTTTAATTGTTCAATAAGGTGGTTGATATCCGCTTCAGCTGCCGGGTCCAGCGCCGATGTTACTTCATCAAGCAGCATCAGCTGCGGCCTGCGGAGCAGTGCGCGTGCAATCGCAATACGCTGCCGCTCCCCGCCTGACAAGGAGCCGCCTTCATGATGAATCCAGGTGTCGTAGCCCTCTGGCCAGCTTGCAATGACCTCATGGATGCCTGCCTGCTTTGCGGCTGCGATCATGTCAGCTTCCTCAATATCGCTGCCTAGCAGCAGGTTTTCCCGAAGGCTCATATGGAACAGAAACGTATCCTGCGATACAAGCGCAGCACGTTTTCGCAGCGAGGACTCGCTAATATTTTGCAGCGGTAAATCATGAATGAATACCTTTCCCTGCTGGGGATCATAGAAGCGGGAAAGCAGCTGGAGCGCCGTGCTTTTGCCCGATCCGCTTGGGCCAACGAAAGCGACAAAGCTGCCCGCCTCAATCTCCACACTGATGTCTTTCAGCTGCGAAGTGCCCTCATTGTAGCCGAAGGTAACCCGCTCCATACGCAGGGACAAGCTTGTTTCCGGCAGCGATACAGGTTGCTCGGCTTCTGGCAAATCTGGCTCGCAAGCCATTATTTCCTCGATACGCTGGAAGCTAATGCTTGATTCAATTAAATTCGGAATGAGAAAGGCCAGATTTGAGCCGGACTGCCCGACACTCATAAACAAGGTGAAAAAAGCGATAAAGCCGCCAACGGTCATGGCATCATGAAATATTAAATAACCGCCGAATCCCATCATAATTCCATTAAGCAGCAGCAAAGCCGTTAAAGGCAGCCGTTCCATCAAGGAATTGCTCATATGAAGATTCATGCCTGTCTTAAACAAAGCCGTAATTTTGTTGTCGCCCCGCATGCGAAACCGGCCTTGCTGATGAAGGCCTCGAATCGTTTTGTGCCCCTTGGCCATCTCATCGATCATATTGGAGAAGCGCTCCTGCGCTTCCTTATACTCCCGATTCGCTCGCTCCGAGCGCTTCTGCACAAGCTGAGGCAGCACAAACATAACAACCGAGCCCGCAAGCATCGCAAGCGTCAGCTTCCATTCCAGCGTAAACAGCATAATAAGCCCCAGCGCTACAGCGAGCAATTCTTTGAGCAGCAAAGGGCTGGAGCCGCGAATAACCCGTTCAATGGAGCCCATATCAGCCGAGAAGCGGGTCACCAAATCACCTACCCGATAACGCTCGTAGAAAGGCAAGGACTGGAGCTGGATATGAGCAAACAGCTCCGTTCTCAGCTTGCGAACGACCTCTCCAGCCAGCCTGCCTAAT
The DNA here is from genome assembly GCF_000971975.1 of Paenibacillus algorifonticola. Classification (GTDB taxonomy): domain Bacteria; phylum Bacillota; class Bacilli; order Paenibacillales; family Paenibacillaceae; genus Pristimantibacillus; species Pristimantibacillus algorifonticola. Next base: position 38,914 of record NZ_LAQO01000027.1, on the reverse strand, counting down.
GAATAGTCCGACACCGCACCGGCAATTACATTCAATATGCCCCCGCCGAGCAAGATGAACAAAATGATCATAAACGCCTGAAAATTGCGCGGCGTAAAAGCTTCATCCACCAAATATTTCAGGCTGAGCGGCGCTGCCACTGTATAAGCTACTTCTATTAATAAGGTGAATAAGAAAACGCTGCCCAGCAGCTTGTATGCGGCAAATCGGCGCACTATTTTAAGCATCACCTGCAAATCCAACAGCACCTCCGCCCTAAGTCTGATCTATTTATAGTTGAATACTGGAAAAAAAGCAATACTAATTCGCAGTCCGCCAGCTGCTTTTTGGAAAACAAACAAAGCCCTCCATTCCGCAGCGGATGGACGGTGGCTTACTGCTTGCCAGGCGCCTCGCTTTGCGGAACTGAAGGGCTATTTTGAATTAGCAAAGTGCTATTAAATAGGTCAGCTTCCCTTAGCCTGCCCGCTTTGCTGGAGCTTGCGATATTCCTGCGGCCCCACTGATGTCGCTTTTTTGAACATTTTCGAAAAATGTGAATAGTTGCCGTAGCCGAGCTCGTAGGCAATGCTCGTAATCGCCAGCTCCGTCTTCGCCAGCATTTGCTTGGCGAGCGCTACCCGCTCCTGCAGCACATATTCGGAAATCGTCAGCCCTGTGTCCTTCTTGAACAGCCGGGCCAAATAATCGGGATGAAGGCAGACATGGCTCGCAATATCCTCGCGCGATAAATCCTCGCTCATATGCTTAGCAATATAATGCTTCACCTTGTCCACAACGGTCTGTGTCTCATCCATGACATTCAGATTGCCGCTGACCTCATAGATGAGCACCCCTACCCACTCCGACAAGTCGGTAATGGAACGGGTGACGGCATCCTCCCGCTTCATCAGCACCATGGCGGAGAACACTTGATGCGCCCGCAGTCCCTTCGCATGCAGCACCTGATGCACCATTTGCAGAAAATCCTCATAAAAGCTGCGCAGCCAGCGGGCATCGGCCTGCCCCGTATGCTTGACGCTGTCTAAATACTTTTCGATTTCCTCAAGCATTTCCTTTCCGCAGCCGAGCTTGAGCATTTCACCCCAGCCGCTCATCACCGGAAGCGGAGCGACATCCGGGCTAACGCTGCAATTGGTTAGGCTAAGCCGTTCATTTGTCCGGGTCACATTATGCGACTCCAGCTCGGCAAGCTGCTCGTACATGTCGCATATTTCCTCCACAGGTACCGCGCTGCCCATATAACAGCATAAGTCGCAGAAAAAATAACGATTGCACGCCTCGATGTACGAATCGATCTGCTCATGCAGCTGCTCGCCATCCTCCTCCTGGCGAATAGGCAGCAGCGCGAGCAGCGCCCCGCTGCGCACCTGAATAATTCGGCCGAGCCCGGACTTCGCGAGAATCATCTCTTCAAAGGAATTGCGCAGCGCATATTCCATAATCTTCTCTTCACGCAGCGTCAGCTCCTTATGCCAGCGCTGGACGCTAATGAGCACCGGCTTATAGTGCGGCAGCTCCTCATAGGCAATGTTATGCTTCGCCAGCGCTTCACGAACGCCTTCCTTGGTCGAAGGAATCGAGCGGCTTAGCAGCTCCTGCCAGAAGCGCTCCATAAACATCGGCTGGTACGATTCCCATAGCCGGTAATAATGCTCGTACATGTCGGCGAATTGCAGCTTTTCGCGATCTAGATCGGCTTTCGTCAGCTTATCCAGCGCGCGCTTGACCGTGCTGGCCAGCTCGGGGTAACGGACGGGCTTGAGCATATAATCGCAGCTGCCAAGCTGAATCGCTTTTTGCGCATAGGAGAAATCAGCATGGCAGGTAAGGAACATTGCCTCCGTCTGCGGATAATGGATTTTTACCCAGTCCAGCAGCTCGAAGCCGTTGCCCTGCGGCATTTCGATATCGCAAATAAGCACATCGATTTTGCTGTCGCTCATAATTTCCTTAGCGGTGCGAATATTGTACGCCTCATGCACGACCGAGATGCCAAGCGTCTCCCATTCAACGCCTGCTTTAATGCCCCGCACCGCATGCCGCTCATCATCGACAATTAACAGCTGTCTCATCCTCGTCGTCCCCCTGTCTCTTCTGGTTGCATCGGCAGCCACAGCTCCACGACTGCTCCCAGGCCGGAGCTGCCGCTAAGTGCCATGCGGGCTGCATCGTGATACAGCAGCCCCAGCCGCTGCTTCACATTTTGAATGCCGATATGATCGCCTTCTTCATTGCTGAGCTCCATATCTCGCTGGAGCAGTGCCAGCACCTGCGGCGGGAAACCCTCTCCCGTGTCCTCGATGCGGACATATAGCGTATCTTCATTATGCGCTTGGGCGGTAACGGCAATGTGAACCTGCGTATCCGTATTTACCGCATGCTTAATCGTATTTTCCACGAACGATTGAATGACTAGTGGTGGAATCGGTACTTTGCCAAGACTCTCATCCGTATGGAAAGCGAAGGTCAGATCGCCCGGAAAGCGCATTTCCTGAATGCGTAAATAATTCATCGTATGGGCAAGCTCGTCAGACAGAGATACGAACGACAGGTTGCTGCGGAACATAAACCGGAAATATTGGACCAGGCAATGGGTCATTTCCTGAATGAGATGATAGTCCTTCACCTGCGCCAAATTATAAACAATATTAAGTGAGTTAAGAAAAAAATGCGGATTGATTTGCAGCTGCAAATGCTTAAGCTGCGCTTTTTTGTAATTCAGCTGCTCCTCCAGCACATTGACCTTGAGCTCCTGAATTTGCTTAATCATGCGGTTGAACGATTCGTTCATCACCTCAAATTCAAACGTGGAGGACGGTTTCGTAATCCGCATATCCAGATTGCCGTCCTCGATGCGGCGCATCGCCATAATAATGCGATTGACCGGGACGAGCACCAGCTTGCGCAGCAGCAGCAAAATAATCGGCAAAATGATAATCGCCCCAAAGGATATAAGCGAGACGATGCTGCGCAGAAAGGGAAGCTTCTGCAGCACGACGCTGTCGGGAATGAGGGCGACAAGCCCGAAGCGGCCTCGCGATGAACGCTCGCCGACTGCGATAAATTGGTCGTTGCTTCCCGTAAGCTGGTAGCCTTCGTTGCCGCTGCTGCTTGGTTCAATAGAGATGTCGCCATCCAGCGGCGTGTCTATAATGGGCTTCATACGGTCATCCGTCAGAAAGGCCCGGCCATTTTCACCCAAATCAATTAAATGCAGCGGCACCATCAGCTGATCGACATTGCCCATCGCGCCTATATAAATGTCGCCGTATTGAATGACATAGGCTAAATAATCACTGCCTGCCATATGCTGGACGAACCAGTCCTTTTGCAGCGGCTTCTTGGCAAGCTTGATATTATCTACAATGTTCTGCTCCATCACGGTTCGGGTGGCATAATCCGGGACAATGCCAAACACGCTCATCAAATCATCGTTCTCCGGCGAATAAATGAAGAACATATCCATCGACTTATAATTGGGCAATTCATTCCTCAATTGATTTCTCAGCTGGATTTTCTCGAACGAATAGCTGTCGGGATTTTGCTCACGCGGCTGCTCCAGCACGAGCAGGCCTGTCTCCATCGCCGCAATATTAAACAAATATTTCTCCACATCCTCCAAATTGCGGTCAATTTGGCCCATATAGAGGCTGATCAGATTTTTATTGGACTGGGCCACCTGATTGCGTACAACATTAATCGCATACAAGTTGTTGTAGATCATGAAGGAAACAATCGGAATGACGAGCAGCAGAAAGCCAAATAATAGCTTAAAACGGAGTGTTCGATAAAAAAACGAATGCCGGAACCTCATGCCTTACACCTCTCTCTTCTGCCGCTTATCAAAGTATAGTATTTTTTGCAAGCGTTTTCAATAATATCATTATTTCCTGCTTGCTCCCCCAAACCTAGCTAAGCACAAATAAGGATGCCTTCCAAATGGACATTCGGAGTGCTTCCATGTTTGTGCTTGATTGTATTTCCAGGCTACCGCCCCAGCTCATGCCTTCCCGCCGCCTCGCGCTGCTTGTCTACCGGGTCGTGCAGTGTGAGCGTTCTGGCGTTGCGGTAATAACGGTCGAAATTGCAGCTTCTGGTCGCCGAGCGGGCACCCATAATTTGAAAAATCGCATTCGTTACGTCGAGCGCGGTGTCGGTCGCAATGATTTTGGCATGGGACGCCGCTGCTTGAACAGCCCTGTGCAATTCCGGTTCTTCTGGCCGCTCAATGACAGCTTGCAGCAGGCGTGCGCCGCGAAGCACCAGCTGCTGCGCGGAGGCGAGCTTGGCTGCCATTTCGCCCACACGGAGCTGCGTTACCGGGTCCTCAGCCGCCGTCTTGACGTCTGACCAAGGCCTCGCTTTCTCCTTCAAATATGCAACAGCCTCCCGATAAGCGCCAATCGCAATCCCGACATATTGGGCCGCAAAATGTATATGAAACTGTGCTGCGAAAAAAGGAGCATGGGCGGCATAAGCGCCAGGTCCTCCCATCACATGCGCTTCAGGAATAAAAACCTCCTGCGCTATGACGGTTCCGCTTCCAGTGCCGCGCTGTCCGATGCCATCCCAATCATCGTTGATCGTAATGCCCGCTCCATTAAGCTCCGCTATAGGCATCATATACCGCTCATCCTGATTGCCCGGCGCATCCTCGGACACCGAGCGCCAGAACGCCCATTTTGCGCCGGGCGAGCCGGTTGCAAAGATCTTTTTCCCATTCAGCCGGTAACCGCCCTCTACTTTGCGAAGCGTATTGGCCAGCACGAAACGATTCGCCCCTGCCTCGCTCCCAAAACTCCCAAATAGGTGGCCGCGCCGAACCTCCTCGAAAAAAAATCGCTGCTGCCCCGCATCTCCCATCGCATGCACCAGCTGTACACCCGTATTGTGCAAGGCAAATACTTGCGAGGTGGACGAGCACCAGGAAGCCAGCTCCATCAGCGCCAATACGAGCAGCACAGCATCTCCCTTGTAGCCAGCGCCGAATCCGCCGAACGCCTCAGGAACGGACAGATTCTGCAAGCCTTCGCTCTTAAGCGCAGCCAGCGATGAATACGGATAAGCGCCTTCGTTATCCACCTGCTTTGCGGCGGGCCCAATGCTTTGCTGGCCTATACGGCGAAGCTGGGCGAGGAGCTCCGCTTGGCGCTGCGTATATTCGGTCTGCTCTACAAGCTGGAGGAGCTTCTCGTCGTTAAACATAATCGTCTCCTTCTTTCCTTCGATCAGACAAGGGCGGCCGGCGTGCGGAACGAAGCGCCTGGATGATGCTCCGGCAGGCGTGCCTCGCCCTTGCCGAACAGCCGCTCGCGGAGCGTGCCTGCTTCGTAATCGGTTTTGAACAGCCCCCGTTTTTGCAGCTCCGGTATGACCAGATCGACAAAATCAACATAGGAGCCTGGCAGCACATACGGCTCCAGATTAAAGCCGTCCACGTCCGTTTCCTCCGTCCAGCGTTCGATTTGATCGGCAACGTCTTCCGGCGTACCGACAACGGTCAGTCCGCGAAAGCCCTTTTGCACAAAATCGTCCATGACCTCCTGCACCGTCTTCTTCGTCTTGCTGTGCTTCGTAAAACGGTCGGTATGCGTTTGGCCCATTTCGGTATGAATATTTTCAAAATAGGCGTTCGGATCAAGCTGCGTCAGGTCGATTCCCGTCACACCAGCGTAGCTGGATAGCGTCGCTTCTGCGCTCTGATGCTGCATATACTCGTCGAATTTGCGCTGCGCCTCCTCGCGCGTCTCTGCCACTACAACCGACAGCCCGGTGAATACTTTCACCGCTGCCGGATCACGCCCATATTCCGCTGCCCGCCTGCGAATATCAGCGATCTGGTCCCGAAGCACCTCCGTCGTCGGCGCCTTGAGAAATATGCCCTCCGCATGCTTCGCGGCGAAAGCGCGTCCCCTTCCTGAGCTGCCCGCCTGAAAAATGACCGGCGTCCGCTGCGGGGAAGGTGTCGAGGCATGGTACCCCTCCGACTTAAAATATTTCCCTTCATGCTTCACCTTATGAACCTTCTGCGGATCAGCAAATATCCGCTTCTCGCGATCAACGAGCAGCGCATCGTCCTGCCAGCTGCCCTCCCAATACTTATAGCTGACATCCATATATTCATCAGCCATATCATAACGCTCGTCATGCGGCAGAAACTCGCTTCTTCCGAACAAATCGGCGGCCGATTTGCTGCTCGTCGTCACGACGTTCCAGCCGATTCGCCCCTTCGTAATATGATCCAGCGTTGAAAATCTGCGCGCATTCGCATAAGGAGCCTCATACGTCGTCGAGGTCGTCATCGTAAAAGCGAGATGCTCGGTCGCCTGCGCAAGCGCTGGAATGAGCAGCATCGGGTCATTGCCTACTGCGCCCGATGCCTCGCGGAACGCAAGCTCGGTCCGTTCCTTCGGATAGCCGTAGCTGTCGGCGAAAAACATAAAATCAAACTTGCCCCGCTCCAAAGTTCGGGCGATATCAATCCAATAATCAATGCTATTATAATGAATGCGATTTTGCTCGGGATGCGTCCAGATGCCTTGGGTCAAATGATTGACTGCATTCACCTCGAATACGCCCAAATGAATTTTCTTCTTCATTGTCTACTCTCTCCTATCCCTCATTAGCTTAGCTTGTCTGCACGGGCCTTACGCAAGATGGCACGCTGCAAAATGGCCCGGCGCAACCTCCCGCTTGGCCGGCGCGAGCTTCCGGCATGTCTCAACCGCAAACGGGCAGCGCGGATGAAAGGCACAGCCGCTGACCGTTTCCAGCGGAGACGGAATGTCCCCTTGCAAAATCATCCGCTCCTTCTTGACCCTGGGGTCGGGAATCGGCACAGCGGACAGCAGCACCTGCGTGTAAGGATGCAGCGGCTGTGCGAACAGATCGTCCGTTCTGGCCTCCTCGACCATTTTGCCTAAATACATAACGCCAATGCGATCAGATATATGGCGTATGACGCCAATATCATGGGCGATAAATAAATACGTCAGCTTTAATTCCCGCTGCAGCTTGCGCATCAGATTAATGATTTGCGATTGAATAATGACGTCCAGCGCCGAAACGGGCTCATCGCAGATGACGAGGCGCGGCTCAAGAATAAGAGCCCGGGCGAGGCCAATCCGCTGGCGCTGGCCGCCGGACAGCTCATGCGGCAGCCGATCATAATGCTCCTCCTGCAAGCCCACCGTCTCCAGCATCCGCATCGCAAGCTCGGTTCGTTCCTGTGGGCTGCCTATACCGTGAATGATGAGCGGCTCTTCCAGCGTCCTGCCAATGGTCTTCCGGGGATTTAGCGAAGAATACGGGTCCTGAAAAACCATCTGGAGCTGCCGGCGGCTGGCCCGAAGCTGGCGGCTCGGCATGCGGTTTAAATCCTCGCCCTGATACAGCGCTTCTCCGGCAGTAGGCTCAACGAGACGCAGCAGCGTCTTGCCTAGTGTGCTTTTACCGCAGCCCGATTCCCCGACCAGCCCGTAGGTTTCCCCTTCATAAATGTGAAAGGAGACATCATCAACGGCTTTAACGAGGCTTTTGCGAAAGGATGCCGGACGCTTCGTACTATAATGCTTGGATAAACCTTTCACTTCCAGCAGCGGCATGGGCCCGCCTTCCTGTTCATGGATAGATGGCATGCTGCACGCCTCCTTTCTCCTCGGCTCTTTCGGCTGCTTCGGATGTTTCAGTTGCTATAGCTGCTTCTGTTGCTTCGAACGCTTCAGCCAAAGTGCCGGCATGCCAGCATCGCACCATCGTTCCACTGGCAGCATCGCGCTTTAATTCCGGCATATGCTGGCGGCACTGCTCGTCGGCATAGGCACAGCGCGGCGCAAAGCGGCAGCCAGAGGGCACATTCAATAGCGAAGGCACACTGCCTTCAATCGCCTGCAAATCCTGCGTTCTGTCACTATCCATTCGCGGTATGGCTCCCATCAGGCCAATCGTATACGGGTGCAGCGGGCGGGCGAACAACGAGGCGACATCAGCCATTTCAACGACCTGTCCCAAATACATGACAACGACGCGCTGGCATGTTTCTGCGACGACGCCCAAATCATGCGTGATGAGCAGAACGCTCATAGCCAGCTTGCGATTCAGCTCCGTAATCAGCTCCATCATTTGCGCTTGAATTGTCACATCCAGCGCTGTCGTCGGCTCGTCGGCAATGAGCAGCTGCGGCTCGCAAGCCAGTGCAATGGCAATCATGACGCGCTGGCGCATGCCTCCAGAAAGCTGGTGGGGATACTCCCATACCCGCTGCTCCGGGGAAGGAATGCCCGTCAGCCTTAGCAGCTCGATCGCTTTGCGAACCGCCTCCTTGCGTCTGATTTTCTGGTGCAGCATAATGGCCTCGATAATTTGCTCGCCAATGGTGTATACCGGGTTGAGCGAGCTAAGCGGGTCTTGAAAGATCATCGCAATTTCGTTGCCCCGAATTTCCCGCATTTGCCGCTGCTTCAGCTCAAGCAGATTGCTGCCTGCAAACCGGATTTCCCCTTCATAGCTCACGTCATGCTTCTCATCAAGCAGCCGCAGCACGGACTGGGCAGTGACGCTCTTGCCACATCCGGATTCTCCGACAACTCCGACGATTTCCCCTCGCTTTACATCAAAGGAAACGCCATCGACTGCCGCCAGCTTCCCGCGTGCTGTATGAAAATAAGTTCGTAACGCTTTAACCTCCAGCAAAAGCTCCTCCGGCATTTCTTCCACCCCTCCTTAGTCGGACTCCAGCCCGCCGGCTGCGATGCACTATTTTTTCCCTTTCCCCTGTCTTACATGAGGGTCGAGCAAATCCCTGATTCCATCCCCAAACAAATTCATCGCCAGTACCGAGATAATGAGCGCAAAGCCGGGAAACAGCGTCATCCACCAGGAGTTGTATATATACATTTTTCCATCGGCCAGCAAATTGCCGAGGCTTGCCATCGGTGCCGGAATGCCCGCCCCCAGAAAGCTAAGTGCGGCTTCCACAATAATCGCCTCGGCAAAAATAAATGAGCTCTGTACAATAAGCGGCGAAATCGTGCTGGGCATAATATGCTGCCACAAAATTCTCGTCTGCGACGCGCCAAGCGCATGCATCGCCTCCACATAGGTTTGCTCCTTCGCGACGAGCGCCGCCGAGCGGACAATTCGGGCTACTGACGGAATAAAAACGATAATCAGGCAAATAATCAGATTGGAAACGCTCGGCCCGAGCGCGGCCATAATGGCAATCGCCAGCAAAATCGCCGGGAAAGCAAACAAAGCGTCCATCGTCCTCATCAGCAATTGATCTAGCCACTTGTACATGCTCGCATACAAGCCAACAACAAGCCCGAGAATAGCGACCGATAAAGCGACGGTAAAGCCGACCTGCGCCGATATTTGCGTGCCATGCATCACCCTGCTGAAAATATCCCGGCCCAGATTATCCGTGCCAAACCAGTGCTCCGTGCCCGGCGGCGACAAGCGGTTGACGATATCGACTTCGTGCGGGCCGTAAACCGAAATCCATGGCGCAAAAAAAGAAATGAAGGCGACCACTATAATCAGCACGCTGCCCGCCGATGCTGTTTTGCTTGCCAGCAGCCTCTTGAGCAGTCCGCGCCTTCGATTGCCGAAAGCGCGCTTGCGCTTTGCCAGATGAAGCGATGGCTGTGCTTTTTCCATCCGCGCCCAGCCTCCTTTCTGTTATTTATTCAACCGAATCCGGGGATCAACGACCGCATAAAGCAGGTCAACAACTAAATTCACAAGTACATAGGTGAACGCGATGAACAGCACCAAGCCTTGAATGACGGTATAGTCCCGGCGCGATACCGAATGTACCAGAAGCTGCCCTAGTCCCGGAATGTTAAAAATACTCTCCACAACCGCAGCGCCAGCGAGCAGCGTACCGAACGTTCCACCAATGACGGTCAAAATGGGAATCAGCGCATTGCGCAAAATATGCTTGTATACGATGCTCCGCTCGCGCAGCCCCTTCGAGCGCGCCGTCTTCACATACCCTTGGTTCATCACCTCCAGAAAGGAGGAGCGAACGATTCTGGCAATGACCGACGACATGACGACGCCGACCGAAACGCCGGGCAAAATTAAAAATTTCAGGAAGTTCCACAGCCCGTCACTGATCGGCGCATAGCCGGATACCGGCAGCCATTTCAGCTGGACCGCGAACAGGAGCACCAGAAACATGCTAAGCAAAAAGCCGGGTATGGTTATGCCGAGCAGCGTATAGGCGGTCAATGCCTTGTCTGCCCAGCCCCCGCGATTCACTGCCGCCCAAATGCCGAACGGCAGCGCAATGGCTATCGCAATCAGCTCGGCAAGCAGCGCGAGCGACAGGGTAGGCTGAAGATGCTCGCCAATGACAGCCGACACCGATTTTTTCAAAAAATAAGAATCGCCTAAATCCCCTTGCAGCGCCGAGCCCATCCACTGGCCATATTGCAAGATGAGCGGCTGATCAAGCCCCATATTGGCACGCAGCTGCTGAATCGTCGCTTCGTCTGCGCCATCGCCCAGCATGACTCGCGCGGGATCACCCGGAATGAGGTAAATGATCAGGAATACAATAACCGACATGATGAAAAGAATGGGGATCAACGATAACACCCGTTTTACGATAAAAGCGGTCAAACCGTTTACCTCCTTCCAAAGTAGAATTCCGCACGGCGTGCAGTTGCTGTGTGCCTGCTGCAATGCTGTGTAATGCTGTTATTCAACCAGCTTCGTATTTGCAAGATTCGGAATGTTGCTGAGGAACGTCAAGCCGACGAGATTTTTGCGAATCGCATTGTAATTGTAAATATCGCCAATCTTAATCGCCGCCAAATACTCCCACTCGTAAGCTTGCAGCGCATCATTCGCCGCTTTAATCGCATCGTCGCCAATAGCCGAGGTAGAAGCTTCAAGCAGCTCTGCAAGCTTGGCATCATCAGCAAAGCCGTAGGTCGGGTTCAAATACAGCAGCTGTGAAGGGGTTGAAGGCACGAGGAATGGACCGACATAAATATCCCAGCCATTCGGGTCAGCCCGCTTCGTCAGCATTGTTGCGTAATCAGAAATGTCGATTTTCGTCTTGATGCCGATTTGCTCCAGCTGCGCCTGCACCATCAACGTTGCATTATAGAAGGTGCCTGTGTCCTTGGTCGTCAGGAGCGTAACTTCCTCGCCATTGTAGCCCGCTTCCTTAAGAAGCTGCTTCGCCTTGTCCGGATTTTTCTGGTTATAGGCTTCGCTGCCAGCCTCGCTGTACCATTTCGTATTTTCCTTGTACATGTAGCTTGGGTTCAAGCGGTACAGCTCCGGTGTGGACACGATGCCAAGCAATACTTGGTCAACATCGAGCACCGAGGCGACGGCCTGGCGGTATTTCAGCTGCGAGAACAATGGCGCCTTTTTATTGAAAATCAAATTGAAATCGGTGGACAGGTTTTTGATGATTTCCACATCAGGGTCACTTTCAACCTGCGGCAAATTATCCAGACTGACATCGACATTGTTAAAGTCCTTCGCAAGGAAAGAGGAGAAACGTGTCGCATTATCCGTTGCCAAAGTGAAATACAAATCGTTCACGAGCGCTTCCTTCTTGCCTGAAAAACCGTCAGCTGGCGCATCGACAGGCTGATAGTCGGCAAACTTTTGCACATGCACGTATTGGTCGGTTTTGTAGTCCACAAACTTGAACGGTCCGGTTCCAATATACTCGGTTACGCCATCCGGACCAGCCGCATCCACGACCTCCTTCGGCATAATAGCTGCAAAATTAAGCACATGGCTAAGCTGCGCCAATGTATCATTTCTCGGAACGTCCGAGCTGAGCACGATCGTATAATCATCCTTGACCTCAAACTCGCGATCGGAAAAAGAGCTCTTCGCGCGCGGCGCCGTATTTTTCCAGCGATTGAGCGAGGCCGCTACATCCTCTGCCTTCATCTCCTTGCCGTTGTGAAACTTGACCCCTTTACGGAGGTGGAAGGTGTATACTTTCCCGTCTTCGCTTAGTTCATAAGACTCGGCGAGCATAGGAACAGGCTCATACTTGGAATTAAAGGCGAACAGCCCCTCATAAATATTGACCGCTATCGTAGAATTGCTTCCGCCAAGCGACAGATGCGGATCAAGCGTCGGAATCGTTTGCGCGAGCGGATATTTCAGTTCTGTCGCCAGCTTCTCGCCTGCCGCTGTGCCAGCAGCCGCTGATTCGACTGGAGCAGCCGCTCCTTCCGAGCTTGCAGGTGCAGAGCTGTTGCTGGAGCAGCCGAAAACGATGAGCAAAGCGCTGAGCAATCCGATTAGGCCTAACTTTTGATAATGCTTCATAAATAAAGTGCCTCCCTGTTATTTTGCATTATGACTGCCAATCAACTAGCTTTTCTGCTGCTTTTATGAACAAGGCCACTCCGTTTGCCAACGCATCCTCATCAATCGCAAATCGTGGATGGTGATGCGGATAGACGATGCCTTTCTCGATGTTGCCCGCACCTATATTAATGAATGTGCCAGGCACCTTGCGCTGATAGGCGGAGAAGTCTTCGCCGCCCATGCCCGGCGGGTTGTGAACGACACGCTCCTTGCCGACGACTTCAATCGCCGCCTCCTCCACGATTCGGGTCAATGCTTCGTCATTGACCACGGGATCATAGCCGTACACATACTGGAACTCGAATTGCGCATTATGCGCCGAAACAATACCTGCAACAATGCGCTGCAGCTGCTCCTCCGCCTGCTTGCGCACCTGCTCGCTGAAGCTCCGCACCGTTCCTTTCAGAGTTACCTTATCGGGTAGGACATTATGGGAGGCTCCCGCCGTGAATTGGGTCACGGAAACGACCAGCCGCTCCAATGGGTCGGTATAACGCGCCACAATATGCTGAATATTCGTCACGATCTGGGCGCCAATCGCAATCGTATCGACCGAGCGATGAGGGAAGCCGGCATGGCCGCCAACCCCGTTGACTGTAATGGTGAAATTATCCGGCGATGCCGACATCTGCCCATATACGACGCCAATTTGCCCAACAGGCAATTGGGCGGCCAGATGCTCGCCTACGATCCAATCCACGCCGTCCAGTACGCCAGCTTCGACCAGCTCACGCGCGCCCCCCGGAGGAAGCTCCTCTGCATGCTGGAAAATAAACCGGATTTCGCCGTGCAGCCGCTCCTTCTGCTCTACAAGTAACCGCGCTGTCGCCAGCAGCACAGCGGTATGGCCATCATGCCCGCAGGCGTGCATGACGCCCGGATTTTGGGAAACATAATCAAACGTGTTTTCTTCCGCTATCGGCAGGGCATCCATATCAGCCCGCAGCGCCAGCGTTTTGCCCGGATATGCACCGACAAGCCTCGCCAGCACACTCGTCTTCGTTGGGCGGCTGATGATCAGCCCGCCAAAGCTGCGCAGCGTGTCTTCGACAAACTGCGCCGTCTCCGTCTCCTCAAAGGACAGCTCCGGATGCTGATGCAAATGCTTCCGCCATGCTACAGCCTGCTCATGAACCCACTCGGGGAGTTGTCCGCCCCAGCCTTTATTTTCATCCGCCATGCTCGCTTCCCCTTTCTTCCTCTTTTTCTTCAGGCTATTAAAGTTTCTACTCCCGCTCGTAGGCTTGCAGGGCATTTACCCGGTGCGCCATCGCAGAGCCTGCCTTCAAAACCGTTGCCACAACAATCGTCTCAGCCAGCTCCTCCAGTGTCGCTCCCGCATCCTTCGCCTGTCTTGTAAAAATCTCAATGCTGTAAGCACTTCCCGTCACATGGGCCGAGCCTACCGCGATGAGCAGTTTTTCCTTCGCTTCGATATGCTGCGCCTTTAGCGACTTATGCAAATATTCGAAGAAAGCATTGTACAGCCCTTCATTCACATCCTCCAGCCGCTCTGCCAGCTCGATATTGCTTCTGCTGTACAAGTCCGTTTCTTTGCTGCCGTTGAAAGCATTAAGCGCATTGACCGAATGATAGAAGGCGGAATGCGCATTGACCGCAGCACCGACAGCCGCCGCTTCGAACAATTCCTCGAACGATGCATTTAGCGCCTTGGCTTTGCCGACATGGGCTTCAATACAATAAGGGCAGCCTGTAACGTGGGCAACGGCAACGGCTATAAATTCTTTGATTTTGACTGAAATTACGCCATCAGCGAGTGCTTCCTTATTAAATTAGCCGAAGGCCTTAAAGGCATCGGGAGCATAACTGAATATTTTGGATGAGTAGCTGGGTGCGTGTCTGGTGTACAGGCTTTCGTTCGACATTAGGGTAAAACCTCCATTTTCCATTTTAAATATGTGTAATCCACTTGATTTAATCGGGTTTATATCTGTTATAATAGGGCATAAAGCTGGACGTGTATAATTGAAAGATTTAAATAGCCAATTTAGTATTTTTTAAGCATAGGGGTGAAATCGCATGGAAATTCGGTTAATTAAAACGTTCCAGACCATTGTTAAGCTCGGTAATTTCCAGCGTGCTGCCGAGGCACTGCAATACTCGCAGCCTACCATTACGATACAAATCAAGAAGCTGGAAGAGGAACTCGGCATGAAGCTGTTCGAGCGGGGCAAAACGATAACGCTCACCAGCGCTGGACGGCTATTCCATGAACGGGCCGACATGCTGCTGCGGGAATACGACGAATTAAACAGCTCCTTGGCGGACTTCATTCAAGGTGATGCCGGCGTTGTTCGGGTAGGCGCTTCCGAGCCGTCCGCCAGCAATCGCCTGCCTGGCATTTTGTCCGCGTATACGCAAAAAAAGCCGAAGGTGCAAATTAAAGTCAAAGTCGGTACGACCAAAGAGCTGATGCAGATGGTCATCGACGATGAAATTGATCTGGCGCTTTGCAATCAGCCTGAACCGCATATCGAGCTTGAATTTCACGGATTAATGAAGGAACAGTTTTCTTTATTGCTGCCTGCTCAGCATCCCTTTGCCGAACGCGCGGAAATACGGATGAAGGATTTGCGGAATGAAAAGTTTCTGTTCACGCCGGGAACATGCTCGTTTCGCATTCGCATCGAGGAAATGATCACGAAAAAAATCGGCAAGCTGCGGCATAACAGCATTGAGGTCGCCAGCATATCCGCGCTCAAATATTATGTACAGGCTCAGCTCGGTATTGCCCTATCGCCCGTCGTCGCCATTTCACCGCCGCTGCCGGGGACGATCATCAAGCAGGTTATTGATTTAGCCGAAGGGCCTGAGCTGGGCATCCTCATTAAGCGGAACAGCACGACGCTAAGCCAAATTAATAAAGAGCTGATTGCCGATATTAAGCAGGCGCTCACTCCCGATCCAGAGTGGTAGCGGCGTCCATGCTTTAGGTTTATTAAAGCCGCGCTTTAGCATTTTCAATTGTACAAATAATGCCCCTTCCGCTATGCTCACTTATAACTATTATTCCGAGTGAATAACTTGATATTTAAATAGTGGAACGGAGCGCTGCTTGCGATGAAAAAAATCCATTTAGGCATTTTCGATATTCATACCCCTAATCAAATGACGCAGGGCTTATGGACCCATCCCGCCAATCAATCTACACGCTATAAGGAGCTGGCTTTCTGGATTGAGCTTGCGCAGGTGCTGGAACGCGGCAAATTCGATTTTATGTTTTTTGCCGACTCCTATGGCTATCCCCATCATAAGCGTGAGCTTTCGTATCGCGAAGCTGTATACACGCCCTCAAATGATCCGATGCTGGTCATTTCAGCACTCGCTGCCAGCACGAAGCATCTCGCTTTCGTAACGACGGCCTCGCCTGTGTACGAGCTGCCATTTCCTAATGCCCGCCGCTTCTCGACGCTTGACCATTTGACGAACGGCCGCATTGGCTGGAATGTCGTTGCTACAGGCGGCATTAGCGGCGCGGAAAGCTTTGGCCGCAGCGGCATTTTGCCGCATGATGAACGCTATGAGCAGGCTGAGGAATTTATGGAAGCAAGCTATAAGCTGCTGGAGGGCAGCTGGGAGGATGACGCTGTAATTGCCGATCGCGGACGCCGCATTTACGCCGATGCGGACAAGGTTCATGTCATTCAGCACAGCGGCAAATATTATAAAATGACGGCTTCCCATGCCAGTGAGCCTTCCATTCAACGTACGCCTGTCCTGTTTCAGGCTGGCAGCTCGGATCGCGGACGTGATTTTGCCGCCAAGCATGCGGAGGGTGTCTTCCTGAAAGCCCCAACTATAGAAGCGCTGAGGGCTCAGGTGCAGGATATTCGCAAACGGGCTGCGGCTTATGGCAGAGGGGAAGGGGAAATTAAAATTTTCACGGGGCTGTCGACTGTGGTCGGCCGTACGCGTGAGGAAGCTGAGCGCAAGCTTGCTGAATACAAAGCCCATCGCAGCCGGGAGGCGGCTTTGCTCACCTATGAGAACGCGACGGGCATTGATTTGTCCGCGCTGGATCCCGATGCGCCGTTCGAACAGATAAAAACCGAGCAAGGACGCACGCATACCGAGCGGTATACGAAGCATAGCGGCAAAGTTCAAAGCGTCCGAGAAGTGAGCGATAATTTTGCAGAGAAGGAATTTCGCGGTATTGTAATAGCCGGAACAGCTGAGGAAATTGCGGACCAAATGCAATATTGGGTAGAGGAAACCGGTATTGACGGCTTTAATTTGGAGCGTTATGTGCTGCCCGGAACGCATATCGACTTTGTCGATCACGTTGTGCCAGAACTGCAGCGGCGCGGCATGTTCCGACAAGAATACGAGGAGGATACGCTTCGCGAGCGCCTGTTCGGCAAAGGAAATACACGTCTGCCAAATACCCATACTGGCGCAGCCTACCGCTTTTCCAATAGCTGACTCGCAACAAATAGAAGGGGTTATCCGCAAGTCGCCTTATTAAGCGTGACTTGCGGATAACCCCTTTCTGCTTTAGGCTTCAATGCCCCATCTGATGCACTTCCTCGGCGTTATAGGACAATAAGCCGAACACGATCAGCAGCGTTGTGAAAATGACGATACAGGCACCGATTCGCCGCAGCGTTTTTCGACGCTCGCTCATATGCACATCTTGGCCGTGGCGCTTCTTAGACGAAGCGATAAACAGCAAGCCCACTCCTAGCAGCAGCGCAATGACGACGCTTGCTTTCAAATAAACGTCCAAACGATCACTTCCTGTCCGCCCATTTATGCTATAGACGTTGATCATTTGGAAAAAGTTGTACCTGCTGCGCGATTAATTGTACGAATGGTTTCCTGCCGCAATAAGGTGTGGCGAGGGTGGTATTGGTGCGCCCTCGCCCAGCTCGTAATCGACCAGTGTCGATTGCAAATACCCTTTCACCGCGAGCGTATTGCAGAACCTCGCCTCCGGTTGGCCGGTCAACAACAGCATTTTGATATACACCCAGTTTATTCCACACTAATTCAGTTTGTCAACTTGGCTTTGAATAAGTACGCTTTTCATTTCGCTTGAGTCGCCGCCTGTACGGGTAAGCATAATCAACAGTATAGGCAACAGCGAATGTTGAGGCCTGACCAGCCTGCATAACAATAGGTTAAAAACTCAGCTCAAAAATAGTTGATAAACGGAGGTAGCTGCTTATGGCTCCTAAATCAAAAACGATGCGATTTTTGCTTGATATGTATATCCGTTTCCGCGATGATGATGTGCCGGGGGTAGCGGCGCAGCTGACTTTTTATTTGATTTTGTCCTTTTTCCCCTTTCTGCTGTTTGTTGTCAGCCTGCTGGGCTTCGTTCAGTTATCGGGGGATAGCCTCGTTGCCGAGCTCATCCGCCTGCTCCCTGCCGAGACGGGCGAGTCGATCAGCCAGGTGCTTGAAGAAATTACGCAGGGCAGCAATGGGACGCTGCTGTCGGTCGGGATGCTGGTGACGATCTGGTCGGCATCGAGTGGCATGAATGCCATTATTAAAGGCATGAATACAGCCTATGAGGAGCAGGAAAGCCGTCCCTTCTGGAAAATACGCGGCATAGCACTGATCGCCACGCTCGTGCTTGGCCTTGTCATTACGCTCGTCATGCTTATGCACGTGTTTGGCCAGACGATCAGCAGCTATTTGTTCGACCTGCTTCATGTGCCAAGTGAAAGCGAGTGGGTATGGAATTTGGTGAAATATGCGATTCCGCTCGCCGCCATGCTTATCGTATTTACGATGCTGTATTGGATCGCTCCCAACCGAAGGCTGACCCTAAAGGAAGTTCTGCCCGGCGTGCTGTTTACGACGATTGGCTGGGTCGCAGCCTCGATGCTGTTCCAGTTTTACATTAATAATTTCGGCAACTACTCCAAAACATACGGCAGTATTGGTGGCATTATTATTTTGCTAGTATGGTTATTCATTACATCGCATATCATACTATTAGGCGGGGAAATGAATGCTTCGCTGGCCCGTCTAAAAATGGGACAAACTCTTATTCCATTAGCAAAAGGGCCGTCCATGTTATCTTCGCAAAAATGAACAAGCACGAGAAAGAGCTGTTTCACATCTGTTTACTTGGGTAAATAACAAGTAATCTATTTCAATTTCGAGGAGGACTTTTACGATGGAATACATTATAAACAAACGATTTGACGGTGAAGAAATCAAGTTTGACGGAAACCACTACATTGGCTGTACCTTCAACAACTGCATCATTACGATATCGTCGCTGCATTTCAACTATGATCGCTGCACCTTCAAAGGCTCCAGCTTTAAGCTCAGCCCAAGCATGTTCTACCTGCAAAATGTATATTCCCTGCTGCCTTCATCGACGAACGGCAAACGGGTTCAGCTTGCTTAGAGCGTCGACAGAACACCCCACCTGCAAGCTCCCAGAACGATAACAAGGGCAAGATTCATGTCGAAATGAATCTTGCCCTTGTCGGTTATTTTTGATTATTGCGCGGCTTACTCCGCTTCCGATACCACTGCGAAACGCTCGTTCACATGGTTCGCTTGCTCAGCCTCATCCACAATCGCAATCGCATAATCCGCATAGCTTACATAGCTGTCGCCTTTTGCGTTAAAGAAGAAGTTGTCCTTGCCTTTCGTGTAAGAGCCTGTGCGTTTGCCATCCGGATTGAAAAAGGCAGCCGGGCTGACGAAGGTCCATTTAATGCCTGCCGAATTTTGCAAATCGTTCAGGTTGCTGCCTTGGTTGAAGGCTGTTGCATAATATTCTTTCGGGAACTGCTCCGTTTCTAACAAACGCTTCGTTTTTGCTTCATCAACGAACAGGCTGCCCGCTCCGCCGATTACGATCAAGCGGGTTTCCGGCGCGCCTTTAAGCGCTTCAATCAGCACTTTGCCTAGCTCCACATGCTTCGTTTCCTCGCCGTGCGGTGCGCCGAATGCGTTGACGACGATGTCAAAAGCTTTCAAATCCTCAGCTGTCAGCTTGAACGCATCTTTCTCCAATACAGCCGCATCGGGCTGTGTAAACTTCGATGCCGTTCTGACAATTGCCGTCACCTCATGTCCTCTTGCTGCCGCCTCCTGAATGATCAAACTTCCTGCTTTACCTGTCGCGCCAATAACTGCTATTTTCATTTTCTATTCCTCCTGAATATAAAATAAGATTCATTTTTCCAAGGTGAAACGGCTGTCGCCATCCTTTGGCGGCGCGGCGCGTTTCATTCCGAGAAATATAGAGAAAGGATAGCGTTAGGATATCCTTTCCTATATTTCAAAAAAGCGATTCGCCCTATGTAACTATTATAGTTACAGGTTGTGTGCAATGTCAAATCATTATTTTGAAAGTTATATGCAGCGTGTCGAACGATATAATATAATAGAGATAGGAATTGCTCGAAGCATACCAAACACGGCAAGGAGACCATCTCTAATGAGCGACTTTATTATTTTCAACGTGGCCAACAAACCGTTTGCTGTCCATTTTTCGGAAATTGATGAAATTCAAGCAGCCGTAGAAGGAACACCACTTCCTTTCGCCGAGCCGTGGCATGGTGGCGTGGCCAACATTCGTGGCGGCCTCTACACTATTATTAACTTGCGCAAAAAATTCAATCTGTTTGGACAGGCCCCAGACAGCTATCAAAAAATCATTTTGCTCAGGCAAGCCAAAGTAGCACTGCTCGTCGATGATATCGAAAATACCGCTTCCATTGAAGAAGCCGACATTGAGCCTGTGCCGGATTCTACAGAAAAGGACATTTTCCACCAAGCTTTCAGGCTAGATAACCGGGTTATTCCGATCCTGCATGTAACGCTGTTCCTCGCTTCTACCAAAACCATATAGTGAAACGACACAAGGCCGTTCCCGCGCAGCTTCTACGCTGTTGGGAACGGCCTTGTGCTGTGCATGATGGATGAGGAACGATCCTTTCACCATCAAAGCTGCGCTTAATACTTCCGGTACGGGATTTCCTTCTTCGCCATTTGCTCGGTATAGACGCTTTCCTGCGGTACGATCCGCTTCGGCAGCGTTCGCCCGGCAACGAGCTCCTGCACCGCCTGCATCATGTTCGGGCCAAGCAGCGGATTGCATTCGACGATGCAGTTGATTTTACCCTCCGCCAGCTTCATGAACGCCCGCCGCGTCCCATCCACTGAAATAATGACAATATCGACGCCTGGCCGCAGTCCATATTCCTCAATCGCTTCAATTGCGCCAAGCGCCATATCGTCGTTTTGGGCGAACAACACGTCCATTTCGCCACCGTATTGTTCAAGCAGTGTGCTCATCACTTCCTTGCCCCGCTCAAAAGTAAAATCAGCGTCGACGCTGGCCATGATTTTATAACCCGGCTGCTTCAGCACAATATCCCGAAAGCCCTGTCCGCGCTGGATCGAGGGGGATGAACCTTCCGTTCCCCGCAGCTCGACGATTTGGATTGTCTCCGCAGCATCCCGCATTTTATCGACCAAATATTTGCCCGCCTTGCGCCCTTCCTCATATAAATCCGCCCCAATATGCGTCACATAAAGCGAGGAATCGCCCACATCGACTGAACGGTCGGATATAATAAGCGGAATACCCGCCTGCTTAACCTCGGTTAAAATATCATCCCAGCCCGAATGTACGACCGGTGCAATTGCAATGACATCGACCTTCCGCTTAATAAAGGAACGAATCGCCTCAAACTGCTTTTCCTGTGATTGCTCCGCATTTTCGAACAATAGCTCGATTCCGGCCTCTTTTGCCGCCTCTTTGACTGAATTGGTGTTGGCCATTCGCCATTCACTCTCTGAACCAAGCTGGGAGAAACCCAGAACAATCGGCCTCACTGGCTGTATCAGCTCGATTTCCGTTGCCTCAGGCAGCGCTCCGCCTCCTGCTATGGCGCCCTCTCCTGCACCCGTTCCGGTCTGCAGCGTATGGTCTACCCCCGATGATGAAGGAGCGGGGGCTGTAAGCTGGCAGCTGCTCAGAAGCATCAAGAAAGCGATTGCATAAATCATTTTCACAAATACAGCTTGTCTTCGCATAAGGCTCCCTCCGGTTCAGACAGTAAAAGCGTCCATGCCCTTCCAGCTTGCTGATCGTATTGTAATGGATACACGCTGCTTTGTCATGGTCGTAACGACTCAGGGGGGTGCCGCGAACAACGTCGAATCGTTGCGCTGCACCCTTAAGCCGCGATCAATCAGGCTTTTTGCATTTGCCGCCTTGCACTGAGCAGACGTTGAAGGACGATGAACAGCAGCAGCAGCAGGCCGATGACGATCTTGGTCCACCAGGAGCTGAGCGTGCCTTCAAAGCTAATAATGGTCTGGATAACCCCTTGGATCAATACGCCGAAAAAGGTGCCGAGGATATAGCCGACGCCGCCTGTCAGCAGCGTTCCGCCAATGACGACCGCCGCGATGGCATCCAGCTCCAGCCCTACCGCATGCAGGCCGTAGCCTGACAGCATATAGAATGTAAAGACGACGCCGGCAAGCGCGGAGCAAAGCCCGCTAAACGTATAGACGAGAATTTTCGTCCGGGCGACGGGCAGCCCCATCAGCAGCGCGGAGGATTCGCTGCCGCCAAGCGCATACGTATTGCGTCCGAAGCGGGTATAATGGGCCAAATAAATCGCTGCTGCTACCACAACAAGAGCAATAACAACGCTGATGGAGATAAAAAAGCCGCCCGGCAGCTTGATCTTTGTCTGCGCCATGCTCGTGTAAAACGGGTGATCAATCGTAATCGTATTGATGCTGATGACATAGCACAGACCCCGCGCCAGAAACATGCCGGCGAGCGTGACGATGAAAGGCTGGATTTTAAAATAATGGATGATCGCTCCCATCAGCCAGCCAAAGGCTGCGCCCAGCACGAGCACAAGCGGAATGACGACGGCGGGCGGCCAGCCTTGCTGCTGGACGAGACTTGCCGAAATCATCGTCGTCAGCGCAATGACCGAGCCGACCGACAGGTCAATGCCGCCAGAAACGATGACGAAGGTCATGCCGACCGCGACGATAAGCAGAAAGGCATTGTCAATGAGCAGATTGAGCAGCACCTGCAGCGAGAAAAAGCCTGTGTAGCGGAACGAGCCTGCCGCAAACATGAAAGCGAGCAGCGCAGCTGTCACTACGATCGGGATGTACTGCCGTTTAAGCATGGCGTTTAACCTCTCTTTCTGCCGGATAGCGGCGTGTCTTAAAGCGGTGCACCAGCGTCTTGCGGAACGTCTCCGATTGAATGAGGCAGACGAGCAGCACGACAAACGCTTTGACCACGAGCGTAATTTCCGGCGGAACGCCGATCATGTAGATCGTCGTCGTCAGCGTCTGAATAATGAGCGCGCCGACGACCGTGCCGAGCAAATAAAAGCGTCCACCGCTGAGTGAGGTGCCCCCGATAACGACGGCAAGAATCGCGTCAAGCTCATACCACAGCCCGGCGTTGTTGCCGTCGGCGCTGGATACATTTGCGCTGAGCAGCAATCCGGCGATGCCCGCACATAAGCCGCAAAACATATAAACGGCGATCATGACGACTCGCGAGCGAATGCCGGCCAGACGGCTCGCTTCGGGGTTGCAGCCGACGGACTCGATGAACAGGCCGAGGGCGGTTTTGCGCGTCAGCAGCGCTGCGATCAGCAGCACTGCGCCAGCGATAAAGATGGAGAAGGGCAGCGTGAGCAGCGAGCCTGCGCCGATGAATTTATAGGCGCTGCTCGATACGGTAATAATCTGCCCGCCCGTAATGAGCTGGGCGACGCCGCGCCCGGCGACCATTAGAATAAGCGTGGCAATAATCGGCTGAATGCCGAAGGCCGCCACAAGCATCCCGTTCCATAGGCCCAGCGCAAGCGCCAGCACAAGAGCAATGCCGACTGCGCTGAGCACAAGGCCCAGCATGTTCTGATCAGTGCCCTTGCTGAGCGTCATGCACGCCATGGCGCCTGCAATGGCCACGATCGAGCCGACCGACAGGTCGATGCCCTTCGTGGCGATGACGAGCGTCATGCCGATAGCCACGAGAATAAGCGGCGCTCCAAAATTTAAAATATCAATCAAGCTGCCGTACAGCTTGCCTGCGCGCATTTGCACGGAGAAAAAATCCGGCGAATACAGCAAATTAAATAATAACAGCGCCCCCAGCATAACTAGCGGCCAAAACAAATGATGCTTCACCATGCTTGCTCACTCCCCTGCCATGGCCTGCATAAGCTGCTGCTGGCTCATTTCATCTTCAGCTATTTCCTTAACTACTACATGGTCCCGCAGCACAGCGATCCGGTCGCTGACCCGCAGTACCTCCTCCAGCTCCGAGGAGACGAACAGCACCGACATGCCTTCGCCCGACAGCTTCAGCACAAGCTTCTGAATTTCCGCCTTCGCCCCGACGTCAATGCCGCGCGTCGGCTCATCGAGGATAAGCAGCTTCGGCTGCGTCAGCAGCCAGCGTCCCAGAATGACCTTCTGCTGGTTGCCGCCGCTAAGGTTCTTAATCAATTGCTCCGGGTTCGGCGGATTAATGTTGAGCGCCTTGATATATTCGTCAGCAAGCTCATCCTGTCGCTTGCGGGGAATGGCGCGGAACCAGCCGCGCGTCGCCTGCAGGGCGAGAATCATATTTTCACGCACCGTCAGCTCGTCGATAATGCCTTCCGTTTTGCGATTTTCCGGGCAGAAGGCAATTCCCTGATCGATCGCCTCGCGCGGCGAAGTGATGCCATCCTTCACCCCGTTCACCCGCAGCGCGCCTTGATCAGGCCGATCTGCGCCGAAGAACAGCCGCGCCAGCTCCGTCCTTCCCGAGCCGAGCAAGCCTGCAAGACCAACAACCTCGCCCTTGCGAATAGTCAGGTCGAACGGCTCGATTGCCCCTTTGCGGCCAAGCGCCTTCGCTTCAATAACCAATGCCTTCGCAGACTCGGCAGCCGAAGCCGCCTCTTTCTCACGCGGCAGCGCATCGAGCTGCTGCAGCTCCTTGCCAATCATTTTCGATACGAGCTCTATCCGGGGAAGCTCCTTCGCCAAATACTCCCCTACAAATTCTCCGCCCCGGAGAATGGTTATTCGATCGGACACCTCATATACCTGATCCAGAAAATGCGTGACGAACAAAATCGCCAGCCCTTCCGCCTTCAGCTTGTTCATGACCTCGAACAGCTGCTTCACTTCATTGCGGTCCAGGCTCGACGTCGGCTCATCCAAAATGAGCACCTTCGCCGAAATATTCAGCGCCCGCGCAATGGCGACAAGCTGCTGAATCGCGACGGAATAGGCCGATAACGGCAGTTTTACATCCATTCGAATTTGCAAGCGGGTGAGCAGCAGCTTCTCGGCTGCCGCATTCATCTCTTTCCACAAAATACGGCCAAACCGGCGCGGCTCGCGGCCGATAAAAATATTTTCAGCAACTGTCAAATTCGGACATAGATTTACTTCCTGATAAACCGTGCTAATGCCAGCCATTTGCGCCGCCTGAGGGCTATCGATTGCCATACGCTGCCGCGCAAGCTCTACCGTGCCCTGATCAATGGAGTAAACGCCCGTCAGCACCTTAATCAAGGTCGATTTTCCCGCCCCATTTTCGCCCATCAGCGCATGGATCTCGCCGGGAAAGAGGCGAAAGCTGACGCCGGATAAAGCTTTTACGCCTGGAAAGCCTTTATGGATATTGCTCATTTGCAGGATAGGTTCGCGTTCCCGCTCCATCTTCTTCTCCCCTTTGGTTTTGAATTTCGCCTATGCGATGAACGATGAAAAAGGAAGCCGTCCGCCTGGTACGTGGACCAGCCTTGCGCGGCTTCCTTCGCTGGCTTCTGCTCTGCTTCTAGTATTTCCGGTCAGGCAGCGCGGCCTTCGCTTGCTCCGAAGTAAAGACGCCTTCCTCGGTCACGATACGCTTCTCGATCGTTTTGCCGTCCAGCACATCCTGTACCGCCTGCATCAATTGCGGCCCGAGCAGCGGATTGCATTCGACGATAAAGTTGATTTTGCCTTCGCTTGCAGCAATAAAGCCGTCTTTAACACCATCGACTGAAATGATGATAATGTCCTCGCCCGGCTTAAGACCTGCCGCTTCAATCGCTTGAATTGCTCCCAGCGCCATGTCGTCATTATGAGCATAGAGGACGTCGATTTTCTTATTCGCTTTCAGGAATGACTGCATAACCTCATTGCCTTTTGCACGGGTGAAATCGCCTGTTTGTGAAGCGATGACTTTCAGGTTGGCATTGCTCTTGATGACTTCCTCAAAGCCCGTTTTGCGATCAATCGCTGGCGCCGAGCCTGTTGTGCCCTGCAGCTCAACAATGTTGATTTCTTCAGCCGAATCCTTATATTTATCAACCAGCCATTGTCCAGCGCGGCGGCCCTCTTCTACGAAGTCCGAGCCAATAAACGTCTCGTACAGCGACGTATCCGACGAATCAACGGCGCGGTCTGTCAAGATAACCGGAATGCCCGCATCCTTCGCTTCTTTTAATACTGTATCCCAGCCAGACTCCACGACCGGGGAAAATGCGATAACGTCCACCTTTTGCTGAATGTAGGAGCGGATCGCTTTAATTTGATTTTCCTGTTTTTGCTGGGCATCGGAAAACTTCAAATCATAGCCCGCTGCTGCCGCCGATTCCTTGATCGAATTCGTATTCGCCGTGCGCCAGCCGCTTTCTGCACCAACCTGTGCGAAGCCGAGCGTCACTTTTTTATCCGCCGGCGCTGCTGCTGGCTCACTGCTTGCCGCTGCCGGAGCACTCGTCCCGCCAGCATTGTCTGCACCTGCCGTATTCGTACCACCATTGCCGCTTCCGCAAGCGGATGTGACGAGCAGCATCGTTGCCATCAGCAGCGACATGCCTAGTTTTCCTGCTTTTTTCATCTTTGTATTACCTCCCCTGTCATTCACCAACGTTTGGCGTGCCCTCATTATAGAACGCTTACAAAAGGCCCGGATACGGAGTCCGATAGCCGTTCGATTTGATTTTTTGGGTAATTTTCAAGCAAGGGCGGCAAATGGTTTGATTTTTTGTGCGAAAGGTGGAAATTTCGTCGATAAAACATCTGTGCGTAGCGGCGTTTCAGGCAATTTGGTATAGTGAAGGTTGGATAGATTTGAAATCGCATACATTTCCATTTTGAAAGGTTCCTATAAACCTATGAAGCTGATGCGCTGGATTTTCTCAAGCCTTCGGGCCAAGCTGCTGCTGATGTTCATTATTCTGACCTCCGTTCCGCTGATTGCGGTTGGCCTCATTTCCTATCAAAAATCGTACAATGCGGTATCTGATCACAGCAAAGCGGCAACGATGCTCGTCGTGGGCCAGCTTGGCAATGACATTGATGCGCTGCTTGAGGATACGGGAAGGCTGCTGGAGCTGGAAAACAACCCGCAGGTGCTGCATTATTTATTTTCACAAACGGATACGTATGAAGATGCCAAAGCTATTATTCAAACGATGAACTTATACCGGGAAACGTATAAATACGAAAGCGTGCTCAACATTACGGTCGTCAACCTGTATGGACGGGGCTTAAGCGAACGCAAAGGCGTGTTCCAGCTGGACAGGAATCCGCTGCGCAACCCGCATTTTCAATATTTGCTGAACCATCCGGATGAGGTTTTGAACATTCCCCCGCCGGACGCCTCACCGCTGGACCGTCTCGACGGCTTTCATTATTCGCAGCATAACGTCATCTCCATCATGGCAACGGTCAAGCAGCAAATTACCCATGAGGTGATCGGTTTTATCGTCATCGATTTGGATGATTCGATCATCGAGCGTTACTGTGAAAATATTACGCTTGGCGAGAGCGGCTACGTGTATGTCGTCGATCAGGCGGGCAATCCTATCTTCCTCCCTTCGGCCATGACGAGTTTGGCGAAGGCCCAGCCGCCTGCCGACCTGAGTACGCAGCTCGCTTTGCAGCAAAACAGCTATGTGGATTATAGCAACGGCCGCCCAAAGTTCGTCGCCTTCACGACCTCGTCCACAACGGGCTGGAAAATCGTCGGCTCCGTGCCGCTGCAGGAAATTGTCGCCGAGGCGAATGAAATTCGCCAACTGATCATTATCAGCGTGCTGCTCAGCATCGTGTTTGCGATTACGCTGCATTATTTCATTACGGCGCGCCTGACGCGGCCGATTCAACTGCTGAAGAGCAAAATGCGGCTGGCAGCCGGCGGTTTTCTTGAGGTCAAGGTGCAGCCAAGCGGACATGACGAAATTGCCGATTTGGGCAACAGCTTCAACATTATGCTGGAGAAAATCAAGAGACTGCTCAAGCAAAGCATTGAGGAGCAGGAGCATTTGCAGAAGGCGGAGCTGCGGACGCTGCAAGCGCAAATTAATCCGCATTTTCTCTATAATACGCTCGATTCCATCGTCTGGATGGCGGAAGCCGGGCGCAGTGGGCAGGTCATCCAGCTGGTGCAGGCTCTGTCACGCTTTTTCCGTATTAGCCTCAATCGGGGTCGGGACTGGATTGCCCTCAAGGATGAGCTGGAGCATGTGCAAAGCTATTTGATTATCCAGCAGATGCGCTACCGCGATATTTTGGAGTATGAGCTGGATGTGCCGGAAGCGCTAAAGGATTTGCCCATTTTGAAAATGACACTCCAGCCCATCGTTGAAAATGCCTTATATCACGGCATTAAAAATAAACGCGGCAAAGGTTTAATCCGCATAACTGCTTATGCCAGCCATGACTCGGACGTATATTTGATGATTGAGGACAATGGCATCGGCATGAAGCCGGAGCGCCTTGCCGAGCTGCGCGAGGCGCTGCGCATGCAGCACATTCCCGAGGAGACGGGCTCGGAGGTATCCGGCGGCTTCGGCCTGCATAACGTCCAGCAGCGGCTGCGCCTCTATTACGGGGAAGCCTATACCGTTATCGTAGAAAGTGAAGACCAGCTCGGAACAAAGGTTACGATCCGCATTCCAATGGAGAGGATGAAGCCGAATGAAAAAGGTTATGCTCGTTGACGACGAGATTCTTGTCAGGGAAAGCATTCGGGACTGTATCAATTGGGAGCAAGAAGGGTTTATTTTTTGCGGGGACGCCTCTGATGGCGAGCTGGCGCTGCCGCTTATTGAGCAGCGCCAGCCGGATATCCTCATTACAGATATCAAAATGCCGTTTATGGACGGCTTGGAGCTGAGCGCCATCGTCCGCGAACGAATGCCAGACATCAAAATCATTATTCTCAGCGGGCATGACGAATTCGAATATGCCCGCGCCGCGCTGCGTGTCGGCGTAGAGGAATATTGCCTCAAGCCAGTCAGCGCTGCCGATATCGTGCGGACGCTGCATGACGTCGGCCGCGTCATCGACCGCGAGCGCTATGAGCGCGAGCTGCTGGAGAAGAAGCAGTTCGCCCAAGGCGGAAGCGCGGGACAGCTGCGGCATAAGCTGCTCAGCGATTTATGCAGCGGCTTTATTACAACAGCCGAAGCGATCCACCAAGCCGGCTCGCTTTCGATTGGACTGACGGCCAGCTATTACGCGGCCGCCATCTCGGACATTCGCTGCCCGGAAGGCTCCGCCAGCGTTGATATGGCAACCCAGCAGCAGACGGAGCAGCTACTGCACGAAGCCATCAGCTCCCTCCTGCCGGGCACGCTGTCCTATAAGCGCAGCCAGACGGAGACGATCTGGCTGCTCAAGAGCGATTCGCTGCCGCAGCTGCAAGAGGTGCTCGCGCGCTTCGCCTCCAGCTGGAAGGAGCAGGCGGAGCGGAGTGCGGGCTGCTCGATAGCCGTTGGCATCGGCAGCATTCAGGATCGCCTGCAAGGCATCCACTCCTCCTATCTGGAGGCGGAGGATGACAAGCATTGGCGCAGGCTCTCCGGGCAAAACCGCAAAGCGCTGAGCGATGCCGCCTCCGGCTTATCCGAGCAATCGGTAGTCGCCCAGCGCCAGCGCTTCATCGATTTTCTCAAGCTCGGTACGCCCGCCAAGACGGAAGCTTTCGTCGCCAGCTTCGCAGACGGGCTGCGTCAACTGGACTGGCGCGGCGCTTTTTACGGCTATTATTTGCTCAATGACTTGACGGTGGAAGCTGTGCATATTGCCAAATCCATTCAGCGCAATCCGGATATGCCAAAGGAGCAGCTGGATAAGCTGCAGCGGGCAATGAGCGAGGTACGCAGCCAAGAGGATGCCTGCGGCTATCTCCAAACACTGCTGGCGCAATTCTGGCAATGGCGCGCTGGAGCCGCGGATAAATATGCCGAAATGCTGAGCCAGGTGAAGGACTATATTTTGAAGCATTATGGCGATGATCATTTGTCGCTGAATGATGCAGCTGAGCATGTGCGCGTCAGCCCCAGCCATCTTAGCAAAGTGTTCAGCCAAGAGACGGGCCAGACCTTTATTGAATTCCTCACCCACACACGCATTCGTAAAGCGATGGAGCTGCTGCAGGCGTCGAATGCAAAGTCGTATGAAATCGCGCATCAGGTCGGCTACAATGACGCGCATTATTTTTCCAATTTGTTCAAGCGGGTAACCGGCATGACGACAACGCAGTTTCGCAAGCAGCAGGAACAGGATGGCAGCTCGCCCGCTGCAGGAGGAGTGTATCATCATGCAAGCACAGGCGGCATTGTTCTTCCATAGACGGGCTGCTGTGCGGCAAAGGCCCTTGCTCGCTGCTTTGCTTACAGCCCTGCTGGTGCTTAGCCTGCTAATGACAGGCTGTACTAATGATGAAGCAGCCGGCACTGCCGCTGGAAGCTCCAGCAACAACGATAGTAGAATGGGAGCGGCGGGCGCTACCAGCATCATCTCATCCAGCAGCCGAAATAGCGGCCCGCCCTCCTCCTCCCCTATTGCATCAAGTTCTTCAACAGCAGCACCCGACATCGCCACCTTTGGCATTATATATCCGATGGCGCATCCGTATTATGAGACGGTGACGGAATCCGCTAAAGCAGCAGCAGCTCTGCATGGGGTCCAGCTCATTGTGAAAGCGCCGGATGAAGCGAATCTGGAGCAGCAAATACGCATGATGGAGACGATGATTGCCTCTCAGGTAGACGGCATTGCACTTGATCCGATTGATGCGGACGCGCTCGTTCCTGTTATTAACAAAGCCGTGCAGGCAGGCATTACGGTCATTTGCTTTGAATCCGATTCGCCGAAGAGCAAGCGCGCTGCTTTCATCGGAACGGATCATGCTGCTGCAGGCGGGCAGATGGGGCGCATGCTGTCCGAGCTGCTGGGCGGGCGGGGAATGGTTATCGTCGAGACGGGGATGACGCGGATGAAAAGCTTAAGCGAGCGCCTAGACGGCATGCTGTCCTATATTAATGAGCAGACCGACATTCAGGTGCTCGATGTGCAGTATAACGAAGGCAGCGAAACCCGCGCCCTGACGCAGCTGGAAAAAATGATCGACGACCATCCGCATTTTGACGCGCTCGTATCGATGGATGCCCTCTCCGGCTCCGCCTCGGTGCTCGTCTGGAAAGCACAGGGTCTAAACCGCTATTCCCTAACGTTCGGCATGATGCCGGAAATTCAGGAAGCCATTCGGAATGGGCAAATTACAGCGTCGCTGTCGCAAAATGAGCAAATATGGGGCTCACGCATTATCGAGCGGCTGCTGCAAGCGTCCGCAGGCGAGACGCTGCCTCTGTTTGATGATACAGGCACGCTGGAGATTACGCAGGAGGACATCTCCCTTTTAAACGCCACAAGGTGAAACGGCTCTCGCCGTCCTCTGGCAGCGCGGCGCGTTTCATTCCGAGAAATATAGAGAAAGGATAGCGTAATGCTATACTTTCCTATATTTCAAGGTGAAACGGCTCTCGCCGTCCTCTGGCAGCGCGGCGCGTTTCATTCCGAGAAATATAGAGAAGGTATCGCGTAATGCTATACTTTCCTATATTTCAAGCGTAAACGACTGAAGCCGTCCTTTGGCGGCAAAGCTAACGTTTCGCTTAGAAATATAGAGAAGGTATCGCGTAATGCTATACTTTCCTATATTTCAAGGTGAAACGGCTCTCGCCGTCCTCTGGCAGCGCGGCGCGTTTCATTCCGAGAAATATAGAGAAGGTATCGCGTAATGCTATACTTTCCTATATTTCAAGTGTAAACGACTGAAGCCGTCCTTTGGCGGCAAAGCTAACGTTTCGCGTAGAAATATAGAGAATGGATAGCGTTAAGATATCCTTTTCTATATTTTAAAAAACGTCCCTTAGAATGCCACTGGCGAACCTTCATAGGTCTCCAATGTTTATTCTAAGGGCTTTTTGCTAGTCGTTACCTGCTCTCTTTAGCAGCCAAGCAAGAGAATGGCTAAATCCTATGCTATAATGTAAAGGATTAACAATAAAGAGCGGTCAAAAGAGGTTTTATTC
Source organism: Paenibacillus algorifonticola (assembly GCF_000971975.1). Classification (GTDB taxonomy): domain Bacteria; phylum Bacillota; class Bacilli; order Paenibacillales; family Paenibacillaceae; genus Pristimantibacillus; species Pristimantibacillus algorifonticola. Next base: position 7,193 of record NZ_LAQO01000027.1, on the reverse strand, counting down.
ATTTATGACAAAATTGATGAACGTCATGCAGGCAAAACATATCACACGTTTTAAATATATAACGATCATGCTTTTAATTTTTGCTGCATTAGTCAGCATGAGGTGGGCATGGTCTGTCCTTTTTCCCATGTCAGACCAGCAACCGCTTGCCGTTGGCGGTGTACTTGACCTCCGCGGTATCGATTTAGAAAATTCCCCCGTGCTTAATTTGAATGGAGAATGGCAGTTTTATCCTGAAAAATTCTTAACGGGCAGCGAGCTTTTGGAGACGGAATCCGATGCAAGCCACGTTGTCGTTCCAGGCGATTGGAGTAGCGCGCTGCCGCACCATTCAAGCAACTCGTACGGATATGGAACGTATCGTCTTCGCATTTTGATCGATCCGCTTCAGGCTCCTGTTTCATTCTGGTTTAAAACCATTCAGGCGGCATCAGAAATTGAAATTAACGGAAAAAATGATGGGGGCAAGGGCAAGCTTGCCGACTCTGCATATGAATATACGCCGAAAAGCGCCTCTTTCACCTCTACTTATGGCATTGAAGGAGCGACAGAGATCGAATTGGTCATTCGTGCAGCCAATTTCGACAGCCCTTATAAGGGCGGTATTGTAACGCCGATTCGCTTTGGCACTGCGGCCACTATTGATTTTGTACGCTGGTACTCGATTGGGTTTCAGATGCTCATTTTTCTTATACTGCTGCTTCATTGCTTATATGCTTGCATTCTCTACCTATTCAGTCCGCAAGAGAAGAAATTGTTAATCGCAGCGCTGTTAACGTTATCCGTGGGCATTACAATTCTAATAGGTCACGACAATATACTCTTATTGTGGCTGCCGACCAACTATACTTGGACGTTCAAGATTAGAATGATCTCTCTGCTGTGGCAAAATGTGTTCCTGCTTCTGCTATTCAAAAGCTTCAACGCGACCCCTCTGCGAGAAAACTGGTTCAGAACGCACAATGCGGCCATTGTAGTTCTTACCGTCATTTTTCTGATTTCGCCAGTCTATATTACTTATGGACTTATTCATTTCAATATATTGAATACGATAAATTTCATCTCATTCGCCTGGTTTATATACATAGTAGGAACGATGATTTTGCAAAAAAATAAAGATAATGACATCATTTTCTTGCTGTTGTCCGCAGCAGGCATCCTCTCCAACTTATTATGGAGTATTGCTGAGAATGTAAGAGATGTTACCACCGTCTACTATCCCATCGACATTATTTTTGCCATTACTGGCTTTTCGGCCTATTGGTTTAAAAAGTATTTTCGAAATTCGATGGAAAACAGAGATTTGAACAAGCAGTTACAAAAAGCGGATAAAATTAAGGACCAGTTCTTGGCTAATACATCTCATGAGCTCCGTACGCCGCTGCACGGTATTATGAATATTGCTTATAACGTTATCACCAAAGAGAAGACTAGGCTTGCGAAAAGCAGCCTTGAGGATATGCAGCTCCTCATTACGATCAGCAGGCGGATGTCCCAGCTGCTTGGCGATCTTCTCGATGTCGTTCAGCTTCAGGAACAACGCATTGTTTTGCAGCGGGAGCCTCTCAGCATTCAGTCCATCGTTCCTGGTGTTATTGCAATGCTGCAATTTATGAAGGAACGCAAGCCAATTAGCCTGCATATGGATATGCCGGAATCGCTGCCTTTGGTTTTAGCGGATGAGAAAAGGCTCGTTCAAATTTTGTATAACCTGCTGCATAACGCGCTCAAATATACCGAGGAGGGAAGCATTACCGTATCAGCCGAAATTTCGGACCGGCAGGCTGTTGTTCATATTGCTGATACGGGGCCCGGCATGGATGAGGCGACCCAATCGCGAATCTTTCTCCCTTATGAACAAGGCTCTAATGGAATAAGCGATGGACAAGGCATTGGACTGGGCTTAAGCATTTGCAAGCAGCTTGTCGAGCTGCATGGCGGAGCATTGACGGTTCGCTCCGAATTGGGCAAAGGCTCTGTATTCAGTTTTGAGCTGCCTTTGGCAGATCAAGCCGCACTTCCACTAACGCAGTTGCCGCTAGCTTCTGGACAATTGCCAGCAATCAATGAGGAGAAGCCAACTGGCTTCCTATTCCCGCAGCCTTTCTTAGGGGAGATGGAGGCCGCTGCCGCACTTCCGCCGCTGCTCAAGGAGGAGTATGCCCAAATTCTTGCCGTTGACGACGATCCGATCAACCTGAATGTCCTGGCCAGCATTCTTTCGACCGAGCCGTATACCATTACAACCGCCCGTTCCGGACGAGAAGCGCTGGAATTGCTGGGCACAAGGCAGTGGGATCTGCTCATAGCCGATGTCATGATGCCCCAAATGTCCGGCTATGAATTAACGCAGAAGGTTAGAGAGCAATTTTCCATGTCGGAGCTTCCCGTATTGCTTCTAACCGCACGCAGCCAGCGGTCAGACATTTACACCGGATTTTCAGCCGGAGCAAGCGACTACGTAACAAAGCCCGTAGATGCTCTGGAGTTAAGATATCGGATCAGAGCATTGATAGCGCTAAAGCAATCTATTAATGAGCGTCTCCGTATGGAGGCCGCCTATTTGCAAGCGCAAATCCAGCCTCACTTCCTATTCAACACCCTTAATTCGTTAATGGCGTTAAGTGATATTGATACAGAAAACATGCGCAAGCTGGGCCAGGCATTCTCATCCTTTTTACGAATTAGCTTTGATTATTTAAATACGGGGGAATTGGTCGAGCTGTCTCATGAATTGGAGCTCGTAGAAGCCTATCTATATATTGAAAAAACGCGTTTCGGGAAGCGGCTGTCCATTAATTGGGAGGTCGAGCCAGGCATCCGCCTGCTTCTCCCCCCGCTCTCGATTCAGCCGCTGATCGAGAATGCCGTCAAGCACGGTCTCCTCAGCCGAAACGCGGGCGGTACGGTTCATCTTTCCGTTGCTCGCCGTGAGGGCTTCACCCTTATTGAAGTAAAAGATAATGGCAAGGGAATGGATCAGGAAAAGGCGACCCAATTGCAAAATGCTGCTCAGAGTGGAAAAGGCGGAATTGGCATCCCTAATACGAATCGACGATTGCAGCAGTTGTACGGCCAAGGCTTGTCGATTGTGAGCAGCGTTAATGAAGGAACAACGGTGTCATTTGTTATTCCAGATAGGTAGATAGATAAATAAGTATAGAAAAGAACCATCAAAAGCTCACGTCATAAGTCGGGATTTTATCACAGGCTAATGACGTGAGCCTTTAGGCTATAAGCTAGTAATAGTCCTAATCATACCTACAAATGCTCCATCAACCAGGGTTTAATCAAGGGCAGAACAGCATTAGGCTGCATCGCTTGTGTATGGTCCATTCCTTCTCCTTCGAGAATAGCCACATCCCAGCCCAATTGTTCTAGTAGCTGTTTATTCTTTTGCAATATACCAATCATATCAACCGTTACACTGCCAAAGCTTTCGCCGTAAACAATCGTATCCTTTTCTCCAGCGAAGGCTAGTTTAGGAAAGTCCGAAGCATAATGAATGGACGTATCATCAAAATCCATTAAATTTTGATACATGGTGAAAAATTGTTGGGTTTGCTTTGGATCGAGAGTGATTTGGATATGATCCCAATCGATTTCATCAGGAGTCGTATTTTCCTCATATTTAGCATCATTGGAGCTGCTTGGATTTAAAGCTTGCCCATGAGTCTTTTCCGTTACGATCATCATTTCTTTATAAGGCCCTTCGTATGGCGGGAATCCACCCATAATCAAGCTTTCCAATCTGTTTGTTCGAATCGCCAGTTGCAAGCCAGCTAACGCAAGCCATGAGTAGCCATAATAACTAAAGGTATCCACCTTCATTTCATCGGCTATGAGCAGAAAATCCTTTGTCATATGGTCAGGCGTGAGCTGATCCGGCTGCGGATTTTCAAAAAGATGGCCTTCATAATCAAAATACAAAACCTGAAACTGATCGGATAGTCCATCGATAAAATGTTCCCCCAGCTCAGGATCTACCCCCCACCTTTTCAAGCTTTCAGCCTGCTGGCCATAAACCGATTTTTTGGCTATTGGCAGCATGATGACTTTACCGGAAGGGTTCCCGGTTAGACCCGCCTCCATTTTTGAACCGTCATTTAAAGTTACGATTTTTTTCATGATTTTCACTCCTAATCCGCTTATATGAATACCATACAACATTCATGCAATATTCCGGTTTTTCATCATGAAGCAGCGGCAGGATTTCGAAGCAGGCATTTTTATGTTATCGTAGCACTTGAAGCTTTTACTTTAATGAGGAGCAGGCGCATGACAAATACATTTACCCCTGTACAAATTGCCAATGAGCTGAAAATAAGTACAACTACTTTAAGAAGATATGAGGAGCAGGGCTTGCTCCCGGATGTACCGAGAACGATAGGCAACCATAGGTCCTATTTGCCCATCCATTTTCAAGCTTTTATAACGATTCGCTCGCTACTGCGAGGCTATGATATACCGATCGTTTATGAGGTCATGAGAAAAATAAAAAACGGCGATCAGGTGCAGGCCCTTTGGCTGGTGAACAACCAGCTGTACCTCAACCAAGTGGAAAAACAAAGAGTTGAAGAAATCCTTATGCTGATTAAAAATGCTGATTTTAGCAAATATCGAAATGTTAAAATGACGAATGCAATGACGATTGGCAAAGTTGCCGAAATGGCTGGGGTGAACACTTCCGCAATTAGGCATTGGGAAAAAGAGGGATTGATTCAATCCGAAAGAGATAAAGAAAATGGCTATCGCATTTTCACCGTACCTGAATTAAGAAAAATACTCGTCATTAGCAGCTTAAGAAAAACCATTTATTATATCGAAAATATGAAGGAGCTCTTAAAAGCCTTCGAGCTGCAAAGCTATCCAAAAGTCGATCAAGCGTTTCAGCTTGCCCTCCAAAATTTAAACGAAAAGCTTATCCTTCAATTTAAAGGCGCAGCCCAGCTTATGAAATACATCGATTTCTATACACAAGGAGAATAAAACATGCAAGTAACCAAAACGAATGCCATGCGAATGCTGGATGCCGACCATATTTCTTATGAGGTGCACACCTATGATAACGAGGATGGGAAAATCCACGGCAGTGCTGTAGCTAACAAAATTGGAAAAGCGCCCGATAGCGTGTTTAAAACGCTGGTCACCCATAGCGGAAACAGCCTCTACATTTTTGTCATTCCGGTTGGGGCTGAGCTGGATATGAAGAAAGCGGCCAAAGCGGCCGGGGAGAAGAAGCTTGAAATGCTTCCAGTGAAGGATTTGCAAAAGTGGACGGGCTACATACGCGGCGGCTGTTCTCCAATTGGCATGAAAAAGCGGTATCCTACCTTTATCGACAGCAGCGCTGAGCTACAGGAGACGATCGTCGTCAGCGCCGGGAAAGTTGGTCTTCAGCTGGAGCTTCCTCCAGAACAACTCGCCGCTACTGTCGCTGCATTATTTACTGAGGTCATTAAATAATGGGCTAGAGGCTGTTAATAAAAATAGCGTTTGCCCCTATGCCCCTAAGCAACTGTAAAAAGGTGTCTCTATCCGTTACGCCGGAAATCCGCCTCCTGGGGGAGGCCAAGCACCATAAAAGCGGCGCAGCAGCACAATTTCGCCCAGATGGTACGAATTGTGGGACGCAATATTGCGCAGCAGCCCCGCCTTTGTCTCACCTGGAAAATACAGAAGCGGCTCATCCAGCTGTGCGGTTTCGGCAATAGCTACCGCTTGATCGACTCCGTCCAGAAAGGCCTGAATATCCGCCTGCCATGACAGCTCATCTTGCGGGGCAGTCTCTTCTGGCCAGCTTTCCATGACGTTTGCAGGAAGCTGCGGCTTCCGTCCTTCCAAATGCTCCAGCATGAAATGCTGCCAATAATGCATATGTTTCAACAGCTGATAGATGCTGTAAGGCATAGCTTGATGAATACGTCCCGCCAACTCGGCATCAATGTCGGGCAAAGCACGGGCGATGCGAATATGACCGCGTTCCCCGACCAGCGATTTGACAAGGGCTTGTCCAAATAAATGATTTGAATCCAACATACGACTCCAGCCTCTCCTGTAGACCTTTATGCCACGAGCATAAAGGATCTTAGTGAACTACCAACCACCTAAGAGGTGGCGGCTTCTTGGTCAATGAAGCTACTGCTCCAAGTTTACCCAAGCTTACAGGCTAGATTCCTAACCCAATAGATGCCATTTACATGGCTAGTTTCAAAAGGTTTAGAGCAGCGTTTACGTCTCTATCATGATGCGAATGACAGTTTGAGCATGTCCATTCACGCAAGGCAAGATTCTTCACCTCTGCGTTTTTGTGACCGCAACATGAACACAACTGACTGCTTGCATAGTTCTTCGGTGCAATCATCAATTCTCTGCCATACCATGCAGACTTGTATTCAAGCATCGTACGGAACATGCTCCAAGATACCTCACTTATCGCTTTTGCAAGCTTGTGATTCTGCATCATGTTCTTTACACGCAAGTCTTCCATAACGATGACTTGGTTATCGTTTATCATTTTGGCAGACGTTTTGTGCAAGAAGTCTTTACGCTGATGGCTAATCTTTTCATGTAGCTTGGCCACTTTCAGCCTCGCCTTATGACGGTTATGGCTTCCCTTCTTCTTGCGCGATAAGTCCTTTTGCAACTTTGCTAATCGCTTTTCAGACTTACGCAAGTATTTAGGATTGGCTATGGTTTCGCCATGTGACGTAATAGCAAAGTCTTTCAGTCCAAGATCAACGCCAATTTTAGTTTCCAATTTGGGTAACTGGACGATCTCCGTTTCAACCAATACGGAAGCATAATAGTTTCCCGTTGGCGTTTTGGAAATCGTGCATGATTTGATAAGCCCCACAAATGGACGGTGCAACTTGATTTTGATTCTCGTTTTTAGCTTTGGAATCTTGATAGTTCCATCTTCAATGGTAACGGTTCCATTTTGATTATTGGTTGTGAAGCTATGGTGATTCGTCTTCTTGCTCTTGAATTTAGGAAATCCCACTTTCTTATCACGAAAGAAATGCTTATAGGCTTTTTCAAGATTCATTTGTGCATTAGCTAATGCAAGGCTATCCACTTCTTTCAGCCAGTCGAATTCCTTTTTGTATGGTGCTGGTGTATTCTTGAGCATCGTTTCCGTTTGCTTGTAATGTTCTATCTTATCTGCAAGCATTCTGTTGTAGATGAAGCGA
>NZ_LAQO01000026.1 GCF_000971975.1 Paenibacillus algorifonticola | reverse complement strand
CCCGTGACTACCCCATCTTACTGGAGGCGCTCGTTTTTATGCAAAACGCAAAATTAACGCTCTACAGGAATCCTAACGGGGAACTTTAGTTCAATGAAAAATGGAGCAGATTGTGATCCGGCAGCTGCTTCATTTTTCATTAAGCTAAAGGGCAGTTATGCTTAACTTCCAGTAAATGTAAATATTTTAATAACGTAAGGAACGAGGAGGCAGACAATTCATGGGAGGAACGAATGTATGGGATGCGGAGTGGGAGGTTAACGAAGAGCAGGCGCGGACGCTGATCGGCAGACAATTCCCTCAGCTGTCATCGAAGCAAGTGAAGCGATTGGGCTGGGGCTGGGACAATACGGTTTTTCTCATCGGTGACGAGTACGTGTTCCGGTTTCCAAGAAGAACGATTGCAGTTGGCTCGATTCGTATGGAAGGGAAGCTGCTGCCGAAGCTGGAGGCATATATGACCATCCCCTATCCTAAACCGTTGTTTTATGGCGAAGCAAGTGACGAATACCCGGCACCATTTCTTGGCTATGCCTACGTGCAAGGAGATTTTCCAATCGGTTTGACGGAAGAACGCCGGGCTTTATCGGCAGAGACGCTGGCGAAATTTTTGCGGAGATTGCATGAGTTTCCGGTGCAGGCGGCGCTGAAGTGCGGAGTTCAGCAAGATCATCGAAGCTTGACGGACATAGCATCGCGCAAAGTGAAATTGGAGGGCTTTCTATCGAAGGTGGTTGAACACTTGTCGCCGGAGGAGTCCGGTGTGATCGAAGCGTATATTAGCAGGCTGCAAAAGGACCGTGTCGAGGCGGTGAGTGCACTGCTACATGGCGATCTTCATTTCAAAAATATGCTTGTGAATGAGAACGGGATCGTTTCCGGCATCATTGATTGGGGCGATCTGAGCGTAGGCCATCCAGCTTGCGATTTGAGCGTTGCTTATAGCTTTTTACCACCTTACGCTCGCGGCGTGTTTTTCGAAACGTACGGAGGAGCGGACGAGGAAACGAAGCTGCTGGCACGGCTGATCGCGGTATACATCCCCATACTGATCTTAATGCAAGCGGTCGATGACGGGAATGAAACGATTGCGGCAGAGGCGAAATCCAACATCATGCGGGCACTGTCGGATTAGGCTCATTATTTCGTTGAGGCTATGGCTATCGGCACCATTTTGTTGTTTAAAGCCGCGATAAGGTACAAACCGCCTTCTCTGATGCCGCTTTATGTTGAGGAACACGAAATTCAACAGAGTAAGTCGTTGCGCTAACGGGAACGATAGTTGAATAACACATAAACGAGCAGGTGGTACAGTGACCTGTTCTTTTTATTAACCCAAAGGACAGCTTACTTTAGAGCAAGGTGGATGGTTGATTTCCCCCACCCAGTATCGGCCTATTTCAGGAAAGCGTGGCTATTATCGTATTACGCTTCGTCACGGTGTAGGCAGCATTACATCGGGAACCAGATATAGTCTAGGGATCATATTCCATGACGCGAAGTAACGGCAGTCACTCCCTCCATTCCCGGCCAAAGCGAAAAAACGGGTCCCCTGACTTCAGGAGGACCCGTTTCAACTATTCTAGCGATGCTGCAGCAATTGCTCCGAATGCCCAATGCGAAGCCGGGACATCCTTCCATGACAACTGCGCCGAAGCGTTCGCATTTGGTCTACCCAGCACCTTGTTGATAATTGTGGCCGCTTCCGCGCGTGTGAGCGCCTGATTCGGCTTGAATGTGCCATCGTTGTAACCATTAATAAAGCCGTGAGCCTGAACCTGCATAATATCGCTTTGCGCCCAATGCCCAGCTATATCGCCAAAGCCCTTGCCGGATTGCGAGTCCGAACCGCTGATGAGCAGCTGCGACACAAGACGTGCCATCTCAGCGCGCGTGACAGAATGGTCGGCTCTAAATTCCCCATTGCCATATCCCTTCATTAAACCCATTTGGGTCATATCGGCTATATACTCCTTAGCCCAATACCCTGCAGCTACATCAGTGTAATCTATATTCGCCGCGTCCGCCTTGTGGCGCGTCAGTATACGGGACAGGATGGCGGCAATCTCCGCTCTTGTAATTCGATTGTCCGGCTTGAACGTGTCATCCTCGTATCCTTTCATATAAGCGACGCCTAGACTGGACTGTTCCAGCCCCGATATATGAAGCAGCGTGAACAAGCTGAACTTTGTAACGGTAAATGCAAGTCCTTTGTCGCCCTGATCGTTGTAAGGTACGACAGTCCCCCTTAACAGCTCCTTCGTTCCGTCGCTATGCTCAATATACACGGCTAGATTTTGCCACTCCGCCTCTGCAAGCTTAGTGCCTTTTAACGGCAAGATTATCGCAACTTCCACATTTTGCAAATTGGTTTCAATGTTCATCGGGCGCCCAACAACCGTCGCCTCACCATCACCCGAGACAATGCTGACAGCTGCTTGGCGATTCGCCTGACCAGCAAGCTCCTGCTGCTTAATTGCGTCCTTCATTGGAGCCAGCTTAAAATACAGCTCATCCTGCAAGCCCGATAACGGGCCACTGCCGACTGCAATAATAGCATTTGCAGTGGATAACTGCAGCCCGACCTCCGCTGTCGTCAAGCTTTTGACAGCATCCTTGGGCAGCTTAAAAGCCGTTTCCTCAACTTCATCCAGCGTGTCTGGAATGATTATGTTCACAGCTTTCGCACCTGATGCAGCTGCGCTTTCTACCGCTTTGCGAGCCTCCTCGGCCGTCAGCGCAAGCTCATCCCGCTTACTGCCGTCGGCCTGCTTGGTTCGATTGAAGGTCTTTTTGATCCCATTCCCTACGTCAACTGTGATCAGCTCTGAAGACGGAACAGTACCGTTTCCCCCTGACGGGGGAGGCGCAGAGACTGCACCTCCCGTTGGCGCTGGTGTTGGCGTCGCTGTAGGCTCCGTTGGTGTTACAGTAGGTGCCGTTGGCGTCGCTGCAGGCTCTGTTGGTGTTGCAGTAGGGGCCGTTGCTGTCGCTGTAGGCTCCGTCGACGGCACTGTTGTTGGCGTGCCAGTTGGCGTTGCCGATGGCTGCGGCTGACCGCTCGCTGCAAACTTCACGCCGTCAAGCAGCATGTAATTTCCTGATTTTTTCACTGCTTTAATCGTATGAATGGTGTCAGCCAAGCCGGTCACTGCGTAAATCTCCTGCTGCGTCAATCGGCTTGCGTTGACGGCGCTAACCGTTTGTTGGAATATGTTATCGATGTAAATATCAACATCACCCTGAACGGCTGATTTTGGCGCAATCAGGGCAACGCCTGTGCCAGTAAACGAAAATTCGGCATAATCCCCATTGGTCATTGTACTGTGCAGATCGTTGTGATAGTCGCCACGGTAAGAGATGGCTAAGCTCACAGCTCCATCAGGCTGCGATGCCAAATATTCCTTCTTAATCGTAATATCACTGCCCGAAACGATATAGTCCACACCAGCCGTGAGCGTTGCATGGCCATTCTTCACACCCAGCAGGTTGCTTCCGTCGACCTGAAGCGTTGTTGTTATATCCGCCTGCGCGGTTTTGTCGAAGCTGCCTGTATCCGGGCTTATCATATCAGCCATTCGGAATTTCAATTGGTCCAGCAGCATGTAGTAGCCGGATTTTTTGACCGCTTTGAGCGTATGCTCGCCCAGTGTCAGGCCTTCTGCAACAAATACGGTCTGATTAACCTGGCGGCTAGGATAATACGTGCTGACCGTCTGCTGGAATACGCCATCGATATAGATGTCCATATCGCCTTGCGACGAGTCTTTTTCGGTTATAAACGTAATGCCTGTGCCCTCGAACGTATATTCCAAATAGTCGCCCGTCGTCTCCGTGTAATGGACGTCGTCCTTATAATCACCGAGCCCTCTGTTTCGTCCGTGCTGCCAGGCGCCCTTATACGAAATGTCGCTGTCATCGTTGTTTACTGCAACATAGCGGCCTCTCGACGAATCGCTAATTGCAACGGCCAGCGTTTGCGCAGCACCGCCACTGAAGGACAACGTCAAATTCGTCATGCCATTTGGCATTTGCGCAAGAAAGCCCTTGCGGATCGTAAGCTGGTCGCCGAAAAGCTGGTAGTCCGTTCCTTCTTGCAGCGCTGTCGCACCATTAGCAATTCCAGTTAGCGTATTGCCGTTCAGACTAACCGTCGTCGCAATATCTGCTTGTGCCGCCGTTTTATGATCAAAGCTCAGTGTGCTTGGGCTAATCGTACTGTTCTGCCCCGTGGTGTCGGTGATCTTGATTGCCAGCGTCTGCGGAGCCCCAGCACTAAAATCAAAGCGCAAGCTCGCTGTACCTAACGGCTGGTTGGCAAGGTAAGCCTTGTGAATGATCACATCGTTGCCGGATACGATGTAGTCCGTACCCTCTGTCAGTGCTGCTGCGTTGTTGCTAATGCCCGATAACGTGTTTCCGTTCAGCGTCAATGCCACAGCAACGTCGGCCTGCGCGGAAGCTTTTTTGTCAAAGCTCGCCTCTAACGGGCTAATCGTGCTGTTCGCCGACGACGAATCGCTAACAGCTACAGCGAGCGTCTGCACAGCCCCTTCTGCGAACGAGAATGTCAAGCTTGTTGTACCAATTGGCTGTCCCGCCATATATTCCTTCTTCACAGTAATGTCATTGCCAGACACTGTGTAATCCGTACCCTCTGTCAGAGCTGCTTCGCCGTTCGAAATGCCGCCGAAGCCGCTGCGAGCTCCTGTCGTCGTAAAGATCAAGTCTGCCTGCTGCCCCGCTGCCTTGTCGAATCCGCCAACTGCTCCGCTTACAAGATCAGGCAATAGTACCCGCAGCTTGTCGAGCAGGAGGAAATAGCCTGATTTTTTCACCGCTTTAAGCGTATGCGTGCCGTCAGCCAGTCCTGTAATGTTAAACACAGGCTTCTGCGCCAGCCTTCCGATATTGTACGTGCTGATCGTACGTTGGAATTGATCGTCGATATAAATGTCGATTGCACCCTGGGACGGGTCATGCTCCGTAATAAATTCAATCCCCGTGCCTGTGAACGTATACGAAAAATAATCGTTGTCATTCGCTTCGGCATAGTGCACATCATCCATATAATCGCCGAGTCCACGATTCCAGCTGCGATTCCAACCACCTGTGTACACGATGGATGGATCATCATCGTTCAGAGAGATTGATCCGCCAACTGCTGTATCCTGAATGACAAGCGATACCGTCTGTTCCGCTCCCGCACTAAAGGTGAAGGTCAGTGCCTCCGTTCCCGCCTGCTGTGCAGCAAGCCAAGCCTTTTTGAGTGTCAGCGTATTGCCGCTTACGGTATAGTCGGTTCCCGCTGCGAGCGTATTGCCGCCATGCTTGACGTCGGTCAGCGTATTGCCATTCAGCGCCGTTGTTAGCTCCACATCCGTTTGGGCAGACGGCAACAAATCGAAGCTGACCGTTGACGGATTCACCCTGCTGTCTCTGATCGTCGTATCGCTGATTGCAACAGATAGCGTCTGCGGCAAGCCGCCGCTAAACGTAAAGGTCAAGTTCAGTGAACCTACCGCTTTGGTTGCAAAATATTCTTTTTTGATCGTAACCTCGTTCGCGTCCATCACGTAATCCGTGCCTGCTGTTAGCGCTGTTCCGCCCGCCGAAATACCGGCAAGCGTGTTGCCATTCAGCGTCAATGTCGCCAAGACATCAGCCTGCTCGGATTGCTTTTTGTCGAAGCTGGCAGTTGACGGAGCGATGGTGCTGCTCTGCGCTGCCGCATTGCCTACATCGATAACAAGGTTTTGCGCACCGCCTGCAAGCTCCTGCCCCCCATTACGTGCCCAATCCCCTGTATACTTGAAGCCGGTATCGTCATCGTTAGCGATTGATGTTCCGCCAAGCGACGTAACCTTCAGCAATCTCGATGCATGCGAAGCCAAATTAGCCGAACTGTAGCCTGTGTTAAATGTACCAAGATCCTGATGCGTCCACAGGTCGCGTACCTTGGCCGGCCCCTCCAGTCCGATATCGCTCCAGTCCACGCTCACCGTCGCCGCTGAGCTCCCCAGATTGAACAGTCCGACTGTATACGTGCCATCACCATTGTTGGCATACCACACCTGCTGCTCGGTAGCCGTAGATACGGGATGCCCCGGCCGGCCCGCCTGATTGACGGCAATGACCTCTTCGTTAGTCAGCAGCTCAAGCCCAAAAGCATCAAGGTTGGTCATATCATTGCCAATGTACAATTGCGCGGATGAAAGCGCCCAGAAAGACATGGCCGTTCTACGCTCATCCTGCGTTATGCCGTCCATCGCGCCATTTCCAACGTTCAAGGAATCAAAGTCGTTCCAGCCGCCTGGTCCGGCATGGCGCCAAAATTGTTCAGCTTTCGGGAAGAGACGGGCGATGCTTGACCATACCGTCAAGCCGCCAGTGCCGCAATAGCACTCTACATCCCAATCCACGCGCCAGCCGTTGGCGTATTTTTTCCAGTAGTCGATGTATTTGATGTCCAGCGCCCATGAAAGCTCCAGCCAAATATTGTGCGGCTCAAGCGCCTGCGACCATGCCTTGACGTCATCGCGCGCATCAAGCGACAGATCCGATATGCCGGAGCCCGGCGTCACACTGTCGAACTTGAGGAAGTCGATCCCCCATTCGCCATACAAATTGGCAATCGAATCAATATACTTTTGCGCGCATGGCTGGTCGAAATCGATTTTGTAGCCGAGCCCCCAGTAATCCGACTCTTGCAGCGGCTGCGCTGCAATATCCTGCATGAAGCAGCCCGGCGCATCGAAAATCGGCAGATTCTGATCGTACGCCTGCGGCGACATGCCTGGAATACCGTACAGACCTACCTTTTGGCCATTATCGTGAATATAGTCGATCACTTCCTGCAAGCCGTTCGGATAAAGTGTCGTACTTGGAATCGGTCGGCCGTAGCCATCCATATCACCGTTCCAGGCCGCATCGATATTAATGTATTCGTAGCCGTAAGGCTGCAGCTTCTCGTGCATCGCGTCGGACTGCGCCTTGATCTGCTCGGCGGTAATCCATTGACCGTTGTTCGTATACACCTGCATGCTATAGCTGCTCCAGCCCATATAAGGCTTCTGGGCAAGTCCATTGTCCGCAGCTTTCGCTACGTTTCCGTAAGGCGCTACAAGTCCAAGCTGCATCGTGAGTACAACGACAACGAGCAGCCAAGGCCGTATTTTTTTCATGAATGGGATCATAATTAAGCTCCTTTTTCAGAAAATAGGACCAGGCCATTATCTCGCAATAATAACCTGATCCTGTAAGTCCGGCGTTGCTGATTAATCCGCAGCATTACTTGAACGACGCGTCGTAAGCCTTCTGCAAAATTTCCAGATAACGATCGATTTTTAGATCCTTCAAACCTTTCACATAAGCGTCCCAGTCCTTCTCCAGGCTTTTGTTGTCGGTAATAAATTGCAAAGCGTTCTGCTCAATGTACGATTTAATGTTCGTTTGCAGAATGCTCACTTCGTCCACCTCGTTCTGATCGACCCAGATCGACCACAGCGGGAACAGCTCCTTCGGCTCATGGCCCTGGTACAGCAGTGTAGCCTGATACAATCTGCGCTCGTAGCTGGCGGAATCATAAATATCCGTTCCTTGAACGAAGCTGTCCCGGTACTCCTTCGGCATATAGAAATGGGCGGTTCCGCTCCAGCCCGCATTGCGAGGGGCTTCACCTTCAACGGCAGGGATCATGGCAATTTGCGGCGTTACACCTTCACCAAGCGCAACCTCGCCTTCCTTCGGCTTTCTCCAGTCAATGCCTTCCATGCCGGAGGCCCCATTCGTCTGACCTTCTTGCGTGAACATATAATCGACCAGCTTAATCAAGGCGATTTGCTGTTCCTCGGATGCTTTATTCGTGATCACAAACTTGGCGCCAGGAGCCACGCCGCCCCCATCATGCGTTGCATAGGAACCATGTGGTCCAGTAAGTGGCGGTACAGGGTTGTAATCGGCCGAGTTTTTGTTGCCGGCGTCGATATTAATGAAAATAGCAGGATGCATGCCCGCTCCCGCGCCCAAAATTTGCGAATCGCCGTTTTCGCCGATTTTTTTGAACGCTTCTGCATTTTGCGCGAATGCGCCCGGGTCAATCAGTCCTTCATCATACAGGGATTTGATGTAGCTCAGACCTTCTTTCCATTCCGACTTCATCGCCGCCGATTCAACCTTGCCGCCCGTCAGGTTCAAATAGTTGCGATCGTCATCGTAGACGAAGCCGTTCATCAGGAATGGCATAACACGTACGCCAAAATCCTCGATCGAGCCGCTGAGAGGCACTTCGTCGGCCACTCCGTTGCCGTTCGGATCTTGGGTTTTGAACGCTTTCAGCACCGCCTTAAATTCCTCCAGCGTCTTAGGCATCTCAAGCTGAAGTTTATCCAGCCATTTCGTGTTGATCCACATTTTGTTCGGATACGAGCAATGGAAACATTGGCTGTAAGCGACAAGACCGTAAATATTACCGTCAGGCGCCGTGTTAAACGCTTTCAAATCTGCGTCTTTTTCCATAGCCGCTTTAATGTTTGGCGCATATTGTTCAATCAGGTCGTTCAACGGCACAAGCACGCCCTGCTTGCCGTACTTCAACACATCAGCCTGCGAAAATTGATCGATGTAGCCTGGAAGCATGTAGGCATCCGGATAATCGCCGCTCGCCAATGAAATTTGGCGTTTTTCCTTTGCCCCGTCCGGTGGCGTCGTATCGAACTTAAACTTGATATTAAACTTCTCTTCAACGAATTTGGTGAACTTGTTAGTTGTCAGATCAATGCCCGACTCCTGCACGGCAAAAAGCGTAATTTCAACCGGTGCGGTGTTCCCCGTCTCTTCCGATTGCGAATCCGGCGCAGTCGCCACGCTGCCCGCTGGCTTATTGTTCTGCGAGCATGAAGCAAGCATCATGCTAACTACCACTGCGATGGTGAGCAGGCCTAACAGTCTCTTCTTCATTGTTGTTCGCTCCCTTTTCATCTCATAATAATGGCTGTCTGCCTTACATTTGCGCTTCCGATGCCAAGCCTCACCTCCCCTCATGCTCCAGTTGACCATTAGCCTTTGACCGAGCCGACAAGCATGCCTTGCACGAAATATCTCTGTACGAACGGATAAATAATAAGCACCGGCAGCGTGGCTACGACGATCAGCGAGTATTTCAGCAGCTCGGATAGCTGCTGCCGCTCCACTTGCTTCAGGGCATCCGTCACGCCCGCGGTATTGTTCATAATGATGATGCTGCGCAGCACAAGCTGGAGTGGAAACAGATTGGCTGATTTCAAATAGATAAGGGCATCGAAATAGGCGTTCCACTGCCCCACCCCGTACATCAGGAACAGCACGGCGAGTATTGGCTTGGACAGTGGAATGACGACGCTGCGCATAAATCGGAGATCGCTGCAGCCGTCTATTTCGGCCGCCTCCATCAGCTCATCAGGAATCGACGACTGGAAGAAAGAACGGGCGATGATCACCTGCCATACCCAGATCGCATTCGGAATGAGCAGCGCCCAGCGCGAGTCGATCATGCCGAATTCTTTGACCACCATATAAGTTGGAATAAGGCCGCCACTGAACAGCATCGTGAATGTGATCAGCATCATAATGACGCCACGGCCAAAAAAGGTTTTGCGTGACATCGGATACGCGATCATAACCGTCAGCGCTACGCTAATCAGCGTTCCCGCCGTCGTATAGAACAACGAATTGCCGTAGCCCGTCATAATTTGCGGGGTACTGAACAACACCTCGAAGCCGCGGAAGGAAATATCGACGGGCCACAGCCAGACACGGCCGGAAGTCACTGCTGCCGGACTGCTGATCGAGCTGCTCAAAATATAAATAAGCGGATAAATCACTGCGAGCAGCACAAGTGAAAGCACCGTATAGATGATGAACAGGAATAGCCTGTCACCGGCCGATTCTCTGATTTTCAGCCTGAACGGCGGTTGCTGCACGGCTGATTTTGTCGCTGCCATAGGCGTACTCCCCTTCTTCTACCAGATACTCGATTTCGTTAAGCGTTTGGCAAGGCCATTCACCGTAACCAATAACACCAAATTAATAAGCGAGTTGAACAAGCCGACTGCGGTTGCAAAGCTGTAATTCGCATTAAGCAGCCCAATTCGATACACATAAGTGGCAATAATTTCTGAATGGACCATATTCAGCGGATTTTGCAGCAGGTATATTTTCTCGAATCCAATCGCCATCACGCTGCCCACATTCAAAATGAGGATAATCGTAATCGTCGGCAGCAGGCCGGGAATGTCCACATGCACAATCTTTTGAAAGCGCGAAGCGCCATCCACCTTGGCTGCCTCATATAACGTTGGATCAATGCCCGCCAGCGCCGCCAAATAAATGACCGCTGAATAGCCTGCCGTCTGCCAAATATCAGACCATACATAGATCGAACGGAACATGCTGGCCTCACCGAGAAAGTTGATTGAATCCAAACCAAAAAAATTCAGAGCCACATTGGCAAAGCCAAGCCGCGGCGCAAGAAAAAGCATAATGATCGATACCATGACGACAGTCGAGATAAAATACGGCGCGAAAGTAACGAGCTGGACCAGCCGCTTGAATCTGCCACTGCCTACCTCATTCAGCATGAGCGCCAGCAAAATCGGCACCGGGAAACCGGCAAGCAGCAGATAGCCGCTGACGTAAATCGTGTTTTTGACGAGCGGCCAGAACATCGGATTGTCAAAAAACAGCTGAAAGTTTTTGAAGCCTACCCACGGACTGCCCCAGATCCCTTTAATGACGTTATAGTCCTTGAACGCCAGCACCGCATTAAGCATCGGATAGTATTTGAAAATAAGGAAAAACAACACCGGCGGTATAACAATCAAATAGAGCTGCCAATGTTTCCTCAAGCTTCTGCGAGCTTCCTCCGACACTCTTCGCTTGACACCGCCGTTTAACATTTGATGCTTCAATACAACCTCTTTCTCCAGAACAATCCCCCCTAAGTCACTGCCTGATGATGGATGATAGCGCTTTCTATACGCTTGATCATAGGAGATTCAGCCTCGCTTGCGACAGGTACACTTGCGTCGTTTAGCGTACAAAAACGCCGTTTTCAGGGGGACAATTGGCCGTGGGGGCGTACATTTGGCGGTGGCCCGGGGAGAGTGCGTGGGGATGGGTACCATAACGAGCGATTGGCCTGAACTAACCTATTGCCTCAGCCTATTCAGTAACTACGGACATACGAAAAAAAACCGGCTCTACCATCAGCCGATTTACATTATTATTTTTCGATATAGGAGGCTCAAAGATCAGGGAGAAATATACTTCTCAGCCCAGTAAGGTCAATTTAGAAATAGACACATGAGTACTGGGCTTTCTTCGCACACGACTGTTAAAGTGGGTTCTGCTCGTTATACATCTAAGTTCAAGCTATATCGTCTCTTATTTTTTATAAAGATCATAAGCCCTTTGCATGATCTCAACGTACCGCTGAATCCTCATATCATGCAAGCCTGCTACATAGCCGTTCCAATCCTTGTCTAAGTCCCAATCGCCTGTAATGAAGCGCAAAGTGCTTTGTTCGATATAATTAGTTAAATTAGTATGCAAAATGCCAGCCTCGTCCGCTTCGGTCGGGTCCAGCCATAGCGTCCAGATTGGGAAAATATCTGAAGGCTCATGTCCTTCATACAGCATTGTGGCTTCATAGAGTCTGCGCTCATAGCCATCAGGCGTATACATATCGCTGCCCGCCACCCAGCTATCGCGATATTCCCTAGGCATATACAGATGCGCCATCCCGCTCCAGCCGGAATTGGTCGACTCTGCTTCATTGATCAGAATAAGGCTTGTGAACAACGGCTTGACGCCTGCTCCAAGCGCCTGCTCCCCAGCTTGCGGCTTGCGCCAGCCGATACCTTCCAAACCGTTTTGGGACGTCGTTTGCCCTTCTGGTGTGTACATATAGTTAACGATTTCGATTAATTTGCGCTGCGCCTCCTTGCTCGCCCGGTTCGTGATGACAAACTTGGCTCCAGGCTGCATACCGCCCCCTTGATAAGTAGCATAGGAGGCATAAGGTCCCACAAGCGGCGGAATCGGCACATAATCGTTCATTCTCTCACCTGCGAATATAGCGGGATGCATCCCTGCCGCCACCCCTAGCATAGGCGCTCCATCATTGTCGCCGATTCTTTTTAAAGCCTCCGCATTTTGAATAAAAGCTCCCGGATCGATCAGCCCCTCCTTGTAGAGCGACCTGATATAGGCCAGCCCTTCCTTCCAACGCGGCTTATCCGCAACCGTCTCCACCTTGCCATCGGTCAGCATCAAATAATGGCGATCATCATGATAAATAAAACCGTTCATCAAATACGGAATAATTCGGACGCCAAAATCCTCGGTCGAGCCGCTGAGCGGGACCTCATCAGCCAATCCGTTGCCGTTGGGGTCTGAGCTGTTGAATGCCTCCAGCATTTCCTTAAATTCCTCGGTTGTCGTCGGTACGTCCAGCCCCAGCTTCGCGAGCCATTTGTCATT
Organism: Paenibacillus algorifonticola; assembly: GCF_000971975.1. Lineage (GTDB taxonomy): Bacteria > Bacillota > Bacilli > Paenibacillales > Paenibacillaceae > Pristimantibacillus > Pristimantibacillus algorifonticola. Next base: position 134,682 of record NZ_LAQO01000026.1, on the reverse strand, counting down.
CACCCACATCTTGTTCGGATAGGAGCAATGGAAGCATTCGCTGTAGGCTGGCAGGCCGTAAATGTTCCCATCAGGAGCTGTACTGAGCGCTTTGAGATCCGAATGCTCCGTCATAGCGGCTTTCACATTGGGAGCATATTTCGCAATTAGCTCATTTAGGGGCATGATAACGCCCTGCTTGCCGTACTTAAGCAGGTCCGATTGCGAGAATTGATCGATATACGCCGTCAGGAAATATGCATCAGGATAGTCGCCGCCTGCGAGCGATATTTGCCGCTTCTCCCTTGCCCCATCCGGCGAAATAAACTCCCAATTAAAATGCACGTTAAATTTCTGCTCCAGATAACGAGTGAAATCATTTGTCCCAAGCTCAATCCCCGGCTCCTGCAAAGCAAATACATGCAGCTCCGTCGGTGCTTCCTCTCGCTTGCCTTCACCTCCGCTCACAGACTTATTTTCTTTAAGTGAGCATGAGGCGAGGAGCAACAGCCCCACAAGCACAAAGACAGCAATGCCGGTCCGGTCCAGCTTCATCTTCCCTTCACTCCTTCGACGCCTGATGGTCGCCTAGATATGGATGGACTGCCTATAGGAGCTTGGCGCAACGCCCATTACCCGCTTGAACGCCCTGCGGAAGGAATGCGAGCTGTTGTAGCCAACGCGCGACGCAATTTCATCAACCGTACAGCCTTCTGTGCGAAGCAGAGCGGCGGCGCGCTCGATTCGTACCATCTCCAGGTAATCGGACACATTTATATCCGTCACCTCCTTGAATAGCTGAGAAATATATTTTTCAGGACGTTCCACCTTCTCGGCGATACGGTATAAGGTCAGCTCGGAGTCGTTATAGCTTTCGGCAATAAAGCGTTTGATGTCACCCGCGATCTGAATATGGGCATTATTTTTCTTGCTGTTAATAATACCGCACAACGCTTCGATAATGCCGTTGATCTCTTGCTGAATGTCCAGCAGCATATCTGCTGCCTGGATGCCAATTATTTGATTCTTCAACGTATGAAGCAGCTCCGATTGGATGAGCGCCTTCTGATCCAGCAGCTTGAGCAGCGTTCCCTTCAGCTCGCCGACGAGCTGTTGCTTCATTTCCGGAGATAGCTGATGCTGATCCGAATTTTTGTCCATCACCGCCGACACGATCCGCTTGGCTTCCTCCGGCTCTCCTGCACGAATCGTACTGATCAGCCGCTGCTCCATGTCGAGCGGATAATAATAGGTCGCTGTTTCCCGGCCGGAATCGCTGAACCAAAGTATGCTTTGCATGCCTGAGAGCTCTGTATACTCCAGTGTTTGCCCTGCTTGCTCGTACGAATGGCTAACATCCATCAGCGTTTGGAAGCATTCTCCAAATGCTGCCGACAACGAAACCTTGTATTCTGAGTAGGCCGTCCGAGCGAGTCCGGCCAGCGCTTCATTTAACCGTTTACGGAAATCGGCGCCGCTCGTCTGCTCCTTCTGCTCCAACCAGATCATGACCAAACGATCCGATCCAAGGTCGGTCATCAACAAACTTTCCTCGGTTTCGGACAATGCCTGCTTCATAATCAGCCTTGCTGCTGAAAGCTCATTTAATATATCGATGCTATCCATGCCAGAATAGCCGTTAATTCGCAGAATGCCCACGTGACCCTCACCACCGGCAAGGTTAACGTCCGCTTGCGCCGCAGCAGCCGCAATTTCCTCCAGCGTACGAAATTCGCCTGCCAGCAGGCGCTTGAGGAAGCCATCCCGAACGAGCGGGAGTTGACGCTCAAGCTCAAGCTCCAATTGCCGGTTGCTCGTAATCATTTTCGAAATATTGCCCTGCAAAAAATCATATTCATTGCGCTCCGCCAAACCGTCCTTGCCGAAATGCTCCTTCATCACGCCAAGCAGTCGGTTAATCGGCGCACTGTTGCGATAGGAGAGCAATAGCCCCGCCAGCAGCCCCAGCACTAATGCAATGCCGGTTACCATCCAGGTCATATGCTTGATCTGATTCGCATTCTCCATCAGCACCTGACGCGGCACGCCTGCGCGATAAGTCCAACCGCTCGTATCGGATTGAATCGTAATGACAAGATCGTCATGGTAAAATTGGCTGCGCTTCGTCTGATCAAGCTCGGTGGACGTGGACAGCTGTCTTGCCGCCGCCTCCGTTATTCCCCGCAGCCCTATCGTATTCCCCTGCGCATCACTGATGTGCGCCCAGCCGCCATAGCGGTCTTCCAGTCCAGCAAGCAGATTGGAAATATGCTCCTCATCGATCATAACAACGACTGTAGCTGGCGACGAACCGCTGAAGCTGTCGAGCGGCAGCGATTGCATGTAGGTCACGACCGAGCTTTGCTTCTTATTGCTCATAAACGAACGGAGCGGCATCATCTCGCTGCTATGCGTTCTACCAAGCACCTCATCCTTCCACTCATCTAGCGAAAGGTCCGTGTAGTGGAAATTCTGGTAATAATGCTCCGGACGGAAGTAGGCTGAGCCTTGGGTGAATATAACGTCATAATTGCTTAAGTATATAAAATAATTTTGCAGAAAATCATTCGTCTGGCTAAACGGCGTAACCTGCTTCACCATGCTCCAGATACCATAGACGTTGATTTCGTCTCCATTTTTCTGCTCATTCATGAGCTTGTTCAGGTCGGGATTCAAGGCAAGCTGGCGAGTGAAGCCTTCCACCTCCACCATCCTTCGCTCCAATATTTCCTGGCTGCGCTGCAGCTGGGTCACGCTATTCTCGATGGAAATGGATTGCGTAACCGAAATCGAAGTCCGATAGGATACATAACCCGCTATGCTCGGAATGATCAATATAATTAAGTAGGACACCAGAAACTTGCGAAAAATAGTCGTATATTTGGGCACAGCCAACCCACCCCTCTATATAATAGCGCTTTCATAAAGAACGAAGGCATTGCCATTCAACTCTAAAAACGGCCGCACCTACATCATAACCTAACGATGCGAAAAGACAACTACTTTATACCAAAGCGTAGTTGTCTTTTCATTAATATGGTGGACTACCGGGCTACAGCCGTGCGCTCCAATATTTGCAGCCCGGCATCAAGCCTGTAAGCCTGACCTTCCTCAAGCTCAACCTTCACTGCAAGCTCACCGAACCGAACGACCGCCGGTCCAGAGGCACGTGCATAGAGTGTGGCTTCTGTAAGCCTATTATTGTCCCAAACGGCATCCACCTCAATGTTGCCTTTCGCACGCAGGCCCTTGAAGGAGCCTGACCGCCACGCCGAAGGCAAGGCAGGCAGCAGATGAATGTCTCCCGCATGGCTATGCAACAGCGTATCTGCCACCGCCGCCGTACCGCCATAATTGCCGTCGGCAATAAAAATATTCGTATCTGCCCCGCCAACTCCTGCCTTGGAATACGTCAGCAGGTTATCGAAGCAGAGCTCGCCAATCAGATGGTTAATATGCCACAATGCACGGTCTCCATCATATAGGCGGGAAAAGCCAGTTGCAAACAATACCGCTGTGAATTCAATATCCTCCAGTTCATCCGTCATACGACCTAGCAGCGTCTGCCTTGCGGCTGCGCTTAGCTCGGGCGTATCGCGCGGAGTGATCTGGTTGCTTGGATAAAGGGCGAACAGATGGGCAAGATGGCGATGCTCTGGCTGAGCCTCTTCGTAATCCTCCAGCCATTCCTGCAGCTGTCCTCTGCTGCCGATCTTCAGCGGAGGCAATAGGGAAATCGCATGCTCCAGCTTCGCTTGAAGCTCAAGATCCGTTCCGAGCAATTTCGCCGCATCCAGACAGAAGGCGAATAAATCCCGCACCAGCACCTGATCCATCGTTGATCCCATCGACAGCTGCTGCGGTCCTTGCTCCCGATCCAAAGGATAAAAGCTGTTCTCTGGCGAGTTGGATGGCCCCGTCACAAGCCAGCCGTTGGCTGGATGGACGGCCATATAATCAAGGAAAAAAGCGGCTGCCTCCTTCAACACCGGATAAGCCTGCTCCGTCAGAAAGGCGCGGTCCAGCCCATATTCATAATGCTCCTTCAAATGCATGGCAATCCATAATCCGCCTGTGACATTAAGCCCCCAGCCCGTCTCCCAGCCAGGTGCTGTGAAGCCCCACGCATTGGAGAATACATGTGCGACCCAGCCCTCGCAGCCATAAAAATCCTGTGCAGCCAGCTTCCCTGCATCCGCCAGCCGCTCAATGTAGTCCATGAGCGGAACATGGCATTCCGCCAAATTGACGATTTCCGTCGGATAATAGTTCATCTGCGTATTAATGTCCAAATGGTAATCGCAGCTCCAGGCCATCCGGTTCGCCTCGCCGTCATTCCATACTCCCTGCAAATGCAGCGGCAGCGGCGAATTTGCGCGTGATCCGGCTATCGTCAAATAACGGCCATATTGAAAAAACAAAGAGATAAGCTCCGGATCGTCCTGTCCCTCCTGTTGCAGCCGCCGCATGCGCTCATCCGTCGGAAGCGCAGCAGCCTCGGATGCTCCGAGATCCAGAGATACACGGGCATACAGCGAGCGGTAATCCGCTACATGCTCGGCCTTCAATTGGTCATAGCCTTTGGCGATAGCGGCTGTGAGCTGCTCCCCGCTTCTTGCTTTCCAGTTCTCATCCGCTTGGCCGTAATCCGTATGCATCGCAAAATAAAGATAGGCTTCGTCTGCGTCTGTCACAACAAGCTCATCCGCTTTGCTCTGGACGCTGCCGCTCCTAACGACCAGCTTCACCAGCCCGCGGCACAATACACCGCATGTGCCGTCGCTATGCATATCCTCCGTTGCTTGCCCATGAAAGGCGATCGTATCATCACCAGCTACGACAGCCGCGAACGATCCTGAGCGGCCCGTGACCCTGAGCGCGAAGCTGACACTTCCTGCCTGCTCGCCCGCAAAACGCGCGGCAACGATTCCGTCGACATTAGTCGCAAAAGCTTCGCGGGTGAACGCATGACCTGCGCTTGAATAAGACATCGCTGCCGTCGCAAGCTCCATGTCGAGCTCGCGAATAACATCTTCACTCTGATGTCCGAACCGCAGCACCATATCGCAAACGGAGAGGTTGGTGCCAAAATTCTGCTTCTTCGGCTGCAACTGCTCCTTAGCGAGCCGGTCTCCCTCATTATAATCGCCTTTGTAGAAGGCTTCCCGCATCCGCTTAAGCCCCGCTTTCCCTCCTCCGTTTCCGGCTATCCGCTCCTTCTTTCCAGACCAATACGTCAGCTCCGTCATACACCATGTTTCCTGCTCGCTGCCGCCATAAATAACTGCGCCAATCCGGCCGTTGCCGATCGGCAATCCCTGCTTCCAGTCCTCGCCCGGACCGTTGTACCAAAGCTTCGCTTGACTCACTTTGCATCATCCTTCAACAATGTCGTTATGTCTCGTTTAAGAACCGTCTCTGCTAAACTTCGCTTACAAACCGGTTGGTCAAGCTCCCTAAGCCTTCAATTTCAATCGTTACCGTATCGCCATGGCGCAAGTAAACCCGCTGCTCCTCCGGCAAGCCGAGCACAACACCCTCCGGCGTTCCGGTCAAAATAATATCGCCCGGCGACAGCGTCATATGCTGTGAAATATAGCTTACAATTTCAGCGCAGGAAAATATCATATCGCTCGTATGGGAATGCTGCCTGACCTCCCCGTTGACGGTACACTTTATATCGAGCGCATTTGGGTCCGGGATTTCATCGGCTGTCACCAGATAAGGGCCAAGCGGACTGAAATCATCGCAGCTTTTGCCTAGCAGCCATTGTGCCGTCCGCATTTGAAGATCGCGTGCCGACAAATCATTGACACAGCAATAGCCGAACACATGCTGGAGCGCCTCGTCCTCGCTAATATATTTCGCCGTTTGGCCGATGACGATAACCAGCTCTGCCTCATAATCCACCTGCGTGGTTACCCGCTCCGGCAGCGCAATATCCCTGCCATGGCCCGTGAGCGTGTTGTTAAATTTGTTGAACAGGATCGGGAAGTCCGGAACCCGCGCATTGGTCTCCACCGCATGCTGTCTGTAGTTCAAGCCGACGCAAATCATTTTGCCCGGGCGGGTGACGCAAGGCCCCCATCTCACTTCGTCTTCAGCTAGAATCATCTCTCCACACGCCACACCGGGCTGCTCGGCCGCCTTCATAACGCGCACAGCGTATGTCTCCAGAAGCGCAAGCGCCTGAGCGCCGCCCGCAATAACCTGCATGACATCGGACGGAACAGCAGGGTCGGGCAGCCATCGCTGTGCCGCCTGAATATCCAATATGCCATCGTTCACCTTAAGACCGAGACGATACAATCCGTCCGTGTCAATCGTTACCAGCTTCATTTCAGCCAACCGCCTCTCGTTCTTTGTTGTTCACGCATCCTTGCCGAAGACGACTCCTCCATCGATATACAGCGGAGAGCCCATCATGAAGGAAGACTCGTCGGAGGCAAGGAATAATACGGCGCTCGCTACATCCTCTGGCTTCCCCAATTGTCCGCCAAGCTGTCTAAGCTTGATGGCTGCAATCGCCGCTTCCGGGTCCTCGTACGAGCTTTTCAAATATTGCTCTACAAACGGCGTCATGATCGTTCCAGGCAGCACAGCGTTCACCCGAATATTGTATTTGGCGTAATCGACCTGCATCGATTTGGCGAGCGACAGCACCGCCCCTTTGGTAGCCGAATAAGAAGCTCTTCGCGCAAGGCCCATCTCCGCAATACAGGAGGACATATGAATGATATTGCCGCTTCTGCGCTCCATCATATAGGGAAGCACATACTTAGAGGGCAGGAACACGCCGCGCAGGTTGACCCGTACCACACGGTCCCAATCCTCCGGTTCTATTTCATGTATAGCCCCCACCCCGCTAATCCCTGCGTTATTGAACAGAATATCGATGACGCCATACGCCGCTATCGCCTTCTCTACCATGGAACGCACGGAATCCGCGTCCGTCACGTCAGCGTGCAGGAACAATGCCTCTCCTCCAGCAGCTTGAATCGCTTTGACGGTATCTCGTCCCTTCGCTTCGTCAATGTCATTAACGATAACCGCAGCCCCTTCTATCGCGAACCGCTCTGCCGTCGTTCTTCCAATACCGGAGCCTGCTCCTGTCAGGAGCGCTATTTTGCCATGCAGTCTCATCGCTTCTCTCCTTCCGGTTACCTAATGCGATATTGATCAAAATAACGGGGAATAATCTCGGTCGAAGCTCCCGGCAGCTCCGGCAGCACATAATGCCCATTTTTGACCGTAGCCGGCTCTACAAAAATCGTCCTGATCCACGGAATGTACTCCAGCATGATCGCTCCAGATGTCGCTGCGACTAGATGCTGATGAATTTGCCCCATATCTCCCACATGCGGACAGATCGGGATATCATAGGATGCGGCAAGCCCCGCTACCTGCAGCCATTCCGTAATGCCCGCGACACGGGTCACATCGACCTGACAATATTCAATCGCCCCCTGATGGATATAATCGCGGAACGCATATTTGGAATAGACATGCTCGCCAAGAGCGATTGGCACATTGAGCGCATCGGCTAGCTTCCGGTGACCCATAATATCGTCCGGGTTAAGCGGCTCCTCCAGCCAGAACAGGTCGAATTGCTCCAGCTTTTTCCCCCACGTCATCGCCGTGTTGATGTTCCATTGCTGGTTCACGTCTATCATAAAAATGGTTTTGTCGCCAATCGCCTGACGGACCGCCTTCACCCGCTCGTAATCCTCATGCGGATCGGCTTTGCCAACTTTGATTTTCACCCCTGTGAAGCCCTGCTCTACAATGTCCGTTACATCCTTCAGCAAACGCTCCAAAGACCAGTTCAGCCAGCCGCCGTTCGTGTTATAAGCCTTAATTCCAGTAGACTTATGCCCGCCAAGATACTGCCACAGCGGCTTGTTCGAGGCTTTTGCCATAATATCCCATAGTGCAATATCTACCGCCGCAAGCGCCATATGGGCAATACCCGCACGGCCTACCCAGTGCATTTTTCCATAACGAAGCGTATCCCATATTTCCTTCACCATAAAAGGGTCCTTGCCGATCAGCTCCGGGGCGTAATAGCGCTCGATCGTATCGACGATCATATCGTCACCATGCGCACAGGTGCCCGTGTAGCCATAACCGACATAACCCTCATCTGTATAAATCCGAACGCCCGCCAGTCCCCAATGCGTAGCAACGTTAATCGCATCAGTAATTGGCGGATCAATCGGAACATGCAGCACGAAGGTTTCTACTTTTGAAATTTTCATCTTCACGTCTCCTGCCCTGTAAGTTAGTAGCCTAGAGATGCGCCGCCTTCGACCGGAAGCGCCACACCCGTGATGAAGGAAGCCTGCTCCGACGCCAAATAGAGCACCGCCTGCGCAATCTCCGCAGAACTGGCCGGACGTCCGAGCGGGTGCATCTCGTTCAAAGTGCGCTGCGCAGCGGCAGGATCGACTTGCTGCTGCGCCCACTCTTCCAGCAGCGGCGTCATCACGCCCGCTGGACATACGCAGTTGACCCTGACGCCGCTTGGGGCAAAATCAAGTGCCAGCGATTTGGTCATAGCAATAACCGCTCCCTTGGAGGCGGCGTATACGGCATTGTTCCGTTGTCCAATGAGACCGTTCAACGATGCCAGATTGACGATAGCCCCTTTCGTGCTGCGCAAATGTGCGATGGCGTGTTTGATCATGAGATAGACGCCTTTCACATTAACGGCGTACAGCCGGTCGAAAGCCTGTTCGTCAATGTCCTCTATGGACCTCGGACAGATGATGGCAGCGTTGTTAATGAGCACGTCCAGTCGTCCAAACGTTTGCAGCGTTGTCACCATAAGCGAAGCGACGGACTCCTCTCGCGAGACATCGGCCTGGAGCGCCAAAATTTTTGGAAGCCCTTTCAAAAGTTTGTGTTTTTGGAGCAGACCATTCGCCACTCGCTGCGCCTCCGAAGCATTCAAATCCGCTATGACGACATACGCCCCTTCGGCGGCGAACATCTCCGCGCATGCCTCACCGATACCGGAGCCGCCGCCCGTGACCAGCACGACCTTTTGGTTAAATCGCAAAAGCTTCCCTCCTTGGACGGGATCATATCTCGAAGCGCAGAACCTAGTCGCTTCTGTTGTTTTCTGTTGTTAATAAATCCACCAAGATGCCAACAGAACTATGCTTAACATTGCAGTTATTGTATCATTGATGTAGATATTCGTATTTGATCAGGCATCCATTAATTTGACGATTCATCCGCTAATTTTTAAGTATAATAATATAAAACGAGGTGCTCGCATGAAGCTTCTGAACGAGATGACCCCCTATGTCGGCGACTGCATGTACTACTTGTATGACGGCAGCTCCAACGAGAAGCTGCGCGTCTGCAGCGTGTATGCTTTTCATCTATTTACCGATGGGCCAGGGGAGATGGAGATTAACGGAGTACGTTACCCGTTCGACAGCAGAACGCTTATTTTTCTGAAGCCGGCAGAGCCGCATGCCTTTCATATTACGCCTAGCCATCCGCTGCAATCCTATAATCTCTATGCCGATCTATGGGACGACAAGGAACCGGTTTCCGCCAATCGAACCTTTATTTATGCGCCCGAACCGTTTGAACTGCACGAAACTTCCCGCTCCTTCCCCTGCGCCGAGCTGGACCGTTTGCCAGGCGTCTATTCACTGCAGCCCTATCCTGAGCTGTATGAATCATTCGTTATGCTCGCCAAGCTTTATCATAACGCGGCGTTTTACCGGACGGAGATGATCAATAGTCTGTTCTATGCGTGGATGCTGAACTGGTACAATACGGTTCACACCCATCAGCCAACCGATTACCGGATTGTCCGTTTGCTCGCTCACTTGAACGACCATCCAGAGCAGCGCGAGCCGGTTGAAACCTGGTGGACATTTTGCGGCTTGAAGCGCACCTACTTCCACGCCCTGTTTCTGCGTGAGACTGGTCTAACGCCCAAAGCCTACCATCACAAGCTGCTGATGAGGCGCGCTTCCAATCTCTTGCTGGAAACCGAGCTGAGTGTAACGGCCATCGCTGAGCGGCTCGGCTACCCCTCCATCCACCCGTTCACGCGCCATTTCAGCGCCTCCTATGGCGTCAGTCCTAAGCAGTATCGACTGCAGCCGCAAGCAAGAGTAATGGTGCTCTAACGTTGGGGCTACCTGTCTTACGCGAATAGGCCACCGTTTGCGCGGTGGCCTGCTGCGTTGGTTTATTATTTAGTATAGAGCTGTAACGGTACTATACCTCATACAGCTGTATATGTGAGGACAATCGGATTGATTAGCAGCCCTCCACGTTTCCAAATAATCAGGTGCGGCAAAATAAATTAAGTATATATCCCAGTAATCTACGTTCAGCTTTTTACAAGTTTGTTCAAAAGCCTTCTTGGTCGCTTCATATCCAAGATCCGTATTCCACACTTTAGACGTGATAAAAAATCCCTCGCGCGATAGCCCGCTTTTCTGAATCTCTCTTCCTAATTCTGCTCATTGCCATAAATTTTAGCAGTATCAAAATGCCGATATCCGATTCGAATAGCCTCACTGATCGCCGTTTCAAACTATCTTCCTTTCGTTATTTTGTATACCCCAAACCCCAATTGTGGACTTTCAACCCTATTGATTGCTTTTACTACTCTCGTATCCAGTTCCCAATGTCCAAAAGCTTCTCGCTTGGCTCTAGCGGACCATCCCAATTGATAGAGCACTTCTAGCTGACTTCGCTCTCTTGTGGTAAGATGTTTGTAGCTCATGGCCGATTCTCTTGTGTAGGGGTGGTGTGATAACTTCATTCTACACACGAATCTGTCTTGGGTCATTTTTATGTGTCGCACTTCATATTACAATCCGTCTATTCATTCTTGGGGCTCGATCATTTTGGAATAACGATGTTGCCCCGTTGCTTGCCCAGCGCCCCCCCAGCCTCACAAGCCTAATCCTTTGTTCCAGCCATAAAGCCGCGCCCGTTAGTTCCAATATATACTTTTCCGTATTCCTGACGGTCTGCCACCATAACCTGAGGCTCATTTCCGATTTGCATTTGCGGCGAATTAATCTGTATCCATGTGCTTCCCATATCATCCGAACGGAATATTCCCTTCATCCCGCCGACCTCTCCATATATAAAAGCTGCTGGCTGTGTCTGTCCCGGGGCCGCTTTGCCGAATGCAAACAATCTAGCCTCCTTGATCTGATTCAACTTGGTAAAAGAGGCTCCTGAATTGGCTGAGACATACACGCCATTGGCACCTAAGCTAATCCAGAGGACGCCTTCCATTCCAGGAGCTGCTTCAACCTTCACAGGACTTCCCCCTGGCAGCGGCGTTTGGTTAGCTATGGACCAGCTTTGTCCTGCATCCGAGCTCACATGCAGATAGCCCGATTTATATGCATAAAACTTGCTTCCGTCCACCCGATCAGCAGCTATCGGATGATTGTATGAAAATATCATACTCCCGCCCACCGTACCCGTCGGCGCCCCTGTCATGGCCTCCCATGTTGCTCCCCTGTCTGTTGTCCTCACTGGACTGCCGGATTGAGGAAACCACACGATCGTATTGAGGTCTGTAGCTGAATAAGCAAGTCTGCCCAGCTTAGAGCCCGCAGGTACAGGGCGGGCTTCCATTGTCAGCCCATTATCTGATGAAACGAACATGCGGGTAACTGTTCCATACCAGTCATCACTCCCGATAAAGGCCATATATTGTGGATTAGCTTCGTGATAGTCAACACTAACCATCTCCCGCATCGAACTCATCTCCAGCCTCGTTGAAGGTGAAGCATTCACATCAATATGACGAAAGCCAATAACATCGGCTACACCAGTGAACAGCGCCGCTCCGTCTGGCGGCGTAGCTCCTGTCAGGGCAACGACCTCTTCATGACCTTTGGATAGGGTCTCCCATTTTGTCCACAACGTCCCGATGTCTCTTGTTCTGTAGACGCCAAACCAGTCAGCGGAATAAACGGTTCCGGCATGATGCGGGTCAAACACGACAGTAGAAGTGGCTGAAAAAAACATATTGGTCTGCCACCAACCGGGTTTGGAGGTTTGAGCCTTGTTCACTAACGTCCAGCTCTCTCCCCTGTTTATGGAACGGTACAGCGGAAGCTGGGCTCCGCCTGTCCTGACCGCTGCCAGGAGATGGCTATCGTTATGCGGATCTATATCAATGCCGTAATAGGACGTATATGCTGCATTAGGCGTAATATTGCTCCAGCTTCCGTCCTTATACCTATGCACTCCGTTATTGGGCGTGGTCACATACAACGACCCATCCTGCCCTGCGGCCAAACGAGCCGGATGTGTAGGGCTTCCCGGAATCAGATTCCAAACAGAGCCCTCGCCTCGTGTCTCATAAATTCCGATACCCATTACACCGACATAGAGCGCTGTCTCCAGGTTAGTTGCCCCGGGAACACTCCCGAAGATCAGGCTGCGAATCCCTTTGCCACTTGTCCCGGCGGGAACCTCATTTACTTTGGACCAGGTTTGTCCTGCATCCTGGCTTCTATACAACCCGTCATACCGGGTACCCGCATACACAATGTTAGATAGATTGGGGTGAACTGCAATACTCTCCCCCATGGCCCGCTCCACATTGCCATTAGCCTCATTGCGCTTGTTCAAATTTGTTCTGGACCAAGTATTCCCGCGGTCGGTAGATTTCAGAATATCACTGGGAGATGCGCTCCCTGTTTTTCCAGCTGCTACATAGACGATATCAGGGTTTTGTGAATCAAGCGCAATACCGTCAATTCCATACAAATTGCTTTGTTCCGGGCCCAGTCCGTCCATTAGCGGAATCCAGCTTGAATCATTCGGGTCCAGACGGTATGCCCCGCCAACGTCAGTGCGGATATACACCAGATCCGGTTCAGACGGATGAATCACAATTCCTGTCACATACCCTCCTCCCCCGATAGATACATTCTTCCACGTATAGCTTTCCGATGATACAGCATACGCTGTGTTGCCGGGCAGCAACAGAACAACAATGGCCAACAACATACCCAGCATTTTTCTCCAGTCCAAATCTGTTCCCTCAATTCCTGCAATATTAGAACGCCATCACGTTCCCTGCCTATCACATTCTGCATTCATCTCTATATCGTTCTATTAACTGACATTTTAATTATATACTTTCATTTAATGAGATTAATAGAAAATATAATCAGAGAGGCTTCTACTCCCCAAACCTCGCAACCTCAAACTCAACTACCGTCCCCTCACCTACCTTGCTTTCAATCTTCAGCCCTCTCCCATAAAGCCGGGTCAATCGACTATGCGTATTCAACAGCCCAATCCCACGATTTTCTCTTCCCGCTGGTTTCAACAGCCTACGAATCTGCTCCTCATCCATACCAATCCCCGTATCACTTACATAAAATTCCACTGTATCAGCTTGCTGCACGATCCGAATGCCTAGCGTTCCGCCCTTGCGCTGGCTCAACAGCCCATGCCTGACCGCATTTTCCACTAATGGCTGAATGGTAAGCGGAGGAATCGGCATGTCCTTATCAACATCCGCCTGTACTTCCCACTCCACCTTTAGCCGCTCTCCAAAACGCTGCTGCTCAATATATAAATAATTCTCTACCAGCTCAAGCTCCCGAGATAGTGGTACAAGCTTGCCTGCGGTGAGAAAGTCAAAACTAATACGCAGGTAAGCTGTAAACGCTTCTGCTAGATTTCTCATCTTGTCCGCATCAATTTCGCTTAGCGCCAAAATCGAATTCAAAGCATTAAACAGAAAATGCGGCTGAATCTGCGCCTGCAAATAAGCGGCTTCCATGCTCAAACGTTCATTAACCGCCTGCTTGAGCGATGAAAGCGACCCCGCCCGATACCTTAGCTCCAGTGCATCTACGGGCTTAGTAACATAATCGTTCGCTCCTGCCACGAAACCGGCATAAATATCTTCTGGCTCGCTGCGCGCGGTCAGCAAAATAATCGGCAGCTCATACAGCGTAAAACGCTCGCGAATTAACCGCGTCAATTCATACCCTGACATGCCGGGCATCATAACGTCTGCAATAACAAGGTCCCACTGCTCACGATGGAGCTTGTCCAATGCTTCCCGCGCGGAAAACGCCATTTCAATATGGTACATATCCGCTGACAAAATATGAACCAGCACCTTCAAATTGACGGGATCATCATCAACAGCCAGCACACGAATCCGTTCAGCATCTCCTCCAGACTTTGAAGCAGGCAGATCGACTTCGGTTAAATCATGACGGGCGGCTGCCATCGCGTCCGCTCCTGCTGCAAGCTGTGCGCCGACAGACGCCAGCGATTCCGCTTCCTTTTTCATATGAATCATGGGCTGAGGCAAGGCGTCTTCCACACTCTCATCAAACACGGACAATTTAAAGCTGAATATACTGCCTTTGCCCGGCTGGGATTGAACGAACAGCTCACTGCCATGCAATTCGACCAGGTCCTTGCAAATACTTAGCCCGAGCCCAATGCCACCGCTGCCAGAAGCGACTTGCTCATAACGCTTGAAAGCACGCTTTTGCATCGCCTCATCCATACCCACTCCGGTATCCGTTACACGTATCCATACTTGTCCGTTTACTTGCTCGGCAGCCAGCTCCACGGTTCCCTCTTGGGTGTACTTCAGTGCATTATGCACCAAATTAATGATAATTTGCACCAATCGTTCTTCATCGGCATAAACATGCGGCAAATCTTCCTTTATGTCCATCCGCAGCTTCACCTTCGTGCCCTCGGTCAAAAACCGCAGCATATCCAGCACACCAGCAGCGACAGACTGGACTTTCACCGCGGTCATTCGTACTTGAATCCTTTTATCCTGCAGCCTGACAACGTCAAGCAGATCATTCAGCATAAGCGACATCCGGCGGCTGACCATAATAAGCAGCTCCATGTCGCGCTGGCTTTGCCCATCCAGCACATGTTTTTTTCGCGTCAGCACGCTTTGGGCGATGTTCATAATGCCGTGCAGCGGTGTGCGCAGCTCATGCGACGTATTGGCCAGAAAACGATCCTTCAAGCGATTCGACTCCGCCAATTGGGCGTTGAGGGATACATTTTCATGCCAATTGTGATAATATCTTTTAAACCAATGGGCGGAGAAGCTGGTAATCGCAGCAATTAAATCTACGGGATAAAACATAAATTGCGACGTTCCGGCGTAATACACCGTTCCCCACAAAATATTATTAATGACACAGACGACGGAAAATAAGAGAAACAACGCGCCTTCTGCCTGATTCAACACCATTTTCATAAAATAATAGGTCGTCCAGAACAAGGGGAGGTAATACAGCAGCATGTATAGCCCCGATTCGATGGAATAAAGAGCCAGCTCTAGCGAGCCCATTGTAACAAAAATCGTATACGCCGCTAGTAGGCAGACGTAGCTGTAAAACAACAGACCTTTGCGAGTAACCCCAATAAAAGCCCTGCCCATCATGAGGAGAAAAAAAGAGAACCAAATGTACGCAAAAGCTTTCAGCTTCAACGTCCATACAAATTCAGTAGGAATCCACTGGAATAAAAGCCCATGGTGATAGACGGCAACCGTCATGGCTGACGTAATCATCATGAGAAAAAACATAATAAATTCTGTTTTTCGAACATTAATCAAATAAATGATCAGCGCGTATAACGCATGAAGCAGAAAAATGACAATAACGATTAGCTGAAAAGCACTGGAATAGGAATAGATTTGGTCAATCCCTTCTTCCATGCCAAACTGTACAGAGCGAATAATGCCACCGTTCAGCGGCGCTTCATAATTGGATGCTCGAACGAACAAATCCAGCTCCACTTGATTTTCCCCGTCATAGCTCACCTTGAATGATTTATTTTCGGAAACATGTCCTTCCTGACCCTCGGCAAGCTTACCGAACTTGGCAAGCAGCTCCCCGTTAATCTCCACCTCCGAAGCGGTATAAATCGATTGAAACCACACGCTAAACGGTTCCACTAAAGGCCGATCAAGCAAAATACGCACATAATACGTTCCATATCCGTACGCCTCTTGATCAGCATGATCAAATGCTGTGTTCCATTTTCCCGGCACCTGCAGCAGTTGACTCTGTATAGCGCTTCCTACACTAGATGCACCAACCCACTGCCCCGCATAAAATAACCACTCTCCGTCCAGCGGAAACGGCTTGGATTCATCCAGATCTATACCGCGCAAATCCAGTACGCCTTGCTTTACCGTTGGCGGATTGTCCAAGGTGAACTGACTATGCCAACTCCAGCGCACAATAATCAGAAGCAAAACAAAAAATACCAAGTAAATCACATGGCTTAACTTAATCTGTTTTCTCAAAATGATTATAAACCCCTCATTTACCGTTACATTCTAATTCTCTCAAATATAGCGCATGCTGTTAAAAATGAAAATAGCGCGAATCATCGTGCTGCTGGAAGCCCTGCCCATAACCTTGATTCAGCAATCTCAACGAACGAAAAAAGGGAAGCCCGGTTCCTTCCGGCTTCCCTTTCTTTTACGCTGCATCCATCGCTACTGTCTTACATTCGCTTCCTGACCGGTATCCATATCTCGCTTTTAAACGTCGCGGACGTGATGTCCTTATGCTCATTCCATAAAATCTCCGGTCCCTCTACTTGCTCATAGCTGGAAGACGGGAACCACTCCGAATAAATGCGGCCCCAAATTTCTTGGAGGGTACCCGGGAATGGCCCGACTGCTTCAAATACTGCCCAGGATGATGCGGCAACCTCCAATTGTGAAAATGGCTCCGGACACGCGAACGTTGTGGCCACGCCAATATAATGGTCCAGCTCGCCCTTCTCGTCCATCCGGCCTTCCGAGAAATTCGCCGAGCCGCTGATCATGCCATAAGGCTCGGTATTGGAGAGCTGCTTGAGCGCCGTTATCTTTTGCTCATCCAAGCTTTGCCACATCGCCGCGATTTCCGGATTCACCCCGTTAAACTGGATGGGCACCCGCTTGTGAATGCCGACGATGCGAAAGCCCGCTTTTTCCTCGATGCGATAATTCATTTCGACTCCTCCTTTAACGATTAACTGGAAGGTCATGCGAGGGCAAACCTTTAACGATGGTCCGCTGCTTCTTGCTTCGGATGGCGTAACCCCATGATAAAGCTGAAACGCCTTCGTAAATGCGTCCGGTGATTGATAGCCATATTTCATCGCAACATCGATGACTCTAACCTGGCTTTGTTGCAGCTCAAATGCAGCCAGCGTTAGACGCCTGCGGCGAATGTACTCTGACATCGTAAGCCCGGCAAGGAATGAGAACATTCGCTTAAAATGATATTCCGAGCATAACGCCCGCCTTGCTGCCTCTTTAAAATCAATTTCCTCCGTCAAATGCTCTTCAATATAGGCCAATGCCCGGTTCATGTGCTCAAGCATCTTTAGTTGCCCTCCCTTCCACACTTGTAGAGTATCAAATTCGCCCCGAAGGAGTCCGACAGTTCATGCACCAAATTGACGGGTTCGTTTAAGGCTTTAACTGTCAAACGTAATTATAAGCCGCATATTTGATGGATTTTCCCTAGCAACCAAACGTTTGACGACATCCAAAAAAGCACGGCTACATTCCATATAATTTACGGTATCAATAAAAACTTTTCCGTCCATCGTTTCGTCTTCGAACTCAAACACTTGATCCCAATTGTATTCTAATAGTTCTTTGGCGGTAAACCAAGTAGTGCTATGATAATCACCATATTTCATTTGAAGCCGGATTTCTGGACTAACATCGTCAGGCAACCCGCGTGGCTCACTGATAAAAGGCATTTGGTCAGAATTCCGAATATTGGCCAGAATGGCGAAGAGATTATAATTCCTATCTTTGAAAATCATGTCCTCTCTCTCGACTACCCAAGGCGCCTCTTCGTTACGTTCTGAATAAAGAATGGCCCAACTGCTTTTAGTCCATTTATCAATTGAAATCCATATTCCTGTATCATCTAAGCCCGCATACCGATACATTTTTTGCTCTACGAAACAATGAATATCCGTCCCCATTTATTCCCTCCATATCTAAGGCTTTAACTGTAACGAAAGATAATAATGCGCATAAGCCTTCTCGGACAGCTTGTCCTCATCCTCCCAAAACTGCTCATCCTGATCTTCGAGCGTATCGCTCTCCTCCTCCGTCAGCACCTTCGGGATGTCCCAAAGGGCTTCTAATCGAGGATCATCCTTATAGGCATCGATCACCTCATAGCAGTCTGTGAGAATAGCCAGCGCTTTTGGCGCCGTAATTGTGTTTAAGGCACGAACAGCATGCAAATACGCTTCATATCCCCAGTTGCAAAAAAACTGCAAAAACCCGCCGTTATACATATCGCCTTCCAGCAGCCATAATGCCGCAACTTCCTGCTCAGCCTCCGTTAAAGAGCCCCAATCTCCGCCAGCAAGATTTTTCTTGTCCACGAATTGCATGGCAAAATCAAACCATAAATCCGAAACATTTTTCTCCACTGGACTTCCTCCTCTCTTGTCCGTCATCCCTCACCACTCCAAAAAACAATCCTCAATCAGCGCCTCAAATGAGTCTGCCAATTGCTTCATTTCCCCGTTATCGTGATAACAGATGAGAACCTGCCCATCCGGATTAATGATAATAGGATCGCCGGAACCATCCATCGATATCACATAGCTGCTCTCCAAAAGCTCGGCAAATGGACTGCCTTCAAATTGCTCCCGAAACTCCAGCGTCAATTCGACAACCGTTTCTTTTCCAATGCTGGAGCCATTCGAGAACGCATGTACAGCCAGACCTGCATATGCACCGCCAAACGTCTGAATAAAATGAACATAATCCGCATGAAAGCTTACATTCAGCCGCTCCTGCGCACTTGCTATTTCCTCTTGGCTGGCAGCAATGCCGACTAAAGAAAGATTATCCTCCCGATAAAGGAACGCCTTTAGTCGTTCCACAAGCTCCTTTTTCATATCATCCATGTCCTCCTTGCCGAAAATAACTAGCTTCTGTGCCATTTTAGCTTCTTCCATTCTTGCTCCTACTTACCCTGCTCTTGCTTCCTATTGTACCATCCTATTAGCGTATTCTACCAATTTCCCCTCCCCGATTTGCATTGGCCATGTGTTGCTATTAAGCTTAGGTTTGAAGGGCATTCTTCTTTATTTCTAATAGACAAGGAGTTTACATAATGGATAAAAAACTGTTGAAAGCGCTCAAAAAGCTGTATAAGTATGCCAATGCCCACTACGATCCAGATCGCAGCATTAGTCTATATAACACGGATATTTTGGAGCCAGTCGAGCGTGAACTGCTTGAGCATTATCATTGGGAAGCTAATAAAATCGAGCTGCTTACCCATGACGAGCTGAACCGCAAGCTCATTGCGCTTCAATCCATCGAATCATTTTCGTGGGTCAGCATTGCTGGCGTGTTCATTGCTGGCGTCGGCGGCAGCTTTCCAGCGGGCATATCTTCTTTAATTAACTATAAACAAATGATTCATATGCAGGAGCATCCGTATGAGCAGGCGGAGCGTTTCGTATGCTGCAAATATTGCGGATTCAGCAAAGACCAGTACGAGCATCTAACGTATATTCGGTACGCCATTCATTTGGGAAATGCCTATGATTCGACAGTTGGCGCTTACGCCCATTTGACCGAACTAGCTGAGTTGACTGAGCATGGACCAATTGTTCCAACGGCTGACGATATCCAAAAATTCACCCAGCTTCTGCACTTCATTGATGAAGCGGAAGACGATGAAACGCCCGGCCAATTGGAGAAGCGCCTCAGCGCAGCGAAGCTTCTAAAGGGAACGCCCGGCATGCGCCGCAGCATTCTGAAATCTCTAGCATCGGTAGGAGTATTACCAAATACGGTCCTCCCCCTCACTTATGACTCTTGGACGAATATTGAGGACGTTTTGAACGGAGAGCTCCAGCTGAATAATACCAAAGGACGCTCCGATATGGAGATGCCATGGGCCGGCTGGAAGGGCGAGCTAGGCGTAGACTGGGATAAAGCGCGGCAGCTGTTCGGTGAATATATTTCAGGCCAATAGGGCCACTATCATAACGGGCCGTTTAAGCCATTTAAGCCGTATGAGCGTATGAGCCGTTTAGTGAAACTTAACATTTGGCTTCAGGAGGATTCGTTAATGAAATGGACGTTTCGTTTTGAAAATAGCTATCAGAAAGCAGACGCTTTGTCTGAGGATGATTTGCAGCATTTTCTGAACAACTGGAATGCAGCCCTTACCGAAGAAGAAAAGCAGGAAATTGCTGATAGGCAGCATAATCCTTTTCCAGTGACGGACCCGCTGCATCTGCACTATGTCCCGCTAAATCCTGCCACATGGACCTTTCCGCAGAAAAATTTGCCGGGTAGCTATCTCGCGTTCCTACGCTATTCCAATGGCGGTGAATTCGGCAGTGGCGACCGCCATTTTCAATTTTTCAGCGCAGCGAATTTGAGGGAAATGAACCTCGCATATGACTTTCCAGCTTATATGCCCGGAGCTGTTTCCTTCGGTATGGACGGCAGCGGCAATCATTATATTTGGGATATGCGGCACAATAGCGCGGACGGAGAATATCCGATCATCGTTGCCCACTCTGGCAACCTGGACTATGAGGATTGCCGAAAAATCGCAGATACTTTTCTGGAGTTGTGCAGCGGAAAAACAGCAGCGGATGATGAGCTGCATAGTTAGAACAGGTTAATATGCAAAAATATCCGGTATAGACCAAAATATGCCGAGAAAGTAGAGTGTAGATATGCAGGTACAACTAGTTGAAAAAATGATTGCGGAATGGGCGTCGGTAAACGCTGATGCCATTGGTTTAGACCCTAATAATATCAGGGCGTCATATATCTATAACCCTGGAGGCTTCGGCAACTTGTCTGTCCGTCTGACGGACGGCCGCACTCAGCTTCACGTCAAGCTGGCCCCACCTAGCAAAGCCGCGCGTCTTCAGCAGTGGGCGGGCGTTAGTGATTATCTTGCCGAGAACTACACCGCGCCCAGACTGGTCCATGCGATTGAGTGCGAAATCGTGCCGGGATATCCCTACGGACTAGTTTTCGAATTTATCGAGGATGCAATCCCGCTTAAGGAAACGCGGAACCCTGAGGTTGCGCTAACGGGGGCCATGGCGACAGTCGCTAAGCTCCATCGTGACGAACGTCTTCGCGGAATGCTGCCCAAAGCTGAGACCCGCACTTATGCAGAGGCGTTCGAGGACGAGTATATTACCCGGTTTACGGAGGATCTCGACGAAATCCGAAGTTCGCGCGATCTGCTCAGGGATTTCGTGTCGGACGAGACGATTTTGTGGTTCGAGGAAGAGGTTGGGAGGCTGAGGGACACCGTTCGGCTGACCCCTGCGTTTCTACTCCCTGCGAGTGATGTTGTTCATAACGACCTGAACAGCAACAACGTACTGACATGCGACAGGCACGGCTTCCGGATAATCGACTGGGACGACTTATCTGGCCAGGGCGATGCGGCGATGGACTACTCGGTACTGCTTTGGCCACTAACGCATGGTCCGTCCTGGCCGATATGGAGAGAAAAGGTGCAAGCAGAAGCAGGGACTGCGGCCCTCGAACGGTTGGAGCTGTATTTTCGGGCGAAGCTTCTAGATGACGTCATCGACGTGCTGGCTGATTATGTCGAGGCTGAGCAGGTGCCGGAGCATCGGGAGGAAGCTCAGCGCAAGGCCAGAGCCGTTCATCTTCATTCGTATCCGCAGTATCTCGCCAAATATGGCATTGGTTAAAGCAACTGCAACCATTTTGATATTTAACCGAATACAAATGTTTATATTTTGTCATCGCGGAGGGCTTATGAAGCAGCTGTTCGAACCTGTTCTTTTTCACAATCAGCAGTCGCTCGTGTGGAATTATAATCTGTACACGGACGACCACTACAAAGGTTATTACCACTGGCATCAATGCTGTGAAATTATGTACATCCATCGCGGCCAGGGGCATATTGTCGTCAATCAGCAAATGTACGATATTCGCCAGGGCATGCTGTTTTTCTTCCAGCCCTATCAGCTGCATCGCATTTATTCGGACGTTTCGCCGGAAAGCCCGTTTCAGCGCTCGATTTTTTACATCGACCCTCATGTCGCAGAGAAGCTGCTGCTCGGTTTTCCGAATCGCAAAACGATATTTTCGGCGTTATGGCAAGGTACGAATGATCGATGCGGCTTTGATCTCAGCGAGCGTGCCGAGGTTATGGAATGGATGCTTCAGGCCTACGACTACGATCAACAGTCAAACGGCTCCATTCATGGTGAAAATGTTGAAAATATTACGATGCTGCTGCTTCAGCTCGTAAGCTGTCTGGAAAGTGGCAGCAGTACCCTGCTGCCTGCCGAACAGCGTCGTTCGCTGCGTTATTCCGAGCGAATCATGAGCTGGATCGAGGAGCATTACCATGAAGAAATTCATTTGGAGCAGCTCGCGGCACAAATGAATTTGTCCAAATCCTATATTTCCAGAGTGTTTCACCAGGAAACGGGCAGCCGGCTTGTCGATTATTTAACCGCCCGGCGCATTAAGCAAGCTTGCCGTCTGCTGCGCACAACAGATTTGTCTGTGGAGCAGATCGGCATTGCCATCGGTTTCCCGAATGCCTCCTATTTTAACCAACTATTCCGCAAGGTACTCGGAACCACACCGCTCAAATACCGCAAAAATCAGTAATAACCAGTACCAAAGTAATAATAAGCTGTCTCACTGGCGATGAGGATGCTTTGCGCCGAGGAATCGAAGCGGCGAACTTCCTCGCTGCCCGCTATAATCCGGTTGGAAAATTCATTCGCGCCTGGAATGAGGACAAATATGGCTGGGTCATAATCGACTGCATGCTGAACATTTCCCTCTTGTTCTGGGCGAGCAAAGTAACCGGAGATCCGCGTTACAAGCATATTGCAATTAGCCACGCCGAGACGACGATGCAGCACGGCATTCGTCCAGATGGCTCGACTAAGCATATTATTTCCTTTGATGCTGAAAATGGCGCTTACCTCGAAAACTTCGGCGGCCAAGGCTATTCGCCGGAATCGTCATGGAGCCGCGGTACGGCATGGGGACTTTACGGTTTTACGAATACGTATCGCCATACTGGAGATGAGCGGTTCCTGGATACGGCGAAGCGCATCGCCCATTATTTTATCGCTGGCCTGCCGGATGATCAGGTGCCGTATTGGGATTTCCGTCTCGGAGACGATGAGCGCCTGTTTCGGGACAGCTCGGCGGCAAGCATCTCCGCATCTGGCCTGCTGGAGCTGACGGAGCTTGTAGCACCGGGCGAGAAAAGCTTGTATGCGAATGCCGCGGAGCGGATTTTGCGTTCGCTAACGGAAAATTATGCGACATGGGAGCAGCCGGAGCATGAGGCGATTTTGCTGCATGGAACGGGCAGCGGCAACAGCTTTATCGATGTATCGCTCATCTATTGCGATTATTATTATGTCGAAGCGATTGCCAAGCTGAACGGCTGGAAGCACCGCATTTTTTAACGGCTGGCAGCGCTATAAAAAATGAATTGCTCGGATTGTTAAAAGAAAAGAAACGATTAGACTGAAAATTAATGCATAAGAATGGCCCAACAATAAAAACAGCGGTAAGCCTTGGACGAGAAAATAAAGTATTAGACTGCCGCTGTTTTATTGAGCTAACGTTTCGTTAGCTTAATCATCTACACATTAAACAATTGTTGCACAGTATCTTGTTTCTTTTCCTTTTCCAACTGCCTTTATATAGTCATCAAAGTAATATGGTATATCTGTATTTGTATCGTAGGAGCACAATGTCCCCGTACCAAGAATTATACCGCAGAAATATTGAGGGCGGCCTCTATTTGATATTTGGCATTTTATCGAAAAATATTGTATTTTCCCCTCTATGCGATCTGCATAATAACAAGGTGTGCGGAATCTGGCCTTGTTCCTCCAGCTAATGGAGTGATCGTGAGTGCCGTGGAATTGCCAGCAGGATTTCGAACTGTGAGTACTGAATTAATGAGCGTCGTTTGCACAAGTGCCATTCCTACTATTTGAGAAGTTCCTGTTGCACGCCCGACCACCGTATAGGCCAGATCAGCGCCATTTAGTGTTAAAATCAGTTGACCCGCTTCGTTTACATTTACCTGAAACAAAACCTGATATGTGCCAATTGCAGACAAGTTAAATGAGCTCGCATTTATACGGGTAATTGCAGTCCCACTAATTGGACCATCTTGCGGAAAACTTACGTCCGTGTTGGTAGCAACAGTTGCTGCATTATTAGGAGGCATCAAGGCAAAAAAATCTGCAAAGCCTAATACTCCACCTACCGGCCCTGCAGGTCCCGCTGGACCCACTGCTCCTGCTGGTCCCGCTGGACCCGCTGCTCCTGCTGGTCCTGCCAGTCCAGCTGCGCCAATTGCTCCTGCAAGTCCTGCTAGTCCTTGGGGTCCAAGTGCTCCTGCAATTCCTTCAGGTCCAAGTGCACCAATCGCTCCTACAAGTCCTGCTAGTCCTTGGGGTCCAAGTGCTCCTGCAATTCCTTGGGCTCCAAGTGCGCCAATCGCTCCTACAATTCCTGCTGCTCCTTGGGGTCCAAGTGCTCCTGCAATTCCTTCGGGTCCAAGTGCGCCAATTGCTCCCACAAGCCCTGCTAATCCTTGGGGTCCGAGTGCTCCTGCAAGTCCTTGAGGTCCAGCTTCTGCAATCGCACCCGCAAGTCCTTCAAGTAATTGCCGTCCTTCAAGCGGGGGACACTTTTCACAAACTATCTTTTTACTTACTCGAAGACGACGTTTCTTTTTTTTTTCTTTTGGATGGCACACCATCATGGTTTTCTTTTTACACCGTTTTTTTATATCGGGACAACTCAATAACGACACCTCCCTATAAAGATGGTTCAGTGTACGTGAGTCGGTTTTTTTAGGTATGGACTAATAGCCTGTATTGGCTAGACTAAAAACTATTTTTAGAAAATTGGGTTTATGCTAGGGTAGTGTTATACCACAAAATCCAACACTCTTTCAGTTATGATTACATCATTTAATATTAAGACAACTCATCCTTCAATTCGTCAACCCAAATCACATTTGGGTCTTTTTTTGCACCTTCAGTACCCAGCCTCAGGGAAGTACTGAAGACAAGCAAAACAGAGCTTCTTCAAGCGATTAAGGATCTTCCCCCTCGTGCACGCTTTGAACGCTGGGCTGAAGAATGAACGGAGAGCCTGATCGCAGCGGCCGAACGTAATCCGTCTAAGGAAGCAACGAGATGACCAGCCACTTTGTCAATTGGAGGTCCTTGTCCAGTCGTTCTTTCGATACCAGGAGCACCTTAATGATTAAACTATGCTGCCCTTTAGTTTAATGCCGTTCCCGCTCTAATACTATATTTTCTTTCCACACAGCTCAAAAATGATGCCCTCTGGACATTCATCGCCAGGCCCACAAGGGCTTTGCAATGAGCTTCCAGAGGGCATTTCACTTACAGAAACGACACTGAGAACAGGAGCTTTTGCTTTTGCGTTAGCTGTTAAATAGTGTGGTCATTTCCGCTGCGCTAAGCGCTCGATTGTAAATTCGGAAATCGTCGAGTCCACCGTTTAAGTATGGGTCTCCTGAATATTGCGAACGGCCCAAATAGTTAAGCGTCGTATTGCCTAGACTCGATGGCTTAAGCGTCATATTCGTATTGGTGCCTACAAGCACGCCATCTACATACAGACTTGCCGTATTCCCCGACAGCGTTACTCCGACATGCTTCCATACCCCTGTCGGGAACGCCGTCGTTGATGATATCCGCTGCTCCCCTCCGCTGCCGCTATTCGTAATGGAAAATCTTAGCCCAGCACCGCCTGGACTTGGCGTTAAGAACATGTTGGTCGTTGTACCCGTGCCAAAATCAAAAATTCGCGTCCAATCCGATACCGAGTTCAACTTGACCCAAGTAGCAATAGTGAAATCATTCAAGCTGCTTACAATGCCAGATGGCAAGCTGCCATATTCCGTGGAACCGTTAAAATTGACCGCGTTGGACGCATGCCCTGCGACCCAAGTAATGCCGCCGCTCAGCGTAGCAGTCTTTCCATTGCCTGATGCATCCGCTGCCGAAGTTCCGTTTGTTTCATCAAATAAATATTGGGCAACGACACTGCTGACTGGGCCGCCTCCACCTAAATTAATCGTAAACGATTTGGTGACAGGCGTGCTTTGCGTGTCGTAATCCCTTAGCTGAACGGTGAACGTATAGCTGCTTTGAGGCGCACTATTGTCAATCGTTCCTGTAAGGGTTCCTTTAAAGCGATCTAACGTCAGCCCTGGTGGAAGCGAGCCGCTCGTTACATTCCAATCGTAGAAAGGCACACCGCCCTTGGCTGTGAGCTGCTGCGAATAAGCTGCGCCCTTCGTTCCGTTCGGCAACGAGGTTGTTACGATGGACGGCGCTACGAATGGAGACAGATTTTTATTGATCTTCCAGCCTGCATTTTCGGCGATCAATAAACTCAGCTTCGTCATCATCCAGCGCTGGGAAGGAAACTTGTGATTTCTGCCTCCACTTTGGCCGCTGATTCGGTCCCAATACAAGGGATTGGCATCCGAAATATGATAGCTGGTATCGAGCGGAACCGCGTTCCCTTGATAAGCGATTACTTCCGCATCATTGCTGCCACCGGCGCTATGGTAGTTTACCATGCCGCTCCAGCTGCTGTGGAAGGCAACAGCGTGGCCAAATTCATGAGCGATCAAGCCTAACACATCTGTTTGGCAGTTTGAGGTGCAAGAAGCTCCGGGCATTTGAGCTAAATAATACTCTTCATCATTCAAAGAGGAGAACGGTGTAAACCCTGAATAAAAGTCCAAAATCAGTCCATAAGAGCGGTGAATCGGCCCCTGAACCCCAGCCCGTTTATGGTATTTGCCGTTATCTGCCGGATAACCCGTTGAGTAAGGATCATTTAAGCCGCGCAGAAAAACCCATACGCCGTTATAGGCGGCATTATTGGTTGCCGAAATGGGATTAAGCCAGTTATCGCCTGGAATTGAAATGTTTTCAGTGCCTGAAGCTACTGTGTCATATGGCGTCTCATCAAAGAAATAAAACCAGTCCTTGACGCCCTGCTCCGTAGCCGCCTTCACTCCCGCATCTGCAAAGATGCCCGTGATCGTATCGAAACGGTAATCAAAGTTAATAGGCAGCGACGGTTCTGCATTATCATCCTGATCCAGCACCCGAATCGGAATCGTTTGTGTGCTCTGTGTATTATTGCTTTGAACGACTTGCAAGCTCAGCGTGTAATTTTCGATTTCGTTAGGTCCGCCAATACGGTCTGGGTGAATCGCTAATTCAAAGTCCAGCTGCTGGGATGCATTAGTAAAAGTTAGCGTTTTCGCCGAGCCTGTTGCCGATAACGTACTAGGCTTATTCATCATCAGCCTGGTCGTTCCCTGTGTACGCAGGTTAATCGTAACGGGGAAAACAGCGCTCGATGGCGGTTTAACCGTAAGCTTAACGGAAGGATTCGCAAGGTAGCCCTGCCAATCGACCAAGTCAATGCCGTTGTCATTAACGGTCCGCCCAAATATATCTACTACTTCTGCAAAATTGGCAGCTGCATAAATCGGTTTTTGTGGAATCGTGCCTATTACACCTAAAAGCAAGGCCAAACAAACAACTGCTGACATTATTTTTTTAACGGATTTGCGTTTCGTATCCATTTTCAACATCGCCAAGCCTCCCTTTTATTTTTGGATTGCCTGCCTTCTGTCCTCTGTCTTCTGTTTTCTGCCAGTTGCTCTTATGTCTGTCTAATAGGGCCTAGTCTGTTTCCGTCACGCGGATGACCTTCCACTGCTCAATGCCCGTTGAAGTCGTTTCCTTGGCCTTCATCGTTAGCCGAATTTTCGTCGTCGTCACCGGATCAAAGGTGGTCACATTATACTGGTCCGGCAATACACCATAGGCAGAAGGATTGGAAACATGCGCCCAATTCGTTCCATCCCAATATTGGATGTAGAACGACTCCGGCAAATCGATGCCGTCATTATCATCAAACCAATACACTTCACTAGACGATATCGTAAAAGGCTGGTCAAAATCATATTGCACCCATTGCTCGGTTCCGTGCGAGTCCCAGTTGCCATACACCGGATGCCCTCGATCTGCGGAGCTCTCCGGTTCATACTCGTCATTTAGACCTACCAAGCTCTCCCAAGGCGAGACGTAGGAAGTTGTAATGCTTCCTTCAATCGCCACATTAGGATTTACTGGCGCTGGTGGATCAACAACTGGAGGCAATGGCTGATCTGCTGCAAGACTGGCAATCTCGGCAGCAGACAAAGCGCGATTATAAAGCTTAACTTCATCCAAAATGCCGTTCCAATAACGATCATTGCTTTGAGACTTTCCAACGTAATGGTGCTTCCCCTTTAAAATGGATTCGATCGCTCCTAGGGTCAAATTAGAGGTTCTCGCCACTTCCGTCCCATTCACATAAAGGACGGCCGTATTACCCGATGCCGTGACCGCCACATGCTGCCATTTTCCCAAGGATATGCCGCCCCCAGAGATGCTTACTTCCTCTTTGCCCCCTTTTCTCGATACTGTAAAGTCCAAGCCGCCTTGGGAATCCGTTGATAGTGCTATATGCTTCGAATCCGATGAGCCAAATTCAAAAATCCGCGAGCTCGTATTATAAACCGAATTCGTCACGCCAACTGAGCTTGGAGAATAGACACTACCTGTCACGTTCACCCATGAAGAGAACGAGAACGCTTTTGCTTTTTTCAGCATGTCACGTGGCAGTTCGACATAATTGGAAGCACCATTAAAGGCTATCCCACCCCCTCTCGCCCCATCTGTTCTGCTTGCATGCAAGGTCGAGACATCGTACCCCGCTCCCGAATAATCAAGGGCGATCGTCCCCTCTTCTTCATCAAACAAATAGCTTCCTAAAAGCTCCCCTTGGCCCACATTTAACGTAAATTTCTTTTGAACAGGGGTTCCAAGTTCATCGTAATCGCGGAGCTGTACAGTGAACGTATAGCTTCCTTCTGCTGCTTGCCCAGACACTTTTCCCGCGATTTTGCCGGTGAAGCGGTCCAAGGCCAGCCCTTGAGGCAAGGCACCATCTAGAATCGTCCAATCATAAAAAGGAACCCCGCCCTCCGCTTGCAGCTGCAGCTCATAATTTTTCCCCTGCTTCGCATTTGGAATCGGAATGTTCTTAATAGACGGACTCAGGAAAGGAGTCAGCTTATCGTTTAGCTTCCACCCCGCTTTTTCTGCAATCAGCAGGGTCAGCTTCGTCAGCATCCAGCGCTTATTGTGAAAAAGATGCGTTCGTCCGCCATTTTGACCGCTGATCCGATCCCAATAGGGCTCTTCTCCTGGAATATGATAGGTTCCGTCGAGCGGAACAGGCCCGCCTTGATAGGCAACGATATTGTCTGCTGTGCCCCCGCTTCGCTTATAAGCAGCTACCCCTTTCCAGTTGCCGGAAAATACGAGCGCATGGCCAAACTCATGCATAATGAGGCCATACACATCGGTAGATGTATTCGACATTTCCGTAAGGTACCACTCTTCGTCATCCAAAGAGGTAAATGGCGTCGCCGTATCGTAAAAATCAAGGATCGTCATTAATGAACGATGAAGCTTATCCGGAATTGTAATGCCGCTGCGCTTATGATATTTTCCATTGTCCGTCGGGGCGCCTGTAGAATAAGGTCCATTGAGCCCTCTTAGAAAAATCCACATCCCGTTGTACGGCTCATCATTGGTTACTTCAATATGGCCGTCAAAGTTATCCTCGGGAAGCATGCTTACTTCAGAGTTCGCGGGAACCGTATCAAACGACTCCATATCAAAAAAATAAAACCAATCCTTAATCGCCTGCTCGCCCGCCTCGCGAATAGCAGGATCACTAAAATAAGGCTGTATCGTATCAAATCGGTAATCGAATTTTAAAGGAAGCTCAGGCTCCTTCTCATCATCCTGATCCAATACGCGAATAGGCGTTGTTTGCGTTCGAACCATTCCATTCGCATCGGTCACCGACAGCTCAAGCGTATAATGTTCAATTTCGCCGCTGCCGCCTATCCGGTCCGGATGAATTTCCAGCAAAAACGCTTTGCGATCGTGGGCGGTATCAAATACTAGCGTTTTTTGGGCACCTGTTGCGCTCAATGTACTTGGCCGGTCCATCATCAAGCGAGAGGTGCCTGTTGCCTTAATGTCTATGGTGAGCGGGTAAGCGGCATCGGCAGGTGGAATGACGTTCAACTTTACATAGGGGTTGGCGATATAGCCTTGCCAGTCAACCAGTTCAACGCCGTAATAGTTAATAGTTCTTCCAAAAATATCTTCAATCTTCGCTTCGCCGCTCGAAAGTTCCGGCTGAACAGGTTTAGGCTTCGCGGCAGCGGGCATAGCAAACATAGAAACGAATAACACAAAACTAATGATGAATGAAATCCATTTTTTCATGTTCAGGCCTCCCTCTAATCAGCGTTTTAGCTTTCCCGAACCCACACGGCCATTTCTCCTTCACCACGATTAGCCCAAGCATAATAAGGAATAGCCCGAAAAGTGAAGGACTGCTCGCTTCGCTTGCGGGATTCATATAATCTTGGGCTGCTGTCTGACAGCTCGCTACGCAAGGCCTGGCCTTCAATTACGACAATACCGCCAAGCAAATCAGGTTTAAAATGGGCGGCAAGCCGTGCTTGCTCAGGCAGCGAAATATGCGATAAGGCCGCCCCATTATCCGCTTCCTCCAAGCAATAAACGACAGGCCCCCGCTGCAAGGCCACCTTGCCCGCGTTAGCACGAACCTCAGGATGCGCATATAGGCGCTTGATTGCCATGGGGAATTTTAGCGCGATTTGATCTCCCGTATGCCAAATACGGGTTATCGCGGCATAACCTTTGTGGAATTGGAGCGAATCTGGAGCAATCGCTTGACCATTCACCTTAATCGCTGCATCGTCGCACCAATCCGGGATGCGAACGGCGATCGTAAACGCTTCTTCACGTTCAGGAGTCACGTTAATATCAACCGTTTCTTCCCAAGGAAAATTGGCTTGCTGGGATAGGCTAACGTTTTGCCCAGCCACTTTCAGCGTAGTTTCGCTGCCGATATACTGATGGACATAAACCGTATGCTCGTTTTGGGAATAAATATAAGAGCCGAGTGAGGCGATAAGACGGGCGAGATTGGGCGGGCAGCAAGCGCAGCCGAACCATTTTTGCCGGGAGGGCTTCACATGCCTTTTATCCGGACGTTTACAGGCGGCTGGCCACACTTCCAGCGGATTGACATAGAAAAAGCTTTTGCCATCCAGCCCCATGCCGCTGATAGTTCCGTTATACAAAGCGCGCTCGATAACGTCTGCATATTTGCTGTCTGGTTCAAGATGGAGCATGCTCTGCGCCCAGAAAATAAGGCCGATAGAAGCGCATGTCTCGGTGTAAGCGGTATCGCTGGGCAAGTCATAGTCGAAGGAAAAGGCCTCCCCATCGTGATTTGACCCAATGCCTCCCGTTAAATACATCTGTTTTTGCGTAACGTTTTCCCATAACCTTTTGCAGCTTTCGAGCAGCGCTGTATCGTTTGTCGCTCCAGCCAAATCTGCCATAGCGGTATACATATATACCGCTCGAACGGCGTGTCCTGTCGCCACCAGCTGCTCCCGAACAGGCAAATGAGCTTGATTGTATTCGTAATTGTTTTTATATAACGAATAGTAGCCTTCACGGAGCAGCGATTCCCGACCCCGTTTCTCAGCCCGCTTCTCTGCTTCAAGCTTGAAATAATGGGGCTCCTGGCCGCGCTCGTCAATAAAAAACTGGCATAGCTTCAAATATCGCTCCTGCCCCGTTGCGCTATAAAGCTTCATTAGCGCAAGCTCTATTTCCTGATGCCCGGGATAACCGCGCAGCTTGCCCTGTTCTTCGCCAAACACGGAATCAATATGATCTGCCAGCTTGCAGGCGATATCCAGCAGCCTGCGTTTGCCGGTCGTTTCAAAATAAGCCACGGCTGCTTCTATCAGATGGCCCGCGCAATAGGTTTCATGATTATCGCGTTCATTCGTCCAGCGCTGGTCCTGCTTTTGAATCGTAAAATAAGTATTCAGGTAGCCGTCCGGCTGCTGTGCTTTCCCCAACAAATCTATCGTTTCATCCGCGAGCTTTTCCAGCTCCGCATTTGGATCGGCATGCAAGCTGTATGCAACAGCCTCTAACCATTTCGTTACATCGCTATCTTGAAAAATATAACCATAAAAAGCTCCTTCGGCTTCGCCAGCCGCTATGCGATAGTTTTGCAGCGCATGGCTGGGGGAAGCGCCTTCAACCCGGTCGTTGATGGCCTCCCATTGATAGGGAATGACCTCATCACGAACCATGCTTCTATAATTGGACCAAAAGGGATCATGAATTTTGACTGATTTATACGAAACTTTCCGCCACTTTTCGGTGTTTTCAGTTATTTTCAACGCAGTCACAGCCTTTCGCCCACATTTTGTATACTTGCTCTCTCGCCTTTGGAATGCCCGGATGAAATTGAATTAAAGCGGAAGCCCGGACTTGCTGAACCTTTTGCTTCGCCTCCGCTATTTTGGTATCGCTTTGGCTGCCGAGCAGCCCTGCATCTCTGCAAATGGAAGTGGCTGCAAGCTGCCCCTGCGCCATCGCTACAAGAGCACTTTCGACACCAGTAATATTGCCGGCTACATACAGCCCTGCCACTGGAGTCTGCATCTCTTCGCTATGGAGCGGAATATGGCCGCCGAGCTCTTTTATATAAACAAATGGACACCCGGCAACCGAAGCTAATTCGGCTAATGGATATAATCCGCCCGCAAGAGCGACGAAATCAACCTTTTCCTCACGCTCGCTTCCGGCAATCATTTCTCCACGACCATTTAAGTCTGCAAGCGTCACCGATTCCACACGGTCTTTGCCATTGATAGCTATGGCCGTTGTCCGCAGCTTTAACGGAATATCCCATAGCTTGATGCCGCCTCGCGGAAAATAATGGGTTACCACCCCTGCCATTTTTAGAGAATGGGCTGCTCTGCCTCCCATTCTCATTAACGGAGACGGAGCTAAATGGGCCAATCCGAGCAATTTTTCTACATTTTCTTTAGGCAAAGCGTCTTTTCCAGAAAGCGGGCTTTGCGAAGGCAGCACGATGGCTGCGATGGATACCCCGCTTACCGACAGCTCGCGAGCGATTGCCATCGCTAGCACGTTAACCCCGATAATCAGGCCGCGGCGTCCGGGTTTAACAAAATGTACATTAGTCATCACTTGTGCCGCGCCAATGGACATGACGCCAGGCAGTGTCCACCCAGGAGACGGCTGCGGGATCTCAGCACCGCCCGTTGCCAGCAATACGTTAGCTGCCGTGATGGAACCGTCTGACGTTCTAATCACCCAACGATGACCGTTTTTCCACATGCCGTGCACCGATACACCGCAGCGAATATGAACCCCTAATGCGCAGCACTGCTCGATGAGATTATGGGCGATCTGTTTCCCTACCCACCAGTGGCCCTTCTCTTCATGAAACTGGCCAAGCATGCGTCCCCCCGGCTCGGGAAATTCATCCAAAATAGTGACGACCAAGCCATGTTCAGCAGCTACAACAGCTGCCGACAAGCCAGCTGGCCCAGCACCCACAATAATGAGATCGGGCTGGCTATCCTTCGTCATAGCAGCTTCCTCCCCGTTATTTCATTTGGAAGCTGGAGCCCTTCGGATATACACATTCCTTCTTCAAGCGGGGTAAGGCAGGAACGTACTAATCCTTTTCCTTCTACGCTCAGGCGGCATTCCATGCAATGGCCAATGGCACAGTAAAGCCCGCGAGCATGCCCCGATTCCTCATGCCTGCGCAGCGTCCGAACATCGGCTGCGAGCAGAGCCGCCGCTATTGGCTCTCCCTTAAGCCCCATCATCGGCTTCCCATTAAAGGTAAAAGCAACCGGTTCACGCGGCGTCTGCCAACGACCGAGTATCGGATGGTTTTGAATCCTTTCCATTACGCTTCATCCTTTGCTAGCTGGCCGAAAGTGATGGGCCGAATAGGCGGACGGTACGATAATAATTCAGCGTCGCGGGGGCCATCCGGATTTTTCACATGAATCCATGTTTCTACAAGGGTTCGGCAAACCCGTCCCTGGCAGGCGCCCATCGTTGCCCGCGTTTTCATCTTCAATTGACGCGAAGTACAGCTTCCAGACGCATAGGCTTCTTCCAATTGCTCCATGGTCACTTCCTCGCAGCGGCAAATGACTAAGGATGGATGCTTCATCTTAACAGCCCCCCCAAGGTGAAACGGCTGCCGCCGTCCTTTAGCGGCGCGGCGCGTTTCAGTCCGAGAAATAGAAGAACAAGTATGGCAAATCATATACTTTCTTATATTTCAAGGTGAAACGGCTTCCGCCGTCCTCTGGCGGCGCGGCGCGTTTCATTCCGAGAAATATAGAGAAAGGATGTAAAAATAATATACTTTTCTATATTTTAAAAATAACGGATGGCGCATGTTTTTAATTCGGTATAGAAATCCAAGGCCGCTTGCCCTTGTTCGCGCGAATGCGAGCTGGAAAGCTTCATTCCGCCGAATGGGGACTGATATTCTACGCCGGCCGTTTCCTGATTTACGCGAACCATGCCTGCCTGCGCTTCGTCCAAAAACCGATGGGCGTAGGACAAATTTTGCGTAAATAGCGAAGCGCTCAGCCCAAAAATAGATTGATTGCATAAAGCGATGGCCTCCTCGAAATCGGATGCCTGAAGCAGCGCTGCAACTGGTCCAAAAACCTCTTCCTGAATGAGAGGATGCCCAGCGTCCAAGCCTGCTGCAACGATTGGCTGGATATAGTACCCCTCGTTTTTTTCAGCTACAGCTGGACCTTGGGCAATAATATCCGCCTGCTTCTGTGCCATATCAACATAAGACATGACCGTTTTATACTGGCTTGCGGAAGCAACGGGGCCTAAATAAGCGGCAGGATCGAGAGCAGGTGCCAGCTTAATTTGCGATACCGCCGTGCCGAGCGCTTTCGTAAACGAATCATAAATGCCCGATTCGACGATAATTCGGCTCGTTGCCGTACATTTCTGCCCTGCCGAACGGAAGGCTCCGCTGACAATGAGCGGAACCGTCTTTTCAAGATCAGCGTCTTTTAGAACAATAGCCGCATTTTTCCCGCCCATTTCGGTCTGATATTTAATATTTCGCTTGGCGCAGAGTTGGGCGATATGCGTGCCTATTGAAGTAGAGCCTGTAAAGCTTACCGCGTCCAGCGGAATTTGCTCCAGCAATACATCTCCGATTTGGCTGCCCTTGCCAATGACGAGATTGATGACGCCGGAAGGAAGCCCCGCCTCTGCAAAAACCTCAATGAGCTTCGTTGCCGTTAAGGAGGCAAACTCCGCTGGCTTCCATATAACGGTGTTGCCACAAATAAGCGCAGGCGCGATTTTCCAAATGGGGATGGCAACTGGAAAATTCCATGGGGTAATAATACCCACGACACCTAGAGGAACCTTTTTCGTATGCTGCAAAACGTTAGGCTCACTTGAAGGTATAACAACCCCATTGGCGCGGACGCCTTCCGCCGCGTAATAACGGAGCAAATTCACTCCCCGCATCACTTCGCCGCGCATTTCCGTAATCGGTTTGCCCATTTCCAAGCTTGCAAGGTTTGCCACCTCAGCAAGCTTGGATTCCAGTGCGGCAGCAAGCTTATACAAATGCTCTGCTCGAGCGGCACCTGTTAAATGAGACCATGCTTCAAACGCTTTACGCGCTGCCTGCTCCGCCTGTATGACATGCGACTGGTCAGAAAGATGGAGAACGCCAACCTCCTCTTTCATGTTCGATGGATTTATAACGATAGACTCGCCTGCAGCAGGCGTAATCCACTCGCCTCCGATCCAATTTCGACTGCTAACCATTTTGCAATCCCTCCTGTTCGGATTAGACTAGGCTACTCTACTCACACTGTTCCTTTAGTTTGCTGGCTGATTAGGTCTAACCGCGTATTCAAAGGCTTCTCTAATGAGCTCGTAATCCGCTTCTGGCAAAGCAAGGCGCGGCGGACGTGTAGGCCCGACCGGGAAACCAGCCAGCTCCATCATATATTTGATCGATTGAACGAGCTGCGGGCTGGCATCCATATGGAACAAAGGCAGCAGACGACGGTAAAGTGCGCTGGCTTCTTGAATTTTCCCTTGTCTAGCCAGATTAAACAGCTGGGCGCCCTCCCTCGGCAGCGCATTAGGCACACCGGAAATCCAGCCTGTTGCGCCAAACAGCGGACCTTCCATCGCTAAGTCATCTACCCCAATCATGACCTCCAAATCGGTTTGGGCCAAAATATCATGTACGCGGCGTATGTCGCCGGAGAACTCTTTTACCGCAACAATATTGTCGAATTTGGATAGCTTCGCAAGAAACTGCGGCGTCAAATCTACTTTATAATCATGAGGATTGTTGTACGCTACAATCGGAAGGCCAACCTCATTCAACGCTTCGTAGTGAGCGATAACTTCATGCTCAAGCGGCTTGTAATTGATAGGTGGCAGCGCCATAACCCCTGCCGCACCCGAATCTTTGGCATGCTGTACCCATGCGACCGCCTGCTTCGTAGAAGGCGCTGCGGAACCAACAATGACGGGCACCCGCCCTGCTGCAGCTTCTATAACCGTTTCCACTACCTTTGCGCGTTCCTCATTGCTCATCGTTGCGTATTCGCCAAGTGATCCTGTGGGAACAAGCCCATGTACGCCATTGGAGATAAGCCAATCGCAGTGCTCTGTCAAACGTTTATAGTCGAGTTCATAGGAAGGGGTAAAAGGGGTAACGATTGCCACATAGACACCTTCAAATTTTGCCATTTCAAAATTGCTCCTCTCGAATGTTAATCGTTTAGATTTTTCATATCCTAGTACAGAACAAATCCATCGGCCAGCGGATCGCTAGGATCAAGCACAAAATTCATAAAGCCTAGCACATAAGCACTTCCTGTAAGCTTTGGAATGACGGCTTTATACCCGAACGCACATATTTCCTCCTCCACGCTGCCATTTGCACGCGTACCGGCTATGCCTTCATAAATAACCTGCTGCCCTTGGTGAAGAGACCCCTTATGGTTTAAAACCGTCATATGGGCGCAGGCCCCCGCTCCTCCGGGAGAGCGATCAAGCTGTTCGCCAGCAAATATGGACCAGCTGCGATAGACCGGATTCACCGAATCGCTCTCATCCTTTTCGTAAAAGAACACGCCATGAATGCCTGTAATCCCTTCCAGCAGCGGATGCTTAACCTCAAGTTGTGCTTCAATGGCTTTGCGGATTAACCCTCCATATGCTTGAAGCTCGGGGATTGACCGTCTATCCCCAAGTCCGGCAGCATCGACAACCGCATAAAACTCCCCGCTGAAAGCAACATCGACAAGGATTTCAATGTCTTGGATGCTCAATGCAAGGGATTCCGCATACACAAAACTAGGAACATTGTGAAAGGAGACTGATCGTACCTCCTGTCCTTCGCAGCTCGCGAATGCATTAACCGTTCCCGCCGGGCAATCGATTGAAATACCGCCAGCTGCAATAGCCGCATCCAGTTGTCCAGTCGCAACCCATGCTGTTACTACCGCAAAGATCCCATGCCCGCTTATAGCCGCAAGTCCTTCCTGATTCAGAAACAACAAGCCGAACAGGGCCTCCTCCGATACAGGAGCTGTAACGATTGCGCCTGTCATACCGTAATGCCCTCGCGGTTCAGCCATAAGCAGTTTCCTTACGGAATCATGATGTTGCTTGAAAAATAAAGATTTAGCTTGTTGAGAGGCGCCTGCCATTTGCGGCAGCCCGCCTGTTAGGATGCGAAGAGGCTCCCCGCCGGAATGTGTATCAATCGCTGCATACCATTTGTTGATTTCCATATCCAAGCCTCCGTCAAACCATCATTAGAGTAGAATTAGAGTAAAAAAAATCCGCTCCCGAGCTCATCCTGATCGTGGAAAACAAACTGGTGAAAGCCTGTTACCCAGGCTGACCCTGATATTTGCGGGATGACGGCTGGCAAGCCGCCTACCGCTGTCTCCTGCAAAATTTTAGCCCGGAACACGGAGCCTACGATGCTTTCATGGACAAACTCCTGCTCCTTGGAAAGTTCTCCCTTGGCATGCAGCACAGCTACCTTTGCCGAGGTTCCTGTCCCGCATGGCGAACGGTCAATCCCTCCCGGAGGCACAACGACCGTATTGCGGCAATGTGCAGCAGGCGATACCGGATCGCTGTAGAATTCAATGTGGGTAAGTCCTCGAATGACCGCAATTTCGGGATGTACCACTTCGATGCTTTGGTTAATCGCATCCCGAATTTTGATCGCCAAGCGTACGATTTCCGAAGCCCGATTCGGCACCAGGGGCAAATGAAGCGGACGCGCATCCACCAAACCGTAAAAATTGCCGCCATACGCAATATCAACGGAAATTTCACCAATCCCCTCGACATGGAGCCGGACATCTTTTTTGTACAAAAAAGAAGCAATGTTGGTGAACGTCACTTCTCTCACTTTTCCCTGAGCAATGTCAAGATGGGCTTCCACGAGTCCTGCTGGCGTGTCCAGCCTGATTACATTTTTGCTCTCGGGATAAATCCCACCCTCGATCAGCGCCGTGCAAAGGCCAATCGTATCATGCCCGCACATCGGCAAATAGCCGCCCGTCTCAATAAAAACAACGCCGATGTCGGCCGTTTTATCACACGGTGGAGTTAAAATACAACCGGACATCACTTCATGGCCCCGGGGCTCGAACATCAACGCTTTACGAAAATGGTCAAAATGCTCGGACATGTATACCATCTTCTCTGTCATCGTGCTTCCGATCAGCACCGGTGCCCCGCTCGTAACCGTTCGGGTCGGGTTGCCTCCCGTATGGGTATCGATGGTGGTCACCATTTTGGTAAGCTTCATAGAACGACCTCCTGATGAACGCCGCCACGGCGGAATCGGTCATAGCGCAGCGGCTCGACCGGAATGCAGGTTGCGGCTCCGCTTAACATTTCACTGATGACTTTCCCTGTAACTGCGGCGAGGCTTATTCCGTCCCCTTCATGGCCGGCTGCTACATAAAAGCCAGGTATTTCGTCAATAGGTGAAACGATAGGCAAATGATCGGCTGTCCATGGCCTTAGGCCAGCGTACGTTCGAAGCATCGGAATATGTTCGATGACCGGAAAAAAGCGGATCGCCCTTTGCGCAATAAGGCGAATGACCTCTTGATCAACACGGGTGTCCATGCCTGCAAATTGACGGCTCGATCCGATTAAAAAGTTTTGGGATGCGGTTGGTTCGAAAACGAGGGCGATACCGTACGCTTCGAACTTGGGATCTACTTGGCGCTTCCCGCCAAACTTGCTAATTAAATAGCCGAATTCCATGACTTTGCGTTTCCCAATGTTGGCTGAGCGGGCAGCGACTAATATATGGCCTTTTCGCGGTTCAATCGGAATATCGATGCCTACCATCTGTCCAATAGGCTTAGACCATACGCCAGCCGCATTAATGACGATTTTCGCTTTAATCGTACCTGCCGCTGTCTCCACTCCCCGAATTCTCCTCTTCTCATCGAGCAAAACCGCCGTAACCGCTGTATGCGTTCGAAATCGTGCACCGTGACGGCGAGCGGTTGCAGCCAAGGAGTAGGTTAGCAGTACGGGGTTAACCGTTGAATCCGTCGCACACTCTAAACCGCCTAATAAATCCTCGGCCATATAGGGCCATTCATCTCGCAAGTCCTTCTGATCGAGCATACGAAACGGGAGCCCTGCCTGCTTTTGCCGTGAAACCCAGCGCTCAGCAGCGAGCATCTCTTCCTCCGTCTCGCAGACGAGAATGCTTCCGGGTGCCCGATACTCAAATTCCTCATCAAGCTCCCGCACCAGTTCTGCGACTAATTGCTGTGATTTCAAGGACATTTGGCTGTCGAAGCCGGGATCTTTATCAATCGCTAAAATATTGCCGTCGCATTTGGAGGAGGTTCCCCCCGCAATCTCCCCGCGCTCGACAACGAGAACGTCCATTCCTAATTTGGCCGTATAATAGGCGATGGCCATCCCAATGATGCCTCCGCCAATGATGACGACTTCCGCAGATTCTGCATGCATGGACGCAATCACTTCCTTCTAATTACAAAACTATTAATTCCTTATTTGACTTCGTCAGCACTTCAATGCCTGTGTCTGTGATCAAAATGTCATCCTCGATTCGGACGCCTCCAAAATCAGGAATATAAATGCCAGGCTCGACGGTCAAAATCATGCCGGGCGCTAAAACATCATCCGACTTCTGAGAAAATCCCATCCATTCATGAATTTCTAAGCCGAAGGCATGGCCGAGCCCATGGCCAAAATATTCGCCATACCCGTAGCCAGCAATGCAGTCCCTGCCGAGCGAGTCGCCCTCTTTACCCGTCATGCCTGGCTTTAGTCCGTTTAAGGTGGTCTCATTCGCTTCCAATACAATTTTATAAATTTCTTTATGCCGCTCTTCCGGCTTGCCAATAAACACCGTTCGGGTTAAATCAGAGCAATAACCTTCATAGCTCGCTCCAAAATCAAGGGTAACGAATTCGTTCGTTCCCAGCAGCTTCTCGCTAGCGAGCCCATGCGGCAAGGCTGAGCGTTCGCCGGAGGCTACAATCGTAGCGTAAGCCGATGAGGTGGCCCCATTTTTACGCATAAAATATTCGAGCTCAGCGGATACGTCCTTTTCAGATATACCGGGCTTCATCACGCCTAAAATATGTTCAAACGCTTTTTCCGTAATGTCGATCGCCTTGCGAATGTACCCTTGCTCCCGCTCATCTTTAATGCCGCGCAGCTTTTCAACGATATTTTGGGTCGGGACGAGTTCGAGTCCGTTAAAAGACTCCTCGTAGGCTTCATAGCCTGCCAATGTCACATGATTTTTCTCAAACCCGAGCTTTCGGACTCCGGCAGCGTCTAGTCTTTCCCGAATAAGCTTGAATGGCTTGCCTGCATACTGAATAACCTCGTATTCAATCGCCTGCTGCGTCGCTTGACGCGTATAGCGAAAATCAGTGATAAGCAGCGCTTGATCCTTCGTAATCGCCACAAATCCTGCTGTACCCGTAAATCCGGTCAAATATCTTCGATTGAATGGACTTGCAATCAATATCCCATCTAACTGCTCTCGTTCCAGCTGTTCCCTAACCCTCTTGAGCCGCTGGGCTTCCATTTGCTTCACGCTCCCTCTGCATAATTAAATGGGTGGTGAAAGAGCGGCTGCACGACATGAAAGATTGGCTTCCGATCGCTTATCCAGTCCAATCTCTTCATGCCGTTTCGCCTGTTCACCACGCTTTTAAATAGAGTCGCTTTGTACGCCTAGCTGCTTATACTGCTCGCTGTCCACTATTCTAAGGCCAAATACGCGGCGAACGCGTTTACCTTCCTTAGCTTGAAACATAACGGTGACCTTCTCAGTGCCAGCTAGTGCTGCAGAAGGTAGCGGGAAGTTCACATTATAGAACTTATCCTCCTCCGTAAAGCCTTCCTGAACCTCTGCCAGCAGCTCACCATTTAGTAATACATCAAACTCACAATTAGGCATCTCTTGAGCAGACGTATAAGTCACGACCAGCATCATTTCACTTTCGGGCTTAACCTTCAAGTCAAACGAGAACCAGCCGCCTTGACCTGCCATGCGGAATGGCCTGCGGTTTAACATGCCGACGCGAGTCGAGCTGTCGCCTTGAAAATCATGGTCGCGCTCCGGCTGCATTTCTCCCGGCTGCGCATAATCAATCGTGCATTGCTCCAGCCTCTTCATCTTTTCCATCACTTTCCTGTAATCCGCTTCCGCTATCGCCCAACCATCAGGTGTGAACAGGTCCCAATACACGGTATAGGAACGGTC
This sequence comes from Paenibacillus algorifonticola, assembly GCF_000971975.1. Lineage (GTDB taxonomy): Bacteria > Bacillota > Bacilli > Paenibacillales > Paenibacillaceae > Pristimantibacillus > Pristimantibacillus algorifonticola. Next base: position 92,747 of record NZ_LAQO01000026.1, on the reverse strand, counting down.
AACCATTTGGTAAAATGGCGCGAGCTCCACATTGCGGGGATAACCGACCATTTTGCTTTGGAAAGCTAAGCTTTTCCCAGGCACAGCTTCAAGCCAAGTATCCAGCGGCTTCCCTTTCGCAAGCAAGACAGGCGCATAAAGAAACTCGGAAGCATGGGGATCATCATGGGACCCCAGATCACCAGCGAGCAGCACAGGGCCATAAAAAATCGCTGCACGATCGGCATTGTCCGGCATAGCCTCCAGCCTTAGAGACATCGGCAAAACTACACGAATCAAGTCCCCGTCGATCCATAAGCGGTTGATCGCGATAAAGGAGCCGGGAGACTGGTCAACCGCTACTTTTTCACCATTGATTTCAATGGAAACCCCTTGCTCTGCCCAGCCCGGATAGCGGATATTGAGGCTGAACCGCACAGGCTTCGCGCATGATAGCTTGAGCCGTATAACATCGTCCGAAGGATACTCCGTTTCCTGCAGCAGCGTAACGCCCTTTTCCGTCCATGCCAGCTCAGAATGGATAAACTGGTTCACAAACAGTTTGTCTTCCCCTTTAAAATAAATCGCGTTCCCATAGCTAGCTTGACTTTCCATGCCAGTGCCGATACAGCATGTGAAATCGTCAAACTTGTCATCAAAAATTTTATGCCCGCCCATTGCCAGCGACAAATAGTACGTCATGCCTCCAGAATGCGGATTTTGGGACGCAAGGATATGATTAAACATAGCCCGCTCATAATAATCGGCTTCCGCGGCGGATGCTTTCCACTCAAACAGATGCTTCGTCAGCTTCAGCATATTGTAGGTGTTGCACGTTTCCGTCGTTTGTGGTCCCAGCCTGTCGTTAAAGGAATCCGCATCGCCGAAATATTCGCCAAAGCTATTACCGCCATTCGCATAGGAATGATGATGGACGACGCTGTTCCAGAAAAACTCAGCCGTATCACGGCGCTTCTCATCGTTGGTCCATTCATATTCCTTCGCTAGTCCAATCAGCTTCGGAATTTGTGTATTCGCATGCTTTCCGGGCAAGCAGTCCACATGCTCAGCCAGCGGATCAAGGACAAGCTTATGCCAAAATTTCTCGGCTAACGTTAAATATTTGTATTCATTCGTATCGACATAAAGATCAGCTAAAACCTCGTTCATGCCGCCATACTCGCAAATCATCATTTCTTCCATTTGCTCCGTAGACAGCGGCGCGAGAATGCCTTCGACCCAGTCGGCAAGCTTCCTTTCGACAACCAGCGCCTTCTCATTGCCTGTTAATCTATATGCATCCCTCAGTCCCGCAAATAACTTATGCAGGGTGTACAAGGGTGCCCATGCCCCATTCAAATCAAATCCCTTCGATTGAATATTTCCGGAAGCGACTTCGTGGAAAACCTCCTTGCCGCGCGGGATGCCCGAAACATAACCATCCCCATGCTTATTTTGGCAAAGCTCAAGCTCATCCGTTATATAATCGACTCTTTCCTTGAATTCTGCCTCCGCTAGAGAGGCATACATCATCGAGCACGCAGATAAATAATGGCCTAACGTATGTCCCGACAAGCTCTCCGCTTCCCAGCCCCCATATTGTGGCGCTCGTGGCGCAAGGCCCGCGTATTCTCTAAATCTAGCCAGCAGTCTGTCTGGCTCCAGCTCCAGAAGATAGTGGCGATTCGTTTCCATCGCATGCTTAAATGGCCCATCCAACAGTGTAACCTCGCCTAATGCGAAAGCTTGCGCCGCTTGTTTAATTCTCATGCTTGCTTTCATTTTTGTTCTCACCCTTTCATTCCGGTTAACGTAATACCCTCAATAAAATAACGCTGCCCTATAAAAAACACGATGATGACAGGCATAATGACAAAGGTGGAAGCGGCCATTAGCAAATGCCACTGCGCACTGTGAAGCGACTGAAACATCTGGAGACCGAGTGCCATTGTAAATTTGCTTTCCTCATTTAAATAAACTAACGGTCCCATAAAATCATTCCAGGAATTCATAAAGGAAAACAACCCAATGACGATTAAAGCCGGCTTAGACAAAGGAATAATGATCCGGTAAAAAATAGTCCAGGGGCCAGCTCCATCGACATACGCCGCTTCATCTAAATCTTTTGGAATACTCGAATAAAATTGTCTGAGCAGAAAAATATCAAAGGCTGAGCCAAACCAGACCGGCATAATAAGCGGGAAATACGTATTAATGAGATCTACCAATCGCCAGCCAATAAAGGTTGGAATCAAGGTAACCGCACTGGGCAGCATCATGCTGGCTAACAGCAAGGAGAAAAAAATATTTCTCCCCGGCCAGCTTAGCCTTGCATAGCTATACGCGCCAAGCGAGCTGCTGATCAGCGCTCCTGCCAAGCAGCTAATCGTAATGGTCAGCGTATTTCGGAAAAATCGGAAAAAATCGATCGATGTCAGCGCCTCCACATAGTTTTGAAATTGAAACGGGGCAGGAATCCACTTGGGCGGCATTTCAAAAATTTGAATAGATGTCATCAATGAGCTGCGTATAAGCCAGAACAGCGGCAGCAGGCAAAACGCGGCTCCTATTAAAAGGAAAAAATAGACGGTTATTTGCGAGATTCGGCGACTTCTCAGCATCTGGGCTACACCTCACTTTCATAAAATACCCATGATTTTGAAGTCCGGAAAAAAATCGCCGTTACGATGAGGATGATCATAAAGAGAATCCAGGCAATCGCCGAAGCATGCCCCATTTCTCCAAATAAAAACGCCTCGCGATAAATGTAATAGTTATAGAACAAACTGGCGTTGTTCGGTCCGCCCTGTGTCATAATGAGCGCTTCTGTAAAAACCTGAAAGGCTCCAATCGACCCCATAATCAAATTAAAGAAAATGATCGGTGTCATCATCGGTATGGTGATGTGTAGAAATTTACGCATGGCGCCTGCACCGTCCACAATAGCCGCTTCGTACAACGATCTCGGTACACCCTGCAGGCCAGCCAGAAAAATGATGATCGTGCTCCCCATCCCCCAAAGGCTCATGAGAACAATAGAAGGAACGACCGTTTCCTCTGAATAAAGCCAGTTTAAGGTTGGGAGATTGAGCGCTTCCAGAAAGCTGTTGAATAGCCCCAAGTCCGGACTGAACAACCAAATCCAGATCATCGAGGAGGCTACAGCGGGCACAATAACCGGCAAATAAAAGATCGTTCGAAAAATAGACTTGCCGCGAATAAACTCCATATTAAGCAAAAAGGCGACGATAAATGAAAAGATGAGTCCAAGAGGAACTCTTAAAATCACGTATTTAAACGTAACCGCTAAAGAGTTGTAAAAATATTGATCCGTTCCATCAAAAAGCCGTGTGTAATTGTCTAACCCGATGAATTTCGGCGTATTCACAATACGATAGTCCGTGAAGCTAAGCAGCAAGCTTGATAGCATCGGCAAAATCGTGAAAGTGAGCAGGCCCAAAATGCTGGGCAAGGCAAACAGGATGCCAGCAAGCGCAATACGACGTTTGCGAGTGATAAAAATACCTCCTCTCCGGGGGAATGGCTATCAGCCTATCTTCCGTAATAACCCTGAATGAGCGGCTCAACTTTAGGCTCAACACCTTTTAACGCTTGCTCGGCTGTTTCTTTCCCTGTCCACACCAAATCAAGTGCAGGCGTTACAAGCGCATTGATTTTAGTTAGATTTTTCACCTCAAAGCCTGGCGTCCGGATGCCATTCTCAAGCGTTTGCTTCATGAAGGATTCGGTATAGCCCTCTGGATGCGCTTTGTTTCCTGACGCCCATTTACTGATCAGCTCTGGATCGGTATACCAGGATTTTTTGAGCGGCATCCACAATCCGCCTGCTATCAGCGGCAGAACCGACTCTGGATCAGCCATATATTTATAAAGCAGCCATGCTTCCTCAGGATGCTTGGTCGAGCTGAAAATAACCGTCGGCGCGCCATCCAGCAGCGTATTGCTTTCCTTTAATTTAGGTAGAACGCCTACACCTAGATTAAAGTCCTGTTCGGCGAATGCTTGCAGAGCCCAGTTTCCAGATACGGTCATGGCGACTTTTTTCGTCTGCAGCGCCATATCGGGAAGGCTTTTCGTTTGAAGCGGGGTCGGTGAAACATGGTGAACATACATCAGATCAGCAAGCTTTTGAATCGCTTCGATAGCTTCTGGCTCCGTCAATCCGAAGCCCGTACCATCTTCCGTTAGAAAGTTGCCGCCATTGGAGACAACCGCTGCCATCATGTTGTACGGATCATATTGGAAGCCATACTGTTTGATTTTATCCGGATTAAATGCCGGGTCCAGCGCATTTTTCCCTGTGTCATCCAGCGTTAGTTTTTTTGAATATTCGATAAACGTATCCCAATCCCATGCCTTACCCGCTTCTGTCGGAGGCAGCTCAACACCAGCGTCCAGCAGCATATCCTTGTTGTACATTAATCCATAGCCTTCTACTGCCGTGCTCATTCCGATCGTCTTACCAGGCGCGTAGTCGTACCAAATTTGATCTAAATAATCTTCCTTTTTAAAATCGGGATCGCTTTCAATTAGCGGGGTGAGGTTAAGCAGCTTTCCGTCCTCTGCCCAGCTGAGTGCTGCGCCGGAAGACAAATAACCGAGATCGGGTGCCACATTTCCGGCCACCATCGTCGTCAGCTTCGTCAAATAATCCGATGGCACATGCATGGGCTCAACGATGATACCCGTTTCTTGCTCAAAACGCTTAAGCGCCTCCGTGACCGTCTTCTTCTCGATGGTGTCGCCCCAAAAGGAAAATTTAAGCGTAACCTGCTCGCCTTCTTTGGGTGGTTTTATGCCGTTTTGATTTTCAGGAGACCCTTCATTGCTGGAGCAGGCTGTCAGTATGACTGTCATGGTGAAAACTGCCGACAAAGCTAATGCGTTTAAACGTTTAGCCTTCTTCATTGGCTCGCCCTCCATCGTATTTACAAATGGTTTATAGTTTTATTGTAAATAAGAGCAGCTATAAAAAGAATTCGAACATTTTTGTATTGGTGGAGGATCTTCGCATCTTCTACAAAGGCAAATGAATTTTCACCACCGTCCCCTTTTGGGGCTGAGAATAAATGGTTACACCATATGAATCTCCGTAGATGAGCTTGATTCGTTTGTCGACATTTTGGATGCCGATCGAGCTGCTCTCCGTTTCTGTCAAAGACGCGATTTGGCTTTCTGGAATGCCGATGCCATTATCTTCAACCGTGAAGCAGCGCTGCTTGTCCTCCAGCCAGCCGCGAATTTGAATAAGCCCGCCGCGATGGATATGGGCAAAACCATGCACGATCGCATTTTCAACAAAGGGCTGCAAAAAAAGCTTAGGCACGGTGTATGTATAAAGCTCGGGCGCAATGTCATAAGTTACGGTAAACTTCCCTTCAAAACGCTGATCCGTGATGAAAATATAATGCTTGAGCCAATTTAAATCATCATTGAAATCGCCAATGTCCTGACTATTTGCAGATGTGTACTGAAGCATGGCGGATAAGCTGACAATCATGCTGCTTAGCTCCTTTTGATTGTTTTCTAGAGCGGTCCAATTCATAATGTTTAAGGTGTTATACAAAAAATGAGGGTTAAGCTGTATATTCAGCGACATAATTTGCGTTTCTTTCTCCCTTAGCTTGACGATGTAGTTCTCTTCGATTAATCTATTAATTTTCACATTCATTTGATTGTACTTATGAATCAGATAGCCCATTTCGTTATAGGACTCGACGGGAATTCTAGTGTCGAATTCGCCCTCGCCTGTCTTTTTTATCGCTTTCAGCAGCTGATGGATGGGCCTAGTAATGGAGCTTGCGAATATGTAAGCGAGCAGGAGCGAAACGATAAGGAGAAATACAGCCAAGTAGATCGTATATGATTTAATTTCAGGCAAAAATGAGGCCATTAGCTTTCCGGGAGAAATCGTAATGCCCGATATCCAGCCCGTTACTTTAGAAGTATCAAAGCAAACGATTAACGGCTTTCCATCCTGCATAACGGTGATTGTGCCGCTTTTCATTGCTGCAATCTCATCGAGCCATGCGGGCTTGCCTGGGCGTGCTTCTTTAAACATGTCCGTGCCTGATATGAGCTCGCCCTCCGCACTCATAATAAAAAAAGAAGCTCCACCCGCTGGAAGTGCACCCGACAAATGAGCGCCGTACATTTCGGGATTATAGGTAACGACCAGCACCGGCATCTCAGCCTTCCCTTGCAGCTCTATCACTTCGCTATTATTGATTTGAAACAATTTGAGCAGGCGTACACCCGACAGCAGGTGGGCATATTCCGGCGGCCTCACTTGGCTCGTTTTCCGATCAAACATGCGATCAAACGAAAACGTCGGCACCCATACCATCCCCCCATTTCCTGCCCGTGCCCTTTGATATAAAGCGGTCTTATGAAAGTCCTGATAGGGAATAAAAGTAGACGTGCCGATATTTGCATAACTCGTCATTAAATGAATCGAGTAAATCTGATTTAAGTCGAGGAAATATTTGCTGATGACCTGATTCACTTTTTTCTCCATCGTAATCATGCTGTATTCATCCTTTGGATCCGCATGCAAGTATTGCTCATACAGCACCTGATCTGCGAACATGGCAAGACTGCTTTCTTCCACCCGCGAAAGCTCTTCATCAATCATTTCATTGTTTTGCTTCACGACCGAATAAAGGTTTTGCCGGGCAAAATCCGAAACAAATTCCCTGCTGGAATAAAAATATTTTGAGCTTAATATGACGAGCGGCAGCGTGACGATTAATGCATAGGTCAGCAAAAGCTTAGACCGCAAGCTAAAATGCTTTTGAAAGCGATGTAAAAAATAAGGCGTCCGCAACTAAGCTCCCCTCCTTTAGCGAGTAGCAGATAAATGACGATATTCCTCTGGACTGCTGCCATATTCCTTGCGGAACAGCCGTATGAAATATTTTACATCCTTATAGCCGACGTTCTCGGCAATTTGGTACACCTTTTGAGAGGTTTGCAATAATTGCCCCGCTGCAGCCCTCATTCTCGTTTGCATAATATATTGGTTAATGGTCGTATGGGTATGCGTTTTGAATAATAAACAAAAGTAAGAAGCATTAAAATGAAATTTCGCAGCGATCGTACTGAGGGATAATTCTTCGTCATAGTGGTTTTCAATGTAGGCTTTGCAGGCATCAATAATGGCTTCATTTCGACAGGATGATGTTCGATTATCCAAACAATCGGCCAATTCGAAAATCCATGCCTGTGCCGCTTTTTTTAATTGCTCGACGGTGTGGCATTGCAGCAGTGCTTCCTCAAATGCAGCACTATTGAAAGACAGCAGCCCTTTTTCCATTAAACAGGAGGTTAAATGATGAATAGCTGCAGCGATGGCATATACCAGCTTTTCAGGCTGGGGGAAGCCGCTTGCGGTCGCCTGATTAATCGTTGCATCCAGATAGGATCGAATGCCTAGCTTATCGCCCGATACAACGGCTTTTGTCAAAAAACGCACCTCAAGCTTTAGCAACGCCCGATGGTTGCTGTCATTCATTTGATCGACTTCGAGCAGAACGCCTCCACCTTTGTAAAATCTCGTTTGCAGGGCGAGATTAGCTTGTTTAAAAGATTCTCTGGCTTCGTGCTCCCATTTGGTAAAGGCATTTCCCAATCCGAACGTTAATTCGGCTCCATGCTGGGCCGAGAAGTGACGAATGATCATACGGAGACTTCCTCTCCATTCGGGCGTGAAGATTGGTACGTTTTCCCCGCTTATGATCAAAGTGTGCAGCACCTTATCGGACATGTAGAAAGCGAAGGAAAACCCATGCTCCTTCAAGGCTGCCTCCAACATCGCTTTTAGCTCATTCAGCATCCCTTTCCGATCGCCAGTCTCCCTTTTAGAGCTCAATATCGCAGCCAACACCATACCATGGCCAATAGCTGGAAAGGTTCTTTCAAGCCGCTGATAATCCTCTATATCCGGTAATCCCTCAAACAATTCGGCAAGAGAAGACTCCATAGAAGCAAGGCGCAAGGCATGCATTTTATTTTCCGTTTTCGCAAGCAGCTGAACGATCTTTTGTTCTTCAACTGGCTTCAGCAAATAATCGCTAGCTCCTAATTGCAGAGCGCGCTGCGCGTATTCAAAGTCCGAATAAGCGCTCATTATAATAATGCTTTCGCTCCCCCCGCGATCGATGAGATGCTCCATCAATTCGAGGCCATTCATTATGGGCATTTGAATATCCGTAAACACCAAATCAATCGGATGAACACTCATGCTTTGAAGCGCCTCCGCACCATCCATCGCATCATAAATGGTATATTCCGGCCTTAAATGTTTAAGCATCCGGGAAAGCCCTCTCCTGTGCTTCGGTTCATCATCAACAACTAAAACGTTCAACATCTTCCATCCCCTTTCATTTCAATGGCCTTTTGATAGCAATATATATGGGATGTTTCTAGCCGTTATCGTTTACACGTCCTATTCTATATACAATCTTAATAATTACAATAAAGATTCAGAATCAATACTTTCATTTTTTCAACCAATTGTGTTCATAAGCATTCCATTTTCCGTTCATACAAACAGCGGCAAGGCCGCGCACCTTATCCCATTGGACGGGACGAAGATGCGGCTGCCTTGCCGCTGCTTTACCTGATTTAATAAACGCAAACCTTGCTGCCTGCCCTTACCCTTTAACCGAGCCGAGCATAACGCCCTTGGCAAAATGCTTTTGCAGAAACGGATATACGAGCAAAATCGGAATCGTAGCAAATACGATAACCGCCATCCGAATCGTTTGCGGCTGAATCGCCGTTTCATCGAATCCGGTATCGCCGATCCGGCTTTGCGCCAAAATAACGATTTCCCGCAGCAGCACCTGCACCGGCCATTTATCGCTGTCATTAATATAAATGATGGCGCTGAAGAACTGGTTCCAATGCGATACCGCATAAAACATTCCGAAGGTCGCAATCGCAGGCATTGATAATGGAATGACGATACGGAACAGCACGCCGACGTCCGTACAGCCGTCGATTCGCGCAGAATCCTCCAGCCCATCGGGAATTTGCTGAAAAAAGTTTTTCAGCACAATCAGATTAAACGCGCTTATTGCATTCGGGATCATCAGCGACCACAGCGTATTCGTCAGCCCCATGCCGCTTACGACAAAATAAGTCGGAATGAGTCCGCCGCTAAACAGCATCGTAAACAGTACCGCCATTAAAATCGGCTGCCGTCCGCGCAGCGTCTGCTTTGCAAGCGGATAGGCCATCAGGCAGGTCAACAGCAGATTGATGGCCGTGCCGAGCGTCGTCACATAAATCGATACGAGCAGGCTGCGCATCAGCGTATCAGTGGAGAAAATATATTGATACGCCGACAGCGAGAACGACTTCGGAAAAAGGATAAAGCCCCCTTTTGCCGCCTCCTCCGGACTCGTAAAGGATACAGCCAAAATATAAATGAACGGCAGTACTGTCACCAAAGCGATAATGGTCAGCACAATGATATTGGCTCCGTCAAACAATTTGTTGCCCAGCGTATTATCAACGCGAACATAAGACTGCTCCCTGCTCATTGCCCATTCCTCCTACTCTCATGATGGCGTTAGTAGACCCCTTCCTGCCCAAATTTCTTGGCCATCCAGTTCGCTCCAAGCACCAGAATTAAGCCGATGAAGGATTTGAACAAGCCTACTGCCGCGCTGTAGCTATACTGCGCCTGAGTCAAACCTTTCACGTACACATACGTGTCGAATACTTCACCAACGTCGCGATTGGTCGGAGTGAGCATCAGGAAAATATGCTCAAACCCGGAATCCAGAAACGTGCCCAGCCGCAATATAAGCAAAATGACAATCGTGCTGCGAATGGCCGGCAGCGTAATATGCCACAACTGTCTTAGCCGATTGGCTCCGTCAATCCGCGCCGCTTCATACAGCTGCACATCAACGCCCGACAGCGCCGCGAGAAAAATAATCGTGCCCCAGCCTACCTCCTTCCAGATCGACTGCGAAATGATAATCGTTCGGAACCAGCTCGGCTCCAGCAAAAAGGCGATTTTATGCCCGGTCAGCGCAAACAGCATTTCATTGATAATGCCGCCTTCCGTCGTCAGTATAATGTAGAATACCCCTACGACGACGACCCAGGAGACGAAATGGGGAATATAGATCATCGTCTGCACAAACCGCTTGAAGCGCTCGATCCGCACCTCATTCAGCATCAAAGCAAGTACAATCGGCAGTGGAAAGAAAAAGACGATGTTGTAAATCGCTAATAGCAGCGTATTGCGGAACAGCTGCCAAAACTGCGGCTCCGAGAAAAAGCGTTCAAAATGCTTGAGCCCTGCCCAGCTGCTCCCCAGCACGCCCTGAAAGGGTTGATAATCCTGAAAAGCGATAATGACGCCGTACATCGGGACATATTTGAAAATGATGAAAAATAATACGCCTGGCAGCAGCATCGCATACATCCATTTATCCTTAATCAGCTCCCGCAGCCACTCGCTGCGTCTGCTTACCCGTTCCTTGCCAAGCGTTGATTTACTTGGACTACTACTACTGCTGCCCGTCGTGCGGATTTGTGCGTTCATACGCGTCCCTCCCTTGTTAGCCTCCAAGCTCTACGAAGGACGACTCATATTCCTTCACGACTGCATCGCCGCCAGCCTTCGCCCATTTATCCACTTCTGCCTGAAAGCCTGCATCGTCAATTTGGCCCATAATATATTTCGTTTCCGCATCGCGAATAATCAGATCCAGCTCTACGCCGCGTTCATTATAGGTCGGCGAATTGAGCGTCAACGCCGGATTCGGCACCGCATATTGAATATTTTCTCTCGCCATTTTTGTGCCTTTGAGTGCAATTGGCGTATCCTCAAGCTCCGGCACGTTATAGCCTTCAATGTTAAGCAGCCCGTCACGATACGGCTTGACCTCCCGCTGGAACAAGGCAAAATCCGTATACTTTGTTTTTGTGCCATCCACCAGTTCATAATGCTTGCCTTCAATGCCGCGCATTTGCAGTGTGGACATTGGCTCATCCATCAGCTTGTCGAGGAAGGTCAGCACGCGCTTCAGCTCCGCTTCATCCTTGACTGCCGATTTAGGTATCGCCAAAAATCCAAAGTTGCCCGGCTCACCCGCGATTCGCGGCCCATCTGGCCCAGCGAATGGCGCAATATCCCATTCTGCCGATGGAATGGTATCCTTCATGGCGGTAGAGTAGCCCTGTACATTTTGCGCCGAAACATTCAAACGCATACCAACCCTGCCGTCATACATCGCCTTATCCAGCTCTGTCACATCATAGACGGCAAAATCCTGATTAATCAGCTTGTCTGCATACAGCTTGCGGAACAGCTGGAGCACATCCATATACGGCTGTGTTTTAAACTCCGGCGTAAATTTGCCGTCTTCCTCTCCCCAACGATTTACGCCGCCAATGCTGACCGCGAGCCTTGTAATGACGGGCTGCGTTCCGGCGTTGTAATTTTTGAACAGCATCGTGCCATAAGAATCCTGCTTGCCATTGCCATCTGGATCATTTTCAGAAAACGCTTTCATAACGTTGTACCAATCATCCATCGTGACGGGCAATGACAGCCCCGCTTGATCAAACCAATCTTTGCGGTAAACGACGGCTGCCCGGCCAATATCGCGGTAGTTCGGGATGCCGAACAGCTTGCCGTCAATTTTAATATTGTCATAGTAGCGCTGATCCTGTGCCGTCAGATTCGGATAATCCTTCAAATACGGCCCCAGCTCCCAAAACAAGCCGTTACGGGCTGCATTCATCACATTTGGCACATAGTTGACCTTTAAAATTTGCGGCAGCTCATTGGAAGCAATCATGACGTTGATTTTATCATCGAACGCCGCCTGCGGGATCCACTGAATCGCGAGCTCCGTATTCGTATACTTTTCAATCGCTTGCTCCACCTCATTGCCCTTCGCCGGGATATCTCCAACCTGCCGCAGCGCAATCGACAGCTTATACGGCTTGTCTGTACCTGCCTTCTCCCCGGTATTTCCGCTGCTCCCTGCTTTCTCTCCTGTTCCTGCACAGCCCGCGGCGAGCCCCAGCGTCAATACGCCGGAGCAGATGAGGTTCACCCACCGCTTGCTGTTGCTTGCAAAAGGCTGAATCGGCTTGCTTTTCATGAGTCGTCTCCCCTTTTTATAGGAATGCTTGCCATGGCTTGCCTTTATTGCTTCGTTGCTTTATTGCTTCGTTGCTTTATTGCTTCGTTGCTTTATTGCTTCGTTTGCGATGTCCGGTCTTGCAGCTGATGGACGGATACCGCTCCCCAGCTTAAATCCGGCACGCGGTACTGCTCGATTTTCTCCAGGTCCAGCTCCATCCCAAGCCCTGGCTTGTCAGCTCCTGGCACTAGCAGATAACCATCCTCATAGCGGACCGCTTCCTTGACTACATCGCCTACATAAAGCTCCGGCCCCGTCGGGTCAGAAGTATAATTGAGGTTGACGAGCGTGCTGCCAAGATGCGCCATCGCTGCCGTTCCAATCGACAGCTCCTGCGTCGTGCCCAGCAGACAGCCTTTCCCCGCCACTTCTGCGGCTGCCGCCGCTTTCCGTGCTGACGTCAGACCGCCAATAAAAATCGGCGAAATGTTGAAAATATCAACGCTGTCCTGACGCAGCATCTCATGCTGCTGACGGAAGCTCCACACATGCTCGCTTACGGGATAATCCGATTTCATGCGAACTTGCCGCAGCCCTTCGAAATCATTTTGCGGAGCCGGGCTCTCCACCATTTCAAAATCATAAGCGGATAGTCGGCGTATCGCCTTGAGCGACGCTTTCCAGTCCAGCAAATGGCTGAAATCGAGCGATTTAATTTTCACCCGCGAGCCGAATTCACGCTGCACGCCATCCAGAAACGCTTCATCCGCATCCAGATTTTTGCCCACGTACAGCCGGAAGACGTCAAAGCCCTGCTCAAGCCGCTGGCGGACGACGGCGATATTTTCTTCAACCTCCTCCATAAACCGGTGACGGAAGATCGGAAAACATACTTTAATTTTCTGCTGAATAGCCCCGCCCATAAATTCGGATACCGGCATATTCAGCGCCTTCGCACATAAATCATGCAGCGCCGCATCAATGCCATTGCGGATAAAATTGCCCTTCTCATAATAAAAGTTGGCTTCGGGAAAATGGCTTTTCAGCTCCATATTCATGCGCGACAGCTGGAAGGGATTTTGCCCAATCAAGATGCCCTTGAGCACCGTCGTCAAATCTTTCAGATCAATCGAATAATAAGGAAGGTGGGAAAAGTCCGACATTTCGCCGATGCCCGTCAAGCCTTCATCGGTCATCAGCTCCACAATGACATGCTTGCTGACAAAACCGGTGGAACGCGGCACGCCAACGACGGTCAAACGTAAATCAGACAGCTTCATGAATAGAAACACTCCCTTTTCTGTTATGCTGTAAGCCTTCATAGAGAGCAAGCAGCGCGAGCCCCTGCGTGAACGGCGTAATCTCATACGGAATTTGGTTATAAGCCTCGGCATCCGCCTTTACTGGCGTGCCTGAGGAGCCTCCTGTTACATTGCCCTCCTCATCAATGCTCGCCGCTACCGCAGCCAGCGCTCGCTCCGCCATCTCGCGGTATTGCTCCGAAATGAAGCCGAGCCTGATTCCTTTCAGCAGGCCGTAGGCAATGCCTGCCGTGGCCGACGTTTCCGTATACGTGTCCTTCCGGTTCAGCACCGTTCTCCAAAGGCCAGAATCCTCTTGCAGCTCAGCGAGCCTCTTTACTTGCGCATGGAGCGTTTCCAAAATCGACTCCCGGTCCGCAAACTCGGACGGTAGCAGCTCCAAAATATCGACAATGCCCGCAGTCATCCACGCATTGCCTCTGCCCCAATGAACGCCGATCCATTTTTTCTGCTTATCGTTCCAGCCATGATAAAACAGCTTTTCATCAGGGTCGTACAGCAGCTTGCAATGCAGAGCGAGCTGTCTTCCGGCTTCCAGCCTGAACCGCTCATCATTGAGAAGCGTTCCCCGCTGCGCCATATAAAGCAAGCTCATAAACAGCGTGTCGGCCCATACCTGATCCGACCAATCATTGTCCAGCACCGTGTGCTCAAGGGCGCCAGAATCGGTGCGCGGCCCGCTATTCAGCAAATAATCGTCAAACGTCTGAAAAAAGCTCGCATATTGGCCTTCGTCGTCCTGATCACGCAAATGCAGCAGCGTCAGCAGCAGCGAATTGGAGTTTACGCATACTTTCTCAAAATGCGTTTTCATTCGCCCATCAATCCAACCCTTCAGCATCAGGTCATAAGGTGCATCTCCCGCTGCTTCCCCTGCCTTTACTACGCCATAGAAGGCAACGCCGATGCTCCAGTCCCAGCGCCTCCAGCGAATGCCTCCGGGCTCATCCGAAAAGGTGTGGCTCAGCGCCAGCGTCCGCTCCGCGGTTCGACTTAGCAGCAATTGCAGTTCTGGTATGTTTGGCTCCGCCATTCAATTTCCTCCTTTTTGATCAAAATCCATTTAATGCGCTTACATATATGAAAGGAATCGCCCCTTAGACGCGCTGCAACAAGCCCCATTCCTTCAGCATGCCTGCTACCTCTTCGCATTCCTTGCTCGTTAATGTGCTGATAGGCGGGCGAACCACTCTCGTTGCAATCAGCCCCAGCTGGTACATCGCTTCCTTGACTACGCTTACATTATTGCCGTTTCGATGGCTTTCCCGCAGCTGCTCAAATGGAAGCACCTCGCTCCAAATTTCCATTGCCCGCTCATAGTTTCCAGCATTCAGCGCCTCCAGCATTGCAAACGATCGACGAGTATCCACATTGACCATTCCCGACGTAAAGCCCTTTGCCCCGGCCGCATAAAATGTTGGTGCCCACATTTCAGCCGTTCCGCATATCCACACGATGTCGTCCTCCACAGCCTGTACGGCCCGGCTAAATGATGGTGGATGATTAATTGCATATTTGATGCCCACGACATTCGGTATGGCAGCAGCCTGTACAATCGCCTCGTGCGTAATTTGCTCGCTGCGGATATACAAAACCATGGGCAGCGAGGTCGCGGCGGCGATTTGCTTGTAATAATCGACTACGCCCTGCGCCAACAAATAGGGATGAACCGGCTGATGCACCATAATGCCGTCGGCGCCGCATTTTTCCGCATGAACAGCTAGCTCGGAGGCTGTACTCGCATCATAGCCCACTCCGGCAATGACCAAGCTTTCGTTGTTTACGGTGTCTGTCACGAACCGCGTAACCTCCTTTGCCTCCTCCACGCTCAGCGCATAAAACTCGCCTGTGTTGCCACATGGATAAATCGCTTGAATGCCTTGATCGAGCAGATAGCGAATGTTGCCTTGCAGCGATGTCCAATCAATGCCGAGCTGCCCATCGAATGGTGTCACATTGATCGCGTTGATGCCTCTTAGTTTAGCTTTAATGCCTTCATACATCGTTTCAGCATCTCCTTTCTATCAATCTACTGTTATTTGTCAAAGCGGTTTGCCTGCGGAATGAAGGTCAGCCATTATTTTCATCCCGCCCCGCTGCCGAACCTACTGTCCCTGTTGCCCATGCCCGTCTTCGCGCCGCATGCTAGCTCTTCGCTTTCGCCGCTGCCTTGCTTTCCTTCACAAACTCAATCGTCCGGCGAATATGTCCGATCATCAGCTTCTCGGCAAGATCAGCATCTTTCGCTACAATGGCCTGATAGATGGCATAATGCTCCTGAAATCCCCGCTCCAGCTCATCCTCATGCGACAGCGCCTTTTTACGAAAGGAACGGTCAAAGGAGTGAATCGCTTCAATCTGTTGAAAAATATAATTATTTTTCGCATAGGTTCGGATCAATTTATGAAAATGCCCATTAAGCGCAATCAGCTGCTCTGTATTTTTCGCTTCAGTATAAATGCGCATTTGCACCGTTGTTTCCGTTAGCATGCCGACTTCCTCATCCGTTATTTTAAGCGCCGCCAGCCGTGCGGCTACGCCCTCCAGAGCCGATCGCGCCCAGTTGATTTCCTCAACCGAGTTCATAATATCGCTGGAGACGAACGTTCCCCGTCTGGCGCTTGTCGTAACAAGCCCCTCCTGCTCCAGCCTTCGCAGCGCTTCCTTCAGCGGTGTTGTACTGATGCCGAACTGCTTGGCCAGCTCCCGTTCCTTCAAATGATGGCCCGCCTTGTATTGCTCGGACAAAATCGCTTCCTTCAGCTTCTCGTAAATGACGTCGCGAATCGAGCGCGTCTGCAAAGCTATATCTTCCTCATGACCGTGTATGCTCATCATTACCGCCCCCTCGTTATGCAGCAGGCCTTGCGCCTGTTTCTCAGGATTTAATAAATACGGTTTTGATAGAGGTGAAAAATTCTATCGCTGCCTGCCCTTGTTCCCGCGAATGCGAACTGGACTGCTTCATGCCGCCAAACGGCGCTTGCAGCTCCACACCCGCGCTCTCCGAATTGATTCGAATAAGGCCCGCATCCATGTCCTGAATAAAGGATAGCATATGAGCGATATTTTGCGTAAAAATGGAAGCGCTTAAGCCAAATTCCGTATCATTTGCAATCGATAAGGCTTCTTCTATCGTATCAAATCGGAGAAGCGCCAGCACTGGGCCAAAAATTTCCTCCCGCGCAATCGCCATATTCGCATTCACCTGATCAAAAATCGCAGGCTCGATATAATAGCCTTCCTGATAAAGCCCTTCTGGCTGTCCGCCGCCATGCAGCAGCACCGCTCCTTCCTCCACGCCTTGGCGAATATAGGAAGTGACATTGTCATATTGCTGCTCACTGGCGCAAGGTCCCATCCATGTATCCGGCTCCAGGGCGCTGCCGACTTTAAGCTCCTTCGTTCGGGCCAGCAGCTTCGCCACAAACGGCTCGAAAATATCATTTGCGATAATAACCCGGCTCGTTGCCGTGCATTTCTGTCCTGTTGAGCGGAAGCCGCCATTTATCGCTGCTTCCACCGCTTGATCGAGGTCAGCGTCAACGGCGACGATCAGCGGATTTTTGCCGCCCATCTCCAGCTGATATTTCGCTCCCCGGGCGAGTGCCGCCATGCCAATACGTTTTCCCGTCTGGTTCGAGCCGGTGAACGTAATACCTTGGATGAACGGATGCTCGGCCATCGCTTGACCAACGACGGAGCCTTTGCCCGTTACGAGATTGACCGTCCCGGCTGGAAAACCCGCTTCAGCTAAGCATTCCATCAGTTTGACAGCGGTTACAGCTGTTTCCGTAGCTGGCTTAAGCACAACCGTATTGCCATAAATAAGTGCGGGAGCCATCTTCCATAGTGGAATGGCCACCGGAAAGTTCCACGGCGTAATGACGCCGACGACGCCAAGCGGAACGCGGGTAGTCAGCATAAGCGCTTCGCTGTCCGTTGACGGAATGACATCACCTGTCTTGCGCATGCCCTCGCCAGCGTAATAACGCAAAATCGCCACCCCTCTTGCCGTCTCGCCCTTTGCCTCCGGCAGCGTCTTGCCCATCTCGCGTGCCATCGTTTCAGCAATTTCATCGAGCCTTCGCTCAAGCGCCGCCGCTGCCTTAAACAAATATTCGCCTCTTGCCGGAGCTGCCAGCTTGCGCCATATAGGCTGAGCTTCTTTCGCGGCCTGCGCTGCTGCGTTGAGATCATCAACGCTGGAGCTTTGCACCCAGCCTACAATTTCGCCTTTCACGGAAGGGTTCAAGCTTGCTTCTACTTCACCGGACGAGGAAGATACCCACTCTCCTCCAATGTAATTGAAAGCGGTATGGGTAGACATGGTTACCAATCGCCTCACCTCTTCAACTTTATATTTGATATCTGATATATCAGATATTATATTGAATCTCTTTAATCGTCAACCCTTTTCACGAAAAAAAACTCCGCCAGCAAAATGGCAGGAGCTTCTCATCATTTTTCACAAGCTTATCTAAATCTACTTACTGATGCTCGCACACCTGCTATCCTTGTTCAAAACCGTCAATACGATAGCCTGCACGCGCCGCGAGCGCTCGAAGCTCGCTATACTCCTCCATACGGACGGTAATCAGCACATAGCTATCGCTATTAATATCCATGCAAGCGAGCGTGATGGAATGCACTTGAAGCAGCTTGAACATTTTCACCAAAAAATCGTAGGTTGGGAGTATTTCATCTGCTTCATGCTCCAAATTCCACTCCGCTTCAGGCAGCAGCTGCTTTCGGGCAAGCAAATTCTCAATGACGCTAGCCACCTCATAGCTGCCCTCTTTCCAGTCGATTTCACATGCCAGCCCCTCCGCTTGCAGCGAATCGACCAGCGCAAACCATGGCAGCTCCGGAATCGGACAGCTAATTCCCCGCTCATCCAGCCGATCGAACCAGCGCACAAAATAATCCTCTTCATGCAGAATCGCCTCAGACACTTCGTCCACGATCTGCGACTGCCCGAAGGCAAGACGTCTGCTCAGCTCCAACAGCGCTGTGTTGCGAAGCTGCGGGTCATCCTTTTCGGCCGTAGGAGCCTGCTGCAGCCGGTGCTGCTTCGATCCTTTTTTTCGCATAAATCCGAACCCGAACCATCCCACGCTGCTCGCCCTCCCTATTACAACCGGATTATACGTCTAAAACGCAAATTGCCGATAATATCCTCGAAGTCCAGCTCAAACACATTAGGATCGCGATAATAGACCGCTGCTGCTGGCAAATAGCCTACAACCGGGCCAGTTCCCCCGCATACCAAGCTGCCGCCATCTCCGCCCTTCGGAAAAAACTCCTCATCCTTCAGCGTCATTTCATACTGGTAAGGGTCACCCGAGAAGCAAATACCGAAGGCATTTGGCAGCTCCAAATCATAAGGCCTGTTCTCGCCTTCGGCGAGCTCCTCAAAATGCCTGAGCTTCATCCCATAGTCGAAGCTGTCGCCCCAAGGATACAACGTCCGGCAGCCGCCACCGTAAAGATACTCCCATTCATCCTCCGTAGGCAGGCTAAAGCCTGATTGCTCGATTTGCTCAGCGACGATTTCCGAGTCCAGCTCATCGTTAAACAAATAAGCGATAATGGCCTCCCCTTCGCGTACGAATCGAAAATTTTGGTGACGCTCATATTCTGAATAGGTGCTGAGCTTGAATTTTTCCAATTCCTCGTGAAAATCCTCATCCTCAGCCAGATCCTCGTCATCGAGCTCTACCTCGTACCAGCCTAGCGAATGCGTCTCGCATTCGACGAGCAAAGCGCCAATTTGCGCCTCGCGGACCGGCGACATTTGATCGCGGATAAACGTATCCCGATCCTCAACACCATATTCATTCATCGTCTCTTGAAAATCTTCAGCTGTTGCGGCATCCAAACCCTGCTCCCAGCGCTCCCAGCCCAGCGTTACTTTATCTCCCGGCACATAAACGAACTTATAGCCCTCATACTCAAATACCCCCGTTTCTATCCGGCTGCCATAACGTTCGAACGTTTCCAATCCCTGATATTCAAAGCCTTCCGGAAGCTTTTCCAGCAGCATTTTCAAGGCGATTTCCTTCTCCTGGCTCGGCAGTCCGTTCCAGACCGACCGATTTAATGTTTCCATTGTGCGCCCACCTTTTCAATTAAGTTAACGATTTACAATTATTAGCTCCCAAAAAAGCGGTTATTTGTTGCAAAAGCAGCTCCTGCCCCTCCTCATAGAAAACGGCCACCTCCAGCCTGTAAGCATAATTAAACCGAATATATCCGCCCAAACGCTGCAAAAACAAAGTGCACGTATAGGCATTTTCAATCAGAAAATCCGGCTCAAAGCTTTCCTTGCATTGACGTGCCAGCTCCGGCAGCTCAAATCCGGCATCATCCGGGGCAAAATGAAAAAATTGATGCTGGCGCGTTTGTGTCCACGGCTCAAAATAAGGCGGAGCTGCCGCTGCCTGAGCCAGCTTTTCGCTATAAATCTGATCCAGAAGCTCCGTATAGTCGGCATGCTCATTCGCACCCTCAGGATACAGCTCAATGATTTCCGAATGCCGCGGCAGCCAGATGATACCCTTTACAACCGGATGCACCGCGAGAAAATCCCCATCAATGGTCGTGCCAATCGACACGCATTCGGCAATTTGCTGCTGCGAAATCGGGCAGGCATCATCATGCTCCCAAAACTCCTCCTCTGCAAACGGCTCCAGCACGCCGGGATCCGGCACTTCAATATTAAACCAGCCGCGATAAGTGCCCGGCCCGTTAAAAGTCAAAAAGCGGACATAGCCTTCAGGCAGTGTCAACTGCCGCTCCTGTTCCAGCTGATGCAGCTTCTCGGCCGGTATAGGTGAACCATTAGGCGATACGATATACATAGGCAGCCCTCCTTTTATAAAAAAACGCTTCACTCAGCTCATTGCTCATTTGCTCCCGCTCCTGCTTGCGCTCGCGCTGTATTAATAGGCGGCTTGCAGCAGCTGCTCCATGAGTGGCTGGCGCGTGTCCTTCGTTTTGCGAGCTGCTGCTTTCAGCTTGTCTGTCCCGCCCCAGATCAAATAAATGAGATGCTCCACTTCATAATCTTGCAGCCCCGCCACTTGCTCCAGCAGCAGTGCCAAATTGCCTTCCTCTTCGAATGCTGGCTTGATTTTGAGCTTGAGTTCCTCCGTGCTATGCAGCATGCAAACAACGAGCGTTGCGATAGAATCGGCATTAACACCATAGCGGGCCGCGAACTCGGCGGTAAATTTATTTTGCACGGATTGATGCTCTACATCAACCAGCTTCATATACTGCTCGACTAGCGAAAAATACCGGAGATCGGCTAGGCCCAGGCCGAAAACAGCATAGCTACCCGGCATGCAGCTTTTCTCATCCTCCGCATCGCCGTACCATTCGAACTCCTCCATCGCCTCGCGCGCATATTGCTCCAGCTGCGGATGCAACTCATCAAAGGCGAGCGCATTTGCAAAGAAGCGGTGCGTGTCCGATTTGGCTAGCCCTTTGAGCGGCAAATATTGCTTTTCGCTCGACTTAAGCTTGATCTTATAGCTTTTGGGGAAGCCTTGCTGCAGCAATCGAATGATGAACGACACCGCTCGTCCGTAGCTCTGCTGCTCCTCCTGCTTGATGACGATCGTAATCGTTGAAAATACATCATTTGCTTTACAATGTACAAACGCATCATTATAATCGCTATCTTCTTTCGGATAGGCGCCACTTCCTTCTTCAAGCAGCTGTGTTGCCTTGGCGCTTCCAAGTTGCCGAGCACAATCGATAAAGCTAAGCCCCCTTGACTTGCTATAGCTTGGCTCGAAGCGGAGAATAGCGACAGCCGCATAAAGCAGCAGTGTGATCAGCCCAGGCTGTACTGACTCGGCAGCAGCCTCGGACTTCAATTTATACTGCTTCCGCCCATCCTCGCCCTCCTCTATGGTGAAATAGGGCGGCAGCAATTGGTTTTCAACCCAAGCTTTCAGCGTCATGATGATGTAGCTGCGATGTTCTTGGAGCGGTTCTTTACGGGATTTATTGAGCTCTAAAATTTTCTCGAATTTGGCAACGATCCATTCGCCATCCAGCTGCGGGAAAAGCTGCTCACTCAGCAAGTGCCGCACTAGAAAAAACGTCTCCAGCGGCTTCGTCGGATATTTGCCGGCATCCAGCTTTTGCGCCACATAAGTTTGAATATGTCCCAGCAGCTCCTGCTTTTTCGCCTCATTCACGTATTCTACGAGCGTGAGCTCGAAGACGCTTTCCACAGCCCGGAACTTCCCGCAAAAAGTAAAGCGGTAATCCGTAACAGGTGAAGCCGCCAGCAATTCCAAGCGCTCCCCAATTACTTCCGCAAGCTGAGGCTTAACGAGCATCTGGGTCTGCTCTATCGTAAACAGCGCATGCGGATCAGGTTGTTCATCCTTTTCATCCGGCCAACCAAATCCCAGATCGTGATCTACAATTTGTATGGGCTCCGCCGTACAGTCCATTAGCGCATAATCAGAAACGCCTACTTGCAGCTTGGTGCGCTTGATTACGTCCGCTCCATCCTGCTTCTCCAATTGGTCAAACCACTGGTGAATCTCTCGTTTCATCTCATCTATTGCCGCTCGTTGTGCTTCTTCCATCCCAGCTGTTCACCTTCCACTTTCCATATTTAAAGCTAAAGCAATAACCGTTATGTATCCCATCCATTAAATACCCGATTTCATTAAACCTGAACAGCCCGCTTTGAAAAAAATGAAAGGGCACCCGCTGCGGGTACCCGGCTTTTAGCACAGCTATGATAACCTTCAGGCTGCATGCTTCCAGCGTCAACTGCAAACGAAGCTTGTCCTCTTATTTTATCTGCGGCAGATGCCGGGAACAATAAGTCTTATGGACGGTTTCTCCCCTAATTGCTGGTAAAGAAGCCCTCAGCTTCGCTGGACAGATTTCAAGTTTGAACAAGCTCGGTTTAATGATACAATAGGAGCGTAATTGACCAAACTTAACCCCAACTCAAACCTACGAAGGAGTGACGTAAGTGGCTGTTCAGGCGTATTTGAATTTTAATGGCAACTGTCGTGAAGCGGTATTGTTTTATGCAGAGGTTTTCGGAACGGACAAGCCTGAAATTATGACATTCGGGGATTCGCCGCCAAATCCGATGTATGAGATGCCAGAAGCAGTGAAACCTTTGGTCATGCATACGCGCCTGAAAATTATGGGCAGCACAATTATGTTTTCCGATGTATTTCCGGACTCGCCTTTCGTTGAAGGCACGAACATCAGTCTCTCCGTCGTCAGCAAGGACCTTGAAGAACTGCAGTCAGTCTTCAACAAGCTCAAAGAAGGCGGCACCGTCGAGATGGAGCTTGCGGAAACCTTCTGGTCTAAAGGCTACGGCAGCCTGAAGGACAAATTCGGCATCCACTGGCAAATTAACCAATCCGACGAAGAGTTTTAATCGAGCCTCATCCATAAGGCTTTGCATATAAATACCCGCCTGCCCTGTCTGGAGTTCGTCCAAGCAGCAGCAGACGGGTGTTTTTGATATTGACAAGAGCGTTTAAGCTCATGCGCGATGAACCGTATCATAAGTAGCGGCAAGTTATCACATCAGTTACCCCCTACAACGTTTGACCGCTATCCACAGTAATGATTTGCCCCGTCATCGCTTCTTGCTCTAAGGTTGCACAGATCATGGAGGCAATATCTTCGGGTGTCGAAATACGCTGTAGCAGCAGATTCGGAGCTAATCTCTGCATTTGTTCTTCTCTTCCGGTCCACCATCTTGTTGCGACGGCTCCTGGTACGATGCAGTTTACCCGAATATCGGGTACTAAAGCTCGCGCTAGCGATTTTGTTAAGCCATGAACGGCGGCCTTCGATACGGCGTAGGGAAGAGAAGAGCCTAATCCGGTTTGTCCGGCGATACTGCCCAAATTGACGATGGCTCCCTGTTTATTTTTCTTCATGTAAGGTGCGACAGCTCGCGCGCAGTAAAACATGCCTTTTACATTCACATCGAACAATTCATCCCATATTTCTCCGGTAACTTCCTCCAGATTGTCCATCGGAATATGACTTGTAATACTGGCGTTGTTGACGAGCAAATCCACGGTCCCGAATTGCTGAATAATGGTTTCGACCATGCTCCGGACTTCCTTGTCCTTTGATACGTCTGCTTGTACCCCTACAGCTTGGCCGCCCTCCTTGTTGATCGATCGAACGGTTTCTTCTGCATCGGCTTGCGAACGAGAATAGTTAACGATAACGGTCGCCCCTCGCTTGGCCAGCATGAGACTTGTTGATCTGCCAATCCCTGTGCCGCCACCCGTAACAAGAACTACTTTGTTATATATCTGCATAACGGATACACTCCTTATATTGTAATTTGATCTTTTCATTGTAAATCCTCCGATCGCATTTGTATAATTGAACTATTTGAAGGATCTATTCAAATATTTTGAACTATAGAAGAAGGTGTATAATGGATTTTAAGACGTTAAAAACGTTCCAAATGATCGTAAAATACGGCAGTTTTGCCCGTGCGGCTAAAGAAATGAACTATGTTCAATCTACCGTTACGATGCAAATACAAAAGCTTGAATTGGATTTAGGCGTTCAGTTGATCGAACGAGGACATGGAAAGGAGTTTCGGTTGACGGAAGCCGGGAGGTTATTTCATGACCAAAGCATGCAAATTGTAAAGAATATGGAGCAAATACAAACAAGCTTGTCGAATCTACAGCTGGGGGAGACGGGCCATATTCGCATAGGCGTCACGGAGCCAACAGGGAGCTATCGGTTGCCTGGCATTTTAAAGGAGTTCATGTCTATGTATCCGAACATCCGGATTTCTTTGGAATATGCGAACACTCCGACACTGACCGAGCGAATCCTCAGCGGAGAGCTTGATTTTTCATTATGTTCGGCACCGGATATAGGGAACGATCTTTATTTTGAACCCCTATTTCAGGAAGAATTTGTGGCGTTAATGCCTGAAGACCATCCGCTAACGCTGAAAGCGGTTCTCGCACCGGAAGATATTCGAGGGTATCGACTGCTCATCACAGCTGAAACCTGTCCATATCGCAGAAGGCTGGAGATGGTTATGCAGGAAACGGGAAATTTGTCGCTTGATACTATGGAGATAGGGAGTATGACGGCCTTGAAGTTTTTCGTCGAGAACGGGTTAGGCATCGCACTGATCCCGAAGATTATAGCGGAGCCCGCTGCTGCGGGAACAACCATACGGACGATCAGTGGAAAACTTATATATATGACTTTCGGAATCCTGTGCAAAGCATCGGCCTACCCGTTGCAATTAGCCAGTCAAAAACTTTATCAATATCTCAAGCTGCATCTGAGCGAACAATCTACTTTATAGGAAATTAAACTTGCCGTTACAGACAGCGTGGAGAAGCCTATCACTTTTTTTCAGCTCTCTTAGCTTCAATATGGATGCATTAACTTAAAGTTTGGTCGTGCTCGCGATAAAGAACTGTTTGTCCATATTCATATCGCCTGCCGCTCCGGCCCATATCAACTGTTTATTTTCCGATTCCATTCTCAGAACCGTCCCAAATATGTTTTTATTATCTACTGAAGAGAAAAGAATTTCCTCAATGTGTTTCTGCATTTGTTTCTTAAAAAAATACCCCCCTGCCCTGTCTGGAGTTCATCCAAGCAGCGGCAAGCGGGTATTTTTTTACTCGATACTCTTAAGACTGAAAGGACCTTGTGCTTTCCAACGTTCGCATAAAAGCCTCTATATTGTCCTTTATGAGCCCCGTATTTTCAAATCCGGCATTGGCAATGATGTCCTTGATATCTTTGACAAACGCAGTCAAGCTGGCAGTAGAGGCCTTCTCGAATCTGTTCTCACCGACAATGTCTCCGATCGGTTTGGCAGCTTCCTCTCTGTATGCCTTCACCCAATCCGTATTTGTCGCTGCTTTCTTAGCGAAGGTTTGCAAGATGCTGTTCCAGTCTTTTCCGTTCACAATTGCATCTTGCAGCTTGTCCAGCGTATTCGGCTCGAATTTCTTCATCATATAGGTCAAATCGATATAATCATCTGGAGCACCAATAGGCCTTTGCGGCGGTGTTTCGTAATGGGTTTCATTCGTTTCAGGGTCTACCGTTCTCGTTTTGGAGATGGCTCCGATTTGACGGATCGTATTCATAAATTCCGCCGCTTCATCATCCTTCATGTAGTTGTCCGCGATATACTTAGCTTGAGTAAGTCCCAATTCTAATAACGCTGCTCGGTCCTCTTCTCCGGTGACGTCTGTAATGAAATTGGATTGAATGATGCCGTAAACAGCTTCCTCCACCTCCGAGGGTTGATCTGTGAGAAGGCGATTCAGCGACTCATTGATTTGAACGGTTCCAAAATATTTAGCCGAATGATTCACAATATCGGATGCCGCCAACTGTCTGGCAGTCGGGCTAATTTCCACTGTATCGGTGTCATGAGATAGACCGGATATCGTGCCTGTGACCAAGGTCGGTTTATCGGTCTGTTGTTTCGAATTTGTGTATAAATTTAAGTCATACTGGGTCGAGCTGTAAATCTTCATCCTTAACGCACCCCTATCCCATTCATTTATTTCGGTTATTATCTTCTATTTATAGTATCGGAATATTCTTTTATATTTTTTATATTAATTTACAAAAAAATAGGAAACAATAGGTAGAACATGGATTCAATTTGTTAAAATGTGATCATATAAGTGGAGTCAATATTGGGTGGTGAGAGGAAAGAAATGGACAAATTAAAAAACAGCGGATTTTATAAACTTAAATTTTTCATAACACCTGAAGAGTTTAAAAGCATTTTGATGCTTTTTGAGCATAAGCAAGTGCAGTTCCATCGTACCGATTATGCCCAAACGAAGCATGATTACGATCAGGTGTATGCCGCTTATGAAGCATTTTATCAGTATTTTACGGAAGAGGAAAAAAGGATTGATTATCACCCCTTCTTTGTTTATTCCATCTCTGTTTCGACGGGTCATGAACGCTCAGTATTTTTTATAAGAAATGAAGGTATCCCCTTTCCCTATTATGGGCAATGGTCAGAGGATGCGTTTTTTAATGAAGTAACGAACGATATTAAAAAAATGACAAAGCCGCTTCGTTTTTCGGCACATGCAGCAACAGGAGCTGGTTTGCAAGAGCAAAAACCACCTGTGCGCATAAGCAAAAATGCAATGACTGACTTGGTTAACTCTTGGATTTTCAGGAAATATAAGCTTATTATGAATGGCAAATAGGCTGCAACCGCTTAAAGCAGCTGCAGCCAGTGTTTATTTTTCACTATTTAAAGCTGCTCCGATAAAATACGAACCACATTTTCCATATGGTTGATCCAGTCGGAATCTCCATCCCACAGTTCATACAGCTCACGTTCTCCGCCTTTATTATCCAGCACCTGCTGAACCAATTGCTGCAACTCGAGCAGCTCCTCTGTTTCCCAGACGATCTCCTTCAAACCACTCAGAGCCTCGTACTGCGTCTTGCCGTTTTCGATATAGGCGCACACAATTTCAGCTAGAGCAATCGCTGTATTATCATAAAGGAAATCCTCCTCTTCCGGATCCTCCGCAAGTAATCCAAGCTCTCTATAATGAACTAGAAGCTCCTTCAACTTAATAGACTGGCGGTCCACTGCATATTTGCTTAAAGCATCAAGAACATCAAGACCTTCGTCGCTTTCCAGCGATGCTGTTCCCCACGATCCCATCGTATTTCTCACCTTTCTATTTGTAATTCTACAATTTTAACATGAATTGGAATTTGAATTAATCATCCTTAAGCAACATTCTGTTGGTCGGGTATGAGCAAATAGGCATATGTATATATAACAAAAGGTGGATAAAGCCAGCGTTTATCATGTATTTTGCACTCGGGCGATTGTTTCTGAGTTCCAGCAGCAGGAAACGTTTGTACAAAAAACAGCGGCAGTCTAGGATCTTATAACTTTGTCCAAGATTGCCGCTGTTTCATTACAGGATACTGTGACCGAAGGTCACGCTTTTTATAAAGAATAACCGCTTAACATTCATACTTTGAAAGCTAAGCCGTTGTTTTGGCAAATACGATAAAGAACAGCACAAGCTCCAGAAGCACGACCGTCGGCGGTACTACAACGAGCAAGTTCACGCTGAATAAAACAAGCAGCAGCAGCAACAGCAGCGAAATATGCTTCACGGTTGGGCGCAAATGCTCAAAGCGGTAGCTGTATAGCAAGCACATAACCGACAGAAAATAAATGAACACGGAGCCAAAAACGAATCCGAGCATAAAGCCATATTCCAGTTTGTTCAAAAACACCAGTTGGATCGACGCAGCGATCATGCAAAGCGACAAATAGATAAACAAATGGCCGTAAATAATCGTTTGCCCCGCTGTTCGCTTCGTTTTATCTACGTTTTTCTCCATATTCTCGAAATACTGCCACCAGATTGCAATAACAAGAATAAAAGCAAGGGCAACGAATGTGATGGATGTGAAATTCAGCTCTCCTTCTTCCAATATGGAAAGCAGGCTAACGACCGATTCACCTAGCAAAATCAGCGTAAACAGCGAAAAACGCTCCAGTAAATGAGGAGTATGGATCGGCGTGACAACGAGATGCTTGCGGCCAATTAACGGAACAATAATGTCCAGAATAATGCCCGTGTACAAAATCACGTAACGCAGCCACGAATCAAAAAACAAGGAACATGACGATACCGCTATCCCTAGCCAAAAATAGGTACCGAAGAAACGTGCGGTTTGCAGCTTATGCAGCACCTCTGAACGTGCCGTCAGCAAATATTGCACGGTCGTTATAATCCGAAGCCCTATATAACCAATAAAAAAGGGCACATAATACGCGTCAAAATCAACATTTAAGCTTGCCGTCATAATGAGGACAAAAAACATTTGCAGCACGATAAATAATCGATGCTTCAACGTATCCTGACCAAAACGATTGTTGTACATCGTCTGTCCAACCCATGCCCACCAAATCGGCACAAAAATCAAAATGAATTTGGATAAATGCTCCCAAGTAATGCTGCTATGCTCGACGTGAAGCAGCACATGTGTGGCCTTGGAGACAGCCGCCACAAACAATAAATCATAAAACAGCTCCAGCCACGTTACTTTTTTCTCCGGCATCATCGCTATGACGTGCTCCTCTCTTTGCATACGTTCAATCCCAATCTCTATCTCTACATCGACCCAATTATTATAAGCACGAGAAGGCTCATTAGGCAATAAGCGAAATAAAGCCCGGAGCGCCGGCCCCGGACCTTATTATTGTTTGTTTACTTTATGGAAAAAATAGAGCGGCTGGCAAGCGTGTTATTCACCTTGCCCAAACTCGCCTTGCTAAAAAGCTTGCAGCAGCGCCACTAGTCGTGGAAATTAAGCCCTGACGTCGTAGCCTTCACATAGCCATTGCGAATGACGAAATCACCGAAATGCTCGCCCTGCTCGCGCTCTTTCGCGAAGCGGTTAATAATAGGCGTCAGCGTGCTGATGATTTCCGTTTCATCAATATTTTCCTTGTACATCTTGTTCAAACGGTCGCCGTTGAAGCTTGCGCCCAAATACATATTGTATTTGCCCGGCGATTTCCCGATAAATGAAATTTCGCCGAGCGCTGGGCGGCCGCAGCCATTCGGGCAGCCCGTCATGCGAATAACGATGGACTCGTCGCGCAGACCAGCTTCATCCATGACCACATCCAGCTTGTCGATCAAAGTCGGCAAGTACCGTTCCGCTTCCGCCATAGCAAGGCCACAGGTCGGCAGTGCTACGCAGGAAATCGAGCTGCGGCGCAAAGCAGAATAATGCGCGCCGTCCGTCAGCTTATACTGCTCAATCAGCTCAACGATTTTGCGTTTTTTCTGCGTTGTGATATTGGCAATAACGAGATTTTGGTTCGGTGAAAGGCGGAAGTCTCCGGTATGGATCTTCGCAATTTCACGCAAGCCCGTCATCAGCTTGTAGTCGCCGTCATCTTGAATCCGTCCGCTTTGAATGTACAGTGTCAGATTCCATTTGCCGTTTGTGCCTTTAATCCAGCCATAGCGGTCGCCATTGCTGTCGAAGTGGAATTCGCGCGGCGCTTCCAGCTTCCAGTCCATTCTTTTATGCAGCTCGTCAACAAACCAGTCCAGACCGTGGCGGTCAATCGTGTATTTGAAACGGGCATTTTTACGAACAGAGCGATTGCCATAATCGCGTTGAATCATAACCGTCTTCTCGGCAACGTCAATCGTTTGCTCTGGTGTGCAGAACCCAATAACGCGGCCAAGCTGCGGATAAGTCGCCGTATCGCCATGCGTCATGCCCATGCCGCCACCGACGGTTACGTTGAAGCCGATGAGCTTGCCTTTTTCCAAAATCGCAATGTAGCCCAGATCCTGAGAATAAACGTCTACATCATTGGACGGGGGAACAGCCAGCCCGATTTTGAATTTACGCGGCAAGTACACCGGTCCGTAGATCGGTTCCACTTCGCCAGCAGCTTCCGAGCTTTCTACCTTTTCGCCATCCAGCCAAATTTCATGATACGCAGGTGTGCGCGGCGCTAGATGATTATTGATGCGTCTCGCCCACTCATTCACCTGCTCATGTGCCTCGGACAGATGCGGGTTAGGATTGCTCATGACATTACGGTTAACGTCGCCGCAAGCGGCAAGCGTCGTCATGAGCTTATCGTTGATCGTACGGATCGTCTTTTTCAAATTCCATTTCAGCACGCCATGCATTTGGAAAGCCTGACGTGTCGTCAGACGCAGCGTGCCATTGCCATATTTATGTGCCAGTTCGTCCATCGCCAGCCATTGCTCGGCTGTCGCTACACCACCCGGTACAACGACGCGGAGCATAAACTGGTAAGCGGCCTCCAGCTTCTGCTTCTCGCGCTCATTGCGCAGGTCCCGGTCATCCTGCATGTAGCTGCCGTGGAATTTCATCAAGCGGTTGTCATCCTCCGGCAAGCTTCCTGTAACCGGATTGCGAAGCGTCTCAACGAGCGCTCCACGCAAGTAATTGCTCTCTATTTTAATATGTTCAACATCGCTCGGCGGGCCGCCGATAGGCTTTACGATTTGATCATTTGCCATTGCTGCTATCTCCTCTCGCACTCGCTTAGGTCCGTTTAGTACACATCGCGCTGGTAGCGCTGCTGCTGCTGCATGTCGGCAAGATAAGCTTCCGCTTTCTCGCGGCTGATGCCGCCTTCCTGCTCAATGACAGTAATGAGCGCGGAATGCACATCATGTGCCATATGCTTCTCATCGCCGCACACATATACATGGGCACCGGCTTGCAGCCACTCATACAGCTCCGCAGCCTGCTCCAAAATACGGTGCTGTACGTACACTTTTTCTTCCGAATCGCGTGAGAACGCAACGTCCAGCTTCGTCAGAACGCCGTCCTTCAGCATGCGCTGCCAGTCCGTTTGATACAGAAAGTCCGTTACGAAATGGCGGTCGCCATAAAATAACCATGATTTTCCTTCCGCACCGGATTCCTCGCGCTCCTCCATGAATGCCCGGAATGGTGCTACGCCTGTGCCTGGACCGATCATAATAATCGGTGTTTCGGCGCTTGTCGGCAGCTTGAAATTCGGGTTGTTCTGAATATAGATCGGCACGGTATCGCCTGGCTCCAGACGCTCTGCCGTGTGAATCGAGCATACCCCGTAACGCTCGCGGCCATTTGCTTCATAACGAACGGCGCGAATCGTCAAATGCACCTCGTCCGGATTGGCCTGGAAGCTGCTTGCAATGGAATACAGACGTGCTGGCAGCTTGCGCAAAATGCCTACAAACGCAGCCGGCGTCCAATTCCATGGCGCAAAATCCTGCGCCAGATCAAGCAAATCGCGGCCGTTGATATAGTCCTTCAGCTCTTTCTCTTTGCCTGGCGCTGCAAGCTCCTGGAGCCCGCTATTTGCAGAAAGCTTCGCAGCCTGCTCCAGCAGTGGCTTCGTCAATACTGTAATTTCATAATGCTTCAGAAGCGCTTCGCGCAGCGAGCCTTCCTCGCCTTTTTTGTTAAATGGAACCTTCTCGTCCGCGCTCCAGCCCAAAGCCTGAATCAGCTCGTCCACAAGCCTCGGATGATTTTCCGGGAAAAGGCCAAGGCAATCGCCTGGCTCATATTGCAAGCTCGATCCGTCAAGCGACAGCTCCAGATGGCGTGTCTCGCGGTCTGAACCGCGTCCGTTCAAGTTAATGTTCGCGAGCACTTCCGCATGAAACGGATTTGTACGCGAATATTCGGATTCAGTCGCTGTAGCGATACCTGCTGCAGAAACAGCCGCTGTCTGCGGAGCTGCTGTCGATCCATTCAACCGCTCGCTTAACGCAGCAGCAACTTGATTGAACCACTCTGCTGCCGGCTCATCATAATCGAGATCGCAGTCCATACGCGGCGTCAGGCGCTTGCCGCCCAGCTCCTCAAGGCGAACGTCGAAATCTTTACCCGTCTGGCAAAAGAATTCATACGAAGTATCACCGAGCGACAGAACGGAGAAATACAATTCATCCAGCTGCGGCGCTCTTTTGCTATATAGGAACTCATGGAAGGAGATTGCATTATCCGGCGGTTCGCCTTCTCCATGGGTACTTGCAATAATCAATAAATTTTCGACCTTCTTCAAGCCATTAGGCTTGAATTTGTTCATCGCGGACAATGTAACCTGAAAGCCGCTATCCGTAAGCAAGCTTGCAAGCTTGCCGGACAGGCGCTGGCTGTTGCCCGTCTGCGATCCGAATAAAATCGTCACTTCGCGCGAGCCTGCTGGCTGAACCGGTGCTGATAGCGCTTCCCCAGCTACAGCAAGTGCCGCGCTTAATTGCGGCTCTGCACTCATGGGCGCAAAAGCTGCTGTGCTCTGAACTGCGGACAAATATCCGCATAACCATATATGCTGCGATTCCGTCAAAGTTGGCAGAAGGCGGTTAAGAAGCTCAACCTGCTCCTGATTAAAAGGACTGTTCGTCACCTGAAGTTGCAACAAAATCCACCTCTCATAAACATGAAATCATACTGTTTTAAAATATAGGAAAGGATATGATTTTCTCATCCTTTCTCTATATTTCTCGGACTGAAACGCGCCGCGCCGCCAAAGGACGGCTTTCGGCCGTTTCACCTTGTAAACTGCGCTTACACACTTTAGTCCATCAATAATATTCAAACTAACATATTAAGTGCAATCGGGCAATGTGCACATTGCCTCCTAATTTTCCCTAATTTGTCGATTAGGAAGCAAAATATGGCTAAATCCGAGTGAAATGGGGGTATTTCGCTCAGATTTAGCTGTATAAATTAAGAATTATGATGATTTCCATTAGAAAAAGTGATAGACGATTATGATGTTTTTAATCAAAAAAAAACCACGCTTCTGCCTGAAGCGTGGTTGGATGGCCTAAGCCTGACTAGCCTTATGAAATCAGCCGCCAATATGGGACATCTCGATTTTCGCTGGTGACTGGGTGCGGGTAGCCCGTTCCTCCGAATAACGATCATTGCGATTCGTCCAAATGCTGGCGATGGCTTCGCGAATCGACTCATCCGTTTCGTCAGTGCGCAGCAGCTCCATTAAATCGTAGCCCTTCGAGGCGAACAGGCATGTGTACAGCTTGCCTTCAGCGGATATTCGTGCCCGTGTACAAGTGCTGCAAAAAGCGTCACTTACGGAGGAAATAAAACCGATCTCCCCCGATCCATCCTGATAGCGATAGCGGGAAGCAACTTCTCCTACATAGTGGGCTTCCACTGGCACAAGCGGCAGATGTTCTTCTAAAAGCTGCAAAATCTGTTTGCTTGAAAAAACGTGATCCCACTTCCAGCCATTTGAATTGCCGACATCCATATATTCAATAAACCGAAGGATGTGCCCCCTTTCGCGAAAATAAGCTGCCATCGGCCATATATCCTGATCATTGGTGCCCTTCTGGACAACCATATTGATTTTGACCGGCATGCCTGCTGCAGATGCCGCTTCAATACCATCCAGCACGGCCTGCACGCCGCTGCGGTTTCCGTTCATTAGTCGGAACCGCTCGTCATTTAGCGAATCCAAACTGACCGTTACCCGCCGCATTCCAGCTTCCGCAAGCGCAGCGGCCGATTTGGGCAGCAGAACCCCGTTGGTCGTCAGTGCAATATCTTCAACGCCCGGGATCGCATTCAAGCGCTTGATCAGCGTTGGCAAATCTTTTCTAAGCAGCGGCTCTCCGCCGGTAATTCTAAGCTTTTTGACGCCCAATGATACAAAAATCGTTACGAGCCGTTCTATCTCATCAAAGCTGAGCACCTTGTCTTCAGCCAAAAACGGGTAGTCCTTGCCAAAAATTTCGGCCGGCATACAATAACGGCAGCGGAAATTACAACGGTCGGTAACAGATAAACGCAGGTCCCGCAGACCACGGTTCAATTGATCCTTTATTGAATGCTCCAAGCTCCTCACCCCAGGTTATGCAAAAGAGAATGTTGTTAAATGATAGCCTCATACTTTAAACTATGGTAAATAGCGAACAAGTTCCTTACATTATGAATAGAGGTCAAGTATTTGTCAATGTTCCTGACATCAACGAATCATGGAAAGCAAGGTGAACGAGGATGAACCTGGAAGCTATCGTGCTTGCCGGAGGAGAAAGCCGCCGTATGCAGCAGCGTAAAGAATTGCTCCTTATTAATGGCACACCCGTTATTCAAATGATAACCGAGCAGCTAAGTGTTCTAACAGACCGCATTTCTATCATTACTAATGAGCCTGAATTATATCCCTTCCTTGCTCCCTCTATTACGATTAAGCCTGATATTTTTCCAAGCCTTGGCCCGATTGCCGGTCTGCATGCCGGAATGAGCGACCAGGAGCCAGACACGGTTTACGTTGTCGCAGCCTGTGACTATCCGCTGCTTACCGCTTTGACTTTTATTGAAATGCTGGCGCTGCTCGGCAACCAGCCAGCCAAAGATGCTGTCGTCCCGATCATCGAAGAGCGAAGCCATCCTTTGTTTGCCATCTTTCATGGACGAACGCTGGGCAAATGGGCAGCTGCGCTGTACAGCCGCAATCTGAAGGTAATGGATGTGCTCCCTCAGCTGTCCGTCATTCCTTACAAGCCCGATAATCCGGAGATTGCCGAACAATTCATTAATATGAATACACCGGAGGATTATCAGGCCATTTTATTGAAAAAACAACTCTCGCCGTAAAGGCTAGACCGTGCTGTATTGTGCCTGATGCAGCTTGCTGTAAATGCCGCCGGCCGCAACTAGCTCTTGATGCCTTCCTTGCTCAGCAATGCCGCTCTCGTCGACGACAATGATGCGATCCGCATTTTTGATCGTCGTCAGGCGGTGGGCAATGACTAGCGTCGTTCTGCCTACGGACAGGTCGGACAGCGATTTCTGAATCGCGACTTCCGTCTCCGTATCTAGTGCCGAGGTCGCTTCATCGAGGATGAGGATTGGCGGATTTTTCAAAAACATTCTGGCAATCGACAGGCGCTGTTTTTGCCCGCCCGAAAGCTTGACACCACGCTCTCCGATAATCGTATCCAGCCCTTCAGGCATTTTTCGAATCAGCTCTTCAAGCGATGCCCGGCGCGCCGCCTCCCAGATTTCTTCCTCCGTTGCCTTCAGGTTGCCATAAGCGATATTTTCGCGAATCGAGCCCGAGAACAGGAACACGTCCTGCTGCACGATTCCAATATTTTTGCGCAGCGATTCCAACTTAATATCTCGAATATCTTTGCCGTCTACCGTAATGCTGCCTGAGACCACATCATAAAACCTCGGCAATAAGCTGCAAATCGTCGTTTTCCCTGCGCCCGATGGCCCTACGAATGCCACAGTCTCTCCAGCGTTAATATCCAGATTGATTTTTTGCAAAATCATATTATTCGTTTCATAGCCAAAGCTCACGTCATGAAAACGTACATTGCCGACGACTTTTTTGAGCTCCGTCGCATTTGGCCGATCTTCAATGTCAGGTTCTGTATCAATGATCTCCGTGTAACGTCTGAAGCCAGCAATGCCTTTTGGATAGCTTTCGATGACCGCGTTTATTTTCTCAATTGGGCGGAAGAAAATGTTCGAGAGCAGCAGGAAGGCCATAAATTCACCCATATCCAGCTTACCCTGAATAAAAAAGTAAGCGCCGCAAATCATGACAAAAATCGTAACGAGACGCATCATCATATAGCTGACGGAAATGCTTTTCGCCATCGTTTTGTAAGCGAGCAGCTTCGTCAGGCGGAAATTTTGGTTGTCTACGGAAAACAGCTTTTTCTCATGCTCTTCGTTCGCAAACGATTGAACGACGCGAATGCCGCCGACATTGTCTTCAATTCGGGCGTTAAAGTTGCCGACATCGCCGAACAAACGACGGTACGTTTTGCTCATTTTGCCGCCGAAGACGATAATCAGCCAAGCCATAACCGGAATAATGATGAAGGTCATAAGAGCAAGCTCCAGATTAATGTAGGCCATTAGCGAGAAGGAGCCGATGAGCGTCATAACCGCAATGAACACATCCTCTGGTCCGTGATGCGCCACTTCGCCAATATCATTCAGGTCATTCGTAATACGGCCGATCAAATGCCCCGTCTTGTGATTGTCGAAGAAGCGGAAGCTCAGCTTCTGGATATGGTCGAACATTTTGCGCCTCATATCCGTCTCAATGTTAATGCCAAGCATGTGGCCCCAGTAGGTAACAATATAGTTCAAGATCGTATTGAGCGCATAAACGGCAAGCAGCCCCGCACATGCAGCGAGGATTAGCGGCCAGTTCTGGCTCGGCAGCAAATCATTGATAAATTGACTGACAGCGAGCGGGAAAGCCAGCTCCAGCAATCCGGCAAGAATGGCGCAGCCGAAATCAAGAAAGAACAGTCCCTTATAGGGACGATAATACGAAAAAAATCGACGCAGCATTTCAAAATCACTCTCTCATCTCTAGATTAGATTCACAAGCGTATTCCTGCTCATTATAACATGATTGCTGAGGACTGGCGTGTGAATCTCCCTATAGATTTCCAAAAGGATCGCGCCCTGCGTCACCTTGCCCCTTACGCTCTTTGCTTAAATAACGAGATGTCCCTGACGGTCAGCAGGCCCAATCGTCGCCTCAAGCCCTGAATGGAAAGTAAGGAAATCACTCTCTACCCCATCGCTGAAAATAACACCGTCTTCCGGCATCTGCGACACTTGTTTGGCAGTACGGCGAGAATCGACATAGTCGCTAGGTTGAAACTTAACGAATTCGAATCCAAACATGGCTCGTTCCCCGCTTCTTTTTTATAATGTCAAATTGATAATATCTAAATGATAATTAATACCTTCAATACTGTCAAACCGACATTATAAAAACAAGCTCCGCCGTCACGAACCCAGCGACGTTGGAGCTTTATAGCGAAGGCTTTACTTATCTATAAAAAATAGACCCAATAATGCAGCTGCGACTGCTCATCATGCGAGACAAAGCGCGGCCCAGTCGGCGTTTGCTCCAACAGCGTATGCTTCTCATCAAAAACCGGAACCGACAGAAACTGCTCCTTGTTAAAATAAAACAACAACTGCGTTCCATCGCTTGCTGCCTCCACCTTAAACAGCGTATAAGGCTTCGGCAGCGTCTGCTGCTCGCCTGAGCGGTCCTCCATCCATACCTTAATGCGGCTGCCCTCATACGGCATCAGCTCACCAACCAAACGCTGCATCGCCATCATGAGGCCGCTCCTGCTCCGGCATTTTTACGAGCCGTTTGCTCGCCGCAATGCTGACATTCCTCGGGCCGCTTCAAATCCAGCTCCAGCCGGTAGCCCTGAATCCAATCCCAAAATTCTGCAGGTGCCTGCTCCTCGATAAATAGCAGCACCTCCTCTTCCTTTTCCCAGTCGCTGTAGCCTTTTACCGCCGCATTGACGACCTCAAGCTCTCCCTCATGCTTCTCTTCCAGAAACCAGGAGGATTTCTTAGCAAACAGCTGCTGGAGCAGCGCTTCAATTGATTTAGTAAATGAGCTTTCCTGCTCCTGCTTGCGGATGAAGCATAAATCCAGCATAAATTCCGATTTCATCGTCAATCCCTCCCTGAGCATCTATAAAATGAAGCCTGACCTTTAAGATTTGACCATATCGCCCGGCAGCCTATTTCTTGCGCTGTGAGCGTTTTGAGCGTTTTGAGCGTTTTGCTGAATCAAGCGCTCAGCTTGACCAAGCTTCTCTTGATAGAACAACCAAATGACGAGTATTAGGCTCGCCAGCGCAACCTCGGACAGCGCCATAAATCCAATCGCGTAATGCCCCGTCCATTTGAACAGCACGGACAGCAGCAGCGGCGGGAAAAATCCGCCAAGCCCGCCCATAGCGGAGATCAGGCCGTTTGCAATGCCCGCCTGCTTAACGAAATACAGCGGTACCAGCTTGAAAATCGTCCCGTTGCCTGTACCTGCACAAAGCGCAATAATGAGGCAGCCAACCGTGTACATGCCGATGGATGGCGCGAATGACAGGACAACCGCTGACAGCGTAAGTCCGCCAAACACGAACATCAAAATCGCAAATGGATTGAAACGGTCACCGAGCCAGCCACCGACAGGCCGCATGATGGTCGCCAGCACGATGAAGCCAGCTGTGCGCAGCCCCGCATCCACCTTGCTCAGCTCAAAATGCGAGACAAGGAAGTTCGGCAAATAGACCGTAAAAGCGACGAAAGAGCCGAAGGTAATAAAATAAAACAAACAGAGCGCCCACAGCTTTTCATTGCGGTATACCCCTTTAATCTGCTCCGACAAAGAAGCCATCACCTTCGGCTCATTGCGGTCTCCCATCATAAAATTAATCAAGATGAATATGGCCAGCAGCACCAGATACAGCAGCACTGTTTTGCTCCAGCCCAGATAGTTAGCCGCTACGGGAGCGGTAAAAGCCGTAATCGCCGTCCCCAAATTTCCGATGCCATAAATGCCGTTCACAAAGCCATGCCGTTCCTTCGGATAATATTTCGGCAGAGAAGTAACGCCAACCGAAAACACCGCTCCCCCGATGCCAAGGAAAATCCCGCCGATAATCAGATCGGCAAAGCTGTCTGCCAGGCTGACCCAATAGACGGGTGCAAGCAGAATGAGAAAACTAAACCCAAACAGCTTGCGCGCGCCATAGCGGTTCGTCCAATAGCCGACCGGAATCCGAAGCACTGAGCCGAACAGCACCGGAATCGCCGTTACCCAGGCAAGCTGCCCTGATGTCAGCTGGATATCCTCCTTAATAAACGGAATGAGCGATGAAAGGATCACCCAAACCATAAACCCAAGAATCAAGCTTCCCGTTTGAATCCATAACTGCGATTTATTTCCGTTCATCTGCGTACCTCCTTCTTATAAATCCATAGTGCAAGCGGGAAAAGCAGCACATTCAGCAAAGCAAATACGAGGACAAGCTCATATTTTTCATGAAAATAATGATTGACCACATACTGCGTACAGACGATATTCAGAAAAAGCACCACGCTCAGCAGAATGACGCCTCTGTAGCTACGTTTCATACCGCTTCACCCCTGTCGCATAAATCGCTCCGCCTTCGATTTCAACCACTACCTCAGGAAGCGCTCTTCGCGGCGGTCCTGCTGTCGGCTTGCCCGATTGGGGGTCGAAAAATCCATGATGGCAAGGGCATACAAGCTGATCCTCCTCCCGGCTCCAGAACACCGGGCATTTCAAGTGGGTGCAGGCATTTTGATATGCCTTGTATTTATTGTCGCCCAGACGGATCAGCAGTGCTGATTCATGGTCGCCGGGGTAGTGAAATTCTACCGCCTCCCCTACCTTCAGCGCCTGCACATCGGCGATTTTCTTCTTCGGATGGCTGCTTTGTCCAAAGCCCATCAGCTCCTTAGCGGCAAGTCCGCCCCACGGAAGCGTGGACACGGCGAATACGCCCGCTGCGCCAACCATCGTTTTCAGAAAGCCCCTGCGGTCCAGCTGGCGTTCATTGTTTTTATGGATATTATGCGTGTAATTATCCTCTTCGAATGGCACTTTATTGTTTTTGCCTGCCTCATTGTCCATTGCATCTGAACCTCCTTCTACTAGCGTTCTAAGCCGTATAATAAGAGAAAATCTTCGCTATATTTATAGTTAAAATAGTTTTTGGACACCCTGCAAAATGCCGGGAAGGCTGATCTTCACATTCGTCTCGCCTTCAAGCGGCTCGAACGGCTGGTGGCTGGAAACCCATTTGCCTAGTCTGTGGCGCTCCTGCTTCTCTGCCAACTCCTCCTCGGTAATCCATTGCAGCGTATTGGTCGGGCAGACGGAAGCGCACATCGGCGGGATTCCTTCCTTCGTCCGGTCGTAGCAGAGGTCACATTTATACATTAAATTTTGCTCTTCATCAAATTTCGGAATGCCGTAAGGGCAAGCAATTGTACAGTTCTGGCAGCCAATGCATTTCTCGACAAGCGCGGACAACACCGCGCCTTCTTCTGTAATTTGAATCGCTTGCGCCGGACAGCTTCTCGCACACGCCGGATTGACACAGTGCAGGCACATGAGCGGGATCGTCTGGCGATCCACCAGCGGGTTGACGTCATACACATAGTTGCGGTTGCGCTCGTCGTGACCGCCGCATTGCGTACAAGCGGCGAGGCAGCTGCGGCAGCCGATGCAGTTGTCCATTTCGATATACAGCAGCTTCTTCATCGTGCCGCCTCCTTTGCAGCGGCGGGCACCTTCGTGATTTGTGCGGCACAGACTTTAAATTCCGGCATTCGCGACATCGGATCAAGCGCAGCAATCGTCAGCAAATTGACCGACTGCTCATAGCCATAGTGGTAAGGCACGAATACGGTATCCTTACGAATCGCTTCAATCACTTTCACTTTATAAAAGCATTCGCCGCGGCGGGTAAACAGTCTGACAACCTCGTCATGCGCAATGCCATACTGCTGCGCTGTCTCGGGATGAACCTCGACGTACGGCTCCGGGCACATATCCCGCAAAAACGGAATCCGCCGCGTCTGATTGCCCGATAAATAATGATAGACAACCCGGCCTGTCGTCAGGCGGAGCGGGTACTCCTCGCAAGGCTCCTCCGCTGATGGGCGGTAAGGCAGCGCGCAAATTTTCGCCCGTCCATCGGGATGAAAATATTTGTGATCCTCGAACATATAAGGCGTTCCGGTATCTGCTTCATCCTTGCAGGGCCAGAACACGCCATCCTGCCGGTCGATTTTGTCCCAAGTGGCGCCGTAATAGTCGGCGTAGCCGCCCTTGGAAGCGAGGCGGAACTCATCTGCAACCTGGCTTGCCGTCTGCAAATGGCGGAAATAGTCACCGCGTCCAAGCCGCTCTGCCAGCTCTACATGAATGAGCCAATCCGGCTTCGATTCGCCCAGCGGCTCCTGCGCCTTGTTGATTTTAATAATGCGTCCCTCCAAATTCGTCACCGTGCCTTCATCCTCCGACCACGTCACCGATGGCAGCACGACATCGGCAAATTCCGCTGATTCCGACAAGAAGAAGTCGGCGCATACCATGAAGTCCAGATCCTTCAATACCGAGCGCACATAATTGAGATGCGGCGCTGACACGGCGGGGTTCGAGCACAGCAGATACATGCCGCGAATCGTCTTCTGCTCCATCAGCTCAAACATTTCAAAGGCCGAGACGCCCGGCAGCGGCATTTCCTCCGGCGTGATGCCCCACACCTCGCATACCTCCTGCACATGCTTCGGATTCGTCAGCTTGCGGTAGCCCGGCAGCAGATCGGATTTTTGCCCATGCTCGCGTCCGCCTTGACCGTTGCCCTGTCCCGTAAGCGTCGCTACACCCGATTTCGGCCGTCCGATTTTCCCAGTAACGAGGCACATATTCGTGTAGGCCGAGACGTTGTCCGCGCCTTTAACTTGCTGCTCAATGCCTCTGGCGAACATGACGATCGCATTCGGCGCCTTGCCGAAAATTTCCGCCGCCCGAATCAGCTTCTCCGGTGCTACCCCGGTAATTTCACTCGTATATTCCGGTGTGAAAACCTTCACAATCTCCTGCGTCTCCTCAAAGCCGCTGGTGTAATTAGCGATATATTCATGATCGGCATGCCCGTTTTGAATGAGCAAATTTACCATGCAGTTAGCAAGTGCCAAATCCGTTCCCGGCCTTAGATCGAGATGGACATCCGCTCTCCGGGCAATCGGCGTCTCCCTTGGATCTACGACGATGAGATAGCCGCCGCGGTTTTGTACCTCCCAGACCCGGAACATCGAAGTTGGATGGCATTCCGCCGTATTGCTGCCCGCGATGAACAAGCAATCCGTCTGATGGATATCTGTCCACGGCAGTGTTGAGCCGCGATCAATGCCAAAACTCCGAAGGAAGCCCGCTGCCGCGCTTGCCATACAAAATCTTCCGTTGTAATCAATGTATCTTGTTTGCAGCCCAACACGGGCGAATTTCCCGGTCAAATAACATTTTTCATTCGTCATCGAGACGCCGCTGAATACGGACAGCGTGTCCTTGCCATATTCGGCTTGCAGCTCCTTGAAGCGGCGGGCGATTAAATCATAGGCTTCGTCCCAGCTAGCTTCGCGGAAGCCTTCCTTCGTCCCTTTTTTCGAAGCATCGTCCCGAATGAGCGGCTTTAGCAGCCGGTCCTGATGGTTCGTCTGCTGATAGGCGGTCACGCCTTTCGGGCACATTTTGCCGCGTGTGACGGGCCAGTCGTACCTTGGCTCCACGCCGATAATCGTATTGCTGTCGGTATCGACCCGCAAATTCATTCCGCACTGCATGCCGCAGTAAGAGCAGTGGGTTTTGACCAGCTTTTCCTTCGGATGATGCTTGCCCGCAATATTCTGCTGAAACTTATCCTTTAGCATGCTGGTTCGCCTCCTTGACCTTGATTTCATGTGTCGGAATGCCCGTAAAGCGGGACATTCGGTATTTGCGCCTGCAAGGCAGACAAAGCTCGGCCAGATGGAAGCCTTCCTTCATCTCGAAGGAAATATCGTTTTGTGCAAGCACCTGGATGACATCGCTGGATTGCTCCGAAGATACGAAGCTGCTGCCGCATACTTTGCAGGCTTTCATTTGCTGCTCGCCGTAAGCTTCACGATAGTTTTTGGCGAGTACGCTCATCGGACGGAATGGAATATGCGCCAGCTTGCCGAAAGGCAAATAAATCAGCGTAAGGATGACCGACCATTGATGCACGAGAGAAATCACCGGATGGCCCCAGCCATGCAGGAAAATGTTGCTGAACGTCAGCAGCAGCCCCGTAATGCTAATGAAGAGCAGCAAATACAGCGGCAGAAAATCATAGGTGAAAGTCTGCTCCGCCTTCGCTTGCATATTGTTAAGCCTGCGATACAGCGCCATGCACACCCCGGCAATAACCATAAAGGCGGTAATGTTCAGCGCGTTGTAGAACAGGAAGGCGATCCAGCCGTCCGCCTTTACCTGCATCACATTAATGCCGAAAGCGACGACGGTATACAGGCCATTTTCGCCCATCGTAAAATACATCCATCCAAACACCAGCGGAAATGTTACACAGCAGGACAGAATACAGCCCCAGCCGAGCAGCACGTGCTGTGTCCAGCGATAAACACCGCGCTTGAAGATGAAACGATAGGTCCCCAGATGCTCGACCGATGTCTGCGGGGTGCTTTTGCGAAACAACAGCTTGAGCCCCTTCTTCATAATCAGCTTCGTTGGCGGGCGCTCAGCCCAGGCGATAAAGCGGTAAAAAAATCCCCCGATAAAAACGAACGTGCCCACCATATAGCCGTAAAGCGCAAGGTCGATATGGGTGAAAAATCGGGTGCCGACGTAAACGAGAATCAGCAGCGCTACTACGGTCATGAAATACATTTTCGCAAATTTGGAAGCAAAGGCTCGATCCATGGCAAATTCTCCTTCTTCGATGTTTTCTGCCCTCATTAAACCATTCCAGACGGATGCATCGCTGTGATTGCCATCACAATAGAACCTCTGTCACTTTTTGTTCAAAAAAAAACAATTTTCCTCCGCTATACGCAGCGTTAAGGAAAATTGAATTCAAAGCATCTGTTTGAGGTTAGGCATTTTAAGTTTGAGAGGCCGAGGCTGCGTCATACAAGCTGACGATACGCTCATACTCCTCAGGCGTGTTCACAT
The DNA here is from genome assembly GCF_000971975.1 of Paenibacillus algorifonticola. Classification (GTDB taxonomy): domain Bacteria; phylum Bacillota; class Bacilli; order Paenibacillales; family Paenibacillaceae; genus Pristimantibacillus; species Pristimantibacillus algorifonticola. The sequence continues at coordinate 49,164 of NZ_LAQO01000026.1, read as the reverse complement.
TCGTCACACAGCTGAGCTGTTCATCCGACTGTTCGAGCTGCTGCGTATCTACACCGTAATAGCAAATCCGGTTCAAAAACGTCATCACTCGGTATTCTTTTATATCGAGCAGCTTCTCAATTTCACCAGCGCTTCGCTTATCATAGACGCCATGCAGCGGATGCAGCTTGCCAGCCGCAGATGGAATCGCCGCCGCAGAGCGACGCTCCCGCTTCACCTTCCACAGCTGCTCGGCCACCACGCTTGAAATAAGCGGCATGTCGCAGCCCACGACCCAGATGTCCGAATGCGTCGCTAAGGTTAAGGCGGCATGCATGCCGCTAAGCGGACCTTTGCCTGGAATATAATCCGTAATGATGCGAATGCTGCTGCCTAGAATAGGCAAAAAGCTTCGCGGGTCATTCGTGACCAAAATGACTTCAGCGCAAAGCTGCTTCATCGTACGGATCTGCCGCTCGACAATGCTTTCGTTTACAAAAGGAAGCAGACCTTTATGGCGACCGCCCATTCTGCGGCTTTGCCCGCCGGCTAATATGGCTCCCGTCAGCATATATGTCCCTCCGTTCTGTAGTGGACACCCTTTTCTGGCTACATTATAGAAGGTTTTATAAGGCGATACTGTTACAAATATCACTCTCTTAGGCTTTATTTGCAATTTTTATGGCCAATGTGTGATTTTAGTCACTCTGACAGTGATGGACTTCTGTTACATTGGGAGTAAGCTATTTCAAGCGGATAGTCCCGCTATACTAGCAGCAAAGGCGGTAATTTGGGATGAAACAAGTGACAGTCGCGAGACCCTATACGCAAACCGTATGCAATACGTTTTGTTTTTCACAGACTGGTTTTGAGAAACTTAAAGAAATTATGTATACCCATCATATTCCTGTCGGAGGCCATATTTTCTGGGAGGGCGATGCCGACGACAAGCTCTATTACATTATGGAAGGCCGCGTTAAGCTGATTAAGCACAATACTGACGGCAAGGAATTTGTCTTCTCGCAATATCAAACAGGTGATATCCTCGGGCAGTTCGATCCTTTCAAGCCTACTTGCCACAGCTCAAGCGCAAAGGCCGTGCTGGACTGCACCATCGGCGTTATTCAAAAAAGCGATTTGGAAATTTTATTATGGCAGCATGGTGATTTGGCGATTGAATTTATGAAGTGGATGGGGCTTATGCATCGTCAGACCCAGACTAAATTCCGCGACCTCGTGCTATATGGCAAGCAGGGCGCTTTAGCCTCGACGCTTATTCGGCTGGCGAACTCTTTCGGGAAGCAAACGGAGGATGGCGTGCTGATTTCAGAAAAAATAACGAATACCGAGCTTTCTGATTATATCGGCGCAGCTAGGGAAAGCGTCAACCGCATGCTCGGCGAGCTGAAAAAACAAGAGGTGTTGTCGTTCGATCACGGTTATATCGTGCTGAAAGACACCGAGCATCTGAAATCGATTTGCAATTGCGAGCAATGTCCGAAGGAAGTTTGCCGCATTTAACTAAGCCTTCCTGCAATGGTTTGACCAGTAGGAAGGCTTTTTTTCTGTTCTATTCAAATGAAGTTATGCGCTCTGAAGAACGCGCGGGAACAAAATATTATTTTCCAAATGGATGTGCTGGAATAGATCGGTCTCTAGCTCCTCCAGCTTCTGGAAGGTTAACGTATACGTGCGGCATGCCCCTTCGGGAAGCTCGTAATGATGCGTAACCGCGCGCATTTCCTTGAGCAGATCGCCGACCTGGCTGTGCTCGGACTCAAGCTCCATTATCGCCGCTGTCAGCTTCTGATGCAGCTCGGGGGATGGCTCCTGTTCATACTGGCGGATGAGCGGAAAGATTTGCTCCTCCTCGTCGATTAGATGCTGCTCCAGTTCCAGCTTCATTTCGTGGAACAGTCGGTGCAGCCGGGGCAGCACATCAGCCTGCTTGTGCCCATGCACCCGCAAAATTTTTGTCGTAAACTCACTAAGCAGCGGAAGCTCCTGCTGGACGTAGACATGATGCGTCTGAATCACATGCTCGATCAGCTCCGTATAAGGTCTGCTGCTCCAGTCGATATCCTCGCCCTTATGCTTGCTGGCCTCGGCATAATTTTCATTGAGCGCGGTTAAAAACAAAGCTTCATCCGTCCCCAGCTGCCGCAGCGCCGTATGCAGCGAGCGATTGCCCCCGCAGCAAAAATCAATGTTATAGGCTCGGAACAGGTTGCTTGCCCCCGGATAACGCGTTACAATTTCACCAATTTTCTCCGTACCGTTAAATGTGGTCATTTTTCGCACCTCCATAAAATAATGTTGCAGCTCCGGCCTTTTATGATGATGAAGCTTGAGCTGCTGTTAGTATAGCGCAGGCTGGCTAGCGTGTTTGTGATGAGGATCACTGCTTGAAAAATGGCAGCAGCGCTTCAGCCGCTTGCCTTCCCTGCCCGATACAATCCGGCAGCCCGACTCCCTCATAACCGGAGCCGCATAATAATAAGCCGGGATGGCTAACCGCCAATCCCTCGCGCAGCTTGGCCAGCTGCTCCAGATGCCCCACCGGATACTGCGGCATCGACCGCCCCCATCTGGTCAGCTCCGTAAAAAGCGGTTCAGCTGTAATGCCCATTATCGCCTGCAAATCTTGGCGTACGGCGTCCAGCAATTGGCGATCCGTGAGCTTCGTCCAGGCTTGCGCCCCCGCATGTCCGATATAAGCCCGCAGTAAAATATGATTTTCCGGTGCCGTATGCAGCCATTTCGACGACGTCCAGGTGCATGCAGTTATCATTCGGCCCTCGCTTCGCGGCACCACAAACCCGGAGCCGTTCAGTGGAAGCTTGATATCCTGCGGCCTGTAGGCTAATGCGATATTGGCAACCGATACATAGGGAATATCCCTCAGCGTCTGTATTTGTCTTTGCGTCTGAGCTTGTATTTCCGCGCTTTCTTCCAGCAAAACGGCTGCCTCGTAAGCAGGCAGCGCCATTATAACGCCATCCGCTTGCAGCTCCTCCCCATGCTCAAGCCTAACCTGATAACGACGCCCTTCCCTCCTCACTTCCGTGACCGCCTGTCCGGTCAGCCTGCGGATAGAGCTCAGCTGCTCGTCCAGACGCTCGATCAAGCTTCCAAGCCCGCCTTTAAACGTGAGAAATAGGCTGCGGCGGGCGATTTCCGGCAGCTCCTTCGGCATTTCACGCGCCTGCTTCTTGCTGGCGAGCATACCCAAAATCAAGCTGCGATGCCGCTGCTCCAGCTGCCGAAATTGCGGGAAGGTCGCTTGCAGGCTGAGCGCTTTGGCATCTCCCGCATAAATGCCCGCCAGCAGCGGCTCTGTAACCTGCTCCAACACCTCACGGCCAAGCCTCCGCTCAATGAAGCCGCCCAAGGACTCGTCCCCGGTCGTACCTCGCTTCGGCAGCCACAAATCAAAGGCTGCGCGAAGCTTGCCCAGCGGCGACAATAAACCGGTTTTTATAAACGGAGTCACTTCCGTCGGAATGCCGAGCATAAGCCCCATAGGCATTTGATGCAGTCTGCCTTTATGCAAAATATAGTTTGCTTTCGCTTTCGGATTAGCCGCTACCAACTCCCTCTCAAGGCCAAGCTCTCTCGTCAGATCCAGTATGGGCTGCTTGCGCGCCATAAACGAATCCGGCCCCTGCTCGATGAGGAAGCCATCCCGGCGCAGCGTTTTTATTTTCCCGCCAAGGCTGCTGCTTTTTTCAACAAGGGTTATTTCTGCCGATATTTGCTGCCCAGCAAGCAGCTTTCGCATGTAGAAGGCGGCGCTGAGGCCCGTTATGCCGCCCCCAATAATGATGATTTGCTTAGGCGCTTCTCCCACTGCTGCCATCCCCCTTCCTCTGTCCAGATTTACGATACCATGCTGGAAACGCAGCGGATGTGATATGCGTCATACGACTGGAAAAACATGCGGCGCCAGATTGAGGCTAGGGAAGGGACAGCGAGAGAGGCTGCCTAAGCGATAGACTAGACTTGTGACTAGCGTCACATAACGTCCAAATCGTCTGAGGTATAATGGAAAAAACGGAGGTGTGCGGCGATGCAGCAGCAAATGGAGCTTTTGCGCCAAATTTCTTTATTTCGCGATTTGACGCCGGATGAGCTGGCCCGAATATGGGCTATCGTCATTCCCCGGTCATACCGCAAACGGACCGCTATTTTTACGGAGGGCAGCCATAAAGAGGCCGTGTTTTTCGTCCAGAACGGGCTGATCAAAACGTATAAAACCGATGAAAACGGCAATGAGCATATTATGTCCTTCCTCAAAACCGGGGACATGTTCCCTCATACCGGCTTTTTCAACCAGCACCCGTACCCGGCAACGGCAGAAGCGATTATGGAGACGCAGCTGCTCGCCATTCCCATTCATGCGTTTGAGCAGTTGATGACGAATACCCCGGCGATTGCGATCAAAGTAATGCGGGTGCTCAGCGGTAAAATTATGGAGCTTCAGGAAAAATTGCAGGAGCTCACGGGTCAGGATGTGCAAGACCGCGGCGTGTCCTTCCTGCTCAAGCTTGCAGAAAATTATGGAACGGAGCACGGCGGCATCGTCCATGTCGAGGTGCCGATGACCAATCAGGAGTTTGCCAATACGATTGGCACGACGAGGGAAACGGTCAATCGGCTCATTAACCAGCTGCGTAAGGAAGGTATTTTGGAGCCGCAGCGGAGCGGCTACCTGATTCATGACTATGAAGCATTAAAAACCTGGTCGCACAAGTGAAGGCGGTTAGCCTTGCACTTGCGCGGCTTTTCTTTTTCCCCAGAATATGAGGATGCCCGTCACCATAATCAGACTTGCCGCCCAGACGGCTTCCTGTACGAATACAAGAGCCCCGCGCCCCGTCCAATCGAATAAGCCCTGTAAAAATAACGTCAGCTCGTTCAGCATAAAACCAGCAATAAAGCTCACATAGCCGATATGTACCGCTCTCCCCCTCCCATTCAGCCAGCCCTGCTGGAGAAAAAGCGCTAGGCAGAGGCAGCTTACAAAACCGAGCAGCGTCAGATGCAAATAACCAATGACGATGCTGCGCGACTGATAAATCGCCTCCGCCAGCTGCGGTACGATCAGGCCAAGCTCAAGCGTCGCCTTGACCGCCGCGAGCAGCAGCGCTAGCACAAGCAAACGTGCCGCCCAGCCTGTGAATACGGCGGATAAGGCGAAGCGGGCTTTAAGCAGGACGGCGCAAAAAAGCGCAATAGCCGCCCACTGAATGACGGCAGCGAGCGCTGCGGCGAGCTGGGCGGCCAGCCCTATTTTCAGCCAGAGCACCGATAATAGAAATGCAGGCGGCATCGCCAGCAGGTATAGCCAAAACAGAAGCCTGACGATTTTCACAGAATAGGCGATTTGTCGCTGTTCCATCAGCCGCAGCAGTACCGCGAACAAGCCGAGCGTAAACCAGCCGTTATATTGAAAATGCAAATAAAAATAAATCGCCGCTTCATATAGCGGGCTGCCTTTCAGTCCATTGGCACTCAGCAGGGCAAGCCCCCAAGGGCCAAGTGAGGAAATAACGAGACAAAGGAGACTGCCTTTGACGAACAGAAAGGAGAGCGGCTGTCTCGTGCCCGGATGTGGGCCTGTTCCTCGTTCCGGTTTTGCTCCTTTTCTTGCAAGCGCTCCTAACCGGCTCCATGCCCATCCGGCGAACCAGTAGGAAAGCAAAATTTGCAGTGTCGAGAAGCTGATCGATACGGCGGCATACCCTTGGATACAGAAGGCAAGAAACATTCCGGCAAGTGTCAGCTGCGTTATCACCAGCATCACACGGATTTTCATTTCCTTGAAGACGCTGATCTCACTGCCGTTGACAGGGTTGAAAAAGACGGCAAGCAGCAATAAAAACAGCGCCATATACCCCCAGCCGAGCAGCGCCAAATGGGAATGGGCATGCAGCAAATAATCGTAACGCAGCCCAGGCAGCGAGACAAATGCCATACTGCGCATCAGCAGGCCCGTTACCGCCGTTACAAGGAAATAACCAATCGTTAGATGAATCCAGCTTTTGGGCAAGCTTTCCCCCTCCTTCGTTTAAAATGGGCCGGCGAGCAGCGATTCGCCCGCTGCTTGCCAGCAATCCAGCAATCCAGCATTCCACCTTCCAGCATTAGTAAATAACTAGCTTACGTCCGACTTATAGGATCGACCTGTTGCCAGACCGATGACAAAAATAACAATGCCCACTACGCCGAGTGCAAAAATCGTATCGCCGACTGCGCGCAGCCAGACGAGATTTTGCATCGTGCGGGTATGAAGAAATTCGGCGGAGCGCGCATACCACATGCCATGCTCCATACTCGCCATCGTTTGGAGTATTCCTACGGGCAGCAGGCTTGCCAACCCCATCGTCATCAAGCCGATATTAAACGACCAGAAGGAAAACTTCAGCAGCTTCGTCCGCCATTCCTTCTCTCCGGTGAGGCCGCGCAGACAGAACAGCATAAGCCCGATTCCAAGCATGCCATAAACACCGAACAGAGCGGTATGCGCATGAAGCGCCGTCGTATTAAGCCCCTGCATATAATAAAGCGCAATTGGCGGATTGATAAGGAAGCCAAAGAGCCCCGCTCCGACCAAATTCCAGAATGATACGGCAACGAAGAAAAAGATCGGCCATTTGTAGCGCTTTACCCACGGCTTTGCCCGGCCATGACGCAAATTATCATAAGCTTCAAACCCAATCAATAGCAGCGGCACAACCTCCAGCGCGCTGAACGATGCTCCGAAAGCAAGCACCCCAATCGGCGTTCCGGCAAAATACAAATGATGAAACGTGCCAATAATGCCGCCAGCGAGAAAAATAACGGTCGAGAACAGCACCGTTGCCGTCGCAGTTGCCGTGCGAATAAGCCCCATGCGAGAAAACAGAAATGCGATAACGACCGCGGCGAACACCTCGAAAAAGCCTTCCACCCATAAATGAACGACCCACCAGCGCCAGTAGGTCACAATGGTCAAATGCGCCTGAGGCCCCCACATTAAGCCCGGAATGTAGAACGCCGGAATGGCAACTGAGGCGATCAGGAACAGCGTCAGTAGATGGCGGCTTTCCCCCTTCTTCTTAAGGGCCGGCCAGATTGCCCGCGCCATGAGGAAAAACCAAATAAATAAGCCGACCGTCAGAAAAATTTGCCACGCCCGGCCCAAATCTACATATTCATAGCCCTGATGACCAAAATAAAAATTATGCGTCGCGCTTGTAATATAGCCTTTGACCGCAAGCCATTCGCCCGCCATTGAACCCGCCACGATCAGCAGCAGGCAGCCGAACAGCACGTTCACGCCCAAACGCTGGAATTTGGGCTCATGCCCAGAAATAGCTGGGCCAATATATAGGCCGGTTGCGAGCCATGCGGTGGCAATCCAAAATACAGCGAGCTGCTGATGCCAAGTTCGCGTGACGCTATAAGGAAACCATTCCGCAATCGGGATGCCATAAAACCCTTTGCCCTCCACCGCGTAATGGGCGGTAATCGCGCCAAGACCTACCTGCACGGCGATCAGCGCCGTCACTATCCAGAAATATTTCATCGTCGCCCGCATGGAAGGCGTCGCTTTTACTTGCAGGAGCGGATCTTTCTCCGGTATGTGCCCACTCTCATCCTGCTCCCTGCTCCGCTGTACGGCGTAATACCAGGCAAGCGCTCCTACTCCGGCCAGCAACAAAACCACGCTCACAATTGACCAGAGCAGCGACGCGCTTGTCGGTTCATTGTCAATGAGCGGCTCGCCCGGCCAGTTATTCGTATACGTAATGTCTGAGCCTAACCGATTCGTCGAGGTTGACCAAGTCGCCCACCAGAAAAAGGCGTTCAGCTTCTCGCGATCGTCCAGTGAGCCTACCGTATTGGCTGGCAGAGCGATTTGCTCGCGATACGCGGCCCATTCAGGTGCATCTCCGAATACACCTGCATAATAGTCGCCCAGCTCAGAAGCCGTCAACGCCCGCAATGAAGTAATCAAAATGTCACCCGTCTCCGGATCATACGTATTAGTGCGGATTTCACGCTTGAGTGTGGCTTTAAGCTCAGCCTGCTGCTCCTCGGTCAGCTGGTCATAAGGCAGCTGGTATTTTTGCTGCGCGTTATAATCATTCATAAACCCAAGCTGCCGATGCAAATAGTCAGCCGTCCAATCCGGTGCTACATAGGAGCCATGCCCCCAGATGCTGCCCAGCTCCTGACCGCCCATTCGCTGCCATACCTGCTGGCCCTCCATAATATCGGCTTTTGTAAAAATCACATCTCCCTGCTCCGTGACGACCCGCTCCGGAATCGGCGGCTTCTCCTGAATAATCTCTCCGCCGTAATAGAGCAATACGCCAAAGGATAGAACAAATACGAGCGCCAAAGCCGCCCATAGCTTTTTATAAGGCATGAACTCCCCCGCCTTTTCCTATTTATTTTAACCCGGCATATAAGCACAATAAGGATCACTCTCCAAATAATCGCCGGTAAGGGCATATGCCCTTGCCCTTGAGCCGCCGCATAGTTGCTTGAAGGGGCAAATGCCGCATTTACCCTTTAACAGCGATTTATCCCTCAGCTGCTGCATAATGGGTGAATACCGGTAAATGTCCGCGAGTGGCTGCTCGCGTACATTGCCGCATACGATCGGTAGAAAACCGCTCGGATAAACATCTCCTGTATGGCTGATAAATACAAAGCCGTCCCCATCATTGACACCTTTCGGCGCGCGTCCCAGCATGTCGGCATGTTTGCCCATGCCCCCGCTTGCACTTGCACCTGCACCTGCGCTTCCGCTTCGACTTCCACTTACGCTTGTGTTATGTCCCGCCACTTCCTCACCGGCGTGCTTTCGCTGTTCCAGCTGGTCCTGCTTTTGCTGCTTTTGCTGCTTTTGCTGCTGCAAAAACACTCTGCGATAATGCGGCGCCTCCGTCGCCTTCACCCCGTAAGGCATGATTTGCTGAATCTGGCACAGCCACATCATCACAGCCTCATGCTGCTCCGGCGAAATCATATCCGTCTCCATTCCGCGTCCCGTAGGCACGAGAAAAAACACGCTCCACAGAACGGCGCCCATCTCCTTCACCCTCTCGGCAATTGCAGGCAAATCAGCTACATTGTAGCGCGACACGGTTGTATTCACCTGCAGCGGAATTTGCTGCTCCTGCAAATACGAAATTCCTTTCATCGTCTGGTCAAACGAGCCCCTCGTTCCGCGAAAATGATCATGTATCGCCGCTGTCGAGCCATCCAGACTAAACGCCCAGCGTGACAAGCCCGCTTCCTTCGCCTTGCAAATCGCCTCATACGTAACCTTAGGCGTGGCACTGGGTGTCATCGAAACGGGCAGTCCCTGCTCCTCAGACGCATACCTCGCAAGCTCGAACAAGTCCTGCCGCATAAGCGGATCACCGCCTGTAAAAACAAATAACGGTCGATCCATCGCCGCGATCTCATCAATCAGCCGTTTGCCTTCAGCAAGTGTTAGCTGACGAGGATCTGCCTTGTACTGCGCCTCCGCTCGACAATGCAGGCATTTGAGCGCACAGGCGCGTGTCACCTCCCAAATGACGATAAATGGATTAACCTTATAATCGTGCTCCAGCTTGTTTAAGGTCGTGCTCATGCTTCTCCCTCCTTTCCTTAGCCAAATAGAAACTGTCCTTATTTTAGAAAACATTCAGGGGCGCAACTGTGCGTCCCGTCACATTCGTGCCTGACACCTTGCTTTATTGTTGAGATATACCGTAACACTTAGGCATCTACTGGATTGAAAGGAAGGATGACCATGCTGAATGTGAGGCATATGATTATTGTGATCGCGATTCTGGGGGCAATTGCTGTTTTCTGCGTGTATATCCCTGCGGAGGAAAATGATGCGACCGCAATCGCGGAAGCGGCGGAAACGTTGAATCAGCCGCCTGTAGCGCCGATTATTCACCGGGAGGGAAGCACGGTAACGATTGAAATGACCGCCCAGATAACGGATGTGGAAATCTCCAAAGGCGTCTTTTACAATGCGTGGACGTTCAATGGCACGGTACCTGGCCCTGTACTACGCGTGAACGAAGGTGACACGATTGATTTTACGCTGAAAAATATGGATCCGAATGTGCCCCATTCGATGGATTTTCACGCCGTTCATGCTGCGCCAAGCAAAAAATTCATCGATGTGATGCCGAATGAAGAAGGCCATTTCAGCTATAAAGCGGAGTCGCCCGGGGTGTTTATGTATCATTGCGGGACAAGTCCGGCACTTGCCCATATCGCCAACGGCATGTATGGCATGATTATTGTAGCGCCAGCGGACGGTTATCCAAGTGATGCAGACATTGACCGAGAATATACGATTGTGCAAAGCGAGTGGTATACGGAGCATGACTATCAAGCTTTTTTAAATGATGAGCCTACCTATGTCGTATTTAATGGCAATGACTTTGGACTTAAAGAACAGCCTTTCCTTGCCAAAGTCGGAGATCGGGTGCGGTTTTATGTCAATAACGCCGGTCCGAACGAGGTTAGCTCGTTTCATATTGTAGGCACCCTGCTGGACCGGGTTTATATCGACGGCAATCCGCGAAATGTGCTGTACGGGCTGCAAACGTATTTGCTGCCAGCGAGCGGTGGTGCTGTTGTCGAGGTGACTGTAACCGAGGAAGGCGACTACCCGATTGTGACTCATCAGTTTAATGATGCCGCCAAGGGAGCCACCGCGATTTTACGCGTAACGAAAGATGGCAAGGATACGCATGAGCCTGCAATGAAACATTAACGTAGAAGGGCAATTTTCTGCTTCATGTCCTCTCTCGTTCGATTGACGATGTTCGTAATATCGCTGCGTGTCGGCTGCTCCAGATGAATGCCCACGACCACCGTAACGGTTACGCCGAGTGAGCTTGCCGCCAGCATCGCCAGCTCCGCTGCCAGTTCTCCTTCGCGATGCCCTGGCAGCGTAATGGTTTCGCATTTGGGAGCAGCTAAATGAGCGCCCCATGCTGTCCAATAGGCGGTAGCCGATGCGCCAATATGCGCAGCTCCCCCAGTGATGAGAAATACTAGATCGCTCCCCATTGGCAGCACCCGAATGTCTACCTGCTGTTCGATCTTATGCCTTATTTGATGCTCCATACTGCCCTCCTGCTTGGCCGCGTGCAATTAGCGCGGCCTTTATGTTTTTTATAAAGCGAGTCTACAGCAATCCCGGCAGGATGGCTGTGACAGCCGTCACCACAGCTCCTCCGCCCTTCGCGTACCCTTTCAGCAAAAAAATGCCCATACTGCGCACAATGTGATGCCCGTCACAAAGCCGCCTCCCGCTTTCGATTATGCTTTTGACATAGCCAAAACCAATCTTTTCGAGGAGGAATGTTTTATGCAAGCTTTCACTGCAACTGTCAACGCTACGGAATATCCGCCGCAATTAAAGCACAAAGTTATTTTTCAAACGTTTCAGGAGCTTAAGCCTTCCGAAGCGATGCTGCTCATTAACGATCATGATCCCGTGCCGCTCCGCTTCCAATTCGAATCGATGTACAAGGATCAATTTGATTGGGAATATATCGAGCAGGGCCCTGACCTCTTTCGCGTCAAAATTGGAAAGCTCTCGCTGTAGCAGCATGAGCTTCGTATAAAAGCTTCGCAAAGGAGGCAAGCACATGGCCGAAGTGACTATCGTCAATGAAAAAACGATTAAAATTGCAGTCCAGTTGGAGGATGCGCTGACCATGATCCGCGATGCCCAGACCCATATTACGGAATATGCGTTTGACATCGTCACCATGGTGGAAAAAATGCCGCAGTTCAACTATACGTATTTTTGCTTCTATGCTTACGACAGCGCCGCGCTTTTCGAGCGGATGCTGGATACGGATCCCAAGCAGTACACCTCCTTTTCACTCGATGCGCCGGATTCCTTTTTCTACGCTTTGTATGGGGGAATGACAGGACTGTACGAGGAAGCGAGGCTTTACCTGTAACTACTGGAGGAGGAGAGCAGCCATGCTACCCAAGCAAACCCGGATTGTGGAGCTTGATGTCAGGCCTTATTTGCGCCAAAAGCTGGAGCCCTTCCAGCTCATTATGGATCAGGTGAAGGAACTGGAAATTCATGATGTGCTCGTGCTCCATGCTACCTTCAAGCCTACGCCGCTGCTTGGTCTAATGAAGGTAAAGGGTTACGCCAATAAAGTGCAGCAGGTAGGCCCCGAGCACTGGAGCGTCACTTTCGTAAACAAGAAAAATAAAAGCTTCCTGCAAGCATGGGACGCAGAGCCCGATGCGGCGATGGAGGAGGCAGTCAAGGAAGAACCAACAAAAACAAAAGCGGCAGCAGACGAGTTATCAGCAGAAACACATCCAGCAGCCGCTCTGAATTCCTCAGAGCATTCTGGCACAAAAATCATTCGGCTGGACAACCGCGGTCTGGAGCCGCCTCAGCCGATGATTCGTACCTTGAATGCGCTGGAGAAGCTTAACGCTGGCGATGAAGTAGTCATTCATAATGACAGAGTCCCCGTCTTCCTCATTGAGGAGCTGAACTCACTCGGCTACGCCTTTACGATTGAAGAGCAGGAAGACGGCTCTGCGCAGGTGTTCATTCAAAAAAGCTAGGAGGCCTCAGCTTATGTTGCGTCTCCCTTTTCTCTTTATCGCAACAGGCATCGCCGGGTTCACCTTGTTCCACCTCACCTCCCTGCTGTCGCTTGCCGACTGGATCGGTGATCCTGTTCGCGGGCCCACTGGGTGGTACAACATCCATCTCATCATCCTTGGATGGGCAACGATGATTGCAATGGGCGCTGTGTATCAGCTCATTCATGTTATTTTACAATCAAAAATTTATAGCGAACGGCTCGCTTACGTTCATTACGGCTGCTTCACCGCCGGTGTGTGTGGACTGCTTTACGGGTTCATTAATGGCGAGGTTGCCTGGATTGCCAGCTTTGCCGTACTCGCTCTAATCGGTCTGCTGCTGTTCGCCTTAAATGTCACTCGCACCCTATGGCGCGCCGCACAGTGGAATGCCATTACGCTCAGCACCGCTTGCGCCGTTTTGTATTTGACGCTGACGGGGTTGTCCGGCATGGGCATGGGACTGAACTTCGCCCTAAATGCTTGGGGCGGGCTGCATGAACGCTTGTTCGGCGCCCATATTTGGCTCGGTACCTTAGGCTGGTTCGGGCTGCTCATTACCGGCTTCAGCTATAAAATGCTGCCAATGTTTTATTTGGCGCACAGCTTCCCCACCCGCCTGTCCTATGTCACGCTCGGCTTATGGAATGCTGGTGTGCTGACCGGCGCCTCGGCGTTTCTATTTGACTGGGGCTTTTGGACAAAATGGACAGCGCTGCTCTTTCTCGTACTTGCGCTGCTTGCATACAATGTTCACCTTGGGCAAATTCGCAAGCATCGGCACAAGCGCCAGCCGGGCGCAGGCATCGCTTGGTCAGTGAACAGCTGCCGCGCCATCGCGTTGTTTGCCACTAGTGCGCTTATCTATACGGCATTTGACCCGCAGGCATTCGATTCTGCTGCTCTTGTAACAGCTGCGGGCTGGATTTATTTGGGCGGTTGGGTCGCCTTTATGATTTTATGCTACTTGTCCAAAATCGTCCCCTTCCTATGGTGGACGCAAAAATACGGCCCGCAGGTCGGCAAACCCGGCATACCTACAATGGCCGCTTTGCTGGGTGATAACGGCGTCAATCTCGGGCTTACCGGCATCGCTTTTTCCCTACTGCTGCTGTTTGCGGGGCTGCTGCTTGGCCTGCCGTTTCTAGCGCTTGTAGGCGGCCTTGGCTTTTCCTTATTTTCACTCGGTTACATTTCACTAATCGCCTCGGTTTTTACACGGTAATGAACGGCACTTTGGAGAGGAGAGGAGCAGGATGGAAAAACGATCAGAAGAAAGTTTAGGCGAACAATTGGAAGAGCGTACGAAAGAGCAAGTATGGGAATTGCTGCGCAAGGTGCATGATCCCGAGCTTGGCGTCAATATTGTCGATCTCGGCCTCGTGTACAGCTTGAATTGGAAGGATGAGCATATTACAGTGGAAATGACGCTGACGACGCCAGGCTGCCCGATGCACGATATGATTGCTGGCGGCGTTCGGCATGTGCTTCTGGGTGAGCTGGGCTTTAACTCCGTTGAGGTTAATGTAGTCTGGGAGCCTGCATGGCAGCCTGCCATGATGTCGGAGGAGGCGAAAGAATATTTGGGCTATTGCTAGTCCAAAATAAATAGGCAAGCTGCTGATGAATATCATCGCGGCTTGCCTATTCGTGCTGCTATCTATTCCTCGTGGCACCACGAGCTTCTCACGGGGCGTTCCCAATGCTATCGGGTACTCCGCTTTAATCTACCTTTCCCCACTTATACGCTTATGTAGGCTCTTCCAGCGCGAATACTCCCCTGCCGCGCTCCTCCTGTATCCAAGCTGCCATGCCGGAGCTGTCCTGCACAGCGAATACCGGAAGCCCTTCAAAACTCACTGGATACCATGATGCAACCGCAACGACCTGCTCTAATTGCTTAACGAGCGCCTCATCCTCCTCATTGCGAATCAAGACGATCTTCGGATAGCGCTCTTGTTTAAAGCCTTCGACAATGACCCAGTCCATCTCGCGAAACTGCTGAAGCAGCTCCTTCAGCAGCGTCGGCCGCTGCTCCATAATTGCCGTACGATGCGGCGAGGTGATCGCGATTTTATGCGCACCCGCCTCGCGATGCCGCCATGTATCGGTACCCGGATGGTCGATGTCAAAATCATGCCCGTCATGCTTAACTGTGCCGACGCGGCAGCCGGCTTCGGCAAGCTGCTTGACCAGCGCCGCGGTCAGCGTCGTTTTCCCGGTATTTTTAAAGCCAACAATTTGAATAATGGAAGTGTGCAATGGTCCCTCTCCTTCTTTTTCTCACGCTGCTGTGATCCCTATCACTTCACGCATACCATATGTTGTATTACTATTAACTCCTGAAACTAAATGCAGTCATTCCAGTGGAAAGGAAAACATGATGCTGACCTTCTATCCCCGGTTCATCCGTACCTTTACAGATTTGCCCGGGCATCTCTCCCTGCTGATTCATGCTTGGAACGGCTGTAATATGCGCTGCTACGGCTGCCATAATGATGCAGAATTAATCGCGCAGAAGCCGATTCCGCATTTGCTGTTAACCGCGGAGCAGACGCTTGATCGGCTGGGCGGCAGCGATGGGCTGTTCGACGCCGTGCTGTTCAGCGGGGGCGAATTTTTAATCGGCAGCAAGGCGGAGCTGGAAAGCTTCCTGCGGCGTGTACGCCTTATTTTCAGAGGGAAAATCATTATTATGACGAATGGCACGTTCCCTGGCAAACTGAAGCGGCTGCTAGAACTAGCACTGATCGACGGCGTTCATATCGATATGAAGCTGCCCTTTCACCTGCTGGACCCTGTGGAGGATGCCGAGGTGTTCGAGGCGATTATCGGCATTGTGCCTTCCGCCCGCTTCTGTCAGGACATCCTCGACTCCGTCGATCTCGTCATTCGCCACAACAGCAGGCTGAGCCAAGTAAGGACGGTTCGTTACCCGCTGCTGAGCGAGGAGTTTTTCGTCCAGATTGCCTCCTATGTTGAGCAATTGAAAGACAAGTATGACAGTATTGTACCTTATTCCCTGAATCCCTACCATCCACCGCAAAAATAGAACGGAGGCCGATGATGTTTAGCCAATCCACCGATATTATTCGCACGTTTACTTCCGGGTCCGAAACGAAGCAAGCCGATTATTTGAAAAGAGAAAACAGCAACTTCGTCTATTCGCTGCCGCTGCTGCGCCATAATTTGAACAATTTTGCCGAGGAGGAGTATTTGCTGGAGCATATTTTGCCGCCCGCGCTCACCGAGCTATATTGGGACGGCGTTGTGTACATTCACGACAAGCAGCTTAGCCCTTATTGCCTAAGTGTAGGCTGTAAGGATATTGCGGCGAACGGCATCCCTACACTGGCGAAAAATATGATGTCCTCGCAGCCGACGAAAAAGCTCGAAACGCTGCTGCGGCATTTCAGCAACCTCGTCGTTCTGATGTCGCAGCAGGTGTCCGGCGCCGTCATGCTTTCGCAGATGACGACGGTGTCCGCCTCCTACCTCTATTATGAGGAGACGGTCAGAGGGCACAGCTTCACGGCTGAGGAGCTTCAGCAGCTATTCCAAAGCCTGATCTGGGAAATGAATATGCCGCTGCGCGGCGGCTCGCAATCCGCATTTACCAACATTACGCTGGAATTTGGCAAGCCTTCTGATGAAATTAAAGATGATTTTGTCGTCATTGGCGGCTCGCTGCTGGACATGCACTATAAGGAAATTCCCTCCACTTACTTTGACCGGGTGAATGAGGCGGTTATTGCGGTTATGAAGCAAGGCACAGGAAATGGCATCCCGTTCACCTTTCCGCTTTTGACGGTGCCGATTGATGATCATTTTGACTACAGCAATCCACTGTTTCTGGAGCTGCTGGACGGCATGTACCAATGGGGCGGCGTTTATTTTGAAAACTTCCGCAGCAAGCCGTTCGAGAGCGAGCATTATCGCCGTCTTAACCCTTACATCAAGCCGCGTGATCCCGAGGTCAGCCGCAGCCTGTGCTGCCGATTGCAAATTGATTTAACGGTGCTGTCACGGCTCGGTAGCGGGATTTTTGGCAGCTCCACTGGCTCTACAGGTGCTGTACAGGTTCTTAATTTGAATATGAACCGCGTCCTGATGGAATACGGCGGACATGAGGAAAAGCTGCTGGCGAAAATCAAAGAGCTGCTGGACATTATGCAGGAAGGCCATATGGCCAAGCGGCAGTGGATTGAGCAAAACAAAGAGCTGTATCCGACCTTTTTCGCCTTAAACCGCGATTTGTCCAATTATTTCAATGTGTTTGCCGTTACCGGCATGCATGAAGGATTAATCAACATCGGCTATGAGGGCGGGATGAACAATGAGGCTGGCAAGCGGCTTGCCCACCGGATTATGCAGTTTATGACGGAAACGATCAATGAATTTATCGTCCGCGATCAGGTCGCCTGCGGCATCGAATATGCACCGGGTGAAAATGCAGCCATCAAGCTGGCCCGCCATGATGTCAAATGGGCGAAAAACCATGACCGCAGCATTTTCGTGCAGGGCACCGGGGATAACGTTTATTTGACCTCGGGCTGCATGCTGCCGTTCAGCGAGGACGACTTTTTGCGCCAGGTGGAGAACAGCGCCGAATTTCAGGCTTATGCGACCTCGGGCAGCATTTTGCATCATTTCCTTGAAACGAAGCTGGCGCCGGAGAGGCTGGCCGATTATTTAAGGAAAATTTTCGAAAAGCCCATTCAATACATTACGCTTACGCCAACTCTGACTAGCTGTCTGACTTGCAGCCAGCAAATCGTTGCCGAGGACGGAAAAAATATTCACGCCTGCCCTGTATGCGGCAGCGACGATATCGCCACCTTCAGCCGCGTCATTGGTTATGTCAAAATGATTGCTCGTAAAAAGCTGGAGGTAGATGAGCAAGGCTATTATACAGGAGAATACAATTTCTGGAGCAACGCGCGGCGTTTTGACTGGAATACTCGTAAACGCATGAAGGAAGAGGCTGTTGACAGCGTTAGCACAGCCGCTGGCGTTTCAGCAGCAGATTCTTGATTTAGACAATAGGAAGGCCGGGTGCGGCGGCTGCGTTATAAGCCCGTTCGCATCAACCACTAATTGTGTAGCGCCGCCCTTTTCCCCTTCCGAATATAGTGCGGGAGGGGGACGGGCAGCGCTTTTTCATGGCATGTTTTATAGAAAGAACTTGTATAGTGCAGGTCTCCCTGCCTTACAACGTAGAAGCGGCAAGCGGAATCACAGTTACAAGCGTCCCAGCCTTGATGCCCGTCTTCGTAGGCGGAATAACCATCAGGCAGTTCGCATCCTTCAGCGTAACCATCGCGCTCGACATATCCATGCCCTCCTGCTTCACGTACACCAGTCCATTGTGGAAATAACGAATGCCCCGCACATATCGGGGATAGGCGTTTACCTTGTTATAATCGGCTGCAAGAAAAGCATCATGCGCTTGAACATCTGCCGCCTTCCGCTCCCCCTGTATCGCAAGCAAAACGGGACGCACCAATAATTCACAGCCGATGAAGCAGGCTGCCGGATTGCCGGACAATCCAAAAAACAGTTTGTTATTCCATACGCCAGCGCTCGTCGGGCTGCCTGGACGCATTGCGATTTTATTAAACAGCGTTTCCCCTTCCCACTGCAGGAAAAAATCCGCGATAATATCATAATCTCCGACAGACACGCCTCCAGTAGCGATAACCATATCCACATCGCTTTTGAGCAGCTTGTACAGCATGCTTTCAGCGTTCGGATAATCATCGGGAATGTGTTCCACAAAAAGCGGTTCAGCGCCGCAAGCGCGCACCTGAGCCGCCAGCATATAAATGTTGCTGTTTCTGATTTTGGCGCCTTCCAGAGGATCATTAATGGACAGCAGCTCGCTCCCTGTTGAAACGATCGCAACGAGCGGCTTGCGGTACACGAGAACCTCTGCGCAGCCAAGTGCGCTCAGCAGCGCCATCTGCCCTGGTCCGATGCTCTCGCCCGCCTCCAGCAGCAGCTCCTGAGCACGCGCTTCCTCGCCGATTGGCGAAATGTTCGCGCCGACGGGCACCGCTTTGCGCAGCTGGACATAGGGCTGGCCAGCCTGTTCGGCCTCCTCGGTCATTTCCAGCATGATGACGGCATCGGCACCATCCGGCACCATCCCGCCGGTCATAATCCGCGCTGCAGTGCCAGGTGTAATCACTTTTGTCGGCACAGTACCGCATGGCAGCTGTTCAATGACTTCCAGCATAACAGGAAGCTGCTGTAAATCCGCCGTTCTAATGGCGTAGCCATCCATGCCAGAACGGCGAAAATGCGGAATCGCTTCGCGCGCGCGAATGTCTTCGGCCAAGCGATAGCCTGCTGCATCGGCCAATGCTATTTTAACCGTACCCGCTTGATGAACCCGATCCAGCAAAGCCTGCTGCGCGTCGCCTAGTGTCACCGCTTTTCGATGGAGTTTACGATCATTTTTTTCCTTGTGTATGTTCATTTGAAGGCCGTCCTTTCAAAAGCTGTTCTCGTTTATTTGAATGTACCAGTATAATGTGCCGAACCACTGTGAGATAGGTCACTAAAGAATAGCTTATGCATGTCCATATTGCAAAAAAAAGACCAATCAGCCTGGCACTGATTGATCCCGTCTATGAAAAACCGATATAATTTACATATAAGAAATACAGGAAGGAAGATGCTCGTTATGCTGCTTTATAAAGGAGAAACACTGTTCCGCCAAGGAGAGCTCGGACCGCTCTATCACATTAAAAGCGGCATGCTCAAAATTATTCGCCTGCATGAGGATGGCAGTCCGATCTTGATGAATATTATTACCGCTGGAGAAACGATTCCCCATCATTCTCTCATTACCCAGCAGGCGTATCACGGGACAGCCGTAGCGCTGGTCACCTGCGATATTGAGGTGCTGCCATCGCAGGAGTGGTACCAAACGCTGGAGAGCGGGCCGGAAAAATGCCGCGATATTGCGCTGCTGCTGCAAAACAAGCTGCGCATGATGCAGCAGCGCATCGATCAATTGACGCAGGCCGCTCCGATTGATAAGCTCCGCAAGCTGGAGCAGTGGTTCGATCAGCATATTTCACCGGCTACCCTTTGCGATGTGCTGACGCAGGATGAAATTGGGCAGCTAATCGGACTGCGCCGCGAAACGGTCAATCGGCTGCTGCGGGCAAAGGCCGCCGAAACAACAATGAAAGAAGCATCCGTCTAATTAAACGGTATCCGCTGTTTCCTGCTGTTCCTCCTGCCCATCGTTCAAGCTTTCAGCCGGGCCAAAAAATTCAAAATGAATATCAGCCGCGCTAACGTCGAATACCCGCAGGGCGCGATTAATCATTTTCATAAACGGCTGCGGTCCGCAAAAGTAGAAGCTGGCATCCGTCGTCGGAATAACTGTGCGCAGCCATGGGAAATTGATCAGCCCTTCCTTGTGGTAATCCTTCAGCGCCCGGTCATGCGCCGTCGGCTGCGTATAGCAGTAGAAGACGGACAGCTGCGGATGACGGCCGGCAAGCGCGGATACCTGCTCCTTCATCGCATGCGTGTCTCCATTCGTGGTCGCATGGATAAAGGTAACCGGGCGTTCTGGACTGGCTTCCAGTACAGCATGCAGCATGCTCATCATCGGTGTCAGCCCCACGCCGCCGCTAATGAGCACGACAGGCCGCGTATCCTCTAAATCAACGGTAAAATCGCCCGCCGGTGCTGACAAATGAACGACATCTCCCTCGCGCAGATGCTCATGCAGAGACACAGACACTTTGCCAGCAGGCAGGTCATCCCGCCCATCCTCGCGTTTGACCGAAATGCGATAATAAGGCTTGCTTGGCGAATCCGATAAACTGTATTGGCGAATATGGGTATAGGCATCATTAGGCAGTTCCCTTTTCATGCTCACATATTGCCCGGCTTTAAAGCTTGCTATCGCACCGCCGTCCTCCGGAACGAGGTAGAAGGATGAAATGTTGTCGCTCTCTTGGACCTTTTTATTGACCACAAAAGCCCGGAACCCTTCCCAGCCGCCATGCTGCTGCTCCGCCTGCTTATACATCTCTTTCTCTACGCCGATAAACGCATCGGCAATAAAACCATATGCTTCTGCCCACGCCTGCAAAATATCATCAGTAGCCGCATCGCCCAGCACATCCTTGATGGCAGCAAGCAAATATTTTCCGACGATTGGATAATGCTCTGGCAAAATCCCCAAGCTTCTATGCTTATGGGCAATTTGCTTCACAACTGGCAAAATAGCAGCCAAATTATCAATATGAAGAGCGGCAGCGTAAACCGTATTTGCGAGTGCCGCTTGCTGCTTGCCTTGTTTTTGATTGGCATGGTTAAAAATATGAAGCAGCTCCGGATGAGCCGCAAACATCGTTTCATAGAAACGCTTCGTAATCGTCGTGCCGTGGACTTCCAATACAGGAACGGTAGATTTAATTGTAGCAATGGTCTTCTCACTCAGCATCATCGCACTCTCCTCACGGTTTTTAGGTATCCTTCAAACTTGATCTTCACTAGTATAAACAAGGAATACGTTTTTGATTGTGATTGAAATCACAATAAAAGATGCTGAATTGTGACAGTTGCCCAGGGATTAATCGACAAAAGCGAAAAACTAAGAAAAACGCCTGGCGGCGTCCTATCTATTAGACGCCATCGTTTTGGCGAAACGTATAGAGAAAGAATGAGAAAATTCATATACTTTCCTATACGTCAAGCGTAAACGGCTGTCGCCGTCCTCTGGCGGCAAAGCTACCGTTTCGAGGGTGAAATATAAGCCCATTATAAGGGTGAAACTTATAATAGTCTTATATTTCAAAAAAATCCAGATAAAGCAAGGGCTTCAGCTGGATTTGAGCTTTTTTTCAACCTTATAGCACTTTTTGTCACATTTGCCCTCAATCAGTCACGTTTTAGACAATCGTTAGACAAAGTTCTTTAAGGTTCGACTAAGGTTTTGTTTATATAATAATAACTATCAACCCCACAGTTGATCATATAACTAGGACAGGCCCACAGAAATGTGGGCCACTTTTTTTATTTTAGGTTTGATATCGTTTGATGCCGATTGTACGCTAACCTTTATTCCATCCATTAAAATCAGGGCTTCCATCCTCCGACCAATGCAGCTGCTTGACGAACGTATGACGATTCGGATCATGAAGCGGGTCGCCCTCAATCTCCTTATACGTGCGGGCATGGTACACAAATACATCCGTCTCGCCATCCTCCGCTACAGTGAAGCCGTTATGGCCCGGGCCATACTGCCCACGTTCCTCATCCGTCTTAAATACCGGCTCCGGCGATTTCGTCCACGAAGCCGCATCAAGCAAGTCGCTGTCCTCGGATGCCGTAAGCAAACCGACGCAATAATTAAAATCGGTAGCGCTTGCAGAATAGCTGATGAAAATGCTGCCGCTGCGTTTAATGACCGCTGGCCCCTCATTAACCAAATAGCCGATTTTTTCCCAGTCATATTCCGGCGTTGCGATCATAATCTGAGTCCCGCGAATCGTCCAAGGGTTTTCCATCGCCGCGATGTACAGGTTCGTATTGCCTTTGATCGCTGGATCATTTTGCGCCCACACCAGATAACGCTCTCCCTTATGCTCGAACGTCGTAGCATCCAGATTGAAGGACTCCCAGTTCATTATAATTTTGCCCTTCTCCGTCCATTCGCCCTCCAGCGGATTAGCGCTTTCATTTTCAAGCACATAGGTGCGATGGGCAAAGCCTGCATCCGTCCGGCCCGAAGCGAAATAAACGTACCATTTGCCAGCGATAAAATGGATTTCCGGCGCCCAAATTTTTGCGCTCATCTCGCCGCTTTCATGCTTGTGCCAGATGGCAACCGGCTCGGCCTCAGCAAGGCAAACGATCGTCTGCGAGCGGCGCAGCTCGATATAATTATAATCCGGCTCTGTCGCGGTGAAATAATACCAACCGTCTACATGCTTATAGATCCACGGGTCAGCGCGCTGCAGGATGATCGCTTTGCCCTCATTTTGCGTGAATTGCATTGTAATCGGCTGTAAACTCTTCGATGATTTTGTCTCCGCCGTCTTTTCTCCATTTGACAACTGCATCATTCCAACCTTTCTCGTCAAGCTCACCCCATACGTATTTGGTCTGTGCATCGGTTATTGCTGTTTTGAGCTCATTGCCCTTCTGTACATGGGTCTCGGACAACAACGATGCGCTTAAATCAACCACAGCAAGCTCCAAATCCTCATAAACTAGCTTCTCCAGCTTGACGTCCAAATCCTTCTTTTCCCCCATTATAGACATTCAACTGAGCGCTTCGTCAGAAGCGTTAACATCGCTCTCTATTGAGCTGCGGGAGGAAACACGCAAATCCAAAATAACACACAAGGCGAGCCTGAAGAACCGATTATTGCTGAAACATTTGAATAAAATGACGGGCTGCATTGGAAAGATAACGATTCCTGAGCCATACGATGCCGACATCCGATTGAAAATCCGTATCAGTGATGGCCAGCATGCGAATCGATGGAAGCGGGAAAGAGGCCATCACTGATTTAGGAAAGACGGTTACCCCGATTCCCGCTGCCACAAGTGCCATTATAATGGCGACGCTGGAGCATTCGCAGATAATTTTCGGCTCAAAGCCGTGAGCGCGACATTCAATCATCACCTTCTCATGCATCGCCGTTGTCCGCTCCGTCTTGAGGGCAAGAAACGGCAAATCCTTAAGCTCGCTCATCTGCATCGAATGCTTTTGCGGATCTGTGCTCCACTTCGAAGGCAGTACCGCAACGAATGGATCGGATGGCAGCGGCAAAATCGAATAAGGCAGCGAATCAGAAGCCGATTCAAACGGGAGTCTGGCAACGACAAGCTCAATGCTGCGCTTCTCCAGCTGGCTGCCCAGCAAATAATGATCGCCTTCCCAAATTTTAAACGTCACCTCGGGATGCTTGTCCCGAAATCGCTCAATGACAGGCGGCAGCAGCGAAATGCAGGAAACGACCGAGCCAATGGGCAGCACGCCCTGAATGCCCGCATCCAGCTCGCGTACCTCCTGCATCGTTTCATTAAATTGATTGACCAAGCTTTCGGCCTTATCGCGCAGCAGCTCTCCCGCATGAGTTAGCACAAGGCTTTTGCCATTGCGGTCAAATAAAGTGACGTTCAGCTCCTGCTCCATTTGCTTTAATTGGCGGCTAAGTGGGGGCTGCTCCATATTCAGCAGCTTGGCAGCGCGCGTAATTTGTCCCTCCTTGGCGATAGCCAGGAAGTATTTAAGCTGGCGTATATCCATATGCATTCTCCTATACCTAAAAAGTATGATGATCCGACAAAACAGATATTATCAATATACTTGTTTAAGTGGTACGATTCAACTAAACGAATATCACCAATATAAGTGGGAGGATTCTGATAATGAACCAACCGATTGCCATTGAATTAGCTGCTACAAAAAAAACAAAGCCCCAAGCCGATCAATTAGGGTTTGGAAAATATTATACCGATCATATGTTCATTATGGACTATGAAGCATCGAAAGGCTGGCATAGCCCAAGAATCGTTCCTTACCAGCCCATTACGCTCGACCCTGCCTCCAAGGTATTCCACTACGGACAAACGGTGTTCGAAGGGTTGAAAGCGTATCGCACGGATAACGGCAGCATTTTGCTGTTCCGCCCAGAAGAAAACTTTAAGCGGCTAAACCGTTCTAACGAACGCCTAAGCATTCCGCATCTTGACGAGGAAATTGCGCTGGAAGCTTTGAAGCAGCTCATTACTGTCGATCAGGACTGGATTCCTGATGAGGATAAAACATCTCTTTATGTCCGTCCGTTCATTATTGCAAACGAATCATCACTTGGTGTAGCGCCTTCGCAAAACTATATGTTTATGATTATTCTCTCGCCAGTCGGCTCGTATTACGCTGAGGGCATTCATCCGGTTAAGATTTTTGTGGAATCCGAATATGTACGTGCGGTTAAAGGCGGCGTCGGCAATGCCAAGACAGCGGGCAACTATGCCGCTGGCCTGAAAGCCCAGGAAGAAGCAGCAGCTAAAGGCTGCACGCAAGTATTGTGGCTGGACGGTGTTGAGCGTAAATACGTCGAGGAAGTTGGCAGCATGAATGTCTTTTTCAGCATCAATGGCACGATTGTAACTCCGGCGCTGAATGGCAGCATTCTCGACGGCATTACGCGCAAATCGATTATTGAGCTGCTTAAATCGTGGAACATTCCTGTTGAGGAGCGCAAGCTGTCCATTGGCGAACTCGTAGAAGCTTATCATAATGGTACGCTGGAGGAAGCTTTCGGAACGGGTACGGCAGCAGTTATTTCTCCAATTGGTGAGCTGCATTACCTCGATGAGCAGCTGCTGCTACGCGGCGGTGAGACAGGTCCATTGTCACGCAAGCTGTACGAGACGTTAACAGGCATTCAAACGGGCGTCATTGCCGATCCATTTGGCTGGACCGTCGAGCTTCCAAGTGCCCAATATACCGCTGGAACAAAATAAAACATAACGGCGCTTGCTCAACACGCAGCATGCCAATCATACCATGCATAAAACCCACCTATCGCGCTCTTTTCGAGCAGCTGAGGGTGGGTTTTATCGTTTTACATTTTCGTTTTATCGTTCATCATATACGGCAATTTTCCTTCGTCAGTTGAAACAACTTATAGAGTCAATAGCTGCGATTCGTCAACTGATCCAAGCTTTTGAACGTGTAGCCTTGCGCCCTCGCACCGTCTATAATCGCTCCTAAAGCTTGGGCATTATCGGAGGAAACCGAATGCAGCAAAATAACGGCACCCGGATGAAGCTGGCGCATCACTTGATCCTGGGCGTAAGCTGCGCCCCTCTGGCTCTTAATGTCCCAATCCTTATAGGCAACCGACCAGAATACGCTCGTATATCCTGCCTGCTTGCTGACAGCAAGCACCTGGTTACTAAAAATCCCCCTTGGCGGACGCAAATACGCCATTTCCTGCTGGCCGGTGAGCAGTGCCGACTGCTCCTCCACCTTTTTGAGCTCCGTCTGAATTTGTTCTGAGCTGAGCTGTGTCATATCCGGGTGGCTCCAGGAATGATTGCCAACGATATGCCCTTCTGACGCCATACGCTTTACTAGCTCCGGCTGGTCTTTAATGAAATGGCCTGTTACAAAAAAGGCGGCAGGCACTCCCTTCGCCTTAAGCGTATCCAGCACTTTGGCGGTATAGCCATTTTCATAGCCATTATCGAAGGTCAAATATAGTTCCTTTTGCTTCGTATCGCCAAGGAAAATCGCCCCATTTTGCTGAACGATGCCTTTAAAGCCCTCCTCATTAATCGAAGGCAGCTGTCCTCCTACGCTTTTCTTAAACCCAAAATGATAAACCCCCGGCTGTGCCAACGCGCTGTCCATGCCAAGGCATCCTAGCCATACAGCCAAACACAGGCTTAGCAGCCGGAGTGTTATACGCTTCATCATGCTGTTCCCCCTCATTCATTTGCTGCTTACTCGCCATTATGTTCTGCATCCAGCAAGCAAATTATGAGTGAAACCTTACATTAAATAAACGATAGCTTATCCGGATTGTACATCGTATAAATACGCTTTATGCGGCTGCCGACCTCCGTTTGCACCCATTCCAGACACATAACTGCCTGTACAGCCCTTTCACGGCGAAAGACGAGCGCTGGCTGCCCATTCATGATGGAGACGGATATGCTCGTACCGTGCAGGCTGTGCGTAGACATTCTTCGCAGCAGCAAAACCGCGCGGCGCGCGCTAATAATGGGCCGTCTCGCTGCAGTAACTTTACCACCGCCATCGGTGTAAAGCACAGCATCTTGGCGCATCAAGGCGAGCAGCTTCCCAATATCGGCCTGTTCAAATGCCGCAACAAATGGTTCTAGTGCTGAAGCGTCCACCGTTAGCTCTTGTTCTTCCACTTGTGATTCTGGAAGCTGGCGGTACAGCTCAAGTGCCTGCTTGGCACGACTTAAAATTTTGCGGCAGTTTGCCTCCGATTTGCCTACCAACTCGGCAAGCTCATCATAGCCATAACCATATCCTTCACGCAGCACAAATACAGCACGCTCTAGTGGAGATAAATGCTCCAGCATAACAAGGATGGCATAGCTGATCGTCTCTCTGCGCGCCAACTGCTCCAATGGTCCATCGCCATACTCGCCACTCCAAGGCTCCGGCAGCCATTCCCCTACATAAGCTTCTCGCTTGTGACGAGCAGATTGCAGCCTATTCATACAGCGGTTGACTGTCATTTTGCATAAATAGGCTTTGACATTGCGCATTGGATAAGGCTCCGCCGACTGGAGCGTCACAAAAATATCCTGGACGACATCATCCGCCTCCTGTCGTGATCCAAGCAGCTTATAAGCCAGCGAGCTGAGCAGCGTCTTATAGTCTGCATACCACTTTGCTACCTGCCACAAAACCTGAGTATCCGCCATTTTGCTTCCAAAACTTCCTTTCCCTCAAACAAAATAATCAAATATATAATTGCCTACGGTGTCCATTTAGTCAAAGCAGCCGGGAAACATGCCAGTTGAAATGGCAATGCGATTCCAGCTGTTAATCGTAATAATCGCCAAAATTAAAGCCGCATATTCCGCTTCATCATAATAGTCTCTCACTCGATTGTACAGCTCATCCGGCACGCCCGCTTCAGAAACCTGGGTCACATGCTCGGTTAATTCCAAAACAGCACATTCCTTCTCCGTATAGATCGGCGCTTCTCTCCATACGCTTAGCAGCATAATTCGCTGCATGCTTTCGCCCTTGTTCATAAGATCCTCACTATGCATGTCCAGACAAAAAGCACAGCCATTGATTTGCGATGCGCGCAGCTTAATAAGCTCATAGGTGATAGGATCAATACCGGAGCTTGACGCCGCTTTTTCCAATTCCATCAACGCTTTAAATACAGCCGGGTTCGCTGTGCGATAGTTCACTCTTAATTTCATTTTTAATTCCTCCTAATAGGTTGGTGTTGTTCGTTCTTCATAAGATAAGACAAAATAGCAGCTCCTTTTGTGACAAGCAAAAGCAAAAAAACCGGACTCTACGCATAAAGCGTAAATCCTGCTCGTTCACTTTGTAGTATTTTAACGCAAACGGTAGCTAAGATCGCCGCCGAAGCCATAACCTTGCTCCATTAGACGCTGTACAGCAAGACCCGGAAGTCCATATCAATCGAATCCCAAGGAATATCGCGATTGAACTGTGTATGCAGGTGAAGCAGCGGCTTGCGAAGATCGGTGAGGCCGTGAATCCACATTTTCGCAGGCGAGAACGTATGCATCCACGTAATAACGCCCGCACAAGTTTCATCTGCTATTGCTGCCAAGCAAATTTGATAAATATCTTCAGGCGTTGTTGCAACCGTCTTGAATACGATTTCAAAAGGATTGATTCCGTCTTCATTGAACGCTTCCGTTATAATGAGCGAGTGCTGCGCGACTTCCTCAAGCGTCTCCGGTCCATATAAATGCTGGCTTCCCGCTCCAGCCACTGTCATTTCGACTTGTACGGACATTACAAAGGAATTCACCCCTTATTACGTTCAGCAGGCCGCTTGGCCGGGAGTACCTCTCCCATCATTCAAAAAAGAGGCCCGGCTAGGGCCTCTTCCAACAAGCTACTGCTTCTCTAATCGATACGTATGGCCGCAGAAGGAGCATTTGAACAACATGCCGGTCTCGCCCATGACCCAGCTGATGCGATCATCGTCCTCCGCTTCCAAATATTCGCGCCCCTGCTCATCTCGATCTCCGGTTGCGAACAGTCCGGTTTGATTGCCGCAAACACATTCAAAGGTTAGTACCACTGTTTGATTGTCCTCCCCTAAACGATGTTATTTCCTGCTAATTTCGCCAAAACTATTGACAATGATACATTTTGTATCATAAATTAATAGTTAAGCTTGTATTCTTATTTCAGCTTTTTTGAAGGAGCCACTAAAATGACGATGGGAGACCGATTGAAGGAACTCCGCTTACAAAAAAATCTTTCGCAAGAAGCCGTTGCCCGTGCGATCGGGATAACCCGCTCCGCTTACAGTCATTACGAAATTAACAATCGCCAGCCTGTATATGAAACGTTGATTAAGCTCGCCTTCTTTTTTCATGTGACGACGGATTATATTATTGAAGGTGAAACCCGCCAGCAAGAGGCTGGGCTAGCCAGGGAAGAAACGCAGGAGCTGCTGCGGCTGCTGAATCATATGGATGAAGACAAGCGAAAAGCATCCATTAATAAAATGCTTAGTGTCATACGCGAATCGGAATAATCGTTTGCCATCTTGCAGCCTTCTTTAGCGGCGAGCCGTCAGAACGGCCATCATTAGTGCAAGGATGGCAAAGCTTGCTGCATACCCGCTAATAATGTCCGTTGCGTAATGGACGCTGAAATACAGTCTTGACGCGCCCATTAATAAAATAAGCAATCCGGCGAGTACATAGCTGATCCGCTTCGTCGTTTGACTGAACCAGGCATCCCTTCCAATCCATATAGCTGCAAGCCCATAAAGCGCCAGCGCCAGCATCGCATTCCCGCTCGGGAAGCTTGCACCAGCTGCCTCTATTCCCCAAGCCTCCTCTGGCCGGCCCCGGTCAAAGGCCATTTTGGCCAAAGTATTCGTTATGTATACAAGTCCAGTACCAACTATAATTGGTGTTGCTTTCAGCCAGCCACTGCGCCAGCCGAACCATAGAAAAAGCACGAAAGTCGCTGCGATAATAAATAGCGAAGAACCCATATAAGATAGCACTTTAAAAAAAGCCGTCCAGCCTTCTCCCCGCATTTGCTCAGCGAATGCGGCTGTTTCTTTGTCGAGCTGTGACAGCTCTGGACGTGTTGCAGCCGCTACTGTTAATGCAAATATGAGCAGGCTTACAGCAAGTCCAGCGATCCATCCCCAAAATCCCTTTCGAATAAATATCCTCTCCCAATTGCTTCAACTTGTTTGCTTCGCTATAATTAGCGTTGACCTTAATATTATAATACAAATTTTGAAATTGGGAAGGAATACTAAAATCATGTACGTATCAGATAAATGGAGAGATTACGAGGTAATAGATACAGGAAATGGAGATAAGCTGGAGCGCTGGGGCTCCTATATTCTTCGCAGGCCTGACCCGCAAATTATTTGGCCCATAACGAAGGAAGACGGCTTGTGGAAGAAAACAGACGGCCACTACCATCGCAGCTCCTCCGGAGGCGGCGAATGGCAGTTCAATTCCCAGCTCCCGGAGCGTTGGACGATTTCCTATGGAGAGCTGTCCTTCCATATTAAGCCGACAAGCTTCAAGCATACGGGGCTCTTTCCTGAGCAAGCGGTGAACTGGAGCTGGATGATGGATAAAATCCGTACGGCAGACCGTCCGATTCGCGTGCTGAACCTTTTCGCCTATTCCGGTGGAGCTACAGTTGCCGCTGCAGCAGCAGGAGCAGAGGTTGTTCATGTGGATGCTTCCAAAGGCATGGTGCAGTGGGCGAAAGAAAATGCCCAGCTTTCCGGGCTTTCCGATAAGCCAATCCGCTTCATTACCGATGATGTATTCAAGTTTGTTCAACGCGAGCAGCGTCGTGGCCGTCAATATGACGCTATTATTATGGATCCGCCGTCTTACGGACGCGGCCCGAACGGCGAGACATGGAAGCTGGAAGAGAACCTGTTCCCGTTCCTTGAGTTTTGCACGACGATTTTATCTGATCATCCTTTGTTTATGCTTATTAATTCGTACACGACGGGACTATCCCCATCCGTGCTTCATAATCTGCTCCATATGACGATGGCGAAGCGCTTCGGCGGGGCCATTCATTGCGGCGAAATCGGCCTGCCGATTACGGCATCCGGCCTGAACCTGCCTTGTGGCATATTGGGCCGCTGGGAGTCTGTCTAATGGCTGGCCCCTCTCTGGATAGCATCGGTGAAATTCCGGTGCTGTTTGAGGACAATCATATTTTGGCAGTCGTGAAGCAGCCTGGCATTCCCTCCCAAGAGGATCACACGGGTACGCCGGATATGCTGACACTGCTCAAACGCGATTTAAAAAAACGCCACGAAAAGCCGGGAAATGTGTTTCTCGGCCTTATTCACCGGCTTGATCAGCCTGTAGGCGGCGCGATGCTGTTCGCCAAAACCTCGAAAGCGGCCTCGCGGCTCTCCGAGGCTGTCCGCAGCAGAAATTTTGGCAAAACCTATGTATGCGTCGTTCATGGCAAGCCTCACGCGGCAAGCGGCAAGCTTCGCCACTTTATCCGCAAGGATACGAAGCTGAATCAGGTGACCGTGTTCAAGCAGGAAACACCCGACGCGAAGGAGGCCGTGCTGGAATACACGGTTGTAGCCAGTACAGACCGTTATTCCCTAGTAGCTGTCATGCTTCATACGGGGCGGCCCCATCAGATTCGGGCGCAAATGGCCTTTATCGGCTGTCCGCTGGTGGCTGACCGTAAATATGGAGCGCCGCAAACGGGCGGCGTTGCCGATATCGCGCTTTGGTCTACCTCCGTTTCGGTTTCCCATCCCATAACGAAGGAACATGTCTGCTTCCGCTCCATCCCTTATGGTTCGAAAGCATGGGGCTGGTGGCCGCAAGCCGAGCTGGAAGCCGCAGCAGACATCTACTTGGCTAAAGGAGATTCCGCCCATGCGCCGAAGGACTAAAATTCATCTTGCCGTCAATTTGCTCCTGCTGCTGCTGGCAGCAGCAGGGCTCCTTATTATTTTTTTCCCGCCGCTAGCAAGCTCATTACCGTTTACCGCTAACAGCGGCGATTCCACGATACCTATGGCGTCGGAATCAAGCGCCAGTGCACAACCGACAGCAGCTCCTAGTGCAACGACTTCCCCTGTGCTTTCATCTGAGCCCACTACAACGCAGGAAGCAACGGCTCCCCCATCCAGCCCTTCTAACAGCTATCAGGAAGCGCTATGGGTCGCAGTTGGCGATATTATGATGCACTCCCCGGAGTTGCCAGGCGCCTACAATAAGAAGACCAAAAGCTATAACTTTGACCCTTTCTTTCAAGATGTTGAGCCTATACTAAAAGAAGGCGACTGGGTTTTGGCGAATTTAGAAACGCCCGTTGCCGGATCAGCGTTCGCTTATACAGGTTACCCGACGTTTAACGCGCCCGTTGCCCTGCTCGATGCGCTGCAAAACGCCGGCTTCAACATATTGACCAATGCCAACAACCATGTGCTCGACAAAGGCGAGAAAGGACTGCTGCTGACGCTGAAGCATATGAAGGAGAAAGGTTTTATAACAAAAGGCTCCGCCGCCACAAAAAAGGAAGCGGATACAAACATCATCGTCGAAAAAAACGGGATTCACATGGGACTGCTCGCATATACGTATGGCACGAACGGCATTGCTATCCCTAAAGGGAAGCCCTATATGGTACCGCTAATTGATGAGCAAAAAATGATTGGCGATATTAAGAAGCTGAAGAAAGCAGGAGCCGATTTTGTTACGGTAGCGCTCCATTTTGGAACGGAATATCAGACGAAGCCAAATGAGGAGCAAAAAACGCTTGCCCGCAAGCTGATTGCGGAAGGCGCCGACATTATCGCAGGTTCGCATACGCATGTCCTTCAGCCCTATGAAGTGCTGGAGGCAACGGATGACAACGGGCGCGAGCGCCAAGGACTTATTATTTATTCGATGGGCAATTTTATTTCCAACCAGCGTGGAGATACGAAGGATTATGGCGTTATTTATCAAGTGCTTGTTCGCAAAAATAACGGGGACGGCAGCATCCAGCTTGCCGATATTGAAGCGATTCCGACTTGGGTTTACCGCTACAAACCGGATCAAAACTATCGCTATCGCATACTGCCTGTCGAGCAAACGCTTGCGGAACAGTCGAGCAAGCTGCTCACACCGGATCTATATGCTTCTCTGAAAAAAAACCTCAGCCTGCTGCGTACAAGGCTCGAATCGATGTCTTAGGGCAGGTCGAGTAACAGACACAGGGAAGTATAAACGGGCGTTGCCGTCTAAGGACGGCAACGCCCGTTTCGTGCAGAATAATAGAGGCGTCTTGCTCCGCTCGCCTCATCACCTGCCTTCTGCAATGACCATATTATCTATTCGCTACCTTGCCTAATAAGTAAACGAGCAGCTGCTGATTATGGGAGGAAATCCGGTCGAGCGCTTCGGAAATAAGCTTCGTTCGTACTTCCTTGCCGCGCTGTGCCTCTGATTTCCCTTTGCCTGATACGGATACCCATACAATTCGTCTATCAGCTGTATCTCTTGTACGTACAATTAGTTCATTGCGCTCCATACGATCCAGCAAAGTGGTAATCGCTGCTGGAGTCGTTGCCAAATGCTGCAGCAGATCGGATGGCTTCATCGGTTGGTGCTGCAGCAATAAATCCAGCACATTCAGCTGACCTTCAGTGAGCGGCGCCAGCCCCTCTTCCAGACCTGTCCTCCATTCTCTGCTTAGCTTCGTCCACAATCGAGTAAATTCATCAGAAACCATTCATGCACCCGCTTCCTGTCCAATTTCTCTTTAATTCCAATTATACCATCCGAGATTGTCGAATAAAAGGTTAACCCAATTAATAATTTCCCTCACAAACTGCGATATACCCGAACGTTTTGACAAGAGTAGACATACAATGAATCTGGGCGTTTTCCCTATTTCGCCATCCTCAGCCACATAAGGAGTGAACCTCAATGGACAACGAGAAAGCCGAAATTATTCGCAAAATTAAAGCTTACGGCATTATAAAAAACCCACAATGGCTCGATCGCCCGGATGAGCTCGTACCATTGTGGGTTATGTTGGATGCGATGATCCAGTTAATTGAACGCTTTGATCCGCCTAATCGCCCTTATGATTGAATGACTTCAGACGGACGGACAATGACCGCCGTTATGGCATCATTTTTTTCGATCGGAACGATAGCCCGTCCTATCGATCTGCGATCATCAATCGGCGATTTCTCCGTCGTCATCGGCAGCTTAGCCCCGGATGAGGTTAGCGCGATGAGATCAATCGCTTCCTTGCAATAAACGGCATAAACGAGTGCTGAACCATTCGGCTTCACGCGTTTGCCTTCTTTAAATTCGAACGTCTGGACACCTTTGCCGCCTCTGCCCTGGACGGGATAATCCAGCAGCAGCGAGCGCTTGGCGTATCCAAGGTCAGAGATGACGAACAATTCTCCCTCGTCCTCGCCTACCCAATCTGCCGCAATCAGTTCATCGTCTTCCTTCAGCTGCATGCCACGCACACCTCCAGCGACACGCCCCATAGGGTTCACTTCGCTTTCGGAGAAGCGGATGCTCCAGCCTTGCTTGCTGACGAGCATCAGCTGCTTCGTACCGTCGCTCGGCAAAATTTTAATAACCTCGTCGCCTTCAGCTACTTTACAGGCTGCAATCGCTGTCGAGCGCGTTGACATGTAGTCCTTCAGCTCGGTCCGCTTCACCTGTCCGCGCTTGGTCACAAAGACGAGCGATGCGCCTGGAACATTGAAATCTTTCACCGGGATGACGCTAATGATCGCATCATCCTTCGGAATCGGAACGATATTGACGACCGCGGTTCCCGTATCCTTCCATTTGAACTCTGGAATTTGATGGACTGGCAGCGTGTAATATTGCCCCTTTTTCGTGAAGAGCAGCAAATTATCTATGGTGTTGACAGCGTACAAGCCGCGGATGATATCGCCTTCCTTGACACCCGCGTTGCCAACTTCACCGCCGGAGCGCGTAAAGGACAGCATGCTTGTCCGCTTCATGTACCCTTCATTGCTGAGTGTAACGAGCACTTCCTCAGGCGTTACCATCACCTCAAGGTTTACTTTCAGCTCCTCGACCTCTCCCTGAATATCTGAACGGCGGTTAATGCCGAATTTCGCATGAATTTCCATCATCTCATCACGAATGACACCGATCAGCTTCTTATCGCTGTTCAAGATACTGCGCAAATAAGCGATGCGCTTCATTACTTCCTTATGCTCTTTCTCCAGCGACGTAATCTCCAAATTTGTCAGACGATACAGCTGCAAGGTTAAAATCGCATCCGCCTGGCGCTCGCTGAACTCAAACTTCTGCACGAGATTTTGCTGCGCATCGGCACGGTTTTTGGAAGCTTTGATGGCTGCGATAACTTCGTCAAGCAAATTCAGTGCCTTCACGAGCCCTTCCAGCACATGGGCACGATCCTCAGCTTTTTCCAGATCATATTGCGTACGGAACGTTACAACTTCCTTTTGATGCGCAATATAGGCATCCAGCATTTGGCGAATGCCGAGCTGCTGCGGCGTTTTATTAACGATGGCCACCATATTAAAGCTGTAGGCAACCTGCAAATCCGTCTTTTTGAGCAAATAAGCCAAAATGCCGTTTGCATCCGTATCCTTCTTCAGCTCGATAACGATCCGAAGGCCGTTGCGTCCGCTCTCATCGCGAACCTCGGCGATACCTTCGACCTTTTTCTCCAGACGAATATTTTCCATTGCCGTCACGAGGCGTGATTTGACAACCTGATAAGGAATTTCGGTTATGACAATTTGCTGGCGTCCGCCACGCATGTCCTCGATCGCTGTCTTGGCGCGCAAATAAATACGGCCTTTGCCAGTCGCATAAGCATCGCGTATGCCTTCCTCACCCATTATGAGGCCGCCCGTAGGAAAATCAGGACCTTTAATAATTTGCATCAGCTCTTCAAGCGTCGTCTCTGGGCGGTTCATAACCGTGATACAGCCATCAATGACCTCACGCAAGTTATGGGGTGGTATTTCAGTCGCAAAGCCGGCAGAGATGCCGCTGGCCCCATTTACGAGCAAATTGGGGTAGCGAGACGGCAGCACAACCGGCTCTTTCGTCGTATTATCGAAGTTATCCTTGAACATGACTGTACGCTTATCAATATCTCTCAGCAATTCAATCGCCAGCGGAGATAGTCGAGCTTCCGTGTAACGCATGGCCGCAGCGGGATCATCATCCATCGAGCCCCAGTTGCCGTGACCGTCAACGAGTATATGCCCCATTTTCCAAGGCTGCGCCATGCGCACCATGCCTTCGTAAATCGATGAGTCGCCGTGTGGATGATAGTTGCCCATTACATCGCCGACCGTTTTCGCAGACTTGCGATATGGCTTGTCCGGCGTATTGCCGGAATCGTACATCGCGTACAAAATACGCCGTTGTACCGGCTTCAAGCCGTCGCGAACATCGGGAATGGCGCGGTCCTGAATAATATATTTAGAGTAGCGGCCGAAGCGGTCGCCCACGATTTCTTCAAGAAATGCTGGAAGAAACTGTTCCAAAATGCTCATGCTGCTTGCCTCCTATTCCTCATAATCCGCAAAATCAACATTTTCCAAAATCCAGCGCTTGCGTGGATCAACCTTGTCGCCCATCAGTGCAGACACACGGCGCTCCGCCTTCGCAGCATCCTCGATCTGCACCTGCAGCATCGTCCGCGTTTCCGGATTCATCGTCGTTTCCCACAGCTGGTCCGGATTCATCTCGCCAAGTCCTTTATAGCGCTGAAGCTCAAAGTTTTTGCCGAATTCCTTTAAATAATTTTGCAGCTGCTCATCCGTCCACGCATAACGCACCGTCTCCAGCTTGCCGGATTTTCGCGTCAGCTTGTAAAGCGGCGGCTGAGCAATATATACGCGTCCGCTGTCAATGAGCGGCTTCATATAGCGATAGAAGAACGTCAGAAGCAGCACCTGGATATGGGCACCGTCCGTATCGGCATCCGTCATAATAATGATTTTGTGATAGTTGCATTCCTCGGAATCAAATTCCGGGCCAACGCCTGCCCCAATAGCAGCGATAATCATTTTATACTCGTCGTTTTTCAAAATATCATGCAGCTTGGCTTTCTCCGGATTCATCGGCTTGCCCTTGAGCGGCAAAATCGCCTGATGCTTCGAATCACGCCCCTGCTTGGCCGAGCCGCCCGCCGAATCGCCTTCGACGATAAACAGCTCATTGCGCGTAACATCCTTCGATTGCGCTGGCGTCAGCTTGCCGCCGAGATTGGAGCTTTCACTCTTCTTCTTGCCGCTGCGCATATCTTCCCGCGCCTTGCGTGCCGCTTCCCGCGCCCTTGAAGCCTGAACAGCCTTCTTGAGCAGCAGCTGTGCGACCTGCGGATTTTCTTCGAGAAATACTTGCATTTTCTCCGTCACAATGGCATCAACGACGCCGCGTGCAGACGCGCTGCCGAGCTGGTCCTTCGTCTGGCCGACGAACTCCACCTCAGACATCTTAATGTTAATGACCGCCATCATGCCTTCGCGCAGGTCATTTCCTTCAAGATTTTTGTCCTTTTCCTTCAACATCGCAGTTTTGCGGGCATAATCGTTCATGACGCGCGTATACGCGGTTTTGAAGCCCGTTTCATGCGTGCCGCCGCCCCGCGTAGGAATGGCATTAACGAATGAAGCCAGTGTTTCGGTATAGCCGTCATTGTACTGAAGCGCCACTTCAACCTCAATATCCTCACGCTCACCAGCAAAATGAATGACGTCATGCAGCACCGACTTGTCCTCATTGAGAAACTCAACGAACTGGCGCGCCCCGCCTTCATAGTGGAAAACATCGAGCTTGCCGCTGCGATCATCCTTGATCGTCACTTTCAGCCCCGAATTGAGAAAAGCGATTTCCTGCAGCCGCTCCGCCAGCGTATCGTAATTCAGCGTAGTTCCAGTTTGAAACACGCGTCCATCCGGCTTAAATGTAACCTTCGTTCCCGTACGCGACGTCGTTCCCGTCACTTCAAGTCCCGTTGTCGGCTCGCCGACATGCTCCTTGCCATCTGCATCTACCCAATATTCGAACCGAAGCTTATGTATTTTTCCATCACGGAAAATTTCCACTTCCAGCCATTCGGATAGCGCATTCGTTACCGAAGCGCCGACGCCGTGCAGGCCGCCTGATTTTTTATATCCTCCGCCGCCGAACTTTCCCCCAGCGTGAAGGATCGTAAATACAACTTGCGGTGTTGGAATTCCGCTTTTATGCATTCCTGTCGGAATACCTCGTCCATTGTCATAGACGGTAATGGAGCCGTTTTTGTGCAAAGTAACCTCAATGGCGGAACAAAATTTCGCCAAATGCTCATCGACAGCATTGTCGACGATTTCCCAAACGAGATGATGCAGCCCTGAGCTGCTCGTAGAGCCTATATACATTCCCGGACGTTTCCGGACGGCTGTCAAGCCTTCAAGAATCTGTATATCATCGGCCTCATAATTCCGATCCGCGGCCGGTGCTTGAGTAAAAACTTCTGTATGCTCTGCCATATGCGCCCCCCTTATCTGCAGCACTTGTTACATTGTTACCGTATCTTCAAGCTATTTTAATTCAAGATGTCCTGTTTAGTAAAGACGCTGAACGAGACAATAAGCCCTGCAATCGCCCAAATCGCAAGCACGATAAGGGAAAAAGAAAATGACATGCCTTCAATTGGCGGCGGCGATCCTTCCAGGTAAGCCGGCAAATTGAGGTTCACAGCAAATAAATATTTGGCATTTTCCCACGAGGAGGACATGCTCGAAAGGATCGTTCCTGCAATAACGGAAGCCATCATAATGACCATGCTTGCCGCCGTGCTTCTGACAAGAACCGATACCATCAGGGCGAGAATCGCTACCGTCATGGCGGACAGCCATACGAGTCCCGTCTGCATGAGCATGTACAGCCACTGGGGAACAACGTGCACAAAGCTCGTGTCGACCTCGCTGCCGTTGATCGTAAAACCGGTAAAGATCGGCAAGCCCCAGCCTCCATAGCCGAAAAACATGCCCGATATCAAATAACAAAGCAGCACCATCACCCCGACAAGCAGCGATACATAAAGAGTAAGCGCTGCAAGCTTGCTGAACAGCACCTTCCATCTGCGAACCGGCTTGGTGAGCAGCATTTTGATCGTTCCGGTGCCGCGCTCGCCTGATACGAGATCAGAGCCAATGGTCAGTACAAGCAGCGGAATAAACAATCCTACCGCATTATTCATAAATTCCCGCGTAAACGTTACGCCGTTCGGGCTGCTAGGATTGACATCATGGTCCAAATAATATTGGAGCTGCTGCACCGCAATGCGCTGCTGCTTTTTCCATTCCTCTGGAATCCGATTGCTCGACAGCCTGTTCTGCATATCCGTAATTTGCTGCAGCACCTCGTTGCGCCAGTCGGCAAATTTGTCTTTATTGTTCTGGGCAACGGTTAACTGAGCATACGTGAACATTGGAATAATAACAAGGAGTACAAGGACAATGACGAGAAACCTTCTTTTTTTCCACATTTTCAAGGTTTCATT
Organism: Paenibacillus algorifonticola; assembly: GCF_000971975.1. Taxonomy (GTDB): domain Bacteria; phylum Bacillota; class Bacilli; order Paenibacillales; family Paenibacillaceae; genus Pristimantibacillus; species Pristimantibacillus algorifonticola. The sequence goes on along the minus strand of NZ_LAQO01000026.1, from coordinate 10,238 downwards.
CTCGATAAGGAGCAGTAGTTTATGCAAGGCTTTTCCCCTCCGTCATGTTCAAAAACAATTCTTCCAGTGTAGGAGCGGCTTTGTGCACCCCTTCAACGCTAATGCCTTCTGCCACAAGCCGGCTCACCGTATGGGCAATATCCTCTAGCGGCATCGTCGTGACGACTGCTTCCGGCATGCTGGCCAGCACGCTTTCATCAATACGGTGCTCCTCTTCCGATACGATTGCGACCTTGCCGCCTTGCAGCAGTAAAGCAATACCTTGCTCTCGTGGCTCCAACTGCCATAATACATAAGTTCCAGCTTGCTGCACCAGCTCGTCTACCGAGCCGACGGCAAGCACTCTGCCCTTGTCAATAATGGCCACTCTATCGCACATCAATTGAATTTCGCTCAGCAGATGGCTTGATATGAATAGGCTGATTCCTTCTCCAGCTAGCATCCGCACAAACGCCCTCAGCTCCTTGATACCAAGCGGATCAAGTCCATTCGTCGGTTCATCAAGAATAAGCAGCTTCGGACGTCCAAGCAAAGCTTGGGCAATACCTAAACGCTGCTTCATGCCGAGCGAGTACGTTTTGACTTTCTCATGAATGCGCTGCGTCAGGCTGACGATTTCAACGACCTCGCAAATTCTCGCCTCATCCACATCATCAAGCATATTGGCAAAATACTGCAAATTGTCCCAGCCCGTCATAAAGCCATACATTTCAGGATTTTCTACAATGCTCCCAATATGACGAAGCGCCTGCTCCGGCTGCTTCTGTACATCATGCCCGCAAATCTGGATTTTCCCAGAGGTCGGCTTAATGAGATCGACCAGCATGCGGATCGTCGTCGTTTTCCCAGAGCCATTGGGTCCAAGGAAACCAAAAATTTCACCCGCCCGCACCTCAAAGCTGACGTCGTGAATGATTTGCTTGCCGCGAATTTTTTTGCTTAAATTGGTCACTTGCAGCACTACATTTGACTGTTCCATAGCGCCTCCTTCTGCTACAACGCCTGCACGACCCGCTGCGCAATTTGTTTGTAACCTTCATGATTCGGGTGAAAATGGTCCGATGACAAGTAGCTGCCAATCCGTTCCTCAAACAAATCGAATGTCGGCACCATCGTCATATTTGAGTATCCATGCAGCATGTCATAGGCTCTTTCATTCCACTTCTGTACCTCCAAGCTGCCGTCCCGCAGCTCTTCTACATCAAAAAACGGATTATAAAGGCCCATATAAATAACGCGGGCATCCGGATTAATCCGGTGCAGCTCCGACAGCACATTATCGAGCCGCGTCAAGCCCTCCTCAAGCCCTTTCTCTACCTGCGCGAGCGACATACTTTGTTCAGCTGTCGCAGCAGCGTTGGAATCCCCAACACCCTGCAGCGATTGAAACAGGTCATTGCCGCCAATCGTCAGCAAAATGACATTCGCCTGCTGAAGCGCGTAAGCAATGCCCTTATCCGTCTTTAAATTTTGTGCAAGCTGGTCGGCGCGCAGGCCGCTAATGCCCAAATTGTTGACCAGCTCCGCCTGCTTGTCCGGATCAGCAGCCAAGCTGTCTACGACCTGCTTGACATAACCTCCGCCTGCCGAATCGCCAACCCCCTTGGTCAGGGAGTCACCTATCGCTACAATGCGAAGCTGATTTTTCTCAGCCGTCTGCTCCGGCAATGCCGTGACTTGCGGCTGTGCTGATACAGAGGGAAACAACTGATCCTTAATGGCATAGCCAATGCCAACGAGCATCAATATCGTGATCAACAGGGAGCAGCCGCCAATCATAATGCCTAATCTTTTGGATGAACGCATCGCTTGTCTCTCTCCTTTTTCACAATCATTTACAAATTACGGGCGATGTATAAGTTTTTCGCTCCAGTGGTCGTACACACAAGCCATTTTCAAACTTGATTCATATTCATACGTTAACCATAAAACTGAAAAGGATTGTGATTATGAGCAATAATACACCAAAAGAGATGTATTTGGAAATGTTGAAAAAAGCAATATTATTTGAAATTTGGCTGGAGCATGAGCCAGGCGCAACGAAGGAAAATCGCTTTCAAGGCCTCGATTGGCCCCTCATTGCACATAGTATGATCGGGCGTATCCGCATGAATCATTTGCATCAGCTAATGAATGCCGTCGTTAACAACAACATCGAGGGTGATTTCATTGAAACTGGCGTATGGCGCGGCGGAACATGTATTTTCATGCGCGGCTTCCTGAAAGTTAATGGCATAACGAATCGTAAAGTCATCGTCGCCGATTCCTTTGAAGGGCTGCCAGAGCCGGAGGCCCGCTGTCCTATCGACGAAACCTCGAAATTCCACGAACAGGACTTTTTGCGCGTTTCCTTGCCTGAGGTCATCAGCAATTTTCAAAAATATGATTTGTATGACGATGGCATTATCTTTCTTAAAGGCTGGTTCAAGGACACGCTGCCTACGGCGCCAACGAATAAAATAGCAATAGCCCGCCTGGATGGCGACATGTATTCCTCGACGATGGATGCGCTGACGCATCTATATCCTAAAGTAGCCATCGGCGGCTTTATCGTCATTGACGACTACTCTATTGGCTACTGCGCCGCAGCTGTAACGGATTTCCGCAACGCCCATCACATTACCGATCCACTCGTCACGATAGATTCAACCGGCGTGTACTGGAAAAAAACAAAATAGGCAAGGTGAAACGGCTGTCGCCCTCTGGCGGCGTGGCGCGTTTCAGTCCGAGAAATATAAGCTCATTTATAAGGGTGAAACTTATAAATTCTTATATTTCATGCGTAAACGGCTGAAGCCGTCCTTTGGCGGCAAAGCTTCCGTTTCGCGTTGAAATATAAGCCCATTTATAAGTGTGAAACTTATAAATTCTTATATTTCGGGAAAGAAGGGCTGCTGCGCCCATACGATAACTGGACGCGGCAGCCCTCCTGCAGCCTATTCTCCGTATGTAATATGCAGCAGCTCCGCCGCTTGTCGCGCCGTTTCCCTTGCCTGCTCTACATCTACAGCCGTGCTTAGCGCAACTGCCATCCGGCGGCCCACTTTCGTCTCCGGCTTGCCGAATACCCGCACTTGCGTATGCGGCAGCGCCAGCGCTTCCTTCACGCCGCCAATACGGAAATGATTGCTTTCACGATCCGCTTTGAGCGTATGTGAGGCACCTGGAGATAGCAGTCTGATCGTTGGAATCGGGAAGCCCAATACCGCGCGAACATGCAGCGCGAACTCGGACAAATCCTGCGTCGCCATCGTAACCATGCCTGTATCATGGGGACGCGGAGAAACCTCGCTAAACAGCACGCCATCCTGCGTAAGAAACAATTCGACGCCATAGAGGCCATAACCGCCCAGCTCTTCCGTCACTTTGCGGGCAATTTCCTCCGCCTGCTCGATTTGCTCAGTGCTCATCGCATGCGGCTGCCACGATTCGATGTAATCGCCATCCTTCTGCACATGGCCAATAGGTGCGCAGAAGCTTGTGCCTGATACAGAGCGAATCGTGAGCAGCGTAATTTCCGATTCAAACGTAATAAATCCTTCGACGATAATCCGCTGCTTCTTCGCCCGCCCGCCTTCCATAGCGTAGCTCCAGCAAGCTTCAATTTCCGCTTCGCTGCGGCAGACGCTTTGCCCTTTGCCTGACGAGCTCATTATCGGCTTGATAACACATGGAAAACCAAGTGCAGCAGCCGCTTCACGCAGCTCCTCCAGCGTATCGGCAAAGCGGTAGGCGGCCGTCGGCAAGCTAAGCTGCTCGGCAGCAAGGCGGCGAATGCCTTCCCGGTCCATCGTCAGCCATGCAGCGCGAGCGGTTGGAATGACGCGGAAGCCCTCTTGTTCCAGCTCCAGCAGCGTTTCGGTTGCAATCGCTTCAATTTCTGGCACGATATAGTCCGGGCGCTCCTCTTCAATGATTCGTCTAAGAGCCGCTCCATCAAGCATATCGGCCACATAAGAGCGATGGGCGACCTGCATCGCCGGGGCGTTCTCATAGCGATCCACCGCAATCGTCTCGACACCGAGCCGCTGCGCCTCTAGCGCTACCTCCTTGCCAAGCTCTCCTGATCCCAGCAGCATAAGCTTGCGCGAAGCCCCGGACAATGGTGATCCATACATAATAAAAAGAACCTCCTGGAAGCAAACCGGATAATTGCCGGTGGCTGCCCCTTCGCGGCAGCGACACCGATTCCGAATTGTTTTTTCTTCCATTGTGGAGGTTCCTGCTCTAAAAATCAAGACCTTGACCGCTTTGTTTCGACTTAAGCCGACAAGAAACGATATTGGGCTTCAATCAGCCCATTGTATATGCCCTTTTTAGCAATAAGCGTTTCGTGCTTGCCCTGCTCGACGATGCGGCCATGATCCAGCACGATAATTTCATCGGCATTGCGAATCGTTGACAGGCGATGGGCAATCATGAAGGATGTCCGTCCAGCAAGCAGCGCCTTAAGCGCCTCCTGGATTTTCAGCTCCGTATCGGTATCAATGCTTGCTGTCGCTTCATCGAGAATGAGAATGCGCGGATTCGCAAGCAATGCTCTGGCAAAGGAAAGCAGTTGACGCTGGCCCATCGACAAAATGTTGCCGCGCTCCTCTACTTCCGTATCATAGCCATCCGGCAAATTCATAATGAAATCATGGGCATGAACCGCTTTAGCTGCTTCCACAATATCCGCATCCGATGCACCCAGTCTGCCGTAACGAATATTGTCGCGAATCGTTCCCGAGAAAATAAACGTATCCTGCATAACGATGCCAACTTGGGAGCGCAAGCTTTCAATCGTTACATCGCGAATATCCTTCCCATCGATCCGCACGCTGCCGCTTACAGGGTCATAGAAACGGCAGAGCAAGTTTATAATCGTGCTTTTACCGGAGCCGGTATGCCCAACGAGAGCGATCGATTGGCCAGCCTTGGCCTCCAGGCTAATGCCTTTGAGTGCCTGGCGCCCTTTTTCATATTCGAAAATAATGTTGTCAAACACAACGTCGCCGCGAATATTCGGCAGCGCCTTCGCTGCGCCCTTCTCGCTTACCGTTGGCTCCTCATCGATAAATTCAAAAATACGCTCGGAGGATGCCATCGCAATAAGCAGTTGGGAATACATTTGTCCAAGTCGGTTAATCGGGTCCCAGAAGTTGCCGATATAGTTGGCGAAGCCGACCAGCAAGCCGATTGTAATCGCACCTTGCTGAATCAAATGCGCACCGTACCAGAACAGAATAAATGTACCGAGCGCTGAAGTGATTTCAATGACCGGACCGAACGCTTGGTTGAGCGCCGATGCCTTATTCCATGATTTCACATTCACCGTATTCATGTAGTCGAAGAAACGCATATTGTCTTTTTCCTGAACGTAAGCTTGCGTTACTTTCATGCCCTGAATACTTTCGTTCAAGTGGGCATTAATTCGCGATTGCTTCATCCGAACGTCCTGCCAAGCAAAACGGATCCGTTTGCGCAGCGCAGTCGAAACGATAAACATCAGCGGTACCGTCACCATGATCGCAAGCCCCAGCTTGAAATTCCAGACCAGCAAAATGACAACGATCCCGAGCAGCTGCACGCAATCCATCAGCAAGTTGACGACACCGTTCGTAAACAAGTCCTGAAGGGCGTTAACGTCATTCGTAATCCGCACAAGCACGGAGCCTGCCGGACGCTTGTCGAAGAAGCGGAAGCTAAGCTTCTGGATATGCTTGAACAGATCATGCCGCAGGTCATAAATGACCTTTTGTCCAATAATATTCGTATATTTGATCCGGTAGCTGTTGGCAGCCCATTGAACCACATACAGCAAAAGCATTAAGCCGGCATACAGATAAAGCTTAGGCAAGCTTGCCGCGCCTTCAGCCGGCTGAATCGCCTCGTCAATCGCGAGGATGACAAGTGCCGGAGTAGCGAGCCGCGTCAGCGTGCCAATAATCATCATGAAGATGGCCGGGATCAGCTGGCGCTTATAGGGCTTCATGTAAACGAACAATCTGCCCACCTGCGCCCAGTTAAACGGTTTCTCGATCGCATCATCATCTTTGTAAATAAAACGTTCTTTTTTATCGTATTTATCCGTGCCGGATGTGCTGCTCATTACAACGCCCCCTCCTTCCACTGCGCGCCCGCCTGCTCGAGCTCTTCGAGCGGAAAGTCGGCGTATTGAATTTTGTAAGTATCACGATAAGGTCCATGCTGCGCGAGCAATTGCTGATGCGTGCCGCGCTGCACAATAACGCCTTGATCCAAAACGATAATTTCATCCGCATGGCGCAGCGAGGAAATGCGGTGGGCAATAATGAAGGTCGTGCGTCCCGCCATGAGTTCCTTGAAGCCGGCTTGAATTTCATGCTCCGTTTCCATATCTACAGCGCTCGTAGCGTCGTCAAGAATGAGAATATGCGGATTTTTAATAAGGGCGCGGGCAATCGCGATCCGCTGCTTCTGTCCGCCGGACAGACCCATTCCTCTTTCACCGACAATGGTGTCATAGCCTTCCGGCATTTCCATAATAAAATCATGTGCCTTCGCCAGCTTCGCTGCATGTTCAATCTGCTCATCTGTCACATCCTGCATGCCGTAAGCCAGATTCGTGCGAATGGACGCGGAGAACAGGAACGTTTCCTGAAAAACAGGAGCCATCTGTCTGCGCAGGCTACCCACGTCAATGTCGCGAATGTCCATCCCATCAAGCGTAATGCTGCCCTCTTTCACATTGTAGGCGCGCATTAGCAGCTGGATAACCGTCGATTTTCCAGAGCCTGTAGCTCCCAGAAAACCAATGACGGAGCCTGCTGGCGCATCAATCGAAATATTCGTTAATGCCGGAGCCTTATCTGGATAATTAAACGTTACATTGTTGAAACGGACATGCCCTTTAACCAATTGATCGTCAAGCACGATAGCGTGTTCGAGATTTTTCACATGGACATGCTCGTTCAGCAGGTTCAGCACCCGCTCGCCGGAAGCTTTAGATTGCGTATAGTTGTTAATATGGAACCCAATGCCCCACATCGGGCCGATAATGTACCAAGTCAAGCTGAAAAAGGCAACCAGTTCGCCGAGCTTCAGCTCTCCTCTAATGACGAGCATGCCACCTGCGAGAAGCAGGATGACCGCGCTTATGTTGGCACATAATTCCATAATAGGGAAATAATGAGCCCAAATTTTTGCTGCGCCGATCTGATTCGTCTGATAAGCTTCATTTTTCACTGAAAATTTGTTCACTTCATGCGGCTCGCGGGCAAAGGATTTTACCGTGCGAACGCCGGTAATGTTTTCCTGAACGGCCGTCGTCAGGCTGCTGAGCGCGCGGCGCATTTCCTGAAAGGCCGGGTGGATTTTGCGCTCGAAGCGCAAAGCTGTAAACACAAGCAGCGGGATTGTGACCAATGTAATAAGCGTCAGCTGCCAGTGGATCGACAGCATCATCGCTCCGCCGAATACGACCATCAGCACCACGTTCAAAATTTGGGCAAAGCCAAATCCGATAAAGTTGCGGATCGCTTCTAAGTCCGCAGTCAAGCGCGACATGAGATCGCCTGTTTTCGCTTTGTCATAATATTGAAAAGATAACGATTGCAACTTGTCATAACAAGCGTTGCGAAGCCGAAAAGCTACTCGGTTGCCGAGCCTTCCCCCAAAAAAGCCATGTAAAAACTGCATTAATCCCTTTAACGTCACAACCCCCACAACGGTTAGCGCTAACGCTGGTACCTTGCCATACTGCTCTTCTTTAATGACATCGTCGATTAAGATGCGAAGCAAATTCGGATATACGAGTCCGAGCGCTGTCGCAAACATCAGGCAGACGATGGAGGTCAGAAGGAATTTTCGTTCGACCCAGTAAAATCGTTTGAGTTGCCTAAAGACGTCCAAGTAAATCCCACTCCCTGTTCTTTTTTATAAGCATGAATGAATATTATCAGCATCCCATGGCAGGAGCAATCTGAGTAAATTTCCGTATATTACATTGAAACAGCCGATTATGGCAATTTGGAAACACTAACTAACCTATGCTCAAGTATCGTCTTAAATCATCCCTAAAGTGTGTGTCTTACGCCATTTTTGCACAAAAACACACAAAACAAGCATAAACATTTTTGCATGGCTTGACAGCAAAAAATCATTTCGCATTGAAATATGTGCCGTTTCAAAGCCGCATAGCCGATAGGCAGCTTGGCAGAATAAAAAAATGCTTTCAGCGGCTGTGACAAGCCGCTGAAAGCATTCAGACTATTATTAGATGAAAGCTTATGCAATTGTTGCAGAGTGAAGATGAATCAATTGCTCGTGCAGCTCGCGCAATTGCCCCACATCGGCATTGTCCGCGAGCGAGATGCTCTTGCCCTCTACATAGTTGACAACGTCTTGCTGCAGCTGCTCACCTGACTGCTCGGCATATTTCCTCCAGAGCCCGCTGTAGCGCTCGGTCCACTGTCCGTTCAAGGCAGCCATCCACTGCTGGAGCGATGGAATGAGCAGCGCTTCAAGCTCCTTGCGCAGCTGTCCTTTGCCGTCTCCTTCGAAAAATTGCCGCGGCGATTTAAAGCGGCTCCACAGCCATTTGCCTGTAATATCCGTTGTCGTCCAATCAACGTCGATTTCCGGAGTAGGAATGGCGGCCGTCTCATACGGAATGGATTGATAACCCGCCAGCAGAGCCGCAAGCTCTGACGCGCAGCTGTCAAATTGTTTGCGCAAAAGGCCGTTCAAAATCCGCTCCAGACGCAGCGAGGTCGCTTGCAGCTCCTGCGCCAGCTCCATCTGAATTTGCCGCTGCAAATCAAGCCAAGCCGTCCAAATCATTTTCTTCAAATCGCGCCCGTCATCCTGCAATACAGAAGGATTAAAGGCATAGTTGTAAAACTCTCCGAATCTAAGCTGCTGACGCTGTACGACATAATAGAGCAGCTCGCTTAGCTCCTGTGCCTGCTGAGGCGGTGCCTCGCTGGACCGGTAGGACGCAAGCAGCAGCTCTGCCTGCTCTTGCAGCGCAGCCAGTTGGCTGCGCTCCTGCTCTCTCGTAGCCGCATCGCCTGCGGCACTGCTCAGCCAGCCATTTACGGTAGCTGCTGCTCTGACAATTTCCTGCTCAGCAGCGTCGATCGCAAGCTTCCCTAAATCCTCGCTCACAAAATGCAGGAAGGAGCGCTCGAAAGCGTCAATCCCCGAGCGCACTAGCAGTTCGCCATCGCCACTTTGCTTCGCGTCGAGACCGTCCAGGCTTGAAACCGGATAGAGGCGCGGGGAACGAATGCCATGCTGGAGCAAATTATGCTCCACATGCTTCAGGACGCCCGCAAGCTCCTCCTGGTCGGCTGCCAAATCGGCCGCATTGACGAGGAAAAACATTTTATCGAGCTCGAACTGGTCCTTGACCCGTCCAAGCTGCATTAGGAACTGACGGTCTGCTTGTGAAAAAGCATGGTTGTAATAGGTGACGAACAGGACGGCGTCGGCATTTTTAATGTAATTGAACGCAACGCCCGTATGGCGGGCGTTCACGGAGTCCGCTCCCGGCGTATCGACGAGGACGATGCCCTGCCGCGTCAGCTCGCAATCGTAATAAAGCTCGATCTCGCTGACGTAGCAGGAACGCGATTCCTCCGCTACGAAGCGCTCATATTCCGCCTGTGAGACGGTGAGGCGCTGGCCAAGCAGCGCCTCATGCGCTTCCCAGCCTGCGCGTGCAGCACGCAGGAAGCTGTAGTGCGGCCGTCCGCCGGCGTGAATCGCATCCGGCGACAGGCGGTCGATCGCGCGCATAAGGGCGGCAGTGTCCGGCAGCGCCGCGTCAGAAGCGTCTTCGCCGAGCAAAGCGAGCGAATAGCGCAGGTCTTCAAGGACGGCGGCGCGGGATTTCATGACGACGTCTGCCGTGCCATGCTCGTGCTCGCCCGATGGCGGCACGAGACGGTTGATCGCCGCCGTCGTCGGATTCGGCGACACCGGCAGTACCGGCTCGCCAATTAGCGCATTGGCGAGCGAGGATTTGCCCGCGCTGAATGCTCCGAACAGCGCGATTGTGAACCGGCTGCTGCGGAGCCGGTTCGCCTTGTCCTGCATCGCCTGCGCGGCCGCGGCTAGCGGCGCGTGCGGCGTCAGCAGCGCGGCTGCGCTGAGCAAGCGCGCGGCTGCGCCATGCTGCTGCGACAGCGCTTCGCCGCTGCCGAGCGCAGCTTGCACTGGCGTCGCGGCAACGCCCGCGCCACCGGCACTTGCGGCAGCAGCGTCGCCCGCTG
>NZ_LAQO01000025.1 GCF_000971975.1 Paenibacillus algorifonticola | reverse complement strand
CTCCTTAACATGATAGGTTTATTCTACAAGCCCTTATTTTTTCTGTCCAACTTAGTGTAGCCGATCCATACGAGAGCATTTATTGAGAGGAATCGAAATAAGGGTACAGAAATTATTGTCCAAGTTCGCAATAAAAAAAATGAAGAAGCCATAGAGCTGCCTGGTGGAAGATTGGAACCCTATGAATCTATATTAAATGGATTAAAACGAGAGGTACTAGAAGAAACGGGTTTGACCGTTACAGAAGTAGAAGGCAGTGAAAAGCGTATTGACACGGTTGGCATTAATTCTAATTTTGAAGTGGAATGTTTAGAACCTTATTGTGTGTATCAGACCATTAAGGGACCCGTGGATTCAATAGGAATGTACTTTATTTGTAGAGCAGAGGGTCAATTATTATCTGAAGGAGATGAAACCTTACATATTCGATGGGAAGCTATTGAAGATCTTTATTTATTAATGAAAAATGACCCGCGAAAATTTTCAGATGTCGATCGAGCAGGACTGAAATACTATTTAAAACATAAGTTTGGAAAGCAATTTGAATAAGACAGTAGTCTCACATAACTAGATTATGAAACAAGTTCGGCTAATGAATCAGGTGCTTGAAAAGCTATTTTTTAGCCTGCTGCATAGCCTGAGGCCTTAAATCCGTCATAGCATGCAGCAGGTCGTCTACCCTAAGAGGTTACGTTCGTCCTTTTAGATTAAATCATATTTTTGTCCATCTCCTTGACAATCAAAGTCGCAAACAAGCTGTTGGACCAGGCGAACCATTCGCGGGAGAAGTCTGCCGGATTATCCGGGTGGAAGCCCTCGTGCATAAAGCCCGTATCGGCGTCTGTATCGATCAGCACTTGAATCAGCTCTTTGATCTCCTCTTCATTATCGGAGGTCAGCGCCTGCATGGAGAGTGCCATATGCCATACATAGCCGCCAGGGGTATGGGGACTGCCTATGCCCTTGGCATGCTTGCCCTCAAAATAAAACGGATTGTCGAAGCTGAGGGCAAAGCGGCGCGTATTCTGATAGATAGGATCGTCCGTGCCCACATAACCGATATAAGGGATAGAGATAAGTCCCGGTGTCCCCGCATCATCCATCAGGCAATAATTGCCGAAGCCATCCGTTTCATAGGCATAGATAGGACCATGAGTGGGGTGGTTCACGATACCGTAATGGCGGATGCCAAAATCGATCTCTCTGCGCAGCTTGTCCGCCCGCTCGGCCAGACGCCCATCCTTATAAATCTCGGTTGCGATTTCAATAATATGGCCCAGTACAACGACAGCGAACATATTCGAAGGTATGTTATAGGCAAACACATTGGCATCATCGCTTGGGCGAAAGCCCGACCATGTCATTCCCGTATAGTTAGCAGGCATTCCGCGCCCTTCGTTCGGCAGCGTTTCTGTTTCTTGTTTAGTCTGCCTGATGAAATGATAGTTGGAACGCTCATGATGGCGCTGCTCGGTGTTCATTACTTCAACGATGGAGGTGAGGGCCTGATAGCATTCATTGGTGAAAATGTCGGTTTGTCCAGCTTCCTTCCAATAGGAGTACATAAGCTGAACGGGAAAACAAAGCGAGTCCAGCTCGTATTTGCGCTCCCACATCCAAGGATTCAAATGGCAGTCGTCGCTGTCGCGATAATGGCGATCGTTAGCCGTTTCATTAAAAGCATTGGTGTACGGATCAATATTAATATAGAAGATTTGTCTGGCAATCAGACCGCCAATGATGCGCTGCAGTTGCTCGTCGTTTTTGGCAAACGGGATATAGTGGCGCACCTGCTCGGTAGAATCACGCAGCCACATGGCCGGTATGTCGCCGGTGAATACAAATGTCGTACCGTCATCCAATAATTTGGTTGTTGTTTCCAGTGTGTTAGGGAACGTATTACGGAATAATTGCTGCAGCTTGGGACGATGGGCCAGACGCTTGTCGGCTTCCTCCAGAAAAGTTGTAATCGATTTTGGCAATGTCATTTTATTGTCCTCCTGAAAGTTGGTCATGTCCTAACTCGACTTACCCAACAGGATGGCACAAGGCCGCCAGGACAGCAATATGTATCATTTGCAGGATAGAAATGCGGTTCAAAAACAACACAAAAGCGCTTACAGCCCTTTGTTGTAAGCGTGTTAAATTTGCTTTTGTACATCGGTCAAACCCAGTAATAATGCGGGTTTGGCCTTTTTTGTGCGCTTGCTTCAAATACGACATATTTTATCCTGCTGAGGTACCTGCCTATAATTTGTAGCAGAGCGGTACAGGAACAGGAAAGGGGCATCAGTAAATGAACGGTAAAGGACAGCAGGCTATACGGCCGCCTTCACTGCGACCATCAAGTGGGATCGCCAAGCGAATGAAGCAAAACTGGGAATTGTACTTATTTATACTTCCCGCGTTTGTTTATTTTGCGGTATTCCACTATGGACCGATGTACGGAATTCAAATTGCATTCAAAAATTTTATTCCGTCCAAGGGTATTTTTGGCAGCGAGTGGGTCGGCTTTCAGCACTTTGAACGTTTTTTTAATTCGCATTATTTTTGGGATTTGCTCTGGAATACGCTCAGCATCAGTTTCTATGAGCTGGCCATCGGCTTTCCGCTGCCGATCATTCTGGCATTAGCTTTTAATGAAATCCGCAACGGCTATTTCAAGAAAAGTGTGCAAACGATTACTTACGCGCCGCATTTTATTTCTATCGTAGTCATGACCGGGATGATTATTTCATTTCTATCCCCGACGAGCGGGATGCTTATCCGCGGGCTTGAGGCACTTGGCATCGATGCGCCGCAGTTTCTTAATGATCCTGCTTGGTTTAAGACGGTCTATGTCATTTCCGGCGTATGGCAAAATACAGGCTGGGGAACGATCATTTATTTGGCGGCGTTATCAGCGGTTGATCCGCAGCTGCACGAAGCGGCCATTGTCGATGGAGCAAGCCGATTCAAAAGGCTGCTGCACATTAATCTGCCCACCATTATACCGACCATTACCATCCTGCTTATTTTGAATACAGGCAATATTCTAGGTGTCGGCTACGAGAAAATTTTACTGCTGCAAAACTCATTGAATCTGGAAAGCTCGGATGTCATTTCGACCTTCGTTTATCGGTCAGGTCTCGTAAGTGCACAATACAGCTTCTCCACTGCCGTAGGGTTGTTCAATTCGATTGTTAATGCCCTCATGCTGATTACAGTGAACCAAATTGCCAAACGTACGAGTGCAACAAGCTTATGGTAAAGGAAAGGAGAGGTTTAAAATGGTAAAGTCGATGAGGGAATCCACCTCGGACAGGCTGTTTCTGGCAGCAAACTATATTTATTTGGCCCTTGCGCTCCTTGTTGTGCTGTATCCGCTTATCTATATCGTCAGCGCTTCCATCAGTACGCCAAAGTTCGTTAATTCGGGGGAAATGTGGCTGCTGCCCAAAGGTCTGACGCTGGACGGCTATAAGCTTGTTTTTTCGAATCCAAAAATATGGAACGGCTATGGCAACACCATTCTCTATACCGTAGTCGGAACGATGCTGAATCTGGCAATCACCTTGCCCGCTGCCTATGCCTTGAGCCGCTCCGACTTTGTGGGACGCAACTTTTTTATGGCGATGTTTCTCATCACGATGTTTTTTAATGGCGGCTTGATCCCCCTCTATCTGACGGTCAAAAACCTAGGGCTGATCAATTCGATGGGAGCGTTGATTTTGCCTGTTGCAGCATCCGTATGGAATATCATTGTGGCCAGAACCTTCTTCCACTCCACTATTCCCAAGGAGCTGCAGGAGGCTGCGCATATGGATGGCTGTACCAATCTGCGGCTGTTCTTCCAAATCGTGCTGCCGCTGTCTGCTCCGATAATTGCCGTTATGGCCTTGTTCTATGGCGTCGGCCACTGGAACAGCTATTTTCCGGCGCTTATTTATCTGAATGACGAAATGAAATATCCTCTGCAAATGGTGCTGCGCCAAATACTGGTGCTGCAGGAAATGTCGGCAGAAACGACCGGAGCGGCCATCAGCGGCGATATTGCCCAGGCAATGAACAACAAAGCTGAAATTGCTTCCTTGGTCAAATATTCCGTTATTATCGTTTCGACTCTGCCGGTTGTCGTTTTGTATCCGTTTTTGCAGCGCTATTTCGTTCAAGGGGTCATGATCGGCTCCGTCAAAGGTTAAGCTTTCCGTCACAGGATGGTAATAGATGCATGCGGGTAGCGGCTTGGCCTGTATGAGCCAGCTATTTCGCAATCATTTGTTATAGCGTTATGATTATAAAAAAGGGAGGATTTACGATGCAGAACATGAAGAGAGGCGCGGCGGCGCTGCTGTCTGCCGCTCTAATGGCAGGCTTGCTGGCTGGCTGCGGAACGTCGGATGACAAGCAGCAGACAGAGGTTGAAACAGAGGTAGCCAAGGAAGGATTTCCAATTGTAAACGAGCAGATTTCGTTAACGCTGACAGCGCCTGATGTCGGTATTCAAAATTGGAAGGATATGGCCGTGCTGCAGGAGATGGAGAAGCTTACGAACATCAAGATGGAATTTAACAATGCGCCGAAGGAAAGCTTTGATACGAAGAAAAACCTTATTTTCTCAAGTGGTGAATATCCGGATGTGTTTTATGCTGCGGGGCTTACCCCTGCGGAGCAGATGAATTACGGCGAGCAGGAGATTCTGGTTCCGCTTGAGGACTTGATTGAAAACTATGCTCCTAACTTCAAAAAGGTGCTGGAAGATTATCCGGAGGTGCGCAAGTCCATTACAGCTCCAGACGGTCATATTTACTCCATGCCGGTTATCGAGTTCAATCAGCCATGGTACCGAAATCCGCTGTGGTACAACGGCGATTTTCTGAAAGCGCTCGGCTATGATAAATTGCCGGAAACGACTGAGGAGCTGTACACGTTCCTCAAGCGCGTAAAGGAAGAGGACCCGAACAAAAACGGGAAAGCCGACGAGGTGCCGTTGTCATCTGTCAATCTGCGCGATATTCGCACCTGGCTGCTTGGCGCCTATGGCATTTATGAGGAAGAAATTTATGTAGACGACACCGATGTCGTTCATTACACGCCTATTGAAGAAGGGTATAAGGAGTATCTGATCTTCCTGAACCGTCTATGGGCAGAGGATTTGCTGGATCATGAGACGTTCTCGCAGACAGCGGAGCAGAAAAAAGCAAAAGCCCAAAATAATCAGGTCGCGCTGTTCTCTGATTGGCATGCCTATATGACCTTGGGCGGCGAACCGAGCACGGAAGACCCGATGTTCCTGCCAGTCAAGAGCGAGATGGTGGACAAGGCAGTCATTGCCAAGAGCAAAGGCGTAACGACAGGAGCTTTTGCCATCTCCAAAACGAACCCTCACCCTGAAGCTTCCATGCGCTGGGTGGACTACATTTATAGTTATGATGGAGCATTGATGTTCAATAAAGGGCCTGAGGGCGTTCTGTGGGAATACACCGATCGCGACAACCTGATTAAGCAATATTTGCCGGTTCCGGGCGGCGGAGATCGCGAAGATTACCGGGCAACGCTGACGCCAAACTACGGCATTCCGGCGCCGACCATTTCGATTCCAGAAATTCAGCTGGGGCTGACCACCGAATTTGATGAGTGGGTAGCGAACGAATCCAAAACCAAGCTATTGGATAACGGCTCGCGAATTCCATACCCGACGCTGTTCCTCACAGCAGAGGAGCAGGCGGAGGTAACGACGCTGACCTCGGATTTGACGACGTACGTACGTCAAATGGAGGCCAAGTTCATTACGGGCGCCGATTCGTTCGACAATTGGGACAAATATATCGCCACCGTAACTAAGATGGGCGGTGATCGCATGAGTCAAATCTATCAGGGCGCTTATGACAGATGGAAGCAAAGCTAAAGGCTAGCATTTAAATGCCATTCCATGGGGAACAAGGTTATTAGATAAAAAGCCATTCAAGAGGAATTGCTCCCGCCGGCTGCGGCTTTATCCGCAGCCGGCGGATAGCATGAAATCCGATGGTTAGGAGAGGTGTGCTTTCAGGTGGAGAAAGACAACAGGCAGGCTGAAGCGGGGAGGAAAGCACAGAACCTGCTAGCTCGCATGACGATCCCCGAAAAAATCGGCCAATTGATACAGCCCTTCGGCTGGAAATGCTATGAGAAGCAGGAAGATGGAAGCATTCGCCTGACAGACGAGTTCAAGGAGCAGCTGCGGCAAGGAGCCGTTGGTTCGCTGTATGGCGTGCTGCGCGCGGATCCTTGGACAGAAGTTACGCTTGCCACAGGACTGTCTCCCGAGCAAGGGGCCAGGGCGATCAATGAAATTCAGGAATATGCGATGCAGCATTCCCGCCTCGGGATTCCGGTGCTGTTCGGCGAGGAATGCTCGCATGGACATATGGCAATCGGAGCGACGGTATTTCCTGTACCGATCCTGCTTGGAAGCTCATGGAATGTAGAGCTGTACAAGGAGATGTGCCGTGCAGTAGCCATGGAAACCCGCAGTCAGGGAGGAGCCGTGACCTACTCCCCGGTGCTTGATGTTGTACGCGACCCTCGTTGGGGCCGAACAGAGGAATGCTTTGGCGAGGACCCCTATCTGATAGCCGAGTTTGCAGTTGCGGCAGTTGAAGGTCTGCAAGGCGACAATCTCGCCGACGAGAACAGCCTGCTTGCAACGCTCAAGCATTTTGCAGGTTATGGCAGCACAGAGGGCGGGCGCAATGCGCAGCCGGCGCATATGGGGCTGCGCGAGCTGCATGAGGTCGATTTGCTGCCTTTCCGCAAGGCGGTTGAGGCCGGAGCGCGCTCCGTTATGACGGCTTACAATGAAATTGACGGCATACCATGCACGAGCAGTCCTTATCTGCTTAACGAGGTGCTGCGGCAGGAGTGGGGATTTGACGGTTTTGTCATTACCGATTGCGGTGCGCTGGGGATGCTTGTGTATGGACATAATGTCGCAGCCAGCGGCGAGGAAGCGGTCAAGCTGGCGTTGGAGTCTGGAACGGACATGGAGATGTCGGGTGAAATGTTCAGTAAACATCTGCTGAGCGCTATCGAACAGGGGCTATTGAGCGAAGAGACGCTGAACAAAGCGGTTCTGAGAGTGCTGCGCTTGAAGTTTGAGCTGGGATTGTTTGATCGCCCCACGGTCGATCCAGTAAGGGCGGCGCAGGTCATCGGCAGTCTGGAGCACAAGCAGCTGGCTCGAAAAATGGCGGCTGAAGGTATTGTGCTGCTGAAAAATGAGCGGCAAACGTTGCCGCTGAACAAGAATATCGGCAAGGTTGCTGTGATTGGTCCCAATGCCAATGCTCCATATAATCAATTGGGAGACTATACCTCGCCTCAGGAGGATGGCAAAATAGCTACTCTTCTGGACGGTGTACGGGCTGCTTTGGGCGGAGAGCGGGAACGCGTTCTGTATGCTCCCGGCTGCCGCATCAAGGAAGAGGCGCGGGAAGGCTTCGCAACGGCTATCGACTGTGCGCGGCAGGCTGATGCCGTCATTGTGGCGATCGGAGGCTCAAGCGCCCGGGACTTTGGCGAGGGAACCATCGATCTGGTGACGGGAGCGGCTGTTGTGACCGACAATGCTCAGAGCGAAATGGAGTGCGGGGAAGGCATTGACAGAATGACGCTAAACCTGCTCGGCTCACAGCTGGAGCTGGTGAAGGAATTGCGCAAGCTGGACAAGCCGCTTATCGTCGTTTATATAAACGGCCGTCCGATTGTGGAGCCGTGGATAGTCGACCATGCCGATGCGATTGTTGAGGCCTGGTATCCGGGACAAGAGGGTGGGCATGCTCTCGCTGATATTTTGTTTGGGGTCGTTAATCCGTCCGGCAAACTGACAGTGAGCATTCCTAGGCATGTGGGACAATTGCCAGTCTACTATTACAAGCGCCGTACACGAGGCAAACGTTATTTGGAAATGGACTTTGAAGCGCAATATCCATTCGGCTACGGCCTCAGCTATACAAGCTTTGAATATTCACAGCTGCGGATCGAGGATGCAGGCGCAGACGAAGAAGGCTATGCCGCAGCGGTGGTGGACGTGCGCAACAGCGGCCAAATGGCGGGGCAAGAGGTTGTGCAGCTATATATTACGGATCATGCCGCCTCGGTTACGCGCCCTCAAAGACTGCTCAAGGGCTTCCGCAAAATTTGGCTGGAACCGGGAGAAAGCAAGCAGGTGCGCTTCGTCATTGGAAGAGAACAGCTGGAGTTTGTCGGCCAGCAACTGCAGCGAGTAGTCGAGGACGGAGATTTTACAATTATGATCGGCTCCAGCAGCCTGCATAATCTGGAGGTGCCGCTGCGCATCAGCCCGGAGGGGAGATTATCTTGAAATCATTCCATCGTTTTGTACGCTGGCTGGAGCAGCGGCAATGGCTGGAGCAAATACAGCTGACTCATTGGCAGCTGAAGAAGCTGCGCTACATTGAGCCTGGTGTCTATGAGCCTATTTCGGAAGGCTGGGCTTTGACTGATCTTGCCCAGCTTAATGAAGGGCACGGCACAACCTACATGCTGCGCCAACAGGCTGCCCTGCCTGAAGGGTGGCAAGCTGGAGAAGCCGCCCTTCTGTATTATGGCGGCGGCGAAGGCTTGCTGCGACTGGGGGGATCGCCCTATCACGGTCTGGACAACAATCATTGGTTTGTGCCGCTGCCGAAGTCTTATCAACCAGGCGACGAACTGGATATGGAGATTGAGCTGTATGATCCAATCCCCGAGCCGGTAGATCCACTTAACCGGCAATCCAGACAAAAGCCGCCGATCAGCGGCGTTTCGGTTTCGCTGGTACAGGTCAATTGGCCGGTATACGAGCTGCTGCATACCGTTCGCGCGGTACAGGAAGCTGCTGCACTGCTCTCGGAAGGGAGTTTGCAGCGTTCACGGCTTGTCGAAGCATTGGAGGCAGCT
This sequence comes from Paenibacillus algorifonticola, assembly GCF_000971975.1. GTDB lineage: Bacteria > Bacillota > Bacilli > Paenibacillales > Paenibacillaceae > Pristimantibacillus > Pristimantibacillus algorifonticola. The sequence continues at coordinate 146,519 of NZ_LAQO01000025.1, read as the reverse complement.
ATTGCCAGTTTGTATGAGCCGGGCGGTGACTCCTCCATTAATCCTTCCGCTTGCCGGCATGCGGAGGCAGAGCTGAGAAAGGCAGCGGAGGATGCGCAGCAAGCGTACGGCAATAACGGCACGATGCATATGGTTGGCCAATCGCATATCGATATTGCCTGGTTATGGCCGATTAAGGAAACCGTCCGCAAGGCCAGCCGCACCTTCTCCACCATCTGCGCGCTGATGGATCGTTATCCGGACTTTTATTATGCGCAAAGCCAGCCCATACTGTATGCATTCGTTAAGCAGAACTACCCGGAGCTGTATGAAAACATTAAGATGCGAATTGCCGAAGGACGCTGGGAGCTTGTAGGCGGCATGTGGGTTGAGCCGGATTTGAATATTCCAAGCGGCGAGTCGCTTGTTCGCCAAATTTTGATCGGGCAAAGGTTCTATGAGGAGGAGTTCGGTCGGCGCTCTACTATTGAGTGGCTTCCCGATACCTTCGGCTACTGCGCGTCGCTTCCGCAGCTGCTTAAGCAGGCCGGCATCGATTATTTCATGACGACCAAGCTGGGTTGGAACGATACGAATGAATTCCCGCATACGCTGTTCAACTGGGTTGGCATTGACGGAACCAGCATTGTAGCCTATCAGAATCACGGTTTGAACGAGCATACTCGTCCGCAGGATGTGCAGGAGCATTGGCAGGACTATAAAGAGAAGGACCGGCACGACGAGCTGATGCTGCTGTATGGCCACGGTGACGGGGGCGGCGGAGTCACGCATGAAATGCTGGAGTACATCGAGCGCTCCGCCTGTATCCCCGGCCAGCCGCAGGCGAAATATTCGACCGCGCGACAGTTTTTTGACGGTATACGCAGTAGCGGTATCAAGCTGCCCAATTGGCATGGCGACTTATATTTGGAGCTGCACCGGGGTACCTACACAACACATGCGAAGAACAAGCGAAGCAACCGACAGGCCGAGCAGCTTTATCGCGCTGCCGAAGTGTGGCTAAGCCTCTCCGGCATGCAGGACCCGCAGCACCAAAGTCAAGCCGGGAAGCGGCTGGAGGAAGGCTGGAAGCTGCTGCTGCTTAATCAATTTCATGATATTATTCCAGGCACCTCCATTCCGGAGGTGTACGAAACCTCGGCCAAGCAGTATGAGGAGATTATGAGGCTGGGCAATGCCGCCCTAGAGGAAGCAATGGGGATGCTGGCCGGCCGAATGCAAACGGAAAGCGAGGAAGCGGCCTACGTTGCTTTCAATAGCCTTGGCTGGGCCAGGGATGGAATGGTATATATTCCGCTCCAGCCGGGAATGGAACAGCTGGCGGCTTATGATGCGAATGGCGAGCTGCCATGTCGCTTAGAAGCCCCGCTGCAGCCGGGAGAAGCCGGGCAGCTTGCTGTGCAGACGGGAACGATTCCTGCATTCGGCTGTAAAACGTTCTGGCTGCGTCCGGTGAAGGGTGTTCCTCAGGCTGTGCGGTCTGATGTGGAACCATACATCGTTCAACACATCGCTGAGCGGTCCGGGCAAGCCGACAAGCCTCCAACAGGCAGCAAAGGCATCGGCGTATTTGAAACCGATTATTATACGATTGAACTGGATGCGCAAGGGCTTATCAGCCGCTTGTACGACAAGAATTGCGATCGCGAGCTGCTGCAGGCAGGGAGGCTCGGCAACGAATTACAGCTATTCCATGATACGCCGCTGCTTTGGGATGCGTGGGATATTGCGCCTGATTATGAGAGCAAGCGCGCAGACGCGCAGCAGTTGATGGGCTGGCGCATGCTGGAGCATAACATGGACCGTATCGTAATCGAGCTGAATTGGCAGCTGAGCCAGTCGTGGATCAGGCAGCAGATGATTATCCCGATTCATGACCGCTGCATCGAGTTCCGTACTTATGTCGATTGGCAGGAGAATCATAAGCTGCTTAAGGTTGCCTTCCCACTCGGGATGGTAAGCGGCAAAGCGACCTATGAAATTCCGTTTGGGGCATTGGAGCGTACAACCCATCGCAACACAAGCTGGGAGCAGGCGCAATATGAGGTATGCGGCCACCGCTGGGCAGATTTGTCCGAGCATGGATATGGCGTAAGCCTGTTGAATGATTGCAAGTACGGCTATGACATCAAGGACGCCGTACTGCGGCTGTCGCTGCTGCGTGCGCCGAGCTGGCCGGACGCGGCAGCCGATCGGGGCGAGCATGTGTTCACTTATGCGCTATATCCTCATGAAGGCAGCTGGCAGCAGGCCCAAACGGTTCGTGTGGCAGCAGGGCTCAATGAGCCGTTGCGGGCGATTAAGGCGAATTCGGCTTCCAACACCGATACCGCTTCCGATACGGTCAAGGAAAGCCTGGGTTTCGAGCATTCCTGGATTGATTTGGCAAGCGATCAGGTCATTCTGGATACGGTCAAGCCTGCGGAGGACGGATCAGGCATTGTGCTGCGGCTGTATGAAGCGGCAGGCGGCCGCTCGGAAGCTGTCATTGGGTTATCCGGGAAGCTGCTCGCCGCCGGTGAGCGCTTTGCCGCCGCAGAAGTCAATATTCTAGAGGATCGACTGGCGGATTTGACCATGAGCGGGGGCAGGCTGCGGCTCAGCTTCAATCCCTTTGAAATCAAAACGATTAAAATAACGACATCATTATGACTCGGCGTCCTCCCGGAAAGCTGTGCTGCACACATGCCGCCCAGTGGAGAGGGAAAGCCGTGGCAGGAGGAGAACGAACATGCAAATTACGAGGCATCCGAACAACCCGATCGTTGTGCCGGGAGGATATGACTGGCGGAAGGTAACGGTTTTTAATCCGGCTGTGATTATGGATAACGATAAATTTTATATGATCGAAAGAACGGCGGAGTCGCTTACACCGTGCAAAAACTTTTTGGGCTTGCTGGAAAGCGAAGATGGCGTGAATTTCACCCATGTGAAGGACGAGCCGATTGTAACGCCGGATATGCTCGGCTTTCCTTATGGCAGCGTACAGGACCCGCGTCTGGTCAAGATTGATGGCACCTTCTATCTGAACTATGCGCTTCGCCCGTGCGCGATGAGCTATTATCCGACCGGCGCTGGCGTGCCTGCCAGATCCATTCCCGAGTACCCTGATGGATGGGGGGAGCAGGAAGGCCACTGGCTGACTCGCTCATCCATTCTCAAATCGCAAAATTTGCTGGATTGGGAGTTTGTCGCCGACACCACGCCGCTGGATATTAACGATCGCGACAATATTTTGTTCCCCGAGAAAATCAATGGCAAGTTCGTCCTGCTTCGCCGCCCAGAGGAATATGTCGGCGAGCAGTACGGGACAGAAAAAGCGGCCATGTGGATTACTTATTCCGAGGATCTGATCCATTGGGAGGAGCCGAAGCTGCTTATCAAGGGGGAAAATCCGGAATGGGAGTCCCGCAAAATCGGCGGCTCCACACCTCCGATCAAGACTGACAAGGGTTGGCTAGTGCTGTATCATGGCGTGGACGAGGAGATTGTGTACCGCGTTGGTGCAGTTCTGCTCGATCTGGAAAACCCGGAAAAGGTGATCGCGCGTACCCGTCATTTTATTATGGAGCCGGAAGCTTATTATGAAAAGTTCGGCTTTCAAATTCCTAACGTAATTTTCCCGACGGGCAATGTCGTCAAGGATGGACTGTTATACATTTATTATGGCGTGACCGACACGGCGATTGCGCTGGCCACAGTGCCGCTGGATGATTTGGTAGAGTATATTCTGAACGAGCCGGCGCAATAACAGGATAGTAGGGGCAAGTGATCCGGCAGTTGCCATTCACTTGCCCCTGGTCTGTTTGGGCGTCTAATAGGAAGGGGTGTTGCTCTGACAATGCTGCTTGCGGAACTGCCCCGGGGTTAGCCCACTGTCCTTCTTGAACTTGCGGATAAAGTTGGGGGCATCCAGATAGCCTACCCGCTCGATAATAATTTGAAGCGGATCGTTGGTAGAAACAAGCAGCCTTTTCACTTCGTTCATGCGCAGCAGCCAAATATAATGCGTAAAATTCATGCCCGTTTTTTCTTTGAAGCTGCGGCTAAGATAAGAGGTCGATACAGAAAAACGCAGGGCAATATGCTCCAGGCTCAGCGTATAATCAGCATAGTTCTGATCGACGTAGGCAACTAGATCATTAATTAATGAGGGCTGGCTGGTTTCCGTCTGATGGTTGACCTGCCTGCAAACCTCGCCGGCTAGCATGGCCAGCTTGCTCTCGAATTCCTCCAGCGTGTCGAAGGAAGTAAGCGCAGGCACACGGCCAAACACGCCCTGCATGCCCAAATCAGCTGCGACCCGTAAAATAGTGTTGAGTATGTCGAAGCATATAAGACGCAAGATGGGGACGGAAAGCGACTCCTGCTTAATTTCCTGTACCATGCCGGCCAGCATGGACTGCGCTAGCGGCTCGTTGCCCTGCTTCAGGCTCTGCTCCAGTTTAAGAATCGTTTTTTTGGACAGCCAGAATGTTTCCTGCGACACGGCCTGCTCATTCTGGAGCTGGTCAAAGAAGGTAATGGCCGGCTCTCCCGGCTTTCGATAATCAAGAGCGGTGGAGGCCTCGATAAAGGATTGGTTGATCTTTGACAAGCTGGGATAAATCGTGCCCACTCCTATATGCGGCAGCGTATCTGTCTGCTCCTGCAGCATCGCCCGAATGTCTCCAAAAAGGCGGTTAATCGTAACCTCCTGCTGCTCGGGGCTTTGGTCCGGGAGCAGCACCATAAGTGCAAAGCGGTCGCGGACGGAAAACTCGACGCCGTACACTTGAACGCCCAGCTCCGGAAATGATAGTTGGCTGAGCAGCTCCAAATGCAGCATATGATCCGGCTGCCCCGACTCGTCTTCAGGCGGAGAGTCCCATGAGAGCACAGCCGAGAAGTAAGCTCCTCCGGCATCCGGCGGCTCAAGACCCGTTTCCTTGATCATTCGTTCGATCTCGGGATCGTTCGGTTTGCCGTGCTTCAGCAGCAGCATCAGGCACTGATTGCGGACGAACGGCGTCTGCCAGTGAATACGCGCCTTATAATCGCGGAAGGTCTGGGTGATCCATTCCCATTCGTTGCGTACTTTGAGCGTTTCATCGCGGCCGCCCGTTTGCAGCCGGGCAAAGTCAATCAGATTTTTGATCGGATGATACTGGCGTCTCGCTAAAATAATGGCCGCCACAATACCGGTTAGAGCCGCGATAGCAAATACAAGCATAATCAACGTCTTGATGTGAACCACACTCTCAAAAAACTGGTAGGTCGGCATAGTGGTAGCGTAGCTCCAGCCGTTTTCGGTGGATTTGACCGCAACGACGGATTGCGCTTCCCCGTCCAGACGGATGCTGTGTATGCCTGTCTCCAACTGTGCAATGTCGGCCAGCGCTTCGCTTGAGAGCGAGGTGCCGTTCGTATTGGAGGTCAGCACCTCGCCGGTGGGGGACAGAATGTAGCTGTTGCCCTTGTACTGATTGAGTATGGTGTCCATCAGACCGGTAAGCTTGGCTTCCTTGAGCAAGAACATGACCGCGCCATATGGGTAAGGGTCATTGGGCTTGATCGGGATGAGCAAGGTAAGCAGAGCTTCCTCCCTTGAATAAATAGAGACAGGCTCGGCGGGACGAATGAGTGGAGCATCGGATTCGTTAAGCGCTTTCATTAAGCTCGCGCTGCTCCAATTATGATATTTGTAAACTCGGTTGAAGAGGGTTGATGGACTGGTCATGCCTTCGTAGGAATAGATTTCATTCCTGTCATGGTAATAGAGAAAGAGTTGCTCAACAATGCTGCTGTTGGCTGTGTAGCTGGCGAGCGTGTTAATGCCTTCCCGACTATGATAGGGATCGCTCATCATGTAGGGAGTTAAATGCTCGTCATAGGATATGCGGCTGGCGATTTCGTAGAGATCGGACATATGCCCATCGATCGTCAGTTTGACCTGCGTCAATTGATTGAGATTGGCCCGTTCAATTTCAGAGCGCAAATTGTAGGCTGCATTTTCATAAATAAAGATCGTTACGACTGTAAGCGGAACCAGAAACATGACAATGTATGAAGCCGCATATTTGAACAAAAGGCGCGACTTGTATTGGCTCCAATATTTGCTAATGTACTGAGTCAGTGTATTTGCTTTTATTTTGAAATAACGCACAAGAACGCCCCTTTTTCTTCATCCTTTGTAAACATTATAACGTTATATTTATTTTGATGCTAGATTGTGTTAAGCTGTTTTTGAAAAAAAATTAGGCAGTAGCTTTTCGAAAGGGCATCTGGTTGATGAGCAAGAGAGGGGCAGAGATGAAGTGAAGGATTTTATTTTGCACAATGTCAGGCTATTGTCAGGCGAGAAGGTGGCGATTGTAGTCAGCGGCGGGCGGATAATTGATATAGCGCCGCAGCTCCCGGCAGATGCGGCAGGTTGCAGAATGGATGGCAGGGAGGCCTACGTTTCCAGCGGCTGGATTGACTTGCACGTTCACGCGGATGCCGGGTTGGAGCCGTACGGAGATGAAATCGACGAGATTGGCGTAGCTCAAGGCGTTGCTACCATTGTGGATGCGGGGAGCTGCGGAGCCGATCGCATCGGCAGTCTCCATGCGGAAAGCCAGAAAGCGCAGACCCATGTGCTTGCCCTGCTGAATGTATCGCATATCGGCCTAACGCGTACGGATGAGCTCTCGCAGCTGGCCTGGTTAAATGAACAGCTGCTGCGTGAAGCGACGGAGCGGTATGGCGACTTTATCGTGGGCCTGAAGGCGAGAGTCAGCAGCAGCGTAGTCAAAGAGCAGGGAATTGAACCGCTGCGACTGGCTCGCGGCTTCGCTGACCGCCTGGACTTGCCTCTCATGCTGCACATCGGCTCGGGGCCGCCATCCATCACGGAGATTTTACCTTATTTGCGCGGCAATGATGTGATTACACATGCTTTCAACGGCAAGGCCAACGGCTTGTTTGACGAGCAGGGGAGAGCGATTCCCGAGCTTGTCGCCGCAATGGAGCGCGGAGTGCTGCTGGATGTCGGCCATGGCACGGCAAGCTTCTCGTTCAAGGTGGCGGAGCGGGCACGCGCGGCAGGGATTGCGCCGGATACGATAAGTACGGATATCTATCGCGGCAACCGGCTGCATGGGCCTGTGTACAGCATGGCGCATACGCTTGATAAATTTCTTCTCCTTGGCTACTCGCTTGAAGAAACCATTGCACGGGTGACAAGCCGCCCGGCAAGCTGGCTGAAGCGTCCGGAGCTTGGTCGGATACAGAAGGGTGACCTAGCTAATTTAACGATTTTTTCAGTACATGAAGAAAAGGTGCCGCTGACGGACTCGGAGGGAGAGACTCGTCTGGGGATGCAGCATATTAGGCCGGAAGGGGTAGTTGTAAATGGCAATTACATTGCAATCTAAATATGGTCTTAAGCGAGTGGTGAATGCCAGCGGACGCATGAGCATACTTGGCGTATCCGCTCCGACGGATAGCGTGATGGAGGCGATGAAGCAAGGCGGGCAAAGTTATGTTGAAATCGCAGAGCTGGTAAAGCGTTCCGGCGAGCATGTCGCTTCAGTTATGGGGGCCGAGGGAGCGGTCGTCGTTAATTCGGCTTCAAGCGGCATCGCGCTGTCTGTTGCGGCTGTAGTAACAAGAGGATCGGAGCGTGCCGCCCTCCGGCTTCATCAGGATTCCATACTGAAAAATGAAATCATTATGTTCAAGGGCCACAATGTCCAATACGGGGTGCCGGTTGAAACGATGATTTATTTAGGTGGCGGGCGGCTGGTGGAGGTCGGCTACGCAAACGAAGGGCGAGCGGACCATCTCGAGCAGGCGATTGGCGAGCGTACCGCAGCTATCCTGTTTGTCAAATCTCATCATTGCGTGCAAAAAAATATGATTAGCCTGGCGGAAGCGCAGCAAGTAGCCAAGCGTCATGGGATACCGCTCATTGTGGATGCAGCGGCGGCGGAGGATATGTATAGCTACGTCAAGCTTGCGGATCTGGTCATCTACAGCGGCTCCAAGGCCATAGAAGGCCCAACCTCGGGTATTGTGGCAGGACGCAGGCCTTATGTGGATTGGGTGCGCATGCAGCTTCACGGAATCGGGCGCAGCATGAAGGTGGGCAAGGAGGTTATTTTTGGACTGCTGGCCGCGCTTGATGAATATGTGGTCAAGGAGGATAAAAGCGAGCAGGAGAAGCAGGCTCTTGAGCAGCTGATGGTGCTGTCGGATTTGCCGGGAGTGTCTGTTGCTATCGTACAGGATGAGGCTGGACGTTCCATCTTCAGAGGCAGGATTCGGCTGGATGCGTCTGTCGCGGGCATCAGCGCGGGCGAGGCGAACGATCAGCTTCGTGAAGGGGAAATTGCGGTATATACGCGGGATTATGGCGTGCGTCAAGGTTATTTTGATTTGGACCCGCGCTCCCTTCAGGGAGATGATCTTGCGGTTATCATTGAGCGGATACAACAAATTGTAGGAGGGGCTGCAAATGTCTAAGCTGGAGAAACGCCTTTACAAAAACAGGGTGGCACTTAATGTGCTGACAGGATCATTGGAAAATACAAAGCAGGTTTTCGCTGCGGCTGAAGGACATGTCGTGGTCGGGATTTTATCGAAAAGCTATCGTACGGTCGAAGCGGCTGTGGAGGCCATGCGTGCCCATGGGTCGCATATTGAGGACGCTGTATCCATTGGACTGGGAGCAGGGGATAACCGCCAGGCTGCGGTTGTGGCGGAGATTGTAAGGGAATATGAGGGCGCGCACATCAATCAGATTTTCCCTGCTGTAGGGGCTACCAGAGCTAACCTCAGGGAGCACGCGGGCTGGATCAATGCGCTGGTATCTCCATGCGGCAAGGCGGGCTACGTCAATATTTCAACTGGTGTCCACAGTGCGCCACTGGAACAGAAGGCGATTGTGCCTGTAGAAGCGGCCATTGCGCTGGTGCGTGATATGGGCGGAAATGCCTTGAAGTATTATCCGATGCATGGGCTGCGCTACGAGGAGGAATATCGTGCTGTGGCTGCGGCCTGCGCCGAGGCGGGATTTGCGCTTGAGCCTACAGGCGGCATTGTTTTGGACAATTTTGCTGCTATATTGGAAATTGCGCTGAAGGCCGGTGTGCCTCAAGTCATTCCGCATGTGTATACTTCGATTATTGACTCGGCTACTGGCGAAACAAGACCTGAACAGGTGAGGCAGCTGCTAGGCTCTCTCAAGCAATTGGTAGATAAGTATGAATAAAATTGCTGCGTTCGGCGAGGTCATGATGAGGCTTGAAACGCCTGGCTACAGTACGCTTGCGCAGGAAAATCAGCTTAAATATTCCTTCTCGGGCAGCGGCGTCAATGTGCTTTCGGCTTTGTCCCGGTTTGGCCATGAGGCGTATCTCATTTCCGCATTGCCAGACAATGCGCTGGGAGAGGCGGCCGTAGCCAATCTGCGCAAGCTGGGATTGTCCACCCGCCATATTATGCGCTCGGGACAGTACGTGGGCATGTACTTCTTGGAGAAGGGGTTTGGCGCAAGGGCAAGCAAGGTAACGTATACGGACCGTTTGGGCAGCAGCTTCAATACGGCTTCGTTTGGCGATGAGCAGTTGGCGGCAGCCGTCGCAGAGGTGGATGTACTCCACTTTTGCGGCATTACGCTGGCGATGAACGATCAGGTGCGCAGTCATATGCTGCATCTTGCCCGAGAAGCCAAGCGACAGGGGCGGAAGATTGTATTTGATTGTAATTATCGGCCGACGCTATGGGGAAAGGATGGCTATGAGCGCGCAAAATCCCATTACGAGCAGCTGCTGCAGCTTGCGGATGTGGTCATGATGAACGAAAAGGATGCGATGCTTGTGCTGGGCATGCCGACAGCGGCGCTCGAGCGGGAGCAGCAGTTGAAGGAGTTGCTTCCGGCAGTGGCGAAACAATATGATATCCAGACTATTGCGGGCACTCATCGCCGCATTAACGGGGACAATACGCATTCGCTAAAGGGATATATTTTCAGCAAGGAGCGTCTTATTATGGGCAGAGAGCATAGCTTCTCTGTTCATGATCGAGTTGGTGCGGGCGATGCTTATGCCAGCGGTATTATAGACGGCCTGCTGCGCGGGCTTCCTTTGGAGCAGGTGGTTGAATTTGCGGCGGCTGCTGCAAGGCTGGCCCATACGATTCAAGGAGATACGCCGCTGTCGACGCGCGAAGATATTGAGAAGGCTGTCCATAACGAGACAGGTGATGTGGAAAGGTAGGGGACATCTGGTGTCCATTTCGCGAAAAAAGGGTCCGCTCTATTTGCAAATCAAAAAAATTATAAAGGATCGGATCATGCACGGCGTGTACCCGCTTGGGACTAACATCCCTGCGGAGCCGCAGCTGGAGCAGGAGTTTCAGGTAAGCAAGATGACGGTGCGCAATGCGATTCGCGAGCTGTCCACCGAAGGCTATGTTGAAAAAAAGAGCGGGGTAGGCACAATCGTGCTGCGCAATACGTCGCCTTCCAAATTATCCAAGGGCAAGCGCTTCACGGAGCTGCTGGTGGAACAAGGGCATCGCATGGAGAAACGGCTGCTCGGAGCAGGGATGGTCAATACGCAGGCAGACTCTGAACTGCTGGAGCTGTTTGGCGAGAGCTGTCAGCGTATTGACCGGCTGTATTTGCTGGATGAGCAGCCTTATATTCATTTTCAGCATTATATTACGCCGAGCGTGGGCCTGGTGCAGGCCGAAAACGTTGAAGGAGCCTTATTTTCCTCCTTGTATGAATGGCTGGAGGAGAAAAAAATCGCGCTGGAGAGCTTCCATGATCGCTTTCTGGTAGAGGCGGCAGCGGCGGAGAGCGCGGTCATTCTCAGGCTGGAGCCGGGAACGCCTGTGCTCAAACGGCTGCGGCGCTCTCATGATGGCGAAGGCAACCTCATCGAATACAGCATCGGGATTTACAACACTCAGCTGCACCCCTATTTGGTCAGCTACGACGCTTGAATAGAAGAGGGAGCAAGCAGATGTTCCATATATTGAACAGCAAGCTTGCTGCGCAAGGAAGAGCTATCGTAAAGCACATTTGCTTTGCGAGAGCTCTTCTTTTTTATATGACGGAAAGTTGTCCTGGGTGCTAGTGCGAAGGGTCTCTTTTTTATGGTGTAAATTTCTAAATTTGCTATACTGAAAGGGATTGGAAGATTATTCATGCATAGTAAAAAGATTAAAACAGAAGTTATTGAAGCTTTTTTTGTTGAGACATTACATTTTGAACTAACCAGTCGATTGAAGTTTTCTAAAGTGATTTTTGGTGAGTTAGTTACTGCAAAAGGCATTTCTGCCAATCAGAATGGAAACTATGCTTTTGATACATTAGATGATGTTAAGGAAATAAATTTAATTTATGGCCCTTAAGGAGCTATTAAAAAGAGATAATGCAAAGCCGTATAGCCATTCTGATACCGTGCAGCATTTTGGAGGGATAAATAAATGGGGATGGATTTTACAGCTTATCAGGCTCATTACTTGGATCAAGCGGGTATACATCAGTTTTTTGAAGATTTGACTCAGACGGAGTTGCATTTTCCTGCAATCCATACCTTTATTCAAGAAATTATACGACAAAATCCAACAGATAATAGAGAGTGGCGACTCTTCTTTGATGATTCAACTGCGACCCACGTTATTAGCGGGCCAGGCGGATTTGGTTTAACTTTATCGGAAAAAGTATGTCTTTTTGATCATTTTATAAGATGGGGAGCATTCTTAGTAAATCATAAAGCACAACTAGTTTTACGAAATGTTTGCTATGAGCTTAAAGCTTTTTTTAAATCGTCATATGTTATTTATGTGCCCGACAATGCCGCTATGGAATCTGTCATTATGGATTTCTTATGGAAAGATCAAAATCGGGATATTGGATACATGAAAGATTGGCTATTGAAGAACTGCGGAATGCCTAAGGATAAAATTAGAGCTATTTATAAAAATCAAGGACAGTCTTGGGTGTCTGATGGATACTATATCGATTATTTTCAAGATTTTAAAAGCTTATAGAAGAATACAGTAAACCAGACGACTTGATTAGTATCTCTATTATTGGAATCATACTTAGTAACAGCACGAGTATGGGCATGAGAGCGGTAAAGATGATCAATTTTAAGGCTAACTGAATCATTCGGGTTATACCGTCAACAGAAAAATTCGGTACAATATTATATAAAAACAAGAAACAGAAATATGATAAGGGGCAATTGAAGGAAGCCCAGCGCTTCGACTAATGGCTCATATTTGGAGCATAAGGAGCTTTTATGGACATTGAAATCAATGTTTTTCTCATCATAGGCATATTTATTGTGCTGGCAGCGGGGTTTGTTCAAGGATTAACCAGCTTCGGTTTCGCGTTAGTTACAATGCCTTTTTTAGTGAAAATGATTCCGCTGCAAGAGGTCGTTCCGATCGTTGTCATCCTCAGTTTATGCACAAATATTATCGTACTCCTAAATAGTTGGCAGCATGTTGCGATTCGGAAAATCTGGATATTAATCCTTTCCAGCCTATTGGCTGCACCGCTGGGAACCTTTTTGCTCGTCTATCTCAGTGCAGACCTTCTAAAAGGATTTACGGGAATCGTAATCATTGCTTTTGCCGGCCTATTGCTATCTGGAAAGTCCTTTCCCATTCGTAATGATAAAATCGCTTTTATACCTATCGGTATGACAAGTGGATTGTTAAATGGAAGCATCTCGCTCAGCGGCCCTCCGGTTGCTTTGTTTTTGTCCAATCAGGGATACAGCAAAAATGAATTTAGAGCCAACATAACGGTTTACGGCGTTATTTTAAACATGATCACAATAGGTACATTTTTTTATAGCGGCCTGCTGACTCCAAAAGTGATGATGTACACATCGCTATTTGTCCCAAGCGTTTTAATCGGTGTTTTCATTGGCATCATAGCGATCAAAAGACTAGACGACCAGTTGTTTAAAAAATTGACCTTGTGGCTAATCATCCTCTCGGGGGTGTGGACGATTCTGGGTTCGTTGAAGCTCGTGTAGGGCCTATGAAATCATTAGCATGTTAAGTGAAATTAATGCAGGAATTGTTTTAATCAGGAGGCTAGGGATGCTTAGATTAATCAGATATTTTCTGGCGGGAATTGGTTTCCCGTTATCCATCTATCAAAAAATAACAGAAATCAATGATTTAAAGACGATCGTAATGCCTGGCAGACAAATTAATGTAGGTGGTCAAACTCTTCATGCTCATGTTGTTGGTCAAGGGCAAAGCACAATTGTTTTTGATTCAGGCTTAGGCAGCTTTTCGCTAGATTGGATTCATATTCAAGAGCAGTTGAAAGATCAGGCGGTCACCGTCAGTTATGATAGAGCGGGCTATGGATGGAGCCAGAAATCAAAACGCAACAAATGGAGTGGGGAAATCGTCGAGGATTTGAGGCAGAAAACTCGTATCATAACATACATTTTGAGAGACCTGATATTATAGTGGAAACAATTAGAGAATTGATTGGGAAGTTTGAATTTCACATAGCATAAAAAAACTAGAGGAGCACTCAATGATGAACATGGACAATATATACTGAATAACCGATATTCCTGATTATTCGCCTCAGATCAGTCGACTGATTTCCATGATGAATTATGCAAGATTTACTACACTAGAGGCAGTGAAAGATTTGTCGAAGGATCAGCTTGATTTTTTACTGGATTCTGAAAGCAATTCAATTGGTGCTTTATTATTACACTTTGCAGCTGTTGAATATGCCTATCAGGTAGAGACATTTGAAAAAAGAGAGTTAAATGAAGAAGAAATTAGAGTTTGGGGCGCTGCACTTGATTTAGGTAAAGAAGGACAAGAAAAGATAAAAGGGAATGACTTAATATTTTATCTGACTAAAATGGAGCAAGTAAGAAATAGAACACTTGATTTTTTGAAATCAGTTAATGATGACTGGCTATATATTGAGGAACAATTTTGGTACAACAAACAAGCAAACCATTATTTTATGTGGTTTCATGTATTTGAAGATGAAATCAATCATAGGGGCCAAATCAGAATGATTAGAAAAAGATTGAGTGTATAACGAAGAAGATTGAACTTCACCTAATAAAGTATCTACACTGTAGGCTTTGTCCTTAGTTCGTGGATACAACAACGTAATTTTAAATTACTCGAAGGCGGGAAGAACAATGACTATAAAACAAACAATTGAGTTCATTGATCAAGAACTTTCACAAACGCTGAATGATTACTCTGTATGGTTTAATATAGGCCCAGAACTAATTAACTATAGACCTAATATAGGATGGAGTATTGAGCAGATACTTGAACATGTTACTTTGACCAATCATTATTTATTAATTCTGATTCGTAAAGGTAATAAAAAAGCTAAAGAACAATCTTTAAAAGTCGACCTGAATCAAGCAGTTTCTAATTATCAATATAATTTAGGGGAACTTGAGAAGATTGCAGAGCACAAATCTTTTAAGTGGATACGACCGGAGCATATGGAACCGAACAGTGATAAGACAGTAGATGAAGTTAAAGCATTATTAGAAGAGCAGATCATGGAATGCAAGGAAATACTTGAAGAAATCCCAAACGGTGAAGGAATCTTATATAAGACTACAATGACGGTAAATGATCTAGGAAAGATAGATGTTTATCAATATATATATTTTTTATGTCAGCATGCAAAACGTCACATTACACAAATGCAAGGTGTGAAAGAAGAATTTAGTAGGTTAAAGGAAGCCGATCGGCTTGAGATGACTACTTATGAGTTATGATCTAACTTTATTGGTTCCTAATATAAAAGAAATTAATATTAATGATTGGATCAAGGATATGGAAAAGCTAAATACAAAAATCGAGATTCATCCAGAATTTTCTTTCAAAGATCACAATGGGTTCTTACCTTTTAAGGTCCTTGTGACAGATTGTCTGAATGAATCATTAAACAGCATATATTTACTTTCTGGGTTCGAGTTATCAGTTCATGATCAAGTATCGGAAATTTCTTGGATTGATAAAATAATGAACAGAAAAAAAGAAAATAATAAGGCACTTATTATCTCAGTAAGTGCAAATGACAGTTTTGAAATGCGCTTAGCTTGGTATTCCGCTGCAGTGATTGCAAATAGACATAACGGGAAGATTAAAGATCATCAAGAAGGAACTATAATAAAAGGAGAACGGCTTATTGAAGAAGCTAAAAAAATAGTACAGAAATATGAAGAGTCAATAGCAGCAGACAATTGGAAGTCCCATGAGTTCAAAGAATGGTTGTAGTGGTTCGAGGAAGGCGATTACTTTAAGCATATTTGTTTTCTGAGCCATTATTAATTCTTGTAGCACATGATTAAAATTGCACATAAAAAAGGATGAAAGTACATGTCGACTAAGGGCTTTACGCACTGTCTTCAAATTTTTCCAAGCTCTGATATGAACAAAACAACAGCCTTTTATGAATTACTTGGATTCAGAGCAGTTCGTTATCTTGAATCAGAGGAACCACATATTTGTTTATATAGGGATCAAATAGAAATCGTTTTAACAAAATCGACTAAAGAATATATCGTACCTAATCGAGAAATTCATGGTTATGGATATGATGCTTATTTTATAACAAATAACCAAGAGGAAATGGAGAATGAGTTTAGAACATTAGGAGTTAAGATCGTTCGACCTTTGTCATCGACGGACTATAACAATAAGGAATTTGTATTTGAAGATATAGATAGAAGATGGATTGCTGTTGGGAACAAACAGTAAGGGGTGGGCAATGGATAAGAATATTCGAGCTAGTCATTCAAATAAGCTTTCTGGCTATGAACAAGTATTAGATTATCTTCAACAATTGGAACATCCCTTAAAGACAGAGATTGAAGAGGTTCGTAAAATAATATTAGGTATTAATGATCAAGTATCAGAACATATAAAATGGAATGCGCCGAGTTTTTGCATGAATAATCAAGATAGAATAACCTTCAACTTCCGTGTCAAAGAAGGATTTCGCCTTGTTTTTCATTGTGGTTCCAAGAAAACAACATACGAGAATAAAGGTCCCCTCTTTAAAGATGAAACCGAACTATTAGACTGGGTTACGGGTGATAGAGCAACAATACACATTACATCTGCAAGTGATTTTGAAGATAAACGAAATAAATTAATAGAAGTGGCAACCAAATGGATAGAGGTCACAAAAAATATTTGAAATGCAAAGGGTATGAAGGGCGGAAATCACTTGATTACGGTTAAGACTCATATTGAGATCTCTGCACCTATTCAGGTTTGTTTTGACTTAGCAAGAGATATTGACATACATACAAAAACAGTCTGGAAACATACAAAAGAAAAAGCCATTATGGGAGCTGCCTCAGAACCGATCGGATTAGGTCAAACCGTAACTTTTGAAGCTACTCATTTCTTAGTAAGGCAAAGGCTGAGTTCGAAAATTACGGAATATCAGGAACCTTTTTTATTTGTCGATGAAATGCAAAAGGGAGCGTTTAAAAGCTTAAGGCATGTGCACGAATTCAAACAACTAGTTGGAAAGACTTTAATGACGGATACATTGTATTTTGAAGCCCCATTTGGGATGATTGGAAAAGCAGTTGAAAGACTTATACTTAAGAAATATATGCAAAAGTTTTTAGAGCATCGAAATCAACAATTAAAGATATTGATCGAAGAACGTTAGGTGAAATCTCTGCAAGTAACAACAAGGAGAAAACATGAAAACAATAAATGACCTACAAACGAGACTATCAAGTCGCTTTGATGAAAGTGATCCTGATCAGGATGGAAATAAAAACACTAAATTTGCTGATTTCATTATTGATGGTAGATCGCTCTATCAAATGCTCAAAAAGCATGATATGGTTCCGGCTCTAGGGTGGGGAAGCGAAGAGAATCAAAGGCAAATGATTGATTATTTTCTACTGAAAAAACAACACGAATATATGTATTCTAGATACCCGATACTAGTCTGCCCTTGGTGCGGGGATGAAGAATGTGGCTTTATCTCCGTTAGAATAGAAAGGGAAGATGATTTTGTTATATGGAAAGACTTCAGAAAAGAGCCGGACAATCAATGTATTCATCTAGGGCCTTATTACTTTAAGTGGGATAAATATGAGAAAGCCATTAATGATACTTTTGGAACCGCAGGAATTCAATAATATTTATGTTAGTAATTCGAAGAGGGAAGGCACTTTACCTAACAACGTATTCACACTGCGGGCCTACGGCCCTTGGTCCATCAGAAGATAAATCGGAGAAGTGGAGTCAATCGGACGACCACTGCGAGCTCAACGCTAATGACCCGTTCTATACGGTCTCTTAAAGCTCTCGGATTCGTGAATACCAGAACATCATGAGAAATCCGTTAATTCCCTATAAATCATATAGATTGAATCAAGAGGTGCTAATTAATGAGCGAATTCAGTGATAGCTATCATATGAAATCCAATCACAGAGAAAATGCAGTCAAACTTATCGAAAATTCAGGTAATAAAGGGTTTGTATTTGAAGAAGCTAATGGATGGGTTACTTTTCTAATTGAGGGTCCGGCTTATGACATTAATGAATCTGTAATGTCATGGAATCCAGGATTAATCGTTCATTATATGTATGCGGAAGATCATGGCTGGGAATTGAGAATATTTAATAAAGATGAAATTGTATTTGAATACAAATGTGATTGGACAGACGAAATATCCACTGAGAAAGAGATATTTGATATTGATATTATTAAAGAATTAATTGTGCAACAAGGAAATCCCATAAGTAATTTAGAAGAACTCTTTGATTTAAGGGATTTTGATTATGAAGAATCGCCCGCCTATAAATTAGCTGAATTAATAGGATTAGTAAATTACGAATGGGTTTCTGCTGATTATTTCAGTAAAGATGAATTGAATGAAAGAGTAATTTTTGTGGATTAATCGGAGGAGAATGGTCTTTACATTATCCCTTATTCACACTGCGAAGCATTCGCTGCTTGGTCTGTGGAGATATTCGAGGAAGCTAAATCAGCAGACAACCGTGTACTGACTACCCAGTTGCTAACGCTCCATAAGCCAGTGAAGGTTCGTAAATACCAGAATGTAATATGAAACCGTCTAAGAGCTCTTATGAATTTCCGAAAGAATGTGTGAAATGAATCCTTATCTATATGGTGAAATTATACCAAGTACAAGTATTGGTGAGTATCGTCTTGGGATTAAATTAAATGAACTTTTGAATGGTATAGATGTTGAATACACCTTAAAGAAAAGCAGAAGCAACACATTTACTCATGTAGTTGATATTGAGGGAATGTCATTTTTCTTTGATTTTTCAACAGAACTACTAATTCAAATCACAGTCTCATCAGGTTATAAAGGAAAATATAAAGGATTAATTGGAATCGGATCAATTTTAATAGAATATAAGGACCAAATATCATATCAATTAGATAAAGAAGATAATGACTGCGGTTTGTTTTTACCTAATGCACCAGGTATGTGGATACAAACTGCAAAATGGGGTGACGATAACGCACCTATCGAATTAATTAGTGTAAACAAGATACATAAGAATTGGTGATAGCTGATCCATTAAAGATCCAGCTTCATTCAACACCATATTTCGATTTCGATCCACATGCCATCTATCAGGCAAGAGCAAGATGAGGTCTCGGTGAGGTAATCAGACCGGAAAAGATTGTTTTGATATACCCGTAGGAAGGTGATTGCTATGTGCAGATATGGCATGTATGGACCATATAAAGATATCTATGCTTGTTTTAGCTGTAGAAAAGTATTCAAGCAAACATCCGATCAAGAACTAAGCAAAGCCGAAATAGGGAATAGAGATTATAAATGTCCGCAATGCAGCGAAATAATGAAGGATATGGGGCATGACTTTCAAGCTCCTAAAAAAGACGATATTAAGCAATGGATGAAAGTAGAGATTTTATATCGTAATGGATTTACTTATCACTCATGCGGCTGCGGTGGTCCAGGCTACAGAGCCGCAACGTTATCCGAAGTGGAACAATTTTTGGAGAAAAATAGAGTGTTTAAGTCCGCTGGAGAAGCATTATTAAACCAATTAACGATGAAGCAATAAAATATAGAGGCGAGGTAAGCACACCATTGATAAACGAATTAAAACAATGGGCAATTAAATATGACATTGAAAAAATAAGCCTTGCTAGCTTCTGGTTGAGCTTCAACAATTACATAGAAGAAGATTCATCTGAATTTCGGGAAGTATTTGGCGACGATTTTGACCATGCATTTTTAACCGTTAACATGGAAAGTGTAGCTCTATTCCTAGATAAGTGGAATGAAACAAAAGATAACGAGCTCCTATCGTACGGCTTTGATTATGTTGTATCCTATATTCCTATTGTATATAAAACTAAAAAGATCGGATTATATAAACTGCTTTTCACACTGGAAGGCGAAGTGTTTGACGATTTCTTTATTCTCGAATAAGGTTAATTAATATATCAAAAAAGAAAGGGTGAGCAGCCATGTTATGCATTTCTGTCGAAAATATTCAAACGCTCAATAATAAAAATAAACCAACGAACGAAAAGGATGGTTCTTGATTGAAAATTAAAAATAGCAGCAATGTTCCTGTACGATTTTTCATTAATGACGATATGAAGCTTGAAAAAAATGCGTTGGCAGAGCTTGATCAGCTCCTGACGGTAAATGAATCGGTCGAAACGCTGAAGCAGCACCAGACCGGCTATTTTTCCAATGCGGATGCCAAGATCGAAGAGGTTTCGATTACGCCGGACTTCCATAAAGGAAGCGGCATTCCGATCGGCACAACCCTCCTTACAAAAGGCTTCGTCATTCCCCAAGCTGTAGGCAACGATATTAACTGCGGCATGCGGCTGTACACGACTTCGCTTCAGGAGGACGACATTCGTTCTAATCTCAAAAAAATCGAAGCCGACATTCGCCATATCTTCTTCGAAGGCGGCCGCAACATCCCGATGACAAGGTCGCAGCGCGAAGCGATTCTCAAAGAAGGCTTAATGGGTGTTTTGGCATCGCAGCAAGGGAGCAAACGCGAAGGCCTATGGGATTTTTATGATGCGAGGCAGCAAGAGCAAGACCTTGCCAGAGTAAACCGATCCGGCTCGTTCATTACTGACCGTGTAGACGGCCTGGACAGTTTTCTCGGCAGCTCTGAGCTTTCCTACGATAGCCAGATTGGATCGATTGGCGGCGGGAACCATTTTGTAGAGATACAAAAGGTAGTCAATATACGCAACCATGCCTTGGCTAACGAGTGGAATATTAAGAACGGCCAAGTGGTTGTGATGATTCATACGGGCTCCGTCTCGATTGGACACCATGCAGGTCTAAATATAAAGGAAATGCTGAAAGACATTTATCCTGCATCATTAAAGCATCCAAGCAATGGCATCTATGTGCTTCCGCAATCTGAGCGGTATGCGCTGCAATGGAAGCGTTATTGGAATCTCCTTCATAATGCCGCCAATTTTGCTTTTGCGAATCGCTTGTTTTTGGGACTCATGCTGCAAAAAGCATTGCATCAAAGTCTGAATTCATTCGATTATAAATTGCTGTACGATGCGCCGCATAACTTTGTTTGGGAAGAGACGATTGATGGTAGCGCGGGCTTTATCCACCGCAAAGGGGCCTGCACAGCGAAGTCGGCAGAACAAATGATGAACACGCCTTTCCAATATACGGGGGAGCCTGTATTCATCCCGGGATCGATGGGCGCAAAAAGCTATATCCTTGCAGGACTCGGAAATCGGGAGAGCCTGTTCAGTGCCAGCCATGGCGCGGGCAGAAGCCTTTCCCGAGGCGACTCGATCAAGGTGGATGATGCTTTATTCCGTGAATTTATTGCCAAGTTTAATGTGGTCACGCCGATTGATCCGAATCGCAATGATATTAAATCGAGGCCGGATATTTTGAAGAAATGGGAAGAGGAATTAAAGAAAGAAGCTCCTTATGCTTACAAGGATATCAATGCCATTATTGAATCCCATGAAGAACACGGCATGGCCCAAGTCGTAGCCGAAGTAGAACCGATTTTAACGATTAAAGGTTAATCAACCGTGTAAAGCTTTGATCCAAAAAAACCGCCTGTCAAATGTCGAAGGACAATGACAAGCGGTTTCTTGATGTTATGAGATGTTGCACGTGCTGCAAACCCAAGCTCTAAATGGACCGGGCAATCAATGCAGCCAGCGCTTTTGCCCCTTTAGCCGTCAGATGAACACCATCCTGTAAAAAATAGTCGTCTTTGTCGGAGCTGGCAGCGTGCCAGTCAACGAGAACCATATTTTTGCCCGCTCTGGCGGCTTTGGCTAGAGCATCGTTGACGATTTGCTCCCAAGGCCTCGGAACCCTCGTATTGACCAATATAATTTTTTTATTATCCTTAAGCAGATCAGAAATTCGCGAAAGCTGCTTGCTTGCAAAAGCGCCGTTCGTTCCCAGCTCAATAATAACGGTGTCGCCAAGTGTGCCTTGCTGCTGAAGCTGTTCAAGAATAGGTGGAGCCTCAGACATTTGCCTGCCGATTTGACCGTCTACCGCTATGCTGGGAACGAGCTTTTCCAGCTCGCTCTGAATGTCGAGCATGACCGAATCTCCAATTGCGGTTACCTTCGTTTCAGCTTGTGATGGCTGATCCTCTTCATGCTCAGCGTTTGAGTTTCCCCCATCCCCATTCGACTCGCTCGGTTTCACTGACGAGCTCGGTTCGGTGCTAGCTTCGGCGCTTCCTTCCGGACTTGCCTCTGCACTTGGCTCCCCGCTCGGTGCCGGCGTCTGCTCTGGTGCGGCCGATTCCAGCTCGCCCGATTCTGCTCCCGTCCCAATCCCAGAGCTTCCTTGATCAGTGTGCTCCGTCTCCGGAGCATCGGCATTCCCAGCGGCGTAATTACCCGACGCTTGAACCTGTGAGATCGGCTTATTGCTCCAGATCGGCTCCAGCCAATCCATTCGCAGCGCAAACGACATTGTGACGAATAAGCACACGCTGAAGAAAGCGATAAAGGCTCTCCGATACGAATGGGCGGCAATCCAGGCAGGGAACTGCCTGCACAGCTTTCTAATGCTTCCGTGACGAATAGGCTGTTCAACATATTTATAGGATAGGGTGGCAAGCCCAAGCATCAACACAACCTGCATACTTAGGCGGATAATCGAAATTTCACCCGTATCAACAGCCGGACTCGTCAAAATAACGACCGGATAATGCCACAAATACAGTCCATAAGAGCGAACACCGATAAAACGAAGCGGCGGAATCGATAATAAACGACCAATTCGGCTCGCCGGGTGCGCCGCTGTCATAATGAGCAGCATGGACACAAAGGACAGCAGCAGCATGCCCCCGAGATATAAGAAGGGCTGATACTCATTCGTATACCAAAAAGCAAGCAGCGAGATAAGCAGCGCCGTTCCGCCGATAATATCGAGCGTAAGCTTCGCTTCGTTGGATACGCGTGGTTTGAGTTTATGAAAAGGCCATATAAGAGCTAGCGCTGCCCCGATGAGCAGGCCAAACATGCGCGTATCTGTTCCATAATAAACACGGCTCGGATCGCTGTCAGGCTGGTAAAGCCATGCCATAGCAGCAGCCGAAAGTGCAGCCAGCACAAGTATGCCTAGCAGCAGCGCACGGCGCCGCTTCAAAAAACGCAGACCGAATAAGAGCATAAGCGGCCACACCAAATAAAACTGTTCTTCTACAGCAAGTGACCATAAATGGCCGAGCGGCGAGGCGGGGCCAAAGCTTTCGAAATAAGAAACATTATGTAAAATGAGCCACCAATTGCTCACATAAAGCAGCACGCCTGGCAAATCGGTTAAAAAGGGAGACCAATGCGGATGGGCAAACAGCAAGGTGGTTGCCCCGGCGACCGTGATCATAAACAGCATGCCGGGAAGCAGTCTTTTTGCCCGGCGAACCCAAAAAGCTTTCAAATCTATTGTTCCATGTTGTTCTAGCTCATGCCTTAATATACTAGTAATCAAATAACCTGATAGGACAAAAAAAATACCTACACCGAGCAGTCCGCCCGGCATCCATCCGGGATGAAGATGATACACAATAACCGCAATTACAGCGATTGCCCTGATTCCGTCAAGCCCAGCCCTGTACGTTTTGTTTCCCGTTTGCTCGTGTGTTTTTCGTGCCGTATGTCCTTGTGACTGCTTGCTGTTGTCCATTTTGCCTCTTACCTGCCTATGTCTAATTTTGCTGCACAACATTTGAATCGAATGAGGGCTGTATCCTTTATTATCATAATGATTATAGAAAAATGCAAAGGATAAATAGTTACAAATCAGTTATTGAAATTGTGTTCTTTACCATGCAACTATTTAGGAATAAGATTCGTTTTGGTGGATGAAGGGTATTAAGAAGGCAGAATCATAATGTTTATCAAACCATCTACGAAGCAGGAGGACATTCATAATGAAAACATCCAAACGATCGATCTCCAAAGGTAAAAGCATGATGGCAGCAGCGGCAATTGCGATTGGCTTGGCAACGGTACTGCCGACAGCTCAAGCAGCGGACTCTACAGCAGGGCAGGATTTGTTCAGCGGCAAGCCGGCAGGCGACAGCGCGTTTCACTTTAGCGATATTCAATTTTTAAATGCAACGACAGGACGGGCTGCCGGTAATGGCTTTCTAATCGGGACATCCGATTCTGGCTCCCATTGGCAGTCGATTTATAAAGGGACGTGGCAGTTTACACAGCTCGATTTTATTTCCAATACGACGGGCTGGGCACTAGCTAAATCTGCGAGCAATGGGCCAAATGCTTTGCTTTATACGACGGATGGCGGAAGCAAATTTTCGAAGCTGCCTACAGGCAAGCTTCAACTGGAGCGTATTCAATTTATAGATAAAAATAATGGCTTTGGTTATACGAAGGCCTTTGCCTATAAAACGAAGGATGGCGGGAAAAGCTGGGCGAAAATCGCAACCCCGGCAAACACGCGCTATGCGGAGTTTGTGAATGACAAGCAAGGCTGGGCGCTAGTCATCCTGCCGGGCCTCGGCTATAACTTGTCGAGAACGACGGACGGAGGCGTGACCTGGACGACTTCCCTTCATGTGAAAGCGGACGAGCTGAGCGGCGGCAAAATCGTTGCAGACGGCACTGGGGTATGGGCGCAATTTAATGGTGGAGCCGGCATGTCGCAGCAATCGTATTCGGTGTATGCTTCTGGAAACAACGGTGCAAGCTGGCGTAAAGTCATTAGCCAAAGCACGGCGGGCGGCGGCAACGCGCCTGGCGAGGCGAAGGGACTCGCTTCGCAAGGGCCGGCATCGCCTGGCGGACATCCGAGCGACCTTGAGCTGGTGGGCGGCACAGCGATTTTGAGTGCGTATTCCCCAGCGGCGCATCGCATCGGGATCGGACGCTCCTCCAATGCCGGGCAAACCTGGTTTGCGCCGTCCGATACGGTCGGTTATGCCAACACGATCTCGTTTACAAGTACCTATGTCGGGTTTATGGCGGACACAAGTCTGAATTCCCCAGCGATTTACAGCACAGTGGACGGCGGTAAAACCTGGTATACGAAGCTTGAAATTCCGACTAAACCATAAGCAGCTTTAGGGCTTGTTTAGCAATAGCAATAACAATAGCAAAACCACGAACTTCATAACACAGTCGCTTTCAAGATGGGATAAACGGGCGGCGGCTGTTTGGACGAACAGACCTCTTGGCAAATGGCCAAGAGGTTATTTTTATGTGCATCTCTTTTTGATTCGCTTCCAATTCAAATATAAATTTACACATTTTCACCATAAATCTGTATTCAACAACTTATGAAAACGCTTTATCATTTGTGAAGAACGAGAACATGCATGCCAATAAAAACAAGGAGGTTCAACTTTCATGGTTTTTTTGCGCAAAAAGCTTTTACGGGATGTCATAGCAAGCACGATGGTGCTTATGCTGTGCTTCTCCGTTGTGTCACCGGTGTTTGCAAATGATGAGCATACAATGAATACAAGTGCTGAAGCTGCAGTAACTGAAGCTGATGCAACAGAAACGACTGACACAGCTGCCGAAGAAATGGCCACCGAAGAAGCAGCTATTGATGAAACAGCTGTTGCAGAATCGACTGGAGCAGTCCCGGATGGACTGCTGCTTCATTACGACTTTAATGAAACAGAAGGCGTGACCGTTAAGGATAGCTCTCTGAACGGGAATGACGGCCTATTGTCGGGAGGCGCGGCTTGGACGGCAGATGGCAAAATAAACGGAGCCGTTGATTTTAATGGAACGGATGCCTATGTGAAGCTGCCCGACGGTTTGCTTGCCGCCACTCATGATATGACTATTGCCACTTGGGTGAAGGCGGACAGCTTGGGCGCGTGGGCGCGGGTGTTTGATTTTGGCACCAGCACGACAAATTGGATGTTTCTGACCTTGAAAAATCATTTGGGCGTGGCGCATTTCGCAGCGCTTCCTCAAGGGAACGGCGAAAATACTTTGACTGGCCCGGCCTTTCCGGCCTCCAGCTCATGGCAGCATGTAGCGGTAGTCATTTCTGGCAACACGTATACGATGTTTATCAATGGCATTCAAGTTGCCACCGTAAGCAATATGCAAAATGATCCATCCGAGCTTGGCTTTACGACGAACAATTATATCGGCAAATCCCAATTTGCGGCTGATCCTTATTTTGACGGCAAAATAGACGATTTCCGCATCTATGACCGCGCTTTATCTGCAAGTGAGCTTGTCTCACTGGTTGGAGAGGCGCTAAGTGATACCGAAATCATTGCTTATGATAAAAACTGGCTTGAGCTGGGCGATACGACGCAGCAGACGAAGGATTTGGCACTCCCGTCGGCAGGCCCCGGGGGAACGGTCATTTCTTGGGCTTCTTCTGACCCAGCAACGGTGAGCACAGAGGGGAAGGTAACGCGTCCGGAAGCGGGACAAGGCGATAAAACGGTCATCCTTACAGCGACGATTGCGAAAGGGGCGGAGCAGGATACAAAGTCGTTTACCATCGTAGTATGGGAGCTGGATTCGGCATCCTATACCTTGAATATTAACGGCAGAGAGGCGGCTCATGAGGTGAGCCCTACGTTATACGGCATTTTTTATGAAGATATCAACTATGCTGCGGACGGCGGGTTATATGGTGAATTGGTGCAAAATCGCTCCTTCGAATTTGGCACCTCTTTGTTTGCTTGGAGCAAAGCCGCTTATGGCGGCGCCGCGGGTGAGCTTACTACCGCAACCGACGAGCCGCTGAACGCCAGCAATCCAAGATTTGCGCGCCTGACGATTACGAATGCGGGCAGTGAGGCTGGGGCAGCGGTTGGGCTGGCGAATGCAGGCTACTCGGGCATAGCTGTTGCCAGCGGCGAAACTTATAATTTCAGCGTGTATGCACGGAGCGCAAGCCCTTTGACGAAGCCGTTAGTTGCACAGCTTAGAGGACAGGACGACACAGTTTATGGCTCCTGTGAGGTGACGGGCCTTGCAGCCGATTGGCAGAAGGTGGGCTGTGCCATTCAAACGAATGCCGCTAGCGCGAGCGCCAAGCTCGTCGTCATCGGAACGGAGCAGGCGGTCATCGATTTGGATATGGTGTCGCTGTTCCCTGAGAAAACGTGGCAAAACCGCACAAATGGGCTGCGCTACGATCTAGCCGAAATGCTGGACGATTTAAATCCGGGCTTTCTCCGTTTTCCGGGCGGCTGTATCGTTGAAGGCGGCTCCCTTGAAAATCGCTACAGATGGAAAAATACAATCGGCGACGTAGCAGAGCGCCAAATCCAGCGGAATCAATGGGCGGCCAATTATTATCAATCGTTTGGCCTCGGCTTTCAGGAATATTTCCAGCTGTCCGAGGATATTGGCGCCGAACCGCTGCCGATTATTTTTATCGGCCAAGTTTCCTGTCACGGGAATCCGCCGAAAGTGCCGATGAACGAGCTCGACCCTTATATTCAAGATGCGCTCGATCTCATTGAATACGCGAATGGGCCAGTTGATTCTACTTGGGGGGCAGTGCGTGCTGCTAACGGTCATCCTGAGCCTTTTAATATGAAATATCTTGGCGTTGGCAATGAATTGTGGGGCCAGGATTATTTGGACCGGTATGAGGTTTTTTATGATGCGATAAAAGCAAAATATCCCGACATTCAGCTGGTGCTGAGTGCGGGCGCTTTTCCGGAAGATTCCATGTTCCATTATGCCTATGATTGGCTCGGCAGCAATGGCAATAAAGCAGATTTGGTCGATGAGCATATGTATCAAAGCCCGCAGTGGTTTTACAATAATGTCAATCGGTATGACCATTACAGCCGCAGCGGGCCGAAGGTTTTTGTAGGCGAATATGCAGCGCATGGGACAGGCAAGAAAAACAACATGGAAAGCGCCCTTGCCGAGGCGGCATTTATGACGGGGCTTGAACGCAATTCGGACGTTGTAGCGATGTCTTCGTTCGCGCCATTGTTCGCAAGGCAAGGCAATACGCAGTGGACGACCGATTTAATCTGGTTTGACAACAGCCGGGCGTATGGAACGCCGAACTATTATGTGCAGCAGCTGTTCAGCCGTCATGTCGGTCAGCAGCTTATGCCGTCCCAGCTTCATAAAAATAAAAGCTACAGCAGCAGCACCGTTCAAGGCTCGATTGCATTGGGCTCTTGGAACACAGCTGTAGAGTACGATGATGTAACGGTTACGGCTAATGACGGTACGATTTTGCTGCAAAATGATTTCAGCGATCCGTCGACGCTTTCGCAGTGGAGCAGCTTCAAGGGTGCTTGGTCGATTGACGGCGGCGTGCTGAAGCAAACCTCCACCAGTACAACGGATGCGAGGCTTCTATTGAAGGAAGGCCAGCAATGGAGCAATTATACGCTGCAATTGAAAGCGAAGAAGGCGGCGGGCTCCGAAGGCTTCCTGATCGGTTTTGGCGCCAAGGATACCGACAATTATTATTGGTGGAACCTTGGCGGCTGGACGAATACGTTGACTGTAATTGAGCAGGCGGTTGGCGGCACTAAGTCGAACATCAGCAATTCCTTGAACAGCGGAGTAGAAGCCAATCGTTGGTATGATATTAAAATCGAATTGCAGGGCTCCCTCATCCGCTGTTATTTGGATGGTGTTTTGGTGCATGAGGTCGATCGGGACCCGGGCCCGCTTTACAGCGTGACTACAAAGGATGACAAGACAGGTGACCTGATCGTCAAGGTCGTGAATATTGGCGGCAGCGAGCAAACCTCAATCGTAAATGTGGATGCTGATTATATCGACGGCAGCGCCACCGTGCTGGAACTGAAAGCGGCATCGGCTGCCGCAGAAAATTCTTTTGCCACACCGGAAAATATAGTGCCAGAGGTGAAGGAGGCTGCCGGACTAGGCCAATCCTTTACGTATGATTTTCCTGCTTATTCGGTCACTGTATTAAGACTGAGAACGGTGCCTGGAGCAGTCATAACAGCGATTGAGCCTGTAGAGGTCAGGGCAGCTGTTGGAGCGGTGCCATTGCTTCCAGCTTCCGTTTCCGTCAGCAACAGCGATGGCAGCGAGCAAAATGTAAACGTGCAATGGGGGAAAATAGATGAAGAGCAAATGAGCAAAACAGGCCTTTTCAAGGTGAAAGGCGAGGTGGCCGGTACCTACTTGACGGCGGAGGCAACCGTGATTGTTGCGGAAGAGGATGAAGGCCCAACCCCGACGCCGACACCGCAGCCGTCGCCAACCCCGACGCCAGAGCCGACCGCAAGTGCGACACCATCGCCAAGCGCAACGCCGCAGCCAACTACGAGTGCGACCCCGACGCCAAGCGCAACACCGAATCCGACATCAAGTCCGTCGGGCGGTTCAACCTCATCGCAGCCTACTGCTTCGCCTGTAGGAACGGGAGGCGGCAAGCAACTGGTGGAGGTGGATGAAAAGACGGTGAAGGCCGCGCTGGAAAGCGCCATTGATGGGAAAATCAAGCTGAAAATCAACTCAGATGCCAAAGCAAATGGGTGGCAGGTGACCATTCCTCTCTCTCGAATAATGGAATACGGAAGCAGTGAGAAAGCTGAGTGGCTCGAAATCGATACAGGCTTTGCCATCGTCACGGTATCCTTGAAATGGCTTGAAAACAACACAGGAGCAGCTCCAAAAAGCCTGACCCTTTCCATATCAAAAGCGGATATTTCCAAGCTGCCTGCCGAGACGCAGCAGCAATTGATAGGCGCAGTCGTATATGATTTCCAGCTGGAAGTGGATGGCGTGAAGGTCAGCGATTTTGACGGGCGAGACGATATTGCTGTGGCTATTCCTTATACGTTGCAGTTTGGGGAAAATCCGAATCAAGTCATTATTTGTTATATCACGGATAGTGGAGCGCTGGAAGCTGTGAAAAATAGCAAATATGATCCGTTGAGCGGCAATGTGGTGTTCAAGCCAAAGCATTTCAGCAAATATGCTGCTGTGTACAGGAAGGTCGGCTTCGCGGATGTAACGAAAGCATGGCAGCAGGAGCCGATTAACGCGTTAGCTGCCCGAGATATTATCAGCGGTACGGGCGGAGGACAATTTAAACCGGAAGCTGCGGTGACGAGAGCGGAGTTTATCGCCATGCTGATGAATGGACTGGATTTGACGGAGGCGAATGCTCTAACACCGCTGAGTGATGTCCAGCAAGGGGCATGGTATTATGACGCCATTGCCACGTCCTATAAGCTCGGCATCGTTAAAGGAAAATCAGACGGCAGCTTCGGTGTGCACGACAAAATCACCAGACAAGATATGGCGGTCATGGCCTATCAGGCTGCGAAATATGCGGAGCACAAGCTAGCTGGGGAAGCAGCGGCGCCATTTTCAGACCAAAATGCAATTTCGGTATACGCCAAAAAAGGTGTTGCTGCCATGCAAGCGGCTAGGATCGTGAGCGGCATGGGCCAAAATGAATTTGCTCCACAAGCCCAAGCAACACGGGCACAGGCAGCTGTAATGATTTATAAGCTTTTGAGCTTGCAAGTCGAATAAATAAAAAAGGATCTCCTTCCACTGCTGGATAGCAGTTGGAATGGAGATCCTTTTATTGCTGCTGTTTATTGCTGCTTGCAGTGGTGGCTAAATGCCGCCTATTTTCCGGCCTGCGCGGAATTGCTTGTACCAAAAATAAACGGTGCAGCCAATGCAATAGCCGAGCAAGGCGGCGCTAGCGGCTAGCAGCAGCATAATGGAGAATGCATAGCCTGCAATGTCCCACCCAAACGCTGCGGATGCGAGCGCCAAAGTAAGGAACAGCACAGCCAGCACATTGTTGAATCGCTGAAGCTCAGCCGCTTGCGTTTCCGTACCCTGTTCTTTTAAAATCAGCTTCGCGATCCGTACAAAAAGATTAAGCTTCCCCGCGGAAGCAAGGCCAACCACTTGAATGATCCATAATATCCCCAATAGCAAGGGCTGATTGAAGACGAAGGAGAGAAGAACAAAAATCACGATCCCGACTTGGTTCGCTTTTACATAGCGCATAGGCACTTCACGCATCATCGTTCACCTCTAATTCCAATTTACTTACTTGGTATTATTGTATGTGTTAGTTGAAATTTGAGCAACACAAATATTTTGTATAGTCGAATGGCAGGCAGCTTTAAACCGGACTATAAAGATGCTATATTTTAGCTACAATAAAGCGAGTGTTGAGGTGAAGAATGCCGATTATAAGGACTGAGCTTTACATAAAGGCGCCCGCCCAGCTATGCTTTGATCTGGCCCGCAGCATTGATATCCATGCGGAATCGACTTCCCAGACAAAAGAACGCGCGATTGGCGGCGTTACACAGGGGTTAATTGAGCTAGGGCAGACGGTGACGTGGGAAGCTGTGCATTTTGGCATCAAGCAGCGGCTGACTGCCCGAATTTCCGCGATGGAGGCTCCACACTTCTTTGTGGACGAGCAGGTTGGCGGGGCGTTTAAGCATTTTTACCATTCCCATGAATTTATCATCTCTGGCGACGGAACATTAATGATCGATACTTTCGATTATGCCTCGCCCCTGGGACTGCTGGGCAAGCTTGCGGATGCGCTTTTTCTGGAGCGCTACATGCGGGTATTTTTGACAAAACGCAACCTTTATATTAAAAATGTCGCGGAGCAGCGCGCAGTGGCGGCGAAATAACGCTCGAAATCATTTCTCTAAAAAACGCTCGAAAAAAAGATTGTGCTTTTGAATCGTCTGTGTTAAATTAACTTATGACCAATTGACTGAAAATGAATTTTAGTCATTTTTGATCATTAAGCCAATCAATAGACGGTTGTAAAGCTTTTTGCAAGGGAGGTTATGGGGATGGCAATTGATCGCAAAACATTGATTTTGGAAGCGGCGACACAGTCGTTTGCACAGTTTGGCTATAAAGCGACGACGATGGATCTCGTATCCAAAATCGCAAATGTAGGCAAAGGGACGATTTATACTTTTTTCAAGACGAAGGAAGAGTTGTTTGAGGAAATTCTCGGCAAAGCATTTGCAGAGCTGCAAAGCATTATGTGGGAGGGAACGAAGCAGGACGCGGCGTTTGTCGACAATTTGTTTAATGTGCTTGATTCGATTCTCGATTTTCGCTCCGACCATGAGCTGGCAGTGAAGCTCTCTCAGGAGGTTCGAGACATTGGAACGGTTCAGGCGCTTGAGGGCATCCGCCGAATGGAGCAGTTCGCGCTGGACTTTCTGGGGCAGCAGCTTGAGCGGGCGATTGACAATGGCGAGGTGAAGCCTTGTAATCCGGCGATTGCCGCATTTATGATTTTGCGGCTGTATATCGGCTTGACGTCTGAGTGGAACAAGCTGAGCGATCCGCTGAGCAAGGATGAGATTAAACAAAATATGCTTTCCTTTATCGCATATGGCATTGTAGCTGATCCGGTGAAGTAATGGGCAAAGTCAGAGCAAGACGGCGATGCCTATTTTTTTGAGAAAAATTGACCAATTTACCGAAATGGTCATTGGTTCAATATATAAGCAGCATAGATTAGCATATTGAAAAAGGACGTGTTCTGGATGAGTGTATTTCAAGTGTTTTGGAAGGAAATGAAACTGCTTGGCAAGAAGCCGATGGTGCTGCTGACGTTAGCGGGGGTTGCTCTGCTGCCGATGCTGTACAGCAGTTTTCTAGTAGAAGGGTCATGGGACCCTTACGGACAAACGAGCAAGCTGCCAATAGCGGTTGTTAATCTCGACCAAGGGGCAGACTATGAAGGCAAGCAGCTGCATATTGGCGAGGATTTTGCCCGAGAGCTCCAGAAAAACAATGACTTTAGCTGGTCATTCGTCTCGCAGGAGCAGGCAAAAAGCGGAATAAGCGATAATCATTATTATATGACGATAACGATTCCTGAGCAGTTTTCGCAGGATGCGGCGACGCTGACAGAGGCTGAGCCGAAGCAGGCGGAAATTATTTTTGAACCGAATAGCGATTATAACTTTGTAGGCGCACAAATCGGCAGCAGCGCAATAAAAGAGCTGAAGTCGAAGCTGTCGGTGCAAATTACGGAAGCCTATACGCGCAGCATGTTTGAACAAATCGACAAAATTTCCGATGGCCTTGGGAAAGCGGGCTCCGGTGCAACGGAGCTTCAAGATGGGGCAGGCAAGCTAGGCGAAGGCATTACGACGCTGAAAACGAATTTGAACAAGCTGGCCAGTGGCACAGCGGACGTTCAGGTAGGCGTGAAGCAGCTCGCGAGTGGCGCGAGCGACCTTGCCAAAGGCGCGGGCACGCTGAAGTCGGGAACCGCGACTTTGGCGAGCGGGCTGAATGAGCTGTCTGCGGCCGCTGCCAAGCTGGACGCAGGGGCTAGCAGCGCAAGCAATGGCGCTGCGAAGCTTGAAGCTGGCTTGCAAGCGTCAAGCGTTGGAAGCGGGAAATTATCCGCTGGCCTGACGGCTTCGGAGAAGGCCAGCGCGCAGGTTGCGGCCGGTGCAAGCCAAGTCGCGAGCGGCTTGGAGCAGCTCGTGGCGAGCAGCCCGGAGCTGCAAAGCAATGAGCAGCTGGCGCAGCTGCTGGCGGCAAGCCGCCAAGTGGCGTCCGGCAGCGAGCAGCTGCATGACGGACAAAAGCAATTGCTGACTGGCAGCACGGAGCTTGCGAAAGGGCAGAAGCAGCTGCTGGACGGAGCAGCAAAGCTTAGCGGCGGACAGCAGGAGCTCGCTCAAGGGCTGCATACCTTCAGCACCAAAATGAAGGAAGCTGCGGCAGGTGGCCAGAAAACAGCAGAAGGTGCCTCAAGTCTGCAAGCCGGCGCTGCAAAGCTTCAAACGGGGCTTGGGAAGCTGAACGGCGGTGTTAGCGATTTGGCCGATGGCTCCAAAAAGCTTGACGATGGTGCAGGTCAGCTTGCCGACGGATCCGTAAAGCTTGTTGACGGATCGGGCGAGCTCGCGAGCCAATTAAATGAAGCAGCGAGTAAATCGTCTGAAGTGCAATCCAGCGACAGCACGGTTAGCATGTTCGCTGCTCCAGTCAAAATTACGGAAAACACCGATCATAAGCTAAGCCATTATGGGCTGGGCATTACGCCTTATTTCCTATCACTGGCGCTGTTTATGGGGGCGCTCGTGTTTACTACGGTTTTCTCTCTGAGAGAGTCTGGCATTGCTAATGCCACACCTACGCAGCGTTTTGTGAGCCGTACGATGACGTTTACAATGGTCAGTCTCTTGCAATCGATCATTGCGGACACGGTTTTGCTATACGTCCTCAAGCTCGAAGTTCATAGCAAGCCATTATTTTTCCTATTCACGATTATTACAAGCTTGACCTTTACATGGATTGTACAAATGCTCGTCACATGGCTTGACAACCCGGGGCGCTTTGCGGTCATCCTGCTGATGATCCTGCAGCTCACTTCAAGCGCAGGAACGTTTCCACTGGAGATGCTGCCGGATTGGATGCAGAAGGTGAACCCTTGGCTGCCCATGACACACAGCATTATCGGCTTCAAAGCGATTGTAGCAAGCGGAGATTATATGGTTATGCGCGAGCAAATGTTGATATTAGGCATTTTTGCGATTATTGCGCTCGCCTTGACCTTCTTGTATTTCTTTCGCCAGACTGGCAAAAATGAAGAAATACAAGCCATTACCGCTTAATGAAGCAGCAGGATGAATGAAACGAAATAATCGGAAGGAACATCCTCTTTCATTCAACGCCCAAATGCGTTAATATAATCTTAACAATTATCATTCAGGAAGCGGCCATCACGTGTTGATGGCTTCTTTTTTTGGTTATATTAACGTGGAATGCGAGAGAGTGGTGAGGTTTATGCAGCAACAGATGTTTGGGGAAAATAAGCAGCGGTCGCCTTTTTTACTTGTTTATGCAGCGCTGCTGATCAAGCTGGCGTTATTTCGCTATTTTATTTTTGATACCATTGCCATTAGAGATGTGGCGATGGATGGCCTAGGCCTGCTAGGCGTGTTATTGCTGTTCGAACTGGTTGCCCCTAGCAAGCGCAAAGGTGCTATTTTTTTACTCGTTAATGCGTTGCTTTCGCTTCTGCTGTTTGCTTCGACGGTTTATTTTGATTATTACGGCTCGGTGCCGACGTATAATGTGCTTAAATCGATCAATCAAGTCGGTCAAGTGCGGGCAAGTATTCAGACGTTAATCCAGCCTGTCTATTTCACTTATTTTCTTGATGTGGCGATTTGGCTGGCGGTGTATGCGGTAAGGCGTTTTCGTACACGGAAAGTGTATGAATACAAACGTATGGGACGAGTGTCGGTGCTGCTTGTCATTCTAATCGTAAGTACATCGTTTTTCAGCCGCCAGGTTTATATGGATCAAACGATTGCAAATGAACTGGAGCGGGCAAAAAATCTCGGGTTTATCGGCTTTCAAGCATCTGCGGCTTGGCAGGCTGGCAGTGAAGCCATCGAGACCGAAACCGGCAGCTTGCCAGAAACGATTGCTGAAATTAATCAGCTGCAAGCGAGCTATCCTTATGCTGATACGGGACCAAATAAGGATGCGAAAGGCAAGCAAGTGGCCAAGCAGCCTGTTCAATTTGGTAAGGCAGCAGGTAAAAATCTAATTGTCTTGCAAATGGAAGCTTTCCAAAACTTTCCGATTCACCTTAAGGTGGACGGACAGGAAATTACGCCGACACTTAATCAGCTGGCAGATGAGGGCTATTATTTTCCTCATGTTTATCAGCAAATTGGCCAGGGCAACACGTCGGATGCCGAATTTATGTCGAATACGTCGATTTATCCGGTTGGCAGCGAAGCGATGTCAAAAGGGTACGGGGACCGTGCGTTCCCAAGCCTTCCGAAGCTATTGGAGGAACAAGGCTATGATACAGCTACCTTCCATATTAATAACGTGACGTTCTGGGATCGCGACAAGTTGTACCCGGCGCTCGGTTTTAATGCTTATTACGATAAGCCTTATTATACGAATGACCATTTTAATGATTTTGGCGCCTCGGATGAGGAGCTTTACCGGGTCGGGGCCCAAAAGCTTGCTGAGATGAAGCAGCCATTTTACGCGCAGTTCGTTACAACGTCCAGCCACTTTCCCTTTAAAGTGCCGGCTGACCGCGTAACACTAACGCTGCCGGATTCGCTTGCAGGCACTCAACTTGGCGACTATTTGACATCGATTCATTATACCGATTACGCCATTGGCACATTGATTAACAAGCTTAAGGAGCAGGGATTGTGGGACAATACGGTGTTGGTTATGTACGGCGACCACTTCGGCCTGCAGCCTGACAAAATCGATCCCGAGCAATTCAAGACGGAGCTTGGCATGACGTATGATGCACGGCTCAGCCGCTTTAATATTCCGTTTATCGTCCATATGCCGGGCGGCGCCAAGGGTGGGAAAGGGCAGGTAGTGGAGCAGGTCGGCGGACAACTGGATATGATGCCGACGATTGCTAATTTGCTTGGTCTTAAGCCGGCGCAATCGGGCGCCACGCTGTTTGGCCATGATCTGTTGAACATCAATCGGAATGTGCTGGGGATGCGTTATTATTTGCCGAGCGGATCATTTTTCAACAATGATATTTTGTTCGTTCCCGGCAAAGGCTTTGAAGACGGTACCGCCGTATCGCTCGATACGATGGAGCCGGTTCCGAAATTTGAGCAATACCGCGGGGATTACGATTATATTATGAAGCTGATGAGCTTATCTGATAAATACGTGCGTATGCTGCCAAAGCGCGAGCTCGAGGCGTATTAATGATAATAGATGAGTGAGATAATTACTGTTTTTATTGTAAAAAAGCTCCGCCTATTGGCGGAGCTTTTCACAATTACTATTCGAATTTTTCCACTTTTCAATGGCTTCGCTAACTTCTTTATCGCGTTGTTCGTCTTTCGGTCCGGGTATAGTCGGGGAGACTTCATAAACATTGAAACGAGTGTCTGCTATATCTATGCGTCCTCTGCCGGAGCTTCTTACAAAGTTGCTGCCGCTGCCGTTCATTTGAAATCCACCACCTTTAATTCAAGTATAACCTAATAAGGTTATGCCCAGCAACGTTAGGAATAAACATACGACTGCTGCCCATAGAAACAGCACCATATTCATTGACGTAATGATGAATAAGTCCACTTTTTGCTTCAAAAGCTACAAATCCGTCACCACCTTGCTCAATATGTCGCTGAGCAGCATAAGCAAATAGATGGTGGGCCACGAATTTATATTTTTCTTTTGCTCCACGATTATGTGGTGCCTTTTCAATTAAGTGTATCCATTCATGATCGCCACGATTTTCTAGTGCTATGGCACCCTCTATTTGATCCGAATCGATGACACAGATTTTATACACTTCGACATTACCCATCTGAAAGTACAATCGCCAGTTAAAACCTGGTGTCCAATTTGGTCGCATTCCTTTTACATCATCTAAACTCATTTTTGTTATGTATATTGGAATACGGTAGCCTATCTCGTTTTCTATAAGCATAAAACCACCTCAAGAACTATCAAAAATAGCCGGATTTTCAGAAGGATTTATCTGAACTTTTTAGTAATCTTTCTTTATATGAATAAGACTAAAAATACCTCCAGCGTTGCTGAAGGTATTTTTTTAGCTTTTTTGAAAAAGAAACTGGCAAGGCAGGCAAGCGGCTACTCCCGCGAAAAGCCTTCCTCTTCCAAATATTCGACAGCCTCTTCATAGGTTTCGAACGCCATTTCCAAATTCATACCTTCGTAAATCATCCATGTATCTTCCTCGAACCTCAGTTGAAGCGTCTGCGAGTCTTCGTTAACCCATTGCTGATCGGAATTGGCCCGCTGTCTTCTGCGCTGCGCTCTCGTAAGCGGCACTTCAGGCTTGAACGATAGCGATTTGATCGCTTCGGCAATTAACGTACGAAGTGCAGGCTCATCCAGGCTGCGAATGTTGACGAGGCCCTTGTCGTCGATGTCATAGCCGTCCAGCAGGGCGGCGTAAACAAAACCGTTGCCGTTCGGATGCAGGTGGTAGACGACATTTTTGCGGTCGTACACGCTGCCCGCATATTGAAAATTAACGCGTCCCAGCGACACATCGCTGCGCTCCAGCTCGGGGAAGGACGTAATGATTTCAAGCTTTTGTTCAAAAGTTAGCATAATTTCCTCCATCGTTGAATCCAGTTTATTTTAGCGTAAAGGGCGCTGGCTACAGATGCGCCTTGTTGACCTGTTCGTTGCGTACCATTTGCTCCAGCTTGTCGACGAGAGCTTGATGCTCAGGCGGCAGCTTCCGCAAGCCGAATAAACGTTTGGCTTTGTTTTGCTTCAGCGTCTTCAGCATGTACAGCTTCTCCCGATAGGTGAACATGGGTACCAGCCTCCAATCCAATTGCACCGCAAGTTCCTCCATTATATAGGCTTCACCGTCAGGATGAAAGCTATAACCTGAACAATAAAGCTTTTTAGCCAAGCAAGGCGGCACGGGCGAGGCTTCTTCTTTTTTTGCCATGACAAGCATAAGCTTGTAACAGAGTGGGAATTTGGCGGGAGGCGATAGTAGCATGGCAAGATGGGGGAGAAAATGGGGACTGCTTCAGCTGTTGAACCGCAATCGAAAGCTATCCTGGCCTGGACTGCCGCTGAGGCGGGTGAAGACGGTCAGCTGGAGCAATCGGGGAAGCGCAAGCGAAAATCCAGGCAGACGCAGCGGCAAAAGCTGGGGCAGCAGCAAGCGTTCTGGCGCAAGTGTTAGCCGGCCCAAAAGCTGGGGCAGTGGCAAGCTTACTAGCGTAAGCATTAGCTGGCCTAAAAGCTGGGTCAGGGGGAGCCGTCCTAGCCCCAGCGCTAGTCGCCCCAGAAGCTGGGGAGTGAGCAAGCCCTTGTTTGGTAAAGGCAGCAGCCATAGTGGTTTTGTAGCAAAATCGCAGTCTGGTCGCGCCGCTTCCCGTCCAGCCGCTTATGATGCTTTTCAACCTGGACAGTCACAGTCGTCCGGTGGAGGAAGCTGGGGCTCAAGGCCGAAGTCGCCAAGGCGGAAGCTCAAAATATGGGCTGCCATTATTGTGTTAACGCTGCTCATTGGCGGCATTCAGTCTTTTTTATACGTAGATAAGCATTTGCGCGAGCCGCTTACTAAGGTTGCCCAATTGCGAATCAAGCAGGTAGCAACACAGGCGATTAATAAAGCGACGACAGAGCAGGTGGCCAGCCAGTCCGAGTTCGAGAAGCTGGTTGATTGGAAAATGAACAGCAACGGCAAAGTGTCGGGCTTCATGCTGAACTACAATGAGCATACGAAAATTAGGGCGCAAACGATTACGACGGTGCAATCGACGCTTGAGCATCTCAAGGAAATTCCCGAGCATATTCCAATTGGCAATGCGCTGGGCAGTCCGCTTATTGCGTCATATGGTCCCCGTGTTCCCGTCAAATTTGAGCCAGTCGGCGCGGTTAAAGTGGATCTCAGCACACGCCAGCAAAATGCTGGCATCAATATGATTTTGATTGAGGTGTACATTCATATTGTCGCGGAGGTCGCGATTATTATTCCTTTTGAAACGGAGCCGCAAATGGTGGAAACGGAAATTCCGATTTCCTATTTGCTCGTCGTTGGCGACGTCCCGATGTATTATTACGACAACAAAGGCAATCCAGTGGGCAGCTCTGCCCCTGGCGCCCCTAATATTGCACTGCCTTTATCAAAAGGAACCGGAGTGACGCAGCCATCGGACGGCAGCATGCTGGAGGAGCAGCTTGATGCACCAGCGCTGCCTGCGCCGAGCGCGGAGAATGAGAGCGAGCATTAGAAATAAGGAAAGCCACTGATGCAAACGTTGCATCAGTGGCTCATTAGTGATTTATTAGTGTTTCTATAAAGGCTACGTTCATTTGGAACATGCCCATTAAGCCGAATTACATGTACAGCATAAAGAAATTCAAGTCATGTCCGTTTTGCTTCAAGTAGTTGTAAAGCTGCGAGCGATGGTGGAACGTATGGGTAACGACCTCAATAAGCCATTTGATCTGAACCATGCCATGCTCCAAATAATAAGCTTTAGAAGATTTATTCAGCAGCTCTTCCTCGCTTAAGGAAAGGATATACTGCTTGAACGTTTCAAGGTTGGTTTGAAAACGCTGAATCAGCTCGTCCGTACTAGTGATGCCAGCGGCTCCATTTTCGACCTCCGCAACTTCATGCTCCGTCTTTTCCTGTAGAATGGCTAGATCGCTAGCGGGAATGGCAACCAGATGATGAACGAGCTCAATCAGCGAACGCATATTGTCCTGCGGGCGAAAGTCCCACTCGGACTGCTTGATTTGAGCAATTAAGGAGCTGCTTGTCCGCACGGATAGTTCCAGCTCCTCCAGCAAATGATCTCTAACTGTAAATGTTCCTAACATTATGTATCGTCTCCTTGTTTTGTCAATTATTTTTTATTGCTGCTCATAGCGGGAAGCAAGCTGGCATACTCGTTGATAAATAGCTTTTCGCAGCGCAGGCGGTTCTGTCACTTCGGCATCCATGCCGAGATAGGTGAAAAATTGAACGGCCCAGTCCCATTCGGACATGGGCAAATCCATTTCAAGCTTCCACAGCTGGCTGTCCACCTGCTTGACCAGCTGCCCAAAATGAGGATCCTGCTCGGCGAGCAAAGCTCCCCGATACGTTAATTGGGCAGCGATGTGTGCAAGCTTCATAGCGCTAGAGTCAGCCGATCCGGCCTTGTCCAAGTAGGCTGAAGCCGCTAGCGGCGGCTCAATGGGCTCCAATTGCACAAAACGATCAACGCGGAACGTGCGCTGCTCCTCATGCAGCACGGAATAAGCTTCACAGTACCAGAAGCCATGTGCTGTGTAGAGCCGGAGGGGCAGCAGCTCAAGCGATCTTTGATGCTGCTCGGAGCGATAGAAGGCGCGAATCCAGATCGACGTTCCCGCATATTTCAGCAGTTCCTCCAGCAGCGGTGTTTTGTAGTTCCGGTCGGGAATGGCAATTTCCAGACGATCCAAAATCGGCTCTATATGCTGCAAAATATGCTCCGGCATCGTGGCTCGAATTTTATCAATGGCTGTAAAACGTGCTTGGTTAAAAGGGGTGTCGGCCATTTTGGTCATGGCATTCAGCGAAAATAGCACAGCGAGTGCTTCCTGCGAATCGAAATGCAGCGGCGGCAGTTTATAGCCATCCATTAATCGGAAGCCTCCTGCAGGCCCCGATAGGGCGTATAACGGTATTCCCATCTCGGCTAGCGCCTGCATATCGCGAAGAATCGTTCGTTTGGATACCTCAAGCTTGCTGGCCAAAGCCTGCGCAGTCTCGGGCCGCTGCTGCAAAGCCATCATAATGGCAATGAGGCGATCATTCCTTTTCAAACGGGGCCTCCCTCCCTTTTTAACCCAGTATAGCATGCTATTAGTGACAACATGTTTGTCATCATTAAATCAGGCTGCT
Organism: Paenibacillus algorifonticola; assembly: GCF_000971975.1. Classification (GTDB taxonomy): domain Bacteria; phylum Bacillota; class Bacilli; order Paenibacillales; family Paenibacillaceae; genus Pristimantibacillus; species Pristimantibacillus algorifonticola. The sequence goes on along the minus strand of NZ_LAQO01000025.1, from coordinate 105,612 downwards.
CAAGAAAAAAATAACGCTGCCGCCATGAAAAAACCGCTAGCTGCTGGCCAGCGGCCAGCAATTAGCGGTTCGTATTGGAGCGATAGGTGGCGCTTCGCGAGCTGAGCTGAAAGCTATTACCCTTTTTTCAAAATATAGAGAAAGCATATCCTAACGCTATCCTTTCTCTATATTTCTCGGAATGAAACGCGCCGCGCCGCCAAGGACGTCGACAGCCGTTTCACCTTGAAATATAGGAAAGGATGTCCTAATGCTATCCTTTCTCTATATTTCTCGGAATGAAACGCGCCGCGCCGCCAAGGATGGCGACAGCCGTTTCACCTTGAAATATAGGAAAGGATGTCCTAATGCCATCCTTTCTCTATATTTCTCGGAATGAAACGCGCCGCGCTGCCAAGGACGGCGACAGCCGTTTCACCTTGAAATATAGGAAAGGATGTCCTAATGCCATCCTTTCTCTATATTTCTCGGAATGAAACGCGCCGCGCTGCCAAGGACGGCGACAGCCGTTTCACCTTGAAATATAGGAAAGGATGTCCTAATGCTATCCTTTCTCTATATTTCTCGGAATGAAACGCGCCACGCCGCCAAGGACGTCGACAGCCGTTTCACCTTGATCGCCGCAGTTCTTCGCGCTCCCATGCTTTCAGCAACGGATACGGGTCGAAGGACCATTCGATCAGGCCGCGGTCGCGGTAAATGCCATAGTGAAGATGGGGAGGGAATTTGCCCTGGGTTCCCGGCTTGCCATAGCCCGAGCTTCCGACCCAGCCGATCACTTGACCCGGCTTGACGACCGTTCCGGCGGCCAGCGATTTATCGAACCCGGATAGGTGCGCGTAATAATGGTAATAATTGTTGAGATCACGGATGCCAATGCGCCAGCCGCCGAATGGGTTCCAGCCCTTCACCTCGATAATGCCATAGCAGGTGCTTTTGACAGAGAGGCCGTAGCCAGCGAACAGATCGGTGCCTTCGTGGCTGCGTCTGCCGCCCCAGCTGCGAGCGTTGCCCCAAGTGCTTTTATACGAATAGTTATTTCCGACTGGCAGCGGAAAAGCATGCTCGAACAGATCCAGTCGTCCAAACGCTTCATAAATACGCGTAAACTGCTGAATACGCTGGACGGAGCGGCTGTTATGATAATATTCCCATAGCCCAATGGCCAAATCGTCCTCAGTCGTTCCATGCTGCAAAATTTTGCTTGCTATCGCATACAGCAAATCGAAATCATTGGTGCGTTCCGCTAGCCCGTCGCCATTGCCGTCCCGGCCAATGCCGTTGAACCAGCGAATGGAAAGCGGCGATACATCGGCTTTATTCGGATTCAGCAGGCCGCTCCATTGATCCTGTTCAATAAAGATGCCAACGGTTTGGCCTAGAAGCGGCCGCGTTTTGGGGCGTGCGCTTGACAGCGTGCGCTCATATTGATCAATAGCGGCAAGCTGGGGCCATGGAATGCCCGTCATCAAGCTTAACTTGTCGTATAACGTTTTCCGGGTAGCGAATACTTCGGCAGCTTTAGGCGTGGACTGGACTGGCAAAAGGCCTTCATCTTGATGCTCTGCTGACCGGGACGCCGAATGGGCTTGCCCGGAGTGCCCGGTTATGAGGCAGGCGGAAAGTGTGAGTGCTGCTGCAAAACGCACGGTCTGTTTCAAGCTGTCCATCCTTTCTGTAGCTATATGGCTTGAAGGTTAGGTTTTGCAAATCATTGCTTTTTATGCGAGGCGCTTTGACTTGCCATCCATCGTAAATATGTATGGCTTTTATCTGAAATTCGAATGAATCGAATGGGCAATTACGTGCTACATAGAGAAGAAACATGCTATAATAGCGAAAGTGATACGGCCAAGGCTTATTTTGAAATGCAGCCATTATTGCGTTTGAGGATACGACCTTGTTAAATGGAGTGAAAGCAGGGATGCCGGATGAAACCAACCAAACAAACAGAAAAACTGCCGAAGCCGGATTGGCTTCGCATTAAATTAACGACTGACGGCAATTATGCCGAAATTAAAGACATGATGCGTACCAAGACGCTGCATACTGTATGCGAGGAAGCGCGTTGTCCAAATATTTATGAATGCTGGGCTAATCGTACGGCAACCTTTATGATATTAGGTGATATCTGTACGCGGGCTTGCCGCTTCTGCGCCGTTAAGACGGGCATGCCGACGGAGCTGGATACACAGGAGCCGGAACGCGTTGCTGAAGCAGCGGAGCAGATGGGTTTGCGCCACTGCGTCGTAACATCGGTTGCGCGCGATGATTTGAAGGATGGCGGCGCATCTATTTTCGCCGCAACGATTCAAGCGATTCGCGAGCGCGTTATGTTTTGCCGCGTTGAGGTGCTCATTCCGGATTTCCTTGGCAATGAAGCTGCGCTTCAAGTGGTTATGGATGCGAAGCCGGATATTTTGAACCATAATATTGAAACGGTAGAGCGCCTTTCTGACCGCGTGCGTGCCCGGGCTAAATATGCCCGTTCACTGGAGCTTCTTAAACGCGCGAAGGCGATGAATCCGAAAATTCCGACGAAGTCGAGCATTATGCTAGGCCTTGGCGAAACGTTTGAAGAGATTTTGAAAACGATGGATGATTTGCGTGCTGTGGATTGCAACATATTGACTTTAGGTCAATATTTGCAGCCAACGCCAAACCATCTGCCGCTAGTTCGTTACGTGCATCCAGATGAATTTGCCGCTTTGAAGGAAGAAGGATTGAAGCGCGGATTCCGGCATGTTGAGTCGGGCCCGCTCGTTCGCAGCTCCTATCATGCGCATGAGCAGACGGATTCCGCTGTCGCCGCTGAGGAGCGCGAGCTGAGCAGCGTGTAAGGCTTGAACTGAAGCTTCGAGAGGTGGGAAGTCGTCTTGATTCAAATCGGTGGTAAAATTTATGAGCTTGTTCATGAGAACAGAAATGGCTGGAATCAAGAGGCCTTTCGTGCCCGCTACAGCGAGGTGCTGGAGCGGTATGATTATATCGTGGGCGACTGGGGCTATAGCCAGCTGCGCCTGAAAGGGTTTTTTAAAGACAATCATATGAAGTCCACTCGTGATACGATGTTTTCCTATGCATCGGATTACATTAATGAATATTGCAACTTCGGCTGCCCTTACTTTGTGTTGGAGAAGACCGGAAGCGTGAAGCAGTCCCCCGAGCTTGAGGAAGTGGACGAGGAGGATGCACTGACGGCTGATCTCAACGACAAGCTGTTCATGGCGCTGGAGGAAGCTTTTCAGACAGCGGGGCAGGAGGGAGACGGCCATGTGCAGGCTGCTGCTCCGACAGCCAAGTCTCCTGGTGGATCAAATGCTCCAAATCAGGGACAGAAGCAAAGCCAGAACAGTCAGAGCCATACTTCGCGCGGCAGCTCCGGCAATCGCAGCGAGGATTCTTCGCAGCGCAGCGGGGGCAAGCAGCGTGAGCGCCGCAGCTATCGGCCGAATGGCGGCAGTGGCGGGGGCGGAGAGCGTGCAGATCGCAGCGGCGGCAAGAAGCCGCCAAGAGGACTTGCGGCAAGCAAGGAAATCGCCGCTTCCGCTGAAAGCAATGAAGGAGCGCCGGTTCAGCCGCAGCGCCAGAAATCGCCTTATCGCGGCAAAAATCGCCCGCCGAAAACGAATCTTTCCGAGCCAACAGCGGAATAAGCAGGTGCGGGTACAGGGTTAAGTTAAATGAAGCAGGAATACTGGAGTCATCCAGGTTCCTGCTTTTTTTGCGTTCAAAAGCATTTGGTAAAATCGGACAAAATGCTACATGGACGGTCGCAGGCGTTGCCGATATCATTGATAATGAAAATCAATTAAAAGTTTTCAGGAGGTGCTTCAAACGGGAATGGCTTATGCGAATATAGCAGCAGTAGGCGAACTGGCAAGCTCACAAGCTTTTCAGAGGGCGAGAAGGCGGGTGTTCACCCAACTGATTGAAGCACTCGTATTTGAAAGGCTACCCGTTTTCACATGCACGGAGCAGCGAGGCGGCCAGCTGGAGCTACTTATTTTCGGTCGCGATGAGCAAGAGCGGCCGGTCCATTATAGCTGCCAAGGCAGAAAAATGCTAAGTTTTGGAAAAATAAAGCTGACGAACAGCATCATAAATCGCCTTCAGGAAGGAAGGCAGGAAGAGGCGCAAGATATCGCCCTCTTTCTGGAGGAAATGGCTCGCTCACTTGCTGAGATACCTAGCCAGATTAGCACCTTTGCCGCAGAACTGGAGCAGACGCTGCTGAAGGAAGCGGCTGCCTTGCAGCGGATAAGCGAGGAGGGGAGCCATAAGCGGGGCGGCATCCGCAGTTACGACGAGCTTGAGGGCGATGTGCTGGAAGGGCACCCGTACCATCCATGCTTCAAGTCGAGAATCGGATTTACGATGGCTGATAATGAGGCGTATGGTCCGGAGTTTCATCCGCAATTTCAGCTGCTCTGGCTCGCTGTCTGGCAGGAAAATGTGGAAATGACAGCGTCCAAAGGGGTAGATGAAAGAGCGCTTATTCGAGCGGACGTTGGCGTGGAGCAACTCACGGAGTGGGAGCAGCGACTCGAGCAGAAAGGCTGCGAGCCGAAGGATTATGTATATATGCCAGTACATCCATGGCAGTGGCGGGAGGTGCTTTCCGGACTATTTTTCAAGGAGATCGCTTTAGGGAAAATAGTCGTATTAGGCGAAAGCCGCCACCTCTATTCGCCCCAGCAGTCCATTCGCACATTAGCTAACCGCACAGACCTTAAAGGGCTGTCGATTAAATTGCCGCTAAGCATCCGCAATACCTCATCGATGCGGACGATTAGTCCGCGGCATGCAAGGAATGGCCCGAGATCCTCGACTCGCCTTGCGACTATGGTGGTGGGGGATGAATATTTGAGAGAAACGCTGCGGCTGATTTTATTGCAGGAGCGGCTCGGTATTTCTTACCGTTATGAACGGCTACCAGAGTCGGTGCGCGGGCGGGCAGAGGGAACCCTTTGCGCCTTATGGCGGGACAGCGTCCATCTTTATTTAGATCAGGGCGAAGAGGCGGTTCCATTCACGGCGCTATGCCATGTTAGGTCAGACGGGCAGCCCTTTATCGCGCCATGGGTGCAAGCGTCAGGAGTAGAGGTTTGGCTCAGTCAATTGCTCAACGTTGTTTTGCGTCCGCTGCTCCATTTGTTGTTCGCGCATGGAGCTGCAGTTGAAGCACACGCGCAAAATCTCGTGCTGCTGCATCGCAGCGGCGTACCGTCGCGGCTCGCCGTAAAGGACTTTTCAGGCGGCGTATTATTTTATAACGGAGAAAATGCAGACTCCGCGGCTTTGCCGGAAACGGATGTCAAGCATGAGGTTCGGGATGTTGTGCATAACGCTTTGTTTTTTGTGAATTTGGCGGAGCTGGCTTTGTTTTTGAACAAGCATTATTCATTCGAGGAGCAGCAATTCTGGCAGGCGGTTGCAGATGCGATCGGCCAGTATGAACGGGATTTTCCGCAGCTTGCAGAGCAGTTTCAGGCCTATAATCTGTTTGAAAATCGCGTCTTCGTCGGGCTGCTTGCCGCCCGCAGGCTGCGAGGAGATGGCGGAGAACGGGATCACTGGATTGCGAATGCGTTAGCTGGCTACCGTGACAGCGACCGTAAAGCTGCCCGTGTTCAATCGGACTTCATAGAGGAGGAGAATAAGAAATGAAGGCACTTGAGCTGACGCAGCCCGAGGCGGGGATAGAGGAGATTGTCCATTCGGAGGCTTATCCGCCAGCGCGGCGGCGCGTACTCCGCCAACTGCTGGAGGCGCTGCTGTATGAGCAGATGATTGCTTACGACAGCCGCATCGCTGCTGATGGAGCGGAAGAAATAACGATTACAGGTACGGATGCACAGGGGCGTCCCGTCTATTATCGCTGTGCGTTCAGGCGCAAGCTGAGCTTCGGCAAGCTTCGCTTAACCAACCAGCCGCTGTACAGGCAGGCGGCGGAGCATCAGGATGGACACGGGCAGGAAGCCGAGGATATCGCGTTATTTTTGCAGGAAATCGTTTCTGCGATGGTAGAGGAGCCGCGTTACCTGGAACGCTTCACGCAGGAGATTGAGCAGACGCTGGTCAAGGAAGCCGCTGCCCGCAGTCATCGCCTGCTGCATCCGGTTAGTGGCAGCCGGGAGCTGGCGGATTTGGAAGGCGACGTCATCGAGGCCCATCCGTATCATCCGTGCTTTAAATCGCGAATCGGCTTTCAATTGGAGGATAACGCGCGGTATGGCCCAGAATTTCATGGACGCTTCCAGCTAGTCTGGCTTGCGGTCCATAAGGAGGATTTGATTTTCGCCGTATCCAAGGATCGTTCATGGACGGAGCATATTGCCGGCGAGCTTGGCGAGGAGACCGTTGCCCGGTTTGTACAAAAGCTGGAGCGGCAAGGGCTTGCGGCAGCGGAATTTACGTTCGTCCCGGTTCACCCCTGGCAGTGGCGGGAGAAAATCGCTCCACTATATTTCCGCTTCATGGCCAGTGGGCGTATGGTTGTGCTCGGCGAAGAAGGGGATCATTATTCTCCGCAGCAGTCGATCCGTTCGTTGTCCAACCGCAATAACCGGCTCAAAAATAATGTCAAAACCGCGATCAGCATCGTCAATACATCCGCTGTACGCCTTCTCGGAACGCATCATGTGACGAATGCGCCGATTTTATCGGATTGGCTTGAAAGCATTGTGGCTGGTGACCGCTATTTGCACGATGAGCTTAAGCTTGTGCTGCTTAAGGAGCATGCGGGCGTCTCCTTCCGCTACAATTTATTGCCAGGCCCTGTGCGGGCCGCCGGCTATGGAACGCTTGGCGCTATATGGCGCGAGAGTGTGTATGTCCACTTGGAGGAGGGAGAGGAAGCAGCTCCGTTCACCGTTTTATGCCACATAGGCGCTGATGGCAAGCCGTTTATCGATAGCTGGGTGCAGCGTGAAGGACTTCGAAGCTGGCTGGACAAGCTGCTTGCAGCCAGTATGCTGCCGCTCATTCATCTGCTGTTCGAGCATGGCATTGCAATGGAATCGCATGGTCAAAATTTAGTGCTCATTCACAAGCAAGGCGTGCCTTCGCGGATTGCGCTTCGGGATTTGCCTGGCGGCGTGCGTTTCCATACTCGCGATGGCGAGGAGGAATCGAGACCTGAGCATTTGCTGGACTCCGATCCGCTGCATCCTAACAGCTACAGCACGTCGCCAATGGAAACGAATAATGTTCAAAAGATTCGGAATTTTCTGATGGATTCTTTTTTGCAAATTATGCTGGCTGACCTTTGTCTCGTTCTGGAGGAGCATTACGGGTTGGATGAAACAGAGTTTTGGCATGCCGCTGCGGCGCCGATCCACAGCTATTTGAGCACATTCGGTCTGCACAAGGCAGAGCGCTATGATTTATTTGCTGAAACGATAGAAGTCGGGCAGTTAACGAGACGCAGGCTGTTCGGCGAGCATGTGATCCGCAATCATGCTGTTGCCAATCCGCTATACCAAATGAGAGAAACAGGAGTGTGAACAAGATGAATGTGAAAACGGTGCGCAGGCAAGAGGCAGGAGTGACCTCCGTAGTAGATTGTGTGGGCGGAACACCGCTCGTCCGGCTGAAAAGAATTTTTCCGGACTCAAGCGTCCGGCTGTTCGCCAAGCTGGAGATGATGAATCCGGGCGGCAGCATGAAGGATCGATCCGCGCTGTATATGATTGAGCAGGGCTTCGAGAGCGGCTTAATCGGGCCGAATACGCATTTAATCGAAAGCACCTCCGGCAATCTCGGTATCGGGCTGGCGATGGTTGCGAAGATCAAGGGGCTGAAGCTGACCTGTGTTGTCGATCCGAAAATTTCAAAAACGAATTTGCAAATTATTAAAAGCTTAGGCGCCAACATTGATATGGTTACCGTCAAGGATGAACAGGGCGGCTATCTCAAAACGCGGATTCACCGGGTCAATGAGCTGCTGGGCCAAATTCAAGATTCCTACTGGATCAATCAATATGCCAATGAGTGGAACTGGAAAGCCTATTATTCTACTGCGGCGAGCGAAATTATGGAGCAAATCGATGAAAAAATTGACTATTTGGTTTGTGCGGTCAGCACGACAGGCAGTATTTTGGGCTTTGCCCGGCGGCTGCGCGAGACCAATCCTCACATGAAAGTAATCGCAGTGGATGCGGCAGGCTCCGTTATTTTCGGCGGCCAGCCGGGAACGAGAGAAATTCCTGGCATTGGCGCAAGCCGCGTGCCGGAGCTGCTCAGCAGGGAGGAAATCGACGAGGTCATCTACGTGCGCGATTTGGAGTCGGTAGCTGGCTGCCAGCAGCTGCTCGGACAAGAGGGGATTTTTGCTGGGGGCTCCACGGGGTCGATTATTGCCGCGTTAGGCAAGCTGCTGCCGTCTATTTCTCCTTCTTCTACGATTGTTACCGTATTCCCCGATCGTGGGGACCGTTACATGGATACGATTTATAACGACGATTGGGTTAGTAAGCTTGAACAAACAGGAGGAGCATTGGTATGAATAAAATGCTGTATTTGAACCGCGAGGATATTCGCCGGGCGGGAGGCGATTCGTCAGAGCTGTATGTGCAGGCGGTCAGTCATGCGCTTGCGCTGCATGCGGAGGGAGATTTTGTACAGCCGCTGAAGCCGTATTTGCGCGTCAATGAGCAGAGCGGCCATATTGCCGACCGGATTATTGCAATGCCTGCGCATTTAGGCGGGAACGAGCCAGTATCCGGCATTAAATGGATCGGTAGCAAGCATGACAATCCGTCACGGCTTGGCGCTGAGCGGGCCAGCGGCGTCATTGTGCTAAACGATCCACAGAGCAATTATCCGGTAGCGATATTGGAGGCGAGCTTGATTAGCGGCATGCGCACCGCAGCCGTTACCGTTATTGGCGCCCGTTATTTGGCGAAAAAGCATTTTGCCGCTTTAAGCTGCATCGGCTGCGGCGCGATTGCCGGCATGCAGATGCAGGCGATGCTTGAGCAGTTTCCTGCTATAAAGACGCTGCAGCTTTATGATTTGAATGCAGCGGCGGCTGAGCGCTTCGCTGAACGCCTTCGCAAGCGCTTCAACCATGTGCACATTACGGTTGCGGAGAGCGCGGAAGCGGCTGTGCGCAGCGGCGAAGTTATTGTCACCTGCACCGTGGCCGACCAGCCGTACATTCCATTCGAATGGCTGCAAAAAGGCGCTTTCGTCAGCAATATTTCGATCATGGATTTGCAAAAGGATGTTTTTCTCCGCGCGGACAAAATCGTCGTTGACGATTGGCAGCAGGCGAACCGGGAGAAAAAAATTATTCATCAGCTCGTCACGGAGGGCAATTATTCGCGCGAGCAGTTGTATGGCGAGCTGGGCGAGCTGGTCACTGGCCGGAAGCCGGGGCGTGAAAACGATGAGGAAATCATCGTGCTGAATCCGATGGGTATGGCCATTGAAGACATTGCCAGCGCTGCGGAAATTTATCGGAAGGCGAGAGAGGCGGGCATTGGCAGCGAGCTGGAATTGTTTGGCGCTGAGCAAGCCGCGCCATCTGCAGGGTGATGTTATGAGTGAGCGGAAAACAATCGTTGCTCCGCCTTCAATAGCGGAGCAAGAGCATGTGGAGCGGCTGCTCAATGCGTATATGCGAGAAGCGGGACATTTTCGTCCGCTTCTTCACGAGGAGCAGCAGCTGCCGCCGGAGCTTCATGCAGCTATCGCTCGTGAAGCGGGCCTTGGGGCATTTATGCTGGAGCTGCCCCATTCCCGTGCTGCAATTGTCGGCTCCATTCGCTGGCTATCGGCAATGGGCCATCACAAATACGGCGACTCGCTGTGGCTGGTGGAGGGAACAGGGAGAGGAGCTCGTCATGCCCCGTTTAGCAGGCTGGATGGTGCAGCTGGGCTAGCAGCCATTGTAGTAGCCGAGCTCGCGCTTGCAAGCGGAAGCCGAGATGCAAGCAAAGAAGAAGCATTTCTGGCGCAAATTGCCAGCTCGCTACGCAATATGAGCCATTTCTTAGAGCAGTCAGGCAGTGGCGGGAGCCAGCTTGCGAGGACGTATGGCAGCGGGCGAATTCGGCTGGCAGAGCAGTCGATGCTGCAGGGCCATCCGTTCCATCCTGCCCCGAAAAGCTCGCAGGGATTTTCAGCGGACGATAAAGCCCGCTACGCGCCAGAGCTTGGCGCTGCGTTTACGCTGCATTATTTTGCCGCTGAGCCGGAGCTCGTACAGCAGCAGTGGATCGAAGATCAAGCAGTGGGTGAAAAAGCCGATCCGGTCACACCTGAGAAGGTGCGCCTTGCTGCGCTGAAGCTGCTGCCTGCTGCCCGGCAGCACTACGTTCTTATGCCTGTCCATCCTTGGCAGGCGAAGTATTTGCTCCGCTTGCCTGTGGTCGAGCGGCTCATTGAGCAAGGCGGACTTGTGCATTTGGGCCCGCTGGGGAATGAAGTGGTGCCAACCTCTTCTGTGCGCACCGTTTGGGATGTGCAAAGCCCTTATATGATCAAGCTGCCGCTGCAAGTGCGAATTACCCATTTTGTGAGGAATAATCCGACAGAGCAGCTGGTCAGAACGATTGAGGCAAGCCGAATTCTCGCTCAGCTAGAGCAGAGCAGCCCGTTTGGAGAGACGTTCAATATTATCCTTGAAGAAGGCTACCGGACAATCAATTTGCTGGAGGATGTGCCATCTGAATCACTAGAGGCTGCTATAAGCACAACAGAAGCGGCGGAACTGGCCGCGAGCTTCGGCGTCGTGTTCCGCCGCAACCCGGCTTATATGGCGCCTTGGAATGAACCAGAAGAGGCGGCAAGCCCGCTTGTAGTCGCCGCGCTGCTTGAGGAGGGAGCGGAACCGAAGTCTGCGCCAATAGGCGCCTTCATCCAGCTTGCTGCGGAGGCCAGGCAGGCGGCGCCGGATCTTTCCTTTGCCCAGCAATGGCTGGAGCAATATGTAGAAATATCACTGGTACCGTTGATTTGGCTATTCACGGAGCATGGAGTCAGCATGGAGGCACATGTGCAAAACTCGCTTGTTGCATTGGAGCGGGGCTGGCCGGCACGTTTTTACGTCCGGGATTTGGAAGGGACTAGCCTTAGTGAAGAGCGGCATGGACAGCCAGCTTCCGGGAGGAAGTCCAGTTACGCAGCTCGTGGGCACAGCTCCACTGACCAACCTGCCTTTACACTGCCGCAGGGCCATCCGGCGCTGTATGCAGATAAGCAGGCGTGGGATCGATTTAAATATTATGTGCTGGTCAACCATTTTGGCCATCTCATTCATGCCATCGCTTATTCGCTGGATGTGGAGGAATTGGCGTTGTGGCAAACCGTTCATCATACGCTTCGCCGTTCTTCATGGCTGAATGAGGCTGAACCGTATATGACCGATTTATTTCAAACGCCCCAGCTGCCAGCCAAAGCGAATTTGTCCAGCTGGTTCAGCCAGCGCGGCGAAAATCCGTCCTATGTAACGGTGCCGAATCCGCTTTATGCGGTGGGGGAGCGCAGGGACGAGCCTATTGCTGCCTCCGTGCTGAAGCGAGTGATGTCGGATAAGCAGGAGCATGCCAATCAGCCCTATTGCGCTTATTTGTACAATTTGGCTGAGCTTCGCTCGCATATTAGCCGCCTGACCGCCAGCCTGCCGGACTTCTGCCAGCTGTTTTATGCACTGAAGGCAAACTCCGAGGCGCCTATTATAGGAGCGCTTGCTCCTTATGTTCATGGGTTTGAGACGGCTTCCGCAGGCGAAATCCGCAAAGCGCGCGAGGTGGATGCTGCCATTCCGGTTATTTATGGAGGTCCCGTCAAAACCGATGAAGCGCTGGTGGAGGCTATGGAACGAAAGGTCCGCCATATTCATGTGGAAAGCAGGCATGAGCTGCTGCGATTGAACGAGCTTGCCGCTCGGCGCGGGGAAATCATGCCGGTGCTGCTGCGCGTAAATGTGAGCATCCCTTTGCCGGATGCGAAGCTCGTGATGGCTGGTCGGCAATCGCAGTTCGGAAATGATGAGCAGCAAATTCCCGAACTGCTGGAGCTGTCTCGCACGTTAAGCCATATCAAAATCGATGGTTTTCATTTCCATTCGCTATCGAATAATTTGAGCGTCGATCGGCATTTGGAGCTGCTCGCCTTCTATTGCCACCGCGCTGCGGAGTGGACGCAGCAGTTTCATCTGGACATCGCTTACATCAATGTAGGCGGTGGAATCGGCGTCAATTATGCGGATTTGCTGCGCCAATTCGAGTGGGAGCGGTTCACGGATGGGCTGCGGGAGCAGATTGCTCCGCTATGCGCAGCTGGCGTCAAGCTCGTATTTGAGTGCGGCCGCTATATTGTCGCTTCTTGCGGCTATTACGCGGCTGAGGTGGCCGAGGTGAAAAATAATCATGGCAGCCGCTTCGCCCTGCTGCGCGGCGGCACGCACCATTTCAGGCTGCCGGCATCCTGGCAGCACAGCCATCCGTTCCGCATTATAGCGGTGGATAGCTGGCCTTATTCCTTTGAACGTCCGCAGCTGTCTGACTGCCGGGTAACGATCGCTGGCGAGCTATGTACGCCTAAAGATGTGCTGGCGCGTGACAGCTATATCGAGCGGGTGCGTGTCGGGGACATTGTGTTATTTCCTTACGCAGGCGCTTACGGCTGGGCGATATCCCATCATCAGTTTTTAAGCCATGCGCAGCCGCAGCACATTTACCTTGATTAAAGAAACGGAGCTGAGAACGATGACCCAGACGAAAAAGCAGCTGCATCTGAATTTATTTCTGATGAGCACCGGCCATCATGAGGCTTCATGGCGGCATCCCGACAGTACGCCGGAGAGAGCGGTCGATGTGCATTATTATGTAAAGCTGGCGCAGACCGCTGAGCGGGGCAAGCTGGATTCGATTTTTCTCGCTGATTCCTACGGCTTGCCGCCTACGATTCAATACAAGGTGCTCCAAGGGCTCGAGCCGTTTACGCTGCTGTCCGCGCTTGCGATGGCAACGAAGCATATCGGGCTCATTGGCACCGCCTCGACGACGTATAATGAGCCGTTTCACATTGCCCGCAAATTCGCCTCGCTGGATCTCATCAGTGGAGGTCGGGCAGGCTGGAATATAGTGACGTCCACAGGCAACACGACGGCTTTCAACTTCCGCGACGAGCAGCTTCCTGAGCATTCGATGCGTTACCGCCGGGCCGAGGAGTTTTTGCAGGTGGTCAAATCGCTGTGGGACAGCTGGGAGGACGGTGCGCTCATCATCGATAAGCAGTCCGGCGTGTATGCAAATCCCGAGCGAATTAAGCGGATCGATCATAAGGGGGAGCATTATGCGGTTCGCGGTCCGCTGAATTTGCCGCGTATGCCCCAAGGGCACCCGCTGCTTGTGCAGGCCGGCGCCTCGGATACAGGCAAGGAATTTGCCGCTATGGCGGCGGAGGCCGTATTTACAGCACAAAATACGCTGCAGGGCGGACGCGACTTTTACAGCGATTTGAAATCGAGAATGGCGAAATATGGACGCAGCACGGATAGCCTTTGCGTTTTGCCGGGCTTCTGCGCCATCATTGGCGATACGGAAGCAGAGGCGAAGGAAAAGGAGCAGGAGCTGCATGAGCTGGTGCAAATCGATTATGGATTATACAGGCTGTCTAATTTATTTGGCATAGACCTGTCCGCTTATCCTTTGGATGGGCCGCTGCCCTATGCCGACTTGCCGCAAACGGAGCAAATCAATTCACAGAAGGGCCGGCATCAAATGTTTATTGAAATGGCGCAGCAGGAAAAGCTCAGCATTCGCCAGCTCATGATGCGTACTGCTTCTTCACGCGGCCATTTCTCCATGGCGGGCACGCCGTTACAAATAGCAGATGCGATGGAGCGCTGGGCAGTCGCAGGAGCAGCGGATGGCTTTAATTTAATGCCGCCTTCGCTGCCGTCGGGGCTCGATGATTTTGTGGACAAGGTCATTCCAGAGCTGCAAAATCGCGGCTTGTTCCGCACCGATTATACCGGCAGCACGCTGCGGGAGCATTACGGGCGCAGCGCCGAGGCACGGCCTGGCGTCCACGCGTGAAGGGGAAAAGGGCGCCAGATGGAGCGGACAAAGCAGCGGTTAACTGGCGGCTGAACCTCACTATTTTATGGCTGGGCAATTTTCTGGTTACGGGCAGCGCGACGATGGTCATCCCCTTTCTTCCGCTTTTCCTTGAGGATTTGGGCGTGAGCTCGGGCAGTGAGGCGGGCTTTTGGGCTGGAGCGATATTCGCTGCCCATTATGTGACCTTATTCATTTGCCAGCCCATCTGGGGAAGAATAGCCGACCGCTATGGGAGAAAAATGATGCTGCTGCGCGCAGGCTTCGGCATGGCCGTCGTCATTGCGATGATGGGCTTCGCTGAGGCGCCGTGGCAGCTTCTGCTGCTTCGTCTGCTCAATGGCGCTTTTGCCGGATTTTCACCTTCGGCAACCGCCATCGTATCGACGAATACGCCGAGCAGCCGAATGGGCTTTGCCATGGGCACGCTGCATTCCGGCAATATTTCCGGGACGGTCATGGGGCCGCTTATTGGCGGCTTGCTGGCGGAATGGCTCGGGCTGCGCAGCGTTTTTTTCATCACGGGCACGGTGATGTTTATGGCGGCGCTGTTAACCGCTATCGTCGTGAAGGATCATTTCGTGAAGGCGGATCAGCGCTTCGAGCAAAATGTTTCTACGATCGGCGGCTTTCTCGTGTTATGCCGGGTCCGGCAAATTCCCGCGCTGCTGGCGGTCAGCATGATGATTCAGTTCGCGCTGACCGGATCACTGCCGTTTATTCCGCTTTTCGTCAAGGAGCTGCATGGCGAGGCAGGCATGCTGGCTTTATATGTAGGGCTGGTCAGCTCGGTAACGGGCGTGTCCAATATGATTTTTGCACCGCTGCTTGGCAGGCGCTCTGACCGTACAGGCCCGCACCGCATTTTGAGCTACTCGATGCTCGGAGCTTGCCTAATCGTACTGCTGCATTATTTTGTCGCTTATTATTGGCAGCTGCTGCTGCTGCGGTTTTTGCTGGGCATGTTCATTGGCGGGCTCATTCCGACGGTGCGAACGCTCATTAAGCAGTATGTGCCGAAGGGGATGGAGACGCGGGCATACAGCTTTGATACGAGCGCAGTCAGCCTGGGGGCCGTTCTTGGACCCATCGTGTCCGGTGCGGCATATGGCTATGTAGGCATAAGGGGTGTTTTTCTCATGTCTGCCTTTCTCATGCTGCTTAATGCAGGCTGGAGCTACAAAATGCTTGGAGGCAGGAACAAGTCCAGAAGCGACTCTAAAGCTAATCCCGAAACCCTTTCTAACACGATGGCCATTGCTGAAAATAACGCTTCTACGCACCGACCTGCGGGCGAAGCAGTCAAAAAGCCTATGTAACCGCGCTAAAGCGGCCGCATAGGCTTCTTTTTGTTGGAAATCAGGCTTTTCAACTAGTAGTGAAAAGCTAGGCATGATGCTGGCCATTCGTATAGAGGAGCAGCGAGTCCATAATCGTTTTGCGGCCGATCGGCGTCCAGCACATCGCATACCAATTCGGGATGAAGCGTACGCGGCCGCTCTGGACAGCCTCATGCTTTTTCCAGAAGGGACTGCTCTGCATCCGCTGTAAAATTTGGTCGCTGCTCGGTCCATGATGCAGCTTTTGAACGAACAAATAATCCGATTGAATGGACAGGCCGCTGAGCTGCTCCGGCTGCATTTCGATTTTGTGGTCAATGGCTGGAGACGAGCTGCCTGCCGTTAGTCCAAGCTCGGTGAACAGCAGCTCGTTGAGCGGATGATCCGGCGCTCCCTGGATGCGGACGGCATTATGCGTAACCCGCATTAACGTCAGACTCCCGCTGCCGACGGAGCGGCCGAGCTGCTTGCGGGCGTCGTCGGTTTGCTGCGCCAGCTCGCTGAGCATCGTCTGCTCGGTTCGCTCGCAGCCGATCATTTCCGCCATTTTATGCAAGACGATACGCCAGTCGGCATGATGCTCCAGACATGCGGTGGAGGCAATTTGTTTAAGCGGCTCCTCATATTCATGATGATAGCGGTCGATAAGAATTAAGTCGGGTTTCAGCTGCATCAGCGTCTGCAAATGACTGGTCACTTTGCGCAGATGCTCGGCTTCTCCCATTCCGGGATAGCGGAAGCAGTTCATGCTGGCAATCGGAAAAATGCCGAGCGAGCGTAAGCTGTCGTCAAAGCTGGAGCAGGCGACGACCGCAATTTTTAATTGATGGCGCTTCATATAGAGATTGGGAGAAATGCCAACCGCTGCTTTAAATACCCGGCTGAAATAAAATTCACTGCCAAAGCCGACGCGCTCGGAGACGCTTCTGACAGACGCCCCATTCAGCGAAAGCTGTGCCTTCGCCTCCTTGACACGAAGATCCGCTAAATATTCAAAGGGTGTGACGCCCATTACCTTCTTAAATTTGCGCGAGTAAGAAGTTGGCGTCAGCATGGCGATGCTGGCAAGCTGCTCCAGATTGATTTTTTCATGCAGATGTTTATGAAGGTAGCTGATGCTTTCCTGCATGCCCTTCTCAGACGTTGGAATGCGATTAAGCTCGAGCAGCTCTAGCAGGACTGTGCTGTAAAGCTCCTGAAATTGCAGCTGTATCATCAGCTCGCTTTCAGGCTTGCTTTCGAACTTATCAACTTGTGAGGCTGTCTCATATAGGCGTACGATGCGCTCGGAGGTTTGCTGCTGGCTGCGAAGCTTGATGCCGCTGCCAAACAGCTCGGCCGGCAGCTCGGGAAGCTGCACCTTCCGGCTTTCACGCTGTTTGGCGACACCAACCGCATCCAGAATCAGCACATAATATTCAAAATCTCCGCGATCTGATTGGAAGCGTATGGACATGCCGGGAAGCAGCAGAAGCGGCCCAAGCGCTTCAAGCTTTCGCTCATAGCCGTTAATAGCGAGGAGGCCGGAGCCTCGGGTAAGAAAGACGAGCATCGGAGCGGGCGCCGTCCGCTGAATAGAAGTGTGAGCTGGCTTGCTGTATTTATGAATGGAAGATAAAAAAACCATTGTACGTTTCATTTTGGCGTCTCCAGTCTATTAGTCTGGTAAGAGGCATCGGTTGCTGCAAGGTGAAACGGCTGTCGTCGTCCTTTGGCGGCGCGGCGCGTTTCAGTCCGAGAAATATAGAGAAAGGATGAGAAAATGATATACTTTCCTATATTTCAAGCGTAAACGGCTGTCGCCGTCCTCTGACGGCAAAGCTACCGTTTCGAGGGTGAAATATAAGCCGAGAATAAGTGTGAAACTTATAAATGCTTATATTTAAAAAAAGGAAAAACCGATCTTGTTTATTGTAAATGAAAATCATTATCATAGTCAATTGTGAAAACAAACTATGGGCAGCAATTGGATAAATGATAAAATTTTATATGGAATCGGACAAAAAGATCGATGTACAAAAAGAGCGAAACGATTTATGATTCTCGTTGAGAATAGTTCTCATAAAAAAGGTCGTTATGGACCAAAGATACATACAGGGAGGTTTTTTCAATGTTATTCAAGTTACAAATCAATTGGCAGGCGCGCGCGGTACTGGTGCTGCTGCTGATGCTCGTCGTATCAGGCTGCGGAGCTGCGGCAAATGGATCTGGTGGTGCACCGTCAGGGCAGAACAGTTCTAGTCCGGCTGCGGGAGAAAGTGCACAGCCAACCGCTGAAGCAAATGCAGCAGGAGATACAGAAGGCCGCACGTTCAAGCATGCGATGGGAGAAACAGTCGTTCCGCCTAATCCGCAGAAGGTTGTCGTATTGGATAATGGCGCACTCGATAATATGCTTGCACTTGGCGTGAAGCCAGTTGGCGCGCCATCGATTATTTCGGTAGATGACGGTTTTGCGACCTATTTGACAGGAACAGAAGGCATTACGAATATCGGAACGGTAGAGCAGCCAAGCTTAGAGACGATTGCCTCGTTGAAGCCCGATGTCATTATTGGCATTAAGGATACGCAGGAGGCCATCTATGAGCAGCTTTCGCAAATTGCGCCAACTGTGTTTACAGAGGTAGGCGGCGCACAGTGGGAGGCGAACTTGGCTGTGCACGCAGCTATTGTTGGCAAAGAAGCAGAGGGCAAGAAGCTGATTGAGCAATTTGATGCGCATATCGCAGAGCTGCATGCGAAGCTTGGCGACAGCTTGAATACGACGGAAGTTTCGCTGCTTCGTCCAAGGAAGGACCGCGTATCCGTTTACTTGAAGCCTTCGTTCACTGGCGGTGTGGTAGAACGTGCTGGCATTAAGCGTCCGGCTGTACAAAGCAAGGATGATGATTTTAACTTTAATGCGACAGAGGAACAAATTGCCGATCTGGACGGCGATGTCATTATTTTGTTCGGACGCGAGAGCGAGCAGGAATATTTTGAACAAAAAATTAAAAGCAATCCGCTATGGAATACGCTGAAAGGTGTGCAGAATGATCGCGTCTACGTAGCGAGCTGGGAAGTTTGGCTGAGCGGGCATGGCATACAGGCAGTCAATTTAATGATTGACGATTTGACTAAATTCCTAGTCAAAGCGTAACCAGCGCTAGCGTTTAGGGTATTAGAAGCGTGGTGAGAAGGCAGAGTGTCCCTGTTCAGGCAGAGCTGGCGCTCTGCCGCCACGCTTTTAGGGAGGAACGGATTTGAATATTCGGCTTACGGGCATTGTGCTCGGTATTGTATTTGTCATCTTTGGCCTTGCAGCCAGCATTGCTGTAGGAAAATCAATGGTTCCGCTTCATACGGTCATCGATGCGTTTACCTCATTTGACGGCTCAAGGGAGCATCTGATCATTCGCACAGTCCGGGTGCCGCGCGCTCTAATGGCGATGATGGTGGGGGCATCGCTCGGCATGGCGGGAAGCATTATGCAGGCCATTAGCCGCAATCCGCTGGCGGGCCCCGAGATGCTCGGAAGCAACTATGGGGCGGCGCTGCTGCTCGTCATATCCATGTTTGTATTTGGATTTACGTCTTCGCTTATCCATATGTGGGCGGCACTGCTTGGGGCGGGGCTTGCCTGTCTCGTTGTTTTTATGCTCGGTTCGCTGGGCAGGGGAGGTCTTACGTCCATTAAGCTGATTTTGGCGGGCGCCACTATCAATATGCTGCTTGCTTCCATGGTGCAGGGCATTCTTATTTTCAGCGAGGAGTCGCTGGATGAAATGCGTTTCTGGATGGCCGGTTCATTGACCGGCGGCAGCATGGAAATGTTCGTACGCGTGCTGCCGTACATGCTGGTCGGAATGGCGGGAGCTCTGGTTCTCAGCCGGCAAATTAATTTGCTTAGTCTCGGCGATGAAGTCGCTCAGGGGCTGGGGCTGAAAATCGGCCTAATGAAAACGGCAGCGCTGTTCATCGTCATGTGCCTGATGGGAGGCTCTGTGGCCATTGCCGGTCCAATCGGCTTCATTGGCCTTGCGGTACCGCATATCGTCAGATTTATGGTCGGGCTGGATTATCGCTGGATCATTCCTTATTCTGCGCTGCTTGGAGCAGGGCTGCTGCTGCTGGCGGATATTGCTGCCCGCTTTATTTTTCCCTATCAGGAGCTTCCAGCAGGTGTAGTGACGGCCATGGCAGGCGCTCCCTTCCTCATTTATTTGGCGCAAAGGAGGGAGAAACGATAATGTCCCGTTTTACTTTATCCGCATCCGCCCGTCTTTGGCCTGTCATTGTTGTCCTTATTGCTGCTAATTTTATCGTTCTTTCCATGAGCATTATGATCGGTGAATACCCGGTTCCGCTGTCACAAGCGTGGAAAACGGTTTTTGGAATCGGCGAGCCTGAATATGAGTTTGTCGTCAATCAGCTGCGCTTTCCCAGGTCGCTGGTAGCATTTCTGGTCGGCTGCGGGCTGGCGCTTTCGGGCGCGATTTTGCAAGGGATTACCCGCAATCCGCTAGCTGCCCCAGGCGTCATAGGTATCAACGGGGGAGCTGCCCTAATGGCGGTTACCGCCATTATCGCCCTGCCGTCCGTGCCGATTGCGCTGCTGCCTTTTATTGCATTTAGCGGGGCGCTTGGGGCGGCTGCGCTTACATATTTTCTCGCTTGGCGTCGTGGCGCTGCGCCTATGCGGCTGCTGCTTGTCGGCGTAGGGGTGGGCGCGGCCTCACACGCATATATTACCTTTTGGATGACGACGCGTCATGTTCAAAATATTAAGCAGGCGATGATCTGGCTGATGGGAAGTACATATGGCAGAACCTGGGACCACTTTTGGCCGCTGCTTCCGTGGCTGCTCGTTCTGTTTCCGGCAGCGCTTCTTATGTCACGGACTTTGGATATTTTGAAGCTTGGCGATGAGCTATCCATCGGCCTTGGCAGCTCAGTCGAGCGTTCACGCGGCCTTTTATTGCTCATCAGCGTAAGCTTGGCAGGCGCTTCTGTCGCGATGGCCGGAACGATTGGGTTCATTGGCTTAATGGGACCGCATATCGCGAGGCAATTGGTTGGCCAGACGAGCCGCAGGCTGCTGAGCGTGTCGGCTTTGGTTGGCGGCTTGATCGTGATGTCTGCTGACCTGCTGGGACGTGCGCTGCTGCCGCCTATTGAAATTCCTACAGGCATTATAACGACAGCTATTGGAGCGCCCTATTTAATCTATTTGCTGTACCGCAATCGCAATCGTCCATAACAGGACATTAGGAGGAGAAAACGATGCATACGGACCATTCTGCTCTGCCAAATACAGTATCGCGAATCATAAAGGAAAGGCGTACGGTGAGGGTTTTCAAGGAAGATGCTGTGTCCATAGAGACGTTGACGGAGCTGCTCGATGTAGCCGTCTGGGCTCCAAATCATAATTTGCGCGAGCCTTGGCGTTTTATTGTGTATGAAGGGGAGGGGCGCAAAACGTTCGCGGATGCGATGCTCTCTACCTACACGCCGGAGGAGCTGGCCAAATACGGCGAGCATCGGATGAAGGAATATATGAATACGCCGCTGCATTTGCTGGTCGTGCTCAAGGAGGACCCTCGTCAAAAGCAGTGGGATGAGGATTTTTCGGCGGTATGCTGTCTCATTCAAAATCTCCAGCTTGCCGCATGGGAGCAAGGAATTGGCATGGTGTGGAAGTCGAATCCTTACATGTACAATCCCAAATTTCGCGATGCGTCCGGAGTAGGGGTTCAGCCGGGAGAAAAAATTGTCGCCGTGCTCCATATTGGCTATCCACGCATTATCCCAAATGCTGCCCCGCGCACACCAGCGCGCGAGCTTCTTACAATTGTTAACAAATAATTAATAATAAATTTATCTTAATTTTGTATTAAATCCGAAGACTCTTGGAATCTAATGATTCTAAGAGTTTTTTAATAATCTTAATATAGAAAAATAGGGCAAAAATGTACATGGATTAACTTTAAGTATTTCGATAAAATCGTAAATGAAAATCGTTATCAATTTCAGAACGCAGAGTCGCCATCCTGTTCCAGGGTGACCCTATATCCTTTTGAGGAGTGGTAGAAGATGAGTTATGGCAAAAAGAAAATGCATTTGAACTTGTTTCTGCGCAATACAGGGCATCACGAAGCGTCATGGCGCCATCCGGGCAGCGACCCGAATGGGGTGACGGATATCGACTATTATATAAAGCTGGCGAAAATTGCCGAAGCAGGCAAGCTGGATTCGCTATTTCTCGCCGATTCCTACGGCCTGCCGCCGACGATGCAGTTTTTGGTGCAGCAGGCGCTGGAGCCGTTCACGCTGCTTTCGGCGCTGGCGATCGCGACAAGCCGCATCGGATTGATCGGAACGGCCTCGACGACTTATTATGAGCCCTTCCATGTGGCCCGCAAATTCAATTCGCTGGATCATATTAGCCGGGGCCGGGCGGGATTTAATATTGTAACCTCGACGGGCAATGCGACGGCCTTCAACTTTGGAGCGGCTCCGCTGCCGGAGCATACCGACCGCTATGAGCGGGCTGGCGAGTTTATGGAGGTGGCGAAGGGACTATGGGACAGCTGGGAGGAGGACGCGATCGTTGCCGATAAGGAGCAGGGACTTTATGTGGACCCGGAAAAGCTGCATGAAATCAACCATGTCGGCCGCCATTTCCATGTGAAGGGTCCGCTGAACTTGCCGCGATCGCCTCAAGGACATCCCGTGCTGGTACAAGCGGGAGCATCGGATACCGGCAGAGAGTTTGCCTCTCGTATGGCGGAGGCTGTTTTTACTGCACAAAATACGCTTGAGGATGGACGGAGCTTTTATGCGGATGTGAAAGGCCGGATGGCGAAATATGGCCGCTCGCCAGCGCAAATTAAAATTTTGCCGGGCTTTTGTCCTGTCATTGGCGATACATCAGCGGAGGCGAAGGAGAAGGAGCGCGAGCTGAACGAGCTGACCCAGCCGGAATACGGGGTGTACCGTTTATCCAATTTGCTGAAGATGGATTTGCGGGGCTATCCGCTGGATGGTCCGCTGCCTTTCGCAGAGCTGGCGGAAAATCATGAAATCAATTCGCAAAAAGCGCGGCATCAGCTGTATCTGGAGCTAGCGCAGCGGGAAAACCTGACGATTCGTCAGCTTATTTTGAGGACAGCAACGTCGCGCGGACATTATTCGATGTCAGGCACGCCGATTGAAATCGCCGACGAGATGGAGCGCTGGATTGTGCAGGGGGCAGCAGATGGCTTTAATTTGATGCCACCTTACTTCCCGAGCGGACTAGAGGAATTTGTCGATAAAGTCATTCCCGAGCTGCAAAATCGCGGTCTGTTCCGCACCGATTATGAAGGCACGACGCTGCGGGAGCATTACGGGCTGGAGCGGCCAGAGCGCTCTTCGTCCAGGCAGTCGGTTATTTCCGCCCAATAAAAGGGCAGTGGAAGGGGAGGAAGGAATGAAGGCGACCGACAGGCAGCTTCACCTGAATGTGTTTCTTATGGGCAATGGCCATCATGAGGCCGCTTGGCGGCTGCCGGGAAGCAGCCCGCAGGATGTTACAAATGCCAGCTATTACGTCAAGCTGCTGCAAACGGCGGAGCGTGGCAAGCTCGATTCCTTATTTTTGGCTGATTCGTATGCGCTGCCCCCGACTATCCGATACAAGGTGCTGCAAAGCTTGGAGCCGTTTACGCTGCTTTCTGCGCTTGCTATGCTGACTAGTCGGATTGGATTAATCGGTACGGCTTCGACGACTTACAGCCATCCGTATCATGTGGCGCGGCAGTTTGCTTCGCTTGATTTTATTAGCGGTGGCCGTGCCGCTTGGAACATTGTGACATCAACCAATGATGCCACTGCCCACAACTTTGCTGATGAGAAGCTTCCGGAGCATGGGGAGCGCTATAAGCGAGCTGCCGAGTTTTTGGAAGTGGTGCAGCAGCTGTGGGACAGCTGGGAGGATGATGCGCTTGTACAGGATAAGGCGAGCGGCATTTACGCCGACCCTGGCAGCATACATGATATCCGGCATCAGGGCAGCTATTTCTCAGTGCGGGGCGCACTGAATTTGCCGAGGCCCCCGCAAGGGCAGCCCGTACGGGTGCAGGCTGGTGCTTCGGAGACGGGCAAGGAATTCGCCGCGCATGCAGCAGAGGTTGTCTTTACGGCGCAAAACAGCTTTGCGGACGGCTGCCTCTTTTATACGGATTTGAAATCGCGGATGAAGAAATATGGAAGGCAGCCGGATGAGCTGAAAATATTGCCGGGGTTCTGCCCGATTATCGGCGATACGGAAGCTGAAGCAAGGGACCGGGAGGCAGCGCTCCATGACCACATCCAATTTGATTATGGCCTGTTGCGGCTGTCCAATTTGTTCAGCACCGATATGACCGGGTTTGAGCTGGATGAACCGGTACCCGTTGATTTTCTGGCGCAGCAAAGTGAAGTAAATGGCCACCGCGGACGCTACCAGCTGTATGTGGAGCTTGCCCGCCGGGAAAAGCTGACGATGCGCCAGCTGATCGTCAAAACAGCCTCCTCGCGAGGCCATTATTCGATGGTGGGCACACCGGTGCAAATTGCCGACGAGATGGAAAAATGGTGGCGCGGCGGAGCAGCGGACGGCTTTAATGTCATGCCTCCGTATTTGCCGGAGGGCCTTGAGCTGTTCGTGGACAAGGTAGTGCCGGAGCTGCAAAACCGCGGTATTTTTCGCAGTGAATATACAGGAACAACTTTAAGGGAGCATTACGGCTTACAGCGCCCTGCCAGCATATATGGGCAGACGGGACAATTGGCAGTCAAGAGATAACGGCAATGATGCCCTACCATGCTATGTCGAAAGGAATGAAGCAATGATTTCAGCTAAGAGGAGCATGCATATCAATTTATTTCTGATGAACACCGGGCATCACGAGGCGTCATGGCGCCATCCGGCAACGGATCCGCGCCGCATTACCGATTTGAATTATTATCGTGAGCTTGGACGAATTGCTGAGCGGGGAAAGCTGGATTCGTTGTTTCTCGCGGACACATTGGTGCTGCCTCCGACTGTTGAGCATAAAGTGCTGCATGGGCTGGAGCCGTTCACTCTGCTGTCAGCCATCGCCGCTGTCACCGATAAGATTGGACTGATTGGTACAGCCTCAACCACCTTTAATGACCCCTTTCATATAGCACGCAAATTTGCGTCGCTGGACTGGATAAGCGCAGGACGGGCTGGCTGGAACATTGTGACGACGGCAAGCGAAAGCGCAGCTTATAACTTTACGGATGCGGCTTTGCCGCCACATGACGAGCGCTACCGCAAGGCAAGCGAGTTCGTAGAGGTGGTGAAGGCGCTGTGGGACAGCTGGGAGGATGATGCGCTCGTTGCCGATAAGGAAAGCGGCTTATACGCGGATATGGCGAAAATCCATCCGCTGGATCATAAGGGCGAACATTTCGCGGTCCGCGGCCCGCTTAATATGCCGCGCTCCCCTCAGGGACACCCGCTGCTCGTACAGGCGGGGTCATCCGAGGATGGCAAATCGTTCGCTGCGATGGTGGCGGAAGCGGTATTCACTGCGCAGCCTACCTTCGAGAGCGGACAAGCTTTCTACGCAGACATAAAATCGCGTATGAAGCCGTTTGGGCGGAGCCCGGACGAGCTATGCATTTTGCCAGGTTTCTTCCCGATTATCGGCGATACGCTAGCTGAGGCGCAGGACAAGCAGCGCGAGCTGGATGAATTGACGATTGTTGCGTACGGGCTGAAACGGCTGTCGACACTGTTCAAGGTCGATTTGACGGATTGTCCGCTCGATGAGCCAGTACCGCTTCATCTGCTGCCGCGTCAGGAGGAAATTAACGGCAACCGAGGGCGTTTTGAGCTCGTTGAAGGCATGGCCCGCAAGGAAAAGCTGACGCTCAGGCAGTTGATTATGCGCACAGCGGGCTCGAGAGGACATGCATCGCTTACGGGTACGCCGCTGCAAATCGCGGACGAGCTGGAGCGTTGGTTTCTCGGCAGGGCGGCGGACGGCTTTAATTTGATGCCTTCGCATATGCCGGATGGGCTGAGCGATTTTGTGGATAAGGTTATACCCGAGCTGCAAAACAGAGGCTTGTTCCGAACCGAATATACGGGAAATACATTAAGGGAGCATTACGGCTTCAGCCGCCCGGCGGGCAAGCGCAAGCTGGAGGCTCATACATGATGGGCGGCAAGAGCAGTAATAGACAGCTTTATATGAGTGCAGCCGTCGATGGCCTCAATTACCAGCAATGTGTGCAGCTGGCGGAGATGGCTGAGCGGGCACTGCTGCACGCCTTGATTGCGCCGGAAAGCAGCCGTTTGGAGAAGCCCGCACCATCTTCGCCTGTGCTGGAGCCCTTCACTTTGCTGGCAGCCTTGTCGGCTTCTACGAGCACGATTGGGCTGATCGCGGAAGTCCACTCCGCGTTTTATGAGCCTTTTCATGCAGCGCGCAAGCTGGCAGCGCTGGATTATATGAGCAGCGGCAGAGCTGGCTGTCTTACGCTTCCGGGGCAGGAGGCAGCGGCTGCGAATTTCGGCCGAGTGAGCAAGGAGCAATTGCGACCGCACGGCTATGAAGCTTCCGCCGCTGTGGAATTCGCTGAGGCGATGCAGCAGCTGTGGGACAGCTGGGATGACGATGCGCTCATTTATGATAAGCAGGCAGGCATGCAGTTTGATGAGGCCAAGGTGCGCGAGGTGAATTATACAGGACGCTATTACAGCACGCGGGGGCCGCTGAATATTGCTAGGCCGCCGCAGGGCCATCCGCCAATCGTAGTCCCAATTAGGACGCAGGACGACAAGCTGGCTGCTGCTCGCGTGGCGGATGTAATGATTATTGAGCCGAACTCGCTGGAAGAGGCGATTGAGCTAAGCTTGGAGCTGCGAGAGCTGCTGCGCCAGCAGGGAAGGCAGCCGGAGCAAGGCCGAATTTTAGCAAGCCTGACTCCAATCGCAGTGACAGCTGGCAGCATCTCCGAAGTGGACCTTCGGTTGGGCACGGTCGGAGGAGGAGGAAAAACAGCCCGAGGGCGACTTTGCTGTGCAGGAACCGCCGAAGAAATAGCTGATTGGATCCAGCTATGGCATCATTCGGGTGCGGTTGACGGCTTTCATATTCAGCCGCCGCTGCAGGCGGCGCTAGACAGCTTTGGATATTTTGCAGAGCAGGTTATTCCTGAGCTGCAGAGGAGAGGGATGTTCCGCCAGACAGGAAGCAGCAGTACATCGCTGCGTGAGCAATTGGGACTTTCGCGGCCGATCAACCAATTTCACGTCATACGATAAAGGGGAGATTGCAGCTGAATGAGGACAATCGCCAAATTCGCTTAAACGTATTTATACATGGTACCGGCCATCATGAAGCGGCCTGGCGGCATCCCGATATGCAGCCGCGGCAGACGCTGGATATTAGCTATTACCGCCATTTGGCGCAAGTGGCTGAGCGTGGGCTGATGGATTCTATTTTTGTAAGCGATGCCTACTTCGGTAAAATCAATAAGCTTGAAGCGACGACGCTGCTCGGGGCGCTGTCCGCTGCAACTAGCCATATCGGGCTGATCGCGACGGTTGGTACAACCTATTATGAGCCGTATCATCTCGCCCGGCAGGCAGCGACGCTAGATCATATTAGCGGTGGCCGGGCAGGCTGGAATATTGTGACGGGAAGCGCGGATGAGACGGCTTTTAATTTTGGCCGAGCAGCCCATCCCGAGCATGCACAGCGCTACCAGCTAGCGAAGGAATTTGTTGAGGTTGCGAAGCAGCTGTGGGACAGCTGTGTGGAAGGAGTCGCTGTTAATGACGCTGGCTCCACTAACGGTGTTGGTTCTACTCGTCATTATGAGGTGAAAGGGCCGCTTGATGCTCCTCGCCTGCCGCAGGGCTATCCGGTGCTCGTCCAAGCGGGCTCCTCGGAAAGCGGAAAAGCGATGGGCGCGGAAATGGCCGACGTTATTTTTACAGCCCAGCAAACCTTTGAAGCGGCTCGTGCTTTTTATACAGACGTCAAAGGGCGTCTTCCGGCTTACGGAAGAAAGGCTGGCGAGCTGTTGATCATGCCGGGGCTATGCCCGATCGTAGCGGATACGCTTGGGGAAGCTCGTGAGCTGGAAGAAGAGCTGAATCAGCTCGTTCATATGGAGGATGCGCTGAGGCGATTATCGCGGCGCTTCGCCGCAGATTTGTCCTCGTACCCGCTCGATGGCCCGGTGCCGCTGCATTTGGCAAAATCGCTTGGCGAAATTAATTCGCTGAAAAGCCGCCAATCGCTGCTGCTTGAGCTTATCGAAGAGGAGCAGATGACGATTCGCCAGTTTGTTCACCGCTTTGCGAATGGGCGCGGCCACTATGCTTTTACGGGAACGGCGGTGCAGCTTGCAGATGAAATGGAAAAATGGTTTCACAGCGGAGCGGCGGATGGATTTAATGTGATGCCGCAAATTTTTCCAAGCGGACTGGAAGCTTTTGTGGAAAAGGTCATTCCTGAGCTGCAAAATAGAGGGCTGTTTCGAACAGCCTATGAAGGAGCATCATTACGTGAGCGTTTGGGGCTTAAGGCGCCGGCTCAGCACTGCAAGGTCTAAGGTTTTAATTAGCCAGAGGAGTGAGCGCTATGGGAGAAACATCGTTGAATGGATCGAAGAGACTGATTGAGAAGACGATACACTACATGCAAACTCATTTTCATGACAAAATCGATATGGTTACGTTATCCTCAATGGCGGGACTGACAACAAGCTCATACTCCCGGCTGTTTAAACAAACGATGAAGGAGCCGCCAATTAAATATTTAACGAGATTGCGCATTGAGCGGGCTAAGCGCCTGCTTTACCATAATGCAGGTCCGGTTAAGGAAGTATCGGCCGCAGTCGGCTATGGCGATGAATTTTATTTTAGCCGCATCTTCCACCGCATGGTGGGCATTCCGCCTTCCCGTTATGGCAAGCAGAAGGATGTGAGCAAGGAAGAAGGCAGCGTGATGAACGAGGAGCTATTTAAATAAAAACAAGAAGCTGCCCTGCAGGCTAATCGCCTGAGGAGCAGCTTCTTTGCTCGGCGCTTGCTCTGCTTTATACTTCGTGCATATCCACGAATGCGTCACGGACGCGGTTCCAGAACGGGAAGGGGCGATAGCGGGCGAAGCTGACCTTGCGGCTCGACACATTGCAGCGTATCGATAAAATGTCGCTGCGCAAAATGCTGAGCTGGTCGATGGTCAGCAGCATTCGCTGGTTTTTCTTCGAGATAATGTCGCAGTGATGATGCTGCGGCAGCAGCAGCGAAGAGCCCAGCGTCCGGAAGACGCGATTGTTAATGGAAGCAATTTCGGCAATTTGTATCGATGAAATGGACGGATGGACGATAGCGCCCCCAACGCTTTTATTATAGGCGGTACTGCCTGAAGGCGTCGAAATGACGATACCATCGCCACGGAACATTTCGAAAGGCTCATCATTGACATTGATTTGAGCAACTAGCGTGCCGTCTACCCCTTTAAGCGTGAACTCGTTCAGCGCCATATAATGAAATTTTCCCTCGGTCGTCTCGACCTCAATTTCAGCGAGTGGATAGCGGACGATGCTAAGCTCCTTCTCCGCCATTAGAGCGACGAGCTCGGGCAGCTCATTTTTTTGCCAATCGGCATAAAAGCCCAAATGTCCGGTATGTACCCCTACAAAGGCGACATCCATAATGCGATCAACATATTTGTGAAAAGCCTGCAGCAGCGTGCCGTCTCCACCGATGGATACGACAATTTCAGGCGCGTCGTCATTTCGAATGAAGCCGCGCTCCGCAGCCAGCGTATGGAACTGTTCCGCCAGTGACTGGGATATGGAATCGCCTCTGTCGATAACGGCATATTTCAAGGAATGCAGCCCCTTTTCAAATCTTCTGGTTACGTTCCCTTAAATGATATCGGAATACAGCCGTAAATTCAATGCGCGAAGCGTATTTCATCCGATAAATCTGGGTATTAGGGCCCGAGCCATCCCCATAGCGCATAAACGAGACCAAATGCGATAAAACTGTGCAGCAGCCTTGCGAGCATAAGCGGCTTGTAGCGCATATCGGTTTTGCTGACAAGGCTGGCCACCTGTGCGTGGACGGACAAGCCTCCCCATGACAGCACCCACGCTGCGATTGCCGTTTGATGCAGCAGGCCTGTGCCAGCTTCACCGGCGGCGCGGGCGCCGAGCGTTACTTCGAACAGGCCGAAAATGGCGGCATCTGCGAGCGCTGGCGGAAGTCCAAGCAGCTCGAACAGCTGCCGCAGCATGGCAGCAAGCACGGTAATCAGGCCAGCTGACGTCAGCATCTCCATAATGACGGAGAAAAAAACAACGAGGCCGCCGACGACGATCATAAGCCGCAGCGCTGATTGAATCGCTTCCTGAAGCAGCTGGCCGAGGCCGCGTCCGTCGAGCAGGCGTGCCTCGTGCATCGCCTTCAGCGCGTCCGCAAGGCGCGAGCGGCGTAGCGAGCGCGAGTGCTGCGAGTGCTGCGTTGACGTCGTAAGCAGCGGCTGATGGTGTGCCAAGCCGGGCCTTGTGCCGCGCCCCCACAGGCTGCCGCTGCGCCGAGATTCGGTAATCGGCGCATGCGGGTCGTGGAAGCGCATGAGCAGGCCGATGATGAGCGCGCCGCCATAATGGGCGGCGGCGAGCACAGGCGCCAGAGCGACATTGTGGAAGAAGCCGACGGATACAGCGCCAATTAGGAAAATGGGATCAGACGTCGTCGTAAAGGCGACAAGCCGTTCTCCCTCTGTACGGTTGATGAGCCGCTGCTCATAGAGCTTTGCTGTCAGCCTTGCCCCAACCGGGTAGCCGGATATATAGCCCATCGCCACAACGAAGCTGCCAATACCCGGAAGCTTGAACAGTGGGCGCATGAGCGGGTCCAGCAGCTTGCCGAAAAAATGGACGATGCCAAAGCCAAGCAGCAGCTCGGAAATGACGAAGAAGGGAAAAAGGGCGGGAAATAGCACCTGCCACCATATGGATAAGCCCCGCAGGGCAGATTCCAGCGCTTCATTCGGAAATACGGCCATTAACAGGGTAAGGAATACAGCGGCTAATCCTGTTAAGGCAGCGGGATGCGAGAGCGTGCGCAGCATGGTCAAGACCTCCCCTCAAAATGGCGCTTCACAGTCAAAGGGACTTGTCCCGGAAAATAGGCAAGCAGCCCGTAGACCTGGCAGAAGTCCTTTTATCATCTTTATGCAGAAACTAGGACATCCATCACTTGCAAAGGAGGAAAAGCCTATAAAAATATTTTCAGTCCCAGAAAGAAAACGCTTGCAAAAAGGGTAGACGCGGGATTATTTTATGGTACAATGGAATTACCTTTGAATGCTTGGAGTGATGAGAATGAGTATAATCGCTGGCATCCTCGTCTGTGCTTTCGTCTATGTAATTAGGGAATCGCTTACAGCACCAGGAGAAGAGGACTACGAAGGCTACCACTAAATTAAACCTTATACTTTCACAAAGCCCGCATATGAATATGCGGGCCTTTTTTCATATAACGGATCGAATAGCGAAGTGCGGCACCTCATCTATGAAGGCTGCGTGAGCGTACTTCCAAGCTGGTGCCTATTACTCCAAATAACGTTCAACTTCAAGCGAGGCAAGCAGCAGGGGACCAATACCCATATAATGGTCAGAAACGACCGCCTCGGAAATGTAGTAGTCGAATGAGCCGTTGCGATCTTTGCTGAGTCCCGCGCCATGGCATATTTGATGAAGGTGGACGCCTTGACTATCCTCTGTGACCAAGTGGCGGATAATGCCTTCATACCCTTGCAGCATGGCATTGCGGAAGCCGGGCTCCAGATAACGAAGACGCAGGCCCTTAGCCATCGCGTAGACGAACATGATTGAACCTGTCGCCTCCAGATAATTGCCTTTGCGTTTGCCTTGATCAAGCACCTGATACCATAAGCCGCTGCCTTGATCCTGCACGTCGACAAGAGCATGGCACATCCGCTGAAAAATCCCGATAATAGTACCGCGTTTAGGATGGTCAACCGGGAAATGCTCCAGACAATCGACCAAAGCCATCGCATACCAGCCCATCGCCCGACTCCAAAAATGCGAAGACAGGCCGGTAAGCGAGTCCGCCCATTCCTGCTCTCCCGATTCATCCCAGCCGTGATAAAGCAGTCCCGTACGTTTGTCGCGGGTTCTGCGCTCAACAAGCAGCAGTTGATGTGCAACCTCACTCAGCAGCTCCGGACGGTCAAACACTTTCGCATATTCCGCCAGAAAAGGGGAGGCCATATACAGCCCATCGAGCCACATTTGGAAGGGGTATACTTTTTTATGCCAGAAGCCGCCCTCGGAGGTGCGGGGCTGGCTAATCAATTGGGCAGCCAATGTATCGGCGGCCTTCGAATAGCGTTTTTCAACTGTATTCTCATATTGAAAAAATAGATTTTTGCCCTGATTGATCTGATCCAGATTGTATTCCTCCAGCGTATAGGAGCGAATCGTTCCGTCTGCTTCGATGTAGTGGTCCATATGGAGCTGCATGAAATGATAGTACCTTTTTTCGTTCAGTTGAATGCCCGCACGGGCCATCGCCATCAGCAGCATGCCGGGTACATAGGCCCAACGCTCCATTGGGTAATCGTGATAGCCGTCTGAGTCGCATTGGCTCATTATTGTATCAGCTATTTTACCCGCCCATCCTGTCATATTAACCTGTTGTTGTTGTTCCGTCATCGTTACGATCCCCTCCTGCAATTGTCGAATGCTCCAGCAGCTGTTTTCGCAGCCAGGCGTAAGCAGCTGTTCCATGGATTTCATGTCCTCCATCAAAAAAAACAGCTTGCACAGCATCTGGCACCCCGGCTGCGCTATATATGCCGCGCAGCTCGGCGTATGCTTGCCGTGCAGGCTCCCTGGGGAATAAGTGGTCAGCGGCCCCTGATTCCAGAAACAGACCGCGCGGCGCGATCAATCCGAGCAGCTCAGGCATTTCCGCCTCCAGCAGGACGCCCGGAATATAATTGTCCAAGCAATGATTGCGTGTCAAAATGCTGTCCGCAAACAGGCTTGCATAACCGCTGACTACCGCGCAGCGGATTCTGTCGTCCATAGCCGCCGTAAAGCCTGCGACGAGCCCGCCGCCGGAAATACCCATGATTGCGATGTTATTGGAATCCACATCGGCCCGTTGCTGCAAATAATCAATGGCCCTAGAAGTCTCATAGACTCGCAACCCTGCAAGCGTGCGGCCCGTTAGCAGCAAATGCGCGGCTAGCATGAAGCAGGAGTTTTTAACAGCCGAGTCCGCAGCCTTATCCTCATCCAGCCTGCGGTCGCCGAAGCCGATCAGCTCAGGAGCTGCAACCACATATCCTTCTCTTACAAGCGCTAGGGCAAAATCTTTATGCAAGCCCGGAGTGCCTGAGCGTTCCGAGCCGTCCGGGTCAAGCCCGACGATTTCCCGGCTGCCGTAGCCGTGGCCATGGCAGGCAATGACAGCCGGGGCGGGCTCTGCGGCAGGGCTCTGCGGCAGCAGCACATACATGGCCATCCGCAGTCCATCCACTGTGGCGATTTCAACGCGTTCCCGTACATAGCCATTGCATGGCGTTCGCTCCAACAGCCGTGGCTCCAGATGCTGCGGCTCGTTCACAGGATAATGGCCAAGCAGCCGTCCAAACGCCGCCTTAAGAGTTTCCCGGCGCTGTTCGGGATTTGCACCAGCGCTGACGGACTGTCTATCCATCGCTGCACGCTGAACCAGCGTTTGCAAGTAATGCTCAAGCTTTATGGTCATGCCGTTCCCCTCTCTCATTAGCAGCCCTATTGATCAGTAGCCTTCGGGATGCCAGCCGTCAAGGATGGTGATGATGCGATAATCAACCGCTTCGCCAGCCGAAAGCTGCCTCGACCAGGAAACGCGAGCTCCCGAAGCTGCCCCTGCCCCAAAGCTGCCGAACTCCTCATAGCGGCTTGTCGCTTCACGATCCGGCTGCCCCCAGTTATGCCAGCCTTCAGGTGTAATCGAGCCGTCCACCGATGTGCGGATGAAGGCAACATGGGCATAGGGCCGCCACGGCCTGCCTAAATAAACGTCCACAACTCCTTCGGCTCCGGTAATTTTACAATCGAGGAATACATAGCCGAACGCGGCATCCTCGGGCGTCGAGGCGGCTGTAATATAGCCTCTAGAGCGTTTGTTATGCAGGTGGCAGCTGTCGAACACGACCGTCGCTGCCCCGAAAATATAATCGACATCGCCTTCAATGTAGCACTCGCTATAATATTGTTTGCCTTTGCCCGTATACAGCGTGTCCTGATCACCCAGCAGCCTGACGCGGCGGAATACAGCCCGATCCGCATCGACGAACGCCGCTACGGCCTGGCCTGTGCCTGGTCCAGAGGCATTGCGAATGGTTACATTTTCCGCCGTGAATGCTTCCGCTAATACATTTAATGTGCCTGAACGAAACGTTCCGAGCGGCTCCCCGTCCAGCCCCAGCGTATGGGCATTGTCCGACCAGGTCAGAATGGTTTTCTCGCTGTCCTCGCCAAGCAGCAAAATTGGCGGGGCAGAGGCTGGAATCGTGATCTTCTCCTCATAGATTCCCGGTCTGATGCGAATCGTTACCGCTTCGGCATATTCCACCGGGATGGAATCAATGGCCTCCTGCAAGCGGGTGAAATCAGCTTTGTCTTCTTTGGATACGGTAATCAGCATAGCGAGCGCTCCTTTCAAATAAGCGAAGTTTTATCTATAATGGGAGGTATTATTGCTAGCTTTGCAACCATACGGAGGAATGCCCATGACCGCGTCCGATAGCCTTAATCCCAAATACAATATGGAAGATGGCAAGCTGAGCATTCAGCATATGAAGCGCAAAGGGGCTACCGCGATGCCTCGTCCCCACAGCCATGCATCGGTCGAGCTGTATTACCTGCTGGATGGTGAGCGTGTCTACTTTGTAGACGGGCAGGTGGTTACCGTGCATAAAGGCGAGCTTATTATGATTGCCGGACATGAAATTCATGCAACGGCCAGCTCCGAGGTTGCGGAATTCGAGCGAATACTCATTAACTATGAACCGGTCATTTTGCCGCAAGCTTTGCAAAAGCTTGAGCTGCTGCTTCATGGACGGAGATTTCGCGTATTCGCACTTTCGCTGCGCGAGCAGGGAGAGACGGAACGTCTGCTTAACAAAATGCTGGATGAAAGCCGGCAGGAAAAGCCTTTTTATGAGTCCTATTGCTTATCTTTGCTTGCGGAGCTGATCATTTTGCTTGGCCGCTTCGAGAATACGGCAAGGCGGTCAAATCCTTCTCGTTACTCCCTGCATAATAAGGTGTCTGAAATCGCGACTTATGTACGTGAGCATTATCGTGAAACCGTGACGCTGGAGGATACGGCGAAGCATTTTTATTTGAGCAGCTCTTATCTCAGTCGAATATTTCATAAGCTTACCGGCTTCCGCTTTCGGGAATATATTATTCACATCCGGGTTCGTGAAGCGCAGCGGCTGCTTGCAGGATCCCGCCAGAAAATTCAGGAAATCGCTTTAGCTGTAGGGTTCGAGCATTTATCCCATTTCAATAAGACGTTTAAAAAAGCGACCGGCCTCACTCCGATGGAGTACCGCAAGCAGGCAAAAAATGGACAAGTTCCGCCGCATCAGCCATTTTAAGAGCGGTACTCCGCTTGCATGCAAGTTTACATGCAAGCTGGCAGCAAGATGGGCAGGAGAGAAGAGGGCGCATCTGTTGGCCGTCAGCTTTCACTCGAATGCTACTCGATGATCGAATGGTTGCATTGATAAAGCTGAATCTCGGGAAGTGCCGACGTATGCAGCTTTAGTTTCTCCAGCTTTAATTGATTGGCATAGCGCGCAATAACGCCGTGAACAGCTGTTGCCTCCAAGCCTTCAACCGTTAAGCCGCTTAGCGGCAGCTCGGGAAGTCCGTTAATGAGCAAGGCTGTTTCGGCTCCGTGGCAGGTCAGCTCGCGCAGGGTAATATTGCGGAAGACGGGCGTTTCCTCTGTTACCTCAAAAAGCTGCTCGTCGCAGCCCTCTGAGCCTTCCACCCCGGCATAAAAGAAATGAAATGAAATGGCCTCGCGTACAATGTCCGCCATTTGAATTCTTTCCATCACAATATCCTCAACCACGCCGCCGCGACCGCGCACGCTCTTGAAGCGCAGGCCAATATCCGTGCTGATGAACTGGCAGTCAGATGCACGCACGGCTTTGACGCCGCCGGACATTTCGCTTCCGATGACGATTCCTCCATGACCGTGGTAGACTGTGCAATGCCGAATCGTTACGAATTCACAGGGCAGTGCTAGCCTTCTGGCCTCCTCGCCCTTGCCTGACTTCAAACATATCGCGTCATCGCCAACGTCGAAGGTGCAATGCTCGATGAGCGAGTGGCGGCAGGATTCCAGATCAAGGCCATCTCCATTTTGAGAATACCAGGGGTTGCGAACGTTCAGCCGCCGAATCGTTACCTGCTCACAGTTATATAGGTGCAGGCACCACGCGGGCGAATTTTGAAACGTTGGCCCATCAAGCCGCACTCTGGAGCAGCCGCGCAGACTAAGCAGGGTGGGACGGAGGTAGGCTCTTGCCGGCAAATACGCCTCGCAAGCCATCACGCCACGCTGGTGCAGTCCATGAGCAAGTGCTTCTCCTTCCATCGCTTCAAGCGACGGCCACCACAGATCGCCTTCTTCATTAACGGCTCCGCCGGATTTCAGCAGTTCATTCCACTGATCATTGGTCATCTTAAAGCGCTTGACCGGACGCCAGCCCTGTCCGCCCCCATCGAAAATACCTTCACCCGTAATCGCGATGTCCTCCAGACCCTCGCCTTCGAGCGGTGCTTGGCAGCGAACAGCCGATTCACCCTCAAAATGCGATGCCACCAGCGGATATAGCTCAGCCTTCGGCTCGAACAAAATTAGCGCGCCTTGCTGGGCGTGAAGCTCAATCCGGCTATGCAGACGCAGCGGCCCGGTTCGCCATATGCCGGGTGGAATGATCACCCGGCCGCCACCTGCTGCCGAGCAGGCGTCGAGCGCCTGCTGGAACGATGCGGTGCACAGCGACAAGCTGCCCGGCGCAGCCCCATATTCCGTGACGAGGAAGCTGTTGTTTGGAATAACAGGCAATGTTGGAGTTGGATATCGCATTTTTTCTTTAGTATCCATTCGGCAATCCCCCCTGCCTAGTCTGAAATCGGTTCGTAGCTGAACCAGTCGAAATCCGCATAGTGTGCGCGTCCTGCACTGGTGCTGGCAGCATACATCCCCATATAGGCGCCCGTAAAACCTCCGGCCTTGTCGGTGCTGAGTAGGGTACCGTCTGCTTCTCCGCCAAGCGGCAGCCAATTGTGCGTCCCGGCTTCACGCCAGAAGAAGCTATAGCTTTGGCCAAGCGCCTCAGCCTTCCATTCCAGACTGTTCCCGCTGAAAGGACTTGCGGCGAGCACGGTTTCTTCCCCTTGCCTTCGCTCGGTAAGGCGAATTTCCGTTATCCCATTATAGCTGCCGTATTCTGCGCGGAATTGGAAGTCGGCGTTTTGCAGTAATACGATGCCCGCCACATCGCCCGTTTGCTCGGGTGCAAATTTCATGGTGGTTTCGGCACGGAAATTCATATGCTGCTGTCTGCGTCCGACGAAGGAAGGGTTGCTGTCGGAAGCAATGGAGTCCGGCTTCAGCTTAAGACGCAGCGAGCCCGGCTTTTCCGTGAGACTCCAGAAATCGCCGCGTGGCGTGCGAAGGAAGTTCCAGATCGGCGAGAGCTCCGGCTGGTCGAAATCATCGCGCGCCGGCAGCTGCGGCCATGGCGTCTCCGGCAAGTTTGGAGCCAGTGCTTCCTGCTCCAAAATGCCTTTGCCAGGATTGACGACTGGCCATTCCCGCTCCCATACAACGGGCACAAGGAACGTTTCACGTCCTAAATTGCGGAAGTAGCCGCCATAAGGCCTGGAAGCGAGACAAAGCATCCACCAGTCTCCATGCTGGGTTTCAATTAACTCGCCATGGCCGACGTTGACAATTGGATAGCTGCGGCCCAGATGGCGATGGGTGAGAATCGGGTTGCCCTTGTAGCCCTCATATGGGCCGGCGACTGATTCGCTGCGCGCAATCGTAATCGCATGGGTATGCCCTGTTCCTCCCTCAGCGATCAACAAATAGTACCAGTTGCCGATTTTGTACAAATGAGGGCCTTCCTGGGCGTGGGCCACCTTCAGCGCGCCTTGCCAGATGCTCGTCTTTGGTCCGATGAGCTTCCCGCTCGTCAGATCCAGCTCTTGCAGCCAAATATCCATATGCTTCGGGTAAAGCTGGCCATCAGGGGGGAAGCGGTTCCCCGTATAATAAACCTTGCCGTCTTCATCAAAAAATAAGGAAGGGTCTATGCCTGGCGCATCTTCCAGCCATACTGGATCCGACCAGCTTCCGGCGGGATCGGTTGCGGTGACATAGAAATTATGGCATTCCTTGTCGTTGTCAACAAAAGTTGTAATCATATAATAGATCCCATTATGATAGCGCAGCGTTGGCGCCCAGATGCCTCT
This sequence comes from Paenibacillus algorifonticola, assembly GCF_000971975.1. Taxonomy (GTDB): domain Bacteria; phylum Bacillota; class Bacilli; order Paenibacillales; family Paenibacillaceae; genus Pristimantibacillus; species Pristimantibacillus algorifonticola. Next base: position 67,607 of record NZ_LAQO01000025.1, on the reverse strand, counting down.
TGATGGAGCAATGGCATCCAAATTAAGCTGGGAAGGACGATCAAGCACATGTCCAATTTGTCGCCAATTAACCAGATCCTTGCTGTGGAAAATCGGAACTCCGGGGAAAAACTCAAAGCTTGAAGTAACCAAATAATAGTCTTCTCCGACGCGTATCGCTGACGGATCGGGATAAAAGCCCGGTAGAACAGGGTTTTGGAACTTGCGCATGCTTTTTGCCTCCTAGCATTAATAAAATGTAAGCCCATACAAGTATAGTTCAAAAAAACATCATAATCTTGAAACTTTCATGCTCAATTTCAGCATTTTTATATATTCTTGTCATCTTTTCGCTGCTTCTAGCAGGCAGGGCTGTTAACTTTCTTTGCAGAAATGTGTATAGTGGTAACTATAAAGGGGCGATAGCAATGGCGGGAGAGAAGCAACTGCAAGTCCGTTTTTTTATGAGCCTAGCGCTAATTTCTATTTGCTCGGTGCTCGTTCTGGCCACGGTTCTGTTCTTCTGGTTCCGGGAAAAAACGATAGACAATGTCAATAAAGCGAATGTGGCCGTCCTTCTCAACACAGAGACGGTATTTATGAAGTATATGGACATGGTGCAAAATTACACGATGGACTTTTACCATAATCCGAACATTTATACCGTCATGCAGAGCGGAGACAACAGCTGGAGCGATCAGCTATATAGCGCGCTTAGCCAAATTCGCGGCACGCTCACGATTAACGATTTTCTTGAAAACGCTTATATTTTGGGGCCAGGCGGCCCCGTCATGATGTTCGAGAACAACCCGCTTAGTGGGGCGGCGAAGCAGGAGCTGTTCGAGCGGGTTCGCGACAGCGAAATCAGGCAATCCCCATTTGTCTGGAGCGCAACGCTGAATAATGGGCAAAGCGAAACGATGATGACTACCTTCTATAATGATCGCGCTTTCAAAAGCAGTGAATTCAATGGCGCCATCGCGATGACGATCAACCTGAGGAAGCTGCAAGAAAATTTGTTTAATAAAAACAATGAAGGTGATACACGCTATGCTGTTCTGAATGCAGACCACATCGTGCTCATGCAGAGCAGTTCTTCGGATCAAGCGTTCGACAGCAGGCTGCTGCAACAAATTGTTTCTGTAGAAAGCAAGGCAGGCACGCTCGTTTGGAAAACAGGCGCCGGAGACAAAAAACTGATTACGTATCATCAGTCGCAAAATGGAGGTCTGTGGTTTATTTCAGAAACCTCCTATAAAAACAGCGTCCGCGACATCGCAAGCGCCCGCAATATAATGGTCGGGCTTTGCCTTGCTCTGATAGCTGCTGCTTCTGCCGCCGCTGCCTTTGTGTCTTATCGCATGTACAAGCCGATAGGTACATTGTTTGGTACAATACGCAATTTGTCCGATGATCGACTTGCATTCCCACGTGGTGGTGGCTTCGATGAAGCCAATCGGGAGCTGGAAAGAATTGGAGACCGGGTCAAGGAGCTGAAGCAGGAAAATGAAGATAGCGCGCTGCTGCGCTGGCTTACGTCGCCTTACCGGGCTGACGAGCATGTGCCTTCTGCGCTGCCCCCGATGAGTCAAACACATGACAATGGGGCATTTTGCGTGGCCGTGCTGCATGTAGGTTTGTCCAGCGGAGACAACAGCCTAGCTGCAACAAATTGGAGAGAACATATCCGCAGTTTTCCAGAGCTGACGGAGCAGCTGTTTGCTGGGACGGGCACTTGCCGCGGCTTCTTCCCGCATCATGAGACCGCGGTTCTAATAGTCAGCGAGACGGCGAACGGCAGCTTTGGGGATTATGGGACTTTCCGCGAGCGCTGGGAGCAGCTAAGCTATTCGATTAGGGAATGGGAGGGGGGAACATGCTCCGTTGGCGTAAGCTCCCTATCTGCCGATCCCTTACAGTTGAAGCAAATGTACGACGAAGCCAGCAGCAGCCTTCAATATATTAAGCTGCATGAGCATTTGTCTCTCAGCTTTGCAGACGACATTATTCATTTGAATAGCAGTTCCGTTCCTGACAGCACGCTTGAATTTGTACTTCAAGCGGTCAGAAGTCAGGATCGAGAGCTGCTGCCAAAAGCGGTCGAGCGTTTGCTTGCAGTAGCATGCAGCTACAAAGTAGAGCAAGCGACGGTTGCATTGTCCAAGCTGGCCTCAGATCTTCAGAAAATAGCGGAAACCGGTCTTGCCGAGAGCATGGCGCGGCATACGGATTTCCTTGATCATTATCAGCATATTTGGCGTACGCGGAGCTACGCCGAGCTACGAGCATGGCTGGAGAAGCTGTGTTTTGATGCATATGGGAAGCTGAACGATTTAAATACGGTGCAAACCCGCAATTTGGCTAGCGAAGCAATTGCATATATCCGCAACCATTTCGGTGACCAGACGCTTTCCTTGAATGGTCTTGCAGAGAAGCTGACGATTAGTCCGCCTTACTTGAGCCGCCTGATTACAGAGGCAACTGGCAGCAGCTTTCCCGATTTTGTCAATCTGGTCAGACTTGAGCATGCTCGTTCATTACTCATTGCCGAGCTTGAACTCGACATCCGTGAAATTGCAGAAAAATCAGGCTATAATAGCAGCACCTATTTTACAACGTTATTCAAAAAGCGTTATGGCGTAACGCCGTCCAAGTGGCGCCTGAATTATATTTTGCAGAAGGAAAATTGAAAATGGGGCCGTATTAATAGCAGTCCTTCCTTAACCGAGGAAGGGCTGCTTTTGCTATATAAGCCTTGCCATCCGCGTCCCAGAGCCCCATTTCTAGGGGCTTTTTTGATTTTTTAAAGGATTTCACTTTTTTTAAGCTTGCTTATTTCGCACTGTTTAAGCGTTTTCATTTATTTATGATTGCGCTTTCATTTTTGGTGGAGCTATATTGGACCCACAGCCCGAAACTAAATCCACAAGGAGTGAATCATCATGTCAGACGAAGCTTTACAGCCCGGCAAAGCAGCTGGCGGGAGTCGACGGTTCAAGTCGCTGCGCAATGACAGCTCGCTGTTTCTGCTTGCGCTGCCTGGCGTTATTGTACTTGTACTATTCGCCTACCTGCCAATGAGCGGACTCATACTCGTATTCAAAAACTACAATTACAACGGCGGCATATTCGGCAGCCCTTGGGCAGGCTTCGAAAATTTTGAATTTTTCTTCTCGAGCATGGACAATGCGATCCGCGCCACACGCAATACCGTAATGCTGAACGTGTTGTACATGCTTACTGGGACGTTTTTTTCAGTAGCCATCGCGATTGTGCTGAATGAGCTGAGAGGCAAGCTATTTATTAAAATTACGCAAAGCGTCATGTTTTTTCCTTATTTTATTTCCTGGATCGTCATTGGGGCGATATTGTTTTCCTTCCTCGACTTTGACAAAGGTGTCATGAATAGACTGCTCGAGGCAGTGGGCATGCAGCCCGTTGACTGGTATTCCAATCCGTGGCTGTTCGTAGTTGTCCTCGTACTTGCGAATATTTGGAAAAGCGCAGGCTATGGCGCCATCATTTATTATGCGGTGCTGCAAGGAATCGATCCTTCTTATTATGAGGCTGCCCGCATAGATGGCGCCTCGCGGATACAGCTGATTACGCGCATTACGCTGCCCCTGCTTATCCCGTCGATCATCCTGCTTACTTTGCTTGGAATCGGGGGGATGCTCAAGGGCGATCTCAGCATGATTATGGGCGTCACCTTCCTGAATCCGCTGCTGCTTCCGACTACCGACATTATCGACGTGTATGTATACCGTACAGCCATCCGCTCTGGCGAATTCGGCTTCGCTTCAGCTATTACACTGTATCAGTCCGTCTTCGGGTTCCTGCTCGTGCTGATCGCAAACAAGCTGGCAGGCTGGTACGACAAGGAAAGCAAACTATTTTAGGAGACATGTGACATGGCTAATCAAGAAAACAGAATGCTTATTGTCGTTTTTTATGCCTGCATCAGCCTATTCGCCCTTATTTGCCTGATTCCGTTCGTAATGGCCGTCTCAGGCTCGTTCTCGACGGAAGCAAGGCTCGCAGCGGAAGGTTATTCCTTCCTGCCTCGGGGCTTTAGTCTGGATACGTATGCTTTTATGTTTGGCTCAAAGGCGGAGCAAATTTTGCAAGCTTATTTGACCTCGGCGATCGTTACGGTGCTCGGCACAGCGTCCGCCGTGCTCGTTACGACAGCCTACGCCTACGTTATTACGGTGAAGGGCTTCCGGTACCGCAACTTTTTCGCCTTCATGGCTTATTTTACGATGCTGTTCAGTGGCGGTACGCTGCCTTGGTATATTTTAGCTACGAAATATTATCATCTGGACAATACGCTTGCTGGCCTGTTCGTTCCCTATTTGCTCAATGTATTTCTCATGTATTTGCAAGCCAACTATTTCAAAAGCATTCCACATGAAATTATCGAATCTGCCCAAATCGACGGTGCTGGTCATATTCATATCTTTTTCCGCATTATGCTGCCGCTTGGACAGGTTGGACTCGTTACGATCTCCCTGTTTTATGCGCTGCAGTTCTGGAATGATTTCTACTTGCCGCTGCTGCTCGTTTCGGAGGAGAGGCTGTATACGATCCAGTACATGATGTACAACATGATGGCTAACATTCAATATTTGGCTTCTGGAAACAGTGCGCAGATTGGCGGCGCTATAATCGCTCCTCCGCTGGAGACGGCAAAGATGGCGATGACCTGTCTGACTGTGCTGCCGATCGCGATTTTGTATCCGTTCCTTCAGCGTTATTTTGTAAGGGGAATCATCGTCGGCTCCGTCAAGGGCTGATACGGCTATTTGCGGTTGTACATGGTATGATGGACGAATTCATTATGAGAAGGTTAGCGTCCTTTATGCCATTGAACAATAAACAAACATAAAAACATTACAGGAGGGTTCACACATGGTAAAGAAACGCGTATGGTCAGCTCTATTCTTGGCAGCGTTGCTGCTTCTCTCCGCCTGCGGCACGGGAAGCAATAACGGGAAGGAATCCACATCGCCCGCTAATGGCACGAATAATGAAAGCGCTGGCAGCACTCTTAAGCCGGCCAAGCTTAAAATCGTCCTTTACGGCGATGAGTCGAACCGCATGAAGGAGCTTTCCAAAGCAGAATTCAAGGATCTGATCAAAAAAGAAATCAACGCCGACATTGAATTTCAATTTCTGCCCTGGACAGAATACGGTGGCGGGAAAACGGATTTGATGCTGTCCACCGGCGAGGATTTCGCAACTTATACAGATACGAATTACATGGTGAAGTCAGTGGCAAAAGGACTGTATACCGACCTGACGCCATTTATGGATAATGCGGCTGGCGATATGAAGAAGTCGATTGACGACAATTCCTTTACCGCCTTCCAGCTTGACGGCAAGCAGTATGCGGTTCCGGTAGGCAATAAGCCTAACTCCGGAGAGTTTTACAGCGTGCTGGCGCGTCAGGATTTGCTCGAGGAGGTTGGTATGACGGGCATTTCATCCTTAGCTGAACTGGAGGCGTTTTATGATAAAGTCCATGCGAAGCATCCTGAGCTGATCGGCTATGCAAGCACAGACGCCCGTAAAATGCTGATGTACGAGTATACAGATAAAAATCTGTTCTGGCAAAATGATATGCTCGCCATTGATGAAGCGGCCAAGGACGACAAAGTGATTAGCTGGTTTGAAAGCGAGGACTTCAAAGCGTATGCCGCGATTATGAGGGGCTGGTACCAGAAGGGCATCATTCCTAAATATGCAGCGACTAATTTGCCTCAATTGCAATCCGATTGGAACTCCGGCAAGGCGATGTTCTGGGCTGGAACGGCAGCGCGTCCGTTTGAAGGCGCTGCTTCGATTACGCAGGCTGTTCCGACAGCGAAGCTTGCCAACTATTTTTTAAGCAAGGATTTTCCAAAGATCAGCCGTGGCACTTATAGCACCGCATGGTTCGTATCGGCAAATGCTGCTGATCCCGAACGTTATGTCATGTTCTTCAATCTACTCCAAAAAAATCAGGAGCTGTACGATTTGTTCGCTTATGGCATCAAGGATAAGGACTACACGCTTGATGAGAACGGCAGACTGACGCGTAACACAACCGATGCGCTTATTCCAGATTGGCTGCTTATGAATAAAAACTTTATGCGTTTCGACAATACGGTCCCAGACGACTTTATTGCACAATATAAAGCGTGGGACGATGATGCCATTATTTCCAAGGGCGCAGGCTTCAACTTTGACAATACGCCGGTGAAAAATGAAGAAACAAAAATCAATGGCGTTTTCTCGGAGCTACTGGCGCCAATTGCCAGCGGTTTCCTGGATTACGATACGTATTTCCCGAAAGCGCTGGAGAAGCTTAAGGCAGCAGGCTTTGACAAATATATGGCTGAATACCAGAAGCAGTTTTCCGCATGGTATGCAGCTAAGTCGTAAGGCTAGCTCGATTTTTTGGAAGCCTCCATATGGCGAGATGCGAGTTATTTTAATGAAAAGGCGGTACAGCTGCTTGTCAGCGCTGTACCGCCTTTTTTTGTCCTGTCTTCCCGAACGTTCAAAAGACTTACTTTTGACGCGACGAATGGGTCTTGCTAAATCGGTCTGAAAAAGCAGCCATTCCTTATTATTCCTTGCTCGTTGAGCCATGGGCCATTTACGTTTAATTGTTCACGCCTTTGCCGTTTTTACAATGGGATCCGAAATTATAAACTGCACACTTATATTATAATAAGCTTATGGCCCAGCACGAACCGGGACTAATAGGTCAGAATGGAGATGATACGAAGCAAAAATGTTGAGACAGTTAAATTTTTCTGTGATATAATACTAAATACCTACAAATTGGAGCTGAAAATGACGATGAATAGGAATATAAGCCTCTATGAAACACTTGGAGGAGATAGGTCTTTAAGACTTATTGTGGAAGCATTTTACCCGAAGGTGCAGGCTCATCCCCTTCTTGGTCCATTGTTTCCGGAAGATATTAATCCGGTGATGGAGAAGCAGCATATGTTTCTCACCCAGTTTTTTGGAGGGCCAACATTGTTTTCCGATGCTTTCGGGCATCCGATGATGCGTGCTCGGCATATGCCTTTCGAGATTACGCCTGAGCGTGCTGAGGCTTGGCTCGACTGCATGAACAGAGCGCTTCAGGAAGTAGGCATTGAAGACGAGCTGAGACAATTTGTAATTGAAAGACTGTCAGGACCTGCCCATCATTTTGTAAACACACCGGAATAGGAGACGTGGTCTGTATGGATCCGCTATATGAAACGAAAGTACAATGCATTTGCTGTGAGACAAGCTTTATGACCTCGCGCGTGCGTCCTAGTTTTAAGAGAGCGGTGAAATCAGACACAGACTTCTGCGGTTATTATAAAGCGGATATGAATCCCGATTATTATGTCGTTCGCGTATGCCCAACCTGCGGCTATGCAACGACGGAGAATGGCACTGAACGGCTGAGCGATAAACAGAAGATGAGCTATTATGAAAATGTCGGCTCGCGCTGGGTGACTCGTGAGTTTAGCGGCGAGCGCACACTGCAGCAGGCTATGGCGACTTACAAGCTGGCGCTGTTGTCGGCCCAATCGGTTGGCGAGTCCCCGCGTGTTATCGCTGGCATTTTGCATCACATTGCATGGTTGTACCGCTATGAGGGCAACCACGCCGAAGAGCAGCGGTTTCTGAGATTTGCGCTGCAAGCGTATGTTAAAGTTTTTGAAGGGGAAGGCGCGCAGCTCAATGGAGCCAAGCTGATGTATTTGATTGGCGAGCTGAACAGACGCATCGGCGAACGCGCTGAGGCTGTACGCTGGTTCTCGCGCATCATTAATGACAAGCGCATTATGGATGCCGCGATGATACGTGCGAGCCGCGAGCAATGGCAGCTCATTCGCGAGGAGCTGGAAACGAGCAGAATGCTGGAGCAAGAGCCGCATGGCGAGCTGACATCTGCTTAATACGAATCAAGCATTAAACAGCCTGGAACGAATAAAGAAGCTTCCGTATTTCCGCTGTAAGCAGCGGGTGCGGAAGCTTCTTGTTTTTGCCGTGAGGCCAGCGGCCTAATTGCCCAAGGCCCGACTTAGTTGAATGGGAGCAGGATGCTTCGGACACGTGACAGGCGCTCTATTTTTCATAGAAGGCCTGTCCGTGCTGTTCGGTTAGCCGCCCAGCTTGCGCAATCGTTCAGTTGCCAGCAAATAATCGCCATCTACATCGATGATCGTTACTCGATTGTGGCAGCAGGGAAAGACGAGCAGCTTTTTTTTGCCTTGCTGGATGAGCGGAATTTCCTTGGGACGAATCGGGATTAACACATTGCTGGCCCCGCAGAACGGACAATCCGGTACATATAAGTCATTCATCATGATGTCGTAGGGCCAGGTGTTCTCAAACGGAATCATAGAGGCTTGTCTCCTGAAGCTTCATCTTCAGAGGGGCTCGAAGCGGCTGTGTTTGCCTCGGCTTCGGCTTTGGCAAGCTCCCCGAGCTTTTGCAGCAAAATGTGTTTTGGCATATGCATTAAGTGCTCAATCGGTATGCCGAGCTGCTTGGACAGCTTGATCGCGGTATCCGCTGAAATTTGTAAAGGCTGGGACATGGTAGAAATCCTCCAATCTGTATATAATTAAGTTATACACCGCCTCCGGAGAATGCGCAAATGAAAAGCGAATCCTGCGGGCGGTTTTTAGTGGTTGATTTAGTAGTTAAGGAAGATTGGGCATGGAGAGGAGATAAGTCTAATGTCAGTTGGTCATTATTCATTAACATGGAATTTGGACTCGATTTATGCAGGAGGAGCGGGCTCGGAGGCTTTTGCGGCAGAACTGGCTGCGGTGCAGCAGGAACTGTCAGAGCTTGAGGAGCTGCTTGCAGCACCGCAGGAGGGAGCGGCTTATTTAAACCGGACAACGGAGCTTGTGCAGTCGGTTTTGCTGCGAATGCGGCAGTCGGATTCATTCGTAGCTTGTTTGACCGCGCAAAATATGAAGGACAAGGCGGCAACCGCTCTGAATGATCGCATTAAAACATTGAATGCGGCTTTCCAAGGCGCGCTGACGCGCTACGATAATGTGCTGCGCAGTGTTGACGATGCCAGCTGGGCAGCATGGATTAGCGAGGGGGCGGCAGCGGAGATCGCGTTCAGTCTGACGGAGCGCCGCGAGCAAGCGAAGGAGAAGCTGTCTCCAGAGCTGGAGTCTTTAATCGAAGATATGGCGGTAGACGGCTATCATGGCTGGGGAGATTTGTACAATCTCGTCGTATCGCGAGCGAAATTTATTGATGTCGGCGCAGATGGCGAGAAGCGCGAGCTGTCGGCAGGACAGATGTTTAATAAGCTGTCAGCAAGTGACCGTTCGGTGCGGCAGGCGGCTTTTGCCGAGTGGGAACGGGAATGGGGCGAGCAGGCTGATCTGTGCGCAGACGCCTTGAACCGGATTTCCGGCTTCCGTCTGAAATTGTATGGCAAGCGGGGCTGGGACTCAGCGCTCAAGGAGCCGCTGAAAATGAACCGAATGAGCGAGAAGACGATCGGGGCCATGTGGTCGGCGATCAACGAGGGCAAGCCGGAGCTGGTCAAATATATGCAGCGCAAAGCGAAGCTGCTTGGTGTCGAGCAGATGGATTGGCATGATATGTATGCATCCATCGGTACGGCGGAGAAGGTCGTCAGCTATGACGAGGGAGCGGCGCAAATTTTAGAGCAGTTCGCGAAGTTCAGCCCTGAGCTGGCCGCTTTTTCGGAAAAAGCATTTGTAGACAAATGGATCGAGGTCGAGGATCGTCCGGGCAAGCGTCCTGGCGGCTTCTGTACTTCATTGCCGAAAAGCAAAGAGACAAGAATTTTTATGACGTATTCGGGTACGGCTTCGAATGTGTCGACACTCGCACATGAGCTGGGACATGCTTACCATCAGCATGTGATGAATGATTTGCCAGCCTATTCGCAGGAATATGCGATGAATGTGGCAGAAACAGCTTCGACGTTCGCAGAACTGATCGTATCGGATTCTGCACTAAAGGCAGCTACGGACAAGGATGAGAAAATCGCTCTGCTGGAAGAAAAATTGAGCAGCGCAGTGTCCTTTTTCATGGATATCCATGCGCGGTTTTTGTTCGAGACACGCTTCTATGAGCGTCGTGCCGAAGGCATGCTGACAGTGGAGGAACTGAACAAGCTGATGGAGGAAGCGCAGCATGAAGCATTTTGCGGCGCATTCGGACAGGTGCATCCGCTGTTCTGGGCATCGAAGCTGCATTTCTACTTCACGGATGTGCCCTTCTACAACTTCCCGTATACGTTCGGCTACTTGTTCAGTGCGGGCATTTACGCACGGGCAGTGAAGGAAGGGGCCGCTTTTGCTGACCGCTACGTGGCGCTGCTGCAAGATACCGGACGAATGACGGTTGAGGATTTGGCGCAAAAGCATTTGGGCGTCAATTTGGAGGAGCCTGATTTCTGGCGTGAAGCGGTCGCTTTGACGACTGCCGATGTGTTGCTGTTCCTGGAGATGACAGAGGAATAAGGTCGATCGTTTAATTGAAGAAAAAAAGGCCAGCAGGACCGGGGAAAGCTTCCCGGGCCCTGCTGGCCTTTTAGGTTTCCGCGCCAATTAGCTGTTTTAGCCGCTTTTGATCAGCTTCGTTAAAAGCTGACCCAAGGCTTGTCTCCGCCGGGCGCATAATGCTCGTATTGTATTCGTCGCTGACTTTGATCAGATGCTGCGCTTCATGAATGTCCATAGCTATTGAGGCGGGGGAACCTGCAAGCAGAACGATTCTCGAACCAAGCCTTAAAGCTTCATCGCAGTCATGGGTGACGAGGAGCACGGTAGGCTTGTCCTTCTCCCACAGCTTGAGCAGAAGCTGATGCATGTTTAGCCGTGCGGCTGGATCAAGACTTTGAAACGGCTCATCCATCAGCAGCAAATCAGGGCTTGCGGCGAATGCCCGCACGAGCGAAACACGCTGCCGCATGCCGCCACTGAGCTGGTGGGGGTAGTGATGGATGGCAGAGGCAAGACCTGCTTCGCGGAGCAGCTCAATGACCATATCGCGAGTGCAGTTGTTTTTAGCAGACTTGGACTTGCTTGGGCCAGTAGCGTCTTCGTTATCTTCCATAATAGGCGTGTTACGGCCCAGCACCCACCGTACATTTTCGAGCACGGTTTTGCCGGGCAGCAAACGTGGCTCTTGGAAGACATAGCTAATGCGATGCTTGTTGATGCTGCTTTTGCTTATGCTGATGCTATTGCGAATGATACGGCCTTGCTCGGGCTTCTCCAAGCCTGCTGCGCAGCGAAGAAGGGTTGTTTTGCCAATGCCGGAGGCGCCCATCAGGCAGGTGATTTTCCCCTCGCCCAATTGCAAGGAAAAGTGGCGGAATACGGTTTTGCCGCCAAAGGTCAGCTTGATGTTGTCGAATTGCATCAGCGTTCCTCCTTCTAGGTAATGTTAATCGGCAGCTGTCGGTCCTTTTCGATGGAGCAGCTTTCGTGCAATCTGCTCCATCGATAGGCCGAGCAGGGCAATGACGAGCGTCCATGCCATAACGTCCGGAATCTCCAAATAAATCCTCGCTGTATTCATCGACGCACCAACCCCCGTATGTCCGCTAATAAGCTCTGCCATGACAACCGTTTTCCAGCCCATACCGAGATTGACCATAATAGCTGCTGACCAGAAGGGCTTCAATGCGGGCATATAAATGCCGGCAATTCGTTTGCCTGTGCTTACTTGATACACAGCAGCCATTTCCAGCAGCTCGCGGGGCGCTTGCCTGACCCCTTCGACCGTATTGAAAAAGAAAACAGGCACGAGCGCAATCGTGACGATTAGCACCTGCGCACCGCCATTCGTGCCAAGCCACATGATAGCTAACAGCATCCAAGACACGGGCGGTACTGCCTGAAGCAGTGAAATGGCGGGACGAATAAATACATGTACGCTTTCCCGCCATCCAGCGGCCACTCCTAGGCCGGCTCCAAGCAGGAAGGCGAGCCCGAAGCCTGCGGAAAAACGGGCGATGGTACGCTTAAGCGGCTCCCACAGCTCTCCTTCGGCAACGAGTGCTGCCAATGCTTGCAGCGTTTCGACTGGACCGGGCAAAATGACCGGCGGATACAAACGTGCCGCTCCCGCCCAAACCAGCAGCAGGAGCAGCGCAGCGCTTATTGGGCGCAAGTCATTACGGCGCGTAGTAGAAGCCATCATCCGGCAGCTTGCCCCCGACCGACTCTGGCGCCATTTTCAGCAATATATCAAAGTAGTGATCGGTCTCTTGTCGTGCCTCTGCGGCCGTTTTGAAAGCCAGCATGATTTTGCCCATGGCCTGCGTCAAAACAGCTTCCGGCATGCCGAAAGCTTCGGCCGCTGCCGTTAGATCCGCTCCTGGCTGAATGGACTCCTCAAGCGCTGCTTTATATTGGCTTTGGAATGCGGCAATCGCCTCTTTATTGGTTTTGGCCCATTCGCTGTTCACGAATATGCCGGTTTGCGGCAAGCTTTCGCCAAATGCTTTTTGCCACGCTGCATCATAATCGACCACTTCGGACAGCTTGCCCGCCAGCTTCATGCGAAGTCCGCTAAGCACTGGCTCCGGCAGCACCGCATGCTTGATCGTTCCCGCAGCAAGCTGCTGCATCATATCCGGAATCGTCGAATAGGCGAGCTCAATATCCGAGTCAAGTCCTGCTTCGCTAACCAAATAACGCGTCAAAGTATCGGGAGGGCCGCCTTGGCCGGGAATATATACGGTTTCGCCCGCGAGATCGGCGAGCGTTTGTTTTTCAGTATCCGTCGATATGAGGTACATGGAGCCCCATGTATTGACTTGAATGAGCTGAACCGGCAAGCCTTTGGCATAAAGATTGCTGCCGACATTAAGCGGCGCTGCAATAAAGGCGGCATCGCCATTTTGGATACGGGCGAGCAGCTGCTCAATCGTATCCCAGGTTTCTATTTTAAGCTCTATCGTGTCTGTAGGCTTGTCCGCTGCAAGAAGTGCTGGAATGAGCGAAGGCGCCTTTGGCGTTAGCAAAGTGACAGCTTGCGCTTCCTGTGCAGGCGTTTCTGTGGCCTGCTCCTGCGCTTCGGCTGCCGGCGTTGTTTCCGCTGCTGCAGTCGCATTCGTAGCAGAACTTGAAGCCTGCGGCTCCTTCTCGCTGCTTGAACAGCCGGCAATAATCATGGATACAGCCAGTGTGCCTGCCATTAGCAGTCTGCTGATCTGGTGACGAAGTGTAACCATTCGTTTGTTCAACTCCTTAAGTGTGTGGTGTTCGTTAAGAATCATTCTCAATTATAGGGGGTGAGGGAGAAAGCGCCATCCCATAAATGTGGGATATCACAGGCAGCTGAGGGAGAAAGGGTGTCATAAACGGGTCATTTTTCGCAATAAGAGGATTAATGAGCATTATATAGTTCTCTTTCATCCCTTATCAGAAACACTAATAGCATTATGTCGTCTTATATATTGTGCATCATATTTATATGTGTTATATTAATTGCGGATAATGACCATTTAATATGATGAGTATCTTATACATAGATATGGTCGAGAGGGGGAGAGAACGGTCATACAGCTATCATCCAGGCAGTTGGAGCTTATTGAGCTGGTAAAGAAGCATGCGCCTGTTACCGGAGAGCAACTTGCAGATTATATAGGCGTGAGCCGTCCTACTCTGCGCTCGGATTTTTCGCTGCTCGTGATGCTGGGGCTTCTTGATGCCAAGCCTAAAGTCGGTTATTTCCTAGGCAATGCTTACCGCGGCATGGACAACTCGGAAACGAGGCAGCGCTTTGATCATATGAAGGTTGCCGAAATACAAGGAGTGCCAGTGAACATACCGGATACCCTTTCCGTTCATGATGCTGTAATCACCCTGTTTACCGAAAATGCGGATACGCTGCTGATTGTTAATGAAGATAAAAAATTTGTCGGCATCGTAACGCCCAAGGACTTGCTGAAAATTACGCTAGGCAATGCGGGAGCTGCATCCATTCCTGTAAGCATGGTCATGACGCGCTTTCCGAATATCGTGACGCTTGTCAGCGATGATTCGGTGGCGGATGCGATTCGCAAAATGATTTTACATCAAGTGGACTGTTTGCCGGTTATTACGTCGGTGGACGAGTCCGGTCAAGGTCCCGAGGTTACCGGTTGGGTGTCCAAATCCAATATTATTCGTCTGATGTCGGACATCACAGCTGCAGAGGAACTGGGGGAACAAGGTTTATGACAGAAGAAATCATATACGTGTGCTCCGATGCAGTGGGCGAGACAGCCGAGGCAGTGGCGAAAGCAACGCTGCGGCAGTTTTCTTCGGAGCATGTCAAAATTAAGCGTTATGGCCACATGAAGACGGAGGACGAGGTTATTCAGCTTGTTGCCGAAGCAGCCCGCACAGGCGGCTTCATCAGCTATACACTCGTCCAGCCGGAATTGCGCGAGCTCATGAAGGAAGAAGCTTTACGCTGGGGTGTACGCGCAGTCGATGTGATGGGGCCGATGATGCAAGCCTACGTTGACACCTTTGGCAGCTTTCCGAAGCGCAAGCCAGGCTTGCTCCATTCGATGGATGATGAATATTATCGCCGAATGGAAGCGATTGAGTTCGCGGTTAAATATGATGATGGAAAAGATGCCAGAGGTTTTATGCAGGCCCAAGTGGTGCTGATCGGCGCATCGCGGACGTCGAAGACGCCGCTTAGCGTGTTCTTGTCCCACAAAGGCATTAAGGCGGCGAATTTGCCGCTGATGCCGGAGGTGAAGCCGCCAGCTGAGTTGTACCCGTTGCCAGGCCGGCTTATTGTTGGCTTGACGATGCAGCCGGAGCAGCTGCTGCACATAAGGTCCGAACGTTTGAAGACGCTGGGCTTGCCGGGTTCGGCCCAATACGCTTCCATGGAACGCATCATGGAGGAGCTTGATTATGCGTCACGCGTCATGGAGGAGCTTGGTTGTCCCGTCATCGATGTGACGAGCAGGGCCATTGAGGAAACAGCTGGCATTATTATAGAAATGCTGAACCGCTAGAAGCGTAGCCTTTTTTTTACCACACTTCTAGGGTTGCTGGACGAAGAGGTATAGATGACGAAAAATTGGCAATACGAAGGAGAGGGAGATAACAGATGCTGGAACGCGAATTATCTTTGGAGCTTATACGAGTAACGGAGCTTGCCGCACTTGCGGCTTCTCCATGGATGGGACGCGGTGACAAGCATAGCGCAGACGGCGCGGCAACGGAAGCGATGCGCAGCATGTTCGACACCGTATCGATTCGTGGAACCGTTGTAATTGGCGAAGGCGAGATGGATGAGGCGCCGATGCTGTATATCGGAGAGCAGGTCGGCAGCATGAATGGTCCTGAGGTTGACGTGGCAGTAGACCCGCTTGAGGGTACTGAAATCGTTGCCAAAGGATTGAATAATGCGATGGCTGTCCTTGCTGTAGCGCCGAAAGGCCAATTGCTGCATGCGCCTGACATGTATATGGAGAAGCTCGCAGTAGGCCCTGCACTTGCTGGCAAGCTGTCGCTGCGCGACCCGATTGTGACAACGCTTGAAAAAGCGGCCCTCGCCCTTGATAAGCCAGTATCTGACCTTACCGTCATGATTCTCGATCGAGAGCGTCATGCAGAAACGATTCTAGAGCTGCGCAAAGCGGGCGTGCGAATCAAGTTTCTGTCAGATGGAGACGTAGCGGGCGCGATGGCCCCGTCCTTCCCTGAAGCGGGCATTGACTTGTATGTAGGCTCTGGCGGCGCCCCTGAGGGGGTGCTGGCAGCTGCTGCGCTTAAGTGTCTGGGCGGAGAAATTCAAGGCCGTCTCATGCCGGAAAATGAAGAGCAGTATGAGCGCTGCATTTCTATGGGGCTGTCAGACCCTCGCAAAATTTTGTATATCAACGATATGGTAGGCACGGATGATGTGATTTTTGCTGCTACTGGCGTTACGCCAGGCGAGTTTATGGGCGGTGTTCGTTATTTGCCTGATCAGCGGGCTGAAACACATTCCATCGTCATGCGGGCCAAAACGCGTACGATCCGTTACGTGAAATCACTTCATTACTTACCGAACAAACCGCTTTTGCGATAGGATGCTTCTATGAAAATCGAATTTTTTAGTCAAAATGAAAGGTTTACCTTTGATGTTCGCAGAAGCATTCTGCTTAGTGCGTATATGGCTCAGTGGGGCATGCCGGAATATCGGGTAATACTGTCTAAGACGGAGAGCAACGTCTATATTGAAATGTACCTCTTTCCTGATAGGGGAGGCGTTTCAAGATTTGTGACCATTGGCATGTCCAATACGTGTCACAAATCCGGGCAGCCTGTAGCTTCTGAATGGATGCTGGCTCTTCCTTCTGATTTGGGCGGAGAGAAGCAAGAGCGGATTTTTAATTACTTTGCCGATTTAATTGCTCACCATATCGAAAACGCTACCGACGCGTCTGTTCCACTCGTCATGAGCTCAAGTGCTTTAGCACCGGAGAACTGGAATGCGAAAGCTTTGTTGATCGACGAGCTGCGCGGCGAAAGCGACAGCTTGGAGGAGCTGACGGTCGGCAGTGAAGTTTTTCCACTCTTATGGGCAGTTCCAATTACCGAAAAAGAAGCGGCGATTATTTTGGAAAAAGGAATTGAGCATTTCGACGAAATCTTTGAAAAGTCAGATTATTCTATAATTGATCCTTGCCGTCCGTAATCTAGTCTTAGATAAGACAGGAAATGAAATGGATAATAACAGTTTAGAATAGAAGAGAGGAAGTTAGCATATGAGTCGTACTTTTGTAATGGTGAAACCGGATGGGGTTAAACGCGGTCTAATTGGCAATATCGTAGCAAAGTTTGAGGGAAAAGGGTTTGAGCTTGTGCAAGCCAAGCTGATGAATGTAGATGTTGCCCTTGCCAAGCAGCATTATGCAGAGCATGTAGAAAAACCATTTTTCGGCGAATTGGTGGATTTCATTACTTCCGGCAAGGTGTTTGCGATGATTCTGGAAGGGCCCGATGCGGTGCAGAATGCAAGAAACATCATTGGCAAAACCAATCCGAAGGAAGCCCAGCCCGGAACGATTCGCGGCGATTATGCGTTAACCGTAGAAAGCAACATTATACATGGATCAGACTCAGATGAAAGCGCGGCTCGCGAAATCAAATTATTTTTTCAATAAAATAGATCGGCAATAAGGAGGGTGAAGCATGAAGTTTTTTCTGGAAATATAGGAAAGTATATGATTTTTCCATCCTTTCTCTATATTTCTCGGAATGAAACGCGCCGCGCCGTCAGAGGACGGCGAAAGCCGTTTCACCTTGAAATATAGGAAAGGATATGATTTTCCCATTCTTTCTCTATATTTCTAGGAATGAAACGCGCTGCGCCGCCAAAGGACGGCGACAGCCGTTTCACCTTGATACAGCAAATGAAGAAGAAATTAAACGGATTACGAAGCTGGGCTTGGTGGATGGTGTAACGACGAATCCTTCGCTTATTGCAAAAGAAGGCCGCGATCATAAAGAAGTGATCCAGGAAATTTCCAGTCTCGTAAGCGGACCGGTCAGCGCCGAGGTGATTGGCACGAAAGCGGACGAAATGCTGGAGGAAGCTTTTCAAATTGCGGAATGGGCGCCTAACGTTGTGATCAAGCTTCCAATGACGGAGGATGGCTTGTATGCAACGAATGCGCTCGCGGCAAAAGGCATCAAGACGAATGTGACGCTCATTTTCTCGGCCGCTCAAGGCTTGATGGCTGCAAAAGCAGGCGCTACCTACATTAGTCCATTCGTAGGCCGTTTGGATGATATCGGTGTGGACGGACTGAACCTGATCTCGGATCTGAACACGATTATTAAAAATTATAATTTGTCCGCAGAAATCATCGTAGCCAGCATTCGCAACATTGGGCATTTGGAGCGCGCCGCTACGCTCGGCGCACATATCGCGACGATTCCAGGCTCGCTGCTGCCTTCGCTGTGGAAGCACCCGCTGACGGATATCGGCATTGAAAAGTTTCTCGCCGACTATCGAAGCTCGCAAGCAATATAAGCTGTTCGCTGTGTTATTTTATTGGTGAAAGCCGCCGGTCATGGTTCATGATCTGGCGGCTTTTCTTTTGCTGAGAGCCCGCTCCCTAAGGTATGATAGAAGCAGATGGACGAGATACGCTTGGAAGCTGAGGAATAGAGAAAAAGGGGAAAACGAGGAGGCTATTGGGGATGGAGATCAGAGCACTGGAAGCCAAACATTTTGAAGAAAGATTGAAGCTGTCCGAGTATGCTTTTCAATTTAAACTTGCACCGAGCCAGCAGGAGCAGGATGAGCAAAAATTCCGCCCGGAGCAGGAGCTTGGCGCATTCGATGAGCACGGGCAGCTGCTTTCGGCGCTTACTTTGCTGCCGCTTGAAATTTGGGTGCAGGGCAAGCCATTTGCTATGGGCGGGCTCGCGGGAGTTGCGACATGGCCGGAGGCGAGAAGGCTCGGCTGTGTAAGCGAGTTATTGAAACGGTCGCTTGAACTAATGAAGGGCGCAGGACAGACGGTAAGCATGCTGCATCCGTTTGCTTTTGCCTTCTATCGGAAATTCGGCTGGGAGATGACGGTGGAGCGCAAGGCGTATACGATTGCAGCGGGCCAGCTTCCTCTGCGGAAAGCGACAAGCGGCCGAATCGAACGGCTGGCAGAGGCGGATAGTGCGCTGCTGGATCAGGTGTACGCCAAGTTTGCATCGCGGTATACGGGAACGCTTGTTAGAACGTCCGAGTGGTGGTCTCAGCGGGTACTCAGCAAGCCCGGCCATGCAGCCGTATATTATAATGCAGACGATGAGGCAGCTGGATATGTGAGCTATCAAATCGAAAATCGTAAAATGACGATTCACGAGTTAGCTGTACCAACAGAGGAAGCTCGCACTGCCATTTGGACCTTCATTAGCAACCACGACTCGATGCTGGATGAAGTTAGCGTGACGGTGGCAAGCGATGATCCATTGCCATTTCTGCTCCCAGACCCGAGAATCAAGCAGGAGCTGCAGTCTTATTTTATGACGCGGATTGTGGATGCGGAAGCTTTCGTGAGCCAGTATCCTTTCGCTGCTGGCGAGCAGGGAGAGGCATTGGAGCTTGTGATTACAGATACGCACGCCGAGTGGAACAACGGCCTATTCCAGTTAGCATTCGACGCAGATGGGACGGCACGTTTGACGAAAGCTGCTGAAGAACAGTCGGGCAGTAAGCAAGCGCAGGCTGCACCTCAGCTGGCCCTAGATATCCAAACTCTGTCAGCGCTGCTCCTTGGAGGCCGTAAAGCCTCCTGGCTTGCGGAAGCGGGACGGATAACGGGGGATTCGGCTGCAGTTGGGCTGTTAGAACGTCGAATTCCGCAGCATAAGACGTTTTTGATGGACTTTTTTTGATCGGGTTGCAGCATTTGCAATAGTTAGGCCAGCAAGCAGGGTATGGGACGCTATTCGTTCCCATGCCCTGCTTTGTTATGCGAGTGGTGATCGGATCGGAAGCCAATCTTTTCATGTAGTGGAGCCTCTTATTCATCATGCTTCATGCCATCTACCTACTTTGGCCGAAGCCATTAGCCTCAGGACCTTCTATCTAGTTTTGTATACATATTGTATCGAATTTTGTCTATAAATCTACCTCACCATACTTTGGGCATTTGCTCGTCTCTCCTTCAGGAATAAATGCGTAATTTCCGCATATAAGTTAGTTTAATTTATGAAAAAGGCCCGTTTTTCCTAGATAATACGGAGTTTTTCAGTGAAAACGTTATCTTTGTTCGGATTGCGCTTTCAGTTACGTTCTGACGCATTTTTATGAAAATATGTGAAAAAACTATTGACATGATACGTATTGTATCGTAAAGTTAGGGTTGTAAAAATACATAATGTATCAGGCAACAGGCGGAAGACGCTTTGAAAAAAAGGCACTAAAAGCCTCCGTATTTGTCAGATCAAAAAAGAATAGCAGAGCGAAAGGGTGGATGAGTGACGTCATTATGTCAGCTACTGAGAAGGCTCGACTCTAAGAGACAAGTTTCAGCTTTTTCGAGATAGACACAGAAATACGGATAGCCTGTGGAGGGATAAAAGTGGAGTTGAAACAATATATGAAAATCATCCGGAAAAAAATAGGGCTGGTTGCGGTCATTGTTCTTATCGCCTGTCTGGCAGCAGCGGTAAAAAGCTTCTTTTTTACTACCCCTATCTATCAATCTCATGCCAGGCTGCTCGTCAATCAAACCGCCCTGCCTGACGGCCAATTGTCCCCAAGCGTAGGTACGCTGCAAACGAATATTATGATGATTAACTCGTACAAGGTCATTATAAAATCAGAGACGATACTCAGTCTGGTGACGCAGCGTTATCCCGAGCTGAACATTACACCTGCACAGCTAGCTGGGCGCATATCCGTCTCCTCGGCCGAAAATTCACAGGTCATGGATTTGCTAATTCGAGATCAATCGTATATACGGGCCGCGCAAATGGTCAATGCGGTATCTACTGTCTTCAAGGAACAAATTCCCCTCATTATGAAGGTCGACAACGTTACAGTCCTGGATAAGGCAAATGAAAATGCCGCTGCGTATCCCATTAACAACAATCCCATTTTCGTCATTCTGGTCAGCTTTATTGCAGCGCTTATGCTGGCGATTGGACTTGTGTTTCTGATTGAGTATTTGGATGACACGTTTAAGATGGAGTCCGAGGTTGAAGCGGTGCTGGGTATACCCGTCATTGCCTCCGTACCGAAGATGACGAAGGAAGATGTCCGTCCTTCCCGCAAACGTGTATTGAATAACCAAGGGGTAGGTGAAGGGCAGCATGCGACGATTAACCAGTGAGACGAATTTAGTAGCGTTAACGAATCCCAATTCTCCCATTTCGGAAGTTTACCGAACGCTTCGAACCAACATTCAATATGCCGAAATCGATACGCCCAAGCAAATTTTAATGATCGCTTCCTCGCAGCCGGATGAAGGCAAAACGACGACGATCACCAATCTGGCGGTCACGATTGCTCAAGAGGAACGCAAGGTGCTGCTGGTTGATGCCGATATGCGAAAGCCGTCGCTGCATCAGGTGTTCGACAAGCCGAATCGCATCGGCCTCAGCAGTGTCATCTCTAATCAATTTTCGTGGCAGGAGGCGGTCATGGATACGATGGTCGAGCATTTATCGGTCATTACATCCGGCCCGATCCCCCCGAATCCTTCTGAGATGCTTGGCTCCAATAAGATGAAGGCGCTCGTGCAGGAATGGAAAAATCACTATGACGTTATTTTATTCGATACCCCGCCGGTTTTGGCTGTAACCGATGCCCTTATCGTAAGCGCGTTTTGCGATGGCGTCGTGCTGGTTGTGCTGGCAGGCAAGGTGAAGAAGGAAATGGTCAAAAAGATGAAGGCGAATCTCGATCGCGTCCAGGCGCAAATTGTCGGAGTCGTCATGAATAAAATCAATCCGAAGGACAGCGAGGATATTCAGCTGCAATATTATGAAACAGTTAGATCTTAAGCTGTATGCCATAGCTTGATTTTCAAAAAGGAAGCGAATTACGGAGCTGTCTAGCTCAGGTCATGCCTATAACACCTTTATCAGGGTAGGCACTCGGTCACGCTGTGGGTTAAGCGACCTTAGACATTATTGTCAAGGGTGTGATGTGAGGAAGGGTTAAATGCCCTGTTAAAAATAATAGTTATTGCCTTTTGCTGCAGGCAAGAGGCAATAACTAGCATTTTTAACTTCTAAGAATCGCATTCATAGATAAAGAATAAATAGGATAGGGTGATGGACGATGAAGAAGGTCAAAAAAGCAATTATACCTGCAGCAGGGCTCGGAACACGTTTCCTGCCAGCGACTAAAGCAATGCCGAAGGAAATGCTGCCTATTGTGGATAAGCCAACGATCCAGTATATCGTCGAAGAAGCGGTGGCATCAGGCATTGAAGACATCATTATTGTAACGGGCAAGGGCAAGCGGGCCATTGAAGACCATTTTGACCATGCCTTCGAGCTGGAGAACAACTTGTTCAGCAAAGGCAAGTTCGACCTGCTGGATGAAGTCAGGCGCTCCTCCAATGTAGATATCCATTATATCCGGCAAAAGGAAGCGAAGGGACTTGGCCACGCCGTATGGTGCGCGCGTAATTTTATCGGCAATGAGCCGTTTGCGGTACTGCTTGGAGATGATATTGTCCAGGCGGAAGTTCCTTGCGTTAAGCAGCTGATTGAGCAATATGAAAAGACGCAAAAATCGGTTATTGGCGTCCAGACGGTGGCGGATGATCAGACGGATCGTTACGGCATCGTAGACATTTTAGAAAAATTTGATCGGCTCTATGAGGTGAACCATTTCGTGGAAAAGCCGGCGAAAGGCCAGGCGCCATCGAATTTGGCCATTATGGGGCGATACATATTAACCCCTGAAATATTTGGCTTTCTGGAAAAGCAGGAAGAGGGCGTCAGCGGCGAAATCCAGCTCACCGACGCTATTCAGAAGCTGAATGAGCATCAGGGCGTATTTGCTTATGATTTCGAAGGCATTCGGTACGATGTGGGCGAAAAGCTCGGCTTTATCAAAACGACGCTCGATTTCGCCTTGCAAAATCAAGAGCTTCGCGGCCAGCTGCTATCCGTCCTTGAGGACATTTTGGTTAGAGAGCAGCTGATTAAAGCAAACTAGCGCAGCACACTTGCTGTTTTTCCAAATATAGAGAAAGTATATGATTTCGTCATACTTTCTCTATATTTCTCGGACTGAAACGCCGCGCGCCGCCAGAGGACGGCGACAGCCGTTTCACCTTGGAGTATTGAAATCGTTATTCTACTATTTAATTGAGGTGATTGCGAATGCCCCCATCCCCGCAGCGCAATGATGCCAGGGCCGTATTGGAAGGCGGTTTTAATGCAAGCTATGAAAAAAGAAAGTCGCTACGCCTCTATTTAATGGCAAAGCGGGCAGTGGATATTATCGGGGCAGCTACAGGCATTATGATATTATCGCCGGTTCTTATTCTCGTGGCTGTTCTCATCAAGCTGGAGGACCCGCGCGGCAAAATCTTCTTTTACCAGACGAGGGTTGGACGTAATGAGCGGACGTTTAAAATGTACAAATTCCGCTCCATGGTTTCCAATGCCGAAGACATGCTGGAGGATTTGCTTAGCAAAAATGAAGTAGAGGGCGCCATGTTCAAAATGAAGGAAGACCCGCGCATTACAAAAATCGGCCGTTTCATACGGAAAACGAGCATTGATGAGCTGCCGCAGTTTTGGAACGTGCTGCGCGGCGATATGTCGCTCGTTGGTCCCCGTCCACCGCTGCCGCGGGAGGTTGAAAGCTACAGCAGCTACGACAAGCTGCGCCTGCGCGTAACGCCTGGCTGCACGGGACTATGGCAGGTGAGCGGCCGCAATGAACTGAATTTTCATGAAATGGTGGAGCTTGACCTCCAATATATTAAGCAAAGAAGCATTATTTTCGATATTAAAATTATTTTGCTGACCGTTAAGGTGATGTTCGGATCGAAGGATGCATATTAGGGGCGGTGCGTCGAAAGCTTTATTTTTAAAAGAATGATGAAAAAGATGCTTCGCTGCGTAAAAGGTTTGGTTTTCGATCGCTGTTGCTCCTTATTTTTCAGATTAAATTTTCAGTGGTTAAAATAAGTAGCAAAGGCGAACGCTATCGCTTCTCAAATCCAAACCTTTTACTCCACTACGTCTTTTTCAACCTTCTTTTTAATGATAAAAGGCTTTAAAAGCACAGCCTGTTAAAAAGGGAGAGGAATAAAGAGATGGAACTAGGAGCTAAAATTTATGTGGCGGGCCACCGTGGGCTTGTGGGATCGGCAATCGTCAGAGCGCTTCACGAGCAAGGCTATCAAAATCTCATCTACCGAACAAGCGCGGAGCTGGATTTGCGCAAAAAGGATGATGTGCTCGCTTTTTTCCAGCAGGAGGCTTTCGATTATGTGTTTCTCGCTGCGGCTAAAGTGGGCGGCATCGTTGCGAACAATGATTACCCAGCCGACTTTATCCGCGATAATTTGCTTATTCAAACGAATGTCATAGATGCCGCTTATCAGACGCGTGTAGGCAAGCTGTTATTCCTCGGCTCAACCTGCATTTATCCCAAATTTGCTCCGCAGCCGCTGAAAGAGGAATATTTGCTGACAGGCGAGCTGGAGCCGACGAACGCTCCGTATGCGATTGCTAAAATCGCTGGCATTCAAATGTGCCAATCGTATAACCGGCAATACGGTACAACCTACATTTCAGCAATGCCAACCAACCTCTACGGGCCCAACGACAACTTCGATCTAAAAACTTCTCATGTATTGCCCGCACTTATTCGTAAATTTCATGAAGCTAAGCAATCTGGTCAGCCTTCGGTAGAAGTATGGGGCTCCGGCAATCCGAAGCGCGAGTTTCTTCATTCCGATGATTTGGCGGATGCCTGCATCTACTTAATGCGGCACTATGAAGGCAATGACATCGTCAATATTGGCGTCGGTGAAGATATTTCGATTAAAGAGCTTGCAGAGCTTATCGGTTCTATCGTGGGGTATGAAGGGGAAATTACATTCAACACCTCCGTTGCTGACGGAACGCCGCGCAAGCTGGTTGATGTGTCGAAGCTGAACAGGCTCGGCTGGAAATCCAGCATTACGCTGGAAGAAGGTCTGCGCTCGGTATATGCGGCCTATCAGAAGGAAGCTTTAGTAAACCACTAAAATTTAAAAATTAGACACATGTGATGAATTGTCGTAGCGGAGTGAAAAGGGTCTGCTGGAGAAACGGAGTGTTCGTTTTTGTCCTTGAATTTCTACCGTTTGATGGTAGATTCAGAGAAATTCAAGGGCAATGGCGATCGGAAGCAGGTCCTTTTCACGCAGCGCAGACCGTTTCCCATCACAGTATACAATAATCCCTTTGGAGGAATGAAAATGAAGAGAGCGCTAGTAACAGGTGTAACGGGGCAGGACGGATCGTATTTGGCAGAATTTTTGCTGGAAAAAGGCTATAAGGTGTATGGCATGAGAAGAAGAACAAGCACGCCAAACTATGAAAATGTCGCTCACATTAAAAATCAAATCGAGTGGATTTCCGGCGATTTGACGGATCTCGCTTCCTTGATCGAAGCGGTACGCATCTCTGATCCGGATGAGGTATATAATTTGGCGGCTCAATCGTTCGTAGCAGCTTCCTGGCCACAGCCGCTGGCAACCGCGCAGCTGACGGCGCTTGCCGTCACCAATATGCTGGAAGCCGTTCGCATCGTTAAGCCGGAAGCGCGTTTCTATCAAGCATCCAGCAGCGAAATGTATGGAAAAGTGCAGGAGACGCCGCAAAAGGAAACGACACCTTTTTATCCGCGCAGTCCATATGGCGTAGCCAAAGTATACGGCCACTGGATTACGGTCAACTACCGCGAAAGCTTCAATATGTTCGCTTGCTCGGGCATTTTGTTCAACCATGAATCGCCTCGGCGCGGCCTTGAGTTCGTAACGCGCAAAGTAACGGACGCGGTTGCCCGCATTAAGCTCGGTGTGCAAAATGAGCTGCGCATGGGCAATCTGGATGCGCTGCGCGATTGGGGCTTCGCAGGCGATTATATTAAAGCGATGTGGCTGATGCTCCAGCAGGATGAAGCGGATGATTTCGTCATTTCGACGGGTGAAATGCACACGGTTCGCGAGCTGCTGGAGGTTGCGTTCTCCTATGTAGGGCTTGATTACAGCAACTATGTGGTCATCGATCCTGAATTTGTGCGTCCGGCAGAAGTGGATTTGCTGCTGGGTGATTGCACGAAAGCGAAAGAGAAGCTCGGCTGGAAGCTGGAGGTTGGTTTCCAGCAGTTGATTCATATGATGGTGGATGAGGATTTGAAACGGGTTAGAGCAGAAACAGCCTACAACAACAGCTTAATTGGGGCGGCAGGAGCAGGCGTTTAATAAAAAGCAGAACAGGGTGGCAGAGCAAATCTGCCGCTCTTTATTTTTGAAGAAAGCTGGAGTGAGCGATGATTAAAATTAAACCGGTAATCGAGCATGAAGGCAATTGCCGGCACTGTGGCGTTGTTCTAGACAATGAACGAGTGCTGTGGCAGGGCATTCATGTATGCGTTGAAGCGTGCTGTCCGTCCTGCGGCGGCGAATACGTAGAGGATTTGAAAGTCGGTCATGCGACGACCTATCCTTATTTAATTGACCGGGCGTCGTACACGCTTAGCGGCCATGAGGCGTCCAAAGGCTGGCTCGGCAATCCGCTGCTGCATAGCCTCCAGCATCCAACTGCTGATGAACAGGTCAGGCTTGAGGTAGAGATAAGAGAGGCTTGCCGCGAAGTGGTCATCATTAACTGCATCGACTTTCTTTACGGTCATTCCCTGCTCAAGCTGCTGAACGCTGAACGTGAGCGCACCGAAAATCCGGAAGTTGGCATTGTCGTCCTCGTCCAGTCGTTTATGAAATGGATGGTACCGGATTATGCGGCGGAGGTGTGGACGGTCAATGTGCCGCTCTCCAAGGCGCAGCGGTTCTATCCACAGCTGGATGAGCAAATTTCAGCGCAATGCGAGCGTTTTGAGCAGGTTTTCGTCAGCAGAGCGTATTCGCATCCGAGCCGGTTCAATATTGAGCAGTTTACGAAAATGCGTCCATTCCAGATGGAGGAGTCCCAGCCTGGGCCGACGCGGATTACATTTATTTGGCGTGAGGATCGGGTGTGGCTCGATAATCCTTATTTGATTAAAGCAGCGAAGCGCTATAAGCTGCTGCGCATGCTGCTTAAGCCGATTATTTGGTCGCAGCGCAACAAAATCGTCAAGCTTTTTAGCAAGATTAGAAAGCAGGAGAAGGACGTCAAGTTCAGCGTAGTCGGCCTCGGCCGCTCCTTCGCTTTCCCAGATTGGATTGATGATTGCCGTGTGAGCAAATTTAATCTGGAAGCAGAGCTGAAGGCTTGCGAGATTTACGCATCCAGCGCGGTCATTGTCGGGGTGCATGGTTCCAATATGCTGCTGCCCTCCGCGCTTGGCGGCATGGTTGTTAATTTAATGCCAGCGGACAAATGGGGCAATTTCGCCCAGGATATTTTGTTCACGGAAGAGGATAACCGCATTTCGGCGTATATGTACCGTTTTCTGCCATTGGAGACGAAAATCAAGGTACTGGGCAAAATCATTTCCAGCCAAATTTCCGGCTTCGCACATTATCACGATCAAATGAAGGAAGACATTATGATGAGTAGGAATGGGTAGGCTTATGGGCAAAATAAAGCAAATCTTGCAAGCGAAGGACCACCCGTTCTGGGTCATTCTCCAGCAGTTCGTGACGAAGGTGCTGACGGGCGTCAAGTTTCTCATTATCGCCCGCATGCTCGGCCCAGCCGAGATGGGTCTGGTCAGTATTGCGCTCGTAAGCCTTTCGATTATTGAGCTGCTTACGCAGCTTGGCGTCATGGAAGGCATCATTCAGAGGAAAGAAGACTTGAACAATGAGCAGAAAAATGCGCTTTGGACGATGATGCTGGCGAGAGGCATAGGCATCAGCCTCGTACTGCTCGTTACCGCTCCTTATATTGCGCAGCTGTTCGGCGAGGGGCGGGCAACGTCCTTGCTTCTGCTGGCAGCGGGCGTTCCGCTCGCAACCAATGCGGTCAGCATTAAATGGTATGAGCGAATGCGCCATAAGGATTTTCGCTCTACGGGCATTTTGCAGCTGATTACGATTATGCTCGATTTAAGCTTATCCGTAATGCTCGTCGTTGTACTGAATTCGCCAATCGGCGTCATTGCCGGCCAGCTTATCGCCCAGCTGTTCCGCTGCACGGCATCCTTCGTATGGTTCAAGGATAAGCCGAAGCTGAGCCGCGATATGGGCAGCATCGCCGATATTCGCAAATATGGCAAATGGATTTGGGCGAACAGCATTTCGACACTTGTGCTTTATCAATTGGATAAGGTCATTGCCTCCCGCTTTCTGGGAACGACGATGCTCGGACTGTATCAGACGTCGCAGAAGCTCAGCCAAATGAGCATCAGCGATGCGTCTTATGCGCTCGGGCAATATTTTTTCCCGGTGCTTTCCAAGCTTAATCGGGAGGATCATAGCCAGCTGAAGGTGCAGTTTATGCAAATGCTGCTGCTTATCCTTTCTTTTTCGGCTGTAACGTCTGCGTATTTTTATTTGAATGTGGAATGGCTCGTTGAGCTGCTGCTTGGTAAGGAGTGGCTGGATATTGCTCCGCTTCTAGGGCTTATGCTTGTAACAGCCAGCCTTGCAGGCGTCATGAATGTCGCCGTTGTTCTGCTTCGCGCAGTAGGCAAGCCGAGAATCGTCACCTTAACCTCATACGTACAGCTGGTCATTTATGTGCCGCTCGCCATAGTTGGCGTCATTTATTTTCAAGTATATGGACTAATCGCCGCAAGTCTGATTGGCACGCTGGTCACGACGCTTGTGCTGCTAGTATATTCCTTTATGACGTTGAAAGTGGCGCCGCGCAAGCAAGACTTCAAAAAAACCATTTTCCCTATTGCTGTGCTGCTTGTTTTCTACGCATTGCATGTATGGGCGGGGGGAATTGGCCTTTTAATTGCTTCAACGCTTATTTATGCTGCGCTTGTAATTACGATAGCCAAAAGTCTCAAAGGCGCTGAACCGGAGAAAAAACAGCTTGCTTTAGGCGCTTAAGCTTCTACTTTGACTTCTTCTTCGAGGATTCATATTAACTCAAACAATAGAGGTGCGCTTATGCAAAACAGCCTGATTAAAAGCGCCGGCAGCTTCAATATCGCCATCTTCCTGATTGCACTTCTGCCCGTCACCAACATTATTAAAGGCGGGTCGGGGACAGTCTCACCCGTTATGGATATTACGCTGCTAAGCTACATTGCGCTGTATATCATTTGTTTTTTTAAGGTCGTGTTCCATCATACACCTATCCATTTTGTGAAAAGCGACTTTATTACGTTGTTCTGGAGCGCGGTAGTCCTCATAAGCGTGCTGTATTCGGAATACACCGTGTTTGCAATTGGCAAAATGTCGCGATTTATTTTGTTTAGTGTCGGGCTGATGCTCATCTCCCGAATTGTGATGCAGACGAAGGAAGATATCGACAAGCTGCTGACCTATATTTTGTACAGCTGGTTCGGGGTTGAGTTGTATATCATCATTGACTTCGTGCTGTCGGGTGCGCCTCTCGGACGTTATGCCTTCTTTAATGTGCATCCGCTGCCGATGGCGATGACGGGGGTTGTCGTGCTGCTGCTTGCTTTTATTCAGCTCTTGCAGCAAAAAATAAACAGCCTGCTGGCGATTATTATTATTTCTGCGAGCTTGATGTGCATCATAATAAGTGCTTCACGTGGGCCGCTTGTGGCGCTGCTGCTTACGCTCGTTATGCTGCTGCCGCTAATCTTACGCAAACTAAAGCTCAAGCTGCTCGTTACGCTGAGTTTTTCGGTTGTGCTGCTGTCGCAGCTGCCTTTCGTTAAAAACCAATTTGATTATTTCTACGATCGCCTGATGAATTCAGCTGGAGATGATGACCGGTCGGGGATGAGGCGTTATTTTATCCAAGACCTGTATATGGATTCTTTTTACGATAATCCACTGCTGGGGGCGGGCATTAACGGCGTTACGCCTGTTGTGTCCTCTCACAATATATTTATTGATGTGCTTGGTGAAAATGGGGGTGTGCTGTTCCTCATTTTGGTAGTGATGGTCGCGCTGTTTATTATTGATTTTATTAAGACGATTTGGGTAGCGGCCGATTATACGAAAATTATTTTGGTCTCGCTATTGATGCTGAATTTATGGAGCTTGCAATTCAGCTGGAGTTACACGGAAAATAAATATTTTTTCGTTTTTTTAGCAGCGTATTTTACCTATAGCAGAATTGTGAAGTCTACAAGAAAAAGTGCAGGCTTATGTGCTGCACCAGATCAACAGTCAGCTCTAGCGTTGCCAACAAGTTCGAATAATAGTTTGAACAAGAATCTAGGCTTGAACAGAAATTTGGGCCTAAACCTGCGTGCCATAAATCCAGCTGTACTTCAGGAAAAGGGAGATTGATATGAACAAGGTACTGCTTCTAACCAATACAATTGCGCCATATCGCATACCCGTATTAAATAAGCTGCACCGTGATGACAATACGAGCCTGACGGTCTGGTATTTGGAGGAGAAGGAGCAGAATCGCAAGTGGAATATTGATTATGGCGAAATCGAATATGCGTACAAATGTTTGCCGGGCGTCCATGCTTTTATTCAAAAGCTGGATATGGGTGTTCATCTTAATCCCGGCATTTTTCTGCGGCTGATGAAGCATAATCCCGATGTCGTCATCACCTCCGGCTACGATTCGCCTGGCTATTGGTCTGCGTTGTTTTACAGCAAGCTGTTCCGGAAGAAATTCATCGTCTGGTGGGGCAGCACGCTGGAAAGCAGCCGGGTACAGAATAAACTGGTGAACACGGTGCGCAGAGTGTTTTTCAAGCTAACGGATTCCTTTATTACATACGGTACACAGTCAGCGGAATGCCTGGAGTATTATGGCGTCAGCAAGGATAAAATCGTTATTGGCTACAATACGGTGGACATTCGATTTTTCCATAAAAAATATACCGAGCATAAGCAGAGCAAGCTGCGCAGCGATGAGGGGCCGATCAAGCTGCTTTTCATCGGACAGTTGATTGAACGCAAAGGGCTCGCGCAAATTATTGACGCCATCCAGCAAACGCATAGCGATGCGGCCTGGCAGCTGACCATTGTCGGCTCGGGCCCGGATGAGCAGAAGCTTAAGGCACGTGTGGAGCAGTATGGGCTGGCGGAGCAGATCAGCTTCGAAGGCTATAAGCAGAAGGATGAACTGATTGGGTATTTGATAGAAGCAGATTGCCTGATTTTTCCTTCCCTAATCGAGGTGTGGGGGCTTGTCGTCAACGAGGCGTTAAGCACGAATACGTTTGTGCTGGCGTCCAAATACGCGGGAGCAACGAAGGACATTATCGTCGATAGGCAAAATGGTCTCATTATTGATCCGCTTGATCCACAAAACTTAAAGGAATCGATGGACTGGGTGTTTGCGAACAAACGGTATATTCAGTCGAGCTGGAAGCTGAAGTTTGGGCTGTGGCGCAAAATGCACCCGAATTATTATGCCAGAGCGGTATCATCAGCCGTAAACCGGGCTTTGTCAACGGAGGGATAGCAAGTGGAAAATATTCTTTATATTCAGCCGTATGCAAGCCATGTTGGCGGTGTGGATACGGTGCTGCTGCAGCTGGTTCAAGGTCTGGATCAGGCGAAATACAAGCCTTATGTGGTGCTGCCGGAATGGAGCCCTTATGTAGAAAAATATGAGGCGAGCGGAGCAACGGTACTGTTCGCAGCCCTTGCCGTCTTCGGCAAGCCGACCGATGCGCTTTATTATTTTCGCAATACGGTTAAATTGGTCAAATCCATGCGGGCACTGCGAAAAATCGTCAAGCAATATCAAATTAAGCTGATTCATTCGCATAAAATGGAAGTCATTGGCGGCAATATTGTCGGTAAAATGCTCGGTATTCCGACGCTGCAAACCGTTCATGAGCTGCCAAGAAAGCCGCTGATCGCCTATAAATTTGTCGGCTATCTGGACCATCTGTTCAATGACCGCATTATCGTCTTATGCGAACGCAGCAAAATCATGTTTCAGTGGGGCGGCCATACGTCAAAGAAGCTGATCAAAATACATAATGGCATTGAGGTGGCCGCGTCTCCCACGCCTAGTGAAGCAGCTCGCAGCTCGCTGCGCCAAGAGCTGAATTTGGCCGACAGCGATCGCATAGTCATTACGGTGGCAAGGCTGTCGCCGATGAAAGGCATTGAATATTTGCTCAAGGCTGCGCACTTGATGAAGAGGAAAAAAGCCGAGCAAAACCTGCATTTTGTCATCGTAGGCGATGTCGCTTTCGATACGGATCAGGAATACAAGCAAGGCTTGCTGGCGATGGCTCGGCAATACAAGCTGGACAATGTCCATTTCCTCGGCATGCGAAGGGATGTTGCCGATTTGCTGCAGCAGGCGGATTTGTTCGTGCTGCCGTCGGTCTATGATATTTTTCCGACGGTGCTGCTGGAAGCGATGGCGGCTTCGCTGCCGATAGTAGCGACCGATGTTGGCGGCGTGCCAGAAATGCTGAATGGGGCAAACGGCCTGCTCGTCCCGCCGCAGGATGAGCTTGCGCTTCAAAAGGCGATAACGAGCATTTTTGAACAAAATTACAAGCTGATGGGGGAAGAAGGTTATTCGCTGCTCCAGCAATCCTTCACCCGGGAGCAATATGTGAAACGAACGACAGCGGTTTATGAGGAGTTGTTGAACATCGGATGAAAAATCTCATTCGCTTGGACCAGTATGAGCAGGCTGGCTATTCAAGGGGCAGAAGCGGCGCTTATGTTCTGTTATGGTGGCTCATTCAAGGCACGCTGTTCCGGTTCTCCCTGCACAATATGTATGCGTGGCGAAGCTTTCTGCTTCGTCTGTTTGGCGCGAATATCGGCAAAGACGTATTAATTCGATCAACGGCGAAGTTCACGTATCCTTGGAAGGTCAGCATTGGCGATTTTTCCTGGATCGGTGATCATGTCCAGTTTTATAGCTTGGATGAAATTGAAGTGGGCAGCCACTGCGTCATTTCCCAAAATGCTTATTTATGCACAGGCAGTCATAAAATCAATGATCCAGCTTTTTCGCTGGAGGTTCGGCCGATTGTTATTAAAGATGGTGCTTGGGTAGCGAGTGATGTATTCGTTTATCCCGGCGTCATCCTGCATGAAATGGCCGTTGCGGCAGCAAGAAGCACGGTGCTGAAAAGCATCCCGGCCAATGAAATTCACGCCGGTTATCCGGCGCAATATTTAAGAGAGCGATTCGCGAAAGAGGTCATGGCATGAAGCCTAATATCGTATTCGTAATAAATTATTTTTATCCAGATTTCGCTTCTACTGGGCAGCTGCTGACGGAGCTTTGCTTATATTTGCAGGATGATTTCAACATTACGGTCATCGCGGCACAGTCCGAGCAGGGCGAGAAGGAAGCGGAAGCATCGGGTGACAAACGGCGGGTCGTTTATGACCAATTAGAGGGCATTCAAATTATTCGCATTCGTCTGCCTAAGGTAGATAAGCGGAACAAGCTAAGTAGGCTGCGTTATATCGCATCCTACTTTTTTCATGCCAATATCCAGTTGTTGAAGCAGAAAAAGGTTCATTTTATTTATACGATATCGCAGCCGCCGATTTTGGGCGGATTGATCGGAACCATTGGCAAGACGCTTAAGCGCTCCAAGCATATTTACAACATTCAGGATTTCAACCCTGAGCAGGCAGCCGCCGCAGGCTATATGAACAATAAAGCGGTGCTCGGGCTGGCGCGCTGGGTCGACACCCTGAACTGCAAATACGCCGATCATATCATTACGGTTGGCTATGACATGCAGGATACCCTTCTTAAACGTTTTGCCAGCCGGAGGGTAACGGACAATACGGTCATTAACAACTGGACGAATGAAGAGGAAATTATTCCGCTGTCCAAGGAGCATCCGCAGGTTCAAGCGTTTCTTCGCGAGCATGATTGGCAGGATAAATTCATTATTATGTATTCCGGCAATTTAGGTCTTTATTATGACTTGGAAAAGCTGGTGGAGCTTGCGAGCCAGTTCCGCGATTACCCGGATGTGATTTTCGCCTTCATCGGCGAAGGCGCTGTGAAGAAGCAGATGCAGGATTATGTGCAGCGGGAGGGGCTTGCGAACGTAGCCTTTTTACCTTTTCAGCCGAAGGAGCAGCTTAGGTATTCGCTTAATGCGGCAGATGTGCACCTCGTCGTGAATCAGAAGGGCATCAAGGGCGTATCGGTTCCAAGCAAAATTTATGGCGTCATGGCAGCCGGCAAGCCGGTTCTAGGTGTATTGGAGCAGGGCAGCGAAGCGTACCGGATTATTGAAGAGAGCGGCTGCGGCATCGTGGCTGAGCCTGGGCAGTATGCGGAAATTGCGCGAAAGCTAAATGCGATGATTGAGCTTGGCGCAGCGGAGCTGGAAGAGCTGGGCCTTAGTGGCCGGGATTATTTGGAGGCGCATTTGCGCAAGGAAATATCGCTTAATAAATACCGCAAGCTGCTGCTTTCAATATAAGAATGGGAGGAATCTATGATGAAGCTGGTATTATTGTCCGGAGGCTCAGGCAAACGTCTATGGCCGTTATCGAATGATGCGAGATCGAAGCAATTTCTGAAGGTGCTGGAAAATGAGAACCGGGAAATGGTTTCCATGGTGCAGCGTGTATGGGGGCAAATTAATGAAAATGGCTTGGGTGATTCCAGCTATATTGCAACGAGCCAGGCCCAGATCGAAATGATGCAGACTCAAATCTCACCGGAGGTTCCGCTCATTATTGAGCCGGATCGGCGGGATACGTTCGCGGCCATATCGCTTGCCGCCACTTATTTATATTCTCATGCCGGGGTAGGACTAGATGAAGCAGTGGCAATTTTGCCCGTTGATCCTTATGTGGAAAGCCATTTTTTTGAAGCGGTAAAGCAGCTGGAGGAGGTTCTGAACCGCTCCGATGCCGAGATTGCGCTCATTGGCGTGAAGCCAACTTACCCATCATCCAAATACGGCTATATTATACCGGAAAAGGCTGCATCAGCAGGGGCGGTTACGGCGATGTCAAGTATGACAGTCAGCGAATATGTTGCGGTCAGCCACTTCCGGGAAAAACCGACCGAGGAAATCGCCGAGCGGCTTATTGCAGACAATGCCTACTGGAATTGCGGCGTGTTTGCCTTCAAGCTGGGTTATGTGATTGAGCTGCTGGCGAGCAGAGGGCTGCCGATTCAATATGAGGAGCTTTCAAAGCAATACCAGCTGCTTCCGAAAATCAGTTTTGATTACGAGGTAGTCGAGAAGGCATCAAGCATCGTCGTTTTGCCTTATGAAGGATGCTGGAAAGACCTTGGCACGTGGAATACGCTGACCGAAGAAATGCAGAACAAACAAATAGGCAGAGGCATCATTAGCGAGGATTGCATTAATACGCATCTCATTAATGAGATCGACATCCCCGTCTCTATTCTCGGCTTGTCGAATGTTGTAGTCGCGGTAAGCCCCGACGGCATATTGGTGACGGATAAAAGCGCGAGCCCGCGCATTAAAGATTTTATCAGCTCCGACCAGGGGCCGATGTATATCGAGCGCCAATGGGGCTGGATCAGAGTGCTTGACGATCGCACCTATGAGGATGGACGCTGCGTTTCCACTAAGCGCGTAGGCATTCAGCTCGGCAAAAACCTCAGCTACCGCCTGCATTCGGCGCGCGAGGAAGTGTGGACTATCGTCAAAGGCAGCGGGGAGTTTATTCAAAATGGCAATTTCATGCGCGTCGGAGCGGGCAATGTGCTGCATATTCCGATGAAGATGCTACACAGCATCCGTGCATTGACGGAGCTTGAAATTATTGTCGTGCAAAGCGGCATGGCCGAGGAGCGCAATCAGGTTGTGGAAATTTATCATACCTGGGACGAAGTGTCCGAGCATTGCATTAAGGTATAACCATGCTTGGCGCTCGTGGCACGAACGGCCGTTTAACAACGATTGGATATTATATTTCAGATTATGGCTATGGCCATGCAACGCGCAGCATTGCGCTTATTCGAACGCTGCTGCTTTATTCGCCGCGGCGTTATCGGCTTATGATCTGCTCGGGCAAAACGCTTCCCTTTATTCAGGCTTCATTAGCGGAATACAGCGCTGAATATAGCCCGGAACGGATAGAGTTCCGCGGCTGTTCATCGGATCTTGGCTATGTGCTCGGCGGAGGATCAGGCTCGGTAGAGCTTGATCAGGAAAGGTTTAGGCTTGGTTACGAGCAATATATGGCGGCATTTTCAGCTGAAGTAAGGCGGGAAGCTGATTTTATCATGAGTGAGCAGCTGGATATGGTCATTTCGGATATTTCTCCGATTCCGATTGCTGCAGCCGCGATCGCGGGAGTGAAATCGGTGGGCATATCCAACTTCACCTGGCATACCGCCTATGGGGCTTTTCTGCAGCAGGAGCAGTTGGCTCCGCTGCATCAGGCGTACGAACAACTGGATTATTTCATTCCGCTGGCTGGATCGGATTTAGGGGAACGGAAATGGACAACGGGAAGCGGGCCGGAGACAGGCTTTTATTGCCGAACGCCGCAAGCTGCTGAGGTGCAGCGGATCGTGCGGGAGTTGAATCCGGACGGCAGCAAAACGATCGTTTATTTTGCTCTAGGCATGGGAATAGAGACAGAAGCGCTAGACTCGCTTTCGCTGTGGAAGGATCACTCCTGTGTATTTATCGTATCGGAAAATATGCAGATTTACGGGCCGAATATTGTCCGAATTCCTCAAGGCTACACCGAATCGCAAAATTATGCGGCGGCGGCGGATCTCATCATTTCGAAGCCGGGCTGGGGTGTAGTTGGGGAGGCAGTCACGCTCGGCAAACCTTTGATTGTGCTGGTCAGGACATCCATGACGGAGGATCGGAATACGATTCAAGCATTGCAGGGCAAGCATCCGCATATGCTGGTAACTTGGCAGGCTCTAAGAGAGCTGAACGTACAGCAAAGCTTCCCGCAGCTTGCGATGGAAGGATGGAGTCGGGGCGTTTCTATCGCCATGAATGAGCGGCGTAAATACCAGATTGTCCAATGGATTGAGCATGTGGCTAATGAAACGAACGCCATTCGTACTTCAGTTTAGCATTTAGCGTTAATGATAAAGGCTTTGTACAGGGATGTTAGCGGCAAAGTGTAAATGTAAAAGTATATAAAGCAGCAGCCTGCGATCAGGCGTCTGGGCTGCATGTGGAGAGGAGTGGGCAGCATGAAGCTGGCTGTAATTGGAACGGGTTATGTGGGGTTGGTATCTGGCGTATGCTTCTCGGAGCTGGGCAACGATGTCATCTGCGTTGACCACCTGAAGGAGAAGGTTGCCTTGCTGAATAAAGGGGAGGTGCCGATTTATGAGCCGGGCTTGAAAGAGCTTATAGCGAGCAATAAATCGGAGGGGCGCTTGCAATTTACAACGGATTTGCCAGAAGCGGTGAGGCAATCCGACATTATTATTATTGCGGTAGGGACGCCATCGCTCCCAAGCGGCAAAGCGAATTTGAGCTATATTGAGCAGGCTGCCCGCGAAATCGGATTGGCAATGAATGGCTTTAAAATTATTGCTACGAAAAGCACGGTGCCAGTCGGCACCAATGAGCACATTCAAACGATTATAGCCAGCCAGACGGCTTTTCCGTTCGAGGTCGCTTCCGTACCAGAATTTCTCCGGG
The DNA here is from genome assembly GCF_000971975.1 of Paenibacillus algorifonticola. Classification (GTDB taxonomy): domain Bacteria; phylum Bacillota; class Bacilli; order Paenibacillales; family Paenibacillaceae; genus Pristimantibacillus; species Pristimantibacillus algorifonticola. Next base: position 30,248 of record NZ_LAQO01000025.1, on the reverse strand, counting down.
AAGGCACGGCGGTTCAAGATACGCTTCACCCCGACCGCATTGTTATTGGCACATCAGGGGAGACGGCTCGCAAGTATTTAACGGAGCTGCATAGGCCGCTCACCGAGCACATCATGAGCACCGATATTCGCAGCGCCGAAATGATTAAATATGCATCCAACGCTTTCCTTGCAGCCAAAATTTCCTTCATTAATGAAATAGCCAACATTTGCGAAAAGGTAGGCGCCGATGTCACCGAAGTAGCGGAAGGAATGGGCTACGATCACCGAATCGGTTCATCTTTCTTGAAAGCGGGAATAGGTTATGGGGGCTCCTGCTTCCCGAAGGATACGCAGGCACTTATTCAAATTGCTGGACAAATGGATTATGATTTCAAGCTGCTTAAATCGGTCGTAGATGTGAATCGCGACCAGCGCTTTAACGTCATTCGCAAGCTGGAAGCTTCGCTTGGGGATTTGGCGGGCCGGACCGTTGCGATTTGGGGGCTGGCCTTCAAGCCGGAAACGGATGATGTACGCGATGCACCAGCCTTTGAAATTATTGATGCATTAGTAAAGCGAGGCGCAAATGTCAAAGCCTACGATCCGATAGCGACAGCTAATTTTCGCCAGCAATTTGGCGAATCGGGCGTTGTATACTGTGCAGACGCGGAGGAAGCGGCGATTCAGGCGGATGCGCTGTGCATTTTGACCGAATGGAAGGAATTCCGCGATATTAAACCGCTTAGTATCCAATCCTGGCTGAGAACGCCTAATCTCATTGATGGGCGCAACATTTATAGTGAGCATGAACTAGCCAATACACAGCTCATTTATTATTCGGTGGGACGTCCTAATATGAACCATGGAGTAAAAGAACAAAAACCATTATTGTCGTTGTGAAAAATCGTGCAGCATAGGAAAAAAATGAATAATTCTTTTGAAAAAAATGATACAAAATGTATCTTTATATGCTATAATAAATACAGTTAGTATCAAAAAGGAAAGGGGTACCGCATGAGCGCAATCGCCGCTATTTATCAGAAGGATTCCAAAGCTCCCGTTTCTATAGAAGCGGGGTTGCGCCTGATGCAAGCCTTGCAAAAATATCCAGCGGATGCCGTCGATACTTGGCATGACGGATGCGTTTTCCTAGGCTGCCATGCCCAATGGATTACGCCAGAATCGGTCGGACAGCCGCAGCCCTTTTACGCAGCTGAGCTGGGACTAACGATTACGGCTGACGCCATGATCGATAATCGTCCATTTCTGTGGGAGCAGCTGCTCATCGATCGCGAGCGGCGAGCCAGCATGCCGGATAGCGAGCTGATTATGCTGGCCTATGCCAAATGGGGAGAGGAAGCGCCGCGTTTTTTAATAGGTGACTATGCTTTCATCATTTGGGATCAGCGCAAATCCGAGCTGTTCGGTGCGACCGATCTGTTCGGCAGCCGTACGCTGTATGTCCACTCTGATGCTCAGCAAAGCTCCTTTTGCACAACCATTGCCCCCTTGCTTGCCGCGCATCATGTGGAGAAAAAACTGAATGAAAGCTGGCTCGCCGATTATTTGGCGATTGCTATTGTTCATGAGTCGAGCGACCTGTTCGCAACGCCCTATGAGCATATTCGTCAGGTGCCGCCGGGGCATGCTTTTCGCATAAAGGACGGACAGCTCGATTTTTGGCAGCACAGCAAGGTCGAGCCTCCAGAGCAACTGCGGCTAAAGAGGCGCGAGGAGTATACGGAAGCTTTCCAGGAGGTTTTTCAGGAAGCGGTCAATGTACGGATGAGGACGTTTCGGAAGGTAGGGGCAACGCTTAGCGGCGGGCTTGATTCCGGCTCGGTCGTCAGCTTCGCGGCAAAATCGCTGCAGGCGCAGCAAAAGCAGCTGCATACCTTCAGTTATGTGCCAGAGCCAAATTTTCAGGATTGGACGTCCAGGCGGCATATGGCGGATGAACGTCCCTTTATAAAGAAAACTGTAGAGTTTGTCGGCAATATTGCCGATCAATATTTGGATTTGCAGGGCCGCAGCCCGCTGTCGGAAGCGGATGAATGGCTGGAAATGCTGGAGATCCCCTTTAAATTTGCAGAAAATTCATTTTGGATTAAAGGGGTTTACGAGCAGTCGCAGCAGCAGGGAATGGGCATTCTGCTTACGGGAGCAATGGGAAACCATTCGATCTCGTGGGGGCCTGCCATCGATTATTATTCGTTGCTCCTCAAGCGGCTGCAATGGCTGCGGCTGTACCGGGAAGTGACGATGTTTGGCAAGCGCAAGGCAGTAGGGCGAAAACGGCTTATGTATTATGTTGGGAAAAACGCCTATCCGAAGCTGTTTCCTCGGGACCAGGATCATGGTCAGCAGGAGATGCCGCTCATGATCAATCCGGCTTTTGCCAAGCGGATGAACGTCTTTGCCAGATTGAAGGAGCGGCAGGCAGGGGCTGGCAGCGTTTTTGAAAAAGATGCGATTAAAGCGCAGCCGGGGCCCTTTCAGGATATGGCGATGACCAATATGAGCGGTACGCAGCGCACCAAGCTATCGCTGAGCTATGCGCTGTGGGAACGAGACCCGACCAGCGATCCGCGGGTTGTGAAGTTTTGCTTGTCTGTTCCGATTGAGCAGTACGTTCATGATGGCTACGACCGTGCTTTAATCCGCGACTCAACGGCAAATTATTTGCCCGATCAAATACGGTTAAACCAGCGTGTGCGCGGCATTCAGGCAGCGGATTGGGTTCACCGAATGACGCCGGTTTGGTCTGCATTTGTAGAGGAACTGCGGAACTATTGCAAGGATCCGTATCTTGCGCAGTTTTTCAATGTAGAGCAGATGAGGGCTTCGCTGGAGCAGGTCGGCTTAGTACCAAAGCCGGAATACGCGGTTGATTTAAACAGCCGTTATTTATTGCATTGCTTGGTGGCCTGCCGATTTGTGCAGCAGTTTCATTTGAAAGGAGGTGAATAAGCATGGAAAAACAACAATGGCAAGCTCCGGTTCTCGAAACGCTGCAAGTGAGCGAGACGATGGCTGGCGTAGGTACACGTTACATTGATTTTGTAAAAGCGGGGGACTTTGACGTCACTGATGACCCAACTCCGTTCCCTATCGATCCAGGCACTTCCTTTTCCTAGAAATAAATCCATTATACTTATGCAGTAAAAGTGATCAACAAGGTCCTTATACAGCAAAGCATTATTGTACAAGGACTTTGTTGATTTTGTTATTTTCGATTGATGGCTTGAAGCAACGCGATTTTATTCATATAAGGGTGAACGCGATGATATTAACGGAGAAAAGAGCAATCTACGACGCTTTCGGCCTCCGCATCAGGAGTGAAATCGAGCTTCCTGAGCTGCTTGCGGCGGCAAATTCGGAAGCGCTTGCAGATGTTGAAATAGAGCTGGCTAAGCCAGAATTTACATGGCCGATTTTGGATCAAACGCAGGATCATTATGCTGTTCACGGCGCGAAATTGTTTTTTTATATTCACGAGGTCGCAAGCTTCTGTATTCAAGAGGGCAAATGGATTATTGTGGCGCCATGCGAAAGCATGGATGAGGGCCGGCTCCGGCTTTACCTGCTTGGAACATGCATAGGGGCGCTGCTCCTGCAGAGAAAACAGCTGCCGCTGCATGGGAGTGCTATAGCGATAGACGGCAAGGCCTATGCCTTCGTAGGAGACTCTGGGGCAGGCAAGTCGACGCTGGCCGCAGCCTTTATAGACCGCGGCTATCCCTTGCTTAGTGATGATGTAATTGCCTTAAAGGAACCGGAGGCTGGCGCGAATGATGCATCTATTGTCATGCCCTCCTATCCGCAGCAAAAGCTGTGGCAGCAAAGCGTCGAGCAGCTCGGAAGAACGAGTCAGCTTTACAAGCCGCTTGCCTATTCCGTATCCAAATTCGCTGTTCCGTTATCTGCCAGCTTCCTATCCTCTCCACTTCCACTCGCCGCCATATTTGAGCTTTCGCGCACAGAAGCAAATGCGGTATCGCTATCACAGCTGCATTCGCTAGCGAAGCTGCCTGTATTGCAGAACCACACCTTCCGCCATTTTCTAATTGCGCCTTTAAAGCTTCAAAATTGGCATTTTTCAGCTACTGTTCGACTTGCCGCAAGCGTACAGGCTTATCAATTGCAGCGTCCTGCAGAAGGAGCATTTTCCGCTTATGAAATGGTTGATCTAATACTAGCAGCTACTCAGAAAGGACGTGAGGCAAATGTCTAAACATGCTAGACCGCTTCTGCAGCCTGAACAGATTATTCAGCGGACAGAAGGTCATTTGGCTACTGATATGGATGGTGATAAAGTGCTGTTAAGCTTGTCTTCAGGCAAATATTACAACATGGGCAAGCTGGGAGGCATCATTTGGGAGCGGACGGCGTCACCCGTGACACGCCGGGACATTGTGACCCAGTTGCTCAAAGAGTATGAAGTGGAGCCAGCGGCATGCGACCAGCAGGTGGCAGACTTTTTACAGGACCTGTATGCGGAAGGGCTTCTCGAGCCTGTCTCAAATGCAGGAGTACGGGATGGCGGAGCAGGGGATACGGCAGGTTAGCGAATAGTTCAAGGAAAGGGCGGTTCGATCGTTTTGCTTAAAAAATGGAGCCATTTCATCACGCTGCCGCTTCGCAGCAAGCTTCTTCTGTTCGAAGCCTATATGCTGCTCGCCTGGGCGCGCCTTCTCAAACTGATTCCTTTCGCTAAAGTCGCGCCCACTCTAGGTGTTCCGATGAAGGAGACGCCCTATGAGCGGGTTGCGGAGCATGAGCAGATGCTCGGTGAGGTGGCGAAAGCGATACGGCAGATGAGCCGCTATACTTGGTGGGAAAGCGAATGTCTCGTTAAAGGGATCGCCGCGATGAAGCTGCTGAAACGCAGAAAAATAGCGAGCACGCTCTATTTGGGCACAGCCAAGGACGCATCAGGCAAAATGATCGCCCATGCCTGGCTTCGCAGCGGCCCCTACTACATAACGGGCGTGGAGGAAATGGGACGTTTCACCGTCGTTGGCTTGTTCGGTAATCAGATTAAGCGGAAGAAGGAGCATCGCTATGGATAAAACGTATGAATGGGAAGTGGCCAACCTTCCGCTCGAATTGCAATTTATTCTCGATTGCTTGAAGCCGGATGCCGATCCGGCAGTCATTGGTCGCCGCTGGGCGGGGAGCAGGCTGAGCGGGGAGAAGCTTATCGAATTGGCGCGCCATCACCGCGTATATCCAAGCCTCTATTTGAAGCTGAAGCAGCTTGCGAAGCCGGTGCTGCCGAAGTCGGTGCTGCTGACGCTCCAGCAGGATTATTACGCCAATACGCTGATGATGCTGAGGCTCAGCGCCGAGATGCAGCGGGTTGTAACGGCTTTGGCAGAGCGCGGCATACGCTCCTTGCAATTGAAAGGGCCAGTTATTGCACATGAGCTTTACGGCGATATTTCCCAGCGCACGAGCAAGGACCTGGATATTTTAGTACCAATAGAGGATGTTGACCGGGCCGAGGCAGTGCTTGAAGAGCTTGGTTATTACGATCGAGATCCAGCGCCGCGCTTGTTTAATGATTTAAAGTGGAAAACGCATCATAGCTGCTTCGAGCATACGGTCAATCGAACGCAAATTGAGCTGCATTGGCGCCTTAGCCCCGATGCGGTAAAAGAAACATCCTTCGAGCAGCTGTGGGCGCAGCGCAGAATCTATGAGCAGACGGGAAGCCCGATTCCCTATTTGGGGCCGGAGCATCTTTTTCATTATCTGGTCTCCCATGGCGCAAGGCATGGCTGGTTCCGACTGCGCTGGCTGCATGATATTGCCCAGCTTGCTTCTGCCTGCGAGGACGGCGGCGAATCGCTGGTGGAGGAAACGCGAAGGAGCGGAGGGGCGGCGGCCATAGGGCAGGCGCTTGTTTTGGCGCGGGAGCTGTTCGGGGTCAAGCCTCCCCGGGCGCTGCTGCCGTTGACCGCCAGCCCGCTCGCGCATAGGCTTGTCCGCTGCATTTTTCCATTTATTCAGGAGACCGTTACGATTAGCCCGATTCCGGAGCAGAAAAAGATGGCGCTGCTTTATAAGCGTTATACATTCATGCTGCTGACAAGCCGGGAGAAGCTGACCCATTTCATCGGCAAGCTTTATCCAAGCGCCTGGGATGCGCAGACTTTGCCTTTGCCTAAAAGGCTGCATTTTCTTTATTTTCCGCTGCGGCCGTTTCTGTATTTTTATCGAAGGCTCAAGCAGCCTCGCAAAAGGGTGAGTATATGAAACCGATATTGCTATATATGAAAAAGCTGCATCAGTTTGCAGGGAAGAAGCTGTACCTGAACATGCTGGGTATTATGATCGTCAGCTCGCTTGAGGGCGTAGGGCTGCTCGTCTTAATACCGCTGCTGGGCATTATCGGTTTATTTGATGTGCAAAGCGCAAGCTTGCCGGTCGTGCCGCAAGTCAGCGACTGGCTTGGCGAGCTGCCGCAGGAGCTGCTGCTTGCAGCTGTACTGGCCATCTTCATTGGCATTAATGTCGGGCAGGGCCTGCTGCAAAGACAGCAGACGAATCAGGGCTTTGCCTTGCTTCAAAGCTTTGTAACGAAATTGCGGATGGATATTTATCAGGCGCTGCTGCAATCGAATTGGGCTTTTTTTCTCGGCAAGCGCAAGTCGGACTTCAATCATATTCTTTCCTCAGAGCTTTCCCGGGTTAATCAGGGCATGCAGCTCTCGCTTCGTTTAGTTACGACGGGAATTTTTACACTTGTACAAATTGGGCTGGCGTTCTACCTGTCGTATCAGCTAACGTTGCTTATTTTAGTTTGCGGTGGCCTCCTCAGCTTGTTCTCACGTAAATACACGCGAGGAGCAAGGTCGCTTGGTACTCGGTTGACAGAGCTGTCACAGAGCTATGTGGCGGGCATAACCGATCATTTCAATGGCATTAAGGAGATCAAAAGCAATCGGCTGGAGGAAAGCCATCTGTCCTGGTTCAGCAAGCTGACGCAGCAAATGGAGCACAATAATGTGCAGTTTGTGAAGCTGCAATCCAATAGCCAGCTCATATTTAAAAGTATCTCAGCGTTGATGATTGCGGGCTGCGTATTTTTATCGGTGCAGGTTCTGCAGGTTGGGGTAGCGCAGCTAACATTAATTGTGCTGATTTTTACAAGGCTGTGGCCGAAGCTGACGCTCATTCAAACCTCTATGGAGCAAATCGTGCTGACGCTCCCGGCATTCAAGAGCTTGAATGACTTGATGAAGGAATGTGGCGTTGCTGAGGAAATGCAGCTGAATAAGCCTGCTGAACGAACAGAGCAGGCAGAGCCTGCTCAGCTGAAGCTTGTGCATGAGCTGGTCTGCCAAGATGTGTATTATCGCTACCGGGAGCAGGATGAGACGTATGCGCTGAAGCATATTAATTTGCGTATCCCAGCGAACAGCATGACGGCAATTGTCGGCAAGTCTGGGGCGGGGAAAAGCACGCTAATCGATACGTTGATCGGATTGATCGTTCCCCAGCACGGGGCGGTGCTGCTCGATGGTGCCCCGCTGGACGATAGCAATCGCTTTGCTTACCGCAGCGCGGTGAGTTATGTCTCACAGGACCCATTTCTTTTTAATGCCAGCATTCGTGAAAATTTAAAGCTCGTATTGCCGGGAGCGACGGAGGAGCAATTGTGGGAGGCGCTCGCTTTTTCGGCGTCTGATGCCTTCGTTCGCGCGCTGCCGCAGGGACTGGACACGATTGTGGGCGATCGTGGGGTAAGGCTGTCCGGCGGTGAGCGGCAGCGCATCGTATTGGCGCGGGCGATGCTCAGGCAGCCGTCGATTCTTGTACTGGATGAGGCGACCAGCTCGCTCGATAGCGAAAATGAGCTGAAAATTCAGCAGGCGCTTGAGCAGCTGAAGGGCAAACTAACGATTATTGTCATTGCCCACCGCTTGTCTACAATTCGTGGCGCCGATCAGGTTATCGTTTTGGAAGAGGGCAGAATCATTCAGCAAGGCGGCTATAATCAGCTGTATCGCGAGTCCAAGGGGACGTTCAGCAAGCTGCTGGAGTATCAGGCGGGCGGGCCAATGGGCTAGTTAGATTGTGAAAATAGGAGGAAATATAGCATGTCATCCTTTGAAACAGACAACCTGAAAATGACAGTCAGTGCAGGCAATGATCTTTTGGATATAACAGAAATTCGTAATAATGTAATACAGTTGTTGATTTGCCTGCCGGAACCTATTTAATCACAAGCGCTAATCCGAAAATTTTAAGCACAACAGCAGCTCGTGCCCGTGGTTTATCCTTTCGCGGGGCTGGGCGGGGAATTACGAAAATCTTATTCAAGCCGGAATCAGGTACAAACGGCTATTTATTTTATAATGATGACAAGTGGCTTCATCTCCATTTTGAAGGCATTACATTTATAGGCGATGTCGATAAGCAGACAAATTTTATGTATTCTTATTCAACTGGTGGGGCACAAAATTATACGTATGACAAATGTGACTTTATTCATTTTAATTATGGGTGGGAGCTTAAAGGGCTTAATACAAACAGTGAATTTACATGGTTTCATTGTGGCTTTTACGGGAAATGGAACAAGACGGTGTTTTCAGATATTACAGGTACGAGTGACCAATTTTTAAACTATAATTTTTATTCCTGCCAAGTTGAGTTTTCTTACGGAGAATTCTTGTATTTTGCCCAGGGCGGTAACATTAATATTTGGGGAGGCAGTTTTATAAACACGGCTGACAGCGGTGTTCATTCTACCTTTTTCAAACTGCTTGGAACATCACATTCTAGCGGTGTGCAGCGTTTTTTATGCATTGGAGCCAGAATCGAGACGAAGTATGGGCTTTCAAAAATAATAGAATGCGAGTGGGCATCTGGCACAGTTTCATTTATAAGCTGTGACTGCGATGCTCAGCAATATAATTCAGGAAGCCAATTGTGGATTACGGCAATTTTTAAGTCTGTAAATACGAAAATGCCTATTGTTAAATTTGATGCATGTACGCTAATGGGTATCCATCAATATAGTTATACCGGAAATTCGTGGTCGCAGCCCCACAATATTATTTATGAAAATTGTCAAATTGCTAAGCACAATAAAGCACAAGATTTTATATCTTATGTGAGTACAAATTCGCTTGGAAATTTAGGAGGACAACCTCAAATCATTTTTAGAAATTGCCGTGGCCTTGATGATAACCAATCTATTGTATGGGAAAGCACATTGGGTTTTATGAAAGCAAACGTTGGAATGGTACAGAAAAAAATAGTTTCACTAAAAGGAGCGAATGGTAGGTTTCCAATTTCAGGTAGTACTAATTTTCAAGTTGTTTTACCGATGAATTCTATTATTACGGAAGTGAAACTATATTCCCCTGCAAACGCTGTGACGGAAACGAATCCTGCAACATTTACACTTAAAACTGCAGGAGAAAGCTCCACCGTATTAGCTGTTGCTGACGTATCTAGTCATAAAGATGGCTTTGATGTTAGTCAGTCTCTATTTTTCATTTGTGATACAGCAGATAAATGCAAAATCAGTCTTATTGCCGGAAGCAGTGTGACACATGCTAATCCCTCAGCATTATGTTTAATCGAGTACATTGAATAGCCGGATTTTGGGTAACTGATAGGAGGATCCCAAACTGCAAAAAACGACAAGCGCTATATAAGCATCTTAAACCGTCTTCTTAGCCTGTTGGGCTGGCTGACGACATGAAGAGAGCTTATATAGCGCTTATTTTTGCTTGTTCAGTTAAGGGCATACGATCAGATTGACAAACTGTGGTGGACTAAGTGCAATGGCGACAGAGGATGCGGAAGCGGTAAATACACTGTCAAATGTAATTCGATTGGTATTGTAATCGACGGCAAGCACATATTTGACGCTGTCGCCTACGAGTAAATATTGCCCCCGGCCTATATTGGCAACGCTAGTTACGTTTGTCGCAATCGCTGAGCCATTAGTCACCGTGCAGGTCAGCGGCTTAGTTGGAGCTTTGCCATACATGCCAGGCTGAATGCAAATTTTTTCATACACCTGTCCACTGGCAAGCGTGGTGCTTTGAATACGGTCATGCTTATGCCATATTCGGGCTGTATAGGTGGCGGAAGGAACAGCTGCGGCAAACTGATTCGGAAAGAGCGGCCTGCTATTGATACGATCCCCTTCCCATAACGCGCAGCGACCATGAAAATAAAAATCATTTCCCGTCGTGCCGGTTGTTAGATGAGGCGTGTCGACATCGACAAAATCGTTGTTTCGTACAATAATCGTACCGCCTCCAGCAAGGCCTGTGTCTACGCCCGTATACGTTTTTCCGCTTTTGAGCGGAATATAGTCGCTGGCGAGGTTGCCGGGACGAAGCTCGATGCCTTTGGTGCAGCGGTTAAAATGATTGTCTTCAACCGTCGTATAGGGGGAGTTGCGCACGGATAGGCCAAGCGTACAATTATGCATCCGATTGGAACGAATCAAGGTGCCGCTTACCCGAAATGTATCCAGTGTAATGGCTTCACCGGCACAATTTTTAATGATATTCCCTTCAATGGAGGATTTCTCTACCTCGGTATGCTCTTTTGGGCTGCCCGCCCACAAAATCCCCGTTTGAAAATAATCAATCCGGTTGCCGCGAATATCAGCATTCAGCAGGGACTCACTATTATCGACGATAATCGCGGGGCCAGGCGCAAGATTTGGAAACTTTACTTTTTCCCGAATAATATCATTGTTGACGACACGGCAGTTCGGGATTTTGATATGAATGGCTCCGTCAATCGTATGATTGTTTCTTCCAGGATTCACAATGCGATTGTTGAAAATATCAATGCCAACCTGATCCGAGGGCAGTGGCGAATGCGGCTCTGTTTTGAAAGGGTTCACCCTCGTTACGATTGCTCCGACGGAAGAACCTGCTCCATCTGCGTTGCCTCCCGGCTTTTGCGCTGCATATTCAATATAATTGTTGGATACGACGATGCTGTTCGTACCTCGAATATAAATGGCTTGCTCCCATGAAGCATAGAGGCGATTCAAGTCAATTTGAATATTTCCTCTATACGTTTCCGCCGTCAGCGGATCGGCATAGCTCCCCCTATACACCTGTATGGAGCATTGCGCCCCCAAAATAATATTGCGTGAAATGATGCATGGATTCTCATCGTACGTTTGTGCAAGCGCGTCAATACCGAGATCGAGTCCCATGACCTCCATGTAATTGTCCGAAATCATGAAATTGCTGGCTTTGCGGGGTTCAGGCGAAGCTCCTAAATGTCCGAAAACAATGGCACCCGTGTAGGCATACGTTCCAAAAGGCTGGTACGTCCCGTCAAGCATGGAAGCGATTGTTTTTCCAGTATCGGAATAAAAGGAATTATCTTTAATGACAAAATTGCTGCAGCCGCGATAAATAATGCCCTGGGAAAATTTTCTAAATACGCAGTCTTTGATATACCAATCATGAGAGTGATAAGCATCAATGCAGGAGTTGTTTTTGGAAGGAGAGAAGCCTGTTTTAATATTTTTAAGGAGCCTGGTGCCATGGTCGATGGCTTCAAATTCCATGCCTCTAATGGACCAGGTTCTCGTATTCTCTGGAGCGTAGACAAGAGTAAAGCCCATGCCACTGGGATCGGCATTGTCTATTCTCCGAAGCTTAGCCTTATAGCCGAACCAGTGGGAGTTTGATTTTTTGATAATGGAGGCGCTGATGGCGAACTCCCCAGCGAAAACGACGGTAGCCGTGCTCGTGCTTGCTATATCCTCGGCATTTTGAATGGCCAAATAGTCATTGGTCATGTTATCGGCTTTCGCGCCAAACCACTGGGGATAAATCGTGTCAATTTTTATATAGCCAGCGATTTTTCCACCCAATGTCAAATCGAAAATCCAATCGAAAGCGTCCGCATCGACAGGGCCATTTACCGTAAGTGTTATATTTTTTTTAGGACGAAAGCGGGCATTTTGATCGAAAACAAGCCTTTTAGTGGCGGGTATCGACACGCTGGAGTGAAGCGCATATATTCCTTTTGGGACGATGATGGTATCGGAATCTTCTACAATAGCGCTGAGCAGAGCGGCTGAGCTATCCGTTGCTCCTGTAGGGTCAGCGTCTTTCCAAAGGAGATTCGTGCCGCGTTGGGCAAATTCTGCATCAATCGATTCAAAGTTCACATTCATCTCTGTACGCGCAACGCCATCTGTACCAACGCAATCCGATAAACTCAAATTAGGTGTTTTATTCGTTGTCACAGGTTTATTCGCCTCCTTTGTTTATAATAAGAATTTTGCGGCGTTAACGTCCTAGGTGATTGCCCGAATCTGATATTATATTTGTATTACAAGGTGAATTTTATAGGTTTGATTGTTTAAGTTATGCGCTTATGTCCTTGTTCTTTACTCTCGATGAGAGGAAATATACGATCAAAGGATGGCTAGCGCCTTGCTGGGGATTTTCAGAAAAAATCAGTTGACAGTGCATACTTAAACGTGATAAATTTTTCTCAATCTTAAATTGGACGACTACGGAAGCACCGTAAAGGACCGCAGGTAAACTGCGCCTTTACGGTGCTTTTTTGCGTTGTCTGAACTCAGATTGCGGGTTGAAGCTTTGCTGTAGAAGGAGGATTTAATGGTGCGTTATCAATTAGCTGTTGCGGTAAGCGAGCTGGAGTATGCAAGAAGGCTCGCGGAATATGTGAGGGATAGCCCGTTCGGCGAGCAGTGGCAGCTCACGGCTTTTACGAACCCGGCCTCTCTCATCCAGTTTCTCAAGGGAGGTTATGCCGTTGATTTAATCGCGGCCCAGCCTGCGATACTGGCTGCTGCATCTCCACACCTGCCCGCTGGTGTGCCCGTGGCGGCATTCGTAGCTGCCAAGGGGCAATATGCTCAGTATGATGCTGAGCTGCTGCAATATCAGCCGCTCCCGGAGCTATTGCAGAGCTTGGCGGCTCTGCATGGCGCAGTCCGGTCGAGCGCAGATAATGCAAGCAGTGAGGGTGGAGCGTCAGTTATTGCTATCGGCTCGGCATCTGGCGGAGTTGGCAAGACAGCACTTGCGCTCAAGCTGGCGAATACAGCTGCCAAGCATGGCTGCCGCGTCTTTTATTTGACGCTGGAGCGCTGGAGCGCCCTTGAAGTTTGGCTGGGAGCGGAAGACCAGCGCGTGCTGCCCGAGGGAGAAGGGATGTCACAGCTTCTCTATCATCTGAAGGCTGAGCCAGATAAGGCAGGAGCGTGGCTTTCGCAGCATCGCAAGCGCCACCCGGCGCTGAAAGCCGATTTTATTTTGCCCTGCGACAATGAGGAGGATCGTTACAGCCTGTTGCCGGCGGATGCAGCGGCGATGGTGGAACTGCTGCGTGCTTCAAGGCAATATGATCTCATTTTAATCGATTTGCAGGATGGGATTGGGGAGATCGAGCTGGAGATTTGCGGGCAGAGCAGCTTGGTTTTGTGGCTGGTTACCGATGACCCATCCATTCAGCGGAAGACAGAGCTGGCGTTTGGCTACGCAGAACGCAGGTGGAAAGAAGATTTTCAGTCGCTTAGCCGCCGCATCCGACTTGTTGTTAACCGCCGTATTGCGCCAGCCGGAGGTGATGAAGCAGAGGGGAGGCCTCCAGATATGTTTACGATTAAGCTGCGAAATGGAAGCCGTTCGATTGCCGCAGCGCTGCCTGAAGCTGCTGAAGGGAGTCCATCGCCGGCGGCAGTTGCTGCATCGCCATTGTATAAGGCAGCCGTGGAGCGGTTGTTCCAGCAATTGGTGAGTGAGGGAGGTATTCGGATTGCTAACCGATGAGATGGTGCTTGTATTAAGAGATCAGATTAGATCACAGCTTGATTTCAGCGGTGCTGTAACGGATGAAGAGCTGACGCGAAACGTGGAGCAGACGGTATTCGACTATTGCAGCAGCGGATATCCGCTTACGGCGACGGAGAAGGTCCAGTTGGTGCGGAGGCTGTTTCATTCCTTTCGGGGCTTGGACATTTTGCAGCCACTGATGGATGATCCGGCAGTTACTGAAATTATGATTAACCATCACGGCGAGATTTTTATTGAACGGGGCGGAACGATGACTCAACTGCCAGCTGCCTTTGAAAGCAAGGAGAGGCTGGAGGACTTGATACAGGCTGTCGTTGCAGGTGTCAATCGTGTCGTGAACGAGTCTTCGCCCATTGTTGATGCCCGTCTCAAGGATGGCTCTCGCGTCCATGTTGTGCTGCCGCCTGTAGCCTTGCGCGGACCAGCGATGACGATACGTAAATTTCCTGAGCGCCCGATGACGATGGAGCTGCTCGTTGAGGCGGGCGCTTTAACCGCTGAGGCAGCAAGCTTTCTGCAGCATCTGACCGCAGCGCAATACAATATTTTTATTAGCGGCGGGACGGGGACCGGCAAGACAACTTTTCTGAATGCCTTATCGCAGTTCATACCAGCTAATGAGCGAGTTATAACCATTGAAGATTCTGCTGAGCTGCAAATTCGCAGCGTCGCCAATCTGGTATCGCTGGAGACGCGCAATGCAAACACCGAGGGAAAAGGTGAAATTACGGTTCGCGATCTCATTCGCGCATCGCTGCGAATGCGTCCGAATCGAATCATCGTTGGAGAGGTAAGGGGAGCGGAAACGCTGGATATGCTGCAAGCGATGAATACCGGACACTCAGGCAGCATGTCAACAGGTCATAGCAACAGTGCGCGCGACATGATGGCAAGGCTGGAGACGATGGCGCTTGGGGCAGCTGATTTACCCGTTCAGGTCATTCGGCAGCAAATTGTTTCTGCTCTGGATATTGTCATTCATCTCTCAAGGTTCCGCGACCGTACGCGCCGTGTAACGGAAATATGTGAAATTGCCGGCATAGCTGGCGGGGAAATCGAGATTCGCTCCTTGTATCGTTTTGAAGAGGAGGGGGAGAAGAACGGAAAGGTGCTAGGAGCTTTAAAGCGTACTGGTCATGTACTCCTTCATAAGGACAAGCTGCATATGGCAGGTCTGACACTGGAGGAGGAGCATCATGGAGAAAGCCGAGAAAGCCGAGAAAGCCAAGAAAGCCAAGAGTACAGGGAAGGCCAAGCCATCGCTGCTCACTAGAGCGCTTTCCTGGTGCGGTCTTGAGCACGAAGGTGGCAAAGGCGAAGAAGGGAACGGGAGCAATGCCAGCAGGCAGCCAGCCAAGACTGGATATTTAACGAATTATGATAGCTATATGCTGTCTTATCGCGAGTTTGCATTGGCAACATTCATCGGTTATGCAGCTGTTTTTGCAGCTTTATATACGGTGTACCATTCCCTTCTGGTTTGTCTCATCGCTGCCGGATTGGGATTATGCACGCCCCGTTATTACAAAGCTTTATTAATTGCGCGTCGCAAGGAGCGGCTGAAGCTGCAATTCAAGGAGGCGCTCTATTCGCTGACATCCTGTCTTGCGGCAGGAAGATCGGTGGAGAACGCCTTTATTGCTACGCTGGATGATTTAAAGCTGCTCTATCCTGACCCAAGAACGGAGCTGCTGCTGGAGTTCCAAATCGTCAAGCATCGTCTTGAGCATGCGGAGCCGCTGGAGCAGGCACTGCGAAGTTTAGCAGCTCGCTCCCATGTAGAAGATATCGTTCAATTCGTTGATGTGTTTGCTGCCTGCAAGCGCTCGGGAGGCGATTTGGTAGAGGTGATGAAGCGAACGTCGCAGACGATTGGCGAAAAGCTGGAAATCCAGCAGGATATTATGGTGCTGCTAGCACAAAAACGCTTTGAGGCACGCATTATGATGGCGATTCCCTTTATATTTCTAGGATTTTTGAACCTAATGGCTCCTGATTATATGGCGCCTTTATATGGGGGAATGGGCTATCTGCTGCTGACGATTGGCCTGGGTGCATTGTTAATATGTTTTTGGTTTATTCATACAATAATGAGCATTCGAGTATAGGAGCGGACGCAAATGATAGCAATTCCGATTATGCTCATGGTGGCATGGCTATTTATTATCGGTGGCAAGCGACTCCGAACGATCTCGGCTGCATCCCGCCAAATAAAACGCAACCAGGATGCTTTAAAGCATTTGCTTTTCATTGAGCCGTTCAGCGAGCTGTTGGAAAGAAGCCGCTTGTATGAGTACATGGCACTTTCACTTAGCAGCTATCACGCAAAACTCGTTATTTTGCGGGGAATCCGGTGGCAGCTGCAGCAGACGAAAGAGCAGCTTGGCGGCGCTGCTGGTTACGGGTATGCCGCGATGATGGGCTGCGCTTGGCTGGCTTGCGCAGCAGGCGAACCGCTGCTGCTGGCAATGGGTGCGTTGCTTGGCTTGCTGCTTCCTGTGCGCCAGCTGCTGGAAGCAGGGAAGCTGATTAAGCAGCGCAAGCAGGAAATTATTTTGGAGCTGCCGGAAATGATCAGCAAGCTAATGCTTTTGGTCGGAGCGGGCGAAACCGCCTTGCAGGCGATTGGGCGCTGCCTTGAAGGCAAGGATACTACGCAGCATCCGCTGTATAAAGAATGGAACAAAGTCGTATATTCCCTGCACAATGGCGAGTCGTTTAGTACGGCGGCAGAGAAATTCAATCGCAGCTGTGCGGTGCAGGAGGTTTCGATTTTTACGACGGTGCTGCTGCTGAATTATCGCCGGGGCGGGGAGCATTTTGTACTGGCGCTGCGAGAGCTGTCTTATACGCTTTGGGAGAAACGCAAGGCCGTTGCGCGTGCGCGCGGCGAGGAGGCCTCCTCCAAGCTTGTTTTTCCGTTGGTTGGCATTTTGCTTGTGTTGATGGTTTTTGTCGCTGCTCCCGCAATGCTGTTAATGTCTTAAGCTTTAACGGGGCAATTGAAAATAGAGAGGAAGCTGGATCGATGACAACAGTAAAAAATGTATGGAAAAGATTTTGGAAATCGGAGAGCGGTTTAGGCACGCTGGAAATCATTTTAATCATTGCCGTCGTCATTATTATTGCATTGCTGTTCAAGGATTGGATTATAGAACTCATTGAGCGTTTAATGGGCAAGGCCGATGACCAAGCAGACAAAATTTTCTCTTAAGCTGCTTGGTCGCAAGTGGCTGCTGGGGGAGCAGGGGAGCTTTACGCTGGAATCAACGCTTGTGTTCCCACTGCTGCTCACTGTTATTTTGTTGTTTCTCCTGCTTGGGATGTACATGTACCAGAAGACTGTGCTTTATTATTCCGCCTCCGTTACGACGGAGCGGACGGCCTTTGGTTGGGATAATAGCTTCCGTAATCCGCATACGGGCCTATTGCCCGAAGGGGAATACGACGGCCTATACTGGCGAATGAATGAGGATCGGATGCTCAGCTCTTTGTTTGGCTTAGGCGGCGAATCAGCGGATGCGCAGCTGG
The DNA here is from genome assembly GCF_000971975.1 of Paenibacillus algorifonticola. Taxonomy (GTDB): domain Bacteria; phylum Bacillota; class Bacilli; order Paenibacillales; family Paenibacillaceae; genus Pristimantibacillus; species Pristimantibacillus algorifonticola. The sequence goes on along the minus strand of NZ_LAQO01000025.1, from coordinate 12,904 downwards.
CTTTGCCTTTGCAAGGGGCGGTAGGGGATAGCTTGCCTGAACAAAAAATGGCCGCGGCTGCAGGGTGGATTGATTCTGAGCAAGGCCTTCCTTTTGAGGGGAGCATTGGCTACCATCGTACGGTCATTCAGCGCCATATTGAGACAAAGCTTTTACAGCCTGTGTCGCTTGAGCCGCTTGAGCGTGTATTAGGCATTCGGGAGCCTAAGACGGTTGCTTCCAGCCCGGTTACCGATCCAGTCGATTTTATTCGCGGCGTTGATTTGGTTAGATATTATACGGCTAAATTTGCCGGAAGTCCTCAGGGCGGCGGGAAGGAACAGGCTAGTCAGGCACTATCCAATTACAGCAAACAAAACAGCAATAGCAAAGCAAGGATCCGTTGAATGGAGGCGGAAATGAAAGAAAGCCGAGCTGGAAGGTTGAGTCAGCATTTTGCTAGGAAAAGCTGTTTACGCAAATGGCTGTGGCGGAGTGACGGTGCAGTCACTATATTTTCCGCTATGGTACTGTCGTCGCTTTTGCTGTTCATGTCCATCCTTATTGATTACGCAAGAATAGCAGCTCTCCATAAAATAACCGAGGATGCAGCGAGAGCAGGTGTAAGATCCGTATTATCAGCCTTCGATAGTCAGCTTTATGAGCAATACGGATTATTTGGGCGAGGCGGAACGAGTGGAGATACGATTTATAGCGAGGTTGTAAAAGCGAATGTGGAGAGTAGTGCGTCATCCGCTGCTTTTTCTAGGCCAATTGATGCTAAAGTGGTTCATTCACATACGGATCAGGCTGCGGTATTGGGCAGCCATAAGGTGTTTGAAAGGCAGGTGCTGGAAGAGATGAAGTATAAGGCACCGATTGATTTTACGCTGGAGCTGGCTTCAAAGTTTGCTCCCATGTCGGAGGCGATGAAGGAGTCTGCGGTGACAGTGGACTTGCTGGAGCAGCTGCGCAAGCTTTATGACAAACGCCAAGCGAGCCTCGCTCGTATATTGGCTGTGCAAAAGCAGTCGGCTGAGGAACTGGGAACAAGCAGCTTGAACGCACTGCTTCCTTATGGGGAGCCGGATTTCTCAAGTGCAGGAGATGGGACAGCTTCATCACTTGCCGGGCGTTACGAGGAATACGCGGGCTGGGTCATCATTGACGAGCAATTAATAGCCGCAGGCAAAGCACCCAAATATACGCAGGAAAGAGCGGAATATAAATCAGAAGCAATCACGCTGATTAATGAGCTCAAGAAACTGAACGCTAAGGTGATGCGCGAACATATAGAGCTGCAGAGCACGGCAAAGGACGAGCTGGAGCAAGCAAGGCTGCTGAATGAGGAAATGCGGCGGATTGAAAGCAAGTCGAGACAGTCTTCCTCCTATAGCGGATATGACCGTGTGTCTAGCAAACAAGTCGTAGGCTCCGATTCGCATACTTTGCCGTCCGGAACGGCCTCTGAACTGCAGGATATACAAAAGACAGCGGATCAGCTGATTTTACCAGACGCTTGGTTCACTGAATATGGAGCCGAATTGGATGAACAGGCACAGTCGTATACAGCTTTTCATAATGAAGCGAGTGGATTCACCTCAGCTTATACGCTGCTGCTTGACTCAGTAGATCGTTACACAACCGTACTCCACACTGGAACAGCGAAAATGACTATGCTGTATGGACAATATGCAAGTCTGTATGTTCAGCCAGGTACTATCATTGTCAAGCGTCAGCAGGAGTTAGCCAATGAGGGGGTCGAGAAGCAGCGCAAAGAGCAAGAAAAGCAGCTAGGTTCGCTATGGAAACAGGCAGGCAATATGCTGGAGGGTTTTCAAAGCGTGGCTGGTTCAGAAGAACAGCAGGCAATATTTAATCAGCTGGAAGAGCGCTACAAAGGAAATTTGCAATTTAATGCAGCCGCTGCGCAAGGCTCTAATGCTGAAACAAAAACGTTTAGTGAGGATGCTCATGCGCAGGCAGAAGCTTCTGCTGCGCTGTCTAATGGTTTGTTCGGCGGGGTAGCCGATATGTTGGAGCAGGCTAGAGATACCGTATATTTGGGTGAATATGTATTGCAGCGATATTCTGTTTTTGCCCCACAGCAACTGAAGACGATGCTTGAAAATGGGGATACCGCTGAGCTTTCGCAGGCGCTGACCTTTCATAATCAAGAAGCCGAATATGTGATTTATGGTTTTCATAATCGCATAGGCAATGTCGCAGCAGCTTATGGTGAGCTGTTTAGCGTACGCATGGCTATTCGCACTATGGAAGGCTTGTCTACTTGCCGCCCTGCTGGACATCCCCTCTTGATTTTATCTTGCTCGCTTATTTACGGTCTGGAGAAGACGATGGAAGACATGCTCGCATTTGCTGATCGGGGATCAGCCCCGTTATCTAAATATGTAAATGTGGAAATCGCATACACCGATTATTTGCGACTTTTTATGCTTCTGCATGGCGGGATCAACAAAGAAGCAGTCATGTCCAGAATGATTGCGGTCATTGAGCAAAATAGCGGGGTTACTCTGTCTGGTGTTTCCACAGCTGTAACAGGAGAAGTGCGGACATCCGCACAGCTGTGGTTTTTGCCTGGCGTTATGCAACTGCTAGGAAGCTACGGATTATTGCAGGGAAGGGTGACAAGTGGCCGCTATGAAACGACGCAGACGATTGGCTGGTCATACTGATTGCCGAAAGGGGGAGCGCGGCAGCATCGTTATGGAAGCAGCGCTAGTTATGCCGATGCTCCTGCTTGTGCTGATGGCATTCATTATTTTTATACGTGTGTGCGCACTCCAAATGGCGCTTCAAGCGGCAGCCTCGCAATCCGCCCGGCAAATTGCCGCACATATATATCCTGTAGAGTTAACCTATCAGAAAGTTTCTGCATCAATGCCGGAATTTAGTGCCGCACAAATGCCGCTCGCTGATTGGGGCTCGGCGGCATCTGATGCTGCGAAGTGGCTGCCTGATCCGGCAGGGACACTAGCTTCCTCTGCACTAAGCGGCGATTGGACGCCGCTTATAAATATGGCTGCAACGGAGCTTGGACGAGGAGCGATAGAACCGCTGCTCCGTCAACATGCAGACGAGGCCGTGCTGGAAAAAGATAGAATCAAGCTTTCAAGGCTGTCGCTGCCGGATTTGAAAAATAAGCAGCAGCCTTATCTGATTATCGAAGCGGAATATGAATTTCCAATGCAGCTTCCTTTCATGAAGCAAAAGCTGATTTTAAGAGAGCAGGCTTCAGAGCGGGTATGGATCAGCGACGCTGCGGCGGCGCAAGATACAGCAGCGCAAAATGATCCCGACCATATTCCGCTACAAATTGTATCGATATCGCCTGTGCCGCTAAGGCCAGGCCACAAAGCTACGGCTATTGTGCTCACAAAGCCGGGAGCGACTGCTTCATTAAAGGTGATATACAAAAGTGGGCAAAGCCAGGCCAAGCATCTTGGCGAGGCGACAGCGGGCAGCGACGGATTTGTGCAGTGGACATGGCTCGTATCGGGCAATACGACGCCAGGCATGTGGGAGCTGACCGCTGGGGTGGGCGATCAGCAAGCATCCATGCATTTTCAGGTTGAGAAAAAAACGAATTAGAAATGTGGAAATCTGCAAGGAGAAGGGAGATAGAGTCTTATGCTCACAATACCGTTTGCAGCGGCAGCCGTGCTGCTCATTGCTGCGTTACTGACAGATTTGCGTTCCATGCTTATCCCTAATCGTTTGACCGTGTCTTTTTTTGCAGCTGGCTGCTTATATCAGACTATCGTTGGCGGCTGGAGCGGGTTATGGACTGGGTTAGTCGGGGCGGCTGCGGGCTTTGTGCCGCTGTTCATTTTGCATATGGCAAGAGGGATTGGCGCAGGGGATGTTAAGCTGTTCGCTGCCTTGGGTACGTGGGTTGGCGCAAATACGGTGCTGCAAATGATGATGTATGCCATTTTATATGCAGGCTTAATTGGCGTGCTGCTTGTCCTGTTTAATAGACCTTTTAGCAGAAGGATGTTTAGTGGCTTGCTGCTGCTATTGCACCGAGGCACAGAGCCGAGACGCAAGGAGCTTGGAGGCTGGGCAGCGGGAGGAACCACATTTCCATTTATGCTTGCAGTAGTACCCGGGGCATTAACCGCGTGGCTCATGCTTACATAAGACTGGCAGCATGCATGTTCAACTCGGTTAAGCTGTTCATAAAAAATCGAGCTGCAAGCAAAGGGGGAGAACCGATGGGGAACTTTATTGTAGATTATGCGATGAATCGCGGTCATGAGTTAATTATGGATCGTGAGGGAGGAATACGCAGGCAGGAGCTTGACGATGTAGAGCTTCAAATGCTGCAAGGCGACTCGATTCCACATATGCTGCCAATGGAATGGTTTGAGCTGGATGGGCTCATTACGTTCAGATATCGAATAAGCGGCAAAAAATTGCTGCTTCATCGCTTGCAGATACAATCGCTGACGATGGAGAAGTTTTATGCCGTGCTGCTTGGTATTATAGAGGCGCTGGATGAATGTCGGCATTATATGCTTCGCCCTGAAGGCTGCCTGCTGGAAGAGTCATATATATTTGTCGGCGAGCAGCTAAGCGATATTTTTCTCGTGTATATGCCTTTAAAACAAATTAGTTCAGGCCAAGCTGCTCCAAGCTGTACGAACTCCCTGCTAGCTCTGGCAGTACGCTGGTCTTCTTATATAGAAGAAATAAATGGCGAGGAGTTTCAGCATATTTTACGTTTGTTAAGCAGAGAAGATGCTACGGTCAGCACGATTCGTTCTCAATTGCTGGAACGCATTAGCAAAATGTATGAGGGTACGTATCGCCTTCCTGCCACCGCATCAAGCACAAGCAAGCCAGATGATGCTGGCAGTACTAGTATTTCTGGCATTATTAGGCCGAACAAGCCTGCCGATCATAGCAGCTCTAATCATTACGGAGAAGCTGGCGAGTTGAGCCGCGATAGCGTTGTGATGAAGAAAAGCGAAACGAATATGGACGATTCTATAAATGAGCGTTTTTTTGCCGCGGGCAATTGGGAAATAGAAGCTGAGCCTCTACCACAGTATAGCTTTAATGAGGAGGAGGCTGCACCAGTTCGGAAAGGAAAATGGCTAATAAGCGTGGTGATCATTGTAGTAGTTGCTTGTATATGGCGCTATATTTATTTAGCGGCTCCTTCCAGCAGCATGCTGTTCATATGTCTAGGTTTATCACTTATCGGTGTGGCGGGACTTCTAGCCATATGGCTCAAAAAAAACGTAATTGCTGAATCGGAATTAGTAGAAGAAGAGATCATAAAGGAAGAGAACATAGAAGAAGAGTTTAGCTATTCACGTTTTAGAGGAATAAATCAAAAATGGGAAGAGGACGTTCGTCACCCTAAATCAGCCTTTGAATTAGAGGAAGCCGTGTCCCCGTTTAAAAAGACAGTTTCCTCACAAACTGTCCTAGCTAGAAGAGAGGAAGCAACGGTGCTGCTAGGACAGCATAACAAAAAGCCTGCTGCCGATAGCGAGTTCTCACTCCACAGGGAATGGGAAGGGCAAGGACAGAGGCTCGTTTGGGAGAAAGGCCGATTTACAATTGGCCGCATAGGCGAACAGGTCAGCTATGGTGACGAAGCGCAGGGAATATCCCGCCTGCACCTTGAATGCTATAGAGACGACAAAGGCTGCTTTATAAAAGATCTTGGCTCCCGGAACGGAAGCATGCTGAACGGACAAACGATGATTGCTTACAAAGCCTATCCTTTTTCAGTAGGAGACATCGTCCAGCTAGCTGGAGTAAATGGTCCTAAATATGAATTGAAGCAAGGAAGCCAATGAAAAAAGCAGGCTTAGGACTTGTTATACATATGCTGCATAGCGCTCTCGACAGTTGGATAACGGAAAGTAAATCCATTGTCCAATGCGACACGTGGAAGGGCTCGCTGTCCATCGAGCAGCAGCGTTGCAAGCTCGCCGACCGCAGCCTTCATGATAAAAGCGGGAACAGGAAACCAATGGGGCCGATGCATCGCTTTGCCGATCGCTCTTCCAAAGCTGTCATTCGTAACAGGCTCTGGAGCAGAAGCGTTAACAGGCCCACTCACATTCGGCTGATCCACACAAAAGATGATGAGGCGGACAATGTCCTCCAAATGAATCCAAGATATCCATTGCTGCCCGCTGCCCATTCGTCCACCGCCAAATAACTTATAGGGCAGAGCCATTAATGGGAAAGCGCCGCCTGTTTTGTTCAAGACGACGCCTACTCTTAGCTTGATCAGACGTTCTACCTTAATCGCGTCAGCAGCTTTTTCCCATTGCTTGACCACTTCTGACAAAAAGTCTGTTACGGCAGTTGGGCTGTACTCATCAAAGGTTTCGGTAGTTGACAGCCCATAGGCTGAAATGCCTGAAGCATTAACGACAACCTTCGGTTTGCCTTTTAGAGCTTGGACGATTTGGGCGATGCGTGCGGTAGCAGTTAGTCTGGAGCTTAGAATCCGCTGCTTGGCTTGCGCGGTCCATCTTTGATTGATGGATTCGCCAGCAAGGTTAATGATGGCGTCAATTCCCTCCAGCTTTTGTGGATGCTCGGCAAGCTCGCTCCATGTTACATAATGGAGACCTTTTCCTACAGGCGAGTTTTGGCCTCGTCCAGAGCGCGAAATGATCCATACTTCATCACGCCGCTCCAGAAGAGCCTTGACCAATGCTTGTCCGACAAAACCAGTACCACCAGCTACCGCGATCCGCATGCATCCACCAGCTTTCGATTATTGTTTCTCGATTTTCTCCGCCCACATTTGTGTGAAGCCGTCTAAATCTTTTTCAACATACTGGTATTTAATTTTACTTTTCTCTGGCAGCGAATTAATGACATCAAGTAGCTCATCATTAATTTGCAAAACGATGGTGCCGCTTGGTGTGTCTACTTCTATGGAGTGAGTGTCGATAATACCGTTGAACACGCCTTCTCCGGTTTTCAGATCTGGGTTAGCGGACGGTGTGTCTGTGCCTGGACTGCTTTCTGGCGACGCTTCGCCAGGCTCTGTTACGCTTCCACCATCACTCGGTGATGGTGCCGCGCTTTCCTCTGGCGTTGGCGATACGGTAGCTGGCTGCTCGCCTGTGGCAACCGGGCTGCTGGATGCAGCGGGAGCGTTATTGCTATTGCTTGAGCAAGCGGCGGTTGCGAGCATAATTGCTACTAATAGGGAGCTCGTCACCATCAAGCTGCTTTTTTTGGTTTTATTATTTTTTGTCATTGTGAAGCACCTCCTGGCAATATAAACGAAATCTGATCGCAATAGGTTCCAAAAAAAAGAGATCAGAGCGAGCCGTCGCCGTGCTCGTACATGTTCTTACACGGACGGAAGACTCGTTAAACAGCCAACGCCAGGCTAATCGTGAATGAAAAAACAAGAAGCGCTATTTGTTGAGCAAATGCTTGAAGGGGCTGTAATCAATGCCTTGCTTCTCGAGAAAGGTAACGAGTACTTTGTAGTCTCTTTTGGGTGTAGCTCGTATGTATCCTTCTACACAATGTGCTCGTGTGACCTCTTTAGCTTCATATTCAATAGCCACTTGACCGATTTTCGCAGCTATGGAGTGTTTCGCTATATCTCGGAACGCAGATGGGACAGGCGCGACCAGCTCATCAAGAAAAAGCTTGGACTCCGCGGTCCACATGCTGCGGCTTCTGTCCACCCAATAATTTTGCCAATCGAGCTTTGACTTGCCATCCCGCTGAGGGAGCACCTTCAAAAACTTGCGGAACATAAAGAACCCGCCGATTGCCATGAAAACGACCATGACGATCGCCCAGAAAATGATGAAATACATAAACCAATCAGGAGCTGATTTCATATCCAATTTTCACCTCATGGATGAATTATAGCGTATTCCTAGATTTATTTCGACATTCCTTGTAAAATAGGTGTGATAAACCGAAAGGGGCGTTATATAACGATGTTGAAAATCGGTTCCCATGTTTCATTTTCGGACAAAGGGCTGCAGACAGCAGCAACGGAGGCCATTTCTTATGGTTCCAGCACATTCATGATTTATACCGGCGCACCGCAGAATACGCGAAGAAAGCCGATTGACACGCTATATATTGAAGAAGGCAAAGCTTTAATGCAAACAGCAGGTATTGATGAGATTGTTGTTCATGCACCGTATATCGTCAATCTCGGCTCTTACAAGGACAGCACCTATAACTTGGCTGTTGAATTTTTGCAGGAGGAAATCCGCCGTACCGCTGCCACTGGTGTGCAGAACATCGTGCTGCACCCAGGCGCTTACACCGACAAGGATGCTGAATATGGCATCAGCCGTATTGCCGAAGGGCTGAATGCAGTGCTGGAAGGCACGAAGGAAACGAATGTCAATATTGCGCTTGAGACGATGGCTGGCAAAGGAACGGAAATCGGCCGCAGCTTTGAAGAACTGGCAGCGATTATTGATAAGGTTCAAAGCAACAATCGCCTGACCATTTGTATGGATACTTGCCATATGCATGATGCGGGCTACGATCTCGTTGATGATTTGGACGGCGTATTGGACAAGTTTGACAAGCTGGTAGGGCTTAATAGAGTCGCAGTTGTACACGTGAATGACAGCAAAAACCCGCGTGGAGCAGCAAAGGACCGTCATACGCCGATAGGCTCGGGATATTTGGGTTATGATGCCATTCAATCCATTGTCCATCATGAGGCACTCAAAGGGCGTCCATTCGTATTGGAGACGCCATGGATCGGCAAGGATGCGAAAACGGAGCGTCCGATGTATGAAGTAGAAATCGCCTTGCTTCGCGGAGAAATTCAGCAGCGGTTTGGCGACAGCTTCCTGGAGGATGTTGCGAAGCTCCAGCAGTTTTTTGCTCCGCAAGGCATTGACCGTGCATTCGTACTATCGACATGGGAACTGCTTAAGGCAGATGCCAAAGCAAGAAAAGCTGATCCGCGCGAGCCAATGGAGCGGATTTACGACCTCGTTATCGAAGGCGGCATATTGTCGGCGGCACTGACGGAAGAGCAAATTAATCAACGGATTACAGCATGGTTTGCAGGAAAAGCAGTGCTCTAAATATAAAGATTTATAAATGATGAATATAATGAAGATAATAGTTGAAGGAAGGAAGTTTGAACTAAATGTCATCGCCATCTATATCGCAGCAGCCGTCCGCCAAGAGCGGACGGGCTCGCATGCTCATTTCCTGCCCAGACCGTTCCGGAATCGTGGCAGCCGTATCCCATTTTCTGTATGAGCATGGGGCGAATATTGTGCAGTCCGACCAGTACACAATGAACCCGGAGGGTGGAATGTTTTTTATCCGCTTTGAGTTCGATTTGGCTGACCTCGACAAGGAGCTTCCCGTATTAGTGGAGGATTTTGCCCGTGTTGCCGATCGTTTCGATATGAAATGGCATACGTTCCGTGCAAGCCGCAAGAAGCGCCTGGCGATCTTCGTTTCCAAAGAAGATCATTGCTTGATGGAACTGTTGTGGCAATGGAAAGCCGGCGATCTTGACGCCGATATTGCCATGGTCGTCAGCAACCATCCGGATATGCGCGATATGGTGGAAGGCTTCGGCATTCCTTATCACCACATTCCGGTTACTGCGGATACGAAAGCGGAAGCGGAGCGCAAGCAGATGGAGGTTGTTGCGGATAAAGCGGATATCATCGTGCTTGCCCGTTACATGCAAATTATTTCGCCGAAATTTATCGAGCAGTTCCCGAATCGCATCATTAATATTCACCATTCCTTTTTACCTGCTTTCGTTGGCGGCAAGCCGTACGCACAGGCTTACCAGCGCGGCGTGAAAATCATTGGCGCGACTGCGCATTATGTTACAGAGGAGCTGGATGGCGGTCCGATTATTGAACAGGACGTTCAGCGGGTCAGCCATAGAGACAATGTGGATGACTTGAAGCGGATTGGCCGCACGATTGAGCGTGTCGTTCTTGCCCGTGCAGTTAAATGGCATATTGAGGACCGGATTATCGTTCATCATAACAAGACGGTCGTATTTAATTAGGCTTTTCGCGGTTATTTATCAATATTTTTTAATAGGCAAACTGCTCTGGCGGGTGTTACAATGTTCAAAGCCATTGTGTTCAATTGCGCACGACCTATAAGCATGTTGAAAAATGCAGGCTTTCCGCAGGAAAGCTCTTTTTCAAAATATAAGAATTTATAAGTTTCACACTTATAAATGGGCTTATATTTCATCGCGAAACGGAAGCTTTGCCGCCAAAGGATGGCTTCAGCCGTTTGCGCTTGAAATATAGGAAAGGATATGATTTTCTCATCCTTTCTCTATATTTCTCGGAATGAAACGCGCCGCGCCGCCAGAGGACAGCGAAAGCCGTTTCACCTTGCCATGCTTCTAAAGAGAGAGCAACACTTAAAACAAGAAGACCAGAATGGATTTTAGGAGGAAACAAGCTAATGACAGTTACTCAAAAATCAGTTGACCAGCTTTCGATTGATACGATCCGTACGCTTGCGATCGATGCGATTGAGAAAGCAAAATCTGGACACCCAGGCATGCCAATGGGTGCAGCTCCAATGGGTTATCAGCTTTTCGCTAAAAACATGGTTCACAACCCGGCTAACCCGACTTGGGTAAACCGCGACCGTTTCGTACTTTCTGCAGGACACGGCTCCATGCTGCTTTACAGCCTGCTGCACCTCTCCGGCTACGATCTTCCAATTGAGGAACTGAAAAACTTCCGTCAATGGGGCTCCCTGACTCCGGGCCACCCTGAGTTTGGCCACACAGCTGGCGTTGATGCAACGACTGGTCCACTGGGTCAAGGCGTAGCAATGGGCGTTGGTATGGCGCTTGCAGAAGCACAGCTTGCCGCTACTTACAATAAAGAAGGCTTTAACGTAATCGACCATTATACTTATGCCATTTGTGGCGACGGCGATTTGATGGAAGGTATTTCGCATGAAGCGGCTTCCATGGCTGGTCACATGCAGCTGGGCAAACTGGTTGTACTATATGATTCGAATGATATTTCCCTTGACGGCGAACTGAGCCTGTCCTTCTCGGAGAGCGTTCAGAAGCGTTTTGAAGGTTACGGCTGGCAAGTGCTTCGCGTAGAAGACGGCAACGATCTGGATGCATTGTCCAAAGCGGTTGCTGAAGCGCAAACAGACCATGCAAAACCGACTTTGATCGAAGTGAAGACCGTTATCGGTTACGGCAGCCCGAACAAAGGCGGCAAAGGCGGACATGCAGGTCCTCACGGATCGCCGCTGGGCGCTGAAGAAACGAAGCTGACTAAGCAGTTCTACGGATGGGAAGAAGACAATCAATTTTTCGTACCAGACGAAGTTCGCGCACACTTCGCAGAAGTGAAGAAGCAAGGCGAAGAGTCCAATGCGAAATGGGATGCTTTGTTTGCTGAATATAAAAAAGCGAATCCTGAGCTTGCTGCTCAATTCGAAATCGCAACTTCCGGTTCATTGCCAGCTGGCTGGGATGCAGACCTCCCTGTTTACACAACAGAAGACAAGCCTGTATCGACTCGCGTAGCTTCCGGTAATGCCCTGAACGGCCTAGCGAAAAATGTTCCTAGCCTTGTTGGCGGCTCCGCTGACCTTGAAAGCTCGACTATGACTCACCTGAAAGGCTTGCCAGTGTTCAAGCCAGGCAGCTACGATGGCCGCAATATTTATTTCGGCGTTCGTGAGTTTGGTATGGCAGCTGCAATGAACGGTATTGCCCTTCATACAGGTCTGAAAGTATTCGGCGGTACGTTCTTCGTATTTACCGACTACCTGCGTCCAGCTATTCGTCTGGCAGCTCTGATGAAGCTTCCTGTCGTATACGTACTTACGCATGACAGTATTGCTGTTGGCGAAGACGGTCCTACACATGAGCCAATCGAGCAGCTTGCTTCGATCCGCATCATTCCTGATCTGACGGTTATCCGTCCAGCTGACGGCAACGAAACTTCCGCAGCATGGGCTTATGCTCTGGAGAACACAAGCAATCCAGTAGCGCTTGTTCTGACTCGCCAAAACCTGCCGATTCTTGAAGGCACTGTAGATAACGCTCGCGAAGGCATCCGCCGCGGCGGATACGTTGTATCCGATGCGAAAGACGGCAAGCCGCAAGCGCAAATCATTGCTACAGGCTCCGAGGTTCAACTGGCTGTTGCTGCTCAGAAAGCTCTTGCAGAAGAAGGCATTCAAGTTCGCGTTGTCAGCCTTCCGAGCTGGGATCTGTTCGAGAAGCAGGACAAAGCTTACAAAGATTCTGTATTGCTTCCTGAAGTTAAAGCTCGCGTTGCTATCGAAATGGCTTCCCCATTCGGCTGGGAGCGTTATGTTGGCGATCAAGGCACGATTATCGGTATCGACCGTTTCGGCGCTTCGGCTCCTGGCGACCGCGTCATTGCTGAATATGGCTTTACGGTTGAGAACGTTGTAAGCAAAGTGAAATCCGTACTTTAATTTTCGAAATAGAAGGAGATTATACCCATCATGTCTCAATTTGAAAATGTAACGGTCGTCAAAGAAGCTAACGTTTATTTTGACGGTAAAGTAACAAGCCGCGCTGTATTGTTCGCGGACGGCACGAAAAAAACGCTCGGCATTATGCTGCCAGGCGACTACGAGTTCGGTACGGACTGCGTAGAAATTATGGAAATTCTTGCTGGTGATCTGAAAGTGCTGCTTCCAGGCGAGACGGAATGGCTGCACATTCAAGGCAAAGGCGAATTCACTGTGCCTGCCAACACGAAATTCAAGCTTCAAGTAGCGACTGTAGCGGACTACTGCTGCTCGTACATTTACGAATAGGATTCAAAAATCAAGGGAAGGGCTGCTTCGCATAGTGATATGCTCCCCATACGGTAGACAGGTGAAATAATAAAACCTGTTACTGTAAGGGGAGTTTTTTCAT
>NZ_KQ040782.1:64081-157126 GCF_000971975.1 Paenibacillus algorifonticola | reverse complement strand
GCGGGCCCGGCACAGCTGCTGCTGGCGAAGCGCAGCAGCGGGCACCGCGGCAGGAACCCGCTGGGCGAAAGCGCCAGCGGGTTTACATCAAGCTCGCAGCCGCGCGCGAGCAGCTTGCCGCGCTGGAGCGGCTCAAGCAGCTGCTGGCCGAGCACCCTGGCCAGCTGAACACCGTTCTGTTCTACGAGCGTGAACAGAGGCTGATCGCCCTTAGCGACAGCTACCGCGTCAAGCCGTCGCCGGAATTGTTCGGCGAGATTGAGCAGTTGTTCGGCGAAGGCGCTGTCGTCGTCAAATAGGAGCAAATGGCAAACTGCCCAAGCATAGATCACAGAAGCTCTTAGATTAACGGGAATTCTTAAAAAGTCCGAATGCTTGGGCTTCATTTGAAAATCGCGAAGCTTAAACATGGCGAAGCGATCCCTCATAGGACTGGCCTGAGCTATCCACAGCTAAGGCCAGTCCTATTTTTAACCAAATTCTGCCGATTTATATCAGTCACGGGCTTTTCGCTTTCTGTGCTTTCTTTGTTTTCGCCCTGCGCATTCTCCGCAAGCGAATTCAAAATGATGCACATATCTTCCGTTATCCGCATACATTTAGGGATACAAGCGGAGAAATGCGGGGGGCCAGCTGCTGCTTGCGGGCTAAAGGGATGCAGTTCCGCGAAAGGCTGCAGCGTTATCAGGGCTGCGAAAGCCGCATTGCCGCTGCTTACGCTGCATTATAGCGTACAAGCATGGGAGGGATGGATATGGCTTCTACATCCAAAATTGAAGAGTGGCTGGGCAAGCGCGGGGTGAAGGTCGATGATATTGCTGAAATTGTCTATACGCTGCAGCGTCCTTACAATGCAAGCTTAAGCATGAAGGAATGCGAGGACAGCGTCCGGGCTGTACTGGGCAAGCGCGAGGTGCAGTATGTGCTTTATACCGGCATTGCATTAGACGAGCTGGCGGAGCGCAAGTTATTGCCCGAGCCGCTTCAGGCGATTATGGAAAATGACGAGTCGCTGTATGGCGTGGACGAGACGCTGGCGCTTGGCATTACGAATGTGTACGGGATGATCGGGTTGACGAGTTTTGGATATTTGGATAAAGTGAAGCCTGGCATTATTAGTCAGCTTAATCTAAAGGGACGGCACATCCATGTGTTCCTCGATGATCTCGTTGCGGGACTTGCGGCTGCCGCATCGGCAAGAATTGCACATCAGGACCCAAAAGCGCAGCAATACCATTTGCCCGATTCCCCATGATTATGATACTATTATAAGATCATATGACCTGTTAACGGGACTTAGCTATGTTTAAGATGTAAACTTTGCCCGTAGCAAAGTTTTCAGGAGGTACCATAATGTGGACGGTCATTTATATCGCGCCAACAGCAAAAATCGCAGAAAATATCAAGAAACGGCTTACGGAAGAAGGATTTCTCGTGAAGATCCGTCCAGTCAATCTGTCTAAACAGCAATTTGAAATATTGGTGCCGTCGGGTGAGCTGGAGGAAGTACAGGAAGTGTTTAACTCCTTGTTTCAGCCGTAACGGATTCCCTTATTCGATTGCGCCTTGAGAGGTGTCATACGTGCAAATTAAGGACTTGTTTACGAAGAAGAAATACGCGACAGTACCTTCGGAGCGCCCTAAACGCGACATTCCGGAAGGACTGATGAATAAGTGTACGCGGTGCGGAACGATTCAATACAGCAAAGAGCTGGAGAAGAATCTGAAGGTCTGCTCCTCCTGCGGCTATCACTTCCGCCTTTCGGCTTGGGAGCGCATTGCCATGACGCTCGATGAAGGACAGCTGACGGAATACGATACAGAGCTTGTATCGGAAGATCCGCTTGGTTTCCCTGGTTATGCGAGCAAGCTGGAGCAGCAATTGGCTAAAAATCCGAATTTGCGTGAAGCAGTTGTTACCGGCGAAGGAACTATCGGCGGTCTTCCTGTCGTTGTTGCCGTCATGAGCTTTGACTTTTTCAGCGGCAGTATGGGGTCGGTCGTAGGTGAAAAAATAACGCGGGCTGTAGAAGCGGCGCTTGACAAGCGCCTGCCGCTTATTATTTTCTCCACATCGGGTGGCGCACGCATGCAGGAAAGCATTCTCAGCCTCATGCAAATGGCGAAAACTAGCGCAGCGCTCTCAAAGCTTCATGAAGCGGGCGGCTTGTTTATCTCGGTATTCACCGATCCAACGATGGGTGGCGTCTCGGCGAGCTTCGCAAGTCTTGGCGACTACAATTTGGCCGAGCCTGGTGCGTTAGTAGGCTTTGCAGGCCGCATTGTAATCGAGCAGACGATTCGTCAGAAGCTGCCGGACAACTTCCAGACGGCGGAATTCAATTTGCAGCATGGACAGCTTGATATGGTTGTACACCGTAACGACATGAAGCATATGCTGACCAAACTGCTTGATATGCATACCGCAGGGGAGGGATTGTCTAATGGCGGGTGAGCTTCCGTTCGAGAAACCGCTCAGTGATTTAAGAGAAAAGATAAAAACGCTGGAAACGCTCGCGGCTGGCAATGGCATGGATTTTTCCGAGGAAATTGCCCGGCTTGAGGA
This sequence comes from Paenibacillus algorifonticola, assembly GCF_000971975.1. GTDB lineage: Bacteria > Bacillota > Bacilli > Paenibacillales > Paenibacillaceae > Pristimantibacillus > Pristimantibacillus algorifonticola. The sequence continues at coordinate 154,560 of NZ_KQ040782.1, read as the reverse complement.
GCGCTGCAAGCAGCTGGAACAGGAAATGTACCAGGAGCTGACCCCCGCGCAAAAAATGCATGTAGCGCGCCATCATCAGCGTCCCACGACGCTGGATTTCATTCAGGCGGTGTTTACAGATTTCATCGAGCTGCATGGCGACCGCCTGTTTGCTGATGATTTGGCTATCGTAGGCGGCCTTGCCAAGCTGAACGGCGTACCGGTAACGGTTGTCGGACACCAGCGCGGCAAGGATACGCGCGATAATATCGCCCGTTTCTTCGGAAGTCCCCATCCGGAAGGTTTCCGCAAGGCGCTGCGTTTCATGCAGCAAGCCAATAAATTTAATCGCCCGATAATTACTTTTATTGATACGAAAGGCGCTTATCCTGGCAATACTGCTGAGGAACGGGGCCAATCGGAAGCAATTGCCCGTAATTTGCGGGAGATGGCTGGTTTCGGCGTGCCGATCATCTGCGTCGTTATTGGCGAAGGCGGCAGCGGCGGCGCACTTGCGCTTGGCGTGGGCAACCGGGTGCTTATGCTGGAAAATGCGATCTATTCTGCGATTTCGCCGAATGGAGCAGCCTCGATTCTCTGGAAGGATGCATCCAAAGCCGATCAGGCGGCGGAAGCGATGAAGATTACAGCCAAGGATTTATTGGCGTTTGAAGTCATCGAGGATATTGTGGAGGAGCCTCAGGGCGGTGCGCATCGTGACCTTGCTTATACAGCAGAGCACTTGAAGGCCAAGCTGTGGAGTCATTTACAGGAGCTGCGCGCCATGACGCCTGAAGAGCTGAAAGAAGATCGTTACAGCAAATTCCGCAAAATCGGCAAGTTCCAGATTGCTCAGCAGACGCGTGCAGAGGAACAGCAGACTACCCAGCTGCAAAGCGCGGCAGACGAGTCCTCCGAAGCCGCGGCAGCGGGCGGAGAAGCAAGCACGGAGAAGGCAGCGCTGCCGGAATCGGCGCAGGTATAGGTTTACAAATATTTTATACTGTACAAGCTGCCTGTAATCGTGTAATTTAAGTTGTGGTCAAGGTGAAACGGCTTTCGCCGTCCTATGGCGGCACAGCGCGTTTCAGTCCGAGAAATATAAGCCTATTTATATGTGAACAACTTATAAATTCTTATATTTTTAAAAGAAGATCATATAGCAAGGCCTACCATTCAAGCAGGCAATATAACGGAGGAAAACTAAACATGCGTAAAACAAAGATTGTATGTACAATCGGACCATCCAGCGAATCACTCGAAAACACGAAGAAGCTTATTCAAGCGGGCATGAACGTCGCTCGTCTGAACTTCTCCCACGGCGATTTTGAAGAGCACGGTAACCGCATCAAGAATATTCGTCAAGCAAATATCGAACTCGGCAAAACAACAGCCATTCTCCTTGATACGAAAGGTCCGGAAATTCGTCTGGGCAAATTGAAAGAAGAGCCAATTGAACTGGTGCAAGGCGAGAAAATCGCTTTGACAACAGAAGAGATTCTTGGCGATGTGACGCGCATTCCGATTACGTATACGGATCTGCCTAACGATGTTTCGGTGGGTTCGACCATTTTGATCGATGACGGCCTAATTGGCTTGACGGTTGAAGATGTGCAAGGAACAGAAATCATTTGCCGCATCGTCAACAGCGGTCAAATTAAAAGCAAGAAGGGCGTTAACGTACCAGGCGTAAACATCTCGCTTCCTGGTATTACAGAGAAAGACGCGAATGATATCGTCTTCGGTATTGAGCAAGGCGTAGATTTCATTGCGGCTTCCTTCGTGCGTAAAGCAAGCGATGTTTTGGAAATTCGCGAGCTTCTTGAGCGCCACAATGCTGGACATATCCAAATTATCTCTAAAATTGAGAACCAGCAAGGTGTAGACAACCTTGATGAAATTTTGGAAGTTTCCGACGGCCTGATGGTTGCCCGTGGCGACCTTGGCGTTGAAATTCCGGCAGAAGAAGTGCCACTCGTACAAAAATCGATGATTCAAAAATGTAATCGCGCTGGCAAGCCGGTTATTACAGCAACACAAATGCTGGATTCGATGCAGCGCAACCCGCGTCCGACTCGTGCTGAAGCGAGTGACGTAGCGAATGCGATTTTCGACGGTACAGATGCGATCATGCTTTCCGGCGAAACAGCTGCTGGTAAATATCCAGTTGAATCGGTACAAACGATGGCCCGTATCGCTGAGCGTGCAGAATCGGCTCTTGAATACCGTGAAATTTTCACGAAACAAGCGAATGCACAGCAAACAAGCGTAACGGAAGCGATCAGCCAAGCGGTAGCTAATTCCGCATTTGACCTGAAAGCGAAAGCGATCGTTACTTCGACGCAAAGCGGCTTCACTTCCCGTATGGTATCCAAATACCGTCCGAAAGCGCCGATCATTGCGGTAACGACAGAAGAGACGGTTATGCGTCGCCTGGCACTTGTATGGGGCGTTATTCCGGTTAAAGGCGCTTTGGTTGATTCCACAGACGGTTTGTTCGAAAATGCAGTAACGGGCGCACTGAGCACTGGCTTGCTTGCTCTTGGCGATACAATCGTTATTACTGCGGGTGTGCCTGTAGGCCGCTCTGGAACAACAAACCTGATCAAAATTCACCACATTGGCGAGCTTCTTGCACATGGACAAGGTATTGGCAGCCAAACGGCTATTGGTAAAGTTGTTGTTGCCCGCACGCCTGAAGAAGCCATTGCAAAAACAACACAAGGTTCGATACTGGTAACCGTATCGACTGATAAAGAATATATGCCTGCATTCGAGAAAGCGGCTGCTGTCGTAACGGAGCAAGGCGGCATTACTAGCCATGCGGCTGTTTGCGGCATTAACCTCGGCATCCCGGTTATTCTGGGCATTTCTAATGCAACGACCATTTTGGAAGATGGCATGGAAGTTACGCTTTACGGCGAAACAGGCGTTATTTACTCCGGCCAATCCAAATCTCTATAGTTTTCTAACTGCATATTTTCTGCTCGTATAGGTAGAGCAACAACAAGCGATGGTGAATTCACCGTCGCTTTTGTTGAAATTAAAGGGAGGTTGATAGGATGAGCAGCCCATTGTCCGGATGGTTCACGCACCCTCTGCGCGTCCGTTATCAGGAAACGGATCAAATGGGGGTCGTGTTTCACACCAACTATTTGAACTGGTTTGAAATTGGGCGTACCGAGCTGATACGCTCAGCAGGCTTTGACTATAAATCGATTGAACAAAGCGGCTTGCTGCTGCCTGTCATCGATCTGCATTGCCATTATGCAATGCCAGCGCGGTATGATGACACGCTGCTTATTTGCACGCGCATATCGGACTTTTCCTCCGTGCGCTTATCCTTTGAATCTGAAATTCGCAAAGTCGATGAGGCGTCGTTCAAGCCCGCTTTTTACATGCGGCAGGAAATGCTTCCGGGGGAGCGGCTTGTTACGGGAGGAACGAAGCATGTGTGGGTGAATAAGGAGTGGCGCCCTATGCGTTTGGACAAAGGGCTTCCTGCGCTGTATGATTTAATGAGGCAGATAACAAGCTAAAGGATGACGGCTGCTGCCTTCATGAAGTCGACGGGAGGAATTAGTAATGAAAAAATGGATAATCGCAGCATTGATTATATTGCCTTTGATTGAGTTTTGGGGCATCATGCAAGTAAGCAGCTGGCTTGGTGGATGGCAGACGTTTGGGCTCATTGTTCTGTTCAGTATGGCAGGTGCTTATTTAACGCTGGCGGAAGGACGCAAGGTGTGGACAGAGGCGCAGCTTCAACTGCAGCAGGGCCAAATTCCTGGGCGCAAGCTGCTTGAAGGCTTATGTGTGCTGGCTGGCGGCTTGCTGCTGCTGATTCCCGGATTTTTCACCGATCTAATCGGAATTACCTTTCTGCTGCCGTTTACCCGCTCCTTTTATCAGCAAATTATGCTGCATTGGCTGGAGAAACGGATACGGGAAGGCTCTTTTTCCATACGCAAGTTCTAATATGTTTACATTAGCTTTACAAATTATTAATATGACACGAATAGTTATAGCGCATAATAGGGGCATATATGAGGGAGGCGCACAAAATGACAAAACATTTGTCCCACTATGTTAACAGAGATTTGAGTTGGGCCGAATTTAACTGCCGGGTGCTTCAAGAGGCTCAGGATGTGGGCAATCCGCTGCTTGAGCGGGCTAAGTTTCTAGCAATTGTATCCAGTAATTTGGACGAATTTATGAGTGTGCGTGTAGCGGGTATTCAAGAGCAAATTAAAGCAGGCTATTCTAAAATTGATTTTACAGGCTACACCCCCGCAGGCTTATGGAAACGATTAATTAAACGCACGAATCAAATGGTGCATGATCAATATAAATCTTATCGGGACGTGCTGCGCGGTCTGGGACGGGAAGGCATTGCTATCCGTTCAATGGGCGAGCTGAATTTGACGCAGTCCAAAGCAGTATCGGAGTATTTTCATGAAATTGTATTTCCTGTCCTGACACCGATGGCGGTCGATCAGAGCAGGCCTTTTCCACTTGTACATACGAAGGAATTATATTTAGCCGTTTTATTGCGCCACCCGGAGGCTGCTCCTGATGAGGATCGGTTGTTTGCTATGGTTCAGGTACCGTCGATTTTAGCGAGATTTGTACCGCTGCCTGAGCGTCCGAATAGCAAAAAGCGTGAATATGTGCTGCTTGAGGATTTGATTGAGCAATTTATTGATACGCTTTTTAATGGGTATGAAGCTTTCGCTGTACACGCATTTCGTTTGACGCGCAATGCTGATTTTACGCTCAATGAGGATGCCGAGGATTTGCTGGAGGAGATCGAGAAGGAGCTGCGCAAGCGCCGCTGGGGCATCGCTGTCCGTCTTGAGGTTGCACGCGGCATGCATCCGGATGCACTGGATATCCTCAAGGATGAGCTGGAAATCGAGGATAATCTGATCGAAATTGATGGTCCGCTCGATTTGAGCTTTATGATGAAGTTTGCCCAGGCGATCCCAGGCTACGACCATTTGCGTTATGACAAAATGGAGCCTGTCTATCCAATGGAATTTGACGACACCGACGACATGTTTGAAGTCATTCGCCAGCGCGATGTGCTGATGTATCATCCATATGAATCGTTTGATGCGGTCAATGATTTTGTGATGCAGGCAGCTACCGACCCGGATGTGCTCGCGATTAAAATGACGATGTACCGGGTCAGCGGAAAGTCTACGCTTGTGCAAGCGTTGGCCGAAGCGGCTGAATCGGGCAAGCAGGTAACCGTTGTTGTTGAGTTGAAAGCACGATTCGATGAGGAGCGCAATATTGCCTGGGCGCGCCAACTGGAAAAAGCGGGCTGTCATGTCGTGTATGGATTGATTGGGCTTAAAACACATGCGAAAATATTGCTCGTCGTGCGACGGGAGCAGGATACGCTGCGCCGTTATGTGCATGTTGGAACAGGCAATTATAATGACAGCACAGCTACACTGTATACAGATATCGGCCTGTTCACATCGCATCCGACCATTGGCGGCGACGCATCAGCATTGTTCAACGAGGTAACAGGCTATTCGGACCCTTACGACTGGAAAGCTTTTGGCGTTGCCCCGACGGATCTGAAGCAGAAGCTGTTCCGTCTCATTGACCGGGAAATCGCCCATGTGGCGGCTGGAAAGAAGGGCCGTGTCATTGCGAAGATGAACTCGCTCTCCAATCAGGAGATGGTCGATAAGCTGTACGAGGCTTCGCAGGCAGGCGTGAAGATTGATTTGATCGTCCGCGGCGTATGCTGCTTGCGTCCTGGTGTTGCCGGCCGAAGCGAGAACATTCAGGTGATCAGCATCGTGGACCGTTATTTGGAGCATGCGCGGGTCATGTATTTCCACAATGGCGGGGATGAAGAAGTATATTTATCCAGTGCGGACTGGATGACACGGAACTTAATGAAGCGGGTGGAGCTCATGTGCCCGGTATACGACGCGCATTTGCGCCAGACGCTCATCAATATGCTGAACTTGAATTTGAATGACAATGTCAAAGCCAGAAAGCTGCAGTCAAACGGCACTTATGTTCATGTCGAGAATGAAAATAAACCGTTCCGCAGCCAATTCGAGGCCAGACATATTCCAGGCTGGAAAGTACAAGTATAGGAAAATTGAAAAACGCGGTGAAAAAGGAATGCTGTTTTCCTTTTTCACCGCGTTTTTCATATAACATTGTATAAGCTTTTTTTAAAAATACGCTTCTATTTCACTGCATCACAGCGAAAAAGGCATTGCTCTCAAAGGAAATCGAAGGGAAGCAGCGGCGTCTAAGCTTGAATATAATCAGGCAGCTCAAGCACAGGAGTCAGCTTCCACAGCTTGGTAAACTCGGGTGCGAGCTCAGTCACTTCCAGACGTTCAACCGTTAAGGCGCTGTTGGGACGCACAGCATGCAGCTTAAGCTGCTCGGGCGTAACAGAGACGGTAAGCCTGCTTAAAGCCTGAGTCTCGCTGCGGTCCAGCGCTGATGCGAGCTGTAGCAGCGTGCCCAGCCTGCATACGAGTACATAATCGGACTCGACAAGCATCTCCTTGTAAGGCCGGAGCTGCTGGCGGGCCCGACTTTTGCTTTTGTAGGAAGCAATCGATGCGGTAATCAGAATTTCCTTATGCGACAGTCCGTTCAGATGCGAATTGACGATCAAATAAAACGTATGCTTGGCATAGTCATAGTAGTCAATGGATGCGCCAATGCGGAACAGGCTTGAAGCAGCATCCAGCAAAATTCGCGCCCGCGGGTGCAGCTGATGCAGCTCCTCCAGCTCGTCGTACAGCTGCAAAGCAAGCCGGTTCACCTGCGATACATGCTGCATTGGGGCGGCCGGATGAAGCATACTGATGTTGTGCAGGCTGAATCCAAGCACATCCTGGTGCATGGAGCCCTCCGGGAACCGCGTGTCATGGAAAATGCCGTCGCGCAGACCGGAGCCGCAAATAATATAGCCAGAAGCTTTGGTTAGCTTGTAAAGGTGTCGCAGTACGGCGAGACCTGGCACAATAACGTCTACCCGGTCCTTGGATAGGCCGGGGAACTTGCTGCGCTTGTCCAGCGGCAGGGCGCGCAGCTGATCAAACACCATTTCGGTGTCGCCGCCGGGAATGGCATAATTATGCGTTTGCTGAAAAGGGTAGCTCGTCGCCGCTTGGTGGATTTTACCCAGCGCCCGTGCGGTGCCGCCTACACCAATTATCGGAAGCCCCTGTGCTTTAGCGAGCCATGGAGCAGACTTAAAGGCTTCAAGCGCAACATTGTCCAGTGCTCTCAAGGCTTCATCGCTGAGCATGCCCTTGGAGGCAAAACGCCGATTCAGGCTGACGCAGCCAAAAGGAAAAGAAACGGAATGGAGCAGCTTGCGCCCGCGAAAAAGCGATACTTCGGTGCTGCCTCCGCCAATATCGACAAGCAGTCCATCCTGTATATCCATGGCATTAATCATGCCGAGAAAGCCGAAAGCAGCCTCCTGCTCGCCGCTCAGCAGCTCTATGTCGAGGCCTGACTCGGCCTTAATCGCATCCAGCACGACCGTGCGGTTCGCGGCATTGCGGATCGCCGCCGTCGCGACAGCACGAATTTCCCCTGTACGGTTATGGGCGCAAATTAAACGAAAATGGCTGAGCGTGCCCAGCAGCTCGTTTACAGCCTCAGTTGATAGATTGCCGTGTTCATCAATGCGTTCGCTGAGCCGGGCGGGACGTTTGCTCCCGTCAATTACGCGGTGGGCTCCATTCGCGGTCCGCTCATAAACAACGAGCCTCACCGAGTTGGACCCTATATCGATTATTCCGATGCGATGTTCATTCATAGCGAACCTCCATTTTGTGCAAATATATGAGTTTAAAAGTTTCTTATGTATTTTCAATTGAATAACCTATTTTAACATAGCAGCAGAGGAATGTCCTAAGATGCGGCAGCAGATCATTCGGCTGTATCTCAGCGTGTTTTTTATCACTATTTATCGGGCAAATATTAAGGTGGGTAAAAAAATGCTTCCTTTGCGAATAAAATTGAGTTTGAATGTCATATTAAAGGAGGCAGTTCATTAAACATACTGGAGGTTTTAAGAATGAATCAGTTTTCACAAACGAATATTAGCCAACAGCTTTCACAATGCGAGCAGCTTCTACAGCAGTTGATGCAGCAGACCCAGCAAGCTTCCGGCATGTATCAGCAACTGCTGAAGCAAGAACAAGCGAATGCCGCACAGCTGGAGCAAATTGCTCAGCGCGAGCATCAAGCGGCCCACATTATCCAAACCTCATTGCAAGGTCACCAAAAGGCGATGCAGCAAATGCAGCAAATTTCTAGCATTTGCAATCAAATTTCCAGTTCAAATGCGAACCAGTCCTTTGCTTATCAGCAGCCACAGTACCAAGGATCGTCGTTTGGAGAGTTGAATCATTAATCTTCAAACCATTTCATCCTTAGTCTTATTATAAGGGAGAATGCCTGCTGCGCAGCATACCCTTGTCATTTCGACATCAAACAACAACGGCAAAAATGAAGCTGCGGCTGTTTCCCGGTATTTTGCCGGGGAGCGGTCGTTTCGTCTGTTTACAAACGTTTATTAAAGCTTGTATCGTGATCGGTTAGTACTCTGCCTGTTTTTCTGTTAAGATAGAAGACAGGTGTTTAAATTTAACTACATAAGCTGGAACCAGATCTGTCAGGGAGTCGAATGGTGCGATTATTTCACATGCTGGCGACCCATCACATTTTTCTTTCTTACCGATAAAGCATTTTTATATGTGCTTTTGTTCACTTTGTTGTCAAAATCATTTATGATTATACGGACGACATGGATTCGAATGATATTTTGCGATGTGAAATTTCCAAGCTAAAGGAGAGAGAACGATGACAGCAACTAAAGGTCTGGAAGGAATTGTCGCCGCCTCTTCGTCAATCAGCTCGATTATTGACGGAGTGTTGACATACCGCGGTATAGATATTGATGATTTGGCAGAAAATGCGACTTTTGAAGAGGTTGCCTATTTGTTATGGTATGGCAAACTGCCTAATCGTTCCGAGCTAGCAAAACTGCAAGAGCAGTTAGATGCATACACAGCAATTCCTGAAGGCGTTATCCAGCAAATCAAGCTGTACCCGAAGGATACGAATTCGATGGCGGCACTTCGTACAGCCATTTCAAGCCTTGCTCTATATGATGAGTCGGCGAATGAAATGACTGCTGAAGCTAATCAGTTGAAAGCGATTAAGTTGCAGGCGCAATTGCCAGCCGTTGTAGCAGCGTTCGCTCGCATTCGTGAAGGCAAGGATCCTATTGCTCCGAAGAAAGGCGTATCCATCGCCCATAATTTCTTGTACATGCTTACGGGTAAAGATCCCGAAGAGGTTGCTGTGAAAGCGCTTGATCAGGCGCTTGTGCTGCATGCTGACCATGAGCTTAACGCATCTACCTTTGCTGCACGTGTAACGGTAGCGACTTTGTCTGACATTTATTCTGGTGTTACTTCGGCAATCGGAGCGCTTAAAGGCCCGCTGCATGGCGGTGCTAATGAGGCGGTAATGGTTATGCTGGAGGAAATCGGTTCCTTTGCCAATGTTGAGCCTTATATCAACAATGCGCTTGCGAACAAGCAGAAGATTATGGGCTTCGGTCACCGTGTTTACAAAAACGGCGATCCACGCGCCAAGCATCTGCAAAAGATGTCGCAAGAGCTCGGCAAGCTGACAGGGAATTTGGAGCTTTATGAAATGTCGATCAAGATTGAAGAGCTGGTTACTGGTCAAAAAGGCCTCAAGCCGAACGTTGATTTTTACTCTGCTTCCGTCTATACGACACTAGGCATTGCACGTGATCTATTTACGCCAATTTTTGCGATTAGCCGCGTTTCCGGCTGGAGCGCTCATATTCTTGAGCAATACGAGAACAATCGCTTGATTCGTCCTCGCGCCGACTATATCGGTCCAGTTAACGCGAAATATATTCCAATCGACGAGCGCTAAGCGCTGCTGTTATTACGGTTACACAAATTAAAGGAGGAATTATAAACAATGGCTCAATTCGAAAAATTCGCATTACCTACTGAAGGCGACAAAATTACAATCGACAACGGTGTACTGAACGTTCCTAGCAATCCAATCATTCCTTTCATCGAAGGCGACGGCACAGGCCGTGATATCTGGCGCGCTTCAAAACGCGTACTTGACGCAGCTGTTGCGAAAGCTTATGGCGGCGACAAAAAGATCGCTTGGTACGAAGTTTTTGCCGGCGAAAAAGCATTCAATGAATACGGCGAGTGGCTGCCAGCTGATACGCTGACAGCAATTCGTGAATATATCGTAGCAATCAAAGGTCCTTTGACTACGCCAATCGGCGGCGGTATCCGTTCCCTGAACGTAGCGCTTCGCCAAGAGCTTGACCTGTACGTATGTCTGCGTCCTGTTCGTTACTTCGACGGCGTTCCTTCCCCTGTAAAACGCCCTGAGCTGGTTGACATGGTTATTTTCCGTGAAAACACAGAGGACATTTATGCTGGTATCGAGTACCAAGAAGGCTCCGCAGAAGTGAAAAAAGTAATCAACTTCCTGCAATCAGAAATGGGAGTTAACAAAATCCGTTTCCCTGAAACTTCCGGTATCGGCATCAAGCCGGTTTCCAAAGAAGGTTCCCAGCGTCTTGCCCGCGCAGCAATTGAATATGCGCTTAAGCATGGCCGCAAGTCGCTTACACTGGTACACAAAGGCAACATCATGAAGTTCACAGAAGGAGCTTTCAAAAACTGGGGCTACGAAGTAGCTGAAACCGAGTTTGCTGAGCAAACCTTCACTTGGGGTCAATATGACCGCATTAAAGAAGCAGAAGGCACTGACGCTGCAAATGCAGCACAAGCAGCTGCTGAAGCGGCTGGCAAGCTGATCGTGAAGGACGCTATTGCGGACATCGCTTTGCAGCAAGTTCTGACTCGTCCTACTGACTTTGACGTAATCGCAACGTTGAACCTGAATGGTGACTACCTGTCCGATGCACTTGCTGCGCAAGTTGGCGGTATCGGTATCGCTCCAGGCGCAAACATTAACTATTTGACTGGACATGCTATTTTCGAAGCTACGCATGGTACAGCACCTAAATATGCAGATAAAGACGTTGTTAACCCAGGTTCGGTTATCCTCTCCGGCGTTATGCTGCTTGAGCACCTTGGCTGGCAGGAAGCGGCTGACCTGATCTACAAAGGTCTGGAAGCGTCGATTAACAACAAAACCGTTACTTATGACTTTGCCCGCCTGATGGATGGCGCTAAAGAAGTGAAATGCTCCGAGTTCGCTGACGAGGTTATCAATAACTTTTAGAGCCAACAATATCTGGAGGTAATGAGACAATGGCAATCAAACGCAGAAAAATTACAGTTGTCGGAGCAGGCTTCACAGGCGCTACAACTGCCCTGATGGCAGCACAAAAAGAGCTTGGCGACGTTGTGCTTGTCGATATTCCGCAATTGGAAAACCCGACAAAGGGCAAAGCGCTTGACATGCTTGAATCGACACCAGTACAAGGCCTTGATGTTAACATTATCGGTACTTCTGATTATGCAGATACGAAGGATTCCGATGTCGTTATTATTACAGCGGGCATTGCCCGTAAACCAGGCATGAGCCGTGACGATCTTGTTAACACAAACGCGGGTATTGTGAAATCCGTTTGTGAGAACGTAAAGGCAACAAGCCCGAACGCTTATGTTATTATTCTCAGCAACCCGGTTGACGCTATGACTTACGTTGCTTACCAAGCGCTTGGTTTCCCTAAAAACCGCGTTATCGGCCAATCCGGCGTTCTTGATACTGCTCGTTACTGCACATTTATTGCGCAAGAGCTTAACGTTTCCGTGGAGGATGTTCGCGGCTTCGTGCTTGGCGGTCATGGCGACGATATGGTTCCACTTGTTCGTTATTCCAACGCTGGCGGCATTCCAATTGAGAAGCTGATCTCGGCTGAGCGCATCGAAGCAATTGTAAAGCGCGCTCGTGTTGGCGGCGGCGAAATCGTTAATCTGCTCGGCAACGGCAGCGCTTATTATGCGCCAGCTGCAGCGCTTGTGCAAATGACAGAAGCGATTTTGAAGGACAAAAAACGCATTATTCCAGTTATCGCTTACCTTGAAGGCGAATATGGCTATGACGATCTGTTCATGGGCGTACCAGCGGTTATTGGCGGCGATGGCATTGAGAAGGTGCTGGAGCTTGATTTGACGGCAGAAGAAAAGGCTGCGCTTGATCAATCGGCGCAATCGGTTCGCAATGTCATCCGAATCGTATCTGCTTAATGGATTTAGCCAAAGCAAGCTGGCTTTTATAAAAGATTTGGTACGGGAGGACCCTGACACTTTGCTGGCAGGGTTTTTCCGTTTGAAATATAAGCATTTATAAGTTTCACCCTTATAATGGGCTTATATTTGTAATTGGTCTATTATATAGGATGCTTATCGTGAAAAGGGAGGGAAAGAAGCATGCTGGAGCAAGCTAGAGCCGAGCTGAAACGGGTGTACGGCTATGACTCGTTTCGACCTGGACAGGAAGCCATTATTCAAGGAATACTGGAAGGCCGGGATACGCTTGCCATTCTCCCGACTGGCGGAGGCAAGTCCGTCTGTTATCAAATACCGTCCCTGCTGCTTAATGGAACAACACTTGTTGTTTCTCCGCTTATATCGCTTATGAAGGATCAGGTCGATGCACTGAACAGGCTAGGCATTCCAGCGGCATTTCTGAACAGCTCGCTTGGGGCTGTAGAATACCGCGAAGTGCTGCGAAGCGCGTTCAGAGGCGATTACAAGCTGCTGTACGTGGCGCCAGAGCGGCTGGATGCCCCAATGTTCAGCTCGCTTAGCGAGCAGATGGAAATTCCGATGATCGCCATTGATGAGGCACACTGTGTTTCACAGTGGGGGCATGACTTCCGCCCAAGCTACCGCCAGCTCGCGGGCTGGATCGGACAGCTGGCTAACCGTCCGCTAGTTGCAGGCTTTACCGCAACGGCAACGGATGAGGTCGCGCGGGATGTATCGGCTATGCTGGGCATGCATGATCCAAATATTTTTGTCAGCGGCTTTGCAAGGCCGAATTTATCGCTGTCGGTCATTAGCGGTGCGGACAAGAAGAAGTTTTTGCAAAAGTTTATAACGGAGCGCGAAGAGCAGTCGGGCATTATTTATACGGCCACGCGCAAAGAAGCCGAGTCCGTGCATGACCAGCTCGTACGCAAAGGTATTGCCGCAGGCAAATATCACGGCGGTCTGTCCGACGAGGAGCGGGCTACGACGCAGGAGCGCTTCCGTTTCGATGAGCTGCGCGTTATGGTCGCAACGAATGCGTTTGGCATGGGCATCGACAAGCCAAACGTGCGTTATGTGCTTCATTGGCAAATGCCGGGCGACGTTGAGTCATATTATCAGGAAGCGGGACGGGCCGGACGCGACGGTGAGGAAAGTGAATGCATTTTGCTGTTCGAGCCTCAGGATGTCCAGGTGCAGCGGTTTTTGATCGAGCAGGGCGTTGGCGATACAGAACGGAAGTCGATTCAGCTGTCCAAGCTGAATACGATGATGAACTACAGCCGAACGCATCGCTGCTTGCAGCAGTTTATCGTCGATTATTTTGGCGAGAAGAATGTAGAGCCGTGCGGTAAATGCGGCAACTGCCTCGACAAAAGCGAGCTCGTTGATCGTACGTCAGAAGCGCAGAAGGCGCTTTCCTGCGTTGGCAGAATGCGCGGGCGGTTCGGCGTGACGATGGCAGCTAAAGTGCTTAAAGGCTCACGCGACAAACGGCTGCTGGAGTTCAGGCTGGATGAGCTCACTACATATGGGCTGCTCAGCAGCTGGCCGGAGAAGGAAATTACAGATTGGCTATATTGGCTTGTAGCCGAGGGCTACTTGCGGATGAGCGATGGGCAATATCCGACCGTCTCGCTCACGACGAATGCTCTGCCTGTTCTGGAAGGCAAGGAGACGGTCATGCAGCGTCTGAGGACAACGGTAAAACGCCGGGATTCGGGGCAGGGCGGAATGGCTTCGCCGCTGTTCGATGCGCTGAAGCAGTGGCGCAAGGAGACGGCAGCCCGCGAAAATGTGCCGCCGTTTATGCTGTTTTTTGATGCAACGCTCAAGGAACTGGCCGATGCTAGGCCACTCACGGAAGATGAGCTGCTGCAAACGAAAGGGATTGGTGCAGCCAAGGCGCGGAAATATGGCGCGGAGGTGCTGGCTATTATCGGCGAGCATGCAGGCAAGCCAAACGAAGCAACTGGTGGTGCAGCAGGTGGTGCGGCTTCCTTTGGCTCCGGGCAGGTGCCTTCCAGTGGGCAATCTAGGACTGCTTCAGCAGAGTCGTCCAGCAGGGCAGCGAGCGATGAAACGCCCAGCCATGTGCTGTCTCTAGAGCTGTTTAATGAAGGCAAATCGCCGCAGGACATTTCCGCAGAGCGCGGCCTCAGCCGGGTAACGGTGGAAGGGCATATTATACGCTGTGCGGAGGAGGGCTATGAGCTGGACTTTAGTCGAATTATTCCTGCCCATCGTGAAGAGGAAATTGTGGCAGCTATTATGGAGCTGAGTCCTGAGAAGCTGCGTCCGATTAAAGATGCGCTGCCTGACGATGTCGATTATTTTGCGATCCATGCCGTTATTTTTAAATACGGTCTGAAGGCAGAAGATTGAGTAGAAGATAACTTTTTAACAGATTAAGCTGCTCGGTTTATGGAAGTTCTTTGTATTTGCTAGGTTCATTTAGTATACTGTGTTTAGTAGAAAAACGGTGCAAGTGCAGCGCTGGCGGGGCACTCTTCGTGTCGCAACAATGAAGCTTACGCTACTCGCGTAAGCTTTGCCATGCGAGAATTAGGTAGATGCTTACGAAGCGCATATTGCCTCGCAAATTTTATTAGGAGGAAAGCTGAATGTATAATGTAATGGTTTTACTGCATTTATTGGGCGCTGTAGGGATGGGTTTTTATATCGTGCTTCCGATTATGATTGGCCGGGCATCGAAGCTCGCGGGAGTAGGGCAGGAAGGCTTGGCTGATGGCCTGCTTTCGGCGAATCGGGTCGCGCAATATTTTCTCATTGTCCAACTGCTGACAGGCGGCTACATGATGTCGAAAGCCGATTACTCGGTAATCTGGATGATTATCGTAACGGTTCTGTTTTTGGGTATTGCCGCATTGGGCGGCATTATTACGAAGCCGTTGAAGCGCATCGTTTCCTCCATTCGTGAGGGACAAAGCGCCTCCGTACATATCGGCAAAGCTCGCGTTATGAGCCTGATCGTGCTGGTGCTGTATTTGGTTGTTATTTATTTCATGCGTTTTCCGATTTTTGCTACAGTGTAGCAGTCGCAAGTGAACACCGTGTTGTTTGATTATGGAAGGAAAGCGAACTCAAATCAACGTTGCAGGGGGCGGAGAATGTGGGACAAGCATCACCAGACATCATTACATTCGGAGAATCGATGGCGCTTTTTATGCCGCAGGAGCATAAGGCGCTTGAACGGGCGACTACACTGGAGCAGGGCTTCGGCGGTGCCGAAAGCAATGTCGCCATTGGCCTTTCACGCTTAGGCAGCTCGGTCGGCTGGTTCGGCGCTCTTGGCAATGATCCTTTCGGCCGGATTATATTGAAAACGCTTCGCGGTGAAGGGGTAGATGTATCCCGCGTTAGGCTGAGCGAAGAAGCACCCACGGGTATGATGTTCCGCGAGACGGTAGCAGGCCGCATGGCGGTGCATTATTACCGCAAGCATTCCGCTGCAAGCCGGATGGAGCCGGAGCAGCTTGATGAGGCGTATATCCAAGGAGCGAAGCTGCTGCATGTAACAGGAATTACAGCGGCGCTTAGCGATAATTGCCGCCGGACAGTACGGAGGGCCATTGACATTGCAAAGGATGCTGGTGTCAAAGTAAGCTTCGATCCCAATTTGCGGCTGAAGCTTTGGTCGATCGAGGAAGCACGGGAAGTGCTGCTGCCATTCGCTGCTGATGCGGATTATTTTTTGCCGGGCTGGGATGAACTGATGCTGCTGTACAGCACCGATAGCTATGATGCGGTGAAGCAAAAGCTGCTTGAGCTGGATGCGGTGACGATCATTAAAGGCAAAGAGGATGCGACGATCGTGCTGGAGGGCGGCGAGGAGACGGCTGTTCCTTTCTACAAGGCAGAAAAGGTGATTGATACGGTCGGAGCGGGCGATGGTTTTTGCGCTGGCTTTTTGGCAGGCATTATGAAGGGAATGACGCCTGTCGATGCTGTAAAGCTTGCCAGCATCAATGGCTCACTCGTCGTTCAAATGCGCGGAGATTGGGAGGCGCTTCCAGAATGGAGCGTTGTCGAGCAGCGAATGAGCGATAAAGCGTGGGTGGAGCGTTAATTATGGCAGAAGCGAATGTTCCGTCGTCTAAAGGACAGCGCCGCCGCGAGGCGATTTTGCAGCTGCTTAAGCAGCAGGGGCGCGTTACGATTTCCGAGATTGTGGAGCAATTCGATTGTTCGGAAGCGACCGCAAGAAGAGACTTAGAGCAAATGGAAGCCAGCTATCCGATTATCCGCACCATTGGCGGGGCGATGTATGATGGACTCAGCGTCGTTCGTGATATGGGTTTTTCGGAAAAGCAGGATATTTCGTACTTGGAAAAAGAAAGAATTGCCGCGAAGGCCGTATCGCTTATTCAGGAGGGCGATGTTATCGGCCTGTCCGGCGGCACGACCAATTATTTGATCGCCAAGCAGCTTAAGCTCAGAAGCGGCATTACCGTCGTGACGAATGCGGTTAATATTGCGATGGAGCTGGCGGGAAGCCCCATTCAAGTCGTTGTAACGGGCGGCATTATGCGCCATAACAGCTTTGAGCTTTGCGGGCCGCTGGGAGAAGGCATGGTCGATCATTTGAATATTGGCAAAATGTTCATTGGCGTCGATGGCGTATCGGCAGGCGGAGGCATTACGACGTATTCGGAACAGGAAGCGCAAATTGCCAAGGCGCTAATTAGACGCTCCGTTGAGACGTATGCGGTATTCGATCAGACGAAGGTTGGCAAAATGTCACTGTTCTCGATTTCGCCGCTTGCAGCGCTGCAAGCTTTCATTACGGATCAGCCGATTGAAGGCGAGCTTAAGTTAGCGGCACAGCAGCTGAATATTGACGTTTACGTGGCAGATACGAATGGTTAAGCACGGTAGGCAGCAGGAGCAGGGAAATTGGCTCCTGCTGCCTACTTCTATATCCCTAGCCTGTTTCGTTTAAAAGCGGAATTTAATCCACTAGCTTTCGTGTAGTATTGACAATAAATAAACGATCGTTTATTATCGACTCATGAGACTAAGAGATGAAAATAAAATCGAATTAATTTTTGAAGCTACGATTCAATTGATAAATGAAATTGGTGTTTCGGAAACGTCTATTTCCAAAATCGCCAAGCGGGCGAATGTGTCTGCGGCTACGATTTACATTTATTTCGAGAATAAGGAGGATATGTTAGGCAAGACGTATTTAAAAGCGAAGAAAATAATGAGCGATAAGCTGTTTAATGGGGTAGACCATTCTGCACCGATCCAGCAGCGGTTTGATCTGTATATTCGCAATTTTATCCAGTTTGTGCTGAATCACAAACAATATTTTTTGTTTATGGAGCAAATCTCGAACTCGCCATTGCTGCAAAATTGGTGCCTGGAAGAAACGGCGGCTCTTTATCTGCCTATATTTGAGTTGTTCGAGAGCGGAAAGCAGCAGCAGCTGTTCAAGGAAGTAGATAATCATATGCTCATTACGTATTCTATTCTGCCGATAGCTGAACTGGCTAAAGAGCAGTTCAAAGGTGATTTCGAGTTAACGCCTGAAACGCTAAATACAGCAATAAAAATGAGTTGGGACGCTATAAAGAGATAAATTTTTTTGAAGTTATATAAATGATCATTCATTTATTAAATGGAAAGCAACGGAATTGGACCGATGAAAGCATGGTCAATGACTATTTCCGCTGCTCCTGCTCGAGAGCAGGAGGTCAGCTGACTTCACTCAAGGGAGCTGACCTTGATTCTACGCCGCCCTGTTAGTTTCATCTGCATCAAATAGATACCGTAGCTCTGTAATAAAATAAAGCAAGGGAGCAGATCGAGCCGATATCTCGCCTGTATTTCGATCCAAAGCTGCACGAACGCATAGCCTAGCAGTAAAATCAGAAACAGCATATAGCTGGCGTTCTGCTGCTTGGCATACCGGCTTCGCCATAAGCTGTACAACGAATATACCCCAGCTGCGCTCATCGCAGTGAAGAGGAAGCGCTCCGTTATTTTCAGGAGAGCAGCAAGCTCAGGCTGATTTTTATCCTTTAAGCTCCACATGACCGCTGAATCCTCTTCGCCCCAAAAGATAGCGAGCTTGCGCGCGAATAAGGAGGAGACTGCGGCCGGATCAGCGAGACGCTCTTTGATTAATTCTAGCTCTGCTGCGTCACGCTCCTCGCCAAGCTTAAATTGCAGCACGTATTTGCCGTCCTCAAGCGACCATCTGCCATCGGTTTCCGCATTTAGCCCAACGACAAATTTCCAGTAAGGCTCTCGGTTCGATAACGGGTACTGCGTGGCCCCGCTTTGCATGAGTGCAAAGCTGGCCAAAGATTGCACCATATAAAAAATAATGAGCACGCCAGCGGCACGAGCAAGCAATCCGAAAGAGGATGCTCCGTTCGGTGACCCGGCAGGTGTAAAATCGTCCGAGTTAGCTTTGAACAAGCGAAATAACAGTAGAAAGGCAACAAAGCCAGCTAAATAAACGAGGCTTAACGGCCTCATGATGTTCGCCAGTCCGAAGGTGAGGCCGATTAGAAGCCAGCCATATTTGTTTTCGAAGCTCTTATTAATAATGAGCAGGCAGCCGAGTGTGAAAAAGAATGTCGACCAGTGCTGATTCGTCAGCACCGAGCACATGATGATATTGGGAATATACAGCGCATACAGCAGCCCCGCAATTCGCGCCGTATGCTCGTTAAACAGCTCTAGGGCAGCATAATAGACGAGCAGCACGGTTGCTGCACTAAACAGCACATTAACTAGCTTAAGCATGAACAGCGCCGCTCCGCCAAATAGCTTGATCATACCCGCTTCATACATCGTAAAGCCAAACTGGTACACCCAGCTGAGGAAATATTCATCCTGATTAAATGAAAAATCGCCTGCTGCTGCTAACTGGGCAGCATTATACATAAAAAGGAAATCGGAATCGGGAGGTGTATCGATCCATATAATCCAGCCGAGCCGGGTCAGCAGGCTGACCGCCATTAGCGCAAGCAAATAGCCTTTAGCCGATATGCTGCGTCCAAGCGACCAAGAGGCGGCAAGTATAAAGATAAAAGTGAGTAAAACGCCGCTAGCGGCGAGGTAGGGATTTTGGAGCAGCTGCGTTGTATTCATAAAGGAAGCAGCGAAAACGACAACGAAAAACAAGCCTCCTATAAAAGTGAGCGTTTGGGCAGATAAAGAACGAATGGATTGGAATGACTGGAATAAGCGCATAGCTTCTCCTTTCTTTAAGTGGAATGACTTATCCAATTTTATCCGATATGGGATCAAGAGGCTAGCCGCAAGTTGAATTTGGCTAAAACTAGCGGAAATAAGCTTCATTAAAGCGAAAAAGCGAAGTCTATGCCGTATATCCGAAACGGATAAAGCCGCCCCTGCTGTTAGGCAAGGGCGGCTTTATTCATAGAGGAGATGGTTTAATTTTCGGAAGCATCGAACACAAGCTTGCCGCCTACCCAGGTGCGGCTCACAGTGGAGAAGTCAGCATCCGTCAGGATTATATCTGCTTGCTTGCCGCAAGCGATGGAGCCCGTCTGCTCGTAGATGCCAAGCTGCTTAGCCGCATTGCCGCTGGCGCAGCGGCTCACCTCTGCGACGGACAGCGCAGTGCTATCCAGCATGTATCGGAAGGCACGCAGCATCGTCAGACTGCTGCCTGCGAGACTGTCGCTGCCTTGCAGGCGGGCAACCTGATTTTTCATCTCGACGGCCAAGCCGCCAAGCGAGTAGCTCCCGTCTGGCATGCCCGCTGCCGCAATGGCATCGGTAATGAGAATAAGCTTGTCTGCCGGTTTGGCAGCCACAAGCAGCCGTATCGCTCCCGGATGGACATGGTGGCCATCGGCAATCAGCTCGGCATAAATCCGTGGATCGCTGAGAACAGCGCCTACGGTTCCCGGTTCGCGGTGATGCAGCGGGCGCATCGCATTATACGTATGGACGGCATGGGACAGCCCAGCTTCCGCTGCAGCTTCCATATCCGCGAAAGAGGCATCGGTATGGCCGCAAGCTGCGACGATGTTATTTTCAGCAAGCCAGGCAATGAGCGGAAGAGAACCCTCCCGTTCAGGTGCAAGCGTCAAAATTTGAATCAAATCGGGAAATTGCGCAGTCCATGCTTGCAGCCAGTCAAGCCGAGGAGGCGAGAGGTAAGCGGGATTTTGCGCACCGATCCATTTTTCATTTAGAAACGGCCCTTCCAGATGGACGCCAAGCAGCGCAGCATAGGGCATGTCGCCACTTCTGTAATCTGCTGCTGCTTGCAGAACAGCCTCGATAGCTTCTCTAGAAGCGGTCATCGTAGTCGCCAGCATGCCTGTCGTACCCTGGGAGGCGTGGAAACGGGTAATCGTGTCATAGCTGCTGCGGCTGGCATCCATAAAGTCGGCGCCAAAGCCGCCATGCACATGGACGTCGATAAAGCCCGGCAATAAATAGCCGCCAGCTCCATCTATCGTTGGCAGCGCCTGCTCCTCAGCGCTAAGGACAGCATCATTTTCCAGCAGACGGTGAATGAGGCCATTTTTAATAACGGCACTGCCGGCCATAATCCGGTCTTCCAAAACGATATGGACGTGATGTATCACCCATGAGGTGGGCGAGTTATTCATGTTACTTCAGCTTCCTTCCGGCTTCGCGGTCGAGAAGCACGATAACCCGGGGATGCGTCTGGAGCAGCGAAGCCGGTATATCGGTTGTGATAGGGCCGGTTAACGCTTGCTTTACGATCTCCGCTTTATCTGCGCCACGAACCACGAGTATAATGGTGTGTGCTTTCAGGATGGAGCCAACACCCATCGTCAGCGCCATCTTCGGAACTTCCGCGGCCGATTCGAAAAAACGGGCGTTCGCTTCCAGCGTTTCCGCCTTCAGCTGGACAGCATGGGTTCCTGCGGATAGCTTCGTATCAGGCTCATTAAAGCCGATATGTCCGTTATGTCCGAGTCCAAGCAGTTGGATATCGATCGGGTTTTGCTCCAGCAGCTGGTCGTAACGGTCGCATTCGGCTTCCAAATTATCAGCCAGTCCATTAGGCAAATGATAATGATCGCCTAAAATATCAATATGGGAAAATAAATGCCGCTTCATATAATAAGCATAGCTTTGTTCATGCTCGGCAGACAGGCCTACATATTCGTCCAAATTGACGGTAGTCGTCTTGGCGAAGGACACTTCCTTGCTGCGGTATGCTTCTATTATTTTGGCATAGATGCCGAGAGGTGTCGAGCCTGTAGCGAGCCCTAGCACCGCATCTGGCTTCTCCTGGATTTTATTAATAATGGTTTGGGCCGCATAAGCGTCAAGCAGCTCCCAGTCGTTAAAGTGAATGATTTGCATCATGAAGCGCCTCCTTCGGGTTATGATTTTATTTTAAACTAAAAATATCTTTTTAACAATAATTTTGATTGTAAAATTCATATTAATGAATTTTACAATCAATTTAACATGTACTCACAGCGTATGTTATGATGGACGGATAGAATATTCGCAGGAGGTAAGGGCAATGACGACAACGCAGCGTACGGAGGCGGAGGAAGCGGCGAAAACCGCGAAACGCAAAAATGAGCATATCCGCATTTGCTTGCAGGAGGAAGTGAACGGCCAGCATATCGATACAGGGCTTGATCGGCTGCGGTTCCGTCATAATGCGCTGCCTGAGCTGTCATTTGAGGAAATTGAGCTTAAGACGGAGTGGTTCAAGTCGCCGATGAAAGCGCCGCTGCTCGTCAGCTCCATGACAGGAGGCACCTCGGAGGCTGGGGCTATAAACCGGCGGCTGGCAGAGGCTGCCGAAGCGCGAGGCTGGGCGATTGGACTCGGCTCCATGCGGGCAGCGATTGAGCGTGAAGACTTGGCGGCCTCCTTCCATGTCAGAATGGAGGCGCCTTCGGTTCCGGTCATTGCCAATCTTGGAGCTGTGCAGCTGAATTATGGCTTTGGTACGGATGATTGCTTACGTGCGGTGGACATAGCAGAGGCGAATGCCCTCGTGCTTCATGTCAACAGCATGCAGGAAGTTTTTCAGCCAGAAGGCAATACGGACTTCCGCGGCTTGCTGACGCGAATCGAGCAAGTGTGCCGCGCGCTTCCTGTGCCAGTCGGTGTGAAGGAAGTAGGCTGGGGCATTGATGCTGGGACCGCCGCAATGCTTGCAAATGCAGGCATTTCCTTTATTGATGCCGCTGGAGCAGGGGGGACATCCTGGAGCCAGGTCGAGAAATACCGGGCGGGTGATGGATTGCGCCGGCAAGCTGCGGAGGCGTTCGCGGATTGGGGCATTCCGACAGCGGAAAGCGTTCGCGCGATTCGCAGCATATTGCCGCATATGAACGTCATAGCGAGCGGCGGATTAAGGCATGGTGTTGATGCGGCAAAAGCGATTGCGCTTGGGGCGAATCTCGCTGGCTTTGGGCGTGTCTTACTGCCGCAAGCTGTGCATGGGACAACCGACCTGTCGATTCGCCAACTCATTGAGCAGTTTGAGCGAATTGAGTTTGAGCTGAAGGCGGCGATGTTCGGTATTGGCGTCCGCACGATTGAGCAGCTTCGCCAGACGGATAGGCTGGCTTCGAAAGCCGACTAATAATGAAACAGCCTACACAACAAACCAAGGGACCGCAGCCTATTTAATAAGGCCGGTCCCTTCGATTTTAATTCGGGCATTGACGGCGATCGGCAGCGTCGGGTAAATACTTTGCCATTGCTGCCAGGCTGCTTCGCCAGCATGGGTTGCCCGGTAGCTCAGGCCAAAGCCGAAAGGATCGATGCCAGCCTGCTGTATTTTTTTCAGCAGCTTGTCCGCCGATTTGGCGTAATCTGCACTTAGCTTTTTCTTCACGGGTCCCCAGCTTTTCGCATTACAGGGTATCCTTTTGCCTAAGTAACATAAAGTGCAGTACAATGAGGGGATGAAAAGTGAATTGCTAGGGTAGAGGAGAATACATATGTCCAACTGGTTTGAGCAGAGCTTTGGAAGCGATTATATGGTTGTTTATAAGCATCGGGATTGGGATAACGCCTACAAGGAGGTGCAGTTGATGGCGCAGTGGCTCCAGCTTCCGGCTGCGGCGAAGGTGCTGGATATTGGCTGTGGCATGGGACGCCATGCGCTGGCACTGGCGGATTGCGGCTATGAGGTGACGGGAATGGATTTGTCGGAGCCGCTGCTTAGCGAAGCGAGGAAGCATGATGCGTTGCAGCGTGTAACCTGGGTGCAGGGCGACATGCGCCAGCTCCCATTCGAATCGGGGACGTTCGAGGGAACGGTTAATTTATTTACCTCGTTTGGCTATTTTGCAGATGAAAAAGAGAATGTACAGGTGCTGCGGGAAATCCGCCGCATGCTGAAGCCGGGTGCGCCTTTTCTGATTGATTTTCTGAATCCGGCTTATGTGGAGCGTAATCTCGTTTCGGCATCGGAGCGCAAGGATGCAGAGACAGGCTGGGTCATTCGCGAGCAGCGTAAAATCGAAGCTGGCTGGGTCAAAAAGCATATAGAAATTGCCGTAAGCAGCAATGAGGCAGACAATCGCCATTATAATGAGCAGGTTCGCCTGTATTCGCTCACGTGGTTTGAACAGGCTTTCGCCGAGGCAGGCCTTGTGCTGGAGAAAACATTTGGCAACGTCGATGGCTCGGTCTATGATGAGCTGAACTCGCCGCGCCTCATCATGCTTGGAAGGGCTATGGAATAATGGCGGCACAAACGGTGCAATGGGAGCATGGACTGCTGCAAGTAAAGCTTCCTCTGCCCTTTGCACTCAAATCGGTAAACAGCTACGTTCTAACTGAGCCTGCGGGCGGATATACGCTTATCGATCCCGGTCTTCGAACAGAGGAGACGCTTGCGGCTTGGGAAGAGGTGTTTGCGAACCATTCGTTTGCGCCAGAGCAAATTACGCGTATCGTCCTTACGCATCAGCATCCCGATCATTACGGTTTGGCGGGGCATTTTGCCGAGCTAAGCGGCGCACCTGTACTGATGTCCCGGCGCGCCCACCGCTATGCCAAGCGCTTATGGGGAGCAGACAGCACGATGACAGAAGAGCTTGCAGCTTTATTTGCGTTGCACGGCATGCCGCAGCGCTATATTGACGAAATTAGCAGCAACTTGAGCAGCTTTCATGAAAAAGTTTCGCCGCAGCCGCTGCAAGACCAAATGATCTATATAGAGGCGGGAGAGACGCTTGAGCTTGGCGGTTCGCAGTGGGAGCTGCTTGATGCGCCAGGACATGCCTATGGCCAGCTCTGCTTCTATGAAGCGAGCAAAAAATGGATGATATGCGGGGATCAGGTGCTGCCGCGCATTACCCCAAATATTAGCGTCATGCCGGGTGAGGAAATAAATCCGCTTGGCGATTTTCTGGCAAGTCTGGATCACTTAAGCGAATATGAGGTGCTTCGCGCTTTTCCAGGCCATTATGACTCATTCACTACGTTTGCCAGCCGGATTGCCGAAATCAAGCAGCATCATGTGGAGCGGCTGGAGCAAATGCTGGTTATGCTGGAGGAGCCGCTCACGGGCTTCGAGGTGTGTGGACGTTCTTTCGGTGCACGAGCACAACAAAGCCCGCATCAGCACCGCTTTGCAATGGCCGAGACGCTCGCCCATTTGTATGAGCTGGAGCAGTCAGATCGGATATCGCGTACGGAGCGTGCGGGCATTATTTATTTTTTCAAATGATAGGGAACGGTCGTTACAACGACGTTTTTGCGGTGCAGCAGCAGGGCTCGAATCATAAAGCTCGTCTGGTTGTGTAAAATATTATGCCAGCCGCGTTTCGGGATAAATTGCGGAATAATCACCGTCACGCGGTAACTTGACTGGCTGGCCTTGCGCTCCACCGTATCAATAAATTTCAGCAGCGGCTGCATGACTGAACGATAAGGCGAATGCAGCACGACTAGCCGAACGTCCGGCTGCCACTCCTTCCATTTTTCCTCGAATGCCTCGCCTTCCTCACGCTCAAACGGCACATACACCGCAATAATTTGATTCACTGACAATGATTTGGCATAGGCGATGGAATTATCAACGACATGAGTCATACCAGCCACGGGCAAAATCAGCACATTGCCTTCAATGGGCAACGCAGGCTCGCAGGTTGTAAGTCGCAGCTGTTCGCCGACGGCGTTGTAATGCTTTTTAATGCGGTGAAACACATAAATAATAATTGGCAGAAACACGAGCACAGGCCATACCTGGGCGAACTTCGTCAAAAAAAACATCATCGTGACGATCAGGCTAATAAGCGCCCCTGCCGAGTTTATAAGCAGCTTCACGACCCAGCCCTTCGGTTTCTGGCGAACCCATTTCACAATCATGCCCGTCTGGGACAGGGTAAATGGAATGAACACACCAACCGCATAGAGCGGAATCAAATGCTCGGTCTGTCCGCCAAAAGCAATAATCAACAGGATAGACAGCACGCCAAGGCTGATAATGCCATTGGAATAACCAAGGCGGTCGCCCCTGACCGTAAACATCCGTGGAATAAACTTATCTTTAGCCAAATTCACCGCAAGCAGCGGAAAGGCCGAATAGCCCGTATTGGCTGCCAAAATCAAAATCAGCGCCGTTGTGCCCTGAATGAAGTAATACATAAAATGCCTTCCAAACGTATGCTCGGCAATTTGTGAAACGACGGTTACTTCTGCTGCCGGTTTAATGCCGTAAAAATAGGCCAGGAACACAATGCCAGAGAAGAGAATAGCCAGCAAAATGCCCATCGATGCCAGCGTCTTCGCAGCATTCCGAGGGGCCGGATCTCGAAAGTTTGGAATCGCATTGGAAATGGCTTCTACCCCTGTGAGCGCAGAGCTGCCAGAAGCAAAGGCGCGCAGCAGCAGGAACAAGCTGATGCCTGCAACTGGCGTGCCAATCGGCGTATGCAGCTCAGGCGGCACATGGCCGGTCACAATGTCATAAATGCCTGCCCCGATTAAAATAAACAGCGCAAGGACGAACAAATACACCGGATAAGCGAGAATGGACGCTGACTCGGTTACGCCCCGCAAATTCAATATCGTAATTAAAATAACGAAAATAACAGCAATCAACACATTATGCTCATGCAGGCTGGGAAAAGCTGATGTAATTGCATCGGTTCCAGCCGAGACGCTGACCGCTACCGTCAATATGTAATCTACGAGCAAGGAGCCGCCTGAAATTAATCCGGGGAAAATGCCAAGATTTTCTTTGGATACGACATATGCGCCCCCGCCATGCGGATAGGCGAAAATAATTTGTCGATAAGACAGGATGAGCGCCAGCAGCAAAATGAGTACGAACGCAGCAATTGGTATGGAATACCAGAACGCAGCAGCGCTTACCGTTATTAGCACAATCAAAATTTGTTCCGGACCGTAGGCAACGGAGGATAGAGCATCTGACGAAAGAATAGCCAGCGCTTTCAGCTTGTTCAGCTTCTGGTCGCCCAGTTCATTGGATTTGAGCGGCCGTCCGATTAAAAGCCGTTTTAAAAAAGTCATCATTTCAGGTCACCGCCAGCAGTTAGTTGTAAGAGTAAAAAGCATTTTTCAGAGCACGTTATTGCTACTATCTCCTGTTATAAGTTTTTTCATCACGGAAAAAAAGCTGCTTGATCTCTCCGCAGGCGACTCGGTTTGAGGCAGATGCAATGATCATAGTCCTCCGTCATGCTTTTTGTAAAATCTCGTTTTTGGCTGAATAGAGGCGGAATGCTTCCTTTTTGATCATGGAAGCGATTACAATTCAATGCTGTACAGCGGCGCGAGGTGTAGCTTGCGGTAAGTTCGAAATGCTATTTCGTGAGTTCAAAACGTACGTAGCCCTGAGTATGAGCGATAAAATAAATATCGTATTTTCACCCATGCTCCTTGCTTCGCTTTGAGGAGTTATCCCCTTAGCTCAGAAGAGGCAAGTTACTTATGGAAGCCCGGTTTCTGAGCTAAGGGGATAACAGCATAAAGCAAAAAACAGAGCGAATATTTTTACAAGGCTAAGTTAGAAAGAAAGCTGAAAGGAATAAGGAGTAGGTTGGGTGGTTGTTGGCAGAGGGGCGGCACGGAGAAGAGCTAGTATAACATGCATAACAGGCCTTTTAACTGGATAGACAGAAACAGGCGCCGCGTCTTGAGCAAGACACTGCGCCTGTTCGTTATACATCCCACTTTAATCGAGCGGGGGTTTAGTTAATCCTTCACGCTCCGCTTGCTTGCGATGGGCAATGCGGCTTGCGGCTGAGGCCGCAATGGCACCGATAATATCATCGAGGAAGGTGTGTACTTCACCGCTTGATTTATCGTTAAGCTTTTTCAAAATGCCGGGCTTCAGCTTGTCAATATAGCCGAAGTTTGTGAAGCCGATGCTTCCATATACATTGACGATGGAAAGAGCGAGAATTTCATCGCAGCCGTACAGTCCTTCATCGTTTTTAATCATTTCCTGAAGCGGTGACAGCAGTTTGCCTTCCTCGGCGAGCATATCAAGCTGGATGCCAGTGAGCACTGCATTTTGCACCTCGCGCTTCGATAAAACGGCGTCTACATTTACGATACATTCATCGATTGTTAGCTCTGGAAAATAATCCTTTTGCAAAAAATGCACGAGCTGGGCCACGGCGATTTTCGTAATGCCGCGCTTAACAAGCCACTCCTCCGTCGCCTCGGCAACCTTGCGGCTGTTCAAGCTATATGGTTGTGGTGGTGTCATACTGGTGTCCCCCTTATTGGATGTAATTTTGTGGACAAAACTGGTCTAAAACGGGGAAGGGCTCGTATACATATTACTACAAAATGAGAGTTGTACAAAGCCGCATGCGGCAAAAATCACTAGAGGAGGAAAAAACAAAATGGTTCAAACGAAATGGATTCGCCTTGCTGCGATAAGCGGCGTTATGGTTGTGCCTCTGCTGAGCGCAGGGTGCGGGCTGTTTTCAACGGAGACAAGCAAGGAGATTGACCCGCCTCAGACGGAATCAACCAACGTCCTTGACGGTACGAATACAGGGCAGACAAGCAGCGTAGCGCCGCAGGGAGAAGAAACACAGTTGACCGTTTATTTGGAGGACAAAAACGGATACCTCGCTCCGATCTCGCTGCTTACGACGCTTGGCGGCAAAGAAGCAGCCGGGCAGAAGGCGCTGGAAATGATGGTCGATGGCGGCGCTTATGCCAGCCAGCTTCCGGAAGATTTTCACGCGGTGATTCCGCAAGGCACTCAAATTAAATCCTACCATGTTGATCCGCAGCTGAAGATGGCGACAGTGGAATTCTCCGCCCCTTTTGCAGACTATACGGCAACGAAAGAGCGGGAAATCGTTGAAGCGATTACGTGGACGCTGACGGCGATGACAGGAATTGAAAAGGTGGAGCTCTGGTACGAGGGCAGCAAGCTGAGCGAAATGCCGGTCGATGGCTTCCCGCTGGACCGTCCGCTTACTCGCTCAATCGGCATCAATCTGGAAACAGCGGATGGCGTCAGCTCAGCTTATTCAACGCCAGTGACACTTTATTTCTCCTCACAAACGTCCAATGAAGAGCAATATTATGTGCCGGTTACAAGGCTGATCACAAGGCCTGAATCGACAGTGAAAGCTGCGGTGGAGGAACTGATTGCCGGTCCGCTTAACCGCAAACAGCTGAACGGCGTGATGACGAATGATATTCAGGTTACAAGTATTGAACAGAAGGATGATACCGTAACGGTGGATCTTCAAGATACCGCATATGAGAGCGGGCAAAATGCCCCCGCTGAAATGCTGCAGGCCGTCGTGCTGTCTGTGACGGAAAATACAGGCGCAGCCAAAGTTCAAATCCGCTTGAACGGTGAGGCGAACGTAGTTGATGATCAAAATACTTCGTATAGTGAACCGGTTGGCAGACCGCATCATGTTAATGCGATGAAGTCATAAAAGAAGAATTTAAAAATGGAATGGAGCCAGCTGTGATGGCTGCTGGGACAAGAAGAGGGCGTATTGGCGCCCTCTTTTTGTGGTTTCGGATGCTTTTCTAGTTTTACTTTGGTAAAATGGGTAGGATTGTGTTGAAACATAGGCTAGGAGGCTGCATTACGATGAGAACAGATGGACGCCAAACAAATGAGTTGCGACCGGTTACAATTACGGCCGGCGTAAATAAATATGCGGAAGGCTCCGTCCTGATTGAGGTCGGAGAAACGAAGGTCATTTGTACAGCAAGTGTGGAGGAGCGTGTGCCTCCTTTTATGAAAAATCAGGGCAAAGGCTGGATTACAGCCGAATATTCGATGCTTCCGAGAGCGACCCATTCGCGCAATCATCGGGAAGCGGCTAAGGGCAAGCTGACAGGCCGTACGATGGAAATTCAACGGCTCATTGGCAGGGCTCTGCGATCTGTTGTGGATTTGCAGGCGCTTGGGGAACGAACGATTACGCTGGATTGCGACGTTATTCAAGCGGATGGCGGTACGCGCACGACCTCGATCACTGGCGCTTTTCTCGCGCTTTGTCTGGCAGTGAACAAGCTGTCGACGAACGTAACCTTTACCAAATATCCGATTACGGATTATTTGGCTTCTGTAAGCGTGGGCGTTATTCAGGATCAGCCGATGCTTGACCTTGCTTATGACGAGGACTCCAAAGCAAAGGTGGACATGAACGTCGTGATGACGGGAAGCGGCCAATTTGTGGAGCTTCAAGGTACAGGCGAGGACGCGCCATTTTCCCGCAAGGAGCTGAGTGAGCTTCTGGAACTGGCAGAAGGCGGCATTGCTGAGCTGATTGCAAAGCAGCGCGAGGTGCTGGGTGAAGCAGCGGGGCTGATCGGAGGAGGAGCAGAGAAATGATGGAGCTAGGCAGCGAGGTCATTTTGATTGCTACGAAAAACGAGGGCAAGGTCAAGGAATTTGCCCACGCCTTCGCCAAGCTTGGCAAACGTGTTGTCAGTCTGAACGAATATCCGGATTTTGCGGATATTGTGGAGGATGGCGATACCTTCGCGGCAAATGCGCGAATTAAAGCGAAGGCAGCAGGCGATGCGTTTCAGGTGCCGGTGCTCGCCGATGATTCCGGATTGAGCGTAGCAGCCCTTGCCGGTGCTCCGGGCGTATATTCCGCCAGATATTCTGGCGAAGGGGCTACGGACAGCTCGAATAATGCGAAGCTGCTTGCTGAGCTGAACCGTCTGGCACAGCAAGCAGCGGGAGAGGCGCTGGAGGATGGCACGAAGCTGCTGAGCCATGCCCAGTTTGTATGTGCGCTGGCGCTGTATGACCCAGCGACGGGGGAGTTTGTTGAAGCCGAAGGAACGGTGGACGGCTTCATTATGGACAAGCCGCGCGGTGATGGCGGCTTCGGCTACGATCCATTGTTCTGGCTGCCAACGCTGAATCGCGGCATGGCGCAGCTGTCCAAGGAAGAGAAGCAGCAGATTAGCCATCGTGGAAATGCACTTAAGGAGCTATTGCCGAAGCTGGTCTAGTTGGCGGAAATAGGGCTATTCATAACGAAAAAGGAAGCGAACACGCTGCGCAGCGTGTTCGCTTCCTTTTTTTAAAGCCCTTGTTTACTTTCCCGTATCCATTTCAGTAAGCCTTCATTTGTTGTAAGCGACTCTGCGCGGTTTAAAAAATGGAGCGCCTTGGCTGGATCAAACGATTTCATTTCCCTTCCAAGCTGCATCCACAAGCGGGCATTGCCTTGATCTACCTTTAAATTTTGCTGCAGCAGGGTGAGATTGCGGACTGCCTTTTGCCGCATGTCTACTACATTGTTGTCATACCCGTCATGCAAAAGATCGATATCGGATTGCAGCAGCTCCATGCCCTGCGTATCCACTATTTCATGAATCATATCTTTGTAGCGCAATCTGCTTGGAAATAGTCGCAAATATGCTCTCTCATAAACGGTGTTAACGACACCATTTACAGTATTTTTATAAAGGACATACATGCCGACCTCGCGTTCCTGCTGATCCATTTCAGAAGTATATTGTCTTGGTTTATGAATTTGATCAGGCGGCAGTACATCATCATCATCTACAACGAATGCCCATTTATGCGTGACGAGAGAAAGCGAATAGTTGCGGGCAGCCGAAAAATCATTAATCCATGTAAAATGGTGCAGCTGCACTTTTTCGTTTTCCTCAGCCAATCGGTTTAAAATGGAAAGGGTTTCGTCTGTCGAACCGGTATCAACGACTATAATTTCATCTACTGCATCCATGATACTATTTATTGCACGTTCTATTGATCTTTCACCGTTTTTAACGATCATTGCGGCCGATACACCCATGAATGAATCCTCCAGCTTGAATTCACGAATGAAACGATGCAGCCAATTGCTGTTCCACCTTTTGTAACATTCGCTGCTTTAATTATACAATAAACGAGCCATTCGACAACGGTAACGTCATTTAATGCTAATGCTGTACTCCTTCAACCACAGGTTCATTTGATACAAATAGGCGAACAGCTGAGGGCCGGACATTAATTGGCCGAACCAGGGAATATTGGAGCTGGCGTCTGCAGACTCGGCGAGCTCGCGCACTTTTTTGACATCAATGAGCGGCAGCAGTGGGGAGGAAGCATCGCCCAGCACATCAAGCAACAGCCCTTTGACGGCGGCCAAATAATTCGGATTATGCGTCTTCGGATACGGACTTTTTTTGCGTGTCAGCACATCATCTGGCAATACGCCAAGAAGCGCTTTGCGTAAAATGCCTTTTTCGCGGTCACCGGATGTTTTAATATCCCATGGAATATTCCATACATACTGCACAAGACGGTGGTCGCAAAATGGCACGCGCACTTCCAGTCCAGCAGCCATGCTCATACGGTCCTTGCGGTCCAGCAGCGTTGGCATGAAGCGGGTAATATTGAGGTATGACATTTGCCGCATTTTGCGCACAGCTGCGCTTTCGCCGTCCAGATGCGGCACTTCTGCAACCGCTTGGGCGTAGCGGTCGCCGATATAATCGAGCGGCTTAATCCATTTTTCCACATCCGGGGCGAGCAGACTGGCGCGCATATCCGAGGCGAGCGACCATGGGAAGGTGGACGCATTCAGCGCATCCTCGCGGTGGAACCATGGATAGCCGCCAAAAATTTCATCGGCCGCTTCACCAGAAATGGCGACGGTCGCTTCTTTTTTAATTTCACGGCAAAACAAAAGCAGCGAAGCATCGACATCTGCCATACCTGGCAAGTCGCGGGCGAAGGTAGCGTCGCGTAAAGCAGCTACCAGCTCCGGTGTATCAAACTGTACCGGGTGATGGATGGTATCGAGGTATGTGGTCATACGCTCAATCCAAGGGGCATCGCTGTTCGGCTGAAACACATGAGCTTTAAAATGCTTGGCATTATCCGCATAATCGACTGAAAACGTATGGACGTTTCCTTGCCCGGTCTGCTCGTAATATTGCACCGCAAGCGTCGTCAAGGCGCTGGAATCCAGCCCGCCAGACAGCAGTGTGCAGACCGGTACATCAGATACGAGCTGACGCTCCGTCGTATCCCTGAGCAGGTCACGGACATGCTCGGCTGTTTCTTGAACGTTTTCCGTATGGGGCGAGCTTTCCAGACTCCAATATTTCGTTCGGCGAATGCCCGCTTGCGAAACGGTCATACATTCGGCTGGCAGCAGCTCGGAAATATGCTTGTATACGCCTTGGCCCGGTGTTCTTGCCGGTCCCAAAATAAACAGCTCGGCAAGTCCCTCGGCGCCAACCTCCGGCTTTACAGCAGGATGGGCCAAAATCGCTTTGGGCTCGGAGCCGAACAGGAATAGTCCATTAGCAAAGCTAATAAACAATGGCTTGACGCCAAGTCTGTCGCGAGCCAAAAAAAGCTCCTGCTCTTCCACATTCCATATCGCAAAGGCGAAAATGCCATTAAAACGCTCCACGCAAGCTTTGCCCCATTCCATGAAAGCAAGGAGCAGCACCTCTGTATCGCAGGTCGTCGTAAATTTGCTTCCAGCAGCCTCCAATTCCTTG
This sequence comes from Paenibacillus algorifonticola, assembly GCF_000971975.1. GTDB lineage: Bacteria > Bacillota > Bacilli > Paenibacillales > Paenibacillaceae > Pristimantibacillus > Pristimantibacillus algorifonticola. The sequence continues at coordinate 121,303 of NZ_KQ040782.1, read as the reverse complement.
CGCAGCTCGGCTGCGTTGTATAACTCGCCATTATAGACGATGACAAATAGATCATCGTCTTCGGTGCGCCGAATCATCGGCTGGGCGCCATTTTCCGGATCGATGACGCTAAGCCGCCGGTGTCCAAGCGCACAATGCGCTGATATCCATGTGCCTGAGGCGTCAGGGCCGCGAAGCTCAAGTGTTTTTGTCATTTTTTCCAAACTGTTGCTGTCCTGGGTCAGATCGCGCGTCCAATCAATCCAGCCGGTTATTCCACACATTGCCCTCATCCCTCTCTTCTGCAGGACTCCAGTCGCGATAATAATAGTCATATGCTGAAAAAAGGCATAAAATGTCTGTCCATCTGGGGAAGCTAGGGATGGCGGCGTGGCAAGCAGCTGTGTTTGCGGCATAAATTCGGAAGGGAGTGTCAGCTTGCAAATGAGACAAGGCGATGGATTGGATCAAACCCGCCGAAAATATTATGTATCCGTCCAGGCTGGGCAAATTCTTGAAGATCAAGGAGCTGCGGCCTATGAGCTGGAAATTATGGCAAACGAGCATGAGTTTATTCGGCTGCAGGAGCTTTTCGAGGAGCTTTCGAGCATGGATGAATTGCAGACGTTCCATTTTGCCAAAACGCCGTTCAGCCCAGCCAGCGATGAAGAAATGAACTATGGGTACGATTCTTTAATCGTCCAAATTTATCGGCTGCTGCATGAGTACGGCACAGAATCAACGAAACGCCATATTGAGCAGATGGGGCTACCGCTTCACGAGGCGACGATGGGAGGAGGAGCAGAAGATGAGTCAATCACCTAAGGATAAAAGCCTGAAATTTGACGTAGACCCGAAGTTTGCCGAGCAGGTCGTCGATAAAAATCCCCAGCAAGATGCGCAAAATAACCCGACTGGCAAACGTCGCGGCAATCAAAGATAAGCCATTTTTTTGATGTTAGCTGGCCCAAGGCTGTATGCGACTATTTTAATAACCTGATAGCGAATGCTTTACTGCTTCGCCTTACGGATTCGTCAATAAGCGAACCGATAAGGCGCTTACAATGCGGTAAGCATTCGCTTTTTATTTTATAAAGAAGACCATGTACTTTCATTTGTTTGAATTTGGAATTAATTTACAAATGGAGCGGGGCGGGTATTGAAACCTGTGGGTGAAGAGGGTAAACTTACCAAGAGGGATTGAATGATTGCATACATCCATGCAGCAAAGCGATTGATCGTGGCAGCTTTGTTGCTGATCGTTCGCAGAGTATGGAAGGGGGAGTTTTTACAACGAGCAAGCAGCATTCTTCTCTACTACTACTGATTTATAAGGAGTCCAAATGAAAAAAATTAGCGCTTTACTCATGTCATTATTTGTAGCTTTTTCCCTGTTTACTCCTGTACATGCGGCTGAGAAGCCAATAAGCGTCGTAATTAATGGCAGCGAAGTCAAATTTGACAATTTCGAGCCTGTTATTGAGAAGGGCAGCACGCTCGTTCCTATGCGTCCGATTTTGGAAGAGCTTGATGCGAAGGTCGTGTGGAACAAAAGCACGCAAACGGTAACCGCTACCAAAGAAGGCGTAGACCTGTCGCTGCAAATTGGCAACAAAACAGCTACGGTCAATGGCGAGAAAAAACAGCTTGGGATTGCTCCAAAAACAATCAAAAACGTAACGTATATCCCGCTTCGTTTCATTGGCGAGGCAACTGGCTATCAAGTAGATTGGAGCAAAGCGCTTCGCACGATTACCTTCACGGTTAAGGTAAATGCTGAAGGCAGCAAAGGCTTCCTGTGGAAAGTAGAAAAGAATGGCAACACGGTTTACCTGCTTGGTTCGATTCATGTGGCGAAAGACAGCATGTATCCGCTTCGACCGGAAATTGAAGAGGCATTCAAAGAAGCACAACATCTGGCGGTAGAAGTAGACTTGACGAAGCTGGATGCAACAGCATTGCAAGCTTATGCAAACAAGCTGGGCACTTACTCGGATGGCACGACGCTGAAGGATCATGTGTCGGCTGACACGTATGCGAAAATCGTTGCCTTGTTGAAGGCTAACAAATTACCAGAAAATGCGTTTGATCCTTACAAGCCTTGGGCGGTGACACAAGCCATTTCTGCGCTGCAAATGCAGGGCACTGGTTATGATAGCAGCAATGGCATAGATCTTTATTTTACAGAAAAAGCGAATAAAGCGAATGTCCCTGTCATTTCCCTTGAGACAGCAGAAGGCCAACTGTCCATGTTTGATGGTTTCTCAAAAGAATTGCAGGAGAAACAATTGGTTCAAGCTCTTGATGCAGTAAGCCAGCAAGCACCTTCGGAGCCTACTGGTATTGATGCTTTAACCGATATGTGGGTCAATGGCAGCGACGATGTGCTTGTTGCTCTGACAGATGAATTGGCGAAAGAGCCTGAATATTACGATGGCCTGATTAAAGACCGCAACAAAGGCATGACGGATCAAGTGAAGGGCTTTTTGAACGGAACTGACAAATCGACATATTTTGTAGTCGTTGGCGCCTTGCATATGCTGGGACCTGACGGTATCGTGACTCAGCTTGAAAAGGATGGCTTTACAGCTGAAAGGCTGTAATAAATCGTTGCTATAATTGGATGATTAGGGATTATAGACATCTCTTCGCCCGATAATTCGGGATGAAGGGGTGTCTTTTTCATTCTCTGATTGCAAAATGAATGCTATAATTCGTAAAATTTATTTTAAAGCAGAAAATTAATCTTTTACTTGGATGGTATTGTTGTAATATACTTCAATAAGCAGGAAGCATATAAACTGAAGGGATGTTGAAAGTGAAGAAAATAGTATTTTTTATCCTTATGATTTCGTTATTAATTCCAAGTGCTACAACAAGTTATGCAGCAGAAGGAAAATGGAAAGTATATTTGGATGGTACAGAGCTGACATTTAGCAATTCTCCATTTGTTAGTGAAGGCACAACGCTAGTTCCCTTCCGTAACTTGTTTGAAGCGTTAGGGGCAACGATCAGCTACAATGGCAAAACGAAAACGATCAATGCCAAGAAAGATAATACGGAAATTATTTTAACTATTAATAATCCGGTAGCCTATTCGAACGGGGCATCCTTTAAATTAAATGTGGCACCTAAGGCGATATCGGGTGTAACTTATGTGCCACTGCGTTTTGTAAGTGAAACGTTAGGCTATGGTATTGAAGTGAAAAGCAAAAAAATATATTTGAATGCTGGTAGTACAACGACGGCAACTCCTGCTCCGACTACTACGCCAGCACCTACGTCTACCCCTACACCTACCCCAACAGATCCTACTAAGACTCAGGATTTAACGATTGAGCAAATAGGCGAGCTGTCCGACCGGGTTGTGTATATTGAGGTAGTCGATCAGAATAATAAGGCGATTGCAAGCGGCAGCGGCGTAATTGTCGGTGCAAAGGGCGAAATTATAACCAATTATCATGTTATTGAAGGTGCTCATAATGCTGTCATTTATACAAGTGATGAAGCGAAGTATGTATCCAGCACCGTTTTGAATGTGGATAAGGATAGAGATCTGGCTTTGATCAAAATAGACTCGGCTAGTTTGAACTTGCCAACCGTTACGATTGGCGATTCTTCCAAGCTGAAATTGGGCGAATCTGTCGTGGCAATTGGCTCACCGCTTGGTTTTACCAATTCCCTTACTTCCGGCGTTGTTAGTACGAAGAGCAGAGTCGTTGATGGCCAAAATTATATCCAAATTTCAACACCTATCGATCATGGAAGCAGCGGCGGAGCCTTGTTTAATTTAAGAGGCGAGCTGGTAGGCATTACAACTGCGCTTGTAGAAAGCTCTGCAGCTATCAATTTAGCTATTCCTTCTACAGATGTAAGCACTTTTCTGAAGAAGCCTCAGCAATCCAAAACCTATGCAGCCGCAGCTCCAGGTGAAACAGCGTCTGAAACAACGTCGCTAGCTGCAAAAGCGGAAGCAATAGAGGATTATTTAAATGAGGAGTATAGCTATTTTACCTTTGAGGGCTTGGAATTGGAATTTGAATGGTTTACTACGCTTTCCAAGGATAAACAAGATATTTTAATTGGTGGGGCCATGACTGATGCTGCGTCTTACTCGAGTTTGATGAAGCTTCAGAAAAAGGATGATACGAATATACCGTATATTGTTCAATATATTGCTGAAGACCTATATGATACCCTGGATGTCGATAATGCGATATTCGGCTTATATTTTGATACCTATTCCCAAAGCTACCCTAGCAGCTACCCAGCTGATTCTATTGAACGGGAAGGATCAGGTTATCGCGTATTCCACAATTTTATGCTTGCAATCGTTGATTATAATGAGGGGGAAATGTATTATACTTTAGACCCTTATGGAGATGATGACCTTATAACCATCCAGATTTAATGGGCACCATCTAGCTGCAAATGGTAATTTTATGAGAAGAATACCTGTTGAAATTTTCTAGGGTTCCGCGATATCTATAGCGGCTGGTCCGAGAGAAAACGCACAGCCTAAAGGTTGTGTCACGGAGGGATAAAAGCCTGGGAGAAAACTTGAAAAACAGTTTGTTTCCCAGGCTTTTTTATATTTTTGCTACATGTAGTAAATACTTCATATATATTGATCTGTATTCTCGAAAGACTACTCGTAATGCAAAAATCCCCCTGCAAACGCTGGTATATCAACGTCTGCGGGGGGTTCTGATTTATCAAAATGATTGTTTTTTTGTTTTAGGGAACGTCCCAGGAGAGATTCGAACTCCCGACCGACGCCTTAGAAGGGCGTTGCTCTATCCAGCTGAGCTACTGGGACACGTAAGAATGAGTATAGCATGGCAGCCTGTATTTACGCAATAGGCAATTTTATGTTTCTGCCTGAAAAAACTTGGGTAAAAAAGCCACATGAATTAATATACACATTTTCAATGTGCAGGGCAAGCTTTTTTATAAAATTGCTGCTGGATAAACGTATATTTTTATATTGCTCGCTTCCATGGTATAATCTATCGCAAGCAATGGACAGACGAAGCTGGAGCTTGACCGACAAGGTGGTGGTACCATTACAACTCCCAATGACTCGCATAATGAAGGCACAGGAAAAAACGTGTATTTGTTCCCGCGAATGTTGGATCAGTATCAAATTCAATTGACCCGGATGCTTGAAGCCGAGCAATACGGTGAAGCCAAGCGACTGCTGCAGTTCCTGCTTTCCTGCAAAGGTGAGGACGAGCGTCATTATGAGGAATGGGAAAGCTTGCTTTCCTGGCTCGACATGGCTTTTCCGGAATATCGCATTCCAGGTGAAGAGGAAGCTTTAAATCCAGCAGAGCAGGAAGCGGATGAGCAAGCGATACGGGAAGATCTGCTCAATCCTGCTGAACAAGATGAAGGCTATGTGAAACAGGTGCTCTACATTATGAAGCATCACCCGATGATTGATCAGCAGATATTGGCGCTGGAGCGGGCGGTATTCATCCGGGCAACCGAGGTGGATGACATCATTTCACAGTGGCTCACTACGGCGTCAGACGTTCATCCTATCGTGCAGTTCAAGGCGCTGCAATGCTTGCGCAAGCGAGGGGCGACCGGACGGCTCGTTATGGAGCGGCTAGGCGAGCAGGCAGAGCTGGAGATCGAGGCAACACCGCTTGCAATGGATGATTTTCCGCAGCCCGTCAATCGCATTTTGGAGCGCGTGGAGAGCATTACGGAGGCGGATGATCCAACGCTTCCACATTTTGCAAGAGAGCTGTGGAAAGATAGCCTGCAATTTTTATACGGCACGACCGCTTACACTTGGATGCTGCGGGATGATGAGGAGACGGTGGATTGCTACGCAGGAGCGCTGCACCAGACTTTGTTAATTACCGTATACGGCACCGTCAATGATGATGATATTCGAGATACATACGGCATTACAGAAGCACTTAGATTCCGTTACGAACAGGCCTGCCGGACGCTTCGTCAGGTAGCCGTTGTACAGCAGCCAGGGGATGAAGATCCCGAGCCTTGATTAAAAAGCTCAATACTATTATAATAGAATGGTTTATGAAACGTGAAATCTACGGATGTATGCGTATTTTTGGAGGGGAAAGCATAAAATGAAAGCAACTTGGGAAAAAATAGACAAGAACATCATCTCCATCGATGTTGAGGTTGGTGCTGAGAAAGTAGCAGTAGCACTGGATGAAGCGTTTAAGAAAGTCGTTCAAAAGGTTAACGTTCCTGGATTCCGTAAAGGTAAAGTTCCACGGGGCATGTTTGAATCGCGCTTTGGCGTAGAGAGCCTTTATCAGGATGCAATCGACATTTTGCTGCCTGAAGCTTACACAAACGCAATCGAAGAAAACGATCTTCAGCCGGTTGACCGTCCTGAAATCGATGTTGAGCAATTTGGCAAAGGCCAAACGTTCAAATTCAAAGCTAAAGTTATCGTTAAGCCAGAAGTTGAGCTTGGCGAGTACAAAGGCCTTGAAGTTACAGCTGCAAGCACAGAAGTTAGCGAAGAAGAAATCGCTGCTGAACTGGAACGCCTGCAGCAACGCCATGCTGAGCTGACTGTTCTTGATGAAGGTCCAGCTGAGAACGGCGATACAACTGTCATTGATTTTGACGGTTATGTAGATGGCGAGCCATTCGAAGGCGGCAAAAGCGAAGGTTATTCGCTAGAGCTCGGCTCGAACTCGTTCATTCCAGGCTTTGAAGATCAAGTAGTCGGCATGCAAATCGGCGACTTCAAAGATGTTGAAGTGACGTTCCCGGAAGCATACCATGCTGAAAACCTTGCTGGTAAGCAAGCTGTTTTCAAAGTGAAGCTGCACGAAATCAAACGCAAAAGCCTGCCTGCTCTTGACGATGAGTTCGCTAAGGATGTCAGCGAATTTGATACGCTTGAAGAGTACAAGCAAGATCTTGCTGGCAAGCTGAAAGAAAAGAAAGCTAAAGATGCAGAGCAAGCGCTTGAAGTTCAAATCGTTGAAAAAGCAAGCGAAGCTTCGCAAGTGGAAATTCCACAGCCGATGGTTGATACGGAAGTGGATTTCATGCTTCGCGATTTCGAAAACCGTCTTCGCATGCAAGGCATGACGCTGGACCTGTACTACCAGTTCTCTGGCCAAGACGAGTCCGTGCTTCGTGAGCAAATGGCAAGCGATGCGGCAAAACGCGTTCGCAACAACCTGGTTCTTGAAGCGATTGCTAAAGCTGAAGGCATCGAAATTACAGACGAGGATTTGACAGCTGAGCTTGAAACACTGTCGACTTCGTACAACCGTCCGGTTGAAGAGCTGCGTGAACTTTTCACGAAGAACGGCAACATCGACAGCCTGAAGCAAGATGTTCAACTGCGTAAAACAATCAAGTTCCTGAATGACAACAGCAAGATCGTTGAAGCGGCAGAGGAAGCTTAATCAATCAACTGAATATAAGCATTAACCTGAGAATAAGGCACGTCTACCCACGTGCCTTATTTTCAAACTACATATTGGTACATGAAGGCGCGGGGCAGTTCTCCGTACATATCAAGCATCGCCGTTCGCATAAGGTAGTAGTGAAAAATGACAGTGAGCTTTTGGCGTGTTACAATAAAGTTGGAAATTAAGCCATAAACGAAAAGAGGTTGGTCGGATGAATCTGGTACCTATCGTAGTCGAACAAACGAATCGCGGGGAGAGGTCTTACGATATTTACTCGCGTTTGCTCAAGGACAGAATTATATTTCTCGGAAGTGCGATTGATGACGATGTTGCAAACTCTATCATTGCACAGCTGCTTTTTCTAACGGCCGACGATCCTGAGAAAGACATCCATCTGTACATTAATTCCCCTGGCGGTTCCGTAACGGCTGGCATGGGCATTTTTGATACGATGCAATATATTAAGCCCGACGTCTCCACGATTTGTGTGGGTATGGCTGCGAGCATGGGTTCCCTTCTGCTGACAGCGGGAGCCAAGGGCAAGCGTTTTGCGCTGCCTAACAGTGAAGTTATGATTCATCAGCCGCTCGGCGGTGTAAGAGGTCAGGCAACGGATATTAAAATTCATGCCGACTGGATTCTTAAAACCAAGCATAAGCTGAATAATATTTATGTGGAGCGTACCGGCCAGCCTTATGAGAAAATCGACCGCGATACAGATCGCGATTATTTTCTTAGTGCGCAGGAAGCGCTGGAATACGGCTTGATTGACAAGGTTATTACCACGCCGGTATAAGATTTTGATGAAGGGGTGATTCCATGTTTAAATTCAACGATGAGAAGGGCCAGCTGAAATGCTCATTCTGCGGTAAATCGCAGGAGCAAGTGCGTAAATTGGTTGCCGGTCCTGGCGTCTATATATGCGATGAATGTATCGAGCTCTGCACGGAGATTGTAGAGGAAGAGCTAGGTCATGAAGAAGAGCTGGACCTGAAAGACATTCCGAAGCCGCAAGATATTCGCGGTATTCTTGATTCCTATGTTATTGGACAGGAGTTTGCGAAGAAGTCGCTTGCAGTTGCGGTTTACAACCACTATAAGCGGGTAAATTCGCAAAGCAAAATTGAAGATGTTGAGCTGCAAAAGAGCAACATTTTGCTGGTTGGCCCTACAGGCTCCGGTAAAACGCTGCTGGCGCAGACGATGGCTAAAATTTTGAACGTTCCTTTCGCAATTGCTGATGCAACTTCGCTTACTGAAGCGGGTTATGTAGGCGAGGACGTAGAGAACATTTTGCTCAAGCTTATTCAGGCGGCAGATTATGATGTTGAGAAAGCAGAACGCGGCATTATTTATATCGACGAAATTGATAAGGTTGCTCGTAAATCCGAGAACCCTTCGATTACACGCGATGTATCGGGTGAAGGCGTGCAGCAAGCCTTGCTGAAAATTCTTGAAGGTACGGTTGCATCTGTACCGCCACAAGGCGGACGCAAGCATCCACATCAAGAGTTTATCCAAATTGATACGACGAACATCTTGTTTATTTGCGGCGGCGCCTTCGATGGCCTGGAGCAGTTAATCAAACGTCGTATCGGCAAAAAAGTGATCGGCTTCAATTCCACTGGGGAAGTACAGAAGGACTTGAAAGCAGGCGAATACTTGTCGATGGTTTTGCCGGAAGATTTGCTCAAATTCGGTCTTATCCCCGAGTTTGTCGGCCGTCTTCCTGTTATCTCGACTTTGGAGCCGCTTGATGAGCCAGCTTTGGTACGGATTTTGTCCGAACCGAAAAACGCGCTCGTTAAGCAATACCAGAAGCTGCTTGAGATGGACAATGTAAAATTGGACTTCGAAGAAGGCGCTCTGGAGGCGATCGCTAAGGAAGCAATCAAGCGCAATACGGGTGCTCGCGGCCTTCGTGCCATTATTGAGGGCATTATGCTTGATGTGATGTATGAAATTCCATCGCGCGATGATGTCAATACTTGCCTTGTTACGGAGCAAGCGGTTCGGGACAAAATTATGCCTGAGCTGACTGCGAAGAAGGGTAAGAAGAAGGAAGAAAGCGCCTAAATAATATTCATCACCGTCACTGTTCCACCCGCTGGGCGGCTTCATAGCTCGCATCAAGAGGGTGGACTTTGACGTTCATGGGAGAGATCACTGTATGTATACACGTAAAGATACGGTGCCTGTCAAAGTCGGAAACTTGACGATTGGCGGCAGCGACGAAGTCATCATTCAAAGTATGTGCACGACCAAAACGGCAGACGTTGAGGCAACTGTTGCGGAAATACTTCGGCTCGAGGAAGCGGGCTGTCAGGTCGTTCGCGTGACCGTCAACAATAAGGAAGCGGCGGAAGCGATTAAGGAAATAAAGAAGCGGATTCATATTCCTCTTGTTGCCGATATCCATTTTGATTATAGGCTCGCGCTTGCTGCAATTGAAAACGGCATTGACAAGGTTAGAATCAATCCCGGCAATATCGGCCGCCGCGAGCGTGTTGAAGCGGTTGTGAAGGCTTGTAAGGAAAAAGGCATTCCCATTCGTATCGGCGTAAATGCAGGCTCCTTGGAAAATCATTTGCTGGAGAAATACGGCTATCCGACGCCAGAAGCAATGGTTGAGAGTGCTTTATTCCACATTGGTATTTTGGAGGAGCTTGATTTCCACGATATTATTGTGTCGCTCAAAGCATCTGATGTACCAATGGCCATTGCCGCTTACAAAATGGCTGCTGAGAAAATTCGTTATCCGCTGCACCTTGGCATCACGGAAGCCGGAACCCTGCATACCGGAACGATCAAAAGTGCTGCCGGTATTGGCGCGCTGCTGACGCTCGGTATTGGCAACACGGTGCGTATTAGTCTAAGTGCTGATCCAGTGGAAGAAGTAAAGGTAGCTCGTGAGCTGCTGAAAACGTTTGGACTTATTACGAATGCGGCAACGCTCGTCTCATGTCCAACTTGCGGTCGGCTTGATATTGACTTGTTCACCATCGCTAACGAGGTGGAGGAATATATTTCGAAAATCAAGGTGCCGATCAAGGTGTCTGTGCTTGGTTGCGCCGTCAACGGTCCTGGCGAAGCGCGGGAAGCAGATATTGGTATTGCTGGAGCAAGAGGCGAAGGGATGCTGTTCCGTTATGGAGAGCTGGTTCGCAAAGTACCGGAAGCTGAGCTGCTCAGCGAGCTTAAGAAGGAAATTGATATTATTGTTCGAGCTTTTGAAGAGACGGGAGAAATTCCTGGCCGCAAGCATCATACGCCTGCCTTATAAACATGGCCGTGCTGTTGTTCATGTGAACGACGGCACGGTTTTTTTGAAAATATAAGTAGTTATAAGTTTTTTTATAAATATGCTTTTATTTCACCACGAAACAGGCGCTGCCTTCGAAGGACGGCAGCGCCGTTTACGCTTATATCGACGGTTATTTTTCTTCTGATGAGGCAATACTACCAGTTATGAACTTTATTGCCGGATAGTGTGCCTTTGAGAGGAGCGGGTAACGAATGAGTTTAAGTATTATTTTGATGCTGATTCAAGTGTTTTTTGCGGTGGTTATCGGTTTGTACTTCTGGAATTTGCTGCGCAATCAAAAAACGAATCGATCTGCGGTTGACCGAGAGTCCCGCAAGGAGATGGATAAGCTGCGCAAGCTGCGTTCCATCTCGCTGACGAAGCCGCTGGCCGAGAAGACGAGGCCACAGGCGATGCAGGATATCGTTGGCCAACTGGATGGCCTGCGTGCGCTGAAAGCTGCGCTGTGCAGCGCAAATCCGCAGCATGTCATTATTTATGGCCCGCCGGGCGTTGGCAAAACAGCGGCCGCTCGCGTCGTGCTCGAGGAAGCGAAGAAAAACGCAGCCTCCCCGTTTTTGCCTGAAGCGAAGTTTACGGAAATTGACGCGACAACCGCGAGATTCGATGAGCGCGGAATTGCTGATCCTTTGATTGGTTCTGTTCATGATCCGATTTATCAAGGCGCGGGGGCGATGGGCGTTGCCGGTATTCCTCAGCCGAAGGCTGGCGCAGTAACGAAGGCGCATGGCGGTATTTTGTTCATTGACGAAATCGGGGAATTGCATCCCGTCCAAATGAATAAGCTGTTAAAAGTACTCGAGGATCGCAAAGTATATTTGGAGAGTGCCTATTATAATTCCGAGGACGTTAACATTCCTTCGTATATCCATGATATTTTTCAAAATGGGCTGCCTGCCGATTTCCGTCTTGTCGGTGCAACGACACGTTCGCCGCAGGAACTGCCGCCCGCGATTCGCTCGCGCTGCATGGAAATTTTCTTTCGTCCGCTGCTGGCGGGTGAAATTGCTTCCATTGCCGAAAATGCGATTCGGAAAATTGGTTTTTCCCCTTGCCCTGAGGCTGTTGAGGTCGTACAGCGATATGCGACAAATGGCCGTGAAGCGGTAAACGTCATTCAGCTGGCAGCAGGCGTTGCTTTATCCGAGAAGCGGGATCGCATTACAGCTGCCGATGTAGAATGGGTTGTGAACAGCAGCCAAATTCCACCGCGTCCAGAGCGGAAGGTGCCAGATGCGCCGCAAGTGGGAATCGTTAACGGTCTTGCTGTCTATGGCCCAAATATGGGCATGCTGCTCGAAGTCGAGGTCAGCGCTATTCCCGCTGCAAGCGGTAAAGGACAATATACGATTACCGGAGTAGTCGAGGAGGAAGAGCTGGGCGGAGGCTCGCGTACGCTGCGCCGCAAAAGCATGGCGAAGGGCTCTGTCGAAAACGTCCTGACGATGCTGCGCCGGTATGGTCTCAATCCGCAGGATTATGACTTGCATATCAACTTCCCAGGCGGAACGCCGATCGATGGCCCGTCTGCTGGAGTTGCGATGGCGACGGCAATTGCTTCAGCGATCAAAAACGAGACAATCGACAACAAGCTGGCGATGACTGGAGAAGTGGGCATCCATGGCGACGTCAAGCCTGTAGGCGGCGTGCTGGCGAAGGTCGAGGCCGCTTTTCAGGCAGGAGCGGATACGGTCATTATCCCGCGTGAAAATTGGCAGGCCATCTTTGCCGATCTGAAAGGCTTGAAGGTCATTCCTGTGGAACGTGTAGATGAAGTGTTTAATCTTGTGTTCCCTCTAGGAAATACCGTCGTAAATGAAGTGGAAAACCACGTTGCAAACGAGCGATATATGGGGGCAGCTGTTCCCTATTTGCAGGCTGATTCCGCAGAATGATAAAATAAGGGAGAATTAATCATTTGGAGGTGCTGGTGTGGGACCCGGAAAAACGAAAAGCCGTCGGCTGCCCTTGCTTCCACTCAGGGGGCTACTGGTATATCCCAGCATGGTGCTACACCTTGATGTGGGTAGGGACAAATCGGTTCGCGCGTTAGAACGCGCGATGGTTGACGATCATATGATATTGCTTTGTTCGCAATCGGAAGTGAATATAGAGGAGCCGACTGAGGAAGATATATACAGAGTCGGTACGATTGCGAAGGTACGGCAGATGCTAAAGCTGCCGAATGGAACGATCCGCGTGCTGGTGGAAGGCGTCCTGCGCGCGGAAATAATGGATTATTTGCCGACTGAAGAATTTTATGAGGTTATGGTTAAGGAATTCCCGGAAGAGGAAACGACCGACCCTGAGGTTGATGCGCTCATGCGCTCGGTACTCAGCCAATTCGAGCATTATACTTCCTTGTCCAAAAAAATTACGCCAGAGACGCACGCTGCTGTCTCGGATATCGATGACCCAGGCCGTTTGGCCGATGTCATTACGAGCCATCTCTCGCTCAAGATTAAAGACAAGCAGGATATTTTGGAGACGATCGATGTCCGCCAGCGGCTTGAGCGGCTGCTCGATATTTTAAACAATGAGCGGGAAGTGCTGGAGCTGGAGCGCAAAATCAGCCAGCGCGTCAAGAAGCAGATGGAAAAAACGCAGAAGGAATATTATTTGCGTGAGCAGATGAAAGCGATCCAGAAGGAGCTTGGCGAGAAAGAAGGACGCGCTGGCGAGGTAGAGGAGCTGCGCAGCCAGCTGGAGCAGGCCGGCGTTCCTGACCAAGTGAAAGAAAAGATTGAGAAAGAAATTGACCGTCTGGAAAAAATGCCGACCACCTCGGCTGAAGGCGGCGTTATACGCAATTATATTGATTGGCTCTTATCGTTGCCGTGGAGCAAGGAGACTGAAGATGATCTCAGTCTGTCCAAGGCGGAAGACATACTTGACCAGGATCATTATGGACTTGAAAAGCCGAAGGAGCGGGTACTTGAATACCTTGCGGTCCAGCAGCTGGTGAAAAAGCTTAAAGGACCGATTCTTTGTCTAGTCGGCCCTCCAGGCGTCGGTAAAACGTCGCTTGCCCGTTCCATTGCGAAGTCGCTGGGACGAAAATTCGTCCGCATATCGCTTGGCGGGGTGCGTGACGAGGCAGAAATTCGTGGACATCGCCGCACATACGTGGGTGCTATGCCAGGCCGTATTATTCAAGGCATGAAGACGGCTGGTTCAATTAACCCGGTATTTCTGCTCGATGAAATCGACAAGATGGCAATGGATTTTCGTGGCGATCCGGCTTCTGCACTGCTTGAGGTACTGGATCCAGAGCAAAACAATACGTTCAGCGATCATTTTGTGGAGGTTCCATTCGACTTGTCAAACGTCATGTTCGTGACGACGGCGAATGCGATGCATAACATTCCGCGTCCGCTGCTGGACCGGATGGAAGTGCTGTACATTCCCGGCTATACCGAGCTTGAGAAGCTGAAAATCGCTGAGCGCTATTTGCTGCCGAAGCAGAAGCGGGAGCATGGACTGACGGATGAGCAGCTGCAGGTGAGTGAGGAAACTTTGCTCCAGCTTATTCGCGATTACACGCGCGAATCCGGCGTGCGGAATTTGGAGCAGCAAATGGCTGCGATTTGCCGCAAGGCAGCGAAGCAAATTGTTGCATCAGGCACTGTGCCGATCAGGCAGGAGGAAGCTGCTGAGCAGGATGAGCCTGCCTTGAATGTGCTTGAAGCAGCATTTGGCTCAGACGGAGAAGCTGCATCCATATCCGGGCAGCTGGAGAAGCAGCAAGAAGCTTCCTTGCAGTCTGAGCAAAGTATGGGGACAGAGCAGCTTACTGAGGTGAAGGCGCTCAACGTTGATCTGGAGCTGCTTAAGGAATGGCTTGGACCTGCGAAGTTCCGCTACGGCATGGCTGAGGCTGAGAATCAGATTGGCGCAGTGACGGGCCTTGCCTGGACAGAGGTCGGCGGCGATACGCTCGTTATCGAAGTGACCGTTATGCCAGGCAGCGGCAAGCTGACGCTCACGGGACAGCTCGGTGATGTCATGAAGGAATCGGCGCAGGCCGCATTCAGCTATACGCGTTCGAAGGCGCTGGAGCTCGGTATTGACCCGCAGTTCCATGAGAAAAACGATATTCACATTCATATTCCGGAAGGTGCCATTCCGAAGGATGGTCCGTCCGCGGGCATAACGATTGCCACTGCGCTCATTTCGGCTTTGACTGGACGCTATGTGTCCAAAGAGGTCGCAATGACCGGAGAGATCACGCTTCGTGGACGCGTACTGCCAATCGGAGGACTCAAGGAGAAATCGCTTGCCGCCCACCGTGCAGGCATTAAGAAAATATTGCTGCCGAAGGATAATGTTCGCGATCTGCGCGACATTCCAGACAGTGTGCGGAGCGAGATAACGTTTGTCCCGGTCGGACATATTGATGAAGTCCTCCTGCATGCGCTGCTTCCGGCCAAGACAGAAGAGAAAGCAGGAACACCTCTATTATGAAGATTACACAAGCAGATTTTATTATAAGTGCGGTTCAGCCGCATCAATACCCTGAGGATGCCTTGCCAGAGATTGCTCTGGCAGGGCGTTCGAATGTTGGGAAGTCCTCATTAATTAATAAAATGATTATGCGTAAAAACTTGGCAAGAACAAGCTCGCAGCCTGGTAAAACCCAGCAGCTTAATTA
Organism: Paenibacillus algorifonticola; assembly: GCF_000971975.1. Classification (GTDB taxonomy): domain Bacteria; phylum Bacillota; class Bacilli; order Paenibacillales; family Paenibacillaceae; genus Pristimantibacillus; species Pristimantibacillus algorifonticola. Next base: position 105,927 of record NZ_KQ040782.1, on the reverse strand, counting down.
TTACCGCGTCAATGACAGCATCTATTTCGTCGATTTTCCCGGTTATGGCTATGCCAAGGTTTCCAAAACCCAGCGCGAGGCTTTTGGTCAAATGATTGAAAGATACATTCGTGATCGCAAGGAGCTCAAGCTGCAGCTGCTTATAATCGATATTCGCCATGAGCCATCGAAGGATGATCAGCTTATGTACAACTGGCTCAAGCATTACAACATTCCAACATGTATTGTTGCCACCAAGGCGGATAAAATCCCTAAAGGCAAATGGGACAAGCATATTAAAATGATCAAGACGACGCTGCAAGCGGACCCTCGTGATAAAGTGGTGCTCTATTCCTCGGAGACCGGCCAAGGTCGCGATGAATTGTGGAGCGTTATTACGGAGACGATATCCACATAAGGGAGCAAGTACGGCAACTTTTCACATAAAGAAGAGAATACAGGAAGATATGTGGGGCTCCTCGCATAATTTTCCCGTTTTTTCTGAAATATGCGAGAATTTCGGGACTGAGCGGCAGGAATAAATGGATGCAATCACGTATAATATAGGTAAGCGAGCGGGAAAGGGAGAATGGTCATTGGACCAATTCGTTGCAAATTCGCGTAAAGCGGGTACAGAAGAATAGAAATGATTGTAGCATCCAATTGCAAGTTTAAAGAATTGAGGAGATTTTTATGGCTCAGCGGCTAGCCACAGAGTATGTAAATGCCAAACTGCAGTTAACGAATGAAGAGATGACCCAATTTGTCCGTTTTTTTGATGATCAGCAGCTTCACCTACAAGTGATGGTGCTCGATAACGGCAATCAGGAGCTGGTTCTCGAAGACGTAGCAGGGAGGGAAGAGATCAGACTGATCTTTGAGCGTCAACAAGACCGTTACGTTTGTGTGCTCACCTGCCGCCTTGTTCACCAGAAGCTAACCAATGCTATGCGCAAAGCTGTTTCAGCTTTCCATGGGGACGCCGTTGTTAATCGCATTTACAGCCATTATACAATGACCTACCACTATATACAGGGAGCCGTTCGTAAAATCGTTGAAACAACGAAGAGCGGCGCACGTGTTGTGTTCGAATACAAGGATACGATCGGGCAACTGGAGCGGGTATTCCGCAGCCGTTTGATTGAACGCGAGATTTCGATGGTGAATAATGCCATTAATGAGTTGCTTGATCTTCGGAATCAGACGAAAAATCAGACTGAAATCGCCGCTATTGATGAGCGTTTGGCCTTGCATACGCACAAGCTGTTTGTACTTGAAGCGTAAATATGCATGGCATGCAGACAGTAAACATAAGCTTAAGGGAATCGCTGCTGCGGTTTCTTTTTTTTATTTTCAGGAAAAGGCTGCTCTGAAGCAGTGTTTTGATGTGGTAATTTATGGTGACATTTTACAAGTAAAAGAAGCAGGGAGCTTCATAAGAATGTGGAAGTTTATTGCATATTTAAAACAACTGCATTCAAAGCAGTTCGCCTAATAGCGCAAAATGCCGGAAATGCATCAAATAGCCAGGAATCATCCGCTAACGGTCAGGAAACAGCGCCAGGCTAGCTCACCTGCTGCTGGACAAGCAGGTCAGACGGGGCAAGCCAGTCAAGTGAGCGAAACGCCCAGCATAGGCCAGCTTGTTGATTTGGCGAAGGAAGGTAAAATTCTCGAGGTGAAATATGCAGCGCATATTGCGCTGTTCGACGAGATTGAGCAGGATTGGGGAAAGGCTGACAGCACCGAGGCTGCCGGAAAAGGAATTTATGCAGCGTATACAAAGAGGGCGTCACGATCGGCTTCAGCAACGGCATGAAGGTGTTCGATATGCGTTCTTATCCCGAAGGCAACCGAAAAGGTCGACCATATTTCCGTATTTAGTCCGCAGGATGCAAAAAATAATATGGCCGGCTGAAAAAAAAGGTTGCAATTCTTACGGATAGATGTTATTTTTAATCTCGTTGAAAACATCGTTTAACACAATAATAGGAACCAGGATTCACTCAGGACATGGTTATGTTGCGAGAGATTATTCCCTCGGGAAGTGAATGACGTAGGTCCTAGCGGATGAAATTTTTAAACATTTTATTCCTAGGAAGGGGGAACCGGAAGATGGAATACTCAACTTTCGGAAGACACGTTGCTGTTGATACTTGGGGAGTAGATTTCGATCTACTGAACAACGCTGAATTTTTGCAAGCCCAAATGGTGGAGGCTGCTGAAAGCTGCGGCGCTACTGTAATGTCGGTGCAATCCAAACAATTTGAGCCTCAAGGAGCAACCGTACTCGTGCTGCTGTCGGAGAGTCATCTCTCCATTCACACGTATCCTGAGAGAGGATTTGCCGCGCTTGACTGTTATACTTGCGGTGAAACCGTGGATCCGCAGCTGGCAATCGATTATATGATTGCTGTGCTGAAGCCAACAACAACTCATGCGAAAAAGCTGATACGTGGTATGGGCGAATTGCAAGTTGAAGAACCGAAAATGAAACAAATCGAGCTCGTTTAAGGCTCTCACATGTATGATACAGAAATAACCATGGAAGCTTCCATGGTTATTTCTTTGTATGATTAGGGAATAATGGATTTGTGGTTCAAACTTTATTCATAAATGAAGGAAGTATGAATGTCGAACTGTGCTATAATGGCGTAGAAAGAACGAAACGCGGCAATTTGATAAGGGAGGCAGGTGACACACATGCACATCATTACAGTAGGTCTTAACTACCGTACAGCTCCAGTAGAAGTGAGAGAACGTTTTGCGTTTTCGGAAAAAGAGCTGCCGGAGGCTGTCAAACAGCTTATGAATACAGACAGCATTTTGGAATGTGTCATTGTGGCGACCTGCAATCGGACAGAATTGTATGCGGTGGTGGACAGGCATCAATTGTGCGGGCACCATATCCGCGGCTTTATGGAGCAGTGGTTCAACCTGCCGAGGAAAGAATTTACGAATCATTTATATATGTATGAGGATGAGAAGGCCATTGAGCATCTTTTCCACGTAACGAGCGGTCTGGATTCGATGATTATCGGCGAGACGCAAATTCTTGGACAAGTGAAGGATGCTTTCGCACTGGCCCAGCAGCAGAAAGCGACGGGAACGTTGTTTAATACGTTGTTCAAGCAGGCGATTACGATGGCAAAACGGGCGCATTCCGAGACGACAATTGGCGAATCCGCCGTATCGGTCAGCTATGCAGCTGTAGAGCTCGGCAAACGGATATTCGGTCAATTTGCGAAGAAGACGGTTATGCTGATTGGCGCTGGCGAGACGGGCGAGCTGACAGCGAAGCATCTGTACGCGAATGGTGCTGATCGGGTCATCGTCGTGAATCGGACGTATGAACGAGCCGTTCAATTGGCAGACAAGTTTAACGGAATAGCCTGCTCTATGGACGAAGCGACGAATAGGCTGCATGAAGCCGATATCGTTATTAGTTCGACTGGAGCAGACAGCTTCGTGCTTACGCGTCAGGTTGTCGCAAGCGCCATGCAGCGCCGGAGATCAAAGCCGCTGTTCATGATTGATATCGCCGTTCCAAGGGATATTGATCCAACGATTGCTGCGGTGGACAACGTCTTTTTATATGACATTGACGATTTGGAGGGCATTGTGGAAAGTAACTTAGAACAGCGCCGCAAGGAAGCCGCCAAAATCGAAACGATGATCGCTCAGGAAATGGATCTGTTTGAGCAATGGTACAAAACGCTAGGTGTCGTGCCGCTCATTCGGGCGCTGCAGACGAAAGCAGCAGAGATTCATGAGGAGACGTTCAACAGCTTGACGAACAAGCTTCCGGATCTGGACGAGCATGAGCTTAAAGTAATTAGAAAGCTGACGAAGAGCATTGTCAATCAAATGATGCAGGACCCTATTTTGCGGATCAAGGAAATGGCCGGAGAAAGACGTGCTGACGAAGCGATGGACATGTTTGTAAAGCTTTTTGCACTGGAAGAGCAATTGGACAAGTCGCAGCAGGCTGAGCTTAAAGCGGAAGCTGCCGAGGCGGCTGCAGTAAAAATGAAAAATGTGCAATCACCTGCAGCTACGGCAGCATTGGCTTCTGCCCTTCGGTAGAAGCACGCTCTTGACAGACGCATAGGGCGGCGATGTGGAGGCATTTATGGCAACGCTAAACTGGTTGTATGACGCGATACTTTATGTATACGCCCTGAGCCTTCTGTTTTATTTCTCCGATTTTATGGACGCAAGCCGGAGAGCGAAACGGATGGGTACAGGGCTACTTATTTTTGTATGGATTTTACAGACGCTATTTCTAATTTCGCGAATCGTGTCGCATTTTGAAGTGGCCACGATATCAACCTTTGAATATTGGCTGGGGTTTTGCTGGCTCTTGGTTTCTATATCGCTTGTAATCAGCCGATTTTTCAAAATAGAGTTTATTGTGTTTCTCGTAAACGTCGTTGGTTTTTCCGTGCTGGCGCTTAATCTTTACAGCAAGCCGGGCAATGAGGCGATGTTCGCGATTTCCACAACAGCAAGAGAGCTGCTGATTGTGCATATTAGCCTCGTGCTTGTTTCCTATGTGTCACTGACAATAGGCGTTATTTTCGCCGGCATGTATATTTTCCTTCATCGGGAGCTGAAGGAGAAACGCTGGTCCAAATATGTGAGAAGGCTCCCAAGCCTTGATAAAATTGAAAGATATTCTGATCGCGCTGTCATTATCGGCGTTCCACTGCTTGCTTTGTCGCTGTCGCTTGCAGTGACGCTGCTGCTCATTGAAGGACGTTCGACGCTGTTATTAGATTGGAAAGTAATCACTTCTTTCCTCGCTTTAATTGTATATATTATTTTTGTTGTAAACCGGTCGTTGCTTAACCGCACGAGTACGCAGCTTGCGAAGCTGCATATTGTGGCGTTCAGCTTCCTAGTTCTCAATTTGCTGGCAAGCTACGTATCTAATTTTCATTAGAAGTTAGGTGAAGTTTATGAACGGCTATTATCCGGTAATGCTAAAGCTTCAAGGTATCCGCTGTATCGTCGTGGGCGGCGGCCCGATTGCCGAGCGCAAGGTGCTAGGGCTGCTTGAGGCAGGAGCGGATCAGGTGACGGTCATTGCGCTTGTCTTCACGCCCCAGCTGGAGGAGCTTGCGCATGCCGGTCACATTGAGACGGAAGCAAGAGCTTATGCGAGCGAGGATGCGCTGGCAGCGAGGTTGCTGTTTGCCGCTACGGATCAGGCGGAGCTGAATCGCCAAATTGCGCTGGATGGCGAGCAGGCAGGCATCTGGGTTAATCGTGCAGATGAGGCCGAGGCTGGAACTTTTATTAATCCGTCGGTTGTGCGGCGCGGCGAGCTGGTCGTTACCGTGTCGGCATCCGGAGCGAGCCCGGCGTTGTCCTCTCGTATTCGGGAGGAGCTTGCGCAGCGGTACGGTCCGGAATATATCGGCATTACAGCTAGGCTGAAGGAGCTTCGTGAACGGGTGAAGCTCACAATTGGCGATCGCGGGCTGCGGCGTGAAGTGTTGAAGCTTGCGGCGCATGAAGCGCCATGGCAAGGCGAGGAAGACGGCGATATAGATGCCTGGATTAAGCGGCTCATCGCAGCAACTGACAGGAGGAATACATAAATGGCAGCAAACAATAAGGAAAAGCGTACCATAATCGTCGGAACCCGCCAGAGTGCATTGGCGCTTACGCAAACGGGACAAGTAATTGACGAGCTGAAACGAATCAGCGAGCAGCATGGCTTCGACTATGCGTTTGAAATTCGGAAAATCGTCACAAAAGGCGATCAAATTCTCGATGTGACGTTATCGAAGGTTGGCGGGAAAGGGTTATTCGTAAAGGAAATCGAGCAAGCGCTGCTGGATGGCGAAATCGATATGGCGGTTCACAGCATGAAGGACATGCCGTACGAGCTGCCTGAGGGCTTAATGAACGGTGCGGTTCCGAAGCGTGTTGATCCGCGGGATTGCCTCATTATGAAGCAAGGAGGGAGTCTGGCTGATTTGCCGCATGGTGCTAAAGTAGGCACCAGCAGCTTGCGACGCTCCTGCCAGCTCAAAAACCTGCGCCCTGACCTTGTAGTGGAATCGATCAGGGGAAACATTGATTCGCGTATCCGCAAGCTGGAGACGGAAGGCTACGATGCAGTCGTTCTAGCTGCAGCTGGACTTAATCGTATGGGATGGGAAAACCGCATATCCGCCTTTCTGCCGGAGGACGTATCGGTGCCTGCAGTTGGACAAGGGGCGCTTGGCATTGAATGCCGGGAAAATGATGAGCAGATCCGTGGGCTGCTTGATTTATTTAATGACGGTGAAACGGCCTACGCGGTACGTGCCGAGCGGAGCTTTCTTGGCGCACTCAATGGCGGCTGCCAAATTCCGATTGGCGCCCATGCTGTTGTGCGTAAAGGTGCAGACGGAACGCTGGAAGGCGCTGAGCTTACGCTGACGGGAATTGTAGGATCGGCGGATGGAGAAGTGCTGCTGAAGGAAATCAAGACGGGCAGCGATCCAGAGGCGCTGGGCAAGGAAGTTGCCGCAGCACTCATTGCAAGAGGAGCGGACCGCATTTTAGCGGAAATCGGGGGATAGTAGTGATGGGGAAAGGTATCGTTTATTTGGTTGGTGCGGGTCCGGGAGACGCCAAGCTGATTACGCTGCGCGGCTTGGAATATTTGAAGAAAAGCGATGTTGTCGTCTATGACCGCTTGGCAAGCCCTAGGCTGCTTGCGCATATGAAGCCAGGTGCCGAGAAGGTATACGTAGGCAAGCTTCCCGACCGCCACACGATGAAGCAGGAGGAAATTAACCAGCTGCTTGTTGACCTTGCTTTGCAAGGCAAGGTGGTGACGCGGCTTAAGGGCGGCGATCCGACGATTTTTGGCCGCGTAGGCGAGGAAGCAGGGCTGCTTAAGGAAAACGGCATAGGCTTTGAAATCGTGCCGGGCATTACTTCCGCGATTGCTGTGCCTGCTTACGCTGGAATTCCGGTGACGCATCGTGATTTTGCGTCCTCGCTTTCGATCATAACGGGACATGAAAGCCCTGATAAGCTGGACCGCTCGATTTATTGGGACAAGGTAACCAATGCTACAGGAACGCTTATTTTTCTGATGGGCGTAGCCAAAATTGGCTATATCGCCGATCAGTTAATGAAATATGGCAAGCCTGGCACAACGCCTGTTGCACTGGTGCGTTGGGGCACCAGAGTCGAGCAGCAGACGATTGTCGGCACGCTGGCTACGATTGAGCAAATGGTGCGCGAGGCGAATTTTCAGCCGCCGGCTGTCATTGTCGTTGGCGATGTCGTGCTGCAGCGCGAGCAATTGCAGTGGTACGAAAGCAAGCCGCTGTTCGGCACGCGCGTGCTGGTGACGAGAGCGAGAGCACAAGCAAGCGAGCTGGCTGACCTTGTAGATGAGCTGGGCGGTGAGCCATGCGAATACCCTGTCATTGATATCCGCGAGCCTGAGGAGGCCGCAGCGGTCGCTACACTGCGCGCTGCGCTGGAGGAAGCGGAGCATTATGGCTGGCTGATGTTCACGAGCGTAAACGGCGTGGACTATTTCTATCGTTGGCTGAGACGGTTCGGCATTGATATCCGGCGTTTCCATAAGGCTAGAATTGCTGCCGTTGGCCCGAGGACAGCCGAAGCGCTGGAAAATCGCGGGCTGACTGCCGAGCTGCTGCCGGCAAAGTTTCAGGCAGAAGGGCTGCTGGAGCAGCTTGCAGGAGAGCTGCAAGCTGGCGAGCGGGTACTGCTGCCGCGCGGTGATTTGGCACGCGAGGTGCTGCCGCGCGAATTGGCAGCCAAAGGACTGCTGCCAACGGAAATCGACGTATACGAGACCGTGCTTGCCGATACGCAGGATGATCAGGTGCTGGAATGGATCGACGAGAAGCAGATTCACATGATTACGTTCACCAGCTCTTCGACGGTGACGAACTTGCTGGAGAAGCTGCGCCGCAGTGGCATAAGCGATCCTGTGCAGGCGATTTTGGACATTCCGGCTATCAGCATTGGGCCGCTGACGTCAGCAAAGATGAGAGAAGCGGGCTTGCGCGTAGCTGCTGAGGCTGAACAGGCGACGATATCATCGCTTATTGATGCGATGATTAAGTACCGCAGCGCGGAACGGGAATAAGGCATTATTTTTCTAATAGATGGATGGGCAAGTATTTCGTTTAGATAACAAAAGAGGCAAGGGCCAGCCATAATTGGCGCGACATAGGCTTCACAAAACAGTTGGAGGAGGAATGGAAGATGGCATTTCCTGTCGTAAGACATCGGAGATTGCGGCAATCCGCCGCTCTTCGCAGCATGGTGAGGGAAACGGCGCTTTCTGCTAATGATTTTATTTATCCGATTTTTGTGACGGTGGGCACGAATGTGAAGGAAGAGATCACATCGATGCCGGGCGTTTATCATTTTTCATTAGATCGATTGGAAGCGGAAATCAGGGAAGTTACGGCTCTGGGCATTCCATCCGTCATGCTGTTTGGCGTTCCAGATGACAAGGATAGCGAAGGTACTTCTGCATTTGCTCCTGACGGTATTGTGCAAGAGGCTATTCGTGCTGTAAAGGGCTGGGCGCCTGAGCTGCTCGTTGTAGCGGATACTTGCCTTTGCCAGTTTACAGATCACGGTCATTGCGGCCTTATCCATGTGCATGAGCGTACAGGCAACGCAGAGGTCGATAACGATGCTTCACTGACACAGCTCGTTCGTACAGCGGTTTCGCAAGCTGAGGCAGGCGCGGATATGATCGCTCCGTCCAACATGATGGACGGCTTCGTTGGCGCCATTCGTGAAGGTCTGGATGAAGCGGGCTTTACGCATATACCGATTTTGTCCTACTCGGTCAAATATGCTTCCGCCTTTTACGGCCCGTTCCGTGAAGCGGCGCATTCAACGCCGCAATTCGGCGACCGCAAGACGTATCAGATGGACCCTGCCAATGCGCGCGAGGCGCTGCGGGAAGCGGAGTCCGACGTCATTGAAGGCGCGGATATGCTGATGGTTAAGCCTGCGCTTGCGTATATGGACGTCATTCGCCTGCTGAAGGAGCATTTTGATCTGCCAGTGGCGGCGTACAATGTGAGCGGCGAATATGCAATGGTAAAAGCGGCGGCGGCAAATGGCTGGATTGACGAGCGCGCTGTCGTATTGGAGACGCTGACCGGAATGAAGCGCGCGGGCGCGGACATTCTGATTACGTACCACGCGAAGGATGCGGCACGTTGGTTGAAGGGGGATGAATAGTCGATGAGTCATTCATCTACAGGCAGAAGCGATATTCGCTCACGCGAGGCATTCGCACGGGCCAAGCAAGTGATTCCAGGCGGCGTCAACAGCCCGGTTCGCGCTTTTAAATCCGTAGGTTTGAATCCGGTTTATATGGAGCGCGGCCAAGGCAGCCGCGTATTTGATATCGACGGCAACAGCTACATCGATTACGTCGCTTCATGGGGGCCGCTCATTATGGGTCATGCGCATCCAGAGGTCGTTGAAGCGATCAAGCGTACCGCGGAAAAAGGCACCAGCTTTGGGGCGCCAACGGAACTGGAGACGCTTATGGCGGAGCTTGTATGCGAGCGCGTGCCTTCGGTTGATGTGGTCCGGATGGTCAACTCCGGCACCGAAGCGACGATGAGTGCTTTGCGTCTCGCTCGTGGATTTACGAAGCGCAGCAAAATCGTCAAATTTGAAGGCTCTTACCACGGCCATGCCGACAGCCTGCTCATTAAAGCGGGTTCTGGTGTAGCGACGCTTGGCTTGCCCGACAGTCCCGGCGTGCCGGAAAGCATTGCCTCGCAGACGATTACCGTGCCTTACAATGATATAGAGTCGATCAAGCTCGTATTTGAAAAATACGGCGAGGAAATTGCCTGCGTCATCGTCGAGCCGATTGCCGGAAACATGGGCGTAGTCCCGCCGCTTCCGGGCTTTCTGCAAGGACTGCGCGACATAACGGAGCAATATGGCAGCCTGCTTATTTTTGATGAAGTGATGACGGGCTTTCGCGTCCACTACAGCAGTGCGCAAGGTCTTTATGGCATTAAGCCAGATATCACTTGCTTCGGCAAGGTGATCGGGGGCGGCTTGCCAGTCGGCGCTTATGGCGGCAGACGCGATCTGATGGAGCTTATGGCGCCGAGCGGTCCGATTTATCAGGCGGGTACGCTGTCAGGCAATCCGCTGGCGATGGCTGCTGGTTATACGACGCTCAAGCTGCTGACGCCGGAAACGTATGAGCTGCTGGAGCGTCAAGCGGTCCGTTTGCAGCACGGCTTTGAAGCGAATGCGAAGGCGGCTGGCGTTGCTTCCACGATCAACCGTGTCGGCTCGATGGTATGCCCGTTTTTCACCGAAACGCATGTCATCAATTACGATACAGCCAAAACAGCAGATCTAGATCGCTTCAAGGCGTATTTTGCTGCTATGCTGGAGCTTGGCGTAAGCGTCGCTCCATCGCAGTTTGAAGGCATGTTCGTGTCGGCTGTCCATACTGATGAAGATATTGATGCAACGATTGCCGCCAACGCAACTGCTTTGAGCAGGTTGTAGTTGCCGCGAGCAGCAATTTGGGCGATTGCATTCGACAATAGGAGGTTTCATTCCATGCCAATGCTTCACTATAAGCGGGCGGGGGAGTGGCTTGAGCTTGATTGGCAGGAGCTGTCAGAAGGCTCATGGTCTGCACCAAATTATGACGGGCAGCCTGGAGAACACACCGGAACACTAGAGGCCGGCAGTCATCCGCACCAAGTGCGGCAGTGGCTGCTGGCCCGTTCTCTTTTTCCGGAAAAATGGATCAATCGGCTGTTCTCCGTCGGCGGCATCCGCTTTGATGGGCAGCGTATCCGTTTGCTCGCGTTTCCCGCTGTGGACCTGATTAGTGATCCACTGTACCGTCAAGCGAAGCTATCGCAAGGCAGTCCCCGTCCTATTGTTCTTTTCGAGGATGATTTTTGCCTTGTGCTATACAAGGAGGCAGGCATGGCTGTGCATGGCACAGGTGCTAATCAGGCAGGAACGCTGGATGAAGCGGCGGCGCGTCATATGCTGCTGCGAGAAGATCCGCTGCCTGTTCGCCACATCCACCGTCTCGATGACGATACATCGGGCCCCGTACTTTATTCCAAAAATGATTTCGCCCAGTGGAAGCTGGACGAAGCGATGCGCCGCAAGGCGATTGACCGCCGCTATATCGCGTTTGTTCAAGGTCGTCCGCGTCCACCTGCAGGCACCATTGACGCTCCGATTGGCAAAGACCGCCACCATCGCTCCAGACGGCGTGTTGCGCTGGGCGGCGATTCCGCTGTAACCCACTATGAAACGGCCGAGAACTATGCAGGGGCGACGCTGGTCCGTTTGCAGCTGGAGACGGGACGAACGCATCAAATTCGTGTCCATATGAGCCACTTGGGTCATCCGTTGCTCGGCGATTCGCTTTATGGCGGCTCTGTGCAGCTGATGAAGACGCAGGCGCTGCATGGCGAACGGCTTATTTTTGCGCATCCTTGGACAGATTTGCCTGTCGAAGTTGCAGCGCCTGAGCCCGATTGGCTTACTAAATTGCGCGCTAAATTGTAGCTGCTGCAAAAGATAGTCATGCTCTCCCCCCTATGCCCATATAGATAATTAGTGAGAGTAGCATTTTTAGCCCAAGCATTGTCTAAATGGGTCAGTATAGGGAGGGAGGACTTGAGCGTGACGGATCAAACGAAAGGCTTGCGCTTTGACGTGTATGAACGCGTGCATCTGTCGGATGAAGTTGCCGATATCGATGAGCTGGAAGAAATTGAGCTTGTACCTCGCATTCAGGTTGTTGAGCAGGGGGAGCACGCAGTACTGAAAGGCCAGCTGCTGCTGAGCGGGGTATATCGCAGTACGAACGAAGCGGTTCCGCTACAGGCGCTGGAGCATTTTATTCCCGTCGAAATTACGATGCCGCTGAACCGAATTTCACGGCTGGACGATGTAACGGTAGAAATTGATAACTTCGACGTCGATTTGCTATCATCGCGAACGCTTAACATTACTGGGGTGCTGTCGCTTCGCGGCATTCTCGTGGAGCCGCAGCAGGAGCCGGAGGAAGCGTGGCGCGAGGAGCCATTCACCGTCGTCCATGATCGCGTAGATACCAATCAGGCTTCGTTCGAAGATGAGTTTCAGCGGGGGAGTGGCGAATCATTCGCCGCTGACGAGGCTGCTGAGGCCGCCCAGACTGCCCAGGCCGCTTTGGGGGCGCAAGCCGAGCCTTATTTTGCTGGACAGGAAGGGCAATTGCCTTTCAGGGTGGAGCAGGAAGAAGCTCAAGAGTTCATTGAGGCTGCATCCGAGATTGATGCTTACAATGCTTATGATGAGCGGGTATATGAGGCGGCTGGCGAAAGCGGGGAAGTAGCAGAGCTGGAGGCTGGCGTCACGATCTCTTCGTCGCCTCGTGATGCAGGCTGGTCGGCAGCAGAGTGGTTTCAGGAGCAGGATCAGTCTCAAGCGCAGCCTAGCTTTAATGCTAACTTTAATTCACCGCCTGCTTTTGCGCAGCAGCCAGCAGTGACTGGGCTTGGTCATGGTATCGCGCAGGAGAGGCAGCAGGGAGCTTCTGCCAACCAACAGGAGGAGGACTTTGGCTGGAGTCCGGGGGGACAACCGCTTCAGGAAGAGGAGTCTTTCGTCCCGGCGGCAGCGGAGCAGAATAGTTATGACACATCTCCGTGGCAGGAGAACGAGCTGGAGCGTTTAAGCGATTGGCAGGAGGCGGAGGAAGCAAGTGCGGAACAGCAAGCGGAGCCTGAGAAGCAGGAGATGCGCATAGCCTTTGGCAGCAAGGCGCCGGAAGCGGCCGCATCCCCTGCATCAGGCGTTGGGCTTGTGACGCTGCTGCAAACGAGCAAGCGGGAGCAATTAGCGCGGCAAGCAGCGGAGCAGGAGGCGGCGGAGTATGCGCTGGAGCAGACGAAGGCTCAGCAGCCCGCAGGGGATGAAATCGAGTGGCGCAATTTGTTTTTGAAGCAATCCGACGAGCGGGAATTCCGTAAAATTCGGGTATGCATCGTGCAGCGCGACGAGACGCTTGATTCTATTGCGGTGCGCTACAACTTGAACCCGCGAGAGATTCTACTATACAACGGCTTGAATGAGTCGACGGTAGAGGAAGGACAGCTGCTTTATATTCCGTAGCGGAAGGACGTTAAATAGAAGGAGCTTTGACCTGTGAAATAACGGTCAAAGCTCTTTTTTATTTGCGCACAGCATGAAATACAGGAACATGTATAGGTCTTGTAGTTTGACTTTTTTTCACAAAGAGAGTATTATTAAATAAATATGTCTTAAAGTCAACGAACGACGTTGAAGGGGAAGAGTACGCAGCCAAGCCTTCAGAGAGCGGAGCCGTTAGTGCTGAAAGTTCCGCAGGATTTTACTCGTACAAGTCGCCCTGGAGTTGCTTGAATCAAGCGGATCGCTATTTGCTAATTCAAGCCGGCCACAGCCGTTATCTGTTTGAGTGCCGTGCAGCTGCAAGACGCGCGGAACAAAGGTGGTACCACGGAAGCTAACCTTTCGTCCTTTGCTATAAGGGCGGAAGGTTTTTTTGTATTCAAAATTAAAGTAATGATGCCATTATGCGATATGTGGAGGATGGAGCTTATGTCTGAAAATCAAACGACGCCGGCGATGCCGACGACCTACGACCCGAAAGCCGCTGAACTGAAGTGGTATGACTTCTGGATGGATGGAAAATTTTTTGAAGCGGGCAAGCGCCCAGAGGCCCCGACCTATACGATCGTTATTCCCCCGCCGAACGTAACGGGAATTTTGCACATTGGGCATGCGCTCGATTTCACTTTGCAGGATATTCTCATACGCTTTAAGCGGATGCAGGGCTTTGATGCTTTGTGGCTGCCGGGAACGGACCACGCAGGAATAGCTACACAGACGAAAGTGGAGCAGAAGCTGCGCGAGCAAGGACAATCCCGCTACGATCTCGGCCGCGAGGCTTTTTTGGAGCAGGTATGGGATTGGAAGGAGCAATACGCGGGAACGATTCGCGGCCAATGGGCAAAAATGGGGCTGTCGCTCGATTATTCACGCGAACGCTTCACGCTTGACGAGGGGCTGTCTAAGGCTGTACGCGAGGTGTTTGTACAGCTGTACAAGAAGGGCCTCATTTACCGCGGCAAAAAAATCATCAACTGGGACCCGGCTGCGAGAACCGCTTTGTCCGATATTGAGGTTGAGCATAAAGAGCTGAACGGTCATTTATACCATTTGCAATATCCGCTGAAGGACGGCTCAGGGCATATTACAGTTGCGACAACGCGTCCGGAAACGATGCTGGGCGATAGCGCGGTTGCGGTTCACCCTGAAGATGAGCGTTACCAGCACCTCATTGGACAAATGATCGTATTGCCGGTCATTGGACGTGAAATTCCGATTATTGGCGACGAATACGTTGACAAGGAATTTGGCTCCGGTGCTGTGAAAATTACGCCAGCCCATGATCCAAATGACTTCGAGGTAGGCCTGCGTCATGACCTGCCGCAAATTATCGTCATGGACGAGTCCGGCAAGATGAATGCGGAGGCTGGTCCTTATGCGGGACTGGACCGTTTCGACTGCCGCAAGCAGCTCGTGAAGGATTTGCAGGAGCAGGGCGTATGCGTTCAAGTCGAGGATCACGTGCATCAGGTTGGCCACAGCGAGCGCAGCGGTGCGGTCGTAGAGCCCTACTTGTCGACGCAATGGTTTGTCGAAATGAAGTCGCTGGCTGAGCAGGCGATAAAAGCGCAAAAATCCAGCGACGGTGTAACTTTCGTTCCGGACCGTTTTGAGAAAATTTATTTGCACTGGATTGAAAATGTACACGACTGGTGTATTTCCCGTCAGCTGTGGTGGGGACATCGTATTCCTGCCTGGTATTGCGACGCCTGCGGTGAAATGCATGTAGCCCACGAAGAAGTAACGAGCTGTTCGTTATGTGGGGGCACGGAGCTGCGCCAGGATGAGGATGTCTTGGATACATGGTTCAGCTCGGGTCTGTGGCCGTTCTCGACGCTTGGCTGGCCGGAGCAGACCGAGGACTTAAAACGCTTCTACCCGACGAATGTTTTGGTGACGGGCTACGATATTATTTTCTTCTGGGTATCCCGGATGATTTTTACCGCGCTGGAGTTTACAGAGCAAAAGCCGTTCAAGGACGTGCTGATTCACGGTCTCGTACGCGATGCAAACGGCAATAAAATGTCCAAGTCGCTTGGCAACGGCGTCGATCCGCTTGAAGTCATTGAACAGTACGGCGCAGATGCGATGCGCTATATGCTTTCGACGGGCAGCACACCGGGACAGGATTTGCGCTTCCGCTATGAAAAGGTTGAGCAGGCACGGAACTTTGCCAATAAAATTTGGAATGCGTCGCGCTTTGCGCTGATGAATCTGGAAGGCTTCGCAGCGAGCGACATTAATATTAGCGGCAAGTTGGGTACGGCGGATCGCTGGATTTTGCACCGTCTGAACGAAACGGTTCGCGAAGTAACCCGTTTGATGGACAACTATGAGTTTGGGGAAACTGGACGCCAGCTGTACAATTTCATCTGGGATGACCTTTGCGACTGGTATATCGAGTTTGCGAAGCTTAACTTGTATGGCAACGATGAAGAAGCAAAACAAGCGACAAAATCGGTGCTTGCTTATGTGCTTGACCGCACGCAGCGCTTGATTCATCCGTTTATGCCTTACATCAGTGAGGAAATTTGGCAGCATCTGCCGCATGAAGGCGAGTCGATTACGCTTGCAGCTTGGCCGGAGTACGATGCTGCGCTGGAAGCGCCTGAAGCAGTGAAGGAAATGGAGCTGCTGATGGATATCATCCGTTCGGTGCGAAATGTTCGCGCGGAAGTAAACGTGCCGATGAGCAAAAAAATCGAGCTGATGATTAAGCCAACGAGCGAAGCTGAAGCGGTCATTTTGACCCGTAATGAAGAGTTTGTCCGCCGCTTCTGCGGAACCTCGAAGCTGGAGACTGGTCTTGGATTGTCTGCTCCGGATAAGGCGATGAGCAGTATTGTAACGGGTGCGGAGCTTTATTTCCCGCTTGCAGGGCTGATTGATATTTCGCAGGAAATTGCCCGTCTGGAGAAGGAGCTTGCGACGCTGAACGGCGAAGTAACCCGCATTGAGAAGAAGCTCGGCAATGAGGGCTTTGTAGCGAAGGCGCCTGCGAAGGTCATTGAAGAGGAACGCTCCAAAATGAAGGATTATGCGGACAAACGCGATAAGGTTCAAGCTAGAATCGCGGATTTGCGCGGATAGACACCGGGAAGAAAGAAGGCGTTTCTACGATGACGAATCAGCTCTCAGGCCAGCCGGAAATCGGCGGGCTGCAGTCGTACAAGGAAGCAGTAGATTGGATCAATGGCCTTATTCCCTTCGGAATAAGGCCTGGTCTTGAACGGGTTGAGCTTTTGATGGAGCGGTTGAAAAACCCGCATCGAAGGCTGAAATTTATTCATGTGGCCGGAACGAATGGCAAAGGCTCGACATGCGCGTTTTTATCGAGCACGCTGCTTAAATGCGGCTACGATGTTGGTACGTTTACATCGCCGTACATAACGAAGTTTACGAACCGTTTTCAATATAACGGTATGGATATCGAAGAGCAGACGCTGCTTGAGCTTTCGAATGTGTTAAAGCCGGTCGTTGAGGAAATAGCGGAAACCGAGCTGGGCTCTCCAACGATGTTCGAGGTGGCAACGGCACTGGCGATTTTATATTTCGCTACGGTAACCTATCCGGATTATGTCGTATGGGAGACTGGCCTTGGCGGACGAATGGACGTTACGAACATCGTGACGCCGGTCCTCTCCATCATTACGAATGTTGGGCATGATCATATGGATCGCCTCGGCGATACGCTGGAGAAGGTAGCGGCAGAGAAAGCCGGTATTATTAAGCCGGGCGTTCCTGTAGTAAGCGCCGTTACGCAGCCGGAAGTCATCGAAGTCATTCGTCAAAAAGCAATCGCCAGCAAAAGCTCGCTGTATTTGCTGGGCGAGCAGTTCAGTGAAACCGCTCTGTCGGTGCGCGAGGATGAGCAGACGTTCCGCTTTGACGGCTTGTTCCGTCCGATTCATCCGCTGACGATAACGCTGAACGGCGCCCATCAGCGCACGAATGCAGCGGTTGCAGTGATGGCACTTGAGGTGCTTCGCCAGTATGCGGCCCTTATCGTGGAGGATGATGCGCTGGAGGAGGGGCTGCGCCTTGCTGCATGGCCTGGGCGTCTGGAAATGGTGTCGCGTTCCCCGCGTATTCTCATTGATGGCGCGCATAATCCTGAGGGAGCACAGACGCTGGCTGCTGCATTAAAATCGACCTATCGCTATGATCGTTTAATCCTGATGATGGGTATGCTGGATAATAAGAATCATCGCGAGGTTATGAAGCATATACTGCCAATAGTAGATACGCTAATTGTGACCGAGCCTGATTTTCGTAATAAAAAGGATGCGCAGGCGCTGGCTGATCTAGTACGTGCTGTGCAGGGGAATGAGTCTTTTGAGCTGATTGTGGAGCCTGACTGGAAAGCAGGGCTTCAGCAGCTGCAGCATTTGACCGGGGAAACAGACCTTGGGGTTGTGACCGGGACGCTTTATTTAATAGCGGACGTTCGCGCCCGTTTATTGTACAACTCGGATTCTGAAAAAGGTTGGTGAACCGTCTTTGAATACAGCAAAACATGTTCATTTCATCGGAATAGGCGGTTACGGGATGAGTGCTATCGCCCGCGTCATGCTGGAGAAGGGCTATACGGTAACTGGTTCTGATGTCGCTCGTCAGGAACTCACAGAGAAGCTGGTGGCGAAAGGCGCAAAAATCTATATCGGTCATGAACCGGAAAATATTAAAGGTGCGGAGCTTGTTGTATACTCCACAGCACTTACAAAGGACAATGTAGAGCGGCGCGCAGCGGAGGCGCTAAATATTCCGGTGCTGCATCGTTCCCAAATGCTTGCCCAGCTGATGAATGAAGGCAAGGGTGTTGCTGTTGCAGGTGCTCATGGCAAGACGACGACTTCGTCGATGATTGCGCTTGTGATGGAAAATTGCGGAACGGATCCGACCTACATTATTGGCGGCGAGATCGTTAACGTTGGTACGAATGCAAAAGCTGGAAGCGGCGAATACGTAGTAGCGGAAGCAGATGAGAGCGATGGCTCTTTCCTGCATTACCATCCGTCGATTGCGATTGTAACTAATATTGAACCGGATCATCTGGAAAACTATGACGGTGATTTTGGCAAGCTGAAGGCTGCCTACGTTCAATTCTTGTCACAGGTGAAGCCAGATGGCAAGGCCATCGTATGTGCTGACGATGACAATATTGACGAGATCGTGAGCAAGCTGTATGCAAGCCAATCGCTCGATCCCTCACAGCTCGTCACTTACGGCATTGATCGTGAGGCCCAGTACAAAGCCGAGCAAGTCGTATTAGGTGACCGCAAAGTATCGTTCCAACTGACCCACCAAGGGAAGCTGCTGGGCGAGGTCGAACTGTCTGTACCAGGTAAACATAATGTATATAACGCGATGGCTACTATTATTACGTGCCTGGAAGCAGGGCTGCCATTTGCGCAAATTGCGAACGCCATTCGTGATTTCATTGGGGCGAAGCGTCGTTTCCAAGTGCTCGGCGAAGTGGAGGACATTCTCGTTATTGACGATTATGCCCATCATCCTACCGAGATCAGCGCGACGATCAGTGCCGCGAAAGCGACGGGCAAACGAATTGTAGCTGTGTTTCAACCGCAGCGCTACACGCGTACCTATTTCCTTCTTGACCAGTTCAGCCGGGCGTTTCCAGAAGCGGACGAGGTCATCATTACCGATATTTATTCGCCAGCGGGCGAACAGCAAATTGAAGGCGTCAACTCGCAGAAGCTGGTTGAGCTGATCAAGACGAACAGCAATGCGAATACGACGTTTATTGCAACTAAGGAAGAAGTGCTGGAGTATTTGAAGTCAGCTGCTTCGGCTGGCGATCTTGTCATAACGATGGGCGCCGGCGATATTTGGAAAACAGCGGATGCTTTGGCTAAATGGCTGAAGGCAGGCCGTAAATAAAAGCAGGTTACCCTTGCACAAGGGCACTGCACCTCTATTAAACGCTGGAAAACGTGAAAATCGTTTTCCAGCGTTTTTAGTTCATTGCGAAAAGGAGCTGCTCCAAATAATAGGCAAAACTGTATCGCTTGCTGAATCAAGCATTCAAACGAGCGGGCACTACAATTGTACGTTGGATAAAATTCCCTGAGAATTTTATAGCGAAAAGGGTTGGCGACTGTACGAAACTTGAGGTATGCTGCGAATGTTATTTACGTATCCTTTTGTTCATAATCATAAATCTCTTAATTGTCTCATAGAGTAGGAATAGAAGAATGAGACAAGGAGAGAATGACATGAACTCAAAAAACCGCATTACGTACCGTTTCGACCAAGCCGGACAAGCTTCGCGCACCGAAAACAAGCAGATGGCTGCGGTGCAGACTGCTGTGGAAACCCCGGCTGCTTCTGCGCAGCAAGGCGCTTCGGAGCAGGGAGATTTTGCTGAAGTCATCCCCTTATATAAAAATACAGCCCCTTATTCGGATACGCAGTTCAGCCCATGGAGCAGCCATGTCGAGGAGGATATGGATCAGCTGGAGCAGTTGATTCGCGAGTCGGATAGTCTCTCGTCTGCCGAATCTAAGACAAAGCCGGCTAATCGTATCCGTTCGCATGACGATTCGCCCATTTCGTTGAAAACGCCAAGGCAGATGGTAGACAAAGAGCTGCTTGCAGGGGATTCTGAAGAGCAGCATCAGTTGGATGAGAAGCTAGCAGTCCCGCTATATAATGACTATCCTCAGCAGCAGGTCCCTTTCTCCGGCGACTTAAATCGGACTAGCGAGGCAACGGAGCAAGGGCCAGAAAATGCCCGCTATGGATGGGCAAATGACAGTGAGCGGCATTCACCTGAGCTTGAGCTGGGCAACCGTCCGGTTCGCTCTATTCGCAGGCTCGGACATTCGCCATCGTGGATCAATGTGTTTTTATCTGTAGCAGGGGCGCTGGCAACCGGGGCATTATTCGGTTATTTGCTGTTGTCTTTATTTTTGGATTCCTCCTCGCTAAGCTCTTCTCATTCAGGAGGCGGGCAGTCGAGCGCGGTTAGCGGAAATCCAGCATCGCAAAATGCGGAAAATGGTTTGGGCACGGGAGCAGGAGTGGGGAATAGCGGAAGTGCAGAAGCACCGCTAGAAACGGTGGAGCTGGCCATCCAGCCACAGGCCTATCATTTGCTGCAATATGGCGTATTCAGCAACTCTGAGGGCAGGGAGGCTGCGATGGAGGAGCTGGCTAGCAAGGGACTTGCAGCTGCTGCTGCGACAACAGCAGACGACTACAGGGTATATGCGGGGATGGCGGGCGACCGCAGCAGGGCAATTGCGCTGAGCAAAATGCTGCCTGGTACCGAGGTATATGTCAAGGAGCTTATCATTCAGGCGCCACAGCAGTTTCCTTTTACGGGAAAGGCGACAGATGCAAACAGCTTTTTTGAGCAGACGAATGCCTTGGTGAGCATGCTGGATGATTTGGCGCTGGCACAGCTAGAACAGCCAGTACTTGCGCCACTTGGCGAGACTGCGGCGAAGGGTTGGAGGGCGGAGCATCAAAAATGGACGCTCAGCATAAAGGCAATGGAGTCGGGCATTCAAGGCGAGGCGGGTAAAGCGTCGATGGGGGCGGTTGTCCAAGCAGTAAATACGGCGGCTTCATCGCTTACGGAATATGATAAAAATCCTTCTCAGGCGCACTTGTGGTCGGTGCAGCGAGCGCTAATGGAAGCGATCCTGGCACAAAAAACATGGTTTGAGACTATCCGCGCATTGTAAACGGAAATCATACTAAGGTATAATAGAGAGCAGTTGTCATTACTTGGCGAGAGGCGTTGAACAATGAAGAAAAACGGCTGGATGTTATTGCTTTTCCTAGTGCTCGGTTTGCTTGCGGGGGCCTTGGTGGCACGCTGGCTGGAGTCGATTCCGGGAATAACCTTCTTGACCAAAGCGATTGAGGCTACGTGGTCTCCTGCCGTTGATTTATATGTGCTGAGCTTTACAATGACGATTAACTTCCAAATTAGCTTATTCAGCATTATTGGTGTTATAGTGGCTATATGGCTTTATCGCAAAATGTAAGTTTAAACGAAGGAGAGCTATACCTATGAATCCGATCAGCCAGTTTGTGCTGGCATCGTCGTCTCCGCGCCGGAAGGAACTGGTCGCCTCTCTTGACCTTTCCTTGCCGGTTTATATTTTGTCCTCAGAAGCGGATGAAAGTGTGCCATCCGATTGGAGCCCCGAGCAAATTGTTGAACAGCTGTCCTTGCGCAAGGCGCGGGCAACTGCTGAGCTTTTGCGGAAACAGGGCAATACGGAACCCTCTATCGTCGTAGGCGCGGACACTATTGTCGTTGTGGATGGCCTTGTACTGGGCAAACCAGTGGATGAGGCAGATGCTTTTGCTATGTTGAGCAGCCTACAAGGCAGAGCTCATGAAGTATATACAGGTGTAGCTTGTGTTTTAACGCATAATGGTGAACAAACTTCGGCCCATCGTATGACGAAGGTGCACATGAGGCCGCTTAAGAATGAACAGATTAATCGTTATATAGCTACCGGGGAACCGCATGACAAGGCTGGAGCCTATGGCATTCAAGGTTATGGGGCCACACTTGTTGAGCGGATCGAGGGCTGTTATTTCAACGTTGTCGGTTTGCCACTGTCACTGCTGTCAGATATGCTGGCGGCGTATCGCATACATGTATTTTGATCCACGTACTTCAAGCTAACTTACGAAAGCAGGGATGGGCATGGAGCCGCAGCGCCAATTCATTCGTGATGTCCCACAGGAAGAACGTCCAAGAGAGCGATTAATTAAATATGGGGCCGAAGCGCTCAGTCACACGGAATTGCTGGCCATTCTTTTGCGAACAGGTACGAAAAAGGAATCAGTTGTCCATCTTGCGGGTAATATCATGAAGGAATGTGGCAATTTGCGCAACTTGATGGATATGAGTCTGGAGGAATTGACAGCGATTCGCGGCATTGGCCCGGCGAAAGCGATTCAATTGCGTGCGGGACTGGAGCTCGGACGCAGAGTGTCTCGTACAGGCAATGGCGAGGTTGTTACGGTGCAGAGGCCAGAGGATGCGGCGAATTATGTCATGGATGAGCTTCGTCATTTGAAAAAGGAGCATTTCGTCTGTCTTTTTCTGAATACGAAAAATCACATTATCGCCCAAGAGACGCTATCGATGGGCACGCTGAATGCCTCGCTCGTTCATCCGAGAGAAGTATTTCGTGCGGCTATTAAATGCAGCAGCGCCTCGCTCATTTGTGTGCATAATCATCCGAGCGGCGATCCTACGCCAAGCGCTGAAGACATTGCGCTGACGAAGCGGCTCGTTTCTGCTGGAGAGTTGGTAGGCATTGAAGTGCTGGATCATCTGGTCATTGGTGATGGAAGGTTTATTAGTTTGAAGGAACAAGGCTACATGTAATATAATAAGAAGGATTGTGGCATTTCAGAAGGGAGCACTAACATGTTTGGTGGTTTATCGAAAGATCTGGGCATTGACTTGGGAACAGCTAATACGCTTGTGTACGTAAAAGGAAAAGGAATTGTCGTGAGGGAGCCGTCTGTGGTAGCCCTGCGTACCGATACGAAAACGATAGAAGCAGTTGGTGAGCAAGCGAAAAAAATGATCGGCAGAACGCCGGGCAATATTCGCGCCGTACGTCCAATGAAGGATGGCGTAATTGCCGACTTTGAAACGACAGCAACGATGATTAAATATTTTATTCGTTCAGCGCAAAAGCAGAGATCTTTGTTTCCGCGCCATCCGAACGTAATGATTTGCGTACCGTCTGGCATTACTGCAGTTGAGAAGCGTGCTGTTGAAGATGCCGCGAAGCAAGCAGGTGCTCGTGAAGCCTATACGATTGAAGAACCGTTCGCAGCAGCGATTGGCGCCGATCTGCCAGTTTGGGAGCCGACGGGCAGCATGGTCGTTGATATTGGCGGCGGAACGACAGAGGTTGCAGTGATCTCGCTGGGTGGTATTGTAACAAGCCGTTCGATTCGCGTCGCTGGGGATGAAATGGATGAATCCATCATTCAATATATTAAACGCTTTTACAATTTGATGATTGGGGAGCGTACGGCGGAGCAGCTTAAGATGGATCTGGGTACAGCACTGCCGCTTGATCCGCCGGAATCGGTGGAAATTAGAGGCCGTGATCTCGTATCCGGCTTGCCTAAGACGTTGGCGATAACATCTGATGAAGTGAGTGAAGCGCTTGCGGATACGGTGACCGCTATTGTTGATGCCGTTAAAATTACACTTGAAAAATGCCCGCCAGAGCTATCTGCGGATATTATGGATCGCGGTATTGTACTAACAGGCGGTGGAGCACTGCTTCGCAATCTGGACAAGCTGCTGCAGCGCGAGACAGGTATGCCGGTCATTGTGGCGGACAACCCGCTTGACTGTGTAGCTATAGGTACCGGCCGTTCGCTTGACCATATTCATTTGTTCAAGAGCAGAGGCGGCTCAGGCGGTCGTTCGAAACGCTAAGAGAGCTTCCTGCCAATTAGGCAAAAATGAAAATGTGATTAGAACAGGCAGGTGATCGAGCTGTTTAAGCTGTTTAGAAATAAGCGCATGTTTATGCTTATGTTCGGGTTTATTCTGTTCATTGTGGTCATCGGCTTCTCGCTAAGTGACCGTAAGGAGCTGAGTATGCCGGAGAAGTTTATCGGAGATTCAGTCGGATTCGTTCAGCAATGGTTTTATGTGCCCGCTGCTTCAATAGCGGGTTTCTTTGAGGATATTGGCAAGCTCCGGACGATTTATGAGGAGAATGAGTACCTTAGACTGACAGCGGCGGCTTATGCCCGCGACAAAATCGGCTATAACTTTTTGCAGGAAGAGAATGAACGCTTGCAGAAAGAGCTGAATTTTACAGAGCAGCAGAAAAAAATAAACAAATACAACTACCGGATTGCCCATGTCATTGCCATTGACAATAATCCATACAGCAAGACGCTGGAAATTAATTTGGGCTCGCTTAATGGCATAAAGCAGGATATGGCGGTTACGACAATTGATGGCATTATCGGTATCGTCAGCCAAGTAAGACCGAATACGGCAACCGTAATGCCGATTACGGAGCTGGATGATAAGTCGCCAACTTCAAATGCGATTGCGGCGACGATTCTTGGCAAAAGCGACTCTTTCGGAATGGTTACCAGCTATGATGATGAGACGGAACGTTTGATTATGACGAGAATCGGCGAGAACGACAAAATGATAGTTGATGACCTGGTCGTTACTTCTGGGAGCGACAGCGTTTATCCGCGTGGTCTTGTTATTGGAACAGTAGAGACGAAGGAAGTAGGCAATTTTGGCTTGACGTATACGGCTTCTATTAAGATGGCGGCTAATTTGAACCAGCTTAAAGAAGTGTTTGTCGTCGAGGTGTCTGCATCGGAGGATGCGGGGAAATGAGTATGATGAGCACGAATCGGCTTATCCTGCTGTTGTTTTTGCTCTTCGTTATCGAAGGAAGCGTTATGCCTTGGATCATTCCCGCAGATTATGCCGGCAAAATTATCCCGCATTTCAGTTTTGTCTTTGTATTATATGCCGCTTTGTATAGCGGCCGCCATCGCGCACTGATGTTTGGTTTAGGTATCGGACTTATTCAGGATATCGTCTATTACGGTCATTTGCTCGGCGTTCATACGTTTATGATGGGACTAATTGGTTATATTGCCGGACTGCTGTTCGATCGCCGCCGCAGCACGCTGCTGACTTGCCTGTCCGTAATTGGCTTTGCGTGCATCGCTTATGATTCAGCCGTGTATTTCATTTATTCGCTTTTCCGGTTGACGGAGGAGTCGTATGCTTTCGCATTGCTCGATCATATTTTGCCTAGCTTATTTTTGCAGCTTGCTTTTGCCTTGGTTATTTATGTGCCTGTTCGAAAGCTGTATGAGCAGGATGCGAAGCTTAATCAGGACCAGGATGAGGAATAAATTGGCGGTTAAAGCAGGAATTCGATTGTTTCGAAAAGAATGCAATACGTTGGGGAGGGACAATCGTGGCCGAAAAGCAGCATATTATGATTAAAGGCGTCAAAGAAGGTCTCGTGTTCCTTCTCGACGATAGTTGTGAGCTTGATTTATTACTCGATGAGCTGCACTACAAGCTGGAGAAAACCCATCAGCAGCTGCTCACCGGCCCGCTCGTACACGTCCATGTCAAGCTGGGAGCTAGACAACTCGGCGATGAGGATAAAGAACGGATTCGATCGGTTATTCGCGCGCAGGGCAATCTGATTGTACAATCGGTAGAATCGGAGCCGGCGGCAGGCAGCGAACTGCTGCAACCGCCGCCGGGCATTCAGCTCATTAGCGGAATTATCCGATCGGGCCAAACGATGGAGCGTGAAGGCGATTTGCTGCTGACGGGGGATGTGAACCCGGGAGGAACGATTATAAGCACCGGCGATATTTATGTGATGGGCGCGCTGCGCGGGGTCGCTCATGCTGGTGTTAGCGGCCGAACGGATGTTATTATCGCTGCATCGCTGATGCGGCCTACGCAATTGCGCATAGCGGATATCATTAGCAGGCCTCCGGAGGAATGGATGTCGGGCGATCCAGCGATGGAGTTTGCTTTTTTGAATGAGGGAACGATGCAAATGGATAAAATTTCGCAATTGTACCGTTTACGCAATAATCCGATTATGTTGAGAGGGGTGTAACTTATGGGAGAAGCGATTGTTGTCACATCTGGAAAAGGCGGCGTTGGCAAGACGACTACGTCGGCCAATCTGGGAACGGCACTGGCTCTGCTTGGCAAGAAGGTATGTATGGTTGACACCGACATCGGACTGCGTAATTTGGATGTTGTTATGGGACTTGAGAATCGGATTATTTATGATCTTATCGATGTGGCTGAAGGCCGCTGCCGCTTGAATCAAGCGCTGATCAAGGACAAGCGCTTTGACGAGCTGTACATGCTGCCCGCTGCACAAACGAAGGACAAAAATGATGTATCGCCCGAACAGGTCAAAGATATGGTGCTGGAGCTGAAAAAGGAATTTGATTATGTCATTATTGATTGTCCGGCTGGAATTGAGCAGGGCTTCCGAAATGCGATTGCCGGGGCGGATCGCGCGATTGTCATCACGACGCCAGAAAATGCTGCCGTTCGCGATGCAGACCGAGTAATTGGTCTGCTTGAGAAGGAAGGCATCGCTGCGAAAATCATTATTAACCGTATTCGCCAGAACATGGTGAAAAGCGGAGAAATGCTTGATATTGATGAGATTTGCCAGGTGCTTGCTGTTGATTTGCTCGGTATCGTGCCGGATGATGAGAAGGTTATCAAATCCGCGAACACGGGTGAGCCAACGGTAATGGATCCTTCCTCGCGCGCGGCGATTGCTTATCGCAACATTGCCCGCCGCATTTTGGGTGATATGGTTCCGCTTATGCTGCTTGACGAGAAGGCAGGCGCCTTCAAACGGTTCCGCAAGTTTTTGGGAATAGGATGATTGCCTTGTGCTGAATAAATTCAAAAAAATTGACTGGGGTATTATTGCGATCCTGGTTTGCCTGATGGCTATTAGTTTGCTTATTGTTTATAGTGCGACTTGGGATAATATTCAATATGGCACTTCAACTAAAAAAATGGTTTATTTTTATATTGCCGGATTTTTTATTGCTATTTTTGCTGCACTATTTGATTATCGTATTTTACTTAAATCCTGGCATGTATTGTACGGTTTTGGTGTTGCATTGCTCATGTTGGTCTATTTTTTTGGATCTGTCATCAATGGAGCGAAAGGCTGGTTTAAGCTCGGTAGTTTTTCTTTTCAGCCGGCAGAGATAATGAAAATCTTTTTGATTATCGGTATTGCTTACATTATGGGACGACGAAAAGGCGATAGATTAGGCTTTTCTCAAGATTTATTACCGATAGCGGCCTTTTCCCTGTTGCCGTTTGCGCTTGTAATGATGCAGCCCGATTTAGGAAATGCGATTATTTATCTTGTTATCGTGCTTGGAATGCTTTGGATTGGAAATGTTAAATATAAGCATGTTCTTATAGGGCTTGCTGTCGTTATTGGCGGTTTGATCTTGTTCATGACGCTGTTTAATATGTTCAATACGGAGATATATACTTATTTGAAAGAAAAAGAATTAACGCACTGGTACAACCGGATTAATACGTTCATGCATCCAGAGGAGGCATCTGCTGATGCGAGCTATCAATCCCAAAATGCCAAAATTGCCATAGGCTCCGGTGGACTTACGGGTGATGGCTATCTACAGGGCGAGATGAAAAACGGCAAGTTTATCCCTTACCCGTATTCGGATTCCATTTTTGCGGTCATCGGAGAGGAATTTGGTTTCCAGGGGGCGGCGGTACTGCTGCTGCTGTATTTCCTGCTCATTTACCGCATCATCATAATTGCCTTTAAGTGTCATGATTTACGCGCCGCCTATATGACGATCGGCATTGCTTCGATGTTCGTATTCCAGATTTTCCAAAACATTGGCATGATGATCGGACTAATGCCGATTACCGGCATTACGCTGCCGTTCATCAGCTATGGCGGTACTTCACTGCTGCTGAATATGATTTGTATTGGCATTGTATTCAGTATTAAGGCACATCAGGAAGTTTATGAGCTGGCTGAATAACCACATAAGCTGCTGCTTGGAAGAGCGCTGCAATTCTCTGTGAAGAGAAAGCAGCGTTCTTTTTCTTTTTGCCTGCTGGATTTGCATACTTGTCCGTTTTTCCTCATAAGGATGTAGAAGGAAACAAGCTCTCTGACAAGCGAGAGGGGGAGGAACGGATGATGGATACGAAGGAAGCGGTGCGAAGGCGCCGTGAAGAGAAAATTAGACGATTGATGGAGCAGCCCGTTCGGGATGGATTCATGCAGGAGCGGCTTTCAAGAGCGGAATACAGTGTTCCGGCTGCGCCTCCGTCCTATCCACCGCTGGATAAGGAGGAGCGGGACCCGGAGAAAATGTGGAAGGAAAGCCCGAATCCTTGGGATGGCTGGACGCAGATACAGGATGATCAGCGAAGCCGGACGAGCCGCATGGACTATCGATATGGAAATGAGTCAGGAGAGCCACCGTATAGGGAACCGCCAGAAGGCGGACGCCCAAATTCATTTTTTCGCGAGCTGCGCTGGAAAATGATTGCGGCTGCTGCATTATTTGCCGGCATTTGGGGCTTATACCAGACCGATCAGGATTGGGCGCTGGAGAGCCGGGCTTATGTAGCACAGGCGCTGCATGATGAGCTTGATTTCGCCAGTGCGGCTAAATGGTATAAAGAAACGTTTGCAGGAGCACCGACGTTTATCCCGATTTTTCAAGAGGAGCAGAAGGAGGCGACGGCTGCAGAAGGTACAGTCAAGCTTCCTATCGTTAGCCCTCTTGAGGGCGGTGCAATCGTACGTACATTTGCGGAGCTGCTGAACGGTGTGGAGCTTGCAGGTTCATCGGAGGAAGCGGTAAATGCGGTGGAAACAGGCAGAGTGCTGGTTGTCTCGGAGCCATCGGATAACGGAGTAACCGTCGTAGTCCAGCATGCGGATGAACGGGTCAGCGTATATGGCAAGCTAGGGTATGCATCGGTTAGCGTGAATGATTGGGTGGAAGCGGGCGACCAGGTCGGAAACCTGCGTAGAGCGAGCGGCGAGGAGCCGAGCCTGCTTTATTTCGCGATTAAGCAAAAAGATCGCTATATTGATCCGGTAAGCGTGATTCCGCTTGGTTAAATGGAGGGGCATTCGCTGGTCGGTGCATCCGTTGTTTGTGCTGGTAATGGCGGCCTCCGTATTAACAGGTTATTTTGTCGAGCTGTTTACATTGTTTTTAATCGTTATTGTCCATGAGGCTGGCCACGTGCTGGTGGCGCGTTATTTTGGCTGGCATATTCGCGAAGTTAAGCTGCTGCCTTTCGGCGGTGTGGCCGAGGTGGAGGATGCGGGCAGTCTTCCGGCTGGAGAGGATGCGCTCGTAGCGATAGCCGGACCGCTGCAAAATGTATGGATGGGACTAGCTGCTTGGGGCTTCGGCCAGCTCGGACTATGGGAGCCCGAATGGTCGGCATACGTCGTTCAGGCAAATATGATGATTGGCTTATTTAATTTATTGCCGATTTATCCGCTTGATGGCGGGAAGCTGCTGCAAGCTGGTCTTAGCTACAGCTTGAACTTTTTTAGCGTCATGCGCTGGACGGCACGCATCAGCCTTGTGCTCAGCAGCTTGATGATCAGCGTTTCACTGCTGGGACTGCTGCGTCCTGGCGGCGGTATTCAAATGAATCTGCTCGTCATTGGAACGTTTCTGTTTATGACGAACTGGACCTATAATCGGAGCATCCCGTATTTATTCATTCGGTTTCTCATGCATCGCGACCAGGTTGTTATCCGCAAAATGGCGCAAGGTGTGCTTGCTAGCCCTATCGTTGTAGATGGCAGGCAATCTGCGGTTTATGCCGTTCGTTTGCTGTGGCGCGAGCGGTATCATCTGTTTTATGTTATGGAGCGCGGCTCCAGCATAGCCAGGGTAGCCCCGGAGCAGCGTGTTGTGGATCGTTATTTGCTTGAGCGCAATCCGAACCGCCCTGTTATTGAGCTTCTTCAATAAGGCGCCAAAAAACAGATAAGGAACTCCCGCTGCGACTTGTGTTAATATAAAGGAAAACGTGAGAGCTGGCGGGTGATGTTTGAGAGATGAAGCAAATGTTGATGCACAGTGACGGAGAAATGCTTCAAACAGCTGTTTTGCAGGATGGCCGGCTCATGGAATTTTTTATGGAACGGTCGGAAAAAAGCGGCCTCGTAGGCAATGTCTACAAAGGCCGTGTCATTAACGTGCTGCCTGGCATGCAGGCTGCGTTCGTAGATATTGGCCTTGGTAAAAACGCTTTTCTCTATATAGATGATTTATTGCATCCCAATTTGGAGAAGCAGCCCGCGACGAAGCCTTCAATTGAAGAGCTCGTGAGGCCAGGGCAAGAGCTTATTGT
This sequence comes from Paenibacillus algorifonticola, assembly GCF_000971975.1. Lineage (GTDB taxonomy): Bacteria > Bacillota > Bacilli > Paenibacillales > Paenibacillaceae > Pristimantibacillus > Pristimantibacillus algorifonticola. Next base: position 75,779 of record NZ_KQ040782.1, on the reverse strand, counting down.
ACAGGTGATGAAGGAGCCGCTTGGCGGCAAGGGGGCCAGGGTGACGACCCATTTTACATTGCCAGGGCGCTGGCTGGTGCTTATGCCGCAGGCTGGATATGTAGGCGTTTCACGAAAAATCGCTGCCGACAGCGAGCGCGCCAGACTGCGCGATGTTGGCGAACAACTGCTTCAAGGCGAGGAAGGCATCATCCTTCGTACGGCTGCCTCAGGTGAGTCTGAGCAGTCGCTTGCGGCTGATGTTGCTCAGCTTCGCGCTAGCTGGGAGCGTATATTAAGCCAGGCTGCGGAGGCAAAGGCGCCAACGGGCCTTCATATGGAAGCGGGGCTGCTGCGGCGAATTGTCCGCGATACGCTAGATATGGAAGTGGAAGAGGTATGGATTGATGATGCATCCCGCCTGCAGGAAGCAGCTGCGCTGCTGAGGGAAATGACGCCGCAGCTCGAAAAACGGCTCAAGCTGTATGACCAGGCCGCCTCGCTTGCCCTTTTTGATGCTTTTGACGTAACCCGGCAGGTGCATGAAGCGTTTCAACCGAATATTCGGCTGGCAAGCGGAGGCTCTCTAGTATGGGGGGAGACGGAAGCTTTAACCGTTATTGATGTGAATACAGGCAAATTTACAGGTGCTACGAATCTAGAGGATACTGTTTTTCGCACGAATTTCGAGGCGGCTGATGAAATTGCCCGGCTGCTGCGGCTGCGTGATGTGGGCGGCATTATTATTATTGATTTTATCGATATGGAAAATGAGCCAAACCGCGAGCGGATTATGGCGCGCCTGAATGAATGGGCGAGGCAGGATCGGACAAAATGCTCGGTCGTTGGCTGGACAAGGCTAGGGCTTATGGAAGTGACCCGCAAAAAGGCGCGAGAGGGTGCGGCGGGCCAGCTAACGGAGCGCTGTCCATGCTGCGGAGGAAGCGGCAGGCAGGCGCAAGTTAAAGTCTAGCTTTGCAAACGACATAGCAATTTGGTGCGCGACAAATAAAACGACCGACGGAGGCTCGCCCTTCATCGGTCGTTTTTGCTTAGGTTTGACGAGCAGCCTTTGCTTGCTTCACTGTATTCAGTGTCGGGCAAATAGATGGCAGGCTCAAGCTAGATTACTCGTTCCTTTGCAAGTATGAGGCGAAGCTGCTAGCTGTGTGCTTCTTTTTTCATAATCGGAATCCATACTTCACAGCGGTAATCCTCGGCGCAAGTATCGCCTTCGTAATAAACCTCCAGCTCAGGACCTCCAGCATGCTCATAACCGGTTCCAGGAAACCACTCTTGGAAAATCCGGCGAAATACGTTTTGAATCGAATCAGGCAGCGGGCCAGTTGAGGTGAATATGGCCCAGGTAGCTGCGGGAACGGTACGGACCGTATATATTTCTTCCTTTTCAGCCACATTGGAATGAACGGAGGTAGCAATCATATAGGTGAACGTTTCTTTATCGGGCTGTCCGTCCAGGCAGACGCCAATAATAGCCCCGTCTCCTTTGGCATAGAGCTCGGCGGGCGCTTCGCTTTGGTTAAATGCCTCCCACAGCTTAGGGATATCGATGAAATTTTGTCCGTCCTTACAGCTCACTTCATAGGACAAGCCTGCAATTTGAAAAGCTTCTTTTTCCTCTATCCGATAATCCATGTCCTTGTCTCCCTTCAATGATAGCTGGAATGAAATGCGGGGGAATGCTTTCAATGAAACGCCGGGTGCTCTCGCTTCCGAAGGTGAAATGCCATGAATGCGGCGAAACGCCTTGGAAAATGATTCTGGGGAATCATAACCGTATTTAAAAGCAACATCTACTACCTTAATGGCGCTTGACGTCAGCTCCTGTGCCGCAAGTGTCAGCTTGCGCTTGCGGATATATTCCGCGACTGTCATTCCAGTAAGCATGTGGAACATGCGCTGGAAATGAAATGGCGACACATAGGCGGCTTTGGCAATTTCGGCGATGTCGAGGCGTTCCTCCATTTTTTGCTCCATCAGGTCAAGTGCATCCTTCATTCGAAGAATAGCTTCCATGCCGCATCAACTTCCTTTGCTCTTAAATAGTAGCATCATCTAACATGAGGCTGCCTGTCATTGCGTGCTGACTTCAGACAGATTAAATGGTGATCGTCGTAATCCGTTCCTTAAGACTGGCCTTATTATACAAAATTAAAAATATGGAGACAATGGAACGTACTGCAAGAAGGCATGCCATAGGCATTTGTGGAGAAAAGAGGTTGCTTGATTCGATTTTGTATGCTAAAATGTTCAAGTATGTCTGATTGTTATATACAGCGGACTTGCAGATACCGCTCCGATCGGGTACAAGCAATGGCAGCCCATGCTGCAATTCACCTGGATTAGGCGAGTCTTCGACAATAAGGAGGTGCACTCACAATGTTCGCAATTATCGAAACTGGCGGCAAGCAATACAAAGTTCAGGAAGGCGATGTACTTTTCATCGAAAAACTGAACGCCAATGCAGGCGAAAGCGTAACGTTTGATCGCGTGTTGGCTGTATCCGGTGCAGACGGTCTTGTAACTGGTACTCCAGTTCTTTCCGGCGCTACTGTTTCTGCTACTGTTGAAAAACAAGGCAGAGGCCAAAAGATCATCGTTTACAAATACAAAGCCAAAAAGAACTACCGTCGTAAGCAAGGTCATCGTCAACCGTACACAAAAGTAACGATCGGCAAAATCCAAGCATAAGAGGATTATTATGATCACGGTTACGATTGTACGAAATGCTGACAAGCGGATTACATCGTTTAAGATTAAAGGACATGCGAAGTATGCGAAGCTCGGCAAAGACATTGTCTGTGCTGGCGTGTCGGCTATATCTGTCGGTACGGTCAACTCGGTTGAGGCTTTGGCAGATGTGAAGCTTCCTTATGTAATGGACAATGGATGGTTATCATCGGATATTCCGGTTTTAGCTGATCAGGAAACCGATCATAAGGTGCAGCTGCTGCTGGAGTCGATGATCGTGATGCTTACTACAATCGCGCAGTCCTACGGAAAATATGTTGTGATTAAACAACAATCTCTTGAATGAGGGAGGGAAATCTCATGTTGAAACTGAATCTTCAGCTTTTCGCTTCGAAGAAAGGTGTAGGTTCCACAAAGAACGGACGTGACAGTCAATCGAAGCGTCTTGGCGCTAAACGTGCTGACGGTCAAACCGTATCTGCTGGAAGCATCTTGTTCCGTCAACGCGGAACGAAAATTCACCCAGGAACTAACGTAGGCATCGGCAAAGACGATACGCTTTATGCGAAAGTCGAAGGCGTTGTGAAGTTTGAGCGTTGGGGACGCGATCGCAAAAAAGTGAGCGTGTATCCAGTGGACCTGGCTCCAGTAGCCGCAGCAGTAGAAGCATAATAGCAGCAAATGCCCCGGCCTCGCGTGTAGGCCGGGGCATTTGCTGCTTAAAGACCTATCGGCTAATGCAGCGACATGTTATACTGAATTAGCTGGGAAACATGCGGAAGAAAGTGGGATCAATGAATGGATCGCATTAAATCGGCAAAGCACATCGCGGCTTTTTCTATTGTGCTCCCGGCTGTGGCTATGCTTGTATGGCCTTCGTCAGTCTGGCTGCTTGTGCTTTTCATGCTTTGGTTTGCGGCTGCTGCAGCCATCTGGATTCGCTCGGAGCGGCGTGAGCATGCGAAGCAGCTTGCGCTTACGATACACAGCCTGCAGGCTGCGGGGATGAGGACGCTTAACCATCATCGGCATGACTGGATGAACGACCTGCAAGTGCTATATGGCTACACACGGATGCAGAAACCGGATAAAACGGTGGAATATGTGGAGAAAATAAGGGCAAAGATGCTTATAGAGAGCCAAATTTCAAAGCTAGGGGAGCCAGCGCTCGTCAGCTACATTCAGGGCTTCCGTACACTGACAAGCTCGCTTGAGCTAAAGGTGGATATTGAGCAGGACTTGAATTTAAATGAGCTGCCGCTTGCCAGCACTGAAATCGCCGAAGCATTAATTGGCATAATGAATAGCTATCGTCTGGCGGTTAAGCCTGGTTTTGGCGAAGTCGCCGTGCTTACGCTGGTGCTGGATTGGGACGGGCAGCAGCTTCACGTTGCTTTCGAACTGGAAGGCGAGCTAATTGACGAGCAACAATTGAAGGATCAAATAAATCAGCAGTTGAAAGGCGCGGCTCTGCAGGCGGTCGATATTGAACATCCGCAGGAGGAAATACGGCTTAAGGCGGAAAAGCGCGCTTGAACGGGGGCACAGCATGTTTGTCGATAAAGCGAAAATATTTGTAAAAGGCGGCAATGGCGGCGACGGAATCGTCTCCTATCGTCGTGAGAAATACGTACCGGAGGGCGGACCTGCCGGCGGCGATGGCGGTAAAGGCGGAAATATTATTTTTCGCGTAGATGAAGGCTTGCGTACGCTGATGGATTTCCGCTATCAGAAGCATTTTAAAGGCGAGCGCGGCGAGCGCGGCAAAGTGAAGAGCATGCATGGTGCGGGTGCGGATGATATGATTGTACGCATTCCTCCAGGCACGATCATTATTGACGATGACTCGCAGGAAATCATTGCCGACATGACACGTCATGGCCAGGAAATTATAGTAGCAAAGGGCGGACGCGGCGGACGCGGCAATACCCGATTTGCAACGATTAACAACCCGGCTCCGGATATTGCCGAGACTGGTGAAGAAGGCGAAGAACGCTGGATTGTGCTTGAGCTTAAGGTAATGGCAGACGTAGGTCTAGTCGGATTCCCAAGCGTGGGCAAATCCACCTTGCTGTCGGTCGTATCCGGGGCCAAGCCGAAAATTGGCGCGTATCATTTTACAACGTTAACGCCGAATTTAGGGGTTGTAGACGTTGGCGATGACCGCAGCTTCGTGATGGCGGACTTACCGGGATTAATCGAAGGCGCGCATGAAGGCGTTGGTCTGGGACATGAGTTTTTACGCCATGTCGAGCGTACTCGCGTCATCATCCATGTGCTGGATATGTCCGGCTCCGAGGGTCGCGATCCATTTGAGGATTGGCTGCAAATCAATGAAGAGCTGGTGCTCTACAATGAGAAGCTGGCTGATCGTCCGCAAATTATTGCGGCTAACAAGATGGATATGCCGGAAGCGGCAGAGCATTTGGAGAAGTTCAAGCAGCAGCTGGAGGAAGTGCGCGGCGAGAAGGAATACCTCATTGTGCCAATGTCTTCATTGACGAAGCAGGGTGTTCAGGAGCTGTTGTATAAAGCAATGGATACGCTGGAGTCGGTTCCAGACGAGCTGGAAATCGAAGAAGTGAAGGATGTTACAGAGCGTAAGGTGTATACGTTCGAGAAACGCGAAGAGTCCAGCTATACGATTCGCAAGGAGAACGAGCTGTATGTTGTCGAGAGCGAAAGCATCGAGAAATATTTGAAGCGCATGAAGGTTACTTCGTATGACTCGGTCATGCGTTTTGCCCAAATTATGCGGAAAATGGGTGTTGATGCAGCGCTGCGTAAGCATGGCGCTAAAGATGGCGATACGGTGCAAATCGGCGATTTCACCTTTGAATTTTTCGAAGGCAGCGACTATATGGCTTAATCGAATATTTGGCACAAGGAGACGGCGCAAGCCGTCTTTTTTATGTGCTCCATCATCCATATTTTCAGAAAATGGTGCTAAAGCTGTTACAGCCTGCTGAAAAAGGTGTAATAGCTTTCAAGCTTATACGATAAACAAGAAGCTGGAAGACGGCGGCCTGACGTTTGCGGATTCGAAGCTTATGATTGAAGGCGCGATCGAGAAAAAGCATTCCTTTTGGCTGCTGGGTGCCGTTGATAGATTTGGAAATGGAGGATGCTGGCCGTTTCCTTCTTTATGTGGTAATATTGCTTTTGCTCGCCATTATTAGGCTTAGCGATTTTATCACGATGCTTGTTCTAAACAGGAAGCTGCTGCTGTCATGATGATTTTTATTTTGAATGAGAGGATGTTTAAACATGAAAAAAAATAGATGGTTTTCTTTATTGTCGGTCGTTATTATAGCGGGTGTCGTGAGCGCCTGCGGCAATAATGCTGTGGGTGGGGCCAATACAGCTCCCCAGGAAACAACAAGTGTAGCGCCAGGGAATACAGAGGAAAGCGCGAGACCCGACTATTTGCCTGCCGATTTCCCGATTCCAGATGATGCGGTTATTATAAATTCGACGGAAAACATCGATGACGGCAAAAAATCGGTTTTGCTTGTTTTCAAGACGAAGGAAAGCTTCGACAAGCTAGGCCAATCGTATAAAGATTATGTAAATGAAAAGAAGCTGGAGGGCGGCGCCCAGACGATAGATGATAAAAATATTATTATTCAGGGGACGATTTCCGGCTCCGAATTTATTTCGATCATCGGCGGCAAGCTGGCTTCTGAAGAAGGCGTTTCCGAGCTTACTGTCAGTTGGATAGAGCAGTAGACTGCGCTGCTCGCGAGGCAGACGATTTGCCGCGATAATCAGACAGTTATATGGAAGTGAATCCGTTCCCTGCAAAGCTTGACTTTGCAGGGAACGCTTTTTTGAGAACTATTCCAGTTAAAAAGCGGATTATCATTTAAACCTATTGCCCCAGTCGTATGATTCCGCTATAATGTCCTTTATAGAAGAACAAATGTCTTTTTAGGGGGGACGGAAGTGACGCAGCGGTATTTTGCTGTACGGGAGGATATGCTGCCGGAAGCCATTCTCAAGACATTGCAGGTGAAGGAAATGCTTGCCAGAGGCGAAGCGGCAACGGTGCATGAGGCAGCCGAGAAGGCGAACCTGAGCAGAAGCGCTTTTTATAAGTATAAAGATGGCGTTTATGCGATGCATCAGCTCAATCGCGAACGGCTGGTGACGATTTCCATGGAGCTGGAGCATCGTTCCGGCGTGCTGTCGAAGGTGTTGTCGCTCGTGGCGGCGCATGAAGGCAATGTGCTGACGATGAATCAAAGCATTCCCCTGCAAGGGCTTGCCCATGTGGTCATTTCAGTTGACGTTTCCCAGCTCAGCGGGGATTTGGATTCTTTAATGGATGTTATTCGCAGCCAGCAGGGCGTGCGTAAAGCCGCCGTAATCGGGCAGGGCTGATGAAATAGAACGTTATATTATTGAAGTATAAATGGAGGGAATCATATGAAACCAATTAAAGTAGGCTTGCTAGGGCTTGGAACAGTAGGAACAGGTGTTGTCCGCATCGTGGAAGGACATCAGGAGGATTTGCAAAGCCAGACTGGTTCGGCGATTGAAATTGCGAAGGTGCTGGTCAGCAATAAAAGCAAAGCGCGCGATATTTCGATCGATGCGTCCAAGCTGACAGAGGACCCTTGGGAAATTATTCACCACCCGGACATCGATGTGATCGTCGAAGTAATGGGCGGCATTGAACAAACGAAACAGTATATTATTGAAGCTTTATCACGCGGCAAGCATGTCGTGACAGCTAATAAAGATTTGATGGCGCTGCATGGACCAGAAATTTTGGCTGTTGCACAGGAGCATGGCTGCGATGTACTTTATGAAGCGAGTGTAGCTGGCGGAATTCCGATTATTCGGACGTTGATTGAAGGTTTCTCCTCTGACCGGATTACTAAAATTATGGGTATTGTGAACGGTACGACAAACTACATTTTGACAAAAATGAGCCAAGAAGGCGCTTCATACTCTGATGTGCTGAAGGAAGCCCAGGCGCTCGGCTATGCGGAGGCTGATCCTACCTCTGACGTTGAGGGACTGGATGCTGCGCGCAAAATGACGATTTTGGCGACGCTTGGCTTCCGTGCCAATGTGGCCCTAGATGATGTATCCGTTCAAGGGATTTCATCGGTGAGCCGTGAAGACATCCAATATGCGAAGCGTCTCGGCTATGAGCTTAAGCTGCTTGGCATCGCAGAGCGTCAGGATGATGAGTTCAGCATCAGCGTACAGCCAACGATGGTGAAGCAAACGCACCCTATCGCTTCGGTTAATGGCGTATTCAACGCAGTTTATGTACACGGCGAAGCGGTTGGAGAGACGATGTTTTATGGCCCAGGCGCTGGCGGCATGCCTACGGCTACATCGATTGTTGCCGATCTCGTTGCGGTTGTGAAAAACCTGAAGCTTGGCGTTAACGGCAAGCAAGGCATTATGACGTATAAGGAGAAGAAGCTCAAGACCGATGAGCAAATTTCCTCAAAATATTTCCTGCTCCTCCATGTAGCAGATCGCGCAGGCGTGCTTGCCCGCATTACTCAAGTATTTGCGGACTTTGAGGTAAGCTTGGAATCGGTGCTGCAGCAGCCGAATCCGGTCAATCCCGAAGCGGAAATTATCGTAATTACGCATGATGCGAATAAAGCAGCGATGCAGAAGGTATTGCAAACCTTTGAAGAGCTGGATGTTATCCGCAAGGTGAAAAGCGTGTATCGCGTTGAAGGTTAAGCCAACACTAGCAATCGAAGGAGCTTTATAACGTTATGAATAACCGTCGTGTAATCGTAAAGGTGCCTGCGAGCACCGCTAATCTGGGTCCAGGCTTCGATACGCTGGGCATGGCGCTTTCCCTCTATGCTTGGGTTGAAATGTCAGTTGCCGAGCGTACGGTTTTGCGCCTATACGGAGACGAAATGACAGGTATCCCCGAGGATAAATCGAACTTGATCTATAAAGTGGCGCAGCTTGTGTTCAAGGAAGCGGGCGTACAGGTACCGGAGCTGGACATTGCGATGTACAGCAATATTCCGCTTACGCGCGGACTGGGTAGCAGCGCCTCCGCTATCGTTGGCGCGTTGGTAGCTGCCAATGCGTTAATCGGCAGTCCGCTGAGCGATGACAAGCTGTTTCAGATGGCGACAGCGCTCGAAGGACATCCGGACAATGTCGGCGCGTCGCTGTTTGGCGGCATTGTCGTGTCCGCTTGGGATGGAGAGCGGGCAGATTATGTCCGTCTGGCGCCGCATGAGAAGCTGGAGGCGCTTGTCGCGATTCCCGCATTCCAGCTGTCAACGGAGAAGGCGCGCCATGCGCTGCCGAAACAAATCAGCATGCAGGATGCGGTATTTAATGTGAGCCGCAGCTCGCTGCTAGTTGCGGCGCTTGCTAGCGGCGAGCTTGGGCTCATTAAACATGCGATGCGGGATCGCCTGCACCAGCCATACCGGGCAGCGCTCATTCCCGGCATGGCGGAAATTTTGGCCAAAGCTGCCGATTATGGCGCGCTTGGGGCAGCTTTAAGCGGCGCAGGCCCGACGCTGATCGCTTTTGTAGAGTCGGACAGCCCTCGCAAGCAGGAGCTGGAGCATTTTCTGCTGGATACGTTGAAGCAGGAAGGAATTGAAGCGCAGACGCTATGGCTGAAGCCATGTGCGGAAGGGCCGGTAGTAACTATAGAGCAGGCAGAGGCTGGCACAGAATCGCTAGGCCTGCTTGAGCGGATTAGAGGAGAGGCCGTATGAGTGCGACGAAATCGGTAGCGTTGCTGCCAGCAGGTTCTGTATCTGATGAAGCGGCACGGCAGTTTTTTGCTGGAGAAGAAGTATCGTGGAAGCATCATCGGCTCATTGCCGATGTGTTCCTGTCGACGGTTAAAGGGGAAAGCGGCTACAGCATTATTCCAATCGAGAATACAATTGAAGGCTCGGTTAGCCTGCATATGGACTGGATGGTCCATGAAGTGGACTTGCCGATTCAGGCCGAATGGGTATATCCTTCTATTCAAAATTTAATCGGCAGGCGCTCTGAGCTGAAGGACGAGCATGGCGTCGTAGATTATTCCCGTGTGAAAAAGGTGATCAGCCACCCGGTTGCAATGGCGCAATGCTTGCAGTTTCTTAGAAGCGAAATCCCTCATGCTGAGACGGAGCATGTTGGCAGTACGTCTGAAGCGGTGCGAATCGTACGCGACAACCCGGGAGCGGGCTGGCTGGCGATTGGTACTTCAAGAGCAGCGGCGAACAATGAACTGGATATTTTGCAGGCGAGTATTACCGACCACAGCAACAACTATACGCGGTTTTTGCTCGTTGGCGAGCAGCCTTATACGGTGCGGCACTCGGATTTCAAGAAGACGAGTATTTTGGTGAATTTGCCGGATGACTATCCAGGTGCGCTGCATCAGGTGTTGTCGGCGTTCGCTTGGCGCCGAATCAATCTGTCGCGTATTGAATCGCGTCCGACGAAGAAGAAGCTGGGCAATTCCTATTTTTATATCGACATTGAGATGTCGCTTGATACCGTGCTGCTGCCAGCTGCGATTTCTGAAATTGAAGCAATCGGTTGTCAGGTGCGCGTGCTTGGCTGTTATCCAAGTTTTACGTATGAGCAGCTTCAGCAGTCGAATGGGTAACAGATGTGGGGATGCGGCAAGTTACCGCATGTCTTACTGGCTGTAAGGATAGTTTAAATGGCTGGATTAGGCCGATTGGATTGAATTTTGCTAAATAGCGAGACGCACAGCTTTCTGGGAAGCTGGCTGCGTCTCGCTATTTTTTTTGCAAAATGGGGGACACCTGCCCATATGCTGCATAGAATATAAAGATTGATAGCAAGCAAACATGCACGGCAGCATTTATGCTTGTTATTTAAAGAACGTGACAGGAGGTTGTCGGCAAGTGAAAATTTATGTAGTGAAGAAAGGCGATTCCCTCTACTTAATCGGTCAGAAGCATCATGTTACGGTTGAGGAGATTTTGAAGCTGAACCCTTCCATTACGAATCCAGACGTCATTGAGGTGGGCATGAAAATTAAAATCCCATCTACTTCCCACGGAACTGGTGGAATGGAAATTATGCACCAATATGTGGTGAAGCAGGAGGATACGCTATGGAAGCTGTCCAAAGCATGGGGAGTTCCGCTCGCCGATATGATCAAAGCGAATCCTCAACTTAAAAATCCCAATGTACTCATGACGGGTGAAATTGTCAATGTGCCTAAAGCGGGCCATACGACGACTACGCCTGATACGGGTACGGGAACTGCAATTGGAACAACGGCGGCGGGCACAAATGGCCACACAGGGCATCACGCTCTGCATCCACTGTCGGTCATGCAAGGCGTACAGCAATGGGTAGGCGGTAAAAAGCCGACAGGGCAAATGCCAGGCAAAACGTCAACAGCACCAGCAGAGGTAAAAACGCCGACCGCTCCAATTCCGACAACGAAAGCGCCAACGGCAACGATCCCGACGACGAAAGCTCCAACGGCGCCAATCCCGACGACGAAAGCTCCAACGGCGCCAATCCCGACGACGAAAGCTCCAACGGCGCCAATCCCGACGACGAAAGCGCCAACAGCACCAATCGTGACGCCTGTCGCTCCGTTGGCAACACCTGCCCCGCAGCCTAAGCCGCTGCCGATTGAGAAGCCAGTCGAGAAAAAGACATACCCGGTTTATTCGCATCATCAGCAAAGCGTAGACTTGTTTATGCAATACGGTACGCCTGCGGTAGAAGCTTCCTCGACTTACCCTACTACAGTTGTATCTCCCGCTGCAACTACTCCTGCTTGGCCGCAATACGGAGGCTACGGCATGCCTACGACGGTATCGCCCGCACAGACAGGCGGCTACGGACATTGGCAGCAGCCGACCATGGTTAGCCCTGTGAGCCAGGGAGAAGGCTATAATCCATGTCCTCCAGGCATGTATCCGATAGGCGGTATGGGTGGTGGCTACGGCTATGGCGGTCAAGTGTCGCCAGCGGAGACGCAAGGTTACGGCTATGGCGGAATGGTGTC